>NZ_VFSU01000027.1 GCF_006385875.1 Sandaracinobacter neustonicus | reverse complement strand
GAACTGCCGTTGGCGTGGGGCAATGGCGTGCCGCTGACCAACGCTGTGGTGGAGGATGGCGCGATCATTTCGGGCACTTTCTCCAACGTGAAGGCGGTGGTTCGCAACGATATCAAGAACCGCGACGCAGACCTGTTTTCCGCCGGCTGGAACGTAAGCGCAGGCAACGACGTGCTGCGCGCCACCTTCGACGTGAGTTACGCGCAGGTGGACCGCAAGGATCTGGATATCGAAAGCTATTCCGGCACCGGGCGCGGCTATCTGGAAGGCAGCACCTCTCGCGGGGCGACTGATACGATGCCCTTCGAAATGTCGGACAGGGGAGCAAGCTTCGGGCATTTGCTGGATTATGCCGATCCGGCGCTGATCCTGCTGACCAGTCCGCAGGGGTGGGGCGGGGACATTATCAACGGCGGGCAGGATGGTTATTACAACCGCCGTTCCGTGAAGGATCAGCTGCTGGGGCTGCGCTTTGGCGCGGAACGCGAGCTTGGCGGCATCTTTCGTTCGGCAGAGCTGGGCTTCAACTACAGCGGCCGGGTGAAGCGGCTGACGCCGGACGAATATTTCCTGGGGCTGCGGGCCAATACAGATGGCACCACCTCGGTACCCGTGCCCAGCGAACACCTCTATGACGGCGGCGCCGACATGAGTTTCCTGGGGATCGGGCGGACCATCGCCTATGATGTCCGGGGGCTGATCGACAGCGGCATCTACAATCTGGTGCGCAACCCGAACGCAGATGTTTCCACCAAGGGCTGGCGGGTGCGCGAGGATGTGTGACCGGTATCTGCAACTGAACATCGATGCCCCGCTGGGCAACAGTCGCCTCACGGGGAACGTCGGCGTGCAACTGGTCAACACCGACCAGCGCTCGGATGGTCTTGCTTCGTCAGGCACGGGCACCGGTGTCCAGAGCCTGCCGGTCTCGGATGGGGCCAGCTATCTCTATGCCTTGCCCACACTCAATCTGGTGGTCCGGGGCGAAAATGATTTCATCGCCCGCATGAGTCTGGGACGGCAGATGGCGCGGGCCCGGATGAACGAGATGCGGGCCAGCATCAATTTCAACTATAACGACGCGCAGGAGAATTGCGCAGTGCTCACCTGCTCGCCCTGGTCCGGCGATGGCGGCAACGCGCGGCTCCGGCCCTGGATTGCGGATTCAGTGGACGTGAGCCTCGAAAAATACTTCGGACGCGAGGCCTATGTGTCGGTCGCGGGCTTCTACAAGAAGCTGAAGACCTACATCTATGAGCAGAGCGTGCTTTATGATTTCACCGGCTTCCCGATCCGGGGCACGGAGGAACCGGTGCTTCGCGAAGGCTTTGTGAAAATCTGGTCCAATGGTGAGGGCGGCAACATCTATGGCTTTGAACTGACCGGTTCGCTGCCGTTCAGCACCTTTACACCGACACTGGAAGGCTTTGGGGTGCAGGGCAGCTACAGCTACACCGAAAGCAAGATCACGCCGAACCCCGGCGATCCGTCGCAGCCGCTGCCCGGGCTTTCGCGCCATGTGTGGAACGCCACGGGCTATTATGAGAAATCCGGCTTCTCGGTTCGCGGTTCCGTCCGGCACCGGTCCAGCTTCCTGGCTGAAACCAGGGGCTTCGGCGGCAGCCTGGAGCGGCGCTTCGCCAAAGGCGAGACCGTGGTGGATGCGCAGATCGGCTATGATTTCCAGCCGGGCTCGGCGCTTGAGGGCGTTTCCCTGTTGGCGCAGGCTTACAACCTGACCAACGAGCCGTTCAGCACCTACTATATCCCGGACGAGCGAGCAGTTCGGGATCATGAAAGCTATGGTCGGCGCTTCCTGTTCGGCGTGAACTACCGTTTCTGAAAGCGGGCGGATGACAATCGGGCAGATCGGCGGGAGAAATTCCGCCGAGTTTGAGGAGGGGCGGATATGAAAGGGTTGCTGGCCGCAACCGCGCTGATGGCAGGGCTTGCCTCCCCCGCCGCAGCACAGGGCTATCTGGATCGCGCGCCGAGCGATGAGCTGATCTACTTCCTGCTGCCGGACCGGTTCGAGAATGGCGATCACGCCAACGACCGGGGTGGAATCAAAGGCGGGCGGCTGGAGCATGGCTTCGATCCGACGGCTAAGGGCTTCTTCCTGGGCGGAGACCTGAAAGGCCTGACCAGCCGGCTGGATTATATCCAGGGCATGGGCGCGACGGCGATATGGTTGGGGCCGATCTATCGCAACAAGCCCGTGCAGGGCCCGAAGGGCGAGGAATCGGCAGGCTATCACGGCTATTGGATCACTGACTTCACCACCGTGGACCCGCATTTTGGAACGGAGGCCGATCTGAAAGCCTTCATTGCTGCAGCTCATGCACGCGGGATGAAGGTGTATCTGGACATCATCACCAACCACACAGCCGACGTGATTCAATATCGGGAATGCCCCGACACGGCCTGTAGTTATCGCAGCCGGGCAGATTATCCTTTCACCCGACGGGGCGGCCCGAACGGAGTGCCTATCAACGAACGCTTCCTGGGCGATGCCGCCGAGCATCAGACCGTTGAGAATTACACTCGGTTGACGGACCCGCGCTGGGCATACACCCCCTATTTGCCCAAGGGCGAAGAGAAGGTGAAAGTTCCAGGCTGGCTGAACGATCCCATCTATTACAACAATCGGGGCGACAGCAGCTTCAAGGGCGAAAGCTCCATCCTGGGCGACTTCGTGGGGCTGGACGATGTGATGACCGCCCATCCGCGTGTGGTGCGGGGCATGGTCGATATCTATGGAAGCTGGATCGACCGCTTCAAGGTGGACGGCTTCCGCATCGACACTGCACGCCATGTAAACCCTGAGTTCTGGCAAGCCTTCGTCTCCGCCATGCTGGAACGGGCCAGGGCGAACGGCATCCCGAATTTCCACATCTTCGGCGAAGTGCTGGATCCGGATGCGGGCAGCCTCGCGCGTTTCACCCATGTGGACCGCTTCCCGGCGGTGCTGGATTTCGCCTTCCAGTCCGCGGTGGAAAAGGTGGTGGCCGAAGGCGGGCCGCCCTCGGGGCTGACCCGGTTGTTCTATATGGACCCACTCTATGCCGGAGTGGAGGGCGCACCGCAGCAGCTGCCGACATTCCTTGGAAATCACGACATCGGCCGCTTTTCAACTTTCGTGCGCAAGGCCAACCCGGACGCCAGCGACGCCGAACAGCTGGCACGGGTGAAACTGGCCCATTCCATGTTGCTGTTGTTGCGTGGCGTTCCCACCATCTATTCCGGTGACGAGCAGGGGTTCGTGGGTGATGGCCATGATCAGGACGCGCGCGAACCGCTGTTTCCCAGCCAGGTCGCGGTCTATAACGACAATCGGCTGTT
>NZ_VFSU01000026.1:42500-241921 GCF_006385875.1 Sandaracinobacter neustonicus | reverse complement strand
GTTGAAGGCCCATGATCTGATCACCAGTCCGGCCTATGTCGTGATCAAGGCCGCCGATCAGTTCCACACCAAGACTACCCGGCCGAACGAGATGTGGCAGACCGATTTTACCTACTTCAAGATCATCGGCTGGGGTTGGATGTACCTGTCGACCGTGCTCGACGACTTCTCTCGCTACATCATTGCATGGAAGCTGTGCACCAACATGCGGGCCGAGGATGTCACCGACACGCTGGACCTCGCGCTCAAGGCCTCGGGCTGCGACAGCGCCACGGTGCTGCACAAGCCCAGGCTGCTCAGCGATAACGGCCCCAGCTACATCGCCGGCGAACTGGCGGAATACATCGATGCGCAGAAGATGAGCCATGTACGCGGCGCTCCGATGCATCCCCAGACCCAGGGCAAAATCGAACGCTGGCACCAAACCCTGAAGAACCGCATCCTGCTGGAAAATTACTTCCTGCCCGGCGACCTTGAGTCCCAGATCCAAGCCTTCGTCGAGCACTACAACCACCAGCGTTACCACGAGAGCCTGAACAATGTGACGCCCGCCGACGCCTACTTCGGCAGGGCTCCGGCGATCATCCAACAGCGTGAAAGGATCAAGCGACAGACCATCGAACATCGGCGCTTGCAGCACCGCAAGCTCGCCGCGTAACATCAACCCCCAGACGAGGCCCGCACTCCGCTAATTTACGCCGCGAGTTGCGCCAAATGTTCTGACGACTGACAATTCTGGACGAGACCTTCAAGAGCAAATTCTTCTCGCAGGAACTCACCTTCAACGGCCATATCTCGTCGCTGAACACCGATTATGTGCTGGGTGCGTTCTTCGCCGACGAGCGGCTGAACATGAACCGCAAGCTCGATTGGGGCCGTCAGGCGCAGACCTACTGGAACACGCTGCTGGCCGCATCGGGCCTTCCGGCCGGCACCGCGCGTGCAGCGGCGGGCCTGATCGCGCTGGAGCGGATGCGCGGCACCTCCAAATCCTATGCCGGCTTCGCCCATGCCAACACCGAACTGGGCGGCGGCTTCAGCCTGCTGGCCGGCATCCGCTATTCGGTCGAGAAGAAGACCGGCAGCTTCGCCTATGATTATTACGATCCCGCGCCCAACGCGGTGATGAAGCTGCTGGGTATCTCCCCCGGGCCGGAATATTCCGACGAGCGCACCGACAAGGCGTTCAGCGGCACCTTCGGCGGCCAGTATCGCCCCAACGACGACATCATGCTCTATGCAACCTACAACCGCGGCTTCAAGGCGGGTGGCGTGAACATGGATTCGGCCGGTGCCGGCACCATCCGCAACAACCCGGTCTATTATCCGGGCGCGGTGCCGCTCGATCCGACTTACAAGCCGGAAACGGTCAACGCCTATGAAGTCGGCGCGAAAACGGAATATTGGGACGGCCGCGCCCGCACGAACGTCTCCTTCTTCTATTACGACATCAGCAACATCCAGGTTGCCCAGTTCGTCGGCCTGCGCTTCACCGTGCTGAACGGCAAGTCGGCCAAGGATTATGGTGTCGAGATCGAGAACACCTTCAAGCTCACCGACGCGCTGATCCTGAATCTGGACGGCACCTGGATTCCCGAAGCGAAAATCGGCAAGGACAGCGGCATCGATCCGGTGCTGTCGGACCAGCGCTTCCGTTTCGCACCGGTGTTCCAGGGCAACGCCACGGTCAGCCTCGACACGCCGCTTAACGACGACGTCAACCTCGTCGGCCGGGTGCAGTATCAATATAGCGGGCCGCAGTATGTCACCACCGCCTCCCTCGCGCGTCGTGATGCGGTCGGTGTGGTGAACGGCAACCTCGGCGTTCGCCTGAACTCGGGCGTTACCGCGGAAATCTGGGCGCAGAATCTCCTGAACGAGATCTACCCGTCGCAGTTGTTCGCAACACCGCTGCAATCGGGTGACCAGAACGCCTATCTGGCACCGCCGCGCACCTTCGGCCTGCGCTTCCGCGCCACATTCTAAGGCACGGCTTTCTCCCCGGCGGGCAGCGCCCGCCGGGGACGGCCCCGGCCCGGCCGGCAGCTGAAACCCTGACGCGCCCCCGAACGGGCGTTCCTCCCCCGGAACAGGATCGGCGGCGGCCGGGCCGGGCAGCCCGGCTCACAAGTCGGCCCCACCCGAAATAGGGCAAACTTCCTGTCCTTTTATTTTGCCCCCGCCCGGCTTTCGGGTCTATGGCTGCCTCCGCGAGTCCCGATCAGGACTCAGCTAAGGACAGGGCCATGGCATTCAAGCATATTCCGCACAGCAATCCCGTTCCCGCCGACAAGCGCGCCGAACTTCTGAAGAACCCCGGCTTCGGGCAGGCTTTCACCGATCATATGGTGACGATCCGCTACACCCATGGGCAGGGCTGGCATGATGCGGAGGTGAAGCCGCGTGCCCCCTTCCTGCTCGATCCGGCGGCCTCGGTGCTGCATTATGCGCAGGAAATCTTCGAAGGGCTGAAGGCCTATCGCGCCGAAAGCGGCGAAATCGCCCTGTTCCGGCCGGATGCGAATGCGGAACGCTTCAACGCCTCGGCCAACCGGCTCGCCATGCCGGAACTGCCGCCGGAGCTGTTCCTGCAAGCCGTGGAGGAACTGGTCCGCATCGACAAGGACTGGGTGCCGTCTGGCGAAGGCAGCCTCTATCTGCGCCCCTTCATGTTCGCGGACGAAGCCTTTCTGGGCGTGCGCCCGGCCAACAGCTATATTTTCTGCGTGATCGCCTGCCCGGTCGGCCCCTATTTCAAGGGCGGCGCAAAGCCGGTGAAGCTGTTCGTTTCGGAAAATTACACCCGCGCCGCGCCCGGCGGCACCGGGGCCGCCAAATGCGGCGGCAATTATGCCGCCAGCCTCGTGGCGCAGGCCGAAGCCATCGCGCAGGGCTGTGATCAGGTGATCTTCCTCGATGCGGCCGAGCATCGCTGGATCGAGGAACTGGGCGGCATGAACATCTTCTTCGTGTTCGACGACGGCACGATCGTCACCCCGCCGCTGGGCGGCACCATCCTTCCCGGCATCACCCGCAACAGCCTGATCGCGCTGGCCCGCGAACAGGGGCTAAGCGTGGTGGAACGCCCCTATTCGCTGGACGAATGGCGGGCGGACGCCGCCAGCGGACGGCTGACGGAAGCCTTCGCCTGCGGCACCGCAGCCGTGGTTGCCAGCATCGGCGAAGTGGTGGCCGCCTCAGGCAGCTTCTCGATTGCGGGCGCGGCTGCGGGCCAAGTGACGACGAAGCTGAAAACGCTGCTGACGGGCCTGCAACGCGGCGAGCCCGGCGATCCGGCGGGCTGGGTGCGCGCGGTTCCCGGCACGCTGGGCTGATCGCAGAGCCATGACACGCCCAGAGGTGATCGTCATAGGTCTGGGCGCTGTCGGCTCCGCCACCGCGTGGCAACTGGCCCGGCGCGGTGTGAAGGTGCTGGGGATCGACCGCTGGCACCCGCCGCACGCGATGGGCTCCACCCATGGCGAAACCCGCATCACCCGCACCGCCATCGGCGAAGGCGAGCAGTTCGTGCCGCTCGTCCGCCGCTCCGACGAAATCTGGGCGGAGCTGGAAGAGCGCAACGGCCCGCTGGGCCTGCGCTGCGGCGCGCTGATCATCGGCGCAGAGGGCGGCTCCACGGTGATGCACGGCCGCCCCGGCTTCGTCGCGGGCACGGTGGCCGCCGCGCAGGCGTTCGGCGTGCCGTACGAAGTGTTGACGGCGGCGGAATGCCGCCGCCGCTTCCCGGCCTTTCACCCGGCCGACAGCGATCTCGTCTATTATGAACCCGGCGCAGGCATGCTGTTCCCGGAACGCTGCGTCGTGGCCCAACTGGATGCCGCGCGCGAAGCGGGGGCCATGCTGCGCACGGGTGAACAAATGCTGCGCTATGAGAATATCTCCGGCGGCGTCCGCATCACGACCGACAAGGGCGTTTACGAAGCTGCCGAAGCCGTGCTGGCGGCCGGCGCATGGTCCCCCGGCTTCGCGCCCACCGCGCTCGCCCGCACCAGCGTCACCCGGCAATTGCTGCACTGGCTGCAACCGCAGCATCCGGCGCTGTTCGAAGCCGGGCGCTGCCCCGTTTATATCTGGGCGCATGGCCCCACATCCGACGACAGCTTCTACGGTTTCCCGCTGGTGCCCGGCGCGGAAGCCAATGGCGTGAAGATCGCCGACGAGCAGTTCCTGAACCCGATCGACGATCCCGATCATGTGAACCGCGACAGCAGCGACGCGGAAACCGACGCCCTCCACGCGGACCATCTGGACGGCCGCCTCTCCGGCCTTGGTCGCACCGCGCTCCGCCGCGCGACCTGCCTCTACACCAGCACGGCAGACGCCGGATTCATTCTGGATCGGCTGCCCGGCACAGACGCCATCACCCTCGTTTCCGCCTGCTCCGGCCATGGCTTCAAACATTCCGCCGCCGTCGGCGAGCAGGTGGCGCTGATGGTGCACGAGGGGCGGCGAACCCCGCCCGAAGGCTTCAGCCCGGCGGCGGCTTAACCAGCCCGCGCGCGCTGGCAAACGCCATGAACAGCTGCGGCCATGCCCCGGCCGGGCGGCCTGCCGCCAGCCCGAAGCCATGGCCGCCGGTTTCGAACAAATGCGTTTCCACCGCGATCCCGCGCGCCTTCAACGCTTCGCGCAGGCGCAGGCTGTTCCCCACCGGCACCGCGCCGTCATCCTCGGCATGCACAAGGAAATGCGGCGGCGCATCTGGCGGGACATTAGCGGAAGGGTCATGCGCCCGCGCCACCTCCGGCGGGGCCTCCGCGCCGATCAGCTTCTCGCGCGAACCGGCATGGGCCAGCGGCCCTTCCATCGCGATCACCGGATAGATGGGTGCAGCCAGCATCGGCCGCGCCGACAGCGTATCGACAATATCCACCGGCGGTTGCGCCACGGTGGCAAAGCGCGCGGCAAGGTCCGCCGCCAGATGCCCGCCCGCCGAAAAGCCCATCACCGCCAGCCGCGCCGGGTCCACCCCGAATTGGGCCGCCTTCGCCCGGATCAGCCGCATCGCCCGCTGCGCATCGATCAGCGAGGTGTCCGCTCCCGTCGTCCAGCCCTCGGCCGGAAGGCGATAGATCAGCACGAAGGCCGTCACCCCGCGCGCCGCCAGCCAATGCGCGACTTCATAACCCTCACGGTCGATCACCACCCGCCGATAGCCGCCGCCGGGGCAGATCAGCACGGCGGAGCCATCTGCCCGCGCGGGGCGCACCACGATCATGCGCGGCTCGGAAATGCCGAACAGGGCGCGATCCAGAACGCCGGGTGCCTTGCCGCGTTCCACCAGTTCTTCAACCGGCACGGTCGCACCCTTGCCGGGCACGCCGCCCGTCCACAGCGGGAAGGTGTCGGACGCTGCGCTGAACGCGGCGGCGGGTGTGGCGGCGGAGGCCAGAACTGCCCCCATCAGGCCGCGGCGGCTCAACATGCGGCGGCCCGTTCATTCAGCCAGCGCTCGATATCCGCCCCCGGCGCAACGGGTCTGCCCGCCGCCAGTTCCGGCCAGCCGCCTGCCTGCTGCTGGCTGTCGATCAGCCGCCCGCGCCCGGCCCCCACATCGGCCACCAGCGCCAGGTCGACGGCATCGCGCGGGCAGGAAGCCCCCGCTTTCGCCAAAATCCGCTCGGCGGCGCGGGCGGGCGGATCAGGCTGAACAGCCCCGGCGGAAACCGGGGCCTCCAGCCGGATGCCGGGCCGGTCCGCGCCTTCCACAAGGCTCCACGGATCCCCGGGCACCACGCCCGCCATGCTGTTGCCGGAAAACCAGCTGCGCGCCGCCGGATTCTCCTCGCGGAAGGCCAGCCGCCCCTTGCTGTCCGGGCCGGGCGAATAGGCGTTGTCGATGAAGCTGTAGCGCGCAAGGCTGCCCGCATCGCTGTTATAGCCAGCGGCCTTGCCGCCCCAGTTGTGGAACAGATTGGATCGGAATTCCATCACCGGCCCCTCCACATCCTCGGCGGGCGGCAGGTAATTGCCCGGCCGCGGCATCCGCGCCTGATGGTTCGCCCACAGATTGTGGTGGAAGCTGTAATGCGCGCCCCGGCTGCCCCGCACAAGGCTGCCATAGCCATGCTCGCCCTTGGCATGCACGGAGCGGCGCAGCGAATCCGCGATGACAGACCATTGCACCGTCACGTCGCGCGGGCCTTCGCCATCGCGTTCGCCCGAAACCGAGAGCGTCTCATCGGTGGACCAGCTCGCCGTCACATGATCCAGAATGATGCGCGCGCCACCCGCGATCCAGATCGCGTCGCCCTCTCCGCCCATATCGCCGCGCCGCACCCGGATATAGCGCACCACCACATCGTCGGCGCGGATCACCAATCCATGATCGGCCAGCGTCACCCCGCCGCCGGGCGCGGACTGGCCCGCGATGGTGAGGCGCGGCTCCCGCACCACCAGATCGGATGTCAGCCGGATGGTGCCCGCCACCTCGAACAGGATGATGCGCGCGCCCTTCGTCTCAATCGCGGCGCGCAGGCTGCCGGGGCCGCTATCTGCCAGATTGGTCACCCGCAGCACCGCGCCACCCCGCCCTCCGGCGGCGAAGCGCCCTGCCCCCTCCGCGCCCGGGAAGGCAAGCGGCGGGGTGGCGGCAGCCGCAACGCCCGGAAGGACGAGGAGAAGCGCTGCCGCCAGTGCCCGGCGCATGTGCGGGATCAGTAACGGAAGCGCGCGCCGAACATCAGTTGTCGGCCGGTGTGGTGATAGACGACCGGGCTGTTGCGATCCCGCCCGATGAACTGGCTGTTGAACTCGTCCGTCAGGTTGGTGCCCTCGAAGGTGATTTCCAGCTGCTCGGTGATGTTGTAGCCGATCTTGAAGTCCACGTTCAGCGTGTTGTTCTTGCCTTCCACGTCATTGTTGTTCTGCCCCGGCACGCGGGTGAGGAAGGACTGGCGGTAGTTAGCCGACACGCGGGCGTCGAACTTCTTCCCGTCATAATAGAAGGTGCCGCTCCAGCTTTCCGGCGACAGTCCGATCAGATCCTCGGTGATGATCGCGCTGTTGGTGGGCGAGGTGACATAATCGATCTTCGAATAGACGCGCGTGTAAGCGAACAACGTGCCGAAGTTCGACCATTTGCCGGGCAGGAAGGTGAAGGGCTGCTGCCAGTTGATCTCGAACCCCTTCAGCGGCCCGCCTTCGGTGTTGATCGGCGTCGTCACCTGGAAGATTTCATCCCCGGTGAAGTTGGAGGGCAGCAGCGACATCGGCAGCCCCGTCTGGTTGAAGGGCACATTGGTGCGCAGGCTCTGCACGTAAGTGCCGATGTCCTTGTAGAACAGGCCCAGCCCGATCATCCCGCCCTTCTCGAAATAATATTCGAAGCTGGCGTCGAACGTCGTCGCCCGGAACGGCTGCAGATAAGGATTGCCCGACGTGATCGTAAGGTTGCCGGTGGTGTTGATGGACCCGCCCGGAGACAGGTTTCCAAGGCTGGGCCGCGCCATCACATTGGCTGCCGCCAGCCGCACATAGAAGTTGGGCTGCACCGCCAGAGACAGGTTCGCAGACGGCAGCCAGTCCTCATAGGACTGCTTCACCGTCACTTCGGTGCCGCCGCCCGTCGCCTGATAGCCGGTAGAGGTCTGATCCGTCTTCACATAGCGCATGCCGACATTGCCGCGCAGCGGCATACCGAACAGCTCCTTCTGGAAATCCATCTGGAAGTAGAAGCTGGTATCTTCCTCTTGCACGGACCGGTTGTTGCCCCGCGCATTGCCGTTGGTGATGCTGGAAAGCGTGTAATCCCCCGGCCCGCCCGCCGCGCCGGATTTCAGGCAGTTGCAATAGATGTCATAGGCGGTGGCCAGCGCCTTCAGATCCGGGATCAGCCAGCTTGTCGGCGTGTTCGGCCCCAGATCCATGTTGCGGCCGAAGCCCGTCAGCAGCTTCGTCACATCTGCCAGCGTGGTGCCGGCCGGCAGCGCCGTGATCGTGTCGGACTGGTTGACGCGGCGATACTCCCATGTGTCGAAGCCATATTTCTTATAGGCCCCGCCGATCTTCAGGCTGAACTCCTCGGGTGCGAGATCCCATTTCAGATCCATCCGCACGGTGTCGAAGGTGTTGGACGCGCCCTGCGGCCGGATACGGATTTCCGAGCCGGTGATCTGCCCGGACGGGCTGGTGATCAGCCCCAGGCCGGAGCCGTTGTTGGCCGTCACATCGAACGGATAGCTGATGTCCGGCAGCCGGTCATTCTCGCTGAAGTCGATGGAATAGCCGTTCACATTGGCCACATCCAGCGTCGTCGTCGTCTGCACCGGGTTGCGGAACCGGGACGAGGATTTGCCGCCCAGCACGGCAAGCTCCAGCCGATCCGTCAGTTTTTGCTCCCAAAGGATGGTTCCTTGCAGGAACTTCGTGCGCAGTTCGTCGAACCGCGATTCAGAGCGGATATCCACCCCGTTGTAGCGGCCATACACCAGCCCGCCATTCGCATCATATTCGGTTGCCAGCACGCTCGTCTGCGATTTGCCGCCCTGCGCCAGCGTGCGGCTGAAGCTGATCGCCTGCAGGAAGTCCTCCTGCCGGGTGGATTTCAGATCGGCATAGAGGATGTCGGCGGTGATCTTGGTGCCGTCGGTCGGCTCGAACTGGATGGCGCCCGTCAGGCCGATGCGCTGCTGATCGTGCGTCAGGCGGCCATAGCGCGGAAGGCGCGGGTGGAAGTTGCTGGCGCTGCTCGCCGCCTGATAGGCCGCGACATTTCCCGGCGTGTTCGGCAGCCGGGGCGTGCCGGTTGCCGCCGCGCCGCAGGTTGCGCCCGTTGCGGGCACGATGGGCGTCACCCCCGTGGGCGAACAGAAGCCGCCGGACGACGCGCCATTGTCATAGCGGACGGTGCTGAAGCCTTCTTCGAACAGCTTGCGCTTGGAATAAGCGCCGGACACCAGCACCCCCAGCTTGCCGTCCATGAACGTCTTGGAAAGCAGCACCGAGGCGCGCGGCGTGAGATCCTTCGACAGATCGTTCCACACCATGTTGCCGCCAACCGCAAAGGCGAAATCATCATAATCGAACGGCCGCGCCGTCTGCAGATCCACCGTGGCGCCCAGCGAGCCTTCCTCCACATCGGCCGACGCGCTTTTGCGCACGGTGATGGAGCTGAACAGTTCGGATGCGAACACGTTGAAATCGAACCCGCGCGAGCGGTTGGCCCCGCCAGAACTGTCGGTGCCGCCGGTGGTCGCCAGCGCTTCGATTCCGTTCAGGCGGACGCGGGTGAATTCCGGCCCCAGCCCGCGCACGGAAATCTGCCGCCCTTCGCCCGCGTCGCGATCGATGGTGACGCCGGGAATCCGCTGCAGCGATTCCGCGAGGTTGGTATCGGGGAAGGCGGCGATATCCTCGGCCTTGATCACGTCGACGATGGAGGTTTCCGCGCGCTTCACGCTGAGCGCCGCATCCAGCGAGGCGCGGAAACCGGTGACGACGATATCCTCGGCCGGGGTCGCGCCCGCCGGATCGGCGTCCGCAGACGGGGCTGCCTGCGCCCGGGCCGCACCGGCGGACAGCGCCAATGCCATGGCCGTTGCCGAGACAGCGACGGAACGCCACGCTGGCGCGGAAAAACGACGGTTCATGCTCCACTCTCCCCTAAACATCCCAGCCCGATTTTTTGACATGACACCGGTAGCATTGACGGACAGAGCTGTGCGCAGAGCGGATTCCGGGCCGCGATTCACGGCCTCTTTTTCGGATGAATTCCCGGCCTCCCGCCGCGAATCCCCCTCCTCCCTCGGCGCTGCATAGTCTGCAGTCGTTGTTCGTTTGTCATGCCGGTTGTCTTGAAGTAACCGGTGTCATAAGACATTGAGGCAGCTTAAAGCCGGTGTCAAGCCGAGCAAAAGCCGATAACGGCGCCGTGGGAGGACAAAGATGCGATCCGTGACATTTCTGCTGGGGCTGCTGATTGCGGCTGGCACAGTGCCCGCAACGGCCGCGCCGCAAGCGCCCGCCTTCCCCGGCGCGGTCGGCCCGGCGGCGGAAACGGCGGGCGGGCGCGGCGGCCGAATCCTGCGCGTCACCACGCTTGCTGCAGACGGCCCCGGCAGCCTGAAAGCCGCCATCGACGCGAAGGGCCCGCGCATCATCGTGTTCGAAGTGGGCGGGGTGATCGACATGGGCTTCCAGCCCATCGACATCAAGCAACCGAACCTCACCATCGCCGGGCAGACCGCGCCCTCGCCGGGCATCACCCTGATCCGCACCGGGATCGACATCAAGACGAACGATGTGATCATCCGCCACATCCGCATCCGCTCCGGCGCGGACGGGCAAGGGCCGGAAAGCGGGTGGGAGGCCGATTCCATCTCCACCGTGGGTGCGCGCAACGTGATCGTCGATCATTGCACCCTGACATGGGCGGTGGACGAGAATCTGTCCGCCTCCGGCCCGCGCTTCAAGGGCAGCACGCCGGAAGAATGGCGGCAGGGCACCAGCAACCGCATCACCTTCAGCTACAATCTGCTGGCCGAGGGCCTCGCCCATTCCAGCCACCCCAAGGGCGAGCATTCGAAGGGCAGCCTGATCCACGACAATGCCACCGGCATCGTCATCTGGCGCAACATTTATGCCCATAATGTGGAACGCAACCCGCTGCTGAAGGGCGGCGCGAAGGCGGCGGTGGTGAACAACCTGATCTACGATCCGGGCCGCCGCGCCATCCACTATAATCTGATGGCGCTGGAATGGGCGGGCCACCCCTATCAGACGGGCGAACTCTCCGCTGTCGGCAATGTGCTGCGCGGCGGCCCCTCCACCGCGCCCGGCCTGCCCTTCCTGATGCTGGGCGGCGACGGTGACCTTCTGTATCACGCCACAGACAATCTCGCGGTGGACTGGACAGGCGCGCCACTGCCGATGTTCGGCCGCTATGGCGAGACGCGGGCGAAGCTGATCGAATCGAAAACGCCGGTCAGCTGGCCCGCAGGCCTGCCGGTGCTGGCTGCAAGAGACGTGGAAACGCATCTGCTCGCCAACGCCGGCGCGCGGCCGTGGGACCGCGACGCGAACGACATTCGCGTGTTGTTCTTCATCGCGGAAGGGCGCGGCGAAATCATCGACAGCGAACGGCAGGTCGGCGGCTTCCCCAAGATGGCGGAAACCCGCGCGCCGTTCGTGGAGGCGGACTGGAACCTTGAGACGATGGAGCCGAAATCCGGCCTCTATCCGGGGCAGAAGGGGCCGATTCAGGAAAGCCTGTCCGCGCGCGACCGGGAGATGCGCTGACCGTTACCAACCCGCCGCCTTCAGCCGCACCCGCGCCAACAGCTTCCAGCTTGTGAGGAACAGGGTGCGGCCATCCTCTCCGAAGGCGCAATTGGCGATGGGGAACCCGGTGGAAATCCGCCCCAGCAGCTTGCCGTCGGGCGTCAGCACATTCACCCCGCCCGGCCCGGTCGCATAAACCCGGCCCTCCCGGTCTGTCGTCAGCCCGTCCGGCAGGCCGGGCTGCTTCGCCTTCGCTTCATCGGCGAAGCTGCGGAACAGCCGCGGCGCGCCCTGCGGCATCCCATCCGCGCCCAGCACATAGGCCAGAATCTCCGGCCGCGCCTCGTCCGACAAGGCCAAATACAGCGTGAGCCCATCGGGCGAGAGCGCGACCCCGTTGGGCCGGTGCAGGCTGCGGTCCAGCAGGCTCAACACACCATCCGGCCCCAGCCGGAACAGCCCGTTAAACTCCAGTTCCTTCAGCGGGGATTTGTCGCCATCGGCCAGCCCATAGGGCGGATCGGTGAAATAGATCGCACCGTCCTTCGCCACCACCAGATCATTGGGGCTGTTGAAGCGCTTCCCCTGCCAGTGGCTCGCCAGCACGGTCCGCGCGCCGCTTTGCAGATCCAGCCGTTGCAAATTGCGGTTGCCGCTGTCCGCCAGCAACAGCCGCCCGTCCCCGTCGATCGCCAGCCCATTGGCCCCGCCTTCGCGGATGCCGTCCGGCACCGGGCGCGCATGGCCGGACGGATCGAGGAAGCGTTCCGGCGGCCTCCCCTCGCGCCAGCGCCAGACGATGTTGCCCGGCACATCGGAAAACAGCAGATAGCCGCCCTGCCGCACCCACACCGGGCCTTCCGCCCAGCCATAGCCGCTGCCCAGCACCTGAATGGGCGAATCCGCGGCGACCACATCGTCCAGCGCCGGGTCCAGCCGGGCGATTCCACCGATGTGGCTGCCGATGCTTTCGGCCCGCGCCGCCAGCGGCATGGCGGCGAACCCCGCCAGCAGCGCGCGCCGCCCCAACCTCATGTCAGTTGCACCGTGCGGCCTTCGCGCGCGCTCTGGTAGATCGCTTCCACCAGCCGCATGTCGCGCAACCCCTCCTGCCCGGAGGCGATGGGTTCGCGCCCTTGCGCAACAGACAAGGCCAGTTCGTCCAGCTGCCCCACCCACTGGTTCGGATGACCTGCGGGCAGCAGCACCTCTTGCGTTTTCCAATCCTTGTTCAACCACATCCGATGCCCGTCATAGCCGGTCGCCGGTTCCATCCCCAGCCAGCCCTTCGTGCCCGTCACCCGCCAGTTGTTGTGGCCGGAGGAGTAGCTGGACACGCAATTGGCAATCGCGCCGGAAGGGAAGCGCAGCAGGAAGTCGATCCGGTCCTCAACCTCGCGGAAGCGCGGATCGTGGCGGTCGGTCGACTCCATCGCCGTCACCGCCACCGGCTCCTCGCCCGCGAGATAACGCGCGGCCTGCAGGCTGTAGATGCCGATATCCATCAGCGATCCGCCCCCGGCCATCGCCTTTTCCAGCCGCCACTGGTTGGGGCTTGCGTTGAACCCGGTCTGCGCCGTGATCAGCCGCACTGGGCCGAGCACGCCCTGCTTCACCACGTCGATGCCGTGCCGATTATATTGCTCGAACTGCGAGCGATAGCCGATCATCAGCTTGCGCCCGGCCTTGTGCGCAGCGGCGATCATCGCCTCTGCCTCGGCGCTGCTGACAGACATCGGCTTTTCGCACATCACATGCTTGCCCGCCTGAGAGGCGCGGATCGAATATTCGGCATGCATATTGTTGGGCAGCACCACGTAAACAGCGTCGATATCCGGGTTGTTCCGGATGCTGTCATAGGTGGCGTAGGAATAGCGATGGCTGCGTGGGATGCCATAGAGCGCCCCATATTTTTCCAGCTTGGCGGGCGTTCCACTGACCAGCGCCGTCAGTTTCGAATGGGCGCTATTGGCGAACTGCGGCATGATCTGGTTCACCGCATAGCTGCCCAGCCCCACCACGGCATAGCGCATGGGCTTCACAGGCTGCGCCATCGCCCGGCCGCCCGCCAGCGCCAGCACAGAGGCCCCGCCGATTCCCGCCAGCAACGTGCGCCGGTCCGTTCCGTCCATCATCAGCCTCCCAGCCGCGAATTCCTGATTGATAGCGCTATCATATCAAAATTGAAAAGTCATATCCGGACCGAAATAACTCTCAGCTTCCGGGCTGAATATGGGGCACGCGGGCGAACAACTCGCGCTCGAACGCGCGCGGGTTCGGCTGCAAGCAGGTGGGCACATCGAAGATCATCGTCGCCCGTTCCGGAAGGCGATAGGCGGGCCAGCCCGGATCGCCGGAGCGCGCAAAGCGCAGCAGCGCCCCCATCATCGCCTCCCGAACCGGGGCGTCGGCCGGGTCCGTCGTCGTGCCGAAAACCAGCGGGATGTCGTCCATATGCGCGGCCTCGCGCCAATCCAGTTGATAGACGAAGGCGGACGCCCCCGCCCTCGCCCGCTCCTCCGCTTCGATCAACTGCCCGCGCCAGCTTCGCGCGGCGCTCGTCGCGCGGATGAACAGCGCATCCGGCGTGATCGCCGGTTCGTGCGCGCGGAACTGCGCCACCACCCAGTCCGGGTCGACATCCACCCGCAGTTCCGGCCCCAGCCGTGTAGGCAGATTGCCCCAGTCCAGCCCGGCGCGTTTCGGGTGGCCGGGCGGAAAGAAGGCCCGCGTTTCCGCAACCGTGTTGCCCAGCACCAGCGGGATCGACAGCCCGGTCGGATCGGCATCGGGAAAGAAGGGGTGGCGCGGCAGATGGCGCATATCCAGCACCGGCCCGAAATAGAGCGGGCCGCCCATCACCGGGTCATCCGTGTCCAGCGCTGCCACCAGCCGCTCAACCGGCAGCGTGGCCGGATCGCCGCCCAGCTTCACCAGAAAGGCCGCCGCCCGCCGCGCGGCATTCTGCGGTCCCTGCGCGGTGATCTGCTGCCCGCTCATTGTCCAGCCGCGCCGGAACAGACCGCGCGCGGCGGGCATGGACATCAGCGTGATGATCTTCGCCCCACCGCCGGATTGGCCGAACAGCGTGACATTGGCCGGATCGCCGCCAAACGCCGCGATGTTCGTCCGCACCCAGCGCAGCGCAAGGATCAGATCCAGCTGCCCCGCGTTCGCCGCATCGGGGAAGCCCGGTAACCGCAGATAGCCCAGCGCGTTTAGCCGATGGTTCACCGTCACCACCACGCAGCCGCGGGCCGCCAGCACCGCGCCTTCCACACGCGGTTCGGCCACCGTGCCGCTGGAGTAGGCCCCGCCATGGAAATAGACCAACACCGGCCGCCGCCCGGCATCGGTGGCCGGAGTCCAGATGTTCAGGAACAGGCAGTCTTCCGATTGCGGCGTGATCGCCCCGCGCTGCGGAGCCGATGGCGCAAAGCGATCCGCCGCCTGCACCTCGCGTGAAGGCGGCTCCGCTGCAGGGGCCTGAAACCGCGCCGCCCGGCCATAGCGGATGCCGCGAAACGCCCGCACGCCCTGCTCCACTGAGCCGCGAAAGCGCCCGGCCGGGGCCTCCACCACGGCGGGCGCGGCCCTCAGCGCAACCGGTGCCGCCGCGATCCCCGCCAGCAGGGCGCGGCGCGAAAGATCAGCGACGCACGTCGCGCGCACCGGCCCGGAACGCCTCGATGTCGGCCACGCCGAACAGGCTGGCGTCGCCCGGCAGGCTGTGCTTCAGCGCCGTCAGCGCCAGCCCCCATTCGACGGCCTCCGCCTCACCCAGCCCGCGATCCAGCGCCGCCAGCACCCCGGCTGCGAAGGCATCGCCCGCGCCGATCCGGTCGACGATGCCGGAGACCAGCACCTCCTCCGTCTGGTGGCCGCCGTCCCGCGTGTCGATCCGGGCGGAAATGCCGTGCCGGTCTGCATCCAGCACATGCCGCGCGGTGGAGGCCATCAGCCGCAGCTTCGGAAAGGCCGCGAACGCCAGTTCCGCTGCGGCCCGCCGCCGCGCCGCGCCATCGCCGGGCACCGGCTGGCCCAGCAGCAGGCCAATATCCTGATGGTTGCCGAACAGGATGTCGGCCTTCGCCACCAGTTGCGTCAGGATGGATTTCGGGTCGCTCTCCCACGCTTCCCACAGTCGGGCGCGGTAATTGCCGTCGAAGCTGATCGCCACGCCCGCCGCTTCGGCTGCCGCTGCTGCCTCCAGCGCCAGCGCCGCGCTGCCCGGACCCAGTGCCGGGGTGATGCCGGAAAGGTGGAGGCGTGACGCGCCCTGCAACAGCGCGCGCCAATCGAACGCGCCCGGCCCCAGCCGCGCAAAGCTGCTGTCGGCCCGATCATACAGGATGTCGGATGCACGCACCCCCGCGCCCGGCGTCAGCACATACAGCCCCATGCGCCCCGGCGCTTCGATCACCCCGCGCGCATCCACGCCTGCGGCGGCCAGATGCGCCCGCGCCCGCTGCCCGAAGGCGTTCCCCGGCACGACGGAGACCATCGCCGTTTCCGCCCCCAACATTGCCATGCCGACAGCCACATTCGCCTCCGCCCCGCCCACATGCACGTCCAGCGCAGGCGTGGTGGCCAGTAACTGTTTGCCCGTGGCCGACAGGCGAACCAGCAATTCGCCCAGAAAGACGGTGCGGCTCATCGCGCCAGCCAGCCGCCATCCACTGCCAATATATGCCCCTGCACATAATCGGCGGCGGATGAGGCAAGGAACACCGCCGCCCCGCCCAGATCGGCGGGATCGCCCCAGCGCCCGGCCGGGATGCGGCCCAGAATCTCTGCGTTGCGCCCCGTATCCGCGCGCAGCGCCGCCGTGTTGGCGGTGGCGATATAGCCGGGTGCGATGGCGTTCACATTGATCCCATGCTTCGCCCATTCATTGGCGAGAATCTTTGTCAGCCCACCCACGCCGGATTTGCTGGCGGTGTAGCTGGGTACGCGGATGCCGCCCTGAAAGGTGAGCATGGAGGCGATGTTGATGATCTTGCCGCCGCTGTTCTCCACCATGTGCCGTGCCGCCGCCTGCGCGAGGAAAAACACCGATTTCAGATTGGTGTCCATCACCGCGTCCCAGTCGGCCTCGGTGAAGTTCAGGCTGTCTTCGCGGCGGATGATCCCGGCGTTGTTCACCAGAATATCCAGCCCACCCAGCCCTGCGACCACCTCGTCCACAACCCGGCCCACCGGCTCGATGCTGGAAAGGTCCGCCTGCACGAACAACGCCCGCCGCCCCAGCGCCTCAACGGCGGCCACGGTTTCATCTGCGGGGGACCGCCCCACCGCCGCGACATCGGCCCCGGCCGCCGCCAGCGCCAGCGCCAGCCCCTGCCCGATTCCGGCGTTCGCGCCCGTCACCACGGCCACCTTTCCGTGCAGATCGAATGGGTTCGCCACGGCCATCACTTCAGCTGGCAGATGTCGAGGACGTTCATGTCGGTATAGTCCAGATTCTCGCCCCCCATCGCCCAGATGAAGGCATAGGACCGCGTGCCGGAGCCCATGTGGATGGACCATGGCGGCGAAATCACCGCTTCCTCATTGCCCACAAGGATATGCCGCATCCCGTCCGGCTCGCCCATATAATGGAACACCCGATCATCCCCCTCCAGATCGAAGTAGAGATAAATTTCGCTGCGCCTGTCGTGAAGATGCGGCGGCATGGTGTTCCACACGCTGCCGGGTTGCAGCACGGTCAGCCCCATCAGCAACTGGCAGCTGTCGCACACGCCGGGGATCACCAGCTGATAAATGGTGCGGTGGTTCGAACTCTCCAGCCCGCCGCGCTCCAGCGGGTTGGCTTCGGCCATGGTGATGCGGGTGGCGGGCAGAATCTTGTGGGCTGGCAGGCTCGCCAGATAGAAGCGCGCGCCCTCGCCTCCGAACTGCACGTCCAGCGATCCCATCGGCACATACAGCGCTTCCTTGTTGCCCAGTTCGAACCGGGCGCCGTCCACCGTCACCGCGCCCGCCGAGCCGATGTTCACCACGCCCAGCTCGCGCCGCTCAAGGAAAGGTTTGCCTTCTGCGCTTTTCGGCACCTGCTGCAAGGGAAGTTTCAGCACCCCGCCAGCCGGGACCGCGCCGCCGATCACGAACCGCTCATTATGGCTGTAATTCAGCTTCACTTCGCCGGGCACGAACATGCCGGAGACCAGATAGCGATCGCGCAATTGCTGGTTGGCGGCCCCCTCCATCATATCGGGATGGGTGGCCTGATAGACCTTGTCGAACATCAATCTCTCCCCTCGGGTTTGGCCAATGGTAACCGGTGTCAGATTCCGGTTCAAGCACTATCCCGCCACGCTGAACCCCGCTATCTGTGCCGCCATGATCGCAACATGCCAATGCGGGCAATTGAAAGCCCATCTCCCCGGCCCGGCAGAGGCGATCGTCGCCTGCCACTGCCTCGCCTGCCAACGCCGCAGCGGCTCGCCGTTCGGCGTGATCGCATACTACCCGCAAGCGCAGGTTCAGCTTTCGGGTGAGGCCAGCCTCTTTGTCCGCCTGGCCGACAGCGGCACGCCGTTCGAAACCGGCTTCTGCCCCATTTGCGGCACCACCGTGCATGTGCGCACCGGCCGCCATCCGGAGAGTATCGGCATCCCCATCGGCACCTTCGCAGACCCGGCCTATCCGGCCCCGGTCCGCTCCGTCTGGGAAGAAACAAAACATGGCTGGGTGGTGATTCCCGGCGACATCCAGCACTTCCCGCGCGGCCGGAATTAACCTCTAGGCGGCGCGACCGACGCGCGACGGATCAGCGTGGAGAGGAACATCGAAGGCTCCTCCACCGCGTCGCCATCCAGCCCGCCCACCAGCTTCAGCGCGGCGGAGCGTGCCATGGAGGAAACCGGCCAGCGCACCGTCGTCAGCGGCGGCCAGATATGCGCGGCGAGCGTGGTGTCGTCGAAGCCCAGAATGGAAAGATCGCCGGGCACGTCCAACCCGCGTTGCCGCGCCACATGCAGCACGCCCGCCGCCATTTCGTCGTTCGAGCAGAAGATCGCAGTGGGCCGGGGCAGCAGGTCCAGCAGCCGCACGCCCGCCTGAAAGCCGCTGTCGAAGGTGTAATTGCCGTCTGCCACAAGGCTTTTGGGATGCGGAATTCCGGCGGCTTCCAGCGCGTCCTCGAACCCGGCCCGCCGCTCCATCGCGGATCGGAAGCCATGCGGCCCCTGCACCAGCCCGATGTGGCGATGCCCCATTTCGATCAGGTAGGTGACGGCCTCTTTCACCGCCTCCCGATCGTTGGAGGCGACCATATGATCCGGGTCGTCCAGCTGCGCGGAGCCCATGCGGACATAGCGGCAGCCGATGGAATCGCACAGCTCCGCCAGCGCGTCATTTTCGGAAATCGGCGGCAGCAGCACCACCCCGAACAGCCGCTGCCGTTCCAGAAAGGCGCGCACATCCTCCAGCATGGTGGGCGATCCGCGATCCACCGGGCGCACCACCAGCTCGAATTCGGTGCCGCGCAGCACTTCCAATATGCCGCGCTGCACCCGCAGCACCGTCTGCGCGTTGGGATTGTCGTGCACCACGCCGATCAGGAAATTGCGCCGCAAGGCCAGCGCGCGCGCCTGCGGATTGGGCACATAGCCCAGCCGCGCGATCACCGCCTCCACCTTGGCTCGGGTTTCCTCGTTCAGCAGCGGCGAGCGGTTGATGACGCGGCTGACCGTCTTCTTTGAGACCCCCGCCTCGCGGGCCACATCATTGATCGTCGGCTGGCGGCTTTTCTTCATGTTCAACAGGATAGACCGGCCCGCGCGCCTGCGCCAGAGCGCCGGTTACGGCTCCACCGTCAGCCGCAGGCCCAGCCGCGCCACCTCGCCCATCGGCAGCGGCACCGGCTCCCGCCCCGGCCAGACGCAATTCTGCATCGAAGCTTCGCGCCGCAGGATCCAGCGCGTGATTGCCCGGCCGTTCACCGAACAGGCCATGCGCACCGCGCGCGCAGGGGCCGCCGTTCCGGCATCCCATGTCATGCGCAGTTCCGGCCCGGCCTCCACCGGCCCAGCCTCCGGGCTGATCACCCGCCCGCCGCTTTCGAAGCGCAGCCGATCCGATTGCACCAGCCGCAGCGAGATCCCGCCATAGCCCTTGTCATCCGGGCTGCCGCCCAGCGAAAGCCCCGGCACCATCGGCGTCAGGCCCAAGTCAAGTATCAGCATGTCGCCCACCACTCGCGCCGAAAGCCGCTCCTCCAGCACGTCACGCCCGCCCACGCGCCAGCGCCCGGCGGCTTCCAGCCGGGTGCCGTCGCGGCTGCGGGTGACGCCCATGTTGCGGAACTTCATCCCCGTCATCAGCCAGCCGTTGGCCACGGGTTTTCCGTCGATCAATATCTGCCGCCAGCCCCAGAACAGCCCGCGCTGGTGCAGATGGTCGGCCGGGAACAGCTCTGTCAGCACCCCGGCGGGCGTGGAGATCGGGTGAAAGAAATGCCCCGGCGGATTCGCTCCGGCCGCTTCCAGCGCCTCCATCTTTCCGGCCTCCGGCACGAAGGTTGCCGTCAGGCCGGTGGGCAAGCCAAGGGTAACGGGCGGCGGCGTGGCCCCGGCCGCGCCCGCCGCCAGCATCAGGCTAAAGAAGGCTGGGCAGCGCAAGCGACAGCTGGGGAATGAACGTCACCGCCAGCAGCACGATCATGCAGGCCGCATAAAAGGGCCAGATCGTCTTCATCGCCGTTTCCACAGGCACGCGCGCAATCCCCGTTCCCACAAACAACACCGATCCCACCGGCGGCGTGATCAACCCTATACCGCACGTCAGGATCATGATCACGCCGAAATGCACCGGATCGATGCCATAGGCCTTCACCACCGGCAGGAAGATCGGCGTGCCGATGATCAGCAGCGGTGCCATATCCATGAAGGTGCCCAGCAGCAGCAGGATCAGGATGATCAGCAGCAGCACGAGCACCGGCTGATCCGTCACGCCCTGCAGCAGATCGACCATGGCAGAGGGGATTTCCAGCAGCGCCATCAGCCAGCCGAACGCCCCGGCCGCGCCGATCACGAACAGCACGCGAGAGGCCGTTCCCGCCGCCCCGGTGGCCGCCTTCACGAACGAGGCCCAGCCCAGCTGGCGATAGACGAGGCCGGTGATCAGCGTGGCATAGACAACGGCGATGGAAGCCGATTCCACCGCCGTGAAAATCCCGGCGCGGATGCCGACGAAGATGATCATGACCAGCATCAGCCCCGGAATCGCCGCGACGCCCGTGCGCGCCACCGCCCGCCAGCCGGGAAAGGGCAGCGAAGGGTATCCCCGCTTGCGCGCGATCAGCCATGTGGTGATCATCAGCGTGATGGCCAGCAGCCCGGCTGGAATCAGCCCGGCGGCGAACAGATCGGTGATGGAAATCCGCCCGCCCGCCGCCGCCGAGTAGAGGATCATATTGTGCGATGGCGGCACCAGCAGCGCAACGAGCGCGGCGGTGATGGTGACGTTCACGGCGAAATCCGCGCCATAGCCCTTCTTCACCATCTGCGGGATCATCGTGCCGCCCACGGCAGACACATCGGCGATGGCCGATCCGGAAACCCCGCCGAACAGGGTGGAGCCGACCACGGCCACCTGCCCCAGCCCGCCCTTCACATGGCCCACCAGCGCCGTCGCCAGCGCGATCATCCGATCAGAAAGCCCTCCCCGCAGCATCAGTTCGCCAGTGAAGATGAACAGCGGAATCGCCAGCAGCGCCACGCTACCCACATCCGATCCCATCTTCAGGAACATCGCAATCAGCGGCAGCCCCAGCACCAGCGCCGTGGCGATGCACGACACCAGCAGAGCGAACGCCACCGGCACGCCCAGCAGCAGCGCGGCGGCGAACACAAGGAACAGGGTCCACACGGCCATCATTCGCCCTCCACCGGCTTCGGCCCGCCGCCGGCGATCCGTTCAAGCGCAAATACAAGGATCAGCAGCCCACCCAGCGCCAGCCCCAGGAAACGCAGGCCCGAAGGCAGGCCCGCGCCCGCCATCGGCACCTCCCAATCGTCCAGCATCAGCCGGGTGCCGTAGATCGCCATCAGCAACCCGCACAGCGCCGCGATCACCCGCGCCAGCAACAGCAGCCCGGCGCGCCGCGCGGGCGATCCGCCCTCCGCAATCATGCCGAAGCGGAAATGCGTTTCGTGCCGTACCGCGACGGAAGCGCCCAGCATCACCGTCAATCCCATCAGGATCAGCGCCACCGGCTCTGTCCAGCCGGGAGAGGCGTTCAGCACGTAACGGCCGAAC
Source organism: Sandaracinobacter neustonicus (assembly GCF_006385875.1). GTDB lineage: Bacteria > Pseudomonadota > Alphaproteobacteria > Sphingomonadales > Sphingomonadaceae > Sandaracinobacteroides > Sandaracinobacteroides neustonicus. The sequence continues at coordinate 220,417 of NZ_VFSU01000026.1, read as the reverse complement.
ACCTGCCACGCCTGCAACAGGGCAATCGACACCAGCGTGATCGCGGCCCCGGCAAGGCTTGCGGCTTCCAGTCTATCCAGCGCGCGGCTGAAGGACGGACGTTGCATGGTTCAGCCCTCCGTCCGGATTCGGTTGTACAAATCACCCAGCACCGGGTCGGCGATGTAGCGCCGCACCACCGGCTCCACGGCGGCGGCAAACGGCGCGGGATCGGGGCGGTTGATCGCCACACCCGCCGCCAGCACGATCCGCCGCGCCTCTGCCACGCGCGCGTCCCAGCCCTGCCGCATCACCTGCACGGAGCGGCGGGCGACATCCTTCACCAGTTCCCGGTCGGCGGGCGTCAGCGCATCGAACGCGCTTTTCGACATCAGCAACGCATCCGGGCTAAAGCTATGCTCCGTTTCAGACCAGAAGCGCGCGGTTTCGAAATGGCGGCTGCTTTCGAAGCTGGGCAGATTGTTCTCCGCGCCGTCGATCAGATGCGTTTCCAGCGCGGAAAACACCCCCCCGAACGACAGCGGCGTGGGGTTCGCCCCCATCGCCGCCAGCGTTTCCAGCACCATGTCAGACAGCGGGCTGCGGATCTTCAGCCCGGCCAGATCGGCCGGAGTCTCGATGGGACCACGGATGTTGTAAAAGCTGCGCGGCGCGGCGTCATAATAGGCAAGGCCGACCAGCCCGCGCCGCTCAAACACGTTCAGCAGCCCGGTGCCGACAGGGCCATCCACCACCCGGCGCATATGATCCGTGGAGCGGAACACATAGGGCAGCGCCAGCGCACGGGTTTCCGGGAAGGGGTTGTTCAGCGCCGCCACCGCCACCCGGCAGAAGTGGATCGCATGATAGCGGGCAAAGCCCAGCGTATCATCTTCCGCCCCCAGCTGGCCGGAGGGGAATTGCCGGATGCGGATGCGGCCGCCGCTTTCGCGCGCCAACTCCTCGCCCATCCATTTCACCGCCTCCACCGTGGGATAGCCGGGCGGGTGCACATCCACCGCATCCAGCCGGATCGCGGCATCCGCGGCATGTGGCGCGGCAAGGGCAGCAGTGGCGGCGATGCCGGAGCCAAGCAAGGCGCGGCGCGTGACCGTGCGGCTCATGCCGAAGCCTCCTGCATGGCCATGGCGATGCGCCCATCCGCACCGAAATCGGCAACGGCGGACTGGCCGATCCGCACCGCGTGGACACCGGTGGCAGCACCGGTGGACACCAGCGTTCCGGCGGGCAGCGTGCCGCCCATCCGCCCATTGTGGTTCAGCAATTCCACCAAAGAGCCGAGCGGCCCGCCGGGAATGGTGTGCGCCCCACCGTCGGCAATCTTCTCCCCGTCGATCCACATGGCGCAGCGATGCCCCTCCAGCGCCGCCAGCCCGGCCAGCGGCGGGCCGAGCACCAGCCCGGCATTGTTGCCGAAATCGGAAATGGTGACGAGCGGGCCATGATCGTTGATGCCCGGGAAGGGGCTGCCCGCGAACTCGACGCCGATGTGCACGGCCGACACCAGCGGCGCGGCGCGGTCCGCCGTCCAGCCTTCGGACGGCGGCACATCCGCGCCCAGTTGCAGCACATATTCCGCTTCCACGGCGGCGAAGCCGTTCGGAATGCAGGGAAAAGCCGATGGCCCTTCCCCGGCGACCACCACATGGCGCGCAAAGATCGGCCCGAACAGGCGGGATCGGCCCAGCGCTGCGGCAAACGGCGGCTGGATCAGCCCCACCTTCCAGCCCGCGACACTGTCCGGCCACAGCGCGATGGCATCGGCCTGAACGGCATAGGCCTCCGCCTCCGTGGCGGGATAGGCGCCGGGGTAGACGGGCAACGCCTGCGCGCCGCGCCGCGCGGCGACGAAGGCGGCAGCACGCAGATCGCGGGCAGGCGCATCGGCCATCAGCGTGTCACCTTGCACACCTGTGCAATGCGCAATGTCTTGATCACGAAACCTCCCCGTCTCTTTCATGGAAGCATCGGAGGTTTGGTAACCGGTGTCAATAGGACATCAAAACTGCATATTCGCACGGCCTGCAGCAGGCCCGCCCGACGAACCCCAGCCTATTGTGTATTCAGCAGCGCCTCGACAATCGCCAACGGCTCCGTGACATGCTGGTATCGGCCTGCCACCACGATCTCGGTTCCCTCACCGTTCACCGGCAGCGAAACCCGAACCCGGCTGATGGCCGCCCTGTTCAGATAGACGGGCTTGCCGGAACGGGTACTGAAACGAACAAATGTCGAGTCCGCCCCGATCCGGGCAAGAATACTCCCCATCGGCTCCAGCGTGAACACGTAGCCGCCGCCATATTCCACCATCGTCACGTCCTGCCCGGCATGCGGCGTGGTGGGGCGAAGGCGATATATGCTTTTCGCGGCGACGAGTAATTTTTCCCCGTTCAGGCCGATGAGGTCGAACATGCTATTCCCCCACGAATGAACTACCCAGCATGACAGTAGCCGAACGGATTCGGCCTGACGAGAGGCGCAGACTGCAGACCAGAACCGCTACCTGAAGGGCGGCTCGTCAAACGCCCGCAGCTTCCGGCTATGCACCCGCCCGCCTTCAGCCCGCAGCATCTCCACCGCCACGATGCCGATCTGCAAATGCTCGGAAATCGCCCCTTCGTAAAAGCGGTTCGCCTGCCCGGGCAGCTTGATTTCGCCATGCAGCGGCTTGTCAGACACGCACAGCAGCGTCCCGTACGGAACCCGGAAGCGATAGCCCTGCGCGGCGATCGTCGCGCTTTCCATGTCCACCGCCACCGCCCGGCTCTGGTTGAAGCGGCGGCTGCTCAGGCCGAAGCGCAGTTCCCAGTTGCGGTCGTCCGTCGTCACCACCGTGCCGGTGCGCAGACGCGGCTTCAGCTCCTCGGAATCCAGCCCTGTCACCTGCCGGGCGGCGGCGGACAGCGCGAGTTGCACCTCGGCGATGGCGGGGATGGGAATTTCCGGCGGCAGCATATCGTCCAGCACATGATCGTCGCGAAGATAGGCGTGCGCCAGCACATAATCGCCGATGGTCTGGCTGGGGCGCAGGCCGCCGCAATGGCCGATCATCAGCCACGCCTGCGGCCTGAGCACGGCCAGATGATCGGTGATGGTCTTGGCGTTGCTCGGCCCCACACCGATGTTCACAAGGCTGACGCCCGCGCCGTCTGCCGCCATCAAATGCCATGCGGGCATCTGGTGCTTGCGCCAGCTGCCGTCACCCTGCGCGGCTTCGGGGGAGGCGTTGGCAGCATCCAGCAGCGCCCCGCCGGAACAGCTGAGGTGGGTGTAGCGGCTGTCCGGCTTTTTCAGTTCCGCACAGGCCCAGCGGATGAATTCATCCACATAGCGGTGATAGTTGGTGAACAGGATATGGTTCTGCGTGTGATGCGCGGGCGCGCCGGTGTAATGCTTCAGCCGCGCCAGAGAAAAATCGGTGCGCGGCCCGTCGAACAGCGCCAGCGGGCGCGGCTCTGCCGGGTCCTGATCCCACAGGCCATCCACCAGTTCGTCGCCGATATGCTTCAGCTCGGTGGTGGGGAAATGCCGCGCCAGTTCCTTGGCGGCGGTCGCGTCCAGCACCAGCCCGGTCGCGCCATCCAGAACATAGGGGAAGGGGATTTCCACCGAGGAGGCCCGAACCATGATCTTCACATCATAATCGCGCAGCAGCAGCGCCATCTGCTCCACCAGATAACGGCGGAACCAGTTGGGGTGGGTGATGGTGACGGCATAGCGGCCGGGGGCCACCAGCCGGGCGAAGGCGCGGCTGAACCGGGGCACGCCTTCCTGGGCCGACCAGTCCAGCACGAGTTCGGGATAGGCGAAAAGGCCTGCTGCCCGCTCCTCGGCGGACGGCGGTGCACCACCTTCCAGAAAGAGCTTCAGCCGGCTCCTCAGATTTTCAACGGATTTTTCGTGAATCGCGGCCAGTTCATCCACCAGCCGCCCTGCTTCTTCTTTGTGCATTGTCATCCCCCCCTATGCCACCGAGACGGGCGTGAGGCTAGAGGGGGCAGGTTGCGGGATGATGGCAGGGGGTGGGGTGTAGGCATCCTCGGCGTCACCCCGGACTTGATCCCGGGTCCAGCTTTCCACCCGCAACGTTTCCGAAGAACAGCTGGACCCCGGATCAAGTCCGGGGTGACGTTGTGGGTGGTGGGAAGGTTGGTGGATTTGGCCAACCGGTGACACCCCCTCTCCATCTCTCCCCCTTGCGGGGGAAAGTGCTCCGGAGCGCCGCAGGCAATCGAAATTGATTACTCGCACGTCGTTGTAGCTGAGCCGCAACGCCAACTTAGAGGGTGCAGGGAAATCATTTCCCTGCTGGGTTCCAAGGGCAAAGCCCTTGGCCGCCGGAGGCAAAAAACCCTCCCCCCCCCTACCGCCCGCGCATATCCTGATGCCCCGGCGGCAAATGGATGTTGATCTCGGCGGGTTCGGCGGGAATCAGGATCTGGCAGGCGAGGCGGCTGGTGGCTGTGACATGGGCGGTGAAGTCCAGCATATCTTCTTCATGGTCGCCGGGCGGCGGCAGGGTGCGGAACAGCTCCGGCGGCAGGATGACGTGGCAGGTGGAGCAGGCCATCGCGCCTTCGCAGGTGCCTTCCAGCGGCAGGCCGAGCGACTGGGCCAGCGCCAGCAGCCCTGTGCCGGGGGGGGCGTCCGCTTCGGCGGCGAGCGCGCCGTTTGCGGTGAGGAAGCGCACATGCGTCATCGTTGCAGGCCTTTCGCGGCGGCCGCGATCCGGTGGATGGCCTCTGTCAGCATAGCGGGTGGGGTGGACGGTTGCCAGCCAAGGCGCAATGTCTGGCGGGCGCGGGGTGTGGGCAGGCCCAGCGCGGCGAGCACATGGGAGGATTTGCCCGAGCCGGAGGAGCAGGCCGAGCCGGAGGACAGCGCGATGTTCGGGAGAGCGGAGATCAGCCGCGAGGCGTCGATTCCAGAGAATGTCACGGAAAGGTTGCCGGGCCAGCGATTCGCCCCCAGCGGATCGGGGCCGTTGATGCTGTGCGGAACCTCGGCGAGGGCCGCGAGAGCGATGTCCATCAGCGCATGGGCGGCGGGCAGGTTTATGGCGGGATCGGCGAGGTCTGCGGCGGCGGCGAAGCCTGCCGCGAGCGCGGGGGACTGGGTGCCGGAACGCAAGCCGGATTCCTGCCCGCCGCCATCCAGCAGCGGCGCGAGAGGGGTGCCCGGTTTCACCCACAGCGCGCCGATGCCCTTGGGGCCGCCGATCTTGTGCGCGGAGAGGGAGATCAGGTCGACATCGGCGGCGGAGAGTTCCAGCTTGCCGAACGCCTGTGCGGCATCGGTGTGGAACAGCGCACCTGCGGCATGGGCTTCGCTGGCCAGCTCGGCGATGGGCCAGATGCTGCCGACTTCATTGTTCACCCACATGGCCGACACCAACGCCACATCTCCCGCCGCCAGCGCGGCGGCATAGGCGGCGCGATCCGGCAGCCCGTCCGGCTGCACGGGCAGAATGGTGATAGCGACGCCCAGCCGTTCGAGGTGGCGGGCGGATTCCAGCACGCAGCTATGCTCGGTGGCGAAGGTGAGCAGGCGCTGGTCCGGCGCCAGTTCCATCACGCCCTTCAGCGCCAGATTGTTGGATTCGGTCGCGCCCGAGGTGAAGATCAGGCCCTTGGGTGGGCGGCCCAGCCGGGCGGCGACGCGAGCGCGCCCGGTTTCCAGCGCCGCCTTCGCCAGCCGCCCGCCGCGATGGGCGGAGTGCGGGTTCCAGTGCCGCCCCTCCAGCCATGGCAGCATGGCGGCGAGCGCCTCGGGGCGGAGCGGGCTGGTCGCCTGCGCGTCCAGATCGAGGATGTCAGGCAGCATTCGCGCGCCGGGCGAGCGGGGCGTAAGCGGCGAGGAAGCGGACGATATCCGCCTCTGTCGTCGCCCAGCCGGTGGAGATGCGCAGCGATTGCCCGGCGGCTTCCGCCAGCCCCATCGCCTGCAACACGGGCGAGGCTTTCAGCGTGCCGGAGGAGCAGGCGGAGCCTTGCGACACGGCGATCCCGGCCATGTCCAGCTGCATCAACTGGGTGGCGGCGGGCACACCGGGCAGGTGCAGGCTGGTAATGGTGGGCAGGCGCGGCGCGCCCGCGCCATTCACCCGGGCACCGAGAGCCAAGGCCTCGCGCTCCAGCAGGGATTGCAGCGCAGCGGCGCGGGCGGGGAAATTGGCGTCCCACGCGTCCAGCGCGGCGGCCCAGCCGAGGATGCCGAGCAGATTCTCCGTGCCGCCGCGCCAGCCCTGTTCCTGCCCGCCGCCCTTCTGCTGGCCATGAAAATCATCCTTGCAGCGCACGATCAGCGCGCCCACGCCCATCGGCCCGCCCAGCTTGTGCGCGGAGATGGCGACGAAATCGGCGGGCGGGATGGGCAGCTTCCCGGCGGATTGGACGCAATCGGCCAGCAGCCGCGCCCCTGCACCATGCACGGCGGCGGTGATGGAGGCCATGTCCTGCACCACGCCGGTTTCGTTGTTGGCGTGCTGGATGGCGACCAGCGCGCGCGCCGGAATTTCTGGCAATTGCGCCAATCCCCGCCCGTCGACCGGGATGCGAGGCGCGGCAGGCGCGGCTTCCAGCACGGCCGGATGTTCCGTCGCCCCCACCAGCCGTGCGGTCGCGTCCGCACCGTTCAGCGCCAGCGCAAGCGCCTCGGTGCCGCCGCTGGTGAAGATCAGGCTGTCGGCAGGCACGCGGAAGAAGGCGGCGATGCGGTCCCGCGCGGCGTTCAGCGCGCGGCGCGCGGCGCGGCCGGGGCCATGCACGGCGGAGGGGTTCGCCCACTCGCCGCTCATCAGCCGCGCCGCCGCATCGGCCATGGCGGCGGCGGCTTCGGCGCGCATCGGGGCAGTGGCGGCCCAGTCAAGATAGGCGGGTTCGTTCATGAAGCTTGCATTTTCCTTGCCCGCTTCCTTATAGCCCGCCTTTGTCGGAAGCTATGCTCGACGCCCAGATCTTCAAGGAACAAATGTGCCGGAAGTGATTTTTCCAGGGCCGGAAGGCCGGTTGCAGGGGCGTTACCAGCCTGCCGGAAAGCCCCGCCCGCCTGTGGCGATCGTGCTGCACCCGCACCCGCAGGCCGGCGGCACCATGAACAACCCGATCACGCTGGCGCTGTACCAGATGTTCGTGAAGCGCGGGTTTGCGACGCTGCGCTTCAACTTCCGCGGTGTCGGCCGCTCGGAAGGCGTGTTCGACAATGGCGTGGGCGAACTGTCTGACGCCGCCTCCGCGCTGGACTGGCTGCAGGCGATCAACCCGGAATCCTCGGGCACATGGGTTGCGGGGTACAGCTTCGGCGCGTGGATCGGCATGCAATTGCTGATGCGGCGGCCGGAGGTGAAGGGCTTTATCTCCATCGCGCCGCCCGCCAACCTGTATGATTTCGGCTTCCTGGCCCCCTGCCCCTCATCCGGCGTGATCGTGGCGGGCACGCATGACGAGGTGGTGACGGAACCCGCCGTGCAAAAGCTGGTGGACAAGCTGAAGACGCAGAAACACATCACCATCGATTACGAAAAGATCGAAGGTGCCAACCATCATTTCGCGCACGAGATGGACGAGATGATGGGGACGGTGGAAACCTATCTGGACCGCAGGCTGATGTCTGGAAAATGACATCGCCCACCGGGCGGAACGATCAAAGGCCTCGGCGAAAGCCGGGGCCTTTTTCTTTGGTTTCAGTGAGTTGCGCTCAACTCGAATGACAAGTTCGAATCTGGGGAATTAAGTATAACGATTTTAGTTAAAGTTTTATGACAGTGCGTTGACACATTTCTGACATGAGCATAGCTTTTCTCTCGATCGGAAACGCCGGTCCGGCCAGTTGCGCACGGCCCGGCACAGTCCTTCCGAACGGATATCGAGGGAGAATTTTTGCCATGATCGTCAACAGCAGCCTGATCGCCACCCTTGGACTTGTCGCGGCCGCCGCGCTGGCAGCCCCTGCCGCAGCGGCGGATTCGAGCGGCGTGCCCGGCGTGCGCAGCGTGAGCTATTCCGACCTGAATCTGGAAAGCGCCGACGGCCGCGCCCAGCTGGAGCGCCGCCTTGTCCGCGCCGCCAAATCCATCTGCGCCACCAATCCGGCGCTGGAATCCAGCGCAGTCCGCGCAGAGCGCGAGCGCTGCGAAGCCGAAACCGCCGCCCAGTTCGACGCCCAGATCGCCAGCGCGATCCAGTCGAGCCGCGCCCGCAAGGCGGCGTTTGCCAGCAACTGAGTTGCCAGTGGCCCGGGGGCAGACCGCCCCCGGAGCCGCTGCCTCAGGGCCGGGCCAGCCGCCCGCCCGGCGTGGGGGCTGGAACTCCGGTGGTTTCCGGCCAGCTGAGCGGCAGTCCCTTCAAATGCCGCACCGCCAGCCAGCCGAAGGCCTGTGCTTCCAGCGCGTCGCCGTGCCAGCCTTGCGTTTCCACCGGTTCGGCGGGGATGCCGGTGCGCGCGGCGATCATGCGCATCAGCGTGGGGTTGTGCCGCCCGCCGCCCGTTACCAGCAACTTCTTCATCCGCACCGGTAGCGGGCGGAGCGTGCGGGCAATGCTCTCCGCCGTGAAGGCCGTCAGCGTCGCCGCGCCGTCTGCGGCCGACAGCGCGCTGACCGCTTCGACGGAGAAATCGGCGCGGTCGAACGAGCGGGGGCTGCCCTCCGGGCCGATGCCGCCCGCAAGCGCGGCCAGCGCGATTTCATCTACCCGGCCGGAGGCCGCCAGCGCCCCGCCCGCATCATAGCGCGCGCCTGTGTGCTGCTGAACCCAATCGTCGATCAGGCCGTTGGCCGGGCCGGTGTCGAACGCGCCCCAGCCGCCTGCCTCATCGAACCATGTGAGGTTGCCCACCCCGCCGAGGTTCAATATTCCCACCGGCCGCTCCACGTTGGAGGCCAGCGCCCGGTGATAGCCCGGTGCGAGCGGCGCGCCTTCCCCGCCCGCCGCCACGTCCGCGCTGCGGAAATCATGCACCACCGGCCGCCCGGTGCGGCGCGCCAGCAACGCGGCGTCGCCGATCTGCCATGTGAAGGGGTTCGGATGACCCGAACTGGGCGGCCGGTGCGCCACCGTCTGGCCGTGGAAGCCGATCAGCGTCGCCTGTTCCTGCCCCGGCAGCGCCAGCACGGCTTCGGTATGGGCCTGTGTCAGCAGTTGTTCGGCTTCCGCGATCAGCGGGTCTGCGGCCGGGGCAGGAAGCTCCAGCGCGCGGGCGGCGGCGCGGCGGATCAGCGCCCGCTCAGCATCCGTGTAGGGCCGGTCATGCGCTGAAATCCCGCGCACATGCCCTTCCCCGTCGGTCTCGATCAGGGCGGCGTCGACCGCGTCCACCGAAGTGCCGGACATCAAACCGATGACGATATGCTTTTCAGACGCCATGCTTTGCGCCTAGAGCGGCACTGCCATGAGCTACAAGAGCGAATATCTGCAGACCCTGGAGCGCCGGGGCTACATCCACCAGTTGACGGACGCCGCCGCCATCGACGCGCGCGCGCTAAAGCCCGGCCTGACGGCCTATGTCGGCTTCGATCTGACCGGCCCTTCGCTGCACATCGGCCACCTGATGTCGATCATGATGCTGCGCCGGTTGCAGCAGCATGGCGGCAAGCCCATCGCGCTGATGGGCGGCGGCACCACCAAGGTGGGCGATCCTTCCGGGAAGGACACCCAGCGGCAGATGCTGGATCAGGCCACCATCGACGCCAACAAGGCCAGCATCAAACGCGTGTTCGAACGCTTCCTGACCTTCGGCGACGGCCCCTCCGACGCGATCATGGCCGACAATGCCGAGTGGCTGGAACAGCTGAACTACATCGACTTCCTGCGCGATTACGGCCGCCATTTCAGCGTGAACCGCATGCTGACCATGGATTCGGTGCGGCTGCGGCTGGAACGCGATCAGCCGCTGAGTTTCATCGAATTCAACTACATGGTCCTGCAAAGCTACGACTTCGTCGAGCTGAACCGCCGTTATGCCTGCGTGATGCAGATGGGTGGATCGGACCAATGGGGAAACATCACCCAAGGGATCGACCTCGGCCGCCGCGTCTCCGGCGCGGAGCTGTACGGCCTCACCACCCCGCTCATCACCAACGCCGACGGCTCCAAAATGGGCAAAACAGCGGGCGGCGCCGTCTGGCTGAACCGCGAACAGCTGCCCGATTGGGACTATTGGCAATATTGGCGCAACGTCGATGACCGCGACGTCGGCAAGTTCCTGCGCCTGTTCACCGACATGCCCGACGACGAGATCGCGCGGCTGGAATCGCTGCAAGGCGCGGACATCAACGACGCCAAGATCGCGCTCGCCAACGCCGCCACCACGCTCTGCCGCGGCGCGGACGCCGCCGCCGCAGCGGAAGCCACCGCGCGCGCCACCTTCGCCGAAGGTGGTGCCGGCGAAGCCCTGCCCAGCTTCGCCATCAGCGACCCCACGCCGCTGATCGACGCCCTGGTGCTGACCGGCCTCGCCGCATCCAAAGGCGAAGCCCGGCGCAAAATCGGCGAAAACGCAGTCCGCATCGACGGCGAACCCGCCACCGACCCAACCCAACCCATCACCGCCCCCGCCAAGCTGAGCCTGGGCAAGAAACGCCACGCGCTGCTGACGGCGGGGTGACGCGGAGGCGTTGGAGGCAGGGGGCTTTGCCCCCTGCACCCCCAGCAGGAGGGTGACCCTCCTGCACCTCCATAAGTTTTGGGAAGAGGCCCCCGAGCAGCGACGTGCGGGCTGCACTGCCCTGCAATGGGGGCCTCTTCCCAAAACTTCGGGGGTCAAGGGGCGTCACGCCCCTTGCGGGGTGCAGGGGCAGAGCCCCTGCCTCTACCGTCTCAGGGTCGCCCGCCAGCCAGCATCGCGTAGCGTTCCGGCCCCAGTCGGCTGGCGAGTTGGGCGGCGCCGGGCAGGCCTTGGGAGGCTGCGGCTTTGGCCAGTGTGTGGGCGCGGGCGGTGTCCTGCGGCACGCCCCGGCCTCTGGCGAAGGCGTCTGCCAGTGCGAGTTGGGCGGGGGCGTAGCCGCGGCGGGCGGCGCGCAGATACCATGCGGCGGCGATGGCGTCGTCTTTGGCTGCGCCTTGTCCCTTGGCGGTCATGGTGCCCAGCAGGGTTTCCGCCGTGGGATTTTCGCGCTGGGCGAGGATGCGGAAATGGTCGCGTGCGGTGGCGTAATCGGCGGCTTTGAAGGCGGCCACGCCCCGGCTGAGCAGGGTGTTGGTGGGCAGGTCCTCAAGCGCTTGCGTCGCGGGTTGCCCCGGGCGTTGCGGCGGACCCATCGCGGCGCTGGCCGGGATGATCGGGGAGAGGGCAAGCAGGCCGGCCAAAACAACGGCGGCCCGGGATTTCCTGTCAGTCATGCCGCCGAGTTAACGCAACACTGTGACATTTCCAAGGACGCGCTGTCGCTTAACCGCCACGCAATGTCGCAACGGCGGCGTCTTTTTCGAACAGGTAGAGCAGGTTTCGCGCCGCTTCGCCGCGTGGCCCGGTGAGGCCGCCGTCGCGTTCGATCAGCAGCCGGGCGTCGTCGTGCGCGGTTTGCAGCAGGCGGGCGACCTGTTCGGGGGTGGCGATGCCGAAGCCCTGTTCGCCGGACTGGCGGGTGCCCAGCAGCTCGCCTGCGCCGCGCAGGCGGAGGTCTGCTTCGGCGATGGCGAAGCCGTCATCCGTGCTGCGCATCATCCGCAGCCGTTCCTTCGCGGTTTCGGACAGATTGTCGCCGCGCAGCAGCAGGCAGACGGAGCGGGCGGTGCCGCGCCCCACCCGGCCGCGCAGCTGGTGCAACTGGGCGAGGCCGAAGCGTTCCGCGCCCTCGATCACCATCAGGCTGGCGTTGGGCACGTCCACCCCCACTTCGATCACCGTGGTGGCGACGAGGATGGCGGCTTCGCCCTGCTGAAAGCGAGCCATTTCCCTGTCCCGCGCGGCACCTTGCAGCTTGCCGTGCACCAGCGCCACCTTGTCGCCGAAGCGCTGGCGGAGCGCTGCGGCGCGGGCGACGGCCGGGGCGGCTGCGTCCGGATCGGCAACGGTTTCCTCGTCTGCGCCGGCATCCAGCAACGGGCAGACCCAATAAGCCTGCGCGCCGGTGGCAATGTGGCGGGCGAGGCCGTCCAGCACTTCATCCAGCCGGGGCAGCGACATGATGCGGGTTTCCACCGGCTGGCGGCCGGGGGGGCGCTCATCCAGCTTCGACACGTCCATTTCGCCGAATTGCGCCAGCGCCAGCGTGCGCGGGATGGGTGTGGCCGTCATGACCACCAGATGTGGCGGCACATCGGCCTTTTCCGCCAGCATCAGCCGCTGCGCCACGCCGAAGCGATGCTGTTCATCCACCACCGCAAGGCCGAGCCGGTGATATTGCACGCTGCCGGAGAAAATGGCGTGGGTGCCGACGAGGATGTCGATCTCGCCCGCCGCCAGCGCCGCCAGCACGGCCTCGCGCGCCTTGCCCTTTTCCCGGCCGGAGAGGAATCCGAGGCGGACGGGCAGGTTGCCCAGCAGCTTTTGCAGCGTGGCGTGATGCTGGCGCGCCAGCAGATCCGTGGGGGCAAGGAACGCGCCCTGCGCGCCTGCCTCCACCGCGATCAGCAGCGCCAGCAGCGCCACCAGCGTTTTGCCCGAGCCGACATCGCCTTGCAGCAGCCGCAGCATGGCGTGAGGCGTGGCCATGTCGCCTGCGATTTCGGACACGGCGTGGCGCTGTGCGCCCGTCAGCGCCCATGGCAGCTGCGCCAGCAGCGCCTCCGTCAGCCGCCCGTTGCCTTGCAGCGGCTGACCGCGCTGGCGGCGGCGGCGGGCGCGCACCAGCGCCCATGCCAGTTGGGTGGCGAGCAGTTCGTCATAGGCCAGCCTGTCCCGCGCGCCCTCGCTTCCCGGCGTGCTGTGCACCTGTGTCAGCGCCGCTGCAAAGCCGGGCCAGCCGCGTTTGCTCAGCAGGCCCGGCTCGATCCATTCGTCCAGCTGCGGGATTTTCGGCAGCGCGGCCTGCACCAGCCCGGCGATCCGCCGCGAGGTCATCCCCTCCGTCAGGGCATAAACGGGTTCGGTGTCCGGCGTGTCGGCCTTGCGGAGTTCCGGGTGGATGATCTGGAAGCGGCCGTTCCAAAGCTCCAGCCGCCCGGCCACCGTCAGCTCCGCGCCGATGGGGAATCGGGCGGCGAGGCCGTGCGATTTGGGGCCGAAGAAGGCCAGCAGCAGGCCGATTCCCGAGGCGTCATCGGCGATGATGCGCAACGGGCCGCGCCCGCGCGACGGCTCGTGCGAGAGGATGCGGACGGCGATGCTGATTCGCTCCCCCTCTGTCACGCCGGCGAGGCTGGGGGCGAATCGGGTCTCCCGCCAGCCGACGGGGAAGTGGAACAGCAGGTCGCGCGTGCGGCGGATCTCCAGCCGTTCCAACGCGCGCACGGCGGCGGGGCCAACGCCGGGCAGCGAGGCCGTCTCGGCAAACAGGGGGTTGAGCCGATCCGGGCGCATCGTTAGGCGGGTAGCAACCCTTCAGGCGGCCCGCAAATCTGCGAGGCTGCCATTTCGGCATTGGAGACGGCGATGGATGCAGAAGCCTGGCGCAAGCGCACCCTGTGGCGGGCGACTCATCGCGGCATCAAGGAAGCCGACATGTTGGTGGGCGGCTTCGCCGAACGCTGGGTGGACGAGATGGACGCGGACGGGCGCGTGTGGCTGGAAGCGCTGCTGGAAGAGCAGGATGTGGACATTTTGGCATGGGCCTTCGGCGCGGCCGAGGTGCCTGCGCATCTGGCCGGGCCGTGGATGCAGCGGCTGATGGCCAAGGATTATCTGAAGCTGGTGCCGCGCTGATGCTGCCCATCGAGCAGATCGCGGGCAGTTCGCGGCCGCTCAGGCTGACGGGCACACCCGCCGGGCTGCTGCCGCTGTTAATGGCGGGCCTCGCGCGCGCAGCCGGGCTGGATGGACGTCGTGCCGTGCTGATCGCCGCCGACGAAGCGGCGGGCCGCGCCGTGGTGGAGGCCGCGCCCTTTTTCGCGCCCGATGTGACGCCGATCTGGCTGCCGGGCTGGGATTGCCTGCCCTATGATCGCGCCAGCCCCGGCCAGCGCAATCTGGCGGAGCGGCTGGCGGGGCTGGCCGCGCTGGCGAATGCGCCCACCGGGCCGGAACTGCTGGTAACGACGGTGAGCGCCGCGAGCCAGCGGCTGCTGCCCAAAGAGGTGATCGCGGGCGCGACGCTGCGGATCGAGCAGGGCACGCGCATCGGCCGGGATGCGCTGGTGCAGACGCTGCTGCGCGCGGGCTATACGCGGGTGGACAGCGTGGCCGACGCGGGCGATTTCGCGGTGCGCGGTGGCTTGGTGGATATCGTGCCGCCCGGCCTCGGCAGTGGCGTGCGGCTGGATTTCTTCGGCGACGAAGTGGACGCGATCCGGCTGATCGATCCGCTGACCCAGCTGACCACCGGCAAATCGCCGGGCTTCACCCTGTTGCCGGTTTCCGAACTGTTGCTGGACGACGCGCGCATCAAGGCCTTCCGCGCGGGCTGGCTGGAACGGTTCGGCGCGGCGGCGACCTCCGATCCGCTGTATCAGGCGGCGAGCGAGGGGCGGCGAGCGGCGGGCCTCGATCATTTCCTGCCGCTGTTCGAGCCGGGGCTGGTGACCCTGTGGGACTGGTTGGCCGAGGGCGACATCATCGTGGCCGACAGCGGGCTGGCGGCCGCTGCCGACGCGCGCTTCGAAGCCATCGCCGATTACCACCAGAACCGGGTGGAGGCGCTGAAAACGCCGCTGAAAGGCAAGACGAAGCTGGGCGCGGCGCTGTATCGGCCGCTACCGCCCGAGGCCTTGTATCTGGGCCGCGACGAATGGGCCGCGCATATCGCCGCCGCGCATCAGACGAGCGCGCTGCCCGGCGAAGACGGGCTGGATCTGGGCGGGCTGCCGCCGGTGGATTTCGCACCCGCGCGGGTGGCGGCGGCGGCCGGTGGCGTGCCGGTGTACAAGGCGATCGCCGAGCGGCTGGGTGCCGTGGCGGCCGAGGGGCGCAGGCCGATCCTTGCGGCTTACTCCGAAGGCTCGCGCGAACGGCTGGGCGGCTTGCTGAAGGAACAGGGGGCGCAATCGCTGCTCCCGGCGGCGGGCTGGCAGGCCGCGCTGGGCGCTGCCGCCAACGGCGCGGTGCCGATGGTGGTGCTGGGGCTGGACAGCGGCTTCCGCCACGCAGACGCGGAAATCTGGACCGAGCAGGACATGCTGGGTGACCGGCTGGTGCGCCGCCGCTCCGCGCGGAAAGCCGATGCTTTCCTGAAAGACCTGCAGACGCTGGAGGCGGGCGAGCTGGTGGTCCATCAGGATCATGGCATCGGCCGCTATCTGGGGCTGGTGCCGATCACCGTGTCCGGGGCCGCGCACGATACCGTGGCGCTGGAATATGCCGGCGGCGACAAGCTCTATGTGCCGGTCGAGAATCTCGACGTGCTCTCCCGCTATGGCAGCGAGAATGAGGGTGTGACGCTCGACAGGCTGGGCGGGACAGGCTGGCAGCAGCGCAAGGCGCGCATGAAGGAGCGCATCCGCGAGATCGCGCACGAGCTGCTGAAAACCGCCGCGCTGCGCGCCACCCGCGAAGCCGACGCCTTCGAGCTGGACGCGCAGGGCTATGCCGCCTTCCTCGACAAATTCCCATGGGCCGAAACGGACGATCAGCTGAAGGCGACAGCCGACGTGATCGAAGACCTCGGCGGGGGCCGCCCGATGGACCGGCTGATCTGCGGCGACGTTGGCTTCGGCAAGACGGAGGTGGCGCTGCGCGCGGCCTATGTCGCGGCCTCCAACGGATCGCAGGTGGCGGTGGTGTGCCCCACCACACTGCTGGCGCGCCAGCATGCCGCGACCTTCCGCGACCGCTTCGCCGAAACGGGGCTGAAGGTGGGCGCGCTCTCCCGCCTCGTGCCCGCCGCCGAGGCCAAGGCCACGCGCGAAGGGCTGGCCGACGGCAGCGTCGATATCGTGGTGGGCACCCACGCCATTCTGGCCAAGGGGGTGGAGTTCAAGCGGCTGGGCCTCGTGATCGTGGACGAAGAACAGCGCTTCGGCGTGACCCACAAGGAGCGGCTGAAGGCGCTGCGCCACGACGTGCATGTGCTGACGCTGACGGCGACGCCCATTCCGCGCACCTTGCAGATGGCGCTGTCCGGCATCCGCGAACTGTCCGTGATCGCCACGCCGCCGGTGGATCGGCTGGCGGTGCGCACCACGGTTTCACCATGGGACCCGGTGGTGGTGCGCGAGGCGCTGCTGCGCGAACATTATCGCGGCGGGCAAAGCTTCCTGGTGGTGCCGCGCATTTCCGACCTGCCCGACATCGAGGCCTTCCTGCGCGAGGAGGTGCCCGAAGTGCGTTATGTGACGGCGCACGGGCAGATGGCAGCGGGCGAGATCGAAGACCGGATGACGGCCTTCACCGATCAGCGGTTCGATGTGCTGGTTTCCACCACCATCGTCGAATCCGGGATCGACATTCCCAACGCCAACACGCTGATCGTCCACCGGGCGGACATGTTCGGGCTGGCGCAGCTGTATCAGCTGCGCGGCCGGGTGGGGCGCGCCAAGCGCCGCGCCTATGCGCTGCTGACGACGGCGGCGGACGGCACGCTGACGGCGGCGGCGGAAAAGCGGCTGCAGGTGCTGGCTTCGCTGGATTCGCTGGGGGCGGGTTTCGAACTGGCCAGCCACGATCTGGATCAGCGCGGCGCGGGCAATCTGCTGGGCGACGAGCAATCCGGCCATATCCGCGAGGTGGGCTTCGAGCTGTATCAATCGATGCTGGAAGACGCGATCGTCGCCGCCAAGGCCGAGGCACGCGGGCTGCGGCCGCCGGAAGACCCAACCTCGCCGACCATTTCCGTCGACGCGCCGGTGATGATCCCGGAAGATTATGTGCCCGATCTGGCGCTGCGCATGGCGCTGTATCGCCGCGCGGCGGACCTGCGGGACAAGGGCGGGATCGAGGCCTTCGCCGCCGAAATGATCGACCGCTTCGGCCCGCTGCCCGAAGGCGCCGCCAACCTGCTGAAGATCGTGGAGGCAAGGAACGCCGCAAAAAAGGCGCATGTGCAGAAGATCGAGGTGGGGCCGAAAGGCGCGCTCATCACCTTCGTGGACGATATCTTCCCCAACCCGGCGGGTCTGGTGGAGTGGATCAACCGGCTGAAAGGGCAGGCGAAACTGCGGCCGGATCAGAAGCTGTTCCTCGCCCGCGATTTCGGCAATGGCGAAGCCCGGCTGGCCGGTGCCGTGGCACTGGCGCGCGGGCTGGCGCAGGCCGCCCTGCGCAGCGTGGAGG
The DNA here is from genome assembly GCF_006385875.1 of Sandaracinobacter neustonicus. Lineage (GTDB taxonomy): Bacteria > Pseudomonadota > Alphaproteobacteria > Sphingomonadales > Sphingomonadaceae > Sandaracinobacteroides > Sandaracinobacteroides neustonicus. The sequence goes on along the minus strand of NZ_VFSU01000026.1, from coordinate 203,116 downwards.
CGAAGCCGGAGCCGGTGAAGCCCGCGCCGGTGCAGCGGCCCGCGATTCCGGGAGTGTTCAAGAGCAAGCGGCGCTGAGCCTGCGCGCAACCGCTTTGGTCATCCTGTTATTTGCAAACCCGTCGGCCTTTCGGCCTTTACCATTGCCTCTTTCCCCCGCTCAGGCTGAGCTTGTCGAAGCCCCATGGAGCATGCGCCCCCCGGCTCAGACATTGTGCTTTCACGTCCGGGGCTTCGACAAGCTCAGCCTGAGCGGAATAGAGAAGAGGCAGGCAATGCCGGTTTGCAAGCAATGAAATCGCCAGAGCTTTTTCACCTGACTCATCGCAGCCCCTGTTCTATTCTTCGGCACTTGGAGAGTGGGCCGCCCGATGATGAACCGCTTCGATAAATTCGCGTTGGCGGCAGTCATGCTGGTCACGCTTCTCTGCGCGGGAAGCATGGTGCCCATCTTCCAATATTATTTGGAAACTTTGACACCTGCGTCCCTGATGATGGGCATCGCAGGCTGGCTGATTGCCACCTTCGGACCGCCGCTGGTGGCCCTATGGTGCTGGCGAAAGGCGAAGCAGGTGCGCTTCCCGTGGATGCTGCACCTGGGGATGCTGGCCGGTGCCATCATCCTGCTCGAAACTGGAAAGTCGATGATGTTGGCTGCAATGGACGCGCCGGATTTCGACGCCATGATGGGCGGCCCGTCAAATCCGCCGGATTTGCTCTTCCTGATTGTGATCGGCGGGTATTTTTCGGGGCTGGCGTATCAGCGGATCTCGTCAGCCAGCCGTAGAGGATAGTCCGCGCTCCCTCTTGCCCACTGGCCACTGACCGTCCACCATCACGCGCATGAAAACACCCTTGCTCGCCGCCCTCGCCCTGCTGCTCACCGCCCTTCCTGCCCACGCCCTGCCCGCTGCCGGGGTGCAGGCCGAGGCGCGGGAGATGTTTGCGAAGATCGTTTCCTACCCCTCCGTCGCGGGCACGCCTGCGGTGGGGCAGCTGACGGACTATCTCGCGGGCGAGTTCCGCAAGGCGGGGTTCGCGCCCGCTGATATCGAGATCGTCAACGCCGATGGCCACCCCGGCCTGATCGTCACCCTGCGCGGCAAAAGCAAAAAGCCGCCGATCCTGTTCCTGTCGCACATGGACGTGGTGGACGCGAAGCGCGAGCAATGGACGAGCGACCCCTATACGCTGACCGAGCGTGACGGCGCGCTCTATGGCCGGGGCACTGTGGACAACAAATATGGGCTGCTGACTCAGGCGCAGGCCTTCATCCGGCTGAAGCGTGAAGGCTTTGTGCCGGATCGCGACCTGATCCTTGCCTTTTCCGGTGACGAGGAAGTGGATGGCATTTCCGCCCGCGCGCTCGCGCAGCGGCTGAAAGGCGCGGCCTATGCGCTGAATTCGGATGCGGGCGGCGGCTCCCACGGCAAGGACGGCTCCACCAGCTACGCCATTCAGGCGGGCGAAAAAACCTATGCCAGCTTCGAACTGACCACGCGCAATCCGGGCGGCCATTCCTCCCGCCCCCGGCCTGACAATGCCGTTTACGAGCTGGCCCGTGTGCTGACCCGGCTGGAAACCTATCGCTTCCCGGCGCACTGGAACCCCGTGATCGTGCAGGGGTTGCAGGCGCAGCTGCCCAGCCTGCAAGGCCCGATGAAAGAGGCGGTGTCCGCCTTCATCGCCGCCCCCTCGCAACAAACCGCCGACGCCATCGCCGCCATCGATCCGGCTGCCTTCCCGGAACTGCGCACCACCTGTGTCGCCACCATGTTGCGCGGCGGAATCGTGGAAAATGCGCTGGCCAATGACGCCACCGCCACGGTGAACTGCCGTATCTTACCCGGCGAAACGGTGGCCGAAACCCGCGCCACGCTGGCCCGCGTCGCCGCCGATGAGAAGCTGGAGATCAAACCGCTGGGCAACCCGCTGGAAAGCCCGCTGTCAGACCTGCCGCTCGAAGTGCGCGCCGCGCTGGCGAAGCAACTGCCACCCGGCACCCGCATCACCCCCTATATCGAGGCCGGCGCCACCGACGGCCTCTATTTCCGCAGCGCCGGGGTGCCCACCGTCGGCGTCGGCCCGCTGATCGAAACCGAAGGCGGCAACTATAATTACCACGGCATCGACGAGCGGGTGCCCCTGAGCGAATTCAACGCCGGGCTGGATCATTATTACCGGCTGGCGAAGGCGCTGGCGGGCGGGAAGTAGGCGGGGCTGCCTCCGGCGGCTCGGGCTCTGCCCGAGACCCGGCAGGGGCGTGACGCCCCTGCACCCCCGGACTTTTCGCCCCTCCTCTTCAGGGGAGGGGTTGGGGCGGGGGATCTCCGCTGGGCCTGATCCACTGACCTCTCCACCCGCTCAGCCTGAGCTTGTCGAAGGCCCCTCAGCTTACCCACCGATCTCTCCGCACGTCACCCCGGATCAAGTTCGGGGTGACGGTTGTGGGTCTGGGGAGGTCTGTAGGTTTTCTCAAGGGCCTTCGACAAGCTCAGGCTGAGCGGGTGGAAAGGGAGGTTGTTGGATCAGGCCCGGCGTTGCCCCACTCTCTACACCTCTCTCCCCAACGGGGAGAGACAGACGCGTAGCGCCGCAGGCAATCGAATCTGATCACCCGTACGACGCTGGAGTTCAGGCACGACGTGAATTTTGAGGGTGCAGGGAAATCATTTCCCTGCCCGCCGGAGGCAAAAAGGCCACAGGCTGGGTTCCAAGCGCAAAACCCTAGGCCGCCGGAGGCCCTGTCCGCCCCCTACCCATCCTCCCGCAGCACGCGCGGATCGGGCTGTTCGTCGCTTTCCTGCGTCAGTTGGTTCACCAGCCGGTTGTAGTTGAAGCTGGAGCGCTCCCCCACCTTGCTCAGGTGGCGTTCGATCCATTCGCTGGCGGCTTCGCGGCCTTTGTCGCGCAGGCTCAGCAGGAAGTGCCGGTCTGCCAGCAGTTTTGAGGCGGGCGGCAGTTCGTCCAGCGCCTTGTCGCCGTGGATCATGTGCATATGCGTCTTGCGGTGCCGTTCCGGGGAGAGTTCGCCCGCGTTGATCAGCCGGTTGCGCTCGGCGATGAAGCGCAGTTCCGTGATCAGGCTGGCGTTGAAGCTGATTTCAGAGAGGCGGTCGAGGATGTCGGCGGCCTTTTTCGGCAGTTCGGTGCGGACGATGGGGTTCAGCTGCACGATCAGCACATCGTCCGTGTCGGTCGCGCGGGTCATCGGTTCGATGGCGGGGTTGGCGACATAACCGCCGTCCCAATAGCCTTCGCCATGGATCATCGGCGTCTGGAACAAAGAGGGCAGGCAGGCGGACGCCAGCACCATTTCCACCGTCAGCTCATGCTCGCGCCAGCAGCGCAGGCCGCCGGTTGCCACATGGGTGGTGTTGATGAACAGCTTGATGCGGCGCTGGCGGCGCACTTTCTCGAAATCGATCAGTTCCAGCAGCGCCGCGCGCAGCGGGTTATTGTCTGTGGCGGAGACGTCATAGGGGCTGAACATCCGGCTCGCCGCCATGGAGGCTTCAAAGATCACCGGCTCCATCATCTTGTAGAGCGGCCAGTTGCGGAAAGGGTTCATCCGGTCTGCCGCGTCGGCGATGCCCAGCCAGAATTGTTCCAGTTGCAGGCGGGCCTGTTCATTGCCGCCTTCCAGCAGCCCCTCGGCCATCACCACCGCGTTCATCGCCCCGGCAGAGGTGCCGGAAACGGCGGTGAATTCCAGCGTCGGTTCCTCCAGCAACCTGTCCAGCACACCCCATGTGAAGGCCCCGTGCGCGCCGCCGCCCTGAAGCGCAAGGTTGATCGGACGCGACTGCTTTTCGGCCATAAGCCCCCCTTTTTTGACTGCCCGATTGCGTTTAGCAGGTGCAGCATGATCGGTGAAGATGGCGGCAACAGCGGTTGAACCCGCGCTGGCTTCGCAGGCAATATGGGCCGGTTGCGGGAGAGTTTATGACAAGTTGCATTCTGCGAAGCTGGCTTGTCGCATGGGCGGTGGCGGTGTTCCTGCCCAGCGCGCTGATCGCCGGTTTCGGCCTTGCGCCGGGCAACGCCGCTGTCGGCCTGTCTGCCCTGCCCGGCGCCACATGGGCCGTTGCAGACGAGATGGGGCCAGCCGCGAAGCTGCTGCTGGGCGGCCTGCTTCTGGCGGCCTTCCTACTGGTGGAGCGGAGGCAATTGCGCAAACCCGGCGGGCGGGCGGTGCTGGCGATGGCAGGCGCGGTTGTTGCAATGCTCGCCACCATCGCGCTGCTGCCAGAGGCGTGGTCGCGCGGCTTTGCCTCCGGCCTTTCCGGGCAGCGGTTCGATCCCGCGCTGCTGGCCGCCTATCTGCCGGGCGCGCTGTTCGCGGGCATCGTATTCGCAGGCTCGGTCAGCCGCTGCCTTCGCAGCAAAATCTAGGGCGATTGGATTCTTTGCAAACTGGCGTGGCTCGCCTGTCTTCGTCCTGCTCATGCTGCTCTCCGCCCGCTCAGGCTGAGCTTGTCGAAGCCCGGAACGTGAAAGCGCAACGGCTAAGCCGGGGGGGCATGCTCCATGGGCTTCGACAAGCTCAGCCTGAGCGGGTGGGAGCGCAGCGGCGGTAAAGGCCGACGGGTTTGCAGAGAACAGGAGCGCCAAAGCCTAAAGCGGATAGCCCGAGAATCCCTTGGTCCGGTGCATGGCGACGCTGCTGGAGACGCGCTCGATCTGCCATGGCCCGGCTGTCCATTCGGCTGTCAGGTCGCGCCATTCGGCCATGTCGGTTACCAGCACCTTCACCAGATAATCGCTTTTGCCGGAAATCTCGGCGGCTTCCAGCACGCGCGCGTCGGCTGCGAACATCGATTCCAGCGCGCGGAAATCCTCCGGCAGATGCCGTTTCAGCGTGACTTCGCCATAGATGATCAGCGCCGGGCGCAGCCGTTCCACCGCGACATCGGCGCGATAGCCGGTGATGATGCCCACCTCTTCCAGCCGCCGCACGCGGGCCAAGCAGGCGCTGGGCGACAGCGCCACTTCCTCTGCCAGCGCGGCGTTGGTGATTCGCCCGTCGCGCTGCAAAACAGCCAGAATCTTGCGGTCAATCCGGTCGATGCTGTCCACTTGTGTCTCCGCCGCAGAACATGCGGTTTCCACCGCAGACTTTCGTTACCCCCTTTCCGGCTACTGGGGCAAGAAGGGGCATGGCGACTTCGGCGGAACTCAGGCTTTCGGACTGGTGCGTGCGGCCCGCGGGTCTGCGCGATCTGGATGGGTTGAAGGCGCTCGCCGAGCTGACGGGCGGCGGCTTCACCAACCTGCCGAACGATCGCGACGCGCTGTCCGAACGCATCGCCCGATCGGACGCGAGCTATGCCGCTCGGCTGACGGAGCCGAAGGACGAGAATTACATATTGGTGCTGGAACATGCGCCCAGCGGGCGGATCGGCGGCACCTGCTGCCTGTTCAGCCGGGTGGGGGTGCGCTGGCCCTTTTATTCTTACAAGCTCACCACGCTCTCCATGCAATCGGCGGAACTGGGGCGGACCTTCCGCACCGGCGTGCTGCATCTGGTGAATGATTTCGAAGGCGCGAGCGAGGTGGGCGGGCTGTTCCTGCACCCCGATTTGCGCACTGGCGGGCTGGGGCGGCTGCTGGCCCGCAGCCGTTACCTGTTTCTGGGGCTGCACCGCGCCCGGTTCGGAGACCGGGTTCTGGCCGAACTGCGCGGGCGGATGCGTGACGATGGCAGTTCCCCCTTCTGGGACGGGTTGGCCGGGAAATTCTTCGGTATGGGCTTTCAGGAGGCAGACGCCTTCAACGCCGTGCAGGGCAACCAGTTCATCGCCGACCTGATGCCGAAATACCCCGTTTACGTGGCGATGCTGCCCGCCGAAGCGCAGGAGGCGCTGGGGCATCCGCACGATCATGGGCAGGCGGCGAAACGCCTGCTGGAGGCGGAAGGGTTCGGCTTTCACGGCTATGTCGACATCTTCGACGGCGGGCCGACGATGGACACGCGGCTGGCCGACATCCGCACCGTGCGCGAGGCGGTGCCCGCGCGGGTGGCAGGGGTTGCAGCGGATGGCGAGACAAGGCTGGTGGCGGGCGGACAACTGAAGGATTTCCGCTGCGCCGCGATCCCCGCGCGGGAGAGTGACGCCGGGCTGCTGCTGGGAAAAGACGCGCCGTTTTCGGCAGGAGACGAGGTATTGCATGCCGGGTTCTGACAGCTTGAGGAGCATCCGCCCCTATGACGGCACGCTGCTGTGGCAGGGCGCCGCCGCGAGCGAGGCCGAGGTGGCGGCCGCCGTGGCCCGCGCCCGCGCCGCGCAGCCGGGCTGGTTCTCCGCCGGGCTGGAGGCGCGGCTGGCGGTGGTGCGCGCCTTCAAGGCAGCGGTGGAGGCCGAGGCAGACAGTTTCGCGCGACTGATCGCCGAGGAGACCGGCAAGCCGCTGTGGGAAGCGAAGACGGAGGTCGGCTCCGTCGCGGCCAAGGTGGAGATTTCGGTGCAGGCGCATGCCGAGCGCACCGGCAGCCGCGAAGCCCCGTTCAAGGCCGATCCGGCCGGGGCGACGCAGGCGCTGCGGCACAAGCCGCATGGTGTGCTGGCAGTGCTGGGGCCGTATAATTTCCCCGCGCATCTGCCCAACGGCCATATCGTCCCGGCGCTGATCGCGGGCAATGCGCTGCTGTTCAAGCCTTCGGAACTGACGCCCGCCGTGGGCGCGTTCATGGCCGGATTGTGGGCGAAGGCGGGCCTGCCGCAGGGCGTGCTGGAACTGGTGCAGGGCGCGGGCCACACCGGCCGGGCGCTGGCCGCTGCCGAGACCGACGGGTTGCTGTTCACCGGTTCAGCGCCCACTGGCGCGGCCTTGGCGCGGCAATTCGCGGAAACGCCGCATCGCATGCTGGCGCTGGAAATGGGCGGCAACAACCCGCTGGTGGTGTGGGATCTGGATGAGGCTCATCTTGAGGCCGCGGCGCTGATCGTGGCGCAATCCGCCTTCCTCTCCGCCGGGCAGCGCTGCACCTGCGCGCGGCGGCTGATCGTGCAGGATGGCGCGCATGACAAGCTGCTGGACGCCGTGCTGGCGCTGGCGGATGGGCTGCTGATAGACCAGCCGTTCGCCGATCCGCAGCCGTTCATGGGCTGCGTCGTCTCCAATCAGGCCGCCGACGGGCTGCTGGCGCGCGCGGGCGCGATTCACGGCAAAACCATCCGCCCGCTGCTGCGACTGCGCGAGGGGCTGCCCTTCCTGACGCCCGGCATCGTCGACGTGACGGGCCTCTCCGTGCCGGACGAGGAGCTGTTCGGCCCCTTCCTGCAACTGGTGCGGGTGAGCAGTTTCGACGAAGCCATTGCCGCCGCCAACGCCACCCGCTTCGGCCTGTCCGCCGCGCTGCTGGGCGGGGACCGGGCACTGTATGAGCGCTTCTGGATGGGCAGCCGCGCGGGCGTGGTGAACTGGAACCGGCCCACCAACGGCGCGGCTTCCAATGCGCCATTCGGGGGCGTTGGGCTTTCGGGCAACCACCGGCCCAGCGCTTATTATGCCGCCGATTATTGCGCATGGCCGGTGGCCAGCGTGGAAGCGGATGTGCCGTTCATTGCCAGACCACCCGGCGCGGCTGCGCCAAAGACAATTGGTGTGCGCTGATGCCGGAACTGAATCTCGACGGCCTTGTGGGGCCGAGCCACAATTATGCCGGGCTCAGCCTTGGCAATCTTGCAGCCGAACGCAACGCCGGGGCCATCAGCGCGCCGCGCCGGGCGGCCTTGCAGGGCCTTTCGAAGATGCGCCTGCTGCTCTCTCTGGGGGTGCCACAGGGGCTGTTGCTGCCGCACCGGCGGCCCAACACGCGCTTTCTGCGCGGGCTGGGCTTCGAAGGCGACGACGCCCGCGTGCTGGCCGATTGCGCGGCTGACGACCCGCAACTGCTGGCCGCCGCCTTTTCCGCCAGCGCCATGTGGACGGCGAATGCCGCCACCGTCAGCCCGGCCGCAGACACGGCGGACGGGCTGACCCACATCACCGTTTCCAACCTCGTCTCCATGCCGCACCGTTCGATGGAATGGCCGGAAACCATGGCGCAGCTGAAGCTGGCCTTTGCCGATGCCGATCATTTCGCCGTGCACTGGCCCGTCGCGCCGGGCTTCGGCGACGAAGGCGCGGCCAACCATATGCGCTTTTCCGCCGCCCATGAGGAGGCCGGGGTGGAGGCGTTCGTCTATGGCCGCAATCGGGGCGGGGCGTTCCCGGCGCGGCAGCATGTGCGCGCGTCTCAGGCGGTCGCCCGCAGCCATGGGGTGAAGCAGGCGCTGTTTATCGAGCAGGCCGACATCGCCATTCAGGCGGGCGCGTTCCACAATGATGTGGTCGCGGTGTCCAACGGCCCTGTGCTGTTCGCGCATGAGCAGGCGTTTCAGGATCGTGGGCAGACGCTGGCGGCGTTGCAGGCGCAGGTGCCGGGCTTCTGCCTTGTGGAAGCGCCGGCAGCCGATGTGCCGCTGGCCGATGTGATTTCCTCCTATGTGTTCAACGCCGCGCTGGTGAGCGTGGAGGGTGGCGAGATGGCGCTGATCCTGCCGAAAGAGGCGGAGGAAACGGAGAGCGTCTGGCGCTGGCTGCAACGGGTGAAGCAGGACGCCGCCAACCCGATCAACCATCTGCATGTGCTGGACCTGCGCGAGAGCATGCGCAACGGCGGCGGCCCCGCCTGCCTGCGCCTGCGCCTGCCGCTGTCTGCCGGAGCGCTGGCGGCGGTGGACCCGCGCTTCCTGCTGGATGACGCGAAGCTGGACCGGCTGGAGCGGCTGGTGGAGGCGCAGTGGCCCGAAGCGATCGCGCCTGCCGATCTCGCCGGGCCGGAGTTGTGGCGACAATGCCATGCCGCGCATGACGCGCTGCTGAAGCTGCTGGACATCGCGCCTGCCGAACTGGGCTATTGAGCCTTTCCGTGGCCCCGAAGGCCGGATAGCATCCGCCCCGCATGCCCACGACGGGCTTTGATGGGGGGATTGGCCTTATGCACATGGCATCGGTGATCGGCGGCGGATTGCTGTTGCTGGCGGTGTTCGCGCTGTTCGGGAAACTGTGGGGCGCGGACAGCGCAGGGATCGCCATGGGCCTGCGCGCCTTCATCCCCGTCTGGCTGATCGTCGCGCTGCTGAACATGTGGGTGGGGGTGACAAAGGCGGGCTACAGCGTCGCGCAGGAAGCGCCGATCCTGCTGATCGTGTTCGCGGTGCCAGCCGCCGTGGCGGGCGTGATCGCCTGGCAACTGACGAAGGGCTGAGGCCGGACAAGCAGCGGGACTGAAAGGGCGACCTGTCCCCTGCAAATCCCTCAGACCTTTCGGCCCTTGCCGCCCGCTCAGGCTGAGCTTGTCGAAGCCCCGGACGTGAAAGCGCAATGGCTGAGCCGGGAGCGGGCTGCTCCATGGGCTTCGACAAGCTCAGCCTGAGCGGGCGGAGAGGGGCGCGCAGGCGATGCCTGTTTGCACAGGATGCACGCGGCAAAAAGAAAGGGCGGAGGTTTCCCCCCGCCCTTCCTGATTCGCTGGCGCGAAACGGTGGGAAGCGAACTCAGATGAGTTCGATGTTCACCGCCGCTTGCTTGCCGCGCCGGTCCAGCTCCAGCTCGAAGCTGATGCGCTGGTTTTCCGGCAGGTCCGACAGGCCCGCACGTTCCACCGCAGAGATATGGACGAACGCATCCGCGCCGCCATCATCACGGGCGATGAAGCCGAAGCCCTTCTGGCCGTTGAAGAACTTCACCGTGCCTTCGTAACGCGTGCCATCCGTCACCGGGGGCGGACGGTTGCCGAAGCCACCACCGGCCGGGCGCGGGCCGCGTTCGAAGCTGCCGCCGCCTTCGCGGGGCGGACGCGGAGCGCGTTCCTGCGGCTCGATCAGATCGCCCACGATGGAGACGTCGGTCGCGGAAATGCGGCCGTTGCGTTCCGTGAGGGTGAAATCGATTTCCTGGTTTTCCGCCACATTGGTGAGGCCGGCGCGCTCCAGCGCGGAGATGTGCAGGAACACATCCTCGCCGCCGTCATCACGGACGACGAAGCCGAAACCCTTCTGGGCGTTGAAGAACTTCACCTTGCCACGACCCTGGCCGATGACCATGCCCGGTCCGCCGCGCGGGCCGCCGCCGAAGCCGCCGCCACCACCGCCGCCGAAGCCGCCGCCGCGAGGTCCGCCGCCACCGAAGCCGCCGCCGCCGAAGCCGCCGCCGCCCGAACCGCCGCCGAAGCCGCCGCGACCGTAACCACCGCCGCCACCGCCGCCGCGACCGAAGCCGGAATCAAAGTCGAACCCGCCTTCTTCAAACCCGCGGGAGCGCTTGTCGTCTCCCCGCCCACGGCCGCCGCCGCGCCGCTTGTCGTCGTAACTCATCTCGAAAAACCGTCTTTCAAAATCTCGTACCGCCCAAACCATGAACCCCGGGCCATCCACTGAAAGCCACCCGATGCACCTGGCCTTGTTCGCCACCACGTCCATTTGCGAAGCGAAACCGGGGGCTGTCCCCGGACCCGTGCCGCAGTCCTGACCCCCGGCCATCCGGAAGCCGCACATCCCGGCTGGCCGGTCTGCACCTCCTTTACCTTAGCTTATCCACAGCCGCCGCGCGAGTCGGATTCTGACGTGTAAATAGGGCGTTCAGCCGCAGGTCCTATTCAGGCCGACCGGATGGCGCGGATTGCCTGCGCGGCCATGGGTCCATCCTGGCCCCGCCCTTCCATTCCGAGAGCGTAATGCCCTTTCCTTCCACCGCCCGATCGCGCCAGCGCGCATGCGCGGCGAGGCGGTTGAGATCGCGATCCCGGCGAATCACATAGAACAGGATGCCAAGGCCCAGCGCCGCTGTGGCCCCCATCAGCGCTTCGCCCGGTCCCTGCCCCAGCCATGCCCCGCCAGCCGTGAAGGCCAGAACCAGCGCCGCATCCAGCCGCGCGCGCCACCGCACCTGCCGCGCCAGCACATGCGTGCGCCGCGATTCGGTGGCGGTATTGATAGCCGGATTGATGGTGGCATCCGCCGCGAAGTCGTGAGTCTGTTCCACCGGCCCTGCCCTTTATCCAGCCCATTGAACGGCTTATCCAGCCCATTGAACGGCTGCTTACGGCAGGATGGCGCAAGGCTTGCGCGCGGGGACAGCCGGACCGCATCCGATCCGGCTGCAATCCGGGCCTTCGGGGGGCGTTGCGCGCGCCCCGAAGGCCTGGTTCATCAATAGAGCGTGCCCAGCGCCTCGCGCTGGAAGGGCGCGAAATCATGCCGCCCCTCGCGCACCTTCACCGCCCAGTCCGGATCGACGATCAACGCGCGGCCCACTGCAACCAGATCGAACTCATCCGCCGCCAGACGATCCACCAGCCCGTCGATTGAGGTGGGCTCGGACGCTTCGCCGCCGAATCCGGCGATGAACTCACCCGACAGCCCCACCGAGCCGACGGTGATCGTGGGCTTGCCCGTCTGCTTCTTCGCCCAGCCCGCGAAATTCAGGTTCGAGCCTTCGAACTCAGGCTCCCAGAAGCGGCGCTGCGAGCAGTGGAAGATATCCACCCCGGCCTCCGCCAGCGGGTTCAGCCAATCCGCCAGCGCCTGCGGCGTCGCGGCCAGTTTGGTTTCATAATCCTGCTGCTTCCATTGCGACAGGCGCAGGATCAGCGGGGTATCCGGGCCGATCGCCGCGCGCACCGCCGCCACCACTTCGCGGGCGAACCGGCTGCGATCCGTGCCCCACACATCCGGGCGGTGGTTGGTGCCCTGCCACTGGAACTGATCGATCAGGTAACCATGCGCGCCGTGCAGCTCGATGGCGTCGAAGCCGATCCGCTTCGCATCTGCCGCGGCCTGCGCGAAGGCGGCAATGGTGGCGTCGATATCGGCGACGGACATTTCATGCCCCCATGGCCGGCCATCCTTGAACAGGCCGGACGGGCTTTCCGCATGGGTTTCATCGCGGCGTGCCGGATTGATCGCCGCACCCACATGCCACAGCTGCGGGGCGATCTTGCCGCCCTTGGCGTGCACCGCCTCCACCACTCGCGCCCAGCCTTCCAGCGCAGCTTCGCCATGGAAGTGCGGAACGGACGGATCATTGGCCGCCCCCGCACGGTTCACCACCGTGCCCTCGGTGATAATCAGGCCCACCTGCCCCTCGGCGCGGCGGGCGTAATAATCCGCCACATTCGCCCCCGGCACGCCGCCGGGCGAGAAGCTGCGCGTCATCGGGGCCATGACGATGCGGTTGGCAAGATCCAGATTTTTCGAATGGAAGGGCTGGAACAGGATATCGGTGCTGGCCAAGACAGGCTCCTTAACGAGTTCGGGGTTCGGGATCGCGGCGGCTTCAGCGCGGCCGGGTGATCTGCGGCGGATCGGAGGCGGGGAAGCTGTCGTCCAACTCCTCGTCCAGTTCGCGGCTGCGCGCCAGCTTGCGGACGCGCTCATTCTCCTCAAGGCTGGCCTTCATCCGCGCTTCCTGCTCAGGGGAAGCGTCCAGTTGGCGCGCCTTGAAGGCGGCATAAGGCTCTGCGTACACGATGTTGCGCGCTTCTTCGCGGGTCAGCGGAACCGGCGTGTCCACCGAGGCTTCGGCCAGCCAGTCCGCAAGGCAGTTGCGGCAGAAACCCGCCGTCGCCATCAGTTCGATATTGGCAACATCCTGCCGAAGCCGCAAATGCTCCAGAAGGCGGCGGAAGGCCGCTGCTTCCAGTTGTTCCAGCTGGGGATGCGGGGAATCGGTCATACTGGCTGTCCCTTTGTCTGGCGGTCGCAACGGTGCTGAAGTAAGGGCAGGCCAGATGCCTTGCCAGCCCCAAAGCAGACAGGAATAACGTGTCAGCCCAAACTTCTTCTTTGCGCCCGCCCCGGCCCCGCCATGTGCGCGTGCTGGCCACCCTTGGGCCGGCATCCTCCACTGCTGAACAGATTCGCGCCCTGTATGAAGCCGGCGCGGACGCCTTCCGCGTGAACATGAGCCATGGCGACGACGCCTCCAAGCAAGCGCTGATTGCCACCGTGCGATCGCTGGAGACGGACATCGGGCGGCCAATGACCATACTTGCCGACTTGCAGGGGCCAAAACTGCGCGTGGGTCGCTTCGAGCAAGACCGGGTGGACCTGACCGCGGGGCAGCGCTTCGTGCTGGACGGGCAGGATGCCCCCGGCAACGCCAAGCGCGTGCGGCTGCCGCATCCGGAAATCCTCGCCGTGCTGAAGCCCGGCCACCGGCTGCTGCTGGATGACGGCAAGATCGTGCTGCGCGTGGTGAAGCGGCTGGACGACGGGGTGGAAACCGAAGTGCTGGTGCCCGGCATGCTCTCCAACAACAAGGGCGTGAACGTGCCGGACGTGGTGGTGCCGCTGCCCGCGCTGACCACCAAAGACCGGCGCGATCTGGCCCTCGCGCTGGAATCCGGCGTGGACTGGATCGCGCTGAGCTTCGTGCAGCGCGCCGATGACGTGGCCGAGGCGAAGAAGCTGATCGGCGGCAAGGCCAGCCTGATGGCCAAGATCGAAAAGCCCGCCGCGCTGGAAGATATCGACGCCATCATCGAACTGGCCGACGCCATCATGGTGGCACGCGGCGATCTGGGCGTGGAACTGCCACCGCAGCAGGTGCCCGGCGTGCAGAAGCAGCTGATCGCGGCCGCCCGCCGCGCGGGCAAGCCGGTGGTGGTGGCGACGCAGATGCTGGAATCGATGATCGTCTCCCCCAGCCCCACCCGTGCCGAAGTCTCCGACGTGGCGAACGCCATCTATGACGGCGTGGACGCGGTGATGCTGTCAGCCGAAAGCGCGGCGGGGAAATGGCCGGTGGAAGCCGTCGCGATGATGGATTCCATCGCCCGCGAAGTGGAAACCGACGCTGCCTATGAAGGGCAGATCGGCTTCGTGGAAACCGCCCCCGAACCCACCACGGCCGACGCACTGTGCCAGGCCGCCCACTCCATCACCGTCACCGTTGGGGCGAAAGCCGTGGTGGGCTTCACCACCTCAGGCTCCACCGCGCGGCGGATCGCACGCGAACGCATCCCCGCCAACATCCTCGTCATGACACCGAAACTCGCCACCGCCCGCCGCCTCGGCCTCACATGGGGCGTCCACGCCGTCCACACGCGGGATATCGGCAGCTTCGAGGAAATGGTTGCCAAATCCAAGCGCATGGCGCTGCGCCACAAAGTCGCCGAACCCGGCGACCGGCTGGTGGTGATGGCCGGCGTGCCCTTTGGCGTGCCCGGTTCGACCAACGTGCTACACGTGGTGCGCGTGGTGGGCGACGAACTGGCGCGCTATACGAAGAAGGATTGAGGGGGCGGGGTTTTGCGCGCTGGCTGGTTGGTTTTTTGCGCGCCGCGCGGGCAGGGCTCTGCCCTGCACCCGGCAGGGAAATGATTTCCCTGCACCCTCAACATTGGTGTTGTGCCCAAGCTTCAGCTTCGCACGTGTGATCCGCTTCGATTGCCTGCGGCGCTACGAGGCCCTCTCCCCCTGCAAGGGGGAGAGATGGAGAGGGGGTGTCAACATTTGGCCTGACCCGCTGACATCACAACAAGCGCAACGAAGCCGCAGGCTACAACCCCAAACCTTGCGCCGAGCGGATAGCCCCACCCCAACCCCTCCCCTGCAGGGGAGGGGCAAAAACTCAGGGGGTGCAGGGGCGTCACGCCCCTGCCGGGTCCCGGGCAGAGCCCGGGGCCGCGGGAGGCCTCCACGCCTCCCCCCAAACCCACCTCAGATATTCGCCGCCATCCAGATAAACGCCTCGCCCTCAGCGGCGGGGGTTTGCACGCGGTTCGTCACCATGCGGCTGTGCAGGCGGGTGATGATGCCGCTGCCGGTGCGCTCGCACAGGCCCGGGATCAGTGCGTGCAGGAAGCAGGCGCCGCTGGCCTTCAACAGTGCCCATCCGAAGCTGCCGGCCATCGCCATATGTTCGAAATAGCTTTCGTTCACGGAGGACGGATGATCGATGAACAGGCGGCGGAACATGGCTTCTCCTCGTGCGGCGGCCTTCTTATAGCCTGAACCGGGTGGAACGGGAACCAGTCGGCGCAGACCCGTTGCAATGGAGGGGTTGCCGGGCGAGCGGGAGTGGCAGAGCCTTGGCACGGGTGGGAGGAGAGAGAATTTGAGCAGCCTTGTGCAGGCCGCGCCCGCAGCGCGTGGCGCGGTGCCGCCGCCTCCCTTGCCGCGTTCGGCCTGGTGCTGGGCGGCGTTCGAGGGGTTCCGCAACCCCGGCGTGGTGCTGATCACCATCTATGTGTTCATGCCCTATTATGTGCAGGCGGTGGCCGCCACTCCGGTGGAGGGGCAGGCGCTGGTGGCGCGCGCGGGGCAGATCGCCGGTTGGGCGGTGGCGCTGACGGCCCCGTTGATGGGCATGGTGGTGGACAGGCTCGGCCCGCGCAAACCGGGGCTGACGCTGGTGGTGGCCGGCATGATCCCGCTGTTCTGGGCCTTGTGGTTCGTGACGCCGGGCGGGCCGGTTACTCCGGCGATGGTGATGGCCATCATAGTGGGCAAATCCATCCTGTTCGCGTGGAGCGAGGTGCTGCACAACGCCCTGCTGGTTCCCGCCGCGCATGGGCAGGTTTCCCGCACCTCCGGGCTGGGGCTGGCGCTGGGCAATGCCACCTCTGTCGCCTTCCTGCTGTTCGTGCTGCTGGCCTTTTCGCTGCCGGGGCAGGTGGATTGGCCGTTCGTGCCCGCGCAGCCGCTGTTCGGGGTGGATCAGGCCGCCTATGAACCGGCGCGGCTGACGGGGCCGATCGTCGCCGTCAGCCTTGCCATCGGGCTGGCGCTGATCCTGTGGGGCGTGCCCGATGCGCCCGCCACCGGGGAGCGGCTGGGTTCGGCACTGAAGAAGGGCTTCGCCGACCTGACCGCCATGCTGCGCGAACTGAAGACTGAGCGGGAGGCGGCGAAATTCCTCGCCGCGCGGATGCTCTATGTGGATGGCAAGACGGCGATTCTGCTGTTCAGCGGGGTGCTGGCGGCCGGGACCATGGGCTGGAAGACGCTGGAGATGCTGGCCTATGGCATCATCCTCTCCATCCTTGCGGTGGCGGGCGGGCTGCTGGCGGGGCGGCTGGATTCGCGGCTTGGGCCGCGCAATGCGGTGCTGCTGGAAATCGCCGTCACCGCGGTGGCGCTGTTGTGCCTGCTGGGCACGCGGCCGGATATGGCGGGCTGGATTCCGGTTTCCACCCTGCCACTGCACGACGGGCCGATGTTCCGCACCCCGGCGGAACTGGCCTTCATCGGCTTCGCAGGCGTCTCTGCCATTTCGATCACGGCGGCCTATGCCTCGTCCCGCACGCTGTTGACGGTGCTGGTGCGCCCGGAACGCGCGGGCACCTTCTTCGGCCTCTATGCCCTGTCCGGCACGGCGACGATGTGGCTGGGGCCGATGCTGGTGGCATGGGGCACCATCGCCAGCGGCAGCCAGCAGGGCGGCTTCGCAACCGTGCTGGCGCTGCTGCTGGCAGGATTCGCCCTGCTGCTGACGGTGAAAGTGCCGAGGCACCACTAAAAAGGAGTAACAATGGGAAACCCGGCCGACGCCATGCCCTTTTCGAAGCTGATGGGCGTGGAGGTGCAGGAAGCCAGCGCCGAACGGGTCGCCGGCACATTGCACGTCCGCGCAGACCTCTGCACAGCAGGCGGCATCCTGCACGGCGGCGCAATCATGGCCTTCGCCGACGCACTGGGCGCGATCGGCGCCTTCCTGACCCTGCCCGAAGACGCCAAGGGCACCACCACCATCGAGAGCAAGACGAACTTTCTGGGCGCAGCCCCGCAAGGTGCCGTGGTGCGCGGCGAGGCGACACCCGTGAAGATCGGCCGGACGCTGTCCGTGTGGCAGACACAGATCGAGACGGCAGACGGGCGGCAAGTGGCGCTGGTGACGCAGACGCAGATGGTGCTTTGACGGGGGCGGTTGGTGGTTTTGCCTCCGGCGGGGCGGGCTGTGCCCACCACCCGGCAGGGGCGTGACGCCGCTCGCCCCCCCCGACTTTTTAGCCCCTCCTCCTTTAGGGGAGGGGTTGGGGTGGGGGCTGTCCGCTTGGCGCAAGGTTGGGGTTTGTTGCCTGCGGCGCATTTCGTTGCGCGTGTTGTGATGTCAGCGGATCAGGCCCGGCGGTGACACCCCCTCTCCAACTCTCCCCCTTGCAGGGGGAGAGCGCTCCGTGGCGCCGCAGGCAATCGAAGCGGATCACTCGTGCGAAGCTGAAGCTTGGGCACAACACCAATTTCGAGGGTGCAGGGAAATCATTTCCCTGCCGGGTTCCAAGGGCAGAGCCCTTGGCCGCGCGGCGCGCAAAAAACCACCCCCGAAACCCCGTCCGCGCGCCGCCGCCTACCCGCCCCACACCTGCCGATACAGCCGCGCCATCTCCTCGCCTGTGGGCACGCGAGGGTTGTTTGCGGGGGAGCCTGAGGCGAGTGCCTGCTCGCACATGGTGGGGATCAGTGCGTGCCAGCGGTCGCCGTCGATGCCGTGGGTGGCGGGGGTTGGGACTTCGAGGTCGCGGTTGAGGGCGGCGAGTTCCTCGACGAGGCGGACGACGGCGGACTGGTCTCCTTCGGCGTCCGAGGCGATGCCCATGGCGCGGGCGCAGGCGGCGTAGCGGGCGGTGGCGAAGGGGGCGGACCATGCCGTGACGGCCGGGAGCAGCATGGCGTTGGACAGGCCGTGCGGCACGTGGAAGTGCGCGCCGATGGGGCGGCTCATGCCGTGGACGAGGGCGACGGAGCTGTTGGAGAAGGTGATGCCGCCTTGCAGCGCGCCGGCCATCATCGCTTCGCGCGCGGGCCGGTCTGACGGGTCTGCCCAGACACGGCGGAGGTTCGGGGCGATGAGGCGCATGGCGGAGAGCGCCGCGCCGTCGCTGAACGGGTTGGCGCGGCGGGAGACATAGGCTTCGATGGCGTGGGTGAGGCTGTCGATGCCGGTGTCGGCGGTGAGGCGGCGGGGTTTCGTGAGGGTGAGTTCGTAATCGACAAGCGCCGCGACGGGCAGATAGGCCAGCCCCGCGCAGAGCATCTTCTCGTCGGTTTCCTCGTCTGAGATGACGCAGACGCGGGTGGCTTCGGAGCCGGTGCCAGCGGTGGTGGGGATGGCGATGACGGGCAGGCCGGGCGCATCCTGCACGTGCGGCACCTTGTAATCGGCCATGCGGCCGCCGTGCACGGCCAGCACGGCGATGGCCTTGGCGCTATCCAGCGGGGAGCCGCCGCCGATGCCGATCACGCAATCATGGGCGCCCTGTTGCAGCGCCTGCAGCCCGGCTTCGACGGAAGCGATGGTGGGATCGGGGACGGTGCCGGTGAACAGCCGCGCCTCCAGCCCGGCGGCGGCGAGATCGGCGAGAATCGGGTCAATGAGGCCGCTGCCTGCAAGGAATTCGTCTGAGACGAGGAAGGGACGGGAGAGGCCGAGGCTGGCGAGAATCTCCGGCAGCTGGCGCGACGCGCCGCCGCCGAGACACAAGGTCCGGGGTAGCGCGATGGCGGCCGCCATCAGCTGACCATTTCCTCGCGGATGCTGCCGCGCGCCAGCCAGAACAGGATGGAGGCGACGATGCCGAACAGGTTGAACAGAGCCAGCGACCAGCGCACCCCCTGCGCCGGGCCGAGGCCGAACGGGCCGCTGAACAGATCGCTGACGGCGCCCACCACCAGCGGCCCCATGCCAAGGCCGATCAGGTTGACGATGAACAGCAGGATGGCGGTGGCGGTGGCGCGGGTTTCCGGGCGGACGAGCCCCTGAACGGCCGCATAGGCGGGGCCATACCACAGCCCGTTGAGGATGGGCGGGATGGCCATGATGATCAGCGCGAGCACTGCGGATTCCACCGCGAGGCCGGTGAGGTAGATCGGAATCCCCAACAGGGTGGAAACAGCCGGGATGCCCATATAATGGCGCAGATCCTTCGAACCATAGCGATCCGCCAGCTGGCCGCCGATCCAGATGCCCAGCGCCCCGGTAAGGCCGATGGCGAGACCCAGCGAGAGGCCGAGGAAGCCCGCGAGGCCAAGGCCGAAGCCCGCGGCGATTTCGGTGAGTTCCGCGCCATGGTTGCGGAAGAAGAAGGGCGCAAGAAACACGCCCGATCCATAGCTGACGAACGCCTTGATGGAGACGCCGAAGGCGATCAGCCAGAAGGTGCGCTTGCTGCGGATTTCGGTCAGCGCCTCTTTGAGGCTGGGGCCGGCCTTTTGCCGGGCGACAAGGTCCGCGTCGAGGCGCTTGCGCGGCTCCACAAGGGTGGTGGCCGCGACGATCGCCATCAGCACGCCCGGCGCGCCCGCCACGAAGAAGGCCATGCGCCAGCCCCATGCATCCGCGATCAGCCCGCCCAGCGCCATGCCCAGCAAGGCACCGATGGGCGTGCCCAACGAATAAAAGGCCAGTGCAGAAGCCCGCTTTTCGCGCGACACATAATCGGAGATCAGCGAGTGGGCGGGCGGGGTGCAGCCTGCCTCGCCGATGCCCACGCCCACGCGCGCCAGCACCAGCTGCCAGAAACTCTGCGCGAAGCCGCACATGATGGTGAAGAAGCTCCACGCCGCGACGGCGGCGGAGATGATGAAGGGGCGGTTGCCGCGTTCGGCATAACGGGCGATCGGGATGCCCAGCACGGTGTAGAACAGGGCGAAGGCCAGCCCCGTCATCATGCCGAGCTGCAAGTCCGTCAGGCCCAGTTCCTGCCGGATCGGCTCGGCCAGAATGGTGACGATCTGCCGGTCGAGGAAATTGAGGATATAGATGACGAGCAGCACCCACAGCGCATAGCGGCGGTAGCCCGGTGTGACGGACGGTGCGATCGCGCCGTTCGATGCTGTCATTCGTTTCAATCCTCCCGGCGGGATCGTCGCGGTTTTTGGCAGCCCTGCCATCCTGCGCTTTGGGAGAGTTTATCCATTTGGATTATTCTGAGCGCTTCAACAGATCAATCAGATCCTGCTTCCAGAAGACCGCCCATGTGTGGGTGGAATGGCCGCGCGTTTCGGCGGTTTCCGGGATCAGGATGAACTTCGCGTTCGGCATCTTCGCCACTTCCGCCTCGGCGATGCGCAGATTGGGCGGGTTGATGAAATCGTCCGCCGAATTGATCCATGTGACGGGCACGGTGATCCGCGACAGCAGCGGCGCGGGGTTGTAGGTGCGGCTGCTGTCGATGCGGTAGATCACATCATTGGCATCGTCCGTCATGCCCGCTTCCACCCGGCCTTCCAGCGCCTTTTCCGCTGCCTCGCGCGTAGGGGCCTCGGCCTGCATGCGCAGCGGGGCAGAGCCGGCGATCAGCCCCAGCGCGGCCGCCGTGCGCAGGCCGGATTTCGGCTGCTCCACATAATTGCCGCCGTTCCACAGCGGATCGGCCTTGATCGCGTCGATGGACATCTTGCGCCACATGCGGTTGCGGCCCGCGATCTCCACCGGCAAACAGGCGGTGGGGAACAGCGCCCTGGCGAAGCCCGGATGGGTGGTGCCCCAGACGAAGCTGTGCATGCAGCCCATGGAGGTGCCCGCCAGCAGCCGCAGCTGCGTGACCTTCAGATGATCCACCAGCAGGCGGCGCTGCGCCTCCACCATGTCGGCATAGTCATAGGCCGGGAAGGCCATGCGCAGCCCGTCGGACGGTTTGGAGCTGCCGCCATGGCCGATGCTGTCTGGCAGGATGATGAAGTATTTCGTGATGTCGAGCGGCTGGCCGGGGCCGTAAAGTTCGTCGGCGAATTGCGGGCGGAGGAATTGCGCGCCGGTGCCGCCGGTGCCGTGCAGGATCATCACCGCATTGCTGATACGGCCTTGCGAATCGCGTTTGGGGCTGCCCAGCGTGCGATAGTGCATCTTCAGTTCGGGCAGCGTCTCTCCGCCATGGAAGCGGAAGTTGGCGAAGCGGGCGTCGCCTTCGCTGACGGGCCAGCGGGTGGAGAGCTGGGCAGCGGCGGGGCTGGCGACGGCCAGAGCGGCGGCGGCGATCAGGAATGTGCGCATGTGCCATGGGTAACGCAACGGCCGGAAGATGGAAGGGGGCGGCCCGGCGATTTCGGGGCCTTTTGCCTCAGTCCTGTCATGGAGAGTTGGGCTATAGGAGGGTCAGGCTCGGCCCCCGGTCCCGAGTCCCCTCCCCCGGCGCACCGCCGGCCCCCGGCGGCGCGCAATCCTTGGTGCCTGCAGGAGATGTCGCATGGCCAGCACGATGAAAGCCGCAGTCGTCCGTGAATTCGGAAAAGCCCTCACGATCGACGAAGTGCCGATCCCTCAGGCCGGGCCGGGGCAGATTCAGGTGAAGATCATGGCATCCGGCGTGTGCCACACCGATCTGCACGCGGCGCAAGGCGACTGGCCGGTGAAGCCGAACCCGCCGTTCATCCCCGGCCATGAAGGCGTGGGCTTCGTAAGCCAGGTGGGCGCGGGCGTGAAGCATGTGAAAGAGGGAGACCGGGTGGGCGTGCCCTGGCTCTACACCGCCTGCGGCCATTGCGTGCATTGTCTGGGCGGCTGGGAAACGCTGTGCGAGGAGCAGCTGAACACCGGCTATTCCATCAACGGCGGCTTTGCGGATTATGTGGTGGCAGACCCGAATTATGTCGGGCACCTGCCCGCCAACATCGGCTTCGCGGAAATCGCCCCGGTGCTGTGCGCGGGCGTGACCGTGTACAAGGGCCTGAAGATGACGGACACCAAGCCCGGCGATTTTGTCGCCATCAGCGGCATCGGCGGGCTGGGACATATGGCTGTGCAATATGCGAAGGCCATGGGCCTGAACGTGGCCGCCATCGACATCGATGACGCCAAGCTGGATCTCGCCCGCAGGCTGGGCGCGACCATCACGGTGAACGCCCGCAACGAAGATCCGGCGACCGTGATCAGGCGCGAGACCGGCGGCGGCGTGAACGGCGTGCTGGTGACGGCGGTGAGCGAGAAGGCGTTCGAGCAGGCCATCAGCGTGGTGGCGCGCGGCGGCACGGTGTCGCTGAACGGGCTGCCGCCGGGCGACTTCCCGCTGAACATTTTCGGCATGGTGCTGAACGGGATCACCGTGCGCGGCTCCATCGTCGGCACCCGGCTGGATTTGCAGGAATCGCTGGATTTCGCCGCAGACGGCAAGGTGAAGGCCACCATCGCCATCGCGAAGCTGGCGGAGATCAACGATGTGTTCGAGCGGATGAAGAAAGGCCAGATCGAGGGCCGGATCGTGCTGGACATGGCCGACTGACGGCCCGGCGGGCGGGGGCCTGCCCCCGCCCGCTGACCCTCATTTCGGCAGCATCGAGCCGGTCTCGACATAGCGCTGGTGCCACGACAGCGCTTCGTTCAGCAGCGTCGGCGTGTGCTTGCCATAGGCCTGTTCATTGGCGCGGCGGACATAATCCTGCAGCATCGGCTTGTAGACCGGGTGGGCGCATTTCTCGATGATCAGCGCCGCGCGCTGTTTCGGGGCGAGGCCGCGCAGATCGGCGAGGCCCTGTTCCGTCACGATCACCTGCACATCCTGCGAGATATGATCCACATGGCTTGCGAAGGGGACGATGGCCGAGATGCTGCCGCCCTTGGCGGTGGAGGGCGTCATGAAGATCGAGACATAGGCGTTGCGGGCGAAATCGCCGGAGCCGCCGATGCCGTTCTGGATGCGCGAGCCCATCACATGCGTCGAGTTCACATTGCCGTAGATGTCCGCCTCGATCAGGCCGTTCATGGCGACGCAGCCCAGACGGCGGATCAGTTCGGGGTGGTTGGAGATTTCCTGCGGGCGCAGGATCATGCGGTCCCGGTAACGGCCCATGTCCGCGTTCACGCGGGCGGCGGCTTCGGGGGAGAGGGAGAAGGACGTGGCCGAGGCGACGCGGAGTTTTCCGGCGTCGATCAGGTCCAGCATGCCGTCCTGAATCACCTCTGTGTAGGCGGTGAGGTTTTCGAAGCGGCTGTCCACAAGGCCCGTCAGCACGGCGTTGGCGATGTTGCCCACGCCGGACTGGATCGGCAGCAGATCGGCGGGCATGCGGCCCACCTTCACTTCATGCTCCAGAAATTCCAGCAGATGCCCGGCGATGCGCATGGCGGACTCGTCCGGTGCGCTGAACGGCAGGTTGCGATCCGGCACGTCGGTCTCGACGATGGCGGCGATGCGATCCGGATCGCAGCGGAACAGCGGCTGACCGATGCGCTGATCGGCGCGGACCAGCGGGATGGGCACGCGATCCGGCGGCAGGCGGGTGCCGTAATAGATGTCGTGCATGCCTTCCAGCAGCGGGTTCTGCCAGCGGTTCACTTCAAGGATGATGCGGGTGGCGCGGTCCAGCCAGACCTTGTTGTTGCCGACCGACGAGGAGGGAATCAGGTCGCCATCCTCGGTGATGCCCGTCACTTCGACCAGCGCCGTATCCAGCGGGCCGAGGAAGCCCTGCCATGCCATTGGCGAGACGTGGCTGAGGTGCATGTCGAAATAGTTCATTTCGCCGCGGTTGATCTTGTCCCGGGCGATCGGATCGCTGTTGTAGGGCAGGCGGAATTCGATGCCATCCGCCTTGGCCAGCGCGCCATCCAGTTCCGGGCCGGTGGAGGCACCCGTCCAGACGCTGACCCGGAACGGGTTGCCGGCCGCATGCTCCGCCTCGATCCGGGCGGCGAGCGCGAGCGGCACGGCCTTCGGATAGCCTGATCCGGTGAAACCGCTCATGCCGACAGTGGTGCCGTTGGAGATCAGGGCGGCGGCGTCCTCGGCGCTCATCACCTTCGATTTCAACGACTGGCTGGCGATCCTGCTCACGTGGTGCGTCCCTGCTTTTGATGGTGCGCGGGGCTTGTGCGTCCCGAGGGCGGGGCGAGCAAGGTTCGCGCAGGGAAACAGAGGGGTTGTGCGACTAAAGTCTTGGGCGCGCGCCTTTGCGGATGACGTCACCTCTTCGTCACCCCGGGCTTGATCCCGCGGGCCGGGCAGCTGGCAGAATTCGCCCCGCTACCCCCGCCGCCCGATCCGCCCGGCCAACAGGCCCATGGCCACGGCCAGTGTCACGGCGAACAGCCCGTAGAAGAAGCTGTGATCTTGCGCGAACACGAAGATGCTGCGTTCGAAGCCGGTCTTGTCTATGATCACGGGGGAGGTGGAGCGGGCGCGCACCCGGCCGCCATCGATCAGGTAGATTTCCGCCTGATAATTGCCCACCGGCACGGCCGACGGGATGGGGATTCGCGCGCGGTAGAGGATGCGGTCCGTCACCTGCACGCCATAGGGTTGTTCCACGAACAGCCCTTCGTTCACCCGCAGCTTCACCATGCCCTGCTGGAAGCGGCCGGTGGTTTCCGGCCCGGCGGCCGTCGCCGGGGAGAGTTGCAGGTGGTTGAGGCCGATTTCGTAGATGGCGGCGTTGCGCTCATCCAGCAGGTCCGTCACCGGCTTGGTGGTGGCGACCGCGTAAAAGCCCGGCGCGGATTCGAAGCGCAGCGCCTGCGTATTCACCCAGATTCCGGCGATGCGCGCCTTCTTGCGCACGGTGACGGGCTCGACGGGGCCGCGCAGCACCACGGCGATGCCGGGCGGTTCCTCTGGCACCACGCCGCCCGGATACTGGATCGCGCCGAAGATCAACAACTCGGCCCCGGCAAAGCGGTAGGAAATGTCGATCCGGCTCTGCGACAGGTCCGTCACCAGCCGCGGTTGCTGCGCGGCGGCGGCCGCGCCGGCCAGCAGCATCAGCAGGGCGAGCAGCACCCTCATGCCAGCGCCGTCTGAATGGAGAACAGCTCGCGCGGGGTCCATGTGAGCCCGATCGCCAGCCGGATCGCAACCGCCAGCACCAGCAGCGCGAGGAACAGCCGCAGCTTCTCCGCCGGCAGCCGCTGCGCCGCGCGTGCGCCCAGCTGCGCGCCTGCCACGCCGCCCAGCAGCAGCAGGATCGCCAGCAATATGTCCACCGTCTGCGATTGGGTCGCGTGCAGCAGCGTGGCGACGGCGGTCACGAACAGGATCTGGAACAGGCTGGTGCCCACCACCACGCCCGCCGCCATCCCCAGCAGATAGAGCATCGCGGGCACCATGATGAAGCCGCCGCCCACCCCCATGATGACGGTCAGCACGCCCACACCTGCCCCCACAAGGAAGGGGGCCAGCACGGAAATATACACGCCCGAACGCGGAAAGCGCATCTTCAGCGGCAGCGCCGCCACCAGCGGATGGTGCCGCCGCCCGCGCCGCGCCGGGGCCTGCCCGCTGCGCTGCGCCTTCATCGTCGTCAGCACTTCCTTCAGCATCAGCGTGCCCACCGTGCCCAGAAACAGCACATAGATGATGGCGATCGTCACATCGATCTGCCCCAGCGATTTCAGCCAGCGGAACAGGAACGAGCCCAGCACCGATCCCAGCATCCCCCCCGCCACCAGCACCGCGCCCATCTTCAGGTCGATCTGGCCGCGCCGGAAATAGCTGTAGGCGCCGGACACGCTGGTGCCCGTAACTTGCGTGGCAGAGGAGGCGACGGCGACGGCTGGCGGAATACCATAAAAGATCAGCAGCGGCGTGGTCAGGAACCCGCCGCCCACGCCGAACATGCCGGACAAAAACCCCACAAGCGCACCCAGCCCGATGATGACGAGCGCGTTCACGGACATTTCGGCGATGGGAAGATAGAGATCCACAAAGCATCCCATAGCCTGCAATTCGGCCAATAAAAGGGCCGGCGAGCAATGCTCGCCGGCCAGTCGGGTCGCTTTCAGCCCGGACTGGCCGGGCGTGGCCGATATCTGCTGAATCGGCCGCTGATACAAGGGGCACGGGGGCGAAAGCCGTCCTGAAACTATAATTATTGTCACATCTGTTGCAGCGAAGCCTCCTTGCGGGGCGGGCTGAGACGCGGCAAACGCCCGCAAATGGTGGAAACGGTGCATGTGATCGGCGGCGGCCTCGCCGGATCGGAGGCGGCCTGGCAGCTCGCAACGCGCGGCGTGCCGGTGGTGCTGCACGAAATGCGCGGCGGCGGCGGCACGACGCCCGCGCACCAGACAGAGCAACTGGCCGAACTCGTCTGCTCCAACAGCTTCCGCTCCGACGACGCCGATTACAACGCGGTCGGATTGCTGCACGCGGAAATGCGCGCGCTGAACAGCCTGATCATGCGCGCGGCCGATGGCGCGAAAGTGCCCGCAGGCTCGGCGCTGGCGGTGGATCGCGACATGTTCGCCGACGCGGTGACGGCCGCGCTCAGCCAGCATCCGCTGATCCGCATCGAGCGCGGCGAAGTCGGCACGCCGGACCCGTCGTGGAAGCGCATGCTGATCGCCACCGGCCCGCTCACCTCCCCCGGCCTCGCCGCCTTCATTCAGGGCCTCACCGGCGAAGAGCATCTCGCCTTCTTCGACGCCATCGCCCCCATCGTCCACGCCGACAGCATCGACATGGGCATCGCCTGGCGGCAATCCCGTTACGACAAGGGGCCAGACGGCGAAATCCTGCCACAGGGCGAAGGCGATTATATCAACTGCCCGCTCTCCAAGGCGCAATATCTGGAATTCGTCGCCGCGCTGAACGCCGCCGAAAAGGCCGATTTCAAGGAATGGGAGCGCGACACCCCCTATTTCGAAGGCTGCATGCCCATCGAGGTGATGGCCGAACGCGGCCCCAACACGCTGCGCTTCGGGCCGATGAAACCCGTAGGGCTACGCGATCCGCGCACCGGGCGCGGCGCATGGGCCGTCGTGCAGCTCAGGCAAGACAATGCCTCGGGCACGCTGATGAACATCGTCGGCTTCCAGACCAAGCTGAAGCATGGCGAACAGACCCGCCTGTTCCGCACCATTCCCGGACTTGAAAACGCCGAATTCGCCCGGCTGGGCGGCCTGCACCGCAACAGCTTCATCCGCTCCCCCATCCTGCTCGACGAAACGCTGCGGCTGAAAGTGGCAACCGAAATCAGCTTCGCCGGGCAGATCACCGGCTGCGAAGGCTATGTCGAATCCGCCGCCGTCGGCCTGATGGCCGGCCTGTTCCTCGCCGCCCGCGCAAAAGGCGACGAACCGGTGCGCCCCCCACGCGACACCGCCCTCGGCTCCCTGCTGGCCCACATCACCGGCGAAGCGGTGGCAGACAGCTTCCAGCCCATGAACATCAACTTCGGCCTGTTCCCCGCAATCGAAGGCGCCGAACGCGGCCGCGAGCGCAAGGCGAAGATCGCCGCGCGGGCGAAGCGGGCGCTAGAGGGATGGTTGGGATTGGTCGGCTGAGCGGGCGGGGTCAGGGCTTTTTTGCCTCCGGCGGGCAGGGAAATGATTTCCCTGCACCCTCAAACTTTGCGTTGCGCCCCAACTCCAGCGCCGTGCGTGTGATCAGATTCGATTGCCTGCGGCGCTACGAAGGCTCTCTCCCCCCGCTGGGGAGAGAGTTGGAGAGAGGGGAGCAACGCCGGGCCAAACCCACCAACCTCCCCACCACCCACAACGTCACCCCGGACTTGATCCGGGGTCCAGCTGCTCTTCGGCAACGTCGGAGTAGGCAGCGGGGCCCCGGATCAAGTCCGGGGCGACGGGTGGAGAGGTGGGTGGGACACGCCCCAACGCGCCGCAGGCAATAAACACCAACCTCACGCCAAGCGGTTGGCCCCCACCCCAACCCCTCCCCTAAAGGAGGAGGGGCAATAAAAACATCGGGGGTGCAGGGGCGTCACGCCCCTGCCGGGTCCCGGGCAGAGCCCGGGCCGCCGGAGGCCTCCTCCTTCAATCACCCCTCAAACCTCAGGCCCGCACCACCTCCGGCAATGCCGCCGTATAGCGCGCCACATCCTCGATTTTCCCGCAGGACACCCGGCTCCACTCCGTCCATTTGCCGTAGGGTTCGCGGATGATGATGCCCTTGGCTTCCATCCGCTGCCGGACTGCTTCGGCGTCCGGCACCTTCACGAACACGAAATTGCCTGCAGATTTCAGCGCGGGCAGCCCGGCTGATTTGGCTGCCGCCTCGATCATTTCCCGCGCTTCCACCACTTTCGCCTTGGAATAGGCGAGGAAGGCAGTGTCCGGGTAGGTGGCGATGGCCGCCGCCAGACCGCCGGTGTTCCCGCCCACGTTCATGGACCATGGCCGCATCTTCGCGATGATATCCGGGCGGGCCAGCGCATAGCCCACCCGCATCCCGGCGAGGCCGTAGATTTTGGAGAAGGTCCGCGCGACGATCACATTGTCCCCGGCGCGCACCCGGTCGATCAGGCTGAAGGCCGCCGGGTCGCTCGTCAGCTCGTTATAGGCCTCGTCGATCAGCACGACGGCCTTGGGCGACACGGCGGCCGCGAAGCTGCGCAGTGCGGCGTTCGGCAGCAGCAGGCCCGTGGGGTTGTTGGGGTTGCACACATGCACCAGTTTCGTGTCCGGCCCCACGGCTGCCTGCATCGCGGGCAGATCGATCTGCATATCGGCCGCCAGCGGCACGCGCTTCACCGCCGCGCCCTTCGCCTCTGCGTAACGCACCGGCGGATCGAAGGTGAGGTCCGCCGTCAGGATATGCCCGCCGCCGGACAGCGCCATGGTGGCGCAGTTCAGCACTTCGGACGATCCGCTGCCCATCAACACATGATCCGGCGTCAGCCCATGCGCCTCGGCGATCATCGCGATCAGCTTTTCCTCGCCGCGCCCGGAATAATAGCAGCCCGCGCTGCCCATGTCCGCCAGCGCCTTCAGCGCCTTGGGGGACGGGCCATAGGGGTTCTCGTTGCGTGCCAGAAAGGCCAGTTCGGCGGGCGGTGGAAAGGGATTGGCGGATGTGCTTGTCGCTGCCGCGGCGCGGACGGGGGCGGAGGCCAGCGCGAGGGTGGCGGCACCCCCGCCGATGCCGAACAAGGTGCGACGCGAAACGGCGGCAGTCATGGCTGCAACTCTCCCTGTGAAGTGGCTGCTGTGGTGCGGCACCCAAGGCCCCTGTATCGCCCGGCTGCATCTGTCGGCAGCCTGTGCTCAGACGCTAGGAGCGCGGGCGTGGCGCTGTCAATGCAGGGCGGCTCACAACTGCGGCAGCGGCGCGCCGTCCAGCCCCAGCGGGTGCGCGTGGGTGTACAGCCGCACATACAGCCGCCCGGCCGCCAGATCGGCACGGGCGCGGGTGTCCAGCTGCAGGTCTGCGCGGGCCTTTGTTTCGCCCGGCTTCAGCAGGGTGGCGATGATCGGGCCGGGCTTCCCCTCGTCCGTGCGTTGCAGGGTCAGCGCCACCGGGGTGTCGTTGGTCAGGCCGGTCAGCCGGGCGTCATAGCTGAGCCGGGCGGTCAGCGGATCGAAGCGAAAGGCAATGTCGGCGGCGGGGCCATGCTGCGCCGTGCGGGTTCTGAACGGCACCGGCG
Source organism: Sandaracinobacter neustonicus (assembly GCF_006385875.1). Taxonomy (GTDB): domain Bacteria; phylum Pseudomonadota; class Alphaproteobacteria; order Sphingomonadales; family Sphingomonadaceae; genus Sandaracinobacteroides; species Sandaracinobacteroides neustonicus. Next base: position 173,811 of record NZ_VFSU01000026.1, on the reverse strand, counting down.
GCGGTGCCTTGCGGTTGGCCAGCGGCGGGGTGCTGAACGGGGCGGTGCGCGGCTTCGCCGCCTGTTCCCAGCCATAGGCGATATTCAGCAGCTTTTGTTCGTCGAACGGGCGGCCCAGCAGGTCCATCCCCACCGGCAGCGCATTGGCGCTTAGCCCCAGCGGAATCGCCAGCGCCGGAAGCCCCGTCACCGCGCTCATCTGGCAGGTGCCGATGCCCATCATCTCCGCGCCCCACATCGGCGGCGGCTGCAAGGAAACGGGATAGGCCAGCGCATCGACCCGGGCCTTCTCCATCACCTCCAGCAACATGCGCCGGGCTTCGGCGCGTTTGGACAGCGCCTCGGCATAGGCCTCTTCGTCGCGCGGCCCGGCCGACACCCGCTGCTTCAGCCGCGCGTCGATGGCTTCGTGCACCAGCCCCTTGCCCGCGATATCCTCGGCCCCGGAAATGGGCGCGCCCGGATGCCGGGAGAGAAAGGCAGCGAAATCCGGCTTGAACTCGTGCGCGATTACGCTGGCGGCCTTCAGCACCGGGTCCAGCCCCGGCAGCTCCACGTCGACGATCTCCGCCCCTTCCGCTTTCATCCGGTCCAGCGCGGCGGTGGTGCGGTCGCGCATGGCCGCGTCCATCAGCTCCGGCGTCATCAGCGCGCGGATGACGCCGATGCGCGCGCCCTTCAGGCCGCCGGGGCGCAGGCCCTGCAAGTAAGCGGGCGGCGCGCGCCCGGCCATCGCGGCGGTCACGGGATCGTCCGGGTCCGCGCCCACCGTCGCGTCCAGCATGATGGCGAGATCGGTGACGGAGCGCGCCAGCGGCCCTGCCTCATCTTGCGTGGACGAGAGCGGGATCACGCCCGCGCGGCTGGAAAGCCCGGCGGTGCCGCGCAGGCCGAACAGGCTCTGGTAGGCGGCGGGGATGCGAATGGAGCCGCAGGTATCACTGCCCATTCCGGCGGCGGCGAAGCTGGCGCCGATGCTGGCCCCGGTTCCGCCGCTGGAGCCGCCGGGCGAGCGGCGCGGATCATAGGGGTTGCGCGTTTCCCCGCTCAGCGAGGAGACGGTGGTCACGCTCATCGCCAGTTCGTGCATCGTCGTCTTGCCGAGGATGACGGCCCCTGCCTCGCGCAGGCGGCGCACCTGAAACGCATCTACCGGCGCGATATAGGTGGCGAGCGCCAGTGTGCCGTCTGACACCGGTAGCCCCGCCACGGCGAAATTGTCTTTGATGAGCACGGGGATGCCGTGCAGCGGCCCACGCGCGCCGGTTTTCGCGCGTTCCTTGTCCAGCCGGGCGGCGTCCGCCAGCGCCGCCGGGTTCAGCGTCAGCACGCTGTTCAGCGCCGGGCCGCGCCGGTCATAGGCGGCGATGCGATCCAGATAGGCCTGCACCAATTGCGCCGACGTCACCCGCCCGGCCGCCATCGCCGCCTGCAGATCGGAAATGGAGGCTTCGGAGACTTCGACGGGCGCGGGCCGCGCGGACAAGGGCGCGGACGCCAGCAACAGCAGGCCCAACGCCAGATTCCGTGCGAATCCTGCCACCCCTGCCCCTTCCCGGCGCGTCAGCGAATCTCGCTGAAACGGATGTTGCCGATCGGATAATCCTGCCAGCCGACCAGATCGAAGTGCCACCATTCCTGCGGATAAACGGTGTAGCCTTCGCTTTCCATCGCCGTGCGCAGCACTTCCCGCAGCCAGCGCTGCTCATCCGAACCGCCGCCGAAGTTTGAGTAGGAGCGGCTGGAAAATTCGTCATAGCGGCCGGTGGTGATCATCGGCTTGCCCGTTTTCAGATCCAGCATGGTCAGGTCCACCGCCGCGCCCCGATTGTGGCGGGAGCCTTTGGACGGATCGGCCACGAACATCCGGTTCGCCGGCGGGGTGGCATCCCAGAACATTTTCGTCACATACCAGGGCCGGTAGGCGTCGTGGATCAGCAGCCCGAAGCCTTGCGCATTCAGCTTCTTCTGCACCCGCCCCAGCGCCTCGGCCGCCGGTTTCTGCAGGAAAGCGCCGGATTGCTCGTAAATCTGCTGGCCCATGAAATTGTTGGTCCCGGCATAGCGCACGTCCAGCCGGATCGACGGGTCGATCGAGGTGATCGCCGTTAGCTGAGACGGCTTGGCCGAGGGCTTCTCCACCGGCGGTGTGCCCTTCAGCGCGGAGGCGCGGGCGGCATCGATCCCGGTTTCCATCGCCGCACGGATCACTGCCTCTGCCTCCGCGCCGAAATCGCGCCGGGGGAAGCGGATCGCCCCCAGCATCGCCGCCGTCACCTGCCCGTCCGCGCCACGTTCGAAACGCAGCGATTCCAGCGGATACAGCCCGCGATCCGTGGGAAAGGCATAATGATCCGCGCCCAGCCGGGTCAGCGGCAGCCAATCCGTCCATTCGATGCGGACATAGGGCTTGCCGTCGCGTTCGTAGATGCGCAGCACATTGTAATCCCAGCCATATTCGCCGATCAGCGCAGCCAGTTCCGGCGCGGGCGGCGCGGGGCGCGGCGGGTTCGCAACGCGGGTGAAGGTGCGCCCGTTCAGCGAGAGAGACGTGCCGTCGGGCGCGAAGGACAGCGCTTCGGCATAGAGCTGCGCATCGTCCAGCACATAGGCCGCGCCCAGCCGCCGCACTTCGGCCGCTCGTTCGGGCGAATCCAGCACCAGCCCGCCCTCGAACGGCCGGAGGTTCACGCTGTCTGTGCCATCCACATAGCGCCCGGCCAGCCGCGCCGCCTCCACTGGCGCAATCGCCACGCTGCGCTGCCAAGCGGGAACCGGCTTGCCCTGCTGCGCGGCGAGCAGCGTGGCCAGCGCATGATTGCCCAGCCGCCGCGCCACCGGACTGGAATCCACCGTCGCCAGCACCACCACGCCCAGCCCGGAGTCCGGCATCACCCGGAAATCCGTGACATGCCCGTAAACGGCGCCGCCATGGCCGAGGGTGCGCTGGCCTTCGATGTCGCCCAGTGCAAACCCAAGGCCAAAGCGGCGCCCGCCGGCGGGTTCATATTGCTCGCGCCACATTTCCTGCAATGTGGCTTCATTCAGCAGGCGGCCTTTCGGCAACGCGCCCTTGTTCAGCAGCGCCGTCGCCAGCCGCGCCAGATCATTGGCGCTGGTGTAAAGGCTCCCGGCGGCGGGCGTGCCCAGTTCCAGCGGCGGCGCTTCCCAGCGCCCGCCATCGAACGAGGCCATCTGCGAATAGGCAACCGGCCCGGCCAGCGCGGCGCGGCTGAAACCGCTGGCGCGCATCCCCAGCGGCTCCAGCACCAGCGTTTGCACCGCCTGCTCGAAGGGCTTGCCCGTCACCCGCGCCACGACTTCGCCCACCACGGCGATCCCGGCGTTGGAATATTTCGTCACCGTGCCCGGCTTCGCCACCAGCGCCGTCTCGTTCAGGCTGGCAACGGCATCGGCCTGCCCCTTGGCGGCATCGTCGAAATAATGGCCGCGCGGCGCTTCGCGCACCAGCCCGCTGCGGTGCGTCATCAAATGGCGCAGCGTGATCGGCACGCCATAGGGATTGGCCGGGCGGAAGTCCGGCAGATAGGTCGTCACCGGCGCGTCGAGATCCAGCTTGCCCTGCTCCACCAGCCGCATCACGGCGAGATCGGTGAACAGCTTGCTGACGGACCCGGCCCGATACAGCGTGTCGGCGCTCGCGGGCAGCTTCCCCGCCGCATCCGCCGCACCCCAAGCGCCCGCCCACAACGGGCCATTGCGATCGACGATGGCGATCGCGATCGAAGGCACCTGCTTGTCCTGCAACTCCGCGCGCGCCGCCGCATCGATGGAGGCTATCGCCTGCGCCAGCGCGGCCGGTGCAACGGCCGCCGCCGGAGGCTCAGCCCCGGCAAGCGCCGGTGCGGCACCCCCCCCCAGCAGCAACGCAACGCAGAGGCCGCGCATCAGCGCCCGCCGAGCACATAATAATCATAGGCCGTGCGCGCCATTTCGGCGATCACCCGCTCCTGCGTTTCCGATCCCTTGGTGTCGCCCTTCACGAACACGGCGATGGCGAACTGGCTGCCATCGGGCAGGGTGATGAAGCCGACATCGTTGGCGATGCTCATCAGCGTGCCGGTCTTGTGCGCGACCGGGGTGCCGATGGGCAGCAGCCCCTTCAGCCGCTTGTCGCCGGTGGAGGTGCGCCCCATGATCGCCAGCAACTCCTTGGTGCTGGCCTCGCTCAGCACCTTGCCGCTTTGAATCTGCATCAGCAGCTCCACCATCGCTTCCGGGGTGGAAGTGTCGCGCGGGTCGGCGTTGAATGGCGCGTTCGGAATCCGTTTCTGATCGCGCTCGCGCTTGCCCGGATCGGCCTTGAAGGCGGCCTCTACATTTTGCTTGAAGGTGCCCGGGCCGGGCGTGATGTCCAGCGCGCGGTAGATCAGATGCGCGGTGTCGGCGTCCACCCGCTGGCCCTTGATGCCGTGGCGCGTCAGCCAATCCGTCACAGCGGCGGGGCCGCCCGCCTGCGCCGTCAGCACGTCGGTGGAGGTGTTGTCGCTGATGGTGATCATCAGCTCCAGCAGATTGTGCACGGACAGAGAGATGCCGTCATGCGGCGTCATCACCGCCAGCCCATAGGAACCGACAAGGATTTTCGGATCCACCGGGATGATCTGGTCCAGCTTCAGCTCGCCCTTGTCGATCCGCTCGAAGATGCGCGCCGCCACCGCCACCTTGAAGGTGCTGGCCATCGGGAAGGTGACGCCCTTGTTCAGCGTCATCACCTCGGTGGAGCCGACCTTCTGCACGGCGACGCCAACGGTGCCGTCCGTCTGTTTGGCGAGGTAGGCGAACTGCGCTTCCAGCAACGCCGCAGACGGGATGGCCGCCTTCGACGATGCCTTTTGCGCGAATGCGGGGGCGGCAAGTGGCGGTGCCGCAACCGAAACCGTCAGCAGCGCCGCTGCTGCAACCGCCAGATTTTTGATCCGCATTCCTTCGCCTTTCCTGCCTGTGTATGCCCGCGATCAATAGTTGAAGCGGACACCGATGGTGTATTGCCGCCCAACCACGTCGAACAGGTGGCGCGGCGCACCATAACCGTCATAGCCGGTGATCGGCGGCTGGTTGTTCAGCGCATTCAGGATGGTGCCATAGAGCGAAACCTTGCCCTCGCTGCCCACGTCGAACAGCCCCACTTCGCCGGAGAGATCGACATAGAAGCGGCCGTTCACCTTGATCGGATCGGTGATCGGCACGTCCGGCTTGGTGGCGATATAATCGCGCGTCACCACGCCGCCGCCCACATAGCGCCCTGTCACGTTGGCGCGGAACATGTCGTTGCGGAAGCCCAGGATGGCCTGCCCGCGCCAGCGCGGCGTGCCATTCAGGCCGTCGATGAAGGGCTGGGCCACGCTGCCGACAAGGTTTGTCACCACGCCGCCGACGCCCACCATCTCGTGCTTCAGCTGGTAGTTGGCCAGCACCCGCGCATCGGCCCGGCCGTTCCACAGGTCGAAGTCATACGCCGCTTCGAAATCGATGCCGCGGGTGCGGATGCTCTGGAAGTTGGCGGGCGCCAGACGGATGCCGGTGATCCGCCCCGGGCTGGTGCCCTCTGTGCTGGCTTCCCGCGTGACGAGCTGGCAGAGCGCCGCATCCCCGCCGATGCACGAGGAGACGATCTGCGCGGCCGACAGCGCCGCAATCGCCCCGTCGATCTTGATGTCGTAATAATCCACCGAGAAGCGAAGCCGCGACGCCGGAGACAGCACCACACCCGCCGTGAAGGTGTCGGCCTTTTCCGGCACCAGATAGGGGTTTCCGCCCTGCGTGGTGGAAACCAGATAGGTTTCGTTGCGGATGGTGTCGTTGATGCTGAAAACCAGAGTCTGCCCCGCGGCGAACAGCTCCTGAATGTTCGGCGCACGGATGTCGCGCGACCGGGTGGCGCGCAGCCGCAGCATGTCGTTGATCTTGTAATTTACGCCCACCTTCCAGGTCTTCACCTGACCTGAGGTCTTGTAGTCGGTGATCCGGCCCGCAAGGTTGAGGTCCAGCGCCTCGGCGAAGGGCAGGTCCGCCAGCACTGGAACCAGCAATTCCCCATAGGCTTCCCACACATCCTGCGTGCCCTGGAAGGGAATGGTGTTGCCCACCCGGTACACGGTCGCCCCGCCCGGCCGCGAGGCAGAGATCGGGTCAGACGTCGTTTCCGAGCGGAAGTTGCGCCAGTGGATACCGCCGGCGAAGCCCACCGGGCCTGCGGGCAGCTCCACCACATTGCCGCGCACGAGGAAGTCCAGCGTCTTTTGCGTCTGGTGCCAGTCACGGATGGAGGGGCCGAGGATGTTGGCGATGGCGGCTTCCTGCTCGCCATCGCCGATCACGCCGAACAGGTTCAGCGGAATGCAGCCATTGGCCGGATTCGTCAGGGTGGAGCGGCAGATGGGATCGACGACACCCGGAGTCGCGGGATTGTCGATCGCGTCCACCGCCTCGCGCCAGCCGGCGGTGATGCGGGCATCCATGAACACCGTCTTGTTGCGGCTCTTGCCGTAGCTGAACGAGAAATCATAATTCCATGAATTCTTGATTTCGCCCGTCAGCCCGCCGATGGCCTGCCAGGCCCAGACATCCTGCTTGAAATAGCCCCGGGCATAATCTTCCAGCGAACGGCCCATGGTGAAGCTGGTGATGCTGGGGTTGGCGTTCAGGATGGTGCGGACCGCTGCGGGAATGAAGACGTTGTCGCGCTGGATGGTGATCTGGTCGTTGCCGATGATGCTGTCGCCCACCATCTTCGAGCCGGAATAGCTGACCCGGGCATAAAAGTTGAACGACGGCGAGATTTCATAGGTGATCTTGCCAAGTGCGGACCAGCGCTCGAACGGCTGTTCCAGCACCAGATCCTCGGTGTTGTTGATGCCGCTGCCGCCCTGCTGGGTGGTGGAGGTCGTCAGCGTGCCATAATCGAACGTGCCCACCTGCCCGTTGCCCAGGAAGGTGATGCCGCGCAGCAGCGCCGTGCCATTGGTGCCCGTGGCGCTGTTGATCACGCCGCCATAGGTGGAGTTGGAGGTGCGCCCGTCTGTCACCAGAATATAGGCGGGTTCATTGTTCGTGGCGGTGTAGGCGGGGTTGTTGATCAGCGTCTGGTTGCCCCACGGGCGGCTGCCCACACGCGGGATGCCCTCACTCTTGGCGTAATCAGCGCCGAACAGGATATGGCCGCGCCCCCCGCCGAAGCTCTTGCCCATCGCGACCGAACCCAGCCAGTTCTCGCGGTCGCCATATTTGCTGATGCCGAACTGGGCGTTGCTGCGCACGCCGTCCAGCTTGTCGTCCAGCTTGAAGTTCACCACCCCGGCGACAGCGTCAGACCCATAGACAGCGGAGGCCCCGCCGGTGACGACTTCGACCGAGCCGATCACCGCCTGCGGGATGTTGTTCACGTTGATCACGCCTTCCGGCGAGACAGGCATGTAGCGCTTGCCATCCACCAGCGTCAGCGTGCGCAGATAGGTGAGGCCGCGAAGATCGAGATAGTTGGCCCCGGCGATCTTCGAGAGGTTGGTGGAGGATTGCGGCGTGGCGCTGGCCTTCAGCGCGGGCATCTGATTCAGCGCGTCGGCAATGTTGGGCGTCGCCACGCGCTGGAAATCCTCAATCCCCACAACGGTGACGGGCGTGGGCGTCTCAAAGCCGGAGCGCGCGATCTGCGAGCCGGTGACGATGATGTCCTCATTGTCGGTGGTGCTGGTGGTGCTGGAACTCTGTGCCAGCGCGGCATGGGGGGCGAAGGCTGCCGTCAGGATGGTGGTGGCGAGAAGGGCTGACGCCTTCCGACGGGCCGCATGAATCCGGAACGCACGAGTCTGCATGGACTATCCCCTTTTTGATTCTGGACTGTGCCTCCCTCAGGCATCCGCAGACTTCGCCACGATTGGTCGCAGAATTCTCGGTCCAGAGAATAGAATCAAGTGTTTTTGGAAAATTTTTCCGTTTTTGCAATTTTGATGGGACCGGAATGTCACACTCCACCCACGGCGTCAGCGGTTTCCCCTTCCGAAATTCCCCTGCACTGCCCTGATATTCAAAGGGAAAATCGGCGAGAATCAGCAATCCGCGGCAGCATTGCGCACCCCTCATTGCCCCGCCGCAGCGCGCCCCGACGATTGGCCCAGAGATTTCATATGATGAAAATACTTTCCGACAAGAGAATCACGCGATAGGCTTCCCTTCGAATCGGCGCGCAGGCACCGCTCGCGCGCCGCAGAAAAGGGGAACCCATGCGCACCGCCCTGCTCTCGGCGCTCGCCGCCGCCAGCCTCGCCGTCTCACCCGTTTCCGCACCCGCCTCCGCACAGGCTCCTTCCTATGATATCGTGATCCGCAACGGCCGGGTCATGGATGGCGCGGGCAACCCGTGGGTGCATGCGGATGTCGCCATCAAGGATGGCCGCATCGCCAGCATCGGCAAGGTCAGCGGCAAGGGCAAGCGCGAGATCGACGCGGCGGGCCGCTACGTCACCCCCGGCTGGATCGACATGATGGACCAGTCCGGCGCGGTGCTGCGCCAGAATGGCGGGGCGGAAAACAAGCTGCTGATGGGCGTGACGACGGTGATCGCCGGGGAAGGCGGCACGCCGGTTCCGGCGGCCGACATCACCGCCTACTTCAAGGAACTGGAAACCAAGGGCATCGCCGTCAACTTCGGCACCTATTATTCCGCCACGCAGGCGCGGGAAGAAGTGATCGGCGACAAGGCCGCGCCCCCGACACCCGCCGAGCTGGAGGCGATCCGCGCCAAGGTGCGCACCGCCATGAACGCGGGCACGCTGGGCCTTGCCACCGCGCTGATCTACCCGCCGGGCAGCTTCCAGACCACGGACGAACTGGTGGAAATCGTGAAGGCTTCCGCCCCCTGCCAGGGCATTTACGCCACCCATATGCGCGACGAAAGCGCGGGGCTTCTGGACGGAATCAAAGAGGCGATCGCAATCGGCGAGCGCGCGGGCGTGAAGGTGGAAATCTTCCACCTGAAGGCCGCCTATGCGCCGCGTTTCGGCCAGATGATGCCCGAAGCGGTGAAGCTGATCGCCGAAGCCCGCGCGCGCGGCGTCGACGTCGCGGCCGACATGTACATGTACCCCTTCGCGGGCACCGGGCTGGAAATCACCGCCCCCACATGGGTTTATGAAAATGGCTTAGATGCCGCCGTCGCTCTGCTGAAGGATCCGGCCGCGCGCGAACGGATGAAGAAGGATCTGGCCGCAGGCCCGCAGCCGGGCTGGACGAACATGGTCTATTCCGCAGGCGGCTGGGACAGGGTCGTGCTTGCCAATCCGCACAACCCGAAGTGGGAGAAATACCGCTTCCAGTCCATCGCCGCCATTGCCAAGGACGTCGGCCGCGATCCCGCCGACGTCGCATGGGATATCATGCTGGAGGCGCTGCCCAAGCGCGCCGTCGCTCTCTATTTCATGATGGACGAGCGCGACATCGAAACCGCGCTGAAGCAGCCATGGGTCTCCATCGGCAGCGACGCCGGGGCCGCCCCCGTCTATGGCAAGATCGACGGCCTCGGCCTGCCGCACCCGCGCGCCTATGGCAATGCCGCGCGCACCATCGCCGAATATGTGAAGCGCCGCCCGGTGCTGACGCTGGAAGATGCCGTGCGCAAGATGACGAGCTGGCCCGCCGCGCGCATGGGGCTGGATGATCGCGGCGTGCTGCGCGAGGGGCTTCGTGCGGATATCACCATCTTCGATTATGACCGGCTGGATGATCGCGCCTCGTTCGCGGAACCCACCATCTCTCCGGTGGGGATCGATTATGTGCTGGTGAACGGCCAACTGGTGGTGGATGGCGGCAAGGTCACTGCGGCCCGCCCCGGCATGGTGCTGAAGGGCGCCTGCGCCGCGCTGGCGTCCGCCTCTTGAACGCCGCGACGGACAAGCCGGTGACGCGCACGGAGCTGCCCACCCCCTATCTGCTGTTCATGGGCGACATGACGGAGCCGGGCTTCGCGAAAACCGCCTTCGGCCTGCACCAGTGGGTGCCGGAGCGCTGCGTGGGCGAACTGGCCTTTTCCGGCTCCGTCCTCAGCACCGGCCTGCCCCGGCTCAGCGCGGCGGACGGCAAGGCGCGCGGCGCGCGCGCCGTGGTGATCGGCGTCGCCCACCCCGGCGGCGCGCTGGCTGAAAGCTGGATCGCGCCGCTGGTCGGCGCGCTGGAAGCCGGGCTGGATATCACCAGCGGCATGCACGGCCGTCTGGGCGACAATCCCGCGCTGGCGGACGCCGCCCGCCGCCACGGCCGCACCCTGTTCGACGTGCGGGTGCCGCCTGCGGGCATCCCAATCGGCACCGGCGCGAAGCGTAGCGGCAAGCGGCTGCTGACGGTGGGCACCGATTGCGCGCTGGGCAAGAAATACACCGCGTTGGCCGTCGCCCGCGCGATGCAGGCGCGCGGCATCGCTGCCGATTTCCGCGCCACCGGGCAAACCGGAATCCTGATCGCGGGCGGCGGAATCCCCATGGATGCCGTCGTGTCGGATTTCCTCGCAGGTGCCGCCGAACTGCTCAGCCCCGCCGCCGCGCCCGATCATTGGGACGTGGTGGAAGGGCAAGGCTCCCTGTTCCACCCCAGCTATGCGGCCGTTACGCTGGGGCTGCTGCACGGCAGCCAGCCGGACGTGATCCTGCTGTGCCACCAGCCCGGCCGCACCCACATTCTGGGCCGCCCGGATTACCCGATCCCCGATCTCGGCACCGCGATCGAAGCCTATCTGGCGGCAGGCCGCCTCACCAACAGCGCCATCCGCTGCGGCGGCATCAGCCTGAACACCGCCGCGCTGGACGAGGACGCAGCCGCCGCCGAAATCGCCCGCACCGAAGACCGTTACGGCCTGCCCGCCGCAGACCCGCTGCGCGGCGGCCCCGCGCTGGAGCGGCTGATCGACTTCAGCCTGAACACAACGGCCTGACCACAGGAATCTATCTGCCCAAACAGGTGTAATCCTGCGCGAACCGGCCTAGCAATGGCCTGTGTCCGCCGTGCCCCAGAAACTGCCCAACGCCCATTTCGTCGTGGTGTTCGCCGCGCTTCTCGTCACCGCGGCGGGCAATACGGCGCTGCAATCGGTGCTGCCGGTGATCGGGCGGGAAATCCAGATCCCCGATATGGCGATCGCCGTGATCTTCTCGCTCTCGGCTTTGTTCTGGACTTTCAGCGCCCCCTATTGGGCGCGCCAGTCAGATAAACGCGGCAGGCGGCGGCTGATGCAGCTGGGGGTCACCGGGTTCGGCGTTTCGATGCTGCTGTGCGCCACGGTGATCCTGCTGGGGATCAAGGGCGTCCTCGCCCCGCTCGTCACCTTCGCGCTGTTCACCCTGGCGCGCGGGTTGTTCGGCATCTTCGGCTCGGCCGCCAACCCGGCGGCGCAGGCCTATGTGGCCGGCCGCACCCTTCCGGCAGAGCGCACCGCGTCGCTCGCCATTCTCGCCTCCGCCTTCGGGCTGGGCACCATATTGGGGCCAGCCATCGCGCCGATCTTCATCCTGCCGTATGTCGATCTGTCCGGCCCGATGTTCGCCTTCGCGCTGATCGCGCTGGCCGTGGTGATCTGGCTGCAACTGGGCCTGCCGGATGACAGCCCCGAACAGGCGCTGAAGGGCGGCGGCGCAGAGGCGACCATGCCCTCCATCGGCGGTATGCCCACCGGGGCCACGGCGATGGCGGCAGAGGAAACTACCTCCACCGGCCGCCGGGAACGGATGCAGGTAACGGACCCGCGCATCAAGCCGTTCATGATCTTCGGCTTCGCCGCAGGCTCTTTGCAGGCCGCCACGGGGCAGGCCATCGGCTTTTTCATCATGGACCGTGTCGGCAACACCGGCCTGCACGCCACACAGCTGATCTCCATCGCTTTCATGGCGGGCGCCGGGGCGACGCTGCTGGCGCAATGGGGCATCATCCGCCTGCTGAACCTCAGCCCCTCGCAACTGATGCGCTGGGGTAGCCTGCTGGGCGCGGCGGGCGTTGCGGGCATCGCCTTCGCGCCGGATTTCCACGCGCTGGTGCTGGCCTTCGCCGTCGCCTCGGCAGGCTTCGGCTTCGCCCGGCCCGGCTTCACCGCCGGCTCGTCGCTGGCGGTGTCCCGCCACGAACAGGGGGGCGTGGCGGGTGCCGTCACCGCCGTGAACGGGGCCTGCTTCATCCTCGCGCCCGCCGTCGGCATCGGCCTGTATGAACTGAAGCCGGAACTGCCCTATTGGCTGAGCGCGCTGGGCCTGCTGGCGCTGGCGGTCTATGCGTGGACAAACCCGCTGCTGCGGAAAAGCGCGGTGGAAACCTAAGCCCCTTCGGCGCACACGGGGCAGGCGTGATCCTTGCGCACCCGGATGCTGCGGCTTTCCATGCTCAGCCCCTCATACAGCCACAGCTGGCCGATCCGGCTATCGCCGAAACCGGCGATCAGCCGCAGCACCTCCAGCGCCTGCGCCGCGCCCATCAGCCCGGCGACGGCCCCCAGCACGCCGATGTCGGCGCAACTGGTGCCCGGCACATCCTGCGGCAGCCCGGCGAAACAGGCATAGCAGGGCTGATCGGGCAGATGCCCGGCAAACACCCCCAGCTGCCCCTCGAACGGGCCGAGTGCGGCCGAGACCAGCGGCAGGCCCAGCGCCACGGCGGCGCGGTTCACCTCGCTGCGGGTGCGGAAATTGTCGCAGCCATCGGCGATCACGTCACAGCCGCCCAACAACGCTCCGGCCCCCTCGGCAGACAAGCGTGCCTGCACCGGCTCGATCACCACATGCGGGTTCAACGCCAGCAACCGCTCCGCCGCCGCCTCCACCTTGGGGCGGCCAATGTCGGCGGTGGAAAACAAGGTCTGCCGCTGCAGGTTGGATAGGCTCACCACATCATCGTCGATAATGCGAATCCGCCCCACCCCGGCCGCCGCCAGATATTGCAGGCAGGGGTTGCCCAGCCCGCCCGCGCCCACCACCACGACAGACGCCGCCCTGAACCGCCGCTGCCCTTCGCCGCCCACCTCTTTCAGAACGATATGCCGCTGATAGCGCTCCAGTTCCGCATCATCGAACATCAGTGGCAGCCATTGAGCTTGCGGAAGGCTTCACCCCTGCGCCGCACTTAAGAGACTCCCGTCGAACCAAAACCCCCGGTTCCGCGCGTCGTGGTCGCTGAAAATGTGTCGACCACGGCGAAGCTCGGCCGAACGATGGGCAGAAACACCAGCTGCGCGATGCGGTCGCCCGGCATGATGGTATAAGGCTCGCTGCCCACCGCCGTCCGCAGCCATGCGCTCACAAAAATCTGGTCGCTGTAATCGGCGTCGATGGTCCCGACGGCCTGGCTCAGCACAAGCCCCTTTTTATGCCCCAGCCCCGAACGCGCCAGCAGAAAGGCCACCATGTTCGGATTGTTCATCAGAACCGCGAACCCCGTGGGGATCAGAACCGGCGGTGCCTGAGGCTGCAGAATCAACGGCCCATCCAGACAGGCCCTCACATCGACGCCCGCCGCCATCTCCGTCTCATATTTCGGCAGGCCCCACTGGCGCAGCCGCTCGTCGACAATCCGAAGCTCAATCTCGGGTGAATGCTGTGTCATGGATTGATGGCTGCTCCGTCCGGGCCACAATGGCGGGACTGTGATAGGTGGGCGGCCCGCAACGTGCAAACGCCCTGATCCACTTCCGGTTCAGGCCGGTCGCCTGCGATATCTGCCCGGCGGCACCGGTCATGATGCCAACCGATTGCACCTTGCCGCCCCTGCTTCTAGGGTTTGTTGCAGATTCGTATACGAAACCGGACTCGGGAGTGGTTGATGAAAAAATTGCTGGGCGCGCTGCTTCTGGGGATTTCCAGCCCGTTGTGGGCGCAGGCGGCGGAAAAGCCTAAGTGGGACGTGAACACGGGCGGCGGCGCGCAGCTGAAGGATGTGCGGATTGATGTGACGCAGGGCAGCTGGCTCGATGTCGATGTGTCGCCGGATGGGCGGACGATCGCCTTTTCCCTTTTGGGGGATATTTACACCCTGCCGATCGGCGGCGGCACGGCGTCCCGGATCGCCGAAGGGATGGCGTGGGAAGTGCAGCCGCGATTCTCGCCGGATGGGAAACGGATTGCCTTCACGTCGGATCGCGGCGGCGGTGACAATATCTGGGTGATGAACGCCGACGGCAGCGACAAACGGCAGGTGACGAAGGAGGAGTTCCGCCTCGTCTATCAACCGGGCTGGTCGCCGGACGGGCAGTTCATCGTGGGGAAGAAGCATTTTTCCACGCAGCGGTCGCTGGGCACCGGTGAAATCTGGCTGTGGCATATCAGCGGCGGCGCGGGGCAGCAGCTGGTGAAGCGGCCGAGCGAGCAGTTCCAGAAGGAGATCGGCGAGCCGATCTTCGCGCCCGACGGCAAGAGCATCTATTTCACCCGCAACGCCTCGCCGGGGCCGATCTTCGAATATGCGCAGGACAGCAACACAGAGCTGTTCGTGATCGACAAGCTGAACGTGGCGACGGGCGAGGTGTCCAACGCGATCTCCGCGCCCGGCGGCGCGGTGCGGCCGACGCCCTCGCCCGACGGCACGCGCATCGCCTTCATCCGGCGCGAGAACACGGCCTCCAGCCTGTTCGTGCGCGATCTGAAAACCGGGCGCGAAACGCGGCTGGCCTCCGGCTTCGACAAGGACATGCAGGAAACCTGGGCGGTGACGGGAGTGTATCCGAACATCGCCTGGACGCCGGACAGCGGCTCGCTGATCTTCTGGGCGAAGGGGCGGATCAACCGCGTGTCGGCGAACGGCGGCGCGGTGCAAAACATCCCCTTCCGCGTGACGGACAGCCGGCAGGTGATCCCGGCGGTGCATCCCGTGGTGGAGGTGGCACCGGATCGCTTTTCCACGAAGATGGTGCGCTTCGCCAGCCTCTCCCCGGATGGGCGGACCTTGCTGTTCGAAAGCCTTGGCAAGCTGTGGCTGAAGCCAGCGGCGGGCGGCGCGGCGCGGCGGCTGACACCGGGCAATGACGCCGCGAGGGAGCTGTTCCCGGCGTGGTCTCGCGACGGGAAGCAGATCGCCTTCGTGCGCTGGACGGACGAGGGGCTGGGCACCATCCGGCTGACGGCGGCAGGGGGAGGCGCGGGCCGCGATCTGGTGGCGGCACCCGGCCATTACGGGCGGCTGGCCTTCTCGCCGGACGGGCGCACGCTGGCGTTCGAAGTGCGCGACGGCGGCGGGCTGCTGCCCGGCTGGGGCGTCAGCGACGCCGGGGTGTGGCGCGTCGGCGTTGGCGGCGGCGACGCGGTGAAGGTGGCAGGCGGCTTCAGCGCGCCGCACTTCGGGGCCGCCAATGACCGGATTTTCGCCAACGGATCGGGCGGCGGCAAACAATCTCTGGTGTCGATGGACCTGAACGGCGAGGCCCGGCGCACGCACGCCAGCGGCGAGATGGCGAGCGATTTCCGCGTCTCCCCCGATGGCCGGGCGCTGGCCTTCCGGCAGAATTACGAAGCGCATGTGATGCCGTTGCTGCCGGGGCCGCAGGAAGTCCCGGCGGACGCGCGCGCCACCGCGATGCCGGTGGTTCGCGCCAGCGTCGGCGGGGCGGATTATATCGGCTGGTCCGCCGATGGCCGCACGCTCACATGGAGCGACGGGCCAACCTTCTTCCGCGCGGACCGCGCCGCCATGTTCGCCAGCGCGCCGCTGGCGAAAGACGCGCCGAAGTTCGCGGCCCCCACAAGCGGGGTTTCGATGGCGATGGAGGTGGCGGCCGACAAACCCGGCGGCACCATCGCGCTGGTCGGCGCGAAGCTGCTGACGATGACAGGCGACGGCGCAGGCGTGGTGGACGACGGCGTGGTGGTGATCCGCGGAGACCGGATCGTCGCCGTGGGGTCGCGCGCATCCACCGAAATTCCGGCGGGCGCAACGCGCATCGACGCCGCAGGCAAGACGATCATGCCCGGCCTGATCGACGCCCACGCGCACGGGCCGATGGGCACCGGCGATCTGGTGCCGCAGCAGAATTGGGTGCAGGTGCAGGCGCTGGCGCTGGGCACCACCACCATCCACGATCCCTCCAACCGGGGCAGCGAGATTTTCGCCGCCAAGGAATATCAGCAAACCGGCAAATTCCTGTCCCCGCGCGTCTTTTCCACCGGGGAAATCGTCTATGGCGCGAAATCGGCGCGGGTGTTCGCGGAAGTGAACAGTCTGGATGACGCGCTGAACCATGTGCGGCGGCTGAAGGCGATCGGCGCGCTCTCGATCAAGAATTACAACCAGCCCCGGCGCGAGCAGCGCCAGCAGGTGATCGAAGCCGGGCGGCGCGAAGGCATGCAGGTGGTGGCCGAAGGCGGCTCCCTGTTCGGGCTGGGCATCACCCACATCGTCGATGGCAATTCCACCTTCGAGCACAATCTGCCGCTGGAATATTTCTATGACGATGTGCTGCAGCTGTGGGCGGGCACGAACGTGAACTACACCCCCACGCTGGTCGTCAGCTTCGGCGGGCTGGGGGCAGACCCCTATTGGCGCGCCCACACCAACATCTTCGAACAACCGCTGCTGAAGGCGCACACCCCGCCCGGCGTGCTGGCGGAAAGCATCCGCCGCCCCATCGCCCCGGAAGATCAATATTTTGACGGCATCACCGCGCGCGAGGCCAAACGGGTCGCGGCGCTGGGGCGGCTGGTCTCCATCGGCGCGCACGGGCAGCAACCCGGCATCGCCGCCCATTGGGAGCTTTGGAGCTATGTGAAGGGCGGCTTCACCCCCGTGGAGGCGCTGCGCGCCGGCACCATCGTCCCCGCGCAATCGCTGGGCATGGCGAAGGACATCGGCTCTCGGAGCCGGGCAAACTCGCCGACCTGATCGTGCTGGACGCCGACCCGAGCGCGGACATCCGAAATTCGGAAAAGGTCGCGCAGGTGATGCTGGGCGGCAGGCTCTATGATGCGGCAACGATGGACGAAATCGCGCCCGAGAAGGTGAAACGCGCCGCCCATTGGTGGGTGGGTGCCCATGGCGAATCCGGCGCAACAGGCTGGACCAACGCCGGGCAGCACAGCCACTGACGGCAGAGCCACCCCTGCCCGATCCGGCTCAGCCGGAACCGCCGCGCCAGCCCGGCGTTGACCAGCCTCGCGCCCCCGGCGCGGCGCGGCCGCTGTGGCTGGCGGCAGGGTTCGGCTTCGTGGGGCTGGGCATCATCGGCGCAATCCTGCCGCTGATGCCCACCACCATCTTCCTGATCCTCGCAGCAGGCTGCTTCGCCCGCTCCTCCCCCAAGCTGGAGGCGCGGATTTTGGCGCACCCCCGCTTCGGCCCCGCCGTGCGAGACTGGCGGGATCGCGGCGCAATCTCCCGCCGGGGCAAGGCGTTCGCCGCAGGCGGAATCACGCTGGGCTATGCGCTGTTCCTGCTCTCCGCAAAACCGGGGTTTGCGTTGGCAGCCGGGGTGGCAGCGGCGATGACCCTGTGCGCGGCGTGGATTTTGAGCCGACCTTCGTGAAGTTTGCCTCCGGCGGCCGGGCTCTGCCCGGACCCGGCAGGGACATGATGTCCCTGCACCCTCGAAATTTGGGCTTTATCGTCATGCTGCGGGCAGGTGGGGGAATGATCGCCTGCGGCGCTTGTCTGTTTTTGGGTGGATTTGGGGTGGGCCGTCATGCTCGAAGGTTGGCTTCTTTTGGACGGTCCCGAATGTCCGGCTATAATCGACATTAGCGGCAAACTGCCGTTCATTTAGGATTGCGGCGATCTCAGCATAGCTAAAGATTTCCGCTGAAATTAGCTTTTGAACAGAGCAGTGGGACAGGCGAAAATTAGGATATTGTATGTCGTGTCTAGCGCCTCTCCGACAAACTCTTGCTGTTCGCCATTGAGGTTGGTGAGCCACACCTTCGTGGGCTTGGTTGCTTTTCCAAACGGCACTAGACGCCAGAATGGGTGATTGGTCGTGATAACGGAAAGCTGCGGTCGCCCAAATTGCCGCTCGAATTCGAGCGACGTTTCGACCCGGCGGATTTCGGCGCTCCAGCCGTTTTGTGGGCATAGGGCAGGCTTCTCCACTGCCATCGCAATGCAGACGTGCCGGTGCGTACGCGCATATTCTCGCAACCCAGCGTAGAGAGACACATTAAAGACGCTTTTCATCTTTTTGACAGAAGAAAAGGCCAAGGGAAAATCGGCAGCGCGCTCGGCATATGCATTGCCGTTGAAGATTGCATATCTTGCGAAATTGTTTGCCTCTCGTTCGAACTTATCGACGATCGAAGGGTTCAGTTCTTCCTCACTGTCCTCGAAAAACCGGAAAATTTTGCGTTGATGCGGCAGTTCAAAATGGCCGGTTTCGTGCAACTTCAGAAAGCGCTGACGAGTTTCCAGCACGGAATCGTCGATATGGATGACCTCCTCATATGCATCGAGGATGCCAAGTACCTTCCCCAACGCACGCTTGACGACATCCGCCGCCTTTTTACCCTGAGCCACGGCATATGCTGCAATGGCGCGCGGGTCGAACATGCTGGTGGGCGCAACTCTGAGCTTAGCGGCGGCAAGTAGATCGTCAATTGGGACGGGTACAACGCCCCAAGCGTCGGCGCGCTCAAGTAGAATCTTTGCGCGACTCTCGACGAATGCCCGCTCGGCATGACTCAACGAGCTGTCGTCTCTACGCAATTCTTATTTCTTTTCGCTTCTCATAAATTTAAGAAACCGAAGTAATTCAGCTTCCTCGTCAGAAGTCAAATCGATTTCAGCAAAGGTCGCGACTCTTCCATGACGTTTGGGCGCTGCCGCCGATTGTTGTGGTGTCAAATACCCAGCGCGTTCCATGAGGCCAATGTAGTCAATTTCATACGTCGACGACAATGAATGTAGTACGTTCGGTGAGGGCTGTTTTACTTTGTCATTCTCAAGCTGACTAAGATAGGCGTTGGAAACCTCTTTTCGGGTCATCTCCTCAACCTGCCGCAGAGAGAGTCCCCGATCGGATCGCACTGCAGCTAAATAGCCGCCGAGCGTCAAAGCCTGCTTTTTGCTGTCAGGCACGGTCAATCCAAGACGGAAGTGATCATAGAGAAATTCTAGCATTTCTCTGCTTGGTATCGCAAGCGTGCTTGATATTGCTTGACATATCAAGCGCGCGTTGCGGATAATGCGCGCACGGCCCATCGATTCCCGATCGGCTGGTCCCGGAAAGGGCGATTGAAATGGCAGGCAACAAGGAAGTGACTAGCGCAAAGGCGGCGTCGGCAGCGGCGAAGGTTCTCAGCAACCCCAAGTCGAGCCCGGCAGCCAAGACGGCGGCAGCTTCTGCGCTGACGCAACGGCCCAATCGCAAGAAGTAACGAAGAGCCGGGTGAGCCCCGCTCTTCTGCCACCGGGCGAGGAGAAGAGACTATGCGTGTTCAGGGAGCGGTGATCCGTGAGCAAGGCCAAACCTTTGCGGTCGTAATCGTCAAACCGCACGTGGTGCGGAACAGCAGCCTGGCGGCAGATACCATCCTCAATTTCGCACCAGCGTTCGGCGTGCCAGTCGTTCTGATGGCGCAGGATCGGTGGGGTCGGCCGACCTATTATGGCCGTCATGATATAGCACGGTTCATGTCTTCCGTGCCACTTCGCGCAATTGCGTGGCAAGAATACACGATAAACTAAGGCTCGTTAATCAATAGAATAGGAGAAAAAATGACTGATTTCAAACCAGGGGACACTGTCCAACTCAAATCGGGCGGACCAATCATGACTATTGATCAAATTGGCACTCGTTCTGGCAGGCCTGAGTCGGCGGCGTGGTGTCAGTGGTTCGAGAAAACGAAGCTTGAAACCGGCGTCTTTCCTCTAACTTCTCTGCACCTTTGGGAGGAATAATATCATATCCTTGTTTCAGGGCTGAGCCGCGGCTGTTGGCCATTATGATGATCAGGCGTGTCATCGCCTCCGGCAGGCTCCGCAGTCGGTTGCCAAGAGAGCGGCTGACCGTCGAGCGAAGCCTCCTACGTCAGTAGGCGATCACGACAGATTTCAGCGAGTTGATCGACGATCGGTGTCTGTTTCGGCAGGTTGTGCAAAACATTCGGGATATCCCGCTGCGCGAGGCGCAACCTGCGCATCGCCATAGCGAGCAGGAATTCCGCCGCAGCTTCGCCGCGCGCATTGGATGCACTCTCGACGATGCGGCGGATCAGCCGGGCTGCGTCCGCACTCGCTACCGCATTGTCGGTATAGTCGAGCTCGGACGGCCTGCCTGCATGTAGAAGATCGTCCTCAAAAGATGGTCGATCGTGACCGCCGAATTACCTGTGAATGAACGGCAAGTTTCGATGGCGTTGGTCGTCACAAGGAACGGCCGCTATGTTGGCGCCAAGCGCCGCAAGCAATCAAACCGCCTTGCTTCCCCAAAGCTAACCGGCAATTCTCCAACATAGAGGGTGCAGGGAAATCATTTCCCTGCTGGGTGCAGGGCGAGGCCCTGCCCGCCGGAGGCAAAGGAACCTTGGAACGAAAGATCCCCGATCAGCCCGCCATCGCCAGAATCTGCGCCCATTCCGCATCGCGCACTGGCACCACGCTCAGGCGGGACTGGCGGATGAGTTCGAAGCCTTCCAGCTTGGGTTCGGCTTTCATTTCGGCCAGCGTGACGGGGCGGGGGAGTTTGCGCACGGGTTCGATGGTCACGGCGACCCAGCGGCCGGTTTCGTCGGTTGGGTCCGGGGCGGCGAGTTTGGAGATTCGGCAGATGGCGACCACTTCCTTGCCGATGTTGGAGTGGTAGAAGAAGCCTTCGTCGCCGACCTGCATTTTCTTCATGTTGAGGGCGGCTGTGTTGTTGCGGACGCCGGTCCACAGGGTTTCGCCATCTTTCACCAGATCGTCGTAGCTGTAGACGTCGGGTTCGGATTTCAGCAGCCAGCGGTTTGTCATTCTATACCCTTCAGGATCGCCAACAGCCCTGCCTTATAGTCCGGGTGGCGCAGGCGATAGCCGGTTTCGCGCGCCAGTTTACGGCCTGAAACGCAGCGCCGTTCTGTCCAGAAGGCGCGGGCCATCGGCGGCAGCGTGGCGTCGTCCAGCGGCAGCAGCGGCGGCAGTGGCGCGCCCAGCAGACGGCAGGCGAATTCGGTGACATGGCGCGGTTCGGCGGGCAGATCGTCTGTGATGTTGAAGATGCCCTGCGCGCGTTGCTGCATTGCTGCCAGCACTGCGCCTGCGATATCCGCGACATGGATGCGGCTGAAGCGGTGGCCGGGGCGGTCGATCCGGCGGGCGGTGCCCGCCCGCACCTGATCCAGCGCGCTGCGGCCGGGGCCATAGATGCCGGGCAGGCGGAAGATGGTGGCCCCCAGCGCCTGCCAGCCGAGGTCTGCTTCGGTGCGCGCCTCGCGCCGCCCGCTGCCGATGGGGGTGGCTTCATCCACCCACGCCCCGCCCGCATCGCCATAAACGCCGGTGGACGACAGATAGGCGAGCCAGCCGCCATGATGCGCCAGCAGGCCGTGAAAGCGGGTCAGCACCGGGTCCGCGCCGGAGCTGTCCGGCGGGATGGAGGAGAGGATGTGGCTGGCCGACGCAATGGCATCTGGCAGCGCCGGATCGTCGAAGGCGATCAGCCCTTCGCCGCCTTGCCGCCGCACGCCCAGCACCTGTTGCCCGGCGGCATGGGCCGCACGCGCGATGAATGTGCCGGAATAGCCTTGTCCAAGGATCAGGAGCATGCTGCATGGTAACCACAGAGTCCAAAGGGAGAAAGCCATGACGGATCGCCTGCCCGAAACCGAGAACTGGGTGCGGATGAGCGGCGTCAGCCGCCGCGCGGCGCTGGGCGGCGGCGCGGCGGCGCTGGGCTATGCGCTGGCGGCGCAGCCGGTGCGCGCGGACGCCATCGTCACGCCCACAGACGGGCTGGACGCCGGGATGCTGACGTTCAAGGCCGCGAACGGCTTCACCATGAACGCCTATCGCGCCAAGCCAAAGGGCAAGGCCAACGCCCCCGTGGTGCTGGTGGTGCAGGAGATTTTCGGCCTGCACGAATGGATCAAGGATATCACCCGCCGCTTCGCCGCCGCAGGTTATTACGCCATCGCGCCAGACCTGTATCAACGCGAGGGCGATCCGACGACGGCCCCCGATATCCAGACGCTGTTCAAAACCATCGTCTCCAAAGTGCCGGACGCGCAGGTGATGGCCGATCTGGACGCGGCAGCGGCCTTCGCGGGCAAGGATGGCGGCAATGCCAAGCGGCTGGGGGTGACGGGCTTCTGCTGGGGCGGGCGAATCACATGGCTGTATGCCGCGCACAATCCGGGGCTGAGGGCCGGGGTCGCATGGTATGGGCGGCTGGTGGGGCAGCCCACGGATTTGCAGCCGAAACACCCTATCGATATCGCCGCGCAACTGAACGCCCCGGTGCTGGGCCTCTATGGTGACCTCGATAAAGGCATCCCCATCGCCGACGTCGAGAAAATGCAGGCCGCGCTGAAAGCCGCGAACAGCAGCAGCAAAATCATCCGCTTCGCCGAAGCAGACCATGGCTTCCTCGCCGATTACCGCCCCAGCTTCCACGACGCCTCGGCGCGGATCGCATGGGCCGAAACGCTGGGATGGTTCGGGACGCATTTGTAGGCGGGCGGGGTGTTGCGCTTGCTGCGTTGGGGCGGCGCTTTCTTGCCTCCGGCGGCCAAGGGCTTTGCCCTTGGAACCCAGCAGGGAAATGATTTCCCTGCACCCTCAACATTGGCGTCGCGGCCCAGATCCAGCGTTGTGCGCGTGATCCACTTTGATTGCCTGCGGCGCTACGAAGGCCCTCTCTCCCCGCCGGGGAGAGAACTGGAGAGAGGGGAGCAACGCTGGACCTGATCCACCAACCTCCCCGCCCCCCACACCTCCCAACCCGCTCAGCCTGAGCCTGTCGAAGGCCCCCGATCAAACCCACCAACCTCCCCACAACCACAACCGTCACCCCGGACTTGATCCGGGGTCCAGCTGTTCTTCGGCAACGTTGGAGGTGAAAGCTGGACCCCGGATCAAGTCCGGGGTGACGGGTGGAGAAGCCGGCTGGCCACTTCCACAAAGCGCCGCAGGCTATAAATCCCGAACCTCACGCCCAGCCGATAGCCCAACCCCTCCCCTAAAGGAGGAGGGGCTACAGAAAGTCCCGGGGTGCAGGGGCGTCACGCCCCTGCCGGGGTGAAGGGGCAGAGCCCCTTCATTTCAAACCAGCCCTCCCTCAACGCGAAACGTGCGGGTACCAATGCACAGACCCGGTCCCGGAAACCTCCACCGGCAAATAAGCCCCCTGCGGCAAAGCCTGCACCACGCCGAAGCGCATGGGCTGCATCTGCACGTCCAGCACGAAATCGCCGACTTTCTTCTCTGTCAGGGCCTTGTCGATCTTCACTTTCAGCTTGGCGATATCGTTGCTGAAATTCTGTGCCAGCGCTTCGCTGAGCGCGGTGGTGACGGCTTCTGACTGGGCGATCAGGAACACAAGGTTTCCGGCAATCCTGTCTGACTCACCGGCGATTTTCAGGTTTCGCACCTTTACGATGGGGGAGTTGGGCTCGTTATAGGGCGTGCCGGTCAACCAGACCTTGCCGTCTGTGGCCATGGATCCGTTCGGCCGCGCGGCCTTGATGGTCAGGCCCAGCGCAATCTGCCCGCCCTCGATGGCATAGATGGTGGGCGGGCCGAAGCTGGCGTTTACCGGGCCGATGCCCGGCACCTCGATCGGCTTTTTCGCCAGCTTGTTCAGGGCTTTCCACAGCACCGGCTCCAGCACGGCATAATCCGCGATCACCGGCGCGGTGATCAGGAAGCCATGCGCGGCGGCGACGCGGCCGGAATTGGGCAGCGGGGTGGGCCGGGGCGCTTCGGGGCGGCTGCCCACAAAGGTTTCCGCCCCCGCTTCCAGTTCCGCCTTCAGCAGCAGCCGACCGTTCACAATCTGGTAGCCGCCGAAATCCAGCCGCCTCGGCGTCACGCGCATCCACACTTCGGGGTTGCGCGCGTTCAGTTCCAGCGTGGTGAAGCCCGCCTTCCACACATCTTCCAGTCGGGCGCGAGGCTGCAACCGCTCCAGCTTGGCGGGCAGCGAGCGTTCAAGGTCAGCGATGATCTTTTTCAGATGCGGGTCCGCCCGGCTGGCGAAGGTCACACGCTGGCCCAGCAGTTCGATTCCGGGCTTTTCCGTCCAGCTGTAATCGATGTCCACCTTGGCAATCGGCCGCCACTGGGGCGTCATATCCAGCCTGATGTTGGCGCGCGCCTCGGCCTTGGCGGTGGCGGTTTCAGACAGGATATGCCCCACGTCGTTGGCGCTGATCTCGGCGGAAACGGGCATCCGCAGGTGAATACGCTCCCCCTCGCCGGACAGGTGGATGCGGCCCCTGCGGATTTCGCCGACGATCCGGCACGAGATGCTGGGGGAGATTTTCGCCGATTTCGTGCCCAGCTTGCAGGGCACGTTGCGGCATTCCTCCCCTTTGCACGGGCGGACATGCTTCAGGCACAGGTTCACATGCTGCGCCGGAATACAGGCCTGTTCCTGCTGGTCGATCCGCTGCAGCACTTCCGGCACTTCGGCGTTCAGCATCGCCTCCAGGTCGGACAGGCTGGCGCTGATCGGCACCGTCACGCGGGAGGTGGAGACGGGAATCTCCGCGGCCCCGGTGGCGCGCGGCGGTGCCGCCGGTTCAGACGGGCGACACGCCGCAAGCAGCAGGAGGCTGAGAAGAAAAAGCCCCCTCAGCATCGCTCAAAGCCCTTTCAGGAAATCCAGCATCGCCGCGCCCAGTTCGGGGCGGGTGACGCTGCCCATATGCGTCCCCGGAATCTCGGCGTAGCGCCCATCCGGCAACAGCGCGGCGAGATCGGGGGCAGAGCCATTGTCCTGATCCTGCGCCCCGCACACCACAAGGCTGGGCAGCGCAAAGCCGGCGATCACATCGTCCGACGTGCTCTGCTGGCCGTTCAGCAGGTGGACGATGCAATCCGGGTTCTTCGTGCTGCTTTTCATAAAGGCTTCGGCGGTGAATTCCGGCGTGCCGCGCGCCCATGTGCCGCGCCCCTCGATCATCCGCACGAAGAAACCGGCACGATCCCCGCCCTTCACCAGCCCGCGCAGGCCCATACCTGCGAAGATGGCAGCACGCGGCTGCATCCCCCGCGCCAGCAGCCGCGCCACCGTGCGCGCGCCCAGCGAATAGCCGCCCAGAACGAAATCGCCGCCAAGCCCCAGATGCGCCACCAGCGCCTCGATATCCCGCGCCAGCACATCCGCAGGCCAATAGTCCGCCCCCTCCGGCGCGTCGCTTTGCCCATGGCCACGGAAATCCGGCATGATCAGCCGGTATCCGCCCTCGGCCAGCCGCTTCGCCGTGCCATAGCGGATCCAGTTCGTCTCCGCGCTGGAAAACAGCCCGTGCAACAGCAGCACGGGCGGGCCTTCGCCCAGTTCCGTGACATGCAGGCGGGTGCCGTCGAAGCTGTGGAATTCCATATCCGCTCGCTTGCACCGGGATCAGGCGGGTTGCAACACTTGCGATTCCGCGCAGGCAGGGCCATTTTCCGTTGCGAGAGAGTGACCCCTATTGTTGCGAAGGTGCAAATGGCAACCGAAACGAAGCTGAAGCTGGACGCCCCGGAGGCCGTGGCCATCGTGGAGCCCGAGGCCGCCGCAGGGCTCGTCCCTCTCTCAACCGCTGAGACGACCGAACTGGAAAAGCGCGTGGACGGCTTCATCGCCACCCTCGTGGCGAAGGATGCCAACAGCCCCGAATTCGGCAAGGAGGTGGATCGCCTCGCCAATCTGGGTCAGGCGCAGATCGCCGAGGCCGCCGGGCAATCCAACCGCTTTCTCGATCGCCCGGTGCGGGCGATGGACAAGGACAATGGCATCGGCGCGGACCTGTCCCAGCTTCGCCGCACGGTGGAGGATCTGGACCCGTCCAAGCGCGGAGACCTGATGACGCGCAAAAAACTGTTCGGAATCATCCCCTTCGGCGACAAGGCGCGCGATTATTTTGACAGTTACAAAAGCGCGCAGGGCCACATCAGCACGATCCTGAAAAGCCTCGCCAACGGCAAGGACGAGCTGCTGCGCGACAATGCCGCCATCGATACGGAGCGCAAGGCGCTGTGGCAGGCCATGGGCAAGCTGGAACAGATGATCCACATGTCCAAGCTGCTGGATACCAAGCTGGAAACGGCGGCAATCGAGCTGGACAGCAGCGATCCCGCCAAGGCCAAGGCCATCCGCGAAACCGCGCTGTTCTACACCCGCCAGCGCAGCACCGATCTGCTGACGCAAATGGCCGTCAGCGTGCAGGGCTATCTCGCGCTAGACCTTGTGAAGAAAAACAATATCGAGCTGCTGAAGGGCGTGGATCGCGCCTCCACCACCACCGTCTCCGCACTGCGCACGGCCGTCACGGTGGCGCAGGCGCTGACGGGGCAGAAGCTGGTGCTGGATCAGATCACCGCGCTGAACACCACCACCGCCAATGTGATCGACGCCACCGGCACCATGCTGCGCACGCAAACGGCGGAAATCCACAAGCAGGCCGCCAGCTCCACCATCCCCGTGGAAACGCTGAAGCGCGCGTTCGAAAACATCTATCAAACGATGGATTCCATCGACGTCTTCAAGCAGCAAGCGCTGGAATCGATGAAGACGACGGTGAACACCCTGTCGTCCGAAGTGGAAAAGTCGAAGGGCTATATCGCCCGCGCTGAAGGCATGGCGCAGATCGAGGGGAAGGGCGCAGCCTCGGCTGATCCGCTGCTCCCCGTCTCGGGTTGAACGGCATGAGCATGCAGCCCGAAACGCGCGACGCACTGGCGCGCTACGACGCATGGCTGGAACGCACCACCCGCGCGACAGACAGCGTCGCGCGGCAGGCGAAACGCGTGGAACGCGGCGCGCGCAACGTCGGCCGCCGCATGCGCAACATGGCCTTCGCCGTGCTCGCCGTGCTGCTGGGCGCCTTCTTCTACGGAAATCTGGTGGCCCCGCTGGGCTTCCTCGGCGTGATGGTCACAGTGGTCGCCGTGCTCTGCGCCATGCTGCTGTTCGCCAGTTGGCCCCGCGCCCGCGCGCCCAAACTGGAAAAACTCCCCGCCGCGCCGCTCGGCACCCTCCCCGCGCAAGTGGAAGGCTGGCTGGAAGCCCAACGCCCGGCCCTCCCGGCCCCGGCCGCCCGCGAAATCGACATGGTGATGGCCCAGCTGGACCGCCTCGCCCCCGAACTGAAGCAGCTGGACCCAGCCACCCCGCAAGCCGACGACGCCCGAAAACTGCTCAGCGACCACCTCCCAAGGCTGGTCAAAAGCTACGCCGAAGTCCCCGCCAGCCACCGCGCCACCCCGGAAGCCCAAGCCCATTTCCGCGACGGCCTCCGCGTAGTGGGCGGCGAAATGGACCGGCTGGCCAAGGAACTGGCAACCGAACGCCTGCGCGCACTGGAAACCGAAGGGCGGTTTCTGGAAAGCCGTTATGGTGGGAAGAAGGATTAAGGGGGAAGGGTAAGGGGGCCTCCGGCGGGAAGGGGTCTTTAACCCCTTCACCCCGTTAATTGGGGGAGTGCGCGCGAAAACTCTATTGCCATTGCAGCCGATGGCGTCGTGCTGAATTTAGGGATTAGGTATAGTGTACCTCGAATTCTGTGTTTTACAATACAATAAGTCATTCAATCATAGCAACTTCGATCTTGCTTGACCGACAGTGCGCTATTGTCACAAATTTGTATTTTTTATCAACATGATCTAGAAAATTTAACCTAATCTCCCCAAAATACTTCCCTCCAGAAAATGGATCAAAATTATTTCTGAAAGTTAGAAATTTGCATAGATGGAACGTGCTGTTATTTGGAAGATCAGTCATCTTAAATGTAGAAATCATCATTCCAGATTCAGATTCTGTAATATTAATAGATTCTAATATTGCGTCGAATTTTCTAGGTAAAATAAATTCTTCTATGTGAGTTTCGATATTAAATAGTGAGATTTTGATAATTCTTTTCATGCACCATCTCGCAAATTCGCATACTTCTGACATCAGTGATCGAATTTCTGATTTCTGCAGGAAGTGTGCATATTTCCAAATCAGGGGGCACAGTACACATTTCCCTTTCTCCTCGCCCATATGAACGTCGAGAGCAGGCATCCGATGGTGCCACTTTGCTCGCAATCGGCAACCTGTCCTACACAGCCCGATTGTGCCAGCGTCCCCACGTTCTTTGCACCTTTCATCCCCCCAACAGCCGGCCCCGGCAACCCATGCAAGCCTGCGCGGGCATGACTTTCATGACCTTTCGCGCAAACCCGACCCCAAACAACCGGGGTGCAGGGGTCTAAAGACCCCTGCCGGGTGAAGGGCGGAGCCCTTCGCGCCGCAGGCAAACACCCCGCGCCGACCGGCAGACAAAGCGCGGGCAATTCCCAAACCGTCTCTGAACGGCTAGTCACGCGTCATGCTGGCAGGGAAGCGCATCCTTCTGATCATTGGCGGCGGCATTGCTGCGTTCAAGTCGCTGGAGCTGATCCGCGAGATTCGGCGCGCCGGGGGCAGTGTGACTCCGGTGCTGACGAAGGGCGGGCAGCAGTTTGTGACGCCGTTGTCGGCCGCCGCGCTGGCGGAGGCGAAGGCTTATACGGACTTGTTCGATCTCACGGACGAGGCGGAGATGGGGCATATCCAGCTGTCCCGCTCGGCGGATCTGCTGCTGGTTTGCCCCGGCACGGCGGATTTGATCGCGAAGATGGCGGGGGGCCACGCGGACGATCTGGCGACCACCTTGTTGCTGGCGACGGACACGCCGGTGCTGGTGGCCCCTGCAATGAATGTGCGGATGTGGGGCCATGCCGCCACGGCGCGCAATGTCGCCACGCTGCGCGAACGCGGGGTGACGGTGCTGGAGCCGGATGTGGGGCCGATGGCCTGCGGCGAATTCGGCCCCGGTCGGTTGCCGGAGCTGCCGCGGATCATGGCGGCGATTGCCGCCGTGCTGGGCGACGGCCCGCTGAATGGACGGCATCTGCTGGTGACGGCGGGGCCGACGCACGAGCCGATTGACCCGGTGCGCTATATCGCCAACCGCTCGTCGGGCAAGCAGGGCTATGCGCTGGCCGGGGCGCTGGCGGCGCTGGGCGCGCGCGTCACGCTGATTTCCGGGCCGGTGGCGCTTGCCACTCCGCCGGGTGTTGCCCGCGTGGATGTGGAAACGGCCCGGCAGATGGCCGACGCGGTGGAGGCCGCCTTGCCCGCCGACGCGGCAGTGATGGTGGCGGCGGTGGCGGACTGGGGCGTGGAGCCGACCGGGCAAAAGATCAAAAAGGGCGAAGGTGGCCCGCCGCAACTGGCGCTGCGGGAAAATCCGGACATCCTCGCCACCCTGTCCCGCCATGCGAAGCGCCCGGCGCTGGTGGTGGGCTTCGCCGCCGAAACCAATGATGTGATCGCCCACGCACAGGCCAAGCTGGCGAAAAAGGGCTGCGACCTGATCGTCGCCAACGATGTGTCAGGCGACGTGATGGGCGGGGAGCGGAACCTTGTGCATCTGGTCTCCGCCGCCGGGGTGGAAAGCCTGCCGGAAGGCCCGAAAGACGACGTGGCCCGCGCGCTGGCAGCCCGGATCGCGGAATTTCTGAAGAACTGATCGGCAGAGGAACCGGAGCGCGCAGCCGCGCCCCGCGCGCTAAACCGCCGCCCGGATAAACGCCCCGCCCAGCACCCGCTCACCTTCGTAACACACCGCCGCCTGCCCGGGTGAAACGCCAAACTGCGGGTCCGGGAAGATCAGCCGGGGCGTCACCCCGCCCAGCAGCAGCGCCCGGGCCAGCGGGGCCATGGAGCGCAGTTTCACCGCCACCTCCAACCCCTCGGGCGGGATAGGGCCAGCCAGCCAGTTCAGCGGGTCCAGCTCCACCGTCTGCACGGCGAGTGCCGCGCGCGGGCCAACCACCAGCCGGTTCGCTTCAGACTCCAGCCGGATCACGTAGAGCGGCTCGGCCTGCCCGCCGATCTCGATACCCCGGCGCTGGCCCACGGTGAAGCCGATCAGTCCCCCATGGCGGCCCAGCACATGGCCGTCCATGTCCACGATATCGCCGGGCCGGTCCGCGCCGGGGCGCAGCTTCAGCACCACGGCGCGATAATCGCCGTTCGGCACGAAGCAGATGTCCTGACTGTCCGGCTTGTTGGCCACGCGCAGGCCGAAATGTTCGGCGAGCAGCCGCACCGTCGGCTTGTCCAGCCCGCCCAGCGGGAAGCCCAGCCGCGCCAGTTGCGGGGCGGTAGTGGCGAACAGGAAATAGCTCTGGTCTTTGGAAGGGTCCGCCGCGCGGTGCAGTTCCGGGCCGGCGGGGCCGTCCAGCCGCTGCACATAATGGCCGGTCAGCAGCGCCTCTGCGCCCAGATCCTGCGCCACGCCCAGCAGGTCGCGGAACTTCACCGTCTGGTTGCAGCTGATGCAGGGCACGGGGGTGCGGCCCTCCAGATAGCTGTCGGCAAAGGCCTCCATCACCTCGCTTTTGAAGGCAGAGGCGTAATCCAGCACATAATGGGCGAAGCCCTGCGCATCGGCGACGGCACGGGCGTCTGCGATGTCAGACCCGGCGCAACAGGCTCCGGCGCGGGCAGGCGCGGCTTCGGAATCAGAGAGGCGCAGGGTGACGCCGATGGTCTCGCAGCCGTGCCAATGGGCGATGGCCGCGACCACGGACGAGTCCACGCCGCCCGACATGGCAACCACCACACGGGTGCCGGGGGCCGGTAAACGCGCCGAAATGTGACGAAGTGCTTCCTGAATCGCCTCTGCGGCCCCCGGGACATCACCCGTAACAATGCTTTGCACCACTTCGGCCACGTTTCGGGTTACCTGCAATCATCGTTGGTCTCAAGGCGGGCGCAGACCTGCCGTTGCTTGGGAGAAGGCAAGCAGAAGGCCGACGACAGAGGCTGAAGCGCAAAGTCGCGCTTTCGCCTGCGCGGTGCCCAGATGGGCCGGGCGGGTGGAAAGCACAAGGGCATGACTGGCCCTTGCAGGCAGCGGGCTTCGAAAGCCGGAAGCGCTCGGGCAGCGGCGCGGACAGGTGAGGCTGTCCGGGGCGTGCCGAAAGCAGGACCGGCAGCGGGATTGGCCCCGACCGCGACCGAGTAAGCGTGCAACTGCTTCGTCGGAAGAGCAAAGGGTTGAAAATGAACGAACAAAAACAGGCCGAACCAAACAAGGCCGGCGCGCACTCCGTCGCTGGATCCCCCGAAACCCGTCGGCTGCCCGCCCATGCGAATGGTGCGCGCGGCGACGATGAACGCCCCACAGAGGTGCCCGGTCCGCTGGGCCGCCCGATCACGCTGGAATCGCTTCCCCCGCCCGATACGCGGCGCTGGGTGGTGCGGCGGAAGGCCGAAGTGATCGCCGCGATCCGCGGCGGCCTGCTGACGGCAGCCGAAGCCTGCGCCCGTTACCGCCTCAGCCCGGAAGAGCTGGAGCTGTGGCAGGAATCGATCGACCGCGCCGGTGTCCCCGGCCTGCGCGTCACCCGCATCCAGCTTTATCGCGATTATCCGCTGAAGCCCGCCGCCCCCAGGGTGGAACGGACGGAACCGGCGCACCGCGATCTCAGCCGACCCTGGTCGATCTGATCTGAGAAGGATTTTCTGACATGTCCATGATCGAACCATCCCGTCCGGGGCAGGGCAGCCACGATCCGCTCAGCGGCATCGACGCCATCCGCGTAACGGGCCGCCGCGAGGCAGACACGCTGGAGCCGCAGATGGGCACAGCGGTGAACCCCTCCGCAGGCCCCGCCCGCTCGCGCTTTCAGGCGCCGCAAGGCACCACCCGGCTGCTGCTGGTGGAGGATGACCGGCTGCTGTCCGACGCGCTTTCCCGCATGCTGGAGATGGCGGGCTTCACCGTCTATGTCACCGGCTTCGGCGAAGATGCGCTGGATCTCGCCCGCGCCTACCGCTTCGATGTGGTGGTGCTGGATCTCACCCTGCCGGATGTCGCCGGAACGCAGGTGCTGCAACAGCTGCACCAGATGCGCCCGGATACGCCCGTCATCATCCTGTCCGGCGAAAGCGGGCTGGAAAGCAAGATCGAGAATTTCCTGGAAGGCGCGGACGATTATATCACCAAGCCCTTCCACCGCGACGAGCTGCTGGCCCGCATCCATGCGGTGCTGCGCCGGGCGCGGGCGGCTGCGCCGCAGGAAGTGGTATTCGGCCCGCTGGCGCTGGATCTCGTCGCTCACCGCGCTGCTGTCAGCGGCATTCAGGTGCCGCTCACGGGCAAGGAATATGCCTGCCTGGAATTTCTGGCCACGCGCCGGGGCATGACGGTGACGAAGGAAATGTTCCTCGCCCACCTTTATGGCGGGCAGGACGAGCCGGAGATGAAGATCATCGACGTCTTCATCTGCAAGCTCCGCCGCAAACTCTCCGAAGCCGGCGCGCCGCCGGTGGTGGAGACAGTGTGGGGCCGCGGCTACACCATCGCCAACGAGGCCTGATCACACCCCCCTCTGGCCGGCTGCCCGCCCGTGCGGGCAGCCCGGCACCCTTTGCTCGACAGTTATCCCGGCATACCGGGTTGGAAGCCTTAAGGGCCTGATGCGCGTCCGCGTGTCAGGCCCGCTTTTTGCGCCGCCCCTCCGCCAGCGCACGAATCATGCCACGCAACGTGCGCACTTCCTCTGCCGAAAACTGCGGCCGCGTCAGCAACTGCGCCAGAGTCCGCCGAGTGGCAGGCGTGCGATCCGGCACATGATAATAGCCCGCCTCCTCCAGCGCGGAATCCAGATGCGCAATCAGCCCCGCCACCTCGCCATGCGGCGCAGGCTCATGCTGCAACGGCTGAGGAGTCTCCGGATCCCCGGCTTGAAACCATTCATAGCCCAGCAGCAACACCGCCTGCGCCAGATTCAGCGACCCATGCCCCGGGTTGATCGGGCAGGTCACGATGGTGGAAATCGGTGCCAGATCATCCGCCGTCAGCCCGGACCGCTCCGGCCCGAACAATATCCCCGCCTTCTGCCCGCGCGCCGCCGCCGCCCGGATCATCGCCGCCGCCTCCCGCGGGGTCACCACCGGCTTCGGCATATCGCGCGGCCGCACCGTCGTCGCAAAGGTCAAGGCGCAATCCGCCAGCGCCTCCGCCACACTCTCATGCACGGTCGTCGCCTCCAGCACATGATCCGCCCCGGCAGCCGGCGGCCCGGCCTCCGGATTGGGCCAGCCATCGCGCGGCGACACCAGCCGCAACTGATCCAGCGCGAAATTGCCCATGGCCCGAGCCGCCATGCCGATGTTCATACCCAGCTGCGGGCGGACGAGAATGATTGCAGGCGCCGTCATGGCGGGGGCCGATGCACCAGCCCGGCCTTCGCGTCGAGTCCCGAGCGGGGATTTCGCGGATGCGGGGCCGGTGTGGAGCAGCGAAGGTGGGCGCAGAGCCGCAGAAGCTGGCGCGGCGCGGTCGAGACTGGTTCGGAGATGCGGTGGCTGGCGCGGAACGGTCGATGCCTCCGGCGGCCCGGGCTCTGCCCGGGACCCGGCAGGGGCGTGACGCCCCTGCACCCCCTGAGTTTTTAGCCCCTCCTCTTTAGGGGAGGGGTTGGGGTGGGGGCCATCCGCTTGGCGCGAGGTTGCGTGTTTAGTGCCTGCGGCGCTTTGGGCCTTACCCGCCCACCTCTTCACACGTCACCCCGGACTTGATCCGGGGTCCAGCTTTCTTGCCCAAACGTTGCCGAAGAACAAGCTGGACCCCGGATCAAGTCCGGGGTGACGGTTGTGGGTGGTGATGAGGTTGGTGGATCAGGCCCGGCGTTGCTCCCCTCTCTCCCCGGCGGGGAGAGAGAGCCACGTCGCGCCGCAGGCAATCGATGCGGATCACGCGCACGACGTGGGATTTGGGGCGTGACGTGAATTTTGAGGGTGCAGGGAAATCATTTCCCTGCTGGGTGCAGGGCAAAGCCCTGCCCGCCGGAGGCAAAAAACCCCAAAACCCGGGCCCAACAGCAGACCCAAAGCAACGCCCCCATCTGGCTCCCCGCCCCTTCAACCGCTATGCGCGCCCACATGTCAGCCCAGCATCCGTTCGTCGTCCGCCTTGCCGCTTTGCCGTGGCTTCCCGCGTTTCTGCTGGCCGTGGCTGCCGGGGCTGTGGCGGCTTTGGGGTTTGAGCCTGTGGGCAGCATCGCCGGGCCGGTGGCGGGCGCGGCGTTGTTGCTGGTGCTACTGGCGGCGCAGCCGCGCGGGCGGGCGTTCGGGCTGGGGCTGGGGTTCGGCTTCGGCCAGTTCCTGCTGGGCCTTACATGGATCGCCACGGCCTTCACCTTTCAGGCGGCGATGCCGGTGTGGATGGGCTGGGTGGCGGTGGCGGGGCTGTCGCTGTTTCTGGCGCTCTACCCGGGGCTGGCGGCGTGGCTGGCGCGGCGGTTCGCGGATCGGCTGGTGCCGCTGACCTTGCTGTTCGCGGGCGCGTTCACCTTGGGCGAAATCGCGCGCGGGCTGCTGTTTTCCGGTTTTGCGTGGAATCCGCTCGGCGCGGGCTGGCTGCAACTGCCGGGCGTGGCGCAGCTGGCGTCGCTGGTGGGGGCGAACGGACTTTCGGCGCTGGCGGTGCTGGCGGGCGGCAGTCTGGCGGCGCTGCTGGCGGCGCGCGGGGAACGCGGGCGGCTGGGGCTGGTGCTGCTGTTCCCGTTGCTGCTGCTGATCGGGCTGGGCGTGCCGAAGATCCAGAAGCCGCTGGCCTCGCCCACCGAAACCAAGGCGCTGCTGGTGCAAACAGGCGTGGGCATTGCAGACAAGCATCAGGAGGGCGGGCTGGCGCGCAATGTGGAGGCGGCGCTCGCCCGCACCCGGCTGGCGCTGGCCTCCGGGCTGAAGCCCGATCTGGTGATCTGGCCGGAAGCCACGGTGGAGTTCCCGCTGGAGGAGATGCCCGATCTGCGCCGCGAACTGGTGGCGGGCTTCCCGGCGGGTGCGAAGCTGCTGACGGGCGGGGTCGCCATCTGGCGCGATGCCGGCGGCACCATCACGGCGGCGGCCAACAGCGCCTATCTGCTGGATAGCACAGGCGAAATCCTTGCCCGTTATGACAAATCGCATCTGGTGCCGGGCGGCGAATATCTGCCGCTGCGCGCCATCGCCGAACCGCTGGGGCTGGCGCGACTGGTGCCC
Organism: Sandaracinobacter neustonicus; assembly: GCF_006385875.1. Taxonomy (GTDB): domain Bacteria; phylum Pseudomonadota; class Alphaproteobacteria; order Sphingomonadales; family Sphingomonadaceae; genus Sandaracinobacteroides; species Sandaracinobacteroides neustonicus. The sequence goes on along the minus strand of NZ_VFSU01000026.1, from coordinate 138,638 downwards.
GGCAGCCTCGATTTCAAGCCCGGCGACGGCCCCGTGACGTGGCGCTTCCCGCCGCTGCCCGCGATCGCCCCGAACATCTGCTATGAAATCATCTTTCCGGCCGCGATCGTGAACCGGGCAGACCGGCCGGAGATGATCGTCACCATTTCCAACGACGCATGGTTCGGCCCCTCCGGCCCGCCGCAGCATCACGCGCAGGCGCGGCTGCGTGCCATCGAGGAAGGGCTGCCCGTTCTGCGCGCAACGCCCACCGGCATCACCGGCCTGATCGACCCGCGCGGCGGGCTGGTGGAAACGCTGCCGCGCGGCGTTGCCGCCCATGCGGTGGTGGCCGTTCCAGCGCCGCTGCCGCCCACCCCATTTGCGCGCCTGGGGCTGTTGTCCCCCGCGCTGTTTGCCCTGTTTTTGCTGGCAAGCGGGTTTTTTCTGAATCGCAGAAAGACTTAAATATCTCTTTATGTCCCTTGCCATCACTGTCCCCAGAGGGTAGCGGCAGGCAGGTTCCAAAGGAGTTTTTCATGCCGCGCAGCAGCTTCATCTTCACCTCGGAATCCGTCTCCGAAGGTCATCCGGACAAGGTTGCGGATCAGATTTCCGACACCGTCGTCGATTTCATGCTCGCAAAAGACCCGGAAGCGCGCATCGCCTGCGAAACGCTGGTGACGACTCAGCGCATCTTCCTGGCCGGTGAAATCCGCTGCCGCGGCGTGTTCGATCTGGAAACCCACCCCGATACCGAAGGCTGGGCCCCCGGCGTGCGCGACGAGATCGAGCAGCGTGTGCGCGGCACCATCCGCAACATCGGCTATGAACAGGACGGCTTCCACTGGCAGACGGCCAGCTTCGAAAACCACCTGCACGGCCAGTCGCAGCACATCGCCATGGGCGTGGATGAAAGCGGCAACAAGGACGAAGGCGCGGGCGATCAGGGCATCATGTTCGGCTATGCCACCGATGAAACGCCGGACCTCATGCCGGCTACCCTCTATTACTCCCACCGCATCCTCGAACGGCTCGCGCAGGATCGCCACAACAAAGTGGTGGATTTCCTCGAGCCGGACGCCAAGAGCCAGGTGACGCTCGCCTACGAAAACGAAGTGCCGGTGAAGGCCACCGCGCTCGTCGTCTCCACCCAGCACACGCGCGCCCTCTCCAACGACGCCGGGCAGAAGCGCCTGCGCGACTATGTGATGACGGTGTTCGAAGAAGTGCTGCCCAAGGGCTGGCTGCCGGGGCAGGACACCATCTATGTGAACCCCACCGGCCTGTTCGAAATCGGCGGCCCGGATGGCGACGCCGGCCTCACCGGCCGCAAGATCATCGTCGACACCTATGGCGGCGCTGCCCCGCACGGCGGCGGCGCCTTCAGCGGCAAGGATCCCACCAAGGTGGACCGCTCCGCCGCCTATATCTCGCGCTACCTCGCCAAGAACATCGTCGCCGCAGGCCTCGCCCGCCGCGCCACCATCCAGCTCTCCTACGCCATCGGCGTGGCCGAGCCGCTGTCGATTCTGGTGGACACGCACGGCACCGGCACGGTGGACGAAGCCCGTATCGAAGCCGCCCTGCCCAAGCTGGTGCGGCTGACGCCCAAAGGCATCCGCACCCACCTCGGCCTGAACCGGCCGATCTACCAACGCACCGCCGCCTACGGCCACTTCGGCCGCACACCCGACGCAGACGGTGGCTTCAGCTGGGAAAAGACGGACCTTGCCGAGGCGCTGAAGGCGGCGCTGCGTTAAGGCGTTTAGGGCAGGGTTGAGGGGGCTTTGCCCCCTCAAACTCCCCACCAACCACAACCGTCACCCCGGACTTGATCCGGGGTCCAGCTGTTCTTCGGCGACGTTGTGGGTGGAAACTGGACCCCGGATCAAGTCCGGGGTGACGTGGGGAGACGTGGGTGGGATACGCCCCAACATAAAGCGCCGCAGGCTATACCCCCCAACCTCGCACCAAGCGGATGGCCCCCACCCCACCCCCCCCAAAGGAGGAGCGACTAAAAATGAAGGGGGTGCGAGCGGCGTCACGCCCCTGCCGGGTCCCGGGCAGAGCCCGGGCCGCCGGAGGCCTCAACAGCCAACGCCACCACAAACGCCGGCAAACGCCCCAGTCAGTCCAGCTTCACCTGCACCGGCGGAATCCGCGTCCAGCCATTCTTGTCCAGATCGCGCCAGGGTTCGGCGAATTTCGGGATGGCGGTCTGCATATAGCTCGTCACCTGCGCGTCCAGCACGTCGCAGCCGCTGGGGGTCAGCAGCTTCAACTCGGCCACTTCCCAACGCTTGTTTTCGCCGGTGCCGCGCGTTTTCATCTTCGCGTCATATTCGAAGGTGTGGGCGACGCCAGCCTTCCCGGCGAGCGTGGGGCATTGCCCGGATCTGATCGCGTTCTGCGCCATAGGCGCCAACGGGGCCAGCGTCTGCTCGAACATGGCGGGCCACACCCAGGTCTCGCCCAGACGGCCCTGATTGCCGCTGACAGCAGCAGCGGCAGGAATGGCCGCCACGAGTGCGACCAGAGCGATCAATGTTTTCATGCCAGCCTCCGAACCAGTGTCCCGGCGCCGCGCCGGGTGAATATTTCCAGCAGCATGGCATGTGGAATCCGTCCGTCAAGGATCACGGCAGCGTCCACGCCGCCGTTCACCGCAGCCACGCAGGTTTCAACCTTGGGGATCATGCCGCCGGAAATGGTGCCGTCGGCCTCCAGCCGCTTCACATCCTCGGGCGTCAGGTCAGACAGCAGCGTGCCGTCCTTCGCCAGCACGCCGGGCACGTCCGTCAGCAGGAAGAAGCGCGCTGCCCCCAGCGCAGCGGCAATGGCCCCGGCGCAGGTGTCGGCGTTGATGTTATAGGTGTGGCCGTCCGCCCCCATGCCGATCGGCGCGACGATCGGCACGAAATCGGCTGCCGTCAGCACGTCGATCACCTTGCGGTCCACATGCGCGGGTTCGCCCACGAAGCCCAGATCCACCGCCTGTTCGATGGCGGAGCCGGGATCGCGGCTGGTGCGGTTCACCTTTTCCGCGGTAATCAGCCCGGCGTCCTTGCCGCTGATGCCCACGGCCTTACCGCCCGCCTCGCTGATCCAGCGGACCAGTTCCTTGTTGATCGCGCCCAGCACCATCTCGGCGACTTCCGCCGTCTGCGCATCCGTCACGCGCAGGCCATCCACAAAGCGGCTTTCCACCCCCAGCCGCTTCAGCATCGCGCCGATCTGCGGCCCGCCGCCATGCACCACCACCGGGCGGATGCCCACCTGCTTCAGCAGCACGATATCCTCGGCAAAGTCCCGCGCCAGTTCCGGGTCGCCCATGGCATGGCCGCCATATTTCACCACGAAGGTCTGCCCGGCATAGCGCTGCAGATAGGGCAGCGCCTCCACCAGCACCTCGGTCTTGGCGAGAAGGGCGGGGTCGGGCGCGTGGCGCACCCCGGCGTGAAGCTTTTCCGTCATGGCGCGCGCATTGCCACCAGCCACGCGGCTTGGCCAGAGAGCAGTGCGCAACTGCAGCCAAATTCGCTCTCGCTGCATCGCAGCAGTGGACGCAGCCAATGCTGCAGTGCATCATGAACGCAATGGACCCTGACTCGACAAAGCTGCTGAATCTCGACGGCCCGCTCGCCGAACCGATGGCCCGCACAGACCCGCTGCGCCACGGCCGCATCGAGGATCTTTACGCGCTGTTCGTGGGCACGATCCTCGTTTCGCTGGGGCTGGTGCTGCTGCAAGGGGCCGGGATCGTTACCGGCGGCGTGGCCGGGCTGGCGCTGCTCGCGGCCTATATCACGGGCTGGCCGGTTGGCCTGTTCTTCGTCGCCCTCACATTGCCCATGCTGGCTTTGACGGCGCGCGCCATGGGGCGCGGCTTCGTCGTCAAGACCAGTCTTGTGGTGCTGGGAATCCTGCTGTTCACGCTGCTGGCCCCTCGCGCCATCCGCATCACCAGCATCGATCCGGCCTTCGCGGCCATCGTCGGCGGCAGCATCGTCGGCATGGGGGCATTGGCGCTGGCCCGCCACGGCGCGGGCGCAGGCGGCACCGGCGCCATCATCCTGTGGCTCTACCGCGAACGCGGCTGGAACGCAGGCCGCACCCAGATGGCGCTGGACGGCTTCGTGCTGCTGCTCTCGCTGGTGAAGATGAGCGCGGTGCAATTCGCCTGGTCCCTGCTCAGCGTGGTGTTCATGGCAGGCGTGCTGTGGATGTGGCACCGGCCGGGGCGGTATACCGGCTATTAAGGAGTTTGCCTCCGGCGCGGCGGGCTCTGCCCGCCACCCGGCAGGGAGCTGTGCTCCCTGCACCCACATTTGTAGGTTATTCGGTTGGGCTGCGGTGATGGCCGGGGTTATGTCCTGCGGCGCTTTTTGTTGTGGGTGTTGGGGTGTTGTGGATCAGGCCCGGCGGTGACACCCCCTCTCCATCTCTCCCCCTTACAGGGGGAGAGCGCTCCGTAGCGCCGCAGGCAGTTAAAGTGGATCACACGAACGGCGCTGGAGGTTGGCGCAACGCCAATTTAGAGGGTGCAGGGACATCATGTCCCTGCTGGGTGCAGGGCAAAGCCCTGCCCGCCGGAGGCAAACCCCAGCCGTTTACAAAAACCGTGCCACCACGTCTCGGTAAGACCGGCTCACCTTCACGGTCGCGCCCGACGCCAGTGTCAGGAAGCATTCGCCGTTGGTGTGCGGCTTCACTTGCCGCACATTTTCAAGGTTCACGATGGTGGAGCGGTGCACGCGCTGGAACTTGCGCGGGTCCAGCCGGCGTTCCAGATCCTTCATGGTTTCGCGCAGGATCAGCGTCTGGTCGGCGGTGGTCAGGCACATATAGTCCCCGGCGGCGTCGATTTTCTCGATGGAATCCACGTCCACGCGGAAGATCTGGCCCTGATCCTTCACGTTGATGATTCGCTCGAACCGATCAGACGCGGGTTCGGCGGCCGGTTGCAGGGTGGAAACCGAATCCGGGTCTACCTCGGCCAGCTTGGCGGCGAGCCGTTCGGCTTCGTCGCACATGCGCTTTTCCTGCAGCCGCACGCGAACGCGTTCGATGGTCTGCGCCAGCCGCTCGGTTTCCACCGGCTTCATCAGATAATCCACTGCCTGCGCTTCGAAGGCGCGGATGGCGTGATCGGAATAGGCTGTCACGAACACGAACAAGGGCGGGGTGATATCGGCCAGCGCAGAGACGACGGAGAAGCCGTCAAAGCCCGGCATCTGCACGTCGAGGAACACGAGGTCGGGCTTTTCCGTGCGGATGGCGCGAATGGCTTCGCGGCCGTTCAACGCGCGGCCGACAATTTCGATATCCTGAAACGGCTGGAGGCGAAGTTCCAGGCCCTGAACGGCGAGCGGTTCGTCGTCGACGAGGAGGGTACGGATGGTCATTGGGCAACCTCTTGGGCGGGCCCCGAGAGCCGTTCCGCGCGGGCGATTTCCGCGGGCGAAACCAGCTGGAGGGGGATTTCAATCATAGCAAGTACGCCTGGGCCATTGGCCGTTCCGGTTTGAACCAGCGGTGAACTGCTGTTCGACAAAATCTCGAAGCGCTGGTCGTCGCCATAGGCCTGTTGCAGCCGGTCGCGGATGTTGCCGAGGCCGACCCCGGTGCCCACGATGTTGGGCCGATGCTCGCCGATTCCCGGCCCGGTATCGGCCACCGTCAGCTCCAGCCTGTCCCCCACGCGCCGGGCCGTCACCCAGATGTCGGCACCTTCCTCCAGCGGGGTCACGGCATATTTGATGGCGTTTTCCACCAGCGGCTGCAGCAGCAGCGAGGGGATTCGCGCCGTCAGCACTTCGGGCGCGATATCGAAGCGGGTGCGCAACCGGTTCTCGAAGCGGGTGCGCTCGATCTCCAGATACAGCTTCAGCGCCTGCATTTCCTGCGCCACCGTCGCCTGCCCCTCGCGCTCCCCCACAAGGCTGTAGCGCAGGAACGAGGACAGCCGCGACAACATGGTGTTGGCCTTTTCCGTTTCGGTCAGAAGCACCAGCGTGCTGATGGAATTCAGCGTGTTGAACAGGAAGTGCGGGTTGATCTGGTAGCGCAGCATTTCCAGCTGCGCCGAATTGGCCTGCGCCGCCATCCGCTCGAACCGCTCGGCCTGCTCGTCCAGCATCAGGAAGTAATTGATGCCGTAATAGAGCGCCGTCCACGCCCCCAGCACCGCCAGCGTCAGCAGGATCGCGCCGAAGAATTCGATCCCCTCCGGCCGCCAGCCCGGCTCATAGAAGGTGGCGTGCGCCCACACCTCAATGGCGGAAAACAGCGTGGCCGCCACGATCAGGATCAGCAGCGACAAGCTCCACACCCACACCGGCTTCATGCGAATGACGGCGCGATAGGCCCAAGCCATCAACAGGGTGATGGAAAAGCCGGTTACGGTCACAAGGATGGTGGGCAGGATGAAGCTGATGCCCATCCGGTTCGCCAGCCCGCCGAGCGAGCGCAGCAGGAAATAGCCCGCCCATCCGGCGATCTGGAGCGTCCAGAAAGCCCGATTCTTGTCGGCGAAAAAGCCCTTGGGAGCGCGCGCGGTCGCTGGCATCTTGTGGAACCTAGGGTTTTTCCCGGCCCATTCCAAGGGCAAGGATGGCGTGCCACCCCGCCGTGTCGCCGGGGCCGTTCGGCTGCTTGATCGCCTGCTCGCCCGCCAGCATCGCCGCCAGCGCGCGGCGGATGCGCGGCTGCGGCCAGTCTCTGAGAGCAGCGGCGGTCGAGTCCTGCTCTTTCCAGAAGATCGGCGGCCGCAGCGCCTTCACGGCGGCGAGCGGCTGCGCACCGCCATCCACGGCGGCGCGCGCTTCGGCCAGTTGCAGCAGGCGGCGGGCGATGGCGCGCAGCGCGGGGATGGCGCTGCTCCCGGCCAGCAGCCGATATTGCCGCTCGGCGGCGGCGGCATTGCCCGAAACGATGGCCGCCACCAGCAGGTTCATATCATCTTCCGCGCTGTCCGCGCCCAACGCGGCGACATGCGCGCGCTCCAGCGTTTTCGGTGTTTCGGGGCTGGAATCGAGGAACAGCGCATATTTCGCCAGTTCAGAGGCAAGCACGCCGGTGTCGCCATCGGAACTCGCCATCAGCCGCTCGGCAATGCCGGATTCCAGCCGCAGCCCCAGCTCTTTCGCATGGGATTGCAGCCAGTTGGCCAGATCTCGCCCCTCCAGCGGATAGGATATCAGCGCCAGCGCCAGCGGGCTGTCCTCCGCCAGTTTGCGCAAGGCCGAGGATTTGGCGAGGTCGCCCGCCAGCATCACCACCGGATCGCCCGCCACGGGGGCAGCCAGCAACAGCCGCACGGCTTCCTGCGTCGATTCGCCCGCGCCCGCCACCCGGATCAGCCGCGCGCCGCCGAACATCGAAACGGAGGCCGCCTCGTCGGCGAGCTTGCCCGGATCGGATTTCAGCTCGTCAGCGGCAATATCCGTGATGGCCATCGGATCGGCCGGATCGGCCAGCGCTTTCGCCGCCAGTTGCGCCAGTTCACGGCTGGAGGATTCGTCCGGCCCGGCCAGCAGGATCAGGCGGATCGAAGGCTCCCAACTGCCGAAGCGGCGCAAGAGATCGGCGCGCCGGATCGCCGTCATCCGCCCCTCACTGTGGTGCCTGTGCGGTCTTCTGCGTGCGCGCCAGCAGTGCCAGCCGGGCGACGATCTGGTCCGCAATGTCGCGGGAAAGCCGTTCCAGCGCAGTGGCTTCCGCTGCCACCACGGCATATTCGGAACTCACCACGTCGATCCCGGCGTCGGCGCTGGCGGTGGTGTCCAGCAACACCGCACCCGTCGCGATCTCGATCAGGCGATAGCGCGCGCGCAGCGTCCGCCGCTCTCGGATGATCGAGTTGTCGCCGCGCACCCCGAAGCCGATGATGTCGTCGTCCAGCGCCACCTCAAGCCGCAGCGTTGCGTTGCCCGACGGGTTCATCCGCTCTACCAGCCGATCCCGCACCATGAAGCCGGACTTGTCGGCGATGGGCATGATCTCCACGCCGGAGAGCAGCGTCTGCGCCTCCCCCGAACTGCCGCCGGAATAGACCGGGGCCAGTTGGCAACCCGCCAGAGCCAATGGCAGCAAAAGGGGGATCAGCCACTTCACAGGACGATATTCACCAGCCGGTCGGGCACGACAATCACCTTCTTCGGCGTCGCGCCCGCCACATGCGCCGCGACCTTCGGCAGCGCCAGCACGGCGGCTTCCACCTCGGCGCGCGGCAGACCCTTGGCCAGTTCCACCGTCTCACGCAGCTTGCCGTTCACCTGCACGGCGTAGGTCGCCTGCGTCTCCACCAGCAGGGCCGGTTCGGCGACGGGCCATGGCGCATCGGCGATCAGCCCCTGCTCTCCCAGCAGCGCCCAGGCTTCCTCGGCGACGTGCGGCACCATCGGCGCAACCAGCCGCAGCAGTGTCACCGCCGCTTCGGTGCGGGCGATGGAGGGCTTCGCCTTTTCGATGGCGTTGGCCAGTTCATAGGCGCGGGCGACGGCCTTGTTGAACTGCAAGCGGTCGATATCGTGTGTGATGCCGTCGATGGTCTTGTGCGTCAGCCGCGTCAGTTCCTCATTGCCGCCATCGGGCGCATCTTTCGCCAGATTGGCAATGCGCCACAGCCGCTGCACGAAGCGCGACGCCCCTTCGATCCCGGCCAGAGACCATGCGAGATCGCGTTCCGGCGGGCTGTCAGACAGCATGAACCAGCGCGCGGCATCCGCGCCGTATCGATCCAATATGGCGTCCGGATCGACGACATTCTTCTTGGATTTCGACATCTTCTCGGTGCGGCCGATAGCGATGGAACGTCCCGTTGATTTCTCACGCAGCTTGCCGTCAACGGTTTCAAGTTCGTCTGGGGCTACCCAGTAGAACTCCGACGAAGGCGCAATTCCATCACCCACCCATGCGGTCGCGCGGTAAGTCTCGTGCGTCACCATCCCCTGCGTGAACAGGCCGCGGAAGGGTTCGGTGATGCCGATCTGGCCGATCGAGGCCAGCGCGCGGGTGAAGAAACGGCTGTAGAGCAGGTGCAGAATCGCATGCTCGATGCCGCCGATATATTGCGCCACCGGCAGCCAGCTTTCCGCCTCCGCCCGGTCAAACGGCTTGTCCGCCGGTTGGGAGGCGAAGCGGATGAAATACCAGCTGGAATCGACGAAGGTGTCCAGCGTGTCCGTCTCCCGCCGGGCGGGCTTGCCGCATTGCGGGCAAGGCACGTTGCGCCATGTCGGGTGGCGGTCCAGCGGGTTGCCGGGGCGGTCGAACGTCACATCGTCCGGCAGCACCACGGGCAGGTCCGCCTTGGGGACGGGCACGGTGCCGCAGGCTTCGCAATGGATGATCGGGATCGGCGTGCCCCAGTAACGCTGGCGGGAAACCCCCCAATCGCGCAGACGGAACACGGTGGTGCCCTGCCCCCAGCCCTCGGCCTCGGCGCGGGCGATCACCGCCATCTTCGCGGTTTCCACGTCCAGCCCGGTCAGGAAACCGGAATTGATGAGCTTGCCGGGGCCGGTATAGGCCTCGTCGCCAATGGGCACATCTTCCTCGCCCGGCAGCGCCACCACGCGCGGCACGGGGAGCATATATTTGCGGGCGAAATCCAGATCACGCTGATCATGCGCAGGGCAGCCGAAGATGGCCCCGGTGCCATAGTCCATCAGCACGAAGTTGGCGATGAACAGCGGCAGGCGACGCGTGGCATCCAGCGGATGCACCACGGAAAGCCCGGTGTCGAAGCCCTTTTTCTCTGCCGTTTCAATCTCTTCGGCGGCAGTCCCGGTGGCGCGGGCGTCGGCGATGAAGGCTTGCGCCGCCTCGCTGCCGGCCGCGACAGCAGCCGCAATCGGATGATCAATGGCAACGGCGGCGAAGCTCGCGCCGAACAGCGTATCGGGCCGGGTGGTGAACACGTCGAAGCTGGCGGGCACACCCTCAGGTGCCGCCTCCACGTCAAAGCGGAAGCGCAAGCCCTTGGATTTGCCGATCCAGTTTTCCTGCATCAGCCGGACCTTTTCCGGCCATTGCTCCAGCGTGGCCAAGTCCGCCGCCAGTTCGTCGGCGAATTCGGTGATTTTCAGGAACCATTGCGTCAGCTTGCGCCGTTCCACCGCCGCGCCGGAGCGCCAGCCGCGCCCGTCGATCACCTGCTCATTGGCGAGCACGGTGTTGTCGACCGGATCCCAGTTCACCCACGCATCGCGCCGATCCACAAGGCCCGCCTTCAGCAGATCGAGGAACAGCGCCTGTTCATGGCCGTAATATTCGGGGTCGCAGGTGGCGAATTCCCGGCTCCAGTCGATGGCGAGGCCGAGGCGCTTCAGCTGCGCGCGCATCGCCGCGATGTTCTGCCGCGTCCAGCTGCCGGGGTGCACGCCGCGTTCCATCGCGGCATTTTCCGCAGGCATCCCAAAGGCATCCCAGCCCATCGGGTGCAGAACGGCATGGCCCTGCATCCGCCGCGCACGCGCCAGCACATCGCCCATGGCATAGTTGCGCACATGGCCCATGTGGATGCGCCCCGACGGATAGGGGAACATTTCCAGCACCATGGTTTTCGGCTTGGTGCTGCTGCTGTCGGCGCGGAAGGTGTCCGCCGCCTCCCAGCGTTTTTGCCAGCGCGAATCCGCTGCGCGCGGATCGAAACGGACGGATTCGGCGTCGCCGGTCTGGTCGGTGCTCATTGCGGGGGGCCGATCCGTTACCGGGCGAGCGAGGCCTGGCGGAGCGTGCGGGCGCGTTCGAGGATGATTTCCTCCAGCTTCTGCACCGTGCCCGCGCGCACCGGCGCTGCGACCCAGCGGCCATCCTGCATCACTTCGCGCTGGGCAGACACCTGCACCGCGTCGGCGCGCAGCGCGCCATCGAGGATCGCAACCGTCACCTTTACCCGCTCGTTCGGGATGTTCGGGTTCTGATACCATTCGCCCACGATCACGCCGCCGGCGGAATCCACCTGAGACAGCGGCATGAATTGCAGCGTTTCAAGGCTGGCGCGCCACAGATAGGAGTTCACGCCGATGGTGGTGACAGCCGTCTGCTGGGTGACGGCTTCGGGGCCTTTCTTGCCGCCGCACGCCGCAAGCGCGAGCGCCGAGGCCAGAAGAACGGCCGTCGCAAAGGGGCGAATGGTTGCGGGCTGGGTGGTTCCGTCGGTCAATGAAGGCTCCGTGTGCTTTGGGCGCTTTGAAAGGGCCGATGGCGGCCATACAGGGCCGACCGCCGTTCGCGCAACAGGCAGCCCCGGGATTCGCCCCTGCGGCCGCAAGCCGAAACACAGGCTGAACGGTTGAGCGAATATTCATCCCGCTGTAACCAATTGTGGGCCAAAAGCCACAGCCACCGGCAATTGCCGGGGCCAATGAAAAAACGGGGTTAAAATCTGCGACAAGGCGTGGGATTCCGCCGCCGGATGAGGTAGCGTTTTACGGTTATGCACAAAGGTGCCGAGTCTTTTGCTGCGCAAGTGGCTCCCGCAGGGGGGTCAATGTCTCCCGCAAGGGGGGTGAAGCGGCTTGTGGCCTCCTTCGCGGGGGCGGCTCTGCTGTGCGTTTCGGCTGGATTCGGCGGCCTTGCAAGTTCCGCGCTGGCGGCCACCGCCAAGACGCGGCTGGTGCCGGAAGTGACGACGGAGAATTCCACGGCCGGGTTCCGCACCCGGTCGCAGGCGCTGGTGCTGCAGCCGATCAATCTGGATGTCAGCAAATTCGCTTTCACTGCACCGGGCCGGGTGGCCTCTTCCAAGGTACAGACGGTGGAGCGCAGCTTCAGCTTCACGCCGTCCGGCAATCCCAAGGGCGTGTCCGTGGGCGGCAGCGTTCGTTCCGTGCAGACGGCGGCGGCGGATCGCAGCGGCGATGCGGGCCTGTCTCCGGCCGGGTATAATTTCGACCTGTCTGTCGGCTATCGCGGCGTTCAGCTCTCCGGCGGGATGAGCCGGGTGGATGGCGGCATCGGCGGCCGTTCGCGGCAGGGCATGGACGTGGGCGTGGGCTATGGCGCGCGCAACTGGCAGGCGGCCATTCAGGCCAGCGCAGAACGCGATTCGAACCAGCTGATTCCGCGCACGGCAACACCCGATCCGCGCTACTCGGTGGAAGCTTCGGGCGCGCTGGCGCTGTCTCCGCGCGTGTCGGTGGGCGGTTCGCTGCGCTATCGTCTGGCGCCGGAGCATCCGACTCCGCTGGATCCGGACAAGGATGATCGGGCGGTGATGCTCGGCGGGGCCGTCGCCTTCTAGGCGACGGAGCGGCTGTGATTAAGGTGAAGCCTTAACTCACAGACTCGCGGTCCCCGCCCGGCCGGCTGAGTCGGCGATCTCGCTCGCCGGCCAGTCCGACGAGTCCGGCTTTGCCGGACTTTTTCTTAGCCCCCCAAACGCCGGACGCTTCGCCTGAGTTTCCGCAATTTGGCTTGGGCATGCTCACACACGCCACGCAGCGCACCGGGATTCGCTGTGAGCGGACTCGCTGGCTTCGCCAGCGGCCGCGCCTCTGCCTCTTCCGCCCGGCCTCGCGCCCTCCACGCCCGCAACCCAAGCGCGCCATACACCAACTAACCAAATCGGTTGTTCCACGTGGAACATCGTCCAACACTGCGATCTCAACGGCTTGCGGGTAGGAGCTGTTGGATTTGTTGGAGAATCTACGCGAGTGGCGCGCCTCCACGTCCCCTCCAACTCTCCTCCCAAACGCAACTGTCACTCCGAACTTGATCCGGGGTCGAGCTGTTCTTCGGCGACGCTGGAGTGGGAAGCTGGCCCCCGGATCAAGTCCGGGGTGACGGTTGTGGGTGTGGGGATGTTGGTGGGTTTACTCGGGGGCCTTCGACAAGCTCAGGCTGAGCGGGTGGAGAGGTTGGAAGGGGAAAGGTTAGCGGATGGGGAAGTTGAGAGGGGCTTACCCCCCCCCTCAGTCCAGCCGAATCCCCTGCGCGTCGGCCTCCGCCGTCAGCAGCGCGCGGATATCCGCGCCGGGCGTTGCCAGCCACTCCGCCATTTTCGCCTTCAGCGGCTCCAGCCGGGCCGAGCGGATCATGGCCTTCACCGGGCCGATGGCGGCGGGGGTGATGGACAGCCGCTCCACGCCGATTGCCATCAGCGCCAGTGCCTCCAGCGGGCGGCCGCCCATTTCGCCGCAGATGCTGACGGGCACGCCCGCCGGATGCGCCTGATCCACCACCAGCTTCAGGAAGCGCAGCAGTCCGCGCGACAGCCAGTCATACCGGTCCGCCAGCCGCGGGTTGCCGCGGTCGGCGGCCAGCAGGAACTGGGTGAGATCGTTGGTGCCGATCGACAGGAAATCGAGGCGCGGCAGCAGTTCGTCCAGCACCATCGCCAGCGAGGGCACTTCCAGCATCGCCCCGAACTTCACCTCCGCCGCATGCGGCAGCCCGGCGGCGGCAAGGCGGCGGCGGCGCTTTTCCACGATGGCGCGCGCCTGTTCATACTCCCAAGGCTCCGTCACCATGGGGAACATCAGGTAGAGCGTGCGGCCAGCCGCTGCTTCCAGCAGGGCGCTGGCCTGCGCCGCGAGCAGGCCGGACCGGGCGAGCGCGAGGCGGATGGCGCGCCAGCCCATCGCCGGATTTTCCTCCCGGTCGCCCTCGGAATCGACATAGGGCACCGCCTTGTCGCCGCCGATGTCCACCGTGCGGAAGATCACCGGCCGGTCTGCGGCGGCTTCCAGCACATCCTTGTAGAGCGCGACCTGACGGCCCTTGCGCGGCAAGGTGGCGGAGACGAGAAACTGGAATTCGGTGCGGAACAGGCCGATGCCGTCTGCGTTGGTGATATCCAGCGCGGGCAGGTCTGACCGCAGGCCCGCGTTCATCATCAGCCGCACGCGGACGCCATCGAGGCTTTCGGCGGGCAGGTCTTTCAGCTGCTCGAACTCGGCCTGCTTGGCGAGGCGCAGCGCCGTGCGCTCCTCGAAGCTGGCGAGCACGGCTTGCGCGGGCCGCACGAACAGCGCGGCGCTGCTGCTGTCCAGCAGCAGCGGATCGCCTTCGGCCACAGCTTCGCGCAGGCCCTTCACCCGGCCCAGCACGGGAATCCCCATGGCGCGGGCCAATATGGTGACATGCGCCGTGAGAGACCCTTCCTCCAGCGCCACGCCCTTCAGGAAGCGGCGATCATATTCCAGCAGCTCTGCCGGGCCGAGGTTGCGGGCGATCAGGATCGAATCCTCCTGCAGCCCGCGCTTGGCCGCCGTGTCCGACTGGCCGGAGACGATGCGGATCAGCCGGTTGGAGAGATCCTCCAGATCGTGCAGCCGCTCCCGCAGATAGGGGTCAGACGCGGAGCCGAGGCGGATGCGCTGCGCCTGTGCGACGGCTTCCACCGCCGCTTCCGCCGTGAGGCCGCCATCGATGCCGTCGTTGATGCGGCGCGCCCAGCCTTCGTCCAGCGCGAACATCTTGTAGGTTTCAAGGATGTCGTCATGGTCGCCCGGCCCGGCAAAATCCGCGCGAGAGACCATCTGGTCGATTTCCTCGCGCATGCGGGCGAAGGCGTCTTTCAGCCGCTCGCGCTCGGTCTCCGCATCGTCCGCCACGGTGTTGGTGATGATGATGCGCGGCTGGTGGAACACCGCCTGCCCGCGCGCCATGCCATCCACCAGCTTCAGCCCGGCCACGCGCAACGGGCTGTTGTCTCTGGGCGGCTTCGGCGCGCTGGCTTCTGCATCGACGAGGCCCGCGGCGGCGATCAGCTCGGCCAGCACCATGGCGACCGTCTGCAGCGCCTCGATCTCGATCTCGTCATAGTCGCGCGGCTGCACATGCTGCACCGCCAGCACGCCCACACATTGTTCGCGGCGGATGATCGGCACGCCCGCGAAGCTGTGGAAGCGTTCCTCCCCCGTTTCCGGGCGGTAGGCGAAGCGCGGGTGCTGGCTGGCCTGCGCCAGGTTCAGCGGCTCGCGGGTTTCGGCGATCGTGCCGACAAGGCCCTGCCCGAAGGCCAGCCGGGTGACGTGCACGGCCTGTTGCTTCAGCCCGCGCGTGGCGAACAGTTCCAGCATGCCGTCGCGTAGCAGGTAGATGGAGGCGACTTCGGATTCGAGCGCGCCCGCGATCAGCACGGAAACCTGATCGAGCTTGGATTGCGTGCTTTGCCGCGCCGCCATCACATCGTGCAGGCGGCGCAGCAATTCGCGGGCGCTGCCTGTCGCAGCCATCAGGCCCTCAGGCTCCGGGCGGCCAGCGCCGCTTCCGCCTCTGTCACGAGGCTGTCGATGATGGCGGCGACGGGCTCTTCGGCGGTGACCATGCCGACCGACTGGCCCGCCATCACCGAGCCATTTTCCACGTCGCCGTCGATCACCGCGCGGCGCAGCGCGCCGGCCCAATAATGTTCGATTTCCAGCTGGGCAGCGGGCAGCTCGATCTCTCCGCGCGCCAGTTGCACGGAGACTTCGCGCTGCTTGTCCATGAAGGCCTCGGTACCCGCATTCTTCAGCGCCCGAACCGGGATGACGGGCAGGCGCGGATCGAACTGCACGGAGGCGACCGCGTCGCGCGCGGCCCCGCGAATGAAGGCCTTCTTGAAATTCGGGTGGGCGATGGATTCGGCGGATGCCGCGAAGCGGGTGCCCAGTTGCACGCCCGCCGCGCCCATTTCCACCAGCGCCGCAACCGCCGCGCCCCGGCCGATGCCGCCGGCTGCGAAGATGGTGGCCTCCGGCAGCGCGGGCAGGATTTCCTGCGCCAGCACGGCGAGGCTGACCGGGCCGATATGGCCGCCCGCCTCTGAGCCTTCGATCACCAGCGCGTCCGTGCCGGAACGCAGCAGCTTGCGGGCCAACGCGTAATTGGGGGCGAAGGCGATCAGCCTGGCGAAATCGGTGATGGCCGCCACTGCCGGGCCGGGCGGGATGCCGCCTGCCAGCACGACATGACTAACACCCGCCGCCTTGCACACGCCGATGAGGTCCATCAGCTGCGGGTGCATGGTGATGAGGTTCACGCCGAAGGGCTTATCCGTCAGCGCCTGCGTGGCGGCGATCTCCGCTTCCAGCAGCGCAGGCGTCATCGCCCCGCAGGCGATCACGCCGAAGCCGCCTGCGTTGGAGATGGCGGAGACGAGGTTGCGCTCCGACACCCACGACATTGCGCCCGCGAGGATCGCGTGGCGGGTGCCGAGGAAGGCGCGGCCCTTTGCCGTCAATGCGTCAAGATGCGGTGTATCCGTCACGCAGCCGCATCCAACCCATAGGCCGTGTGCAACACGCGCACGGCGAGTTCCAGATACTCTTCCTTGATCAGCACAGAGACCTTGATTTCCGAGGTGGTAATGGCGAGCACGTTGATGCCGCGATCGGCCAGCGCCTTGAACATGGTGACGGCGACGCCCGCATGGCTGCGCATGCCCACGCCCACCACGGAGATTTTCACCACGGTATCGTCTGTGATGAGGCGGGCATAGCCGATGGCGTCCGCATTGGCTTCCAGCACGCTGCGCGCGCGGGCCAGTTCGGTGCGCGGCACGGTGAAGGTGACGTCTGTCGTCGCGTCGTTGGCGATGTTCTGCACTATCATGTCGACATTGATGTTCGCATCCGCCAGCGGGCCGAAGATGGCCGCGACGATGCCGGGGCGATCCGGCACCGCGCCGATCGTCACCTTGGCTTCGTTGCGGTCATAAGCGACGCCCGCGATCAGTTCCTGTTCCACGACTTCATCCTCATCCACCACCATCGTGCCGGGCGCGTCCGAAAAGCTGGACAGCACCTGCACGCGGACCTTTTCCTTCATCGCCAGTTCGACCGAGCGCGTCTGCAGCACTTTCGCGCCGACGGAGGCCAGTTCCAGCATTTCCTCGTACGTGATCTTCGCCAGCTTGCGCGCACGCGGGACGATGCGCGGATCGGTGGTGAACACCCCTTCCACATCGGTATAGATGTCGCAGCGGTCCGCCTTCAGCGCGGCCGCGACGGCGACAGCCGACGTGTCGGAGCCGCCACGGCCCAGCGTGGTGATGCGGTTGTCGTCTGTCAGGCCCTGAAAGCCCGGAATCACCGCGACTTCGCCCGCCGCCATCGCCGCGCGCAGGGCTTCAGTGCCCACATCGGCGATGCGGGCCTTGCCGTGCGCGTCTGACGTGTGGACGGGCAACTGCCAGCCGAGCCAGCTGCGGGCCTTCAGCCCCAGCGATTGCAGCACGATGGCGAGCAGGCCGGAGGTGATCTGTTCGCCCGACGCCACCACCACATCATATTCGGCCGGATCGGCCAGCGGCGAGGCTTCGCGGCAAAAATTCACGAGCCGGTCCGTTTCGCCTGCCATGGCGGAGACGACGATGGCGACCTGATTGCCGGCCTCCACCTCGCGTTTGACGCGGGCCGCCACGCCACGGATCCGCTCGATCCCGGCCATGGAGGTGCCGCCGAACTTCATCACAATCGTCGCCATGTCGGGGTCTGCTTCTGCCTTCGGCTTCTCTGTCGTTGCAGCGCCTTTAGGAGCGGGGGCGCGGCTTGACAACTTTGTGTCGGTGAAAGCCCTGCTTTACAGGGGGGAGCAGGCGATGTTATGCGCCCCTTCGTCATGAAAGCGGCCACCGCCCTTAACCTGCTTCGACTTACGCGCCCTTAGGCGCGGTGCCGGTGGCCGTGGGCGGCCTCCCTGCGAGCATGCGTCTAAGGGTTGACCAGCAGGCCCAGACCAGATTTCGCTTTTTCGAGGCAGACATGACCGACCAGATCCTGATTTTCGACACCACTTTGCGTGACGGCGAGCAATCGCCCGGCTGTTCCATGAACCTGGAGGAAAAGCTGCGCGTGGCCGCCCAGCTGGAAGCGCTGGGGGTGGATATCATCGAAGCCGGATTCGCCATCGCCTCGGACGGCGATTTCGAAGCGGTGCAGGCCGTGGCGCAGCAGTGCCAGCGCGCCGTGGTGGCGAGCCTTGCGCGCGCAGCCCGGGCCGATATCGAACGCGCCGCCGCCGCGCTGAAAGTGGCGAAACGGCCGCGCATCCACACCTTCATCGCGACATCGCCGCTGCACATGAAGGTGAAGCTGAACAAATCGCCCGAGCAGGTGCTGGAATCGATCCGCGAATCCGTGAGCCTCGCGCGCAATCTGGTGGACGATGTGGAATGGTCCGCCGAGGACGCCACCCGATCCGAGCCGGAGTTTCTGGCACGCGCCATCGAAACCGCGATTCGTGCGGGGGCACGCACCATCAACCTGCCCGATACCGTGGGCTATGCGACGCCGGAAACCTATGGCGCGATGTTCCGCGACATGATCGCCCGCGTGTCCAACGCCGATCTCGCCATCTTTTCCACCCATTGCCACAATGATCTGGGGCTGGGCGTGGCCAACACGCTGGCGGCGGTGGCAGCGGGTGCGCGGCAGGTGGAATCCACCATCAACGGCATCGGCGAGCGCGCCGGGAACGCGGCGGTGGAGGAAATCGCCATGGCGCTGAAGGTGCGGCACGATGTTCTGCCCTGGCGCACCGGCATCGTTTCCACCGAGATCACCCGCGCCTCGCGGCTGATTTCCGCCGTGACGGGGATGCATGTGCAGCCCAACAAGGCGATCGTGGGGGCCAATGCCTTCGCGCATGAAAGCGGCATCCATCAGGACGGCATGCTGAAGGACAGCAGCACCTACGAGATCATGACGCCGGAAAGCGTGGGGCAATCGCACTCCTCCCTCGTGCTGGGCAAGCATTCGGGCCGCGCCGCCTTCAAGGACAAGCTGGAAAGCCTTGGCTATCAATTGTCCGACAATGAGTTTCAGGATGCCTTCCAGCGCTTCAAGGCACTGGCCGATGCCAAGAAGCAGGTGTTCGACGAGGATATCGTCGCGCTGGTGGACGATGAAGTGCTGCGCGGGCACGATCGCATTCAGGTGACGGAAGTGGAAGTCTATTGCGGCTCGACGGGTCCGCAACGGGCGATCCTGACGCTGTCCATCGATGGCGAGGAAGTGACGGCGGCCACCAAGGGCAACGGCCCGGTGGACGCGCTGTTCAACGCCGTGAAAAAGCTGGTACCGCATGATGAGGCGACTCTGCAGCTGTATGAAGTGTCGGCGGTGACGGCTGGCGCGGACGCACAAGCCGAAGTGAGCGTAGTGCTGGCGGAAAACGGCCGCACCGTGCGCGGCGTGGGCGCGCACAACGACACGCTGGTGGCCAGCGCACGGGCTTATGTGAACGCGCTGAACAAGCTGGTGGTGAAGCGGGGGCGCAGCGCTCTGGCGGCCTGAGGGCAGGTGGCGGCCACTGCAAACGAGCAATGGCCCCAAACAAGCATCTCCTTTCCACCCGCTCAGGCTGAGCTTGTCGAAGCCCCGGACGTGAAAGCACAACGGCAGGGCCGGGGGCCTGCCCCATGGGCTTCGACAAGCTCAGCCTGAGCGGGTGGAAAGGGGCCTGAGCGTGCGGTCGGCAGCCAAGCTGCCGAGTCCGCCTGAAGAGACACAAAGGAAAGAAAAGAGCGCGGCAAAGCCGCGCCGTCAGTCACGCAAAAAAAGGGCGGGGTGATCCCCGCCCTTTTTCGTGCTGGCCGGGCCTTCGGCGACTCTGAAGGCCTTCGCCGGATTGCCTTGCAATCCGGCTCCAGGCTTCAGGCGCCTTTGGCCTTACACTTGGCAGTCGCCATCATCCCGACGTTCAGCATCAGCTCGTCGCCCTTGCCCTGAATCGTCGTCTGGCCGTTCGAATATTTGAAGCCGGACGCGGTGGGTTCCTGATTCAGCTCCACATTCTGCCCGCCGCGCACCAGAACGGCGATGCCCTGATCCGGGAAGAAGCGGACTTCGATGGTTTCCTCATTGTCGCACACGAAGGTGGTGCGGCTCTGCTTGGTGGCGGGTACGCCTGCGTCGGCAGCGGCCTTTTCCACTTCCGCTTTCTGCGCGGGGGTGGTGTGATCGGTGGGCAGTTCGGCGGGGGCTGCCGGGGCCGCCGCTTCCGGGGCGGGCACCGCTTCGGGGGCAACTGCGGTGGCTTCGGGGGCGGGGGCTTCCGGCGCGGCGGCAGGCTTGTTGCAGCCCGCCAGCAGGGCGGCGGCGGCAAGGCCCGCGAACAGGATCGGTTTCGTCATCGTCATTCTCCTCAATTGGCCCGGCAATCGTGATTGCCGAACTGCTGGCTGCTGATCTGCATGCGATTCTCGCTGCCGCTGATCTGGGTGGAGCCGAACTGGTAGATCCAGCCCCGCGTGGTGGGCTGGCGGTGCAACTGGATGGTTTCGCCCTTGATGCTGAGGTCGGCCAGCTTCTGGTCTTCGTGGAACACCACGGTGGCTGGCACATTGCCGCTGCACATCCAGTTGAACGTGCCCATCATCCGTCCGTCCAGAGAGTTGGGGGCGGATTTGGGCGCGCAGGCTGCCAGAATCAGCACGGGCGCGAGCAACAGAAAGCGGTTCATAACGGCCCTCCCCAGCTTAAGCTGCCGTACAGTTGGTGCCGGACATCATGCCCACCGTCATCGTCAGCCGCATGCGATCATCCGCCACGCGCAGCACCGTACTGGGGCCGGTGTAGGTGAAGCCGGGCGGCGTGACCTGCTGTTGCAGTTCGGTGTTCTGCCCGCCCCGGCTGAGCGAGGCGACGCCCTGCTGCGGGAAGTAGCGCACGCTGATCTGTTCACCATTCGAGCAATTGTAGCTGACGCGCATTTCGGCGGGCGGGGTGGGGGCAGTCGGCGGCGGCGGGGCCACCGGCGGCGTGGGTGAGATGGGGGGCGCTGTCGGCGGCGCGGGCGGGCGGCCGCTGGCACTGGTGGCCTGGCAGGATGTGGTGGCCATCGCGCCGACGGTGAGATTGATGCCCATGCGGCCCGCGTCGGCGATCACAGTCGTCTGCCCGCCCTGATAGGTGAGCGGCGTGGACGAGACGCGGTTCAGTTCGGTGGTCTGCCCGCCGCGCACCAGCACGGCCGTGCCCTGTTCATCGAAATAGCGGATGGTGACGGCTTCGCCATTGGCGCAGCGATAGTTCACCGCGAACACCGGAGCCGGGCGCATGGACGGCGTGGAGGGGGTGGAACAGGCGGCAAGCACAGTCGCGCCTGCCAGCAACGGCAACATGAATTTCATCATCATTTCCACTCCCACCTGAACTCTCAACTAGTGGCGCAGGAATTGCCCGGCTGGATATCTGCGTCAAGCCAGTGGCAGAACTTTGCGACGAACGGATTGCGGCCCATCAATTATCTGACCAATTATCTGCGGTGGAACAGTTTTTCGAGGTCGCTCTTCGTCAGGCGAAGGAATGTGGGGCGGCCATGGTTGCAGGTGCCGCTGGCGGGCACCGCCTCCATCTGCCGCAGCAGCGCATTCATTTCCGCAAGAGACAGCGCCCGACCCGCGCGGACGCTGCCGTGGCAGGCGATGGTGGCGGCGATATGATCCAGCCGGGCCGTCAGTGCGGCGGGGCCGTCCCCCGCGGCCAGTTCATCCGCCAGATCGGTGAGGAGCGGCTTCAGCGGCGGCTGCCCCAGCGCGGCAGGCAGCGCGCGGACGAGGATAGTCTCCGGCCCGAAGCGTTCCAGTTCGAGGCCCAGTTCCATCAATTGCGGCGCGGCGGCTTCCAGCGCGGCGGCGGCATGATCATCCAGCTGCACGGTTTCGGGCACCAGCAGCGGCTGAGCGAGCGGCGCGCCGCCTGCCCGGCCGCGCATCGCTTCCAACACCAGCCGTTCATGCGCGGCGTGCTGATCCACCAGCACCAGCGAATCGGCGCTTTCGGCGACGATATAGGCATTGGCCACCTGCCCCCGCGCGAGGCCCAGCGGATAAGCGGGCGGGGATTCGGCGACGGGCCATGGCTGGGCGAGGTTCGCGGAGGCGAGGGTTTCAGGCGAGCGGCCTTGCGGACGAACCCAGTCGCGGGATGCCTCCGAAACCTGTTTAGGATAGCCGATGTCGGTGAGGAAGCGCTGCGTGGCGACGGCTTCCAGACTGAACTGCTCCTCGTTCGGAACCGGCGCGGCGAAGGCGGCCGCCAGCGCCTGCCCTGCCGCCTGCACCGGGCGGATGCCCGCCGCTTCCAGCGCCGCGCGCACGGCGGAGATCAGGCTGGCGCGGATGCGCGCCGGATCGCGGAAGCGCACTTCGGTTTTGGCCGGGTGGACGTTCACATCCACTTCGTCTGTCGGCAGGGTGATGAACAGCGCCGCGGCGGCGTGGCGGCCGGCGGGCAGGCGCTCGGCATAGGCCCCGCGCA
Source organism: Sandaracinobacter neustonicus (assembly GCF_006385875.1). Taxonomy (GTDB): domain Bacteria; phylum Pseudomonadota; class Alphaproteobacteria; order Sphingomonadales; family Sphingomonadaceae; genus Sandaracinobacteroides; species Sandaracinobacteroides neustonicus. The sequence continues at coordinate 116,457 of NZ_VFSU01000026.1, read as the reverse complement.
GCGCGCCCACCAGCAGCCGATCCTTCACCGGGCGGCCGTTCACGAACAGATATTGATGCTCGGATGTCGCGCGGGAGGCGGCGGGCAGCCCGGCGAGGCCGCCGATCTGTAAATCGGGGCGGAGGAAATCCACCGGCACCATATCCGCGCCGTCTGCCAGCAGCGCCTGCACCCTGCGCGCAAGGCCGGAAACGCCCGGTTCCGCTTCGGCGGCGACATCCAGCAGGCGGCGGCCTTCGTGCAGCAGCCGGAAGGCGGTGTTGGGGTGCGCCATGGCGAGGCGGCGCAGCGTGTCGTGGATGGCCGAGATTTCCGTGCGTGGGCTTTTCAGGAATTTGGCGCGGGCGGGGATGCGGGCGAACAGCCCCTCCACGGCGATGCGGGTGCCGGGTGCGAGGCCCGCGGGGCCGTCGAACAGCAGCTCTCCGCCGTCCAGTTGCAGCCGCCAGCCGCTCTCGGTGCCGGGCGGGCGGCTTTCCAGCGTGAAGCGGGCGACCGAGGCGATGGCCGGAAGCGCTTCGCCGCGAAAGCCGAAGCTGTGGATGGTGAGCAGATCTTCGCCAGGCAGCTTGGAGGTGGCGTGACGCTCGATGGCGAGGCGCATGCTGTCTGGTGTCATGCCATGGCCGTCATCCGTGACGAGCAAGCGCTGGGTGCCGTCTCCGCCGACCTGCACTTCGATTCGGCTGGCGCCTGCGTCCAGGCTGTTTTCCACCAGTTCCTTCACCACGCTGGCGGGGCGCTCCACCACCTCTCCGGCGGCGATGCGGTCCACCAGATGGCTGGGCAGGCGGCGGATGGGGGCGGCTATGCTCACGATACTGCTGTTGCCGTGCGAAGCGGCTGCGCTCAAGTGCCGACTTGCAGCGCCCAAGCGATCGCTTGCCGCCGTTCAGCGCCCCACAGAGTGCCTTGCGTGGGCGCGGAGGACCGCCTATTCGACGTGACAATCCGCAACAGTGTCTGCGACAGGCGCATGAAGCGGCCCAGCTTCCCCGATTCGCGATCCCCGGCACCAAAGCCGCCTGACAAAAGGCCTGTAAGACCCGTGAACTTCTTCAGCCGCATTTTCGGTTTCCTGAGCCAGGACATGGCCATCGACCTTGGAACCGCCAACACGCTCGTCTATGTCCGCGGACGCGGAATCGTCCTCAACGAACCGTCCGTCGTGGCGCTGGAAACGGTGAACGGCCGCCGCCAGGTGAAGGCGGTGGGCAATGACGCCAAGCTGATGATGGGCAAGACGCCCGACAATGTTCAGGCCATCCGGCCGATGCGCGACGGCGTGATCGCGGACATCGAGGTGGCCGAGGACATGATCAAATATTTCATCGACAAGGTGCACGGCAAATCCAGCTGGGTGCCGCGCGGGCCGGAAATCGTGGTCTGCATCCCCTCCGGCTCCACCCCGGTGGAACGGCGCGCCATCCGCGATGCCGCGAACAACGCGGGCGCCTCGCAGGTGCACCTGATTCTGGAGCCGATGGCCGCCGCGATCGGCGCGGGCATGCCGGTGACGGAGCCGATCGGTTCCATGGTGGTGGATATCGGTGGCGGCACCACGGAAGTCGCGGTGCTTTCGCTGCGGGGGCTTGCTTACACCACCAGCGTGCGCGTCGGCGGGGACAAGATGGACGAAGCCATCGTCAACTATGTTCGCCGGAACCACAATCTGCTGATCGGCGACGCCACGGCGGAGCGGATCAAGAAGGAAATCGGCACCGCCCTGCCCCCGGCCGACGGCATTGGCCAGACGGTGGAAATCAAGGGCCGCGATCTTGTGAACGGGGTGCCGAAGGAAATCACCATCAATCAGGGGCAGGTGGCGGATGCCCTGTCTGAACCGGTGTCGCAGATCGTGGAATCGGTGCGGCTGGCGCTGGAAAACACCCAGCCGGAACTGGCGGCCGACATCGTCGATCAGGGCATCGTGTTGACGGGCGGCGGCGCGCTGCTGGGCGGGCTGGACGAAGCGCTGCGGCAGGCGACCGGCCTGCCGGTGACGGTTGCCGAAGACCCGCTGTCCTGCGTGGCGCTGGGAACCGGCCGGGCGCTGGAAGACCCGGTCTATCGCGGCGTGCTGATGGGGGCCTGACCGGTCCCCGATGAGCCGCCTTCCGCCCCCAAACCGCCTGCGCCCCGCGCGCCGCACCAGCTTCGCCCGGCGCGACAGCAACCTTGCCCTGCTGGGCGCGCTGTTCGCGGGCGTGGTGATCGCCTTCGCGCTGCTGATGCTGTTGCTGCAGCGGGTGAACCCCGATCTGGGCACCCGCATGCGCGGCGCGACGGCCGATGCGCTGTCTCCGATCATTTCCGTCGCCATGGCGCCTGTGGAAGGGGTGCGGCGGCTGGGCGCGCTGATCGGCGACCATATGAATGTGGTGGACAAGAACCGCGAACTGGCCGCCGATCTGAAGGCGGCGCAGCGCCGCGCGGCAGAAACGGAGCGGCTGGCCGCCGAGCTGGACCGGATGGAGGCGCTGCTGGCGCTGCGGCGGCCCGAGCGGCGGCTGGTGGCATCCGCCGTGGCCTCCGCCGTATCTGCCGAGGCGGGGCAGCGGCAGGCGATCCTGTCGGCAGGCCTGTCTGACGGGGTGAAGCCGCGCATGCCGGTGATCGCATCGGGCGGGCTGGCGGGCCGGGTGACCGACGTGGGGCAAGGCGCGTCGCGGATGATGTTGCTGACGGATGCCGACAGCCGCATTCCGGTGAAGGTGCTGCGCACCGGCTGGACCGGGCTGGCCGTGGGCACCGGCGGCACGCTGCTGGATTTCCAGTTCGACATCGCGTCGGGCTCTGACAAGATTCGCGTGGGCGACCGGCTGGTGACATCGGGCGACGGCGGGCTGTTCCCGCCCGGCATTCCCGTGGCCGTGATCATCGACGCGGAGGCGAACCCGCCGCGCGCGCGGCCGCTGGCCAACCCCACCGGCCTTGGCACGGTGATGATCGAGGCGCCCTGGCTGCCGCCACCGAGCTTCGTGGCCGCGCCACCCGCCGCGCCTGAGGCGGACAAGGTGGTGCCTGCGGCGGTGCCCGGAACCGCGCCTGCCGCTGCAACACCCGCTGCCAAGCCGCCTGCGGCGCAAACCTCAACGCCGCCTGCGGCCGGGGCCACAACGCCGCCTGCCGCCTCGACGCCCCCCGCACAGCCGCCCCGGCCAGCGCCCGCGCGATGAGCAACCTCAACCGCGAACGCATCACGCCGGGGGAAATCGCCCGCCGCCTGCTGCCCGCCGGAACCGTTCTGCTGTCTTTGCTGGTGATGGCGCTGCCGCTGCCGCTGGCGTGGGGCGTGATGCCCAATCTGGCGCTGCTGTTCGTGATCCTGTGGGCCAGCATCCAGCCGCGGCTGATGCCGGTGTGGGCGGGCTTCCTGCTGGGCCTGTTCGCAGACCTGCTGTTCGGCGGCCGAATCGGCATCTGGGCGCTGATCTTCCCGCTGGCCGTGGGCGTAGTGCGCGTGGCGGAAGAACGGGTGGAGGGCCACAGCCTTGCCGTGGACTGGGCCTTTGCCGCCCTGCTGGTGATGCTGGCGCAGCTGCTGGCGTGGCAGCTGAACAGCTTTCTGGGCTCGTCCGCGCCGCTGCTGCCCTTCCTTGTGCAGGGCGCGGTGACGCTGATCGCCTATCCCCTTGCCGCGACGCTGGGCGCGCGGACCCAGCGCCGCCTGACCGATCTGGGCGGCTGATCCGATGGCGGACGACGGGGAAGCCGGACGCCAGTTCGATCGCCGCGCCTTCTTCCTTGGATCGGTGCAGGTGGGTGCAGGCGCCCTGCTGATCGGGCGGATGGCGCAGCTCTCCATCGCGCAGGCCGACAAATACAAGGTCGCCGCCGAAGAAAACCGGGTGGCGCTGCACCTGATCCCGCCCCGGCGTGGCTGGATCGTCGATGCGGCCGGTGCGGCCATCGCCACCAACCGCCCCGCCTATGCGGTGGAACTGATCCCCTCTCTGGCCGGGGATTTCGAAGCGGCGCTGGCGCGGATTTCCACCATCGTGCCGCTGGCCCCCGCCGATCTGGCCCGTATCCGCGACGATGCGAAGGATCTGCCGCCGTCTGCCGCGCTGATCATCGCCAACGACATCGGCTGGGACGCCTTTGCCGCGCTGAACCTTGAGTTGGCGGATATGCCGGGGTTGCAGCCGCTGCGCACCTATGTGCGCCATTACCCGGATGGCGAGGCCTTCGCCCATGTGACCGGCTATGTCGGCCGCCCCACGGCGGAGCAATATCGGGAAACCAAAGACCCGCTCTACATGCTGCCGGGCTTCCGCATCGGCAAGGACGGGGTGGAGCGTTCGAAGGATGCCGAGCTGCGCGGCAAGCCCGGCGCGCGGCGGGTGGAAGTGAATGCGCGCGGGCGCATCGTCGCCGAGCTGGACACACGGCCCGACACGCCGGGCAGCACCGTGCACCTGACGATCGACCGGGGCTTGCAGGCCTTCACCGCCGCGCGGGTGGGCAATGAAAGCTGCTCCGTCACGGTGATCGACGTGGTGACGGGCGACATCAAATGCCTGCTCTCCATGCCGGCGTTCGATCCCAATGTGTTTTCCAACCGCATCCCGGCGCAGCTGTGGAAGGATTTGCAGGCGGACGAGAAAAAGCCCCTGCTGAACAAGACGTTGCAGGGCCTTTATGTGCCCGGCTCCACCTTCAAGCCCGTCACCGCGCTGGCGGCGCTGGCCCATGGCGTGCTGCCGACGGACCCGGTGTTCTGCGGCGGCAGTTATCGATATGGCAAGGCGGTGTGGCACTGCCACAAGCGATCCGGCCATGGCACTGTGGCGATGCGATCCGGCATCGCCAAAAGCTGCAACGTCTATTTCTACACCATGGCACGGCGGGTGGGAGCGCAGGCCGTGGCAGACATGGCACGCACGCTGGGGCTGGATCATAAGTTCGACATTCCGATGCCGGTGCAGCGTGCGGGCGAAATCCCCGATCCGGCTTGGAAGAAGGAGCGGTTCGGCAAGGAATGGACGGTGGGCGACACGCTGAACATGGCGATCGGCCAGGGCTATGTGGTGGTGAACCCGCTGCAACTGGCGGTGATGACGGCGCGGATCGCCACAGGACGCATGGTGGAGCCGCGCATGCTGGTGGGACCGGAGCCGAAGCCGTTCGCGGCCCTGCCCATCCCAGCCGAGTATCTGGACGTGGTGCGCGGCGGCATGAACGATGTGGTGAACGGCCCCGGCGGCACCGCGCGCGGATCGATGCTGCGCGTGCCCGGCGTGGCGATGGGCGGCAAGACGGGGACGGCGCAGGTGCGGCGGATATCCGGCAGCTCGCGGGGCGGCGCGAATGTGCCGTGGAAGTTCCGCGACCATGCGCTGTTCATCGGCTTCGCGCCGGTGGACAATCCGCGCTATGCCATCAGCGTGGTGGTGGAACATGGCATCGGCGGATCGCGGGCGGCGGCCCCCATCGCGCGCGACGTGCTGACTTACATCTATGACCGGGAGGCCGCCGAGAAGCAGCTGGCGGGTGTGCTGGAGGCGCGCGATCGGGCGCGGCGGGCAGCGGAAGCAGCCGCCGCTAAGGCTGAAGCGGACGCTCTCGCGGCGCGGATAGCGGCGGCCAACCCGGCCGGAGCCATACCTGCCCCAGCCGCGGGAGGGCCGGCGCGATGATCCAGAATCTGCTGAATTCGCGCTGGCCGCAACGGGCGCTGCAACTGCCCTGGCGGATCATCTTCCTTGTGGGGGCGATTGGCACCTTCGCGGTTGTCGTGCTCTATTCGGCGGCGGGCGGCAGCATGCAGCCATGGGCGCTGAACCATGCGGTGCGGCTCAGCCTGTTCATGGGGCTGGCGATCGTGCTGGCGCAGGTGCCGCTGGGGCTGTGGCTGAAGATCGCCTATCCGCTGTATGCCGTGATATTGGTGGCGCTGATCGGCGTGGAGGTGGTGGGTGGCATCGCCGGCGGCTCGCAGCGCTGGCTGGATCTGGGCTTTATCCGGTTGCAGCCTTCGGAGTTCATGAAGATCGCCGTGGTGCTGGCGCTGGCGCGTTTCTATCATTTCCTGCCGCGCGGCTATCCGGCGAAGCTGGCGGGAATCTGGCCGCCGCTGGCAATGATCGGCGTGCCGGCGGCGCTGGTGATGCTGCAGCCCGATCTGGGCACCGCGCTGATGATCGTGGCGGGCGGCATGACGATGATGTTCCTGGGCGGGCTGCCGCTGAAATGGTTCATCATTCCGGGCGTGGCGGGGCTGGCTTCGCTGCCCTTGCTCTATAATATGCTGCACGATTACCAGAAGCGGCGCGTGCTGATCTTCCTCGATCCCTCCGCCGATCCGCTGGGGGCGGGCTATCACATCACCCAATCGAAGATCGCCATCGGATCCGGCGGGATTTTCGGCAAGGGCTTCATGGAAGGCTCGCAAAGCCATCTGCAATATCTGCCGGAACAGCACACCGATTTCGTGTTCGCCACCATGGCCGAGGAATGGGGGCTGATGGGCGGCGCGCTGCTGCTGATCGCCTATGGGCTGGTGCTGAACTGGGGCATCCGCACAGGGATGTCGGCGCGAACCCGCTTCGCGCGGATGCTGGCCGCCGGGCTTTCGATGACGATTTTCTTCTATGTGCTGATCAACAGCATGATGGTGATGGGGCTGGCCCCGGTGGTGGGCATTCCCTTCCCGCTGGTCAGCTATGGCGGCAGCGCAGCGCTGACAGTGATGATCGCACTGGGCATCCTGATGGGCGTGTACCGGCAGCGGGAGCTGGAACATATCTGAGCAAGGATGCGAGAATCGGCTGGACAAGCTGGCCTTCGCTTTGTAAACGCCCGCCTCCCACGGGGTGCACAACCCCGAAGCGGGCCACGGGGCAAGCCCCCGGCAAATGGTTCCGGACGCATAGCTCAGTTGGTAGAGCAGCTGACTCTTAATCAGCGGGTCCTAGGTTCGAGCCCTAGTGCGTCCACCATATTTTCCAAATAAAAACAGCTGCTTATGCCGCCACGCAATAGGTCTGCGCGGTGACGAAATATGGCTCGTAAGTCGGTGGCCTTAACCCGCCCCTTCAGTATCAGCCATTCGCTCACATTGGCGTTGCCGGTAGTCTATCCCAATTCCAGCGCAGTGGTGTGGCAGAGAGCCTTCCGGACAACAGCAAAATGAACTTCGCGGCGGATATCGGATAGCCGCAATCGCGGGGTGAGATAGGATCGTGCCGGCTGTCCACTGCCGGGCGGTTTACGGATTGCGAGGGGGGCAGGATGAAGCGGCGGCATTTTCTCTACGCTGCCGGGTTCGGCACTATGGCAGGGTTGACGGGCTTCAATCCGGCATTCGCTCGCGCGGGCCGCACGGTTACGCAGATATGCGACGATTTTCTGGACGCCTATGTTCGCATCAACCCGACACTGGTGGGCAAGGTGTTCGGACTGGAGCGCAACAGTAGCGCCATCAGCGACTGGTCGCCCGCCGGGGCGGAGAAGGCCGCCGCGCTGATGCGCGCGACGCTTGCGGAGCTGGCGGACACACCGCCGCTGAACCGCAAGGAGGAACTGGGTGCGGCGTTTCTGGAGGATACCGCCCGCGCCATTCTCGCCGGGATCGAGGCGGGTGAGCCTTACCGGAAAATGAGCACCCATATCTTTATCGGCCCGCCGGCGCTGCTGCTCACCTCGTTCGAACAGATGTCGCAGGGGCAAAGTGGGGATGTGCCGGTCTCGGCGGATGCACGCGACCGGGACTGGGCGAACATCCTGCATCGGCTCGAGGCCGTGCCGACGGCGATGGCCGGCTATCGGCAGAGCCTTGAACTGGGGCTGGTGCGCAACCTTCCAGCGCCGCGTTCAATGACGCTGGCTGTCGCGAAACAGTGCAGCGGCTGGGCCTCGCAAGGCTGGTTCGCGAAGTTCGCGGCGCGCTATCCGGGCGGCGCGCTGGCCGGGCCGCTGGCCGCCGCTGCCGCAAAAGCGGATCGCACCTATGGCGAACTGGGGCAGTGGCTGGCGCAAAGCTATGCGCCCAAGGCCAGCCCGGAAGACGGGATCGGCAGCGAGCGCTACCTGCTCTACACCGATCTGTGGCTGGGCCTGCGCACGCTCGATCTGGATGAAGCCTATGGTTGGGCGGTGGAGGAGTTCCACCGGCTGGAGGCCGAGAAAACAAAGGAAAGCGGCCGCATCCGCGCAGGCGCCAGTTTCGAGGATATCCGCACGCAACTGGACGGCGATCCGAAACAGTCGCTGGCGGTCGCCCCCTTCCGGGACTGGGCGCAGGCGGAAGTGGATCGCGCCATCGCGAAGCTTGGCGAAAGCGAATTCGACATCCCGCCGCAGCTGCGCACCTGCAAAGTGCAGATGACGGAGGCCGGTTCGGGTGCAATGCCCTTCTATGTCGCGCCGTCAGAGGATTTTTCGACGCCAGGGACGGTCGTCTGGCCGACGCTGGGCAAAACTGAACTTCCCACTTGGAGCGCCAACAGCACCATCTATCATGAAAGCGTGCCCGGCCATCATATCCAGATCGGCGGCTCCCGCCTGCTGGATCTGGTGCGATTGCAGCGGGTCGCGGGTGCTGCCGGGCATGCGGAGGGCTGGGCGCTCTATGCCGAACGGCTGATGGACGAACTGGGCTGGTTCGACACGCCACAAAAGCGGCTGGGGTTTCTTTCCATGCAGTCGTTCCGTGCGGCGCGCGTGTTCGTGGACATCGGCCTGCACACCGGCCGCAAGATCCCGTCGGGCATGGAAGGCGCGGGCCAGCCATGGACCGCCGCCACCGCCATCCCTCTGATCGACCGGGCCTCCGGGCTGGGGCGGGACGCCGCCGCAATGGAGGTGGAGCGCTATTATGGCTGGCCCGCGCAGGCCTGCGCCTACAAGCTGGGCGAACGGGTCTGGCTGAATTGCCGGGCCGATGCGATGGCGAAGGCCGGGGCCGCCTTCAACCGGCGCAAATGGCATGCAGACGCGCTGGCGATGGGGCCGCTGGGGCTGGACACGCTGAAACAGCAATTGGCGAAACTCTGATCCGCAGGCCTCACAAGGGCGGGCCTCAGCGGCTGGCGCGGCGCAGCGTTTCCGAAGGCGTTTCGCCATAGGCCTCGCGATAGTAAGCGGCGAAGCGGCCGAAATGGGCGAAGCCGTTGTGCAGGGCGACGTCGGTCACACTGGTGGCCCGCGTGGGCCTCAGCAAATCCTCACGTGCGAAGCCAAGACGGCGGCAGCGGAAATAGGCCTGTGCCGACATGCCCGTGCGATCCCGCGCGATCGCCTCCACCGTGCGCAGCGCAAGTCCGGTGGCCTCGCACATTTCCTGCAGCCCGGCGGCGCTGCCGCGCGCCCCGTCGATGAAGCGCTCGATCCGAGCCATGGAGCGGGTCTGCAACTGCCGCGCCTTATGGTCCACCCGCGTCTCGCCGCTGAGCAAGGCGTCGGCGACGAGCGCGGTGATCTCACCCCGGACGATCTCCACCGCCCTTGCCGTTGCGGGCATATCGGCCAGCCCCCAATCCTGTTGCAGGCGAGTGAGCTCCCGATGGCGGCTTTTCAGCCGGGCCAGCCGACCGGGCTCGATCGCGCCTGAGCGTGCAGGCGCCTGCAACAGCCGCAGCCGATCCTTGCCGCCAAAGGCGGAGAGGGTCTTGAGCAGAATGTCCGGCCGGACGATCAGCACGGACAATTCCTGTGGCCCGGCGGTGCGGAAATAGGGCGTGTCGCCGCGCTGGCGGGTGATGACCTGCCCCGGGCCGACCTCCCGCCCGTCCACCGTCAGGCCGGGGCTGCCGAAGGCCGGGAACAGATAGGTGATCGTCTCCTCGTCGTCATTCTCGAAGCTGGAACGGATGCCCAGCGCGCCCAGCGTCTGCACGCTGCGCAGGTAAAGCCCGCGACCGAAATCGACGATCCGCACGGTTGCCGAAAAAGCCTGCTGGTCCGTCAACGCCACAGCCCCGAAGGTGCCGCCGGGGATCACGGCGGAGAATTCGTCCAGATCGTTGGAACGAACGGAGCGGGCCAGAAATGGCTGGGATCTGCCGTCGCTGATCATCATGCAACACCCCCCCGGATGCCCGAGTGTCTCATAACCCGGCGCGGATTGCCACCGGCAGAGGCGGGGCGGGTCAGTCCTTCACGACTTCGCGCGTGACGATCCCGGCGACGACGGCGGTGCGATTCGCGGCCCTGCGGCCATCGGCCCGATCCTCATAGCGCTGCACCTCGCAATCATAGCCGGCCCTTTGCGCGGCATAATCCGCATTGGGATCGGCCGGCTGCCCATTTGCCTGCTGCGCCACGCTTTGCGCGGTGGCGACATTGTCCTGACACTGCTGATAGTCGCGATCGGCCCGGCTGCGGTTCGCGGCACCTGCCACCTGTGCCGTCACTGCGCCCGCCACGATCCCCGCGCGTCGGGCATCGCGGCGATTTTCCACTCGCTCCACCCAGTTCTTCTCGTCCTTCGATTTCGCATCTGCATGCGCCGTGACCGGAGGCAAGGCAGCCAGAACGGTGGCGATTGCGAACAAAGCCCCGCGCGACAAGGGCTGTCGGCCGCCGGAGCCGATCACAGGCCGGCCTTCACGATATCGAGCAGTTGCATCGAGCCATCGGGGCTGCGTTCCCGGCAAGCCTTCGCCAGTGGCGTGATCTGCGCCGTCAGCCAGCTTCGCGTCAACATCGGTGCCGGCTTGCCGGCCGCCGCGTCCCGGCCGGACAAATAGCCGTGAATCCACATCAGCCCTTGCGCAATATCATCCTGTGCCTGAGCGGCCAGTTGCTGCTCGGCCTTGCTTGCGCCAGCCTTTGGCGCGGCAACCGACAATGCCGTCAGATATTGGCCGCAGGTGACGTCGAGAAGATTGTCTTCGGCCGCCAGAACCGGAGACTGCAACGCCGAAAGCCCGGCCAGTGCGAGCAGAAATTTGCGCGTCATGCGTCATCCTTTGAATGCGGAGACGCCACCACCGCCGCCCCCGCCGGTTGCGGAATCGTTACTCAGGCTTGCCCAGCAGATCAAGCATGGCGACCGTCGCCACCTTCGTGCCCTCTGGAATGGCCTTCAGATCGACAAGGAACCCCGGATTATGCGCCGCATAGGGGAATTGTTTCCCCTCTTTCTGCGCCTTGGCGAACAGGTCCGGATCGGCCACGCCCACCACAAGGAAGCTGAAGGGCACGTCGGTGTAAGGCCCCAGCAGCAGGTGCACATCCTCCGATCCGGTGGCGGGCGGGAAGGCGCTGATCACCGCCTTTTCCCCCAGCACGCCCTGCAACGTCTTGCCCAGCCGGGCCGACAATTCCTTGTCGTTCACCAGTGGCGTCGAACTGCCCTTCATCGTGATGACAGGCATTTGATCCTCGGGCATGCCATAGGTGCGGGCGATGCCTTCGCTGACGGCCTTGATGCCCTTCAGCATCTGCTGCCGCGTCGCCTCGCTGTACCAGCGCAGATTGGCCTTCAGCAGCGCGGTGGCCGGGATCACATTGTTGTCAGCCCCGGCCTGAATGGAGCCCACCGTCAGCACGGCGGTTTCCTGCGGTGTGACGGTGCGGCTGACGATGGCCTGATATTGCACCACGGCCAGCGCCGCCATCACCACCGGGTCTTTCGTCATCTGCGGCATGGAGCCATGGCCGCCCACGCCCTTCATCAGGATATCCACCTGATCGGTGCCAGCCATCAGCGGCCCCGGCGCGGCCACGACCGTGCCCGTGGGCAGCGGCGCGGTGTGGATGCCGATGAAATAATCGGGCTTCGGCACGCCGAACTTCTCATAAAGGCCCGCGTCCACCATCGCCTTCGCACCGGTGATCGGTTCTTCGGCGGGCTGGCCCACCAGCACCACGGTGCCGCCCCACTGGCCCTTCATCCCGGCCAGCGCCTTCGCCATGCCCAGCATCCACGTCACATGCGCGTCATGCCCGCACATATGCGCAACCGGCGATTCCGAGCCGTCTTCGCGTATGGCCTTCACCTTGCTGCGATAGGGAAGATCATTCTCCTCGGCGACGGCGTTCGCATCCATGTCGGCGCGGTACATTACCACGGGGCCGGGGCCGTTCTTCAGGATGCCGACGACACCGGTGCCGCCGATCCCGGTTTTCACGTCGAACCCCAGCGCCTTCAGCTCTTTGGCGACGATCGCGGCGGTGCGCGTTTCATGAAAGGCGAGTTCGGGGTTCTGGTGGATATCCTTGTACATCGCCGTCAACCGCGCGATGTCGGCCGTTATGCGCTTGTCAGCCTCGGCAACCACTGCCGCAGAAGGTGCCGCGAGTGCAGCGCTGCAGGGAAACAGGGCAAACGGGGCGGCAACTGCAAGAAAAAGCCGCGTGTGTCGTCTGATGGAACGCATGAATTCTGCCCCCGGTTTCTGACAGTCGATGGAGTGTCGGTCAGCAGGTTCTGGACTGGAAACCGCCCCCGCAACCATCGACTTCCCTCGCATCCGGGATAAACAGGAGGGCAATGGTCCGCTATCCGATAGCCGCAGCGAATTGGGATTTTGGCTTTGCAGATCGCGCGGGGCAAACGGGGCATCAGGCCCGGTCCGCCCGGCCAGCCATGAGAAACAGGGCATCTCGGTGTAAACGAGATGCTCTATCGTCAGTGGCCGCCGACATAGCAGTCGTTCGAACCTGCAACGGCTCCCGTGAAAGCAGTTCTACGTTCACGCCGCGTTGCAGTGTCGGCTATCTTCTCCTCCAGACGAACAGGTGACGAACGGTTGCGGGCGACAATGAAGCACGTCCGTTCTGCCATCCGCTTGCCAAGGCAAAGTCGATGTTCGACAGTCAGCGGGTGACGGCACATAGGCGATGCCACTCATGACCGCGCTCTATCGCCTCGATTCAACCTCCGCCGATATTGCCCGAGCCTTCAACGCCAGGGCCGGAGAGGATCCGTGGGCGGGCGGCCAGATTGCGCCGGGCGGTTTTGCGCCTGTCGTCACCGCCGGGCGCGATTTCATTGCCGGCCCACGCCCCGCCGGCAAGCTGCTGACGGCGCGGATCGTGCCGCGTGTGTGGGGCGTGCCCCCTCCGGGACCACTCTCGACCGAAGCTGGTTACGGCGTGTTGAGCGTGCGCAATGCCGACAGCCCGTTCTGGATTGGCAACCTGCGCAACGCCGAGTTCCGCTGCCTGGTACCGGCCACAGCGTTCCTGGTTCCGGGAAAGGGGAAAGACCGGGATGGTCGTCGCCTGCGGCATTGGGTCGGCTGCGCTGACCAGCCTCTGTTCGCCCTGGCAGGTGTGTGGAAGGACAGCGAGGTTCCGAGTTTTGCGCTGTTGACCTGCCCGCCAAATGACGTGCTGCAGATGGCGGGCCGTGACGCAATGCCGGCGATACTTCCAGCCAACCCCGAAGCACGGGACCTCTGGCTTCACGGCGACTGGCCCAGAGCACGCCAACTAATCAGACCCTATTCTGCAGCTATGATGACCGTGCGCTGACGAGCAATCGCTCCGATATGAACAGATGCGTTAAGCTGTTTCCGCCAACAGAGCCGCGTTCGAAGGCAGAAACGCCTCGCTGAAAACCGGACGCTTACGTCTAGACAGAGGTTCCCGCTTGGTCACAGCCAACACGGGTAAGCGCAACTGGGTTGACAGCTGATGAGTCGAATTCGGATAAGAACATATAGTGAACATATGCATCCCCAGACTGATGACAGATGCGAACGGATTCGCCAGCTGGCCCGGCTTGCCGGGCGGTCGGACGCGCGCGTTCCGGGCGGGCATGTCGCGTTCGGGCATGCGGATGTGGACGCGGCGCTGGGGGGCGGACTTGGCCGGGGCCAGCTGCACGAGCTGTTCGCCGCAAGCGCCGACGATCCGGCGGGAGCTGCGGGTTTTGCGGCCATGCTCTGCCAGCGGCTGGGCGGCACCTGCGTCTGGCTGCGGGAGGCGCGGGCGGAGCGGCGGTTGCAGCTGTTCGGGCCGGGGCTTTCCGCCATCGGGCTGGACCCGGCGAAGCTGTTTCTGGGCGTTCTGCCGGATGCCGATGCGGTGCTGCGCGCAGGGGCCGATGTGCTGCGCTGCCCTGACGTGGGCGTGGCGGTGATCGAGCTGTGGCGCAATCCCCGCAACCTTGGGCTGACGGCCACGCGCCGCTTCCAGCTGGCGACGGAAGCCTCCGGCGTGACGGCGCTGCTGCTGCGGATGGAGGCCGAGCCTTCCGCCAGTGCGGCCGCCACGCGCTGGGCCGTGCGATCCGTTGCTTCGCGTGCGCTGGAGGGCAATGCGCCGGGGCGTCCGGCATTCGAACTGGAGCTGCTGAAGCATCGGGGCGGCGGGCGTGGACGCTGGCGGCTGGAGTGGGATCGTGAGTCCGCCAGTTTCCGCGATCTCGAGCGCGCGGCGCTTTCTGGCGTTGTGGTTTCCGTTCCTGCCGACCGACCGCTGGCGGATGTGCTGCCCATCCGCAAAGCCGGATGAGCCACTGGTGCTGGTGGCAACCGAGCGCAACGCCCGGCGGCTGACGGCGGCCTGCCCGCAGGCGCGCGAGCAGGGGCTCGCCCCTGGCATGACGCCGGCCGATGCGCTGGCCCGCGTGCCGGGGCTTTGCGTGGATGAGGCCGACCCGGCGGCAGACACGCGGCTGTTGCTGCGGCTTTCCGATATGGCGCTGCGCTGGTCCCCCATCGTGCAGCCCGATCCGCCCGATGGGCTGCTGATCGACATCAGCGGTTGCACGCATTTGTTTGGCGGAGAGGATGCCCTTGCCGCCGATGCGACGGCGCTGCTGGGCCGACATCTGTCGGTGCGCCACACTATCGCCTCCACGCCCTCGGCCGCCCATGCGCTGGCGCGCTTTCCGGTTTCCGCTGCCAGCGAGGAACAGGCCATCCGCTGCTTGCCGGTGGCGGCGCTGGGCCTTCCCCCGGAGGCTGAAACAGCCCTGCGCCGGGCGGGGCTGAAGCTTGTAGGCGATCTGGCGGACCGGCCGACTGCCCCCTTGTCGGCCCGTTTCGGCAAGCAGGCAGCGCTTGCGCTCGACAGGCTGCTGGGCCGCGCCGACCATCGGCTTTCGCCCCGGCGGCCCTTGCCCGCGCTGCAATTCGCGCGGCGCTTTGCTGAGCCGATCGCGCATGTCGACAGCGTGCTGGGCGCGGTGGACGGGCTGGCGATGAAGGCAGCGCGGGTGCTGGAGCAGCGCCATCAGGGCGGGCGCAGCTTTGCCATCAGCCTCTGCCGCAGCGATGGCGAGATGCGCGAACTGGCCCTCGAAACCGGCCAGCCGACGCGCGACCCTGCCCTGCTCCAGCGCCTGCTGAGGGAGCGGGTGGAGGCGCTGTCCGACCCGCTGGACCCGGGCTTTGGCTTCGATCTGATCCGCTTTGCTGTGGCGGCGACGGAGCCGCTGGAAAGTGTGCAGGCCGATCTGCAAGCGCGGGGCAAGCAAGGGGAAGCGCTGTCCGCGCTGATCGACAGGCTGAGCGTGCGGCACGGGCGCGAGCGCATCCGCCGCCTGCTGCCGGTGGACAGCCATGTGCCGGAGCGCGCGGTTCGCTCGGTCCCCGCGCTGGACGATGGGCAGGCTGCGGCATGGCCGCTGCCCCCGCCCGGCGAACCGCCGCTGCGCCCGATCTGCCTGCTCGATCCGCCAGAGCCGATCGAGGTGCTGGCCGAAGTGCCGGATGCGCCGCCGCGCCGGTTCCGCTGGCGGGGCGTGTCGCACATCGTTACCCGTGCCGAGGGGCCGGAACGGATCGCCGCGCCATGGTGGCAGAAGGCGAGCGAGGGGCGACCGACGCGCGATTATTACCGGGTGGAGGACGAGGCCGGGCGCCGCTTCTGGCTGTTCCGTCGGGGTTTGCATGAACGCGAGGCGGGGCATCCGAGCTGGTTCATACACGGCCAGTTCGCATGAACGGCCAAACAAGATCAGCCCTGTTCGCATGACCGGCTTCGCCGAACTCGCCGCCGCAACCAACTACAGCTTTCTGCGGGGGGCCAGCCATCCGCACGAGATGGTGGCGAAGGCGATGGCGCTGGGCATGGCGGGCATCGGCATTGCTGATCGCAACACGGTGGCAGGCGTGGTGCGCGCGCATGTGGCGCTGCGGGAGGCGACCAACAAAGCGGTGGAGGACGGGCTGGAATTGCCGCCCTTCCGGCTGGTGGTGGGGGCGCGACTGGTGTTCACCGATGGCACGCCGGACATTATCGCCTACCCGCAGGACCGGCACGGCTGGGGGCAGCTGACGCGGTTGCTCTCCACCGGCAACCGCCGCGCAACGAAGGGCGACTGCGACCTCTATCTTGACGACCTGCTGGCGCATGGCGAAGGGCTGCTGCTGATCGCCTTCGCCTCTGAAGCGGATGCCGCGGCGCTTCGGCGGTTGCGGGAGGTGTTTCCCCGCCGCCTGTGGCTGGCCGCCACCATGCCCCGCCGGGGCGACGATCTGCGCCGACTGGAGCGGCTGCGGCAATTGGGGCGCGAGTTGTTGATCCCGCTGATCGCCAGCAACGACGCGCTCTATGCCGTGCCACAGGATCGGCCGCTGCACGATGTCCTCACCTGCATCCGCGAAAAGGTGACGATCCACACCGCCGGGCGGCGGCTGGAGGCCAATGCCGAGCGGCATCTGAAATCTCCCGTCGAAATGGCGCGGCTGTTTCACGCCTGCCCCGAAGCGGTGGCGGAAAGCCTGAACCTCTTCGCCCGTATCCGCTTCTCACTGGATCAGCTGAGCTATGAATATCCGCACGAGCCGGTACCGCAGGGGTGGGAGCCGCTCGGCTGGCTGAAACATCTCGTGCTGGATGCCGCGCGGGATCGTTATGGCGCGGTGCTGCCCAAAGGCGTGCAGGCCCGGCTGGCTGAGGAGTTCGACCTGATCGAGCGCCGCAACTATGCCTGTTACTTCCTCACCGTGCATGATCTGGTGCGCTATGCCCGCGCGCAGGAGCCGCCCATTCTCTGTCAGGGGCGAGGCTCCGCCGCCAATTCCATCGTCTGCTTTCTGCTGGGCGTCACCTCGGTTGACCCCGAGAAATACGACCTGCTGTTCTCGCGCTTCGTCTCAGAAGACCGCGCCGAGCCGCCCGACATCGATGTCGATTTCGAGCACGAACGGCGCGAGGAGGTGATGCAATATGTCTATCGCCGCTATGGCCGGGAACGCGCCGGGATCGCCGCCACCGTCATCCATTACCGCCCGCGCAGTGCGCTCCGCGATGTCGGCAAGGTGCTGGGCTTTTCCGAGGATGTAACCAGCCGCCTGTCCTCCACGGTGTGGGGCAGTTTTGCCGGGAGCATGGAGGAAAAACGCTATGCCGAAGCAGGCGTGGACCCCGCAAATCCCGAAATCGCCCGGCTGGCGAAGCTGGTGAACCGGCTGATCCACTTCCCGCGCCACCTCTCCCAGCATGTCGGCGGCTTCGTGCTGACGGAGGACCGGCTGGACGAGACGGTGCCGATCCACAATGCCGCCATGGAGGAGCGCACCTTTATCGAGTGGGACAAGGACGATATCGACGCGCTGAACCTGATGAAGGTGGATGTGCTGGCGCTCGGCATGCTCACCTGCATCCGCAAATCCTTCGAGCTGATGCGCGCGCATGATCTGGGCGATCATGACCTCGAACTGGACGGCACCACCGAGGACGCGGCCGTTTACGACATGCTGTGCAAGGGCGACAGCATCGGCGTGTTTCAGGTGGAAAGCCGGGCACAGATCAACATGCTGCCGCGCCTGAAACCGCGCACGCTCTACGATCTCACCATTCAGGTCGCCATCGTCCGCCCCGGACCGATCGAGGGGGATATGGTGCACCCCTATCTGAGGCGGCGCAGCGGGGTCGAAAAGGTGGACTATCCCTCGCCCGGCCCGCCGCACGATCCGAACGAACTGAAAGGCCTGCTGGGCAAGACGTTCGGCGTGCCGCTGTTTCAGGAGCAGGCGATGAAG
This sequence comes from Sandaracinobacter neustonicus, assembly GCF_006385875.1. Taxonomy (GTDB): domain Bacteria; phylum Pseudomonadota; class Alphaproteobacteria; order Sphingomonadales; family Sphingomonadaceae; genus Sandaracinobacteroides; species Sandaracinobacteroides neustonicus. The sequence goes on along the minus strand of NZ_VFSU01000026.1, from coordinate 98,566 downwards.
CTCGCCATCGTCGCTGCGGGCTTCACGCCCGGAGAGGCGAACCAGTTGCGCAAGGCGATGGCCACGTTCCGCAATGTCGGCACGATCCACGAGTTCGAGCCAAAGATGATCGAAGGCATGGTGGCGCGCGGCTATGAGCGGGCGTTCGCGCAGCGTTGCTACGACCAGATCAAGGGCTTCGGCAGCTATGGCTTCCCGGAAAGCCACGCGCTGGCCTTTGCGAAGCTGGTCTATGTCTCGGCGTGGATCAAATGCCACCAGCCCGCCGTGTTCGCCTGCGCCCTGCTGAACAGTCAGCCGATGGGGTTTTACGCGCCTGCGCAGATCGTCCGCGATGCGCGCGAACATGGGGTGGAGGTGCGGCATATGGATGTGAACGCCAGCGAATGGGACAACAGCCTTGAACGGGATGCCAATGGCGCGCCTGCGCTGCGGCTGGGGTTCTGCCAGATCGATGGCTTCCGCGAGGAGTGGGCGGACGCGCTTGCAGGCGAGCGCCAGCACGGCGACTTCACCGGCATCGAGGAACTGGCCCGCAGGGCGCATCTGCCATCGCGCGCGCTGCACCTGCTGGCCGATGCCGACGCCTTCCAGTCGCTCGCCCTGCCGCGCCGCGAAGCCCTTTGGCAGACCCGCCGCACCCCCACCGGCGAACTGCCGCTGTTCGCCGCCGCCAGCGCCCGCGAACTGGGGGAAGAAGCAGATATGGCGCTGCCCGCCATGCCCGAAAGCGAGGAGGTGGTGGCCGATTACCAGATGATCCGCCTGTCGCTGCGCCGCCACCCGATGAGCTTCCTGCGCGACGAGTTGCGGGTGCGCGGCATCCTCTCCAGCGCGGAAGCCGCCAGCGCAGAACCCGGCCGCCGGGTGCAGGTGGCTGGCGTGGTGCTGATCCGCCAGCGCCCCGGCAAGGGCAACGCCATCTTCGTCACGCTGGAGGATGAGACAGGCGTCATGAACCTTCTGATCTGGGCGCGAACATTCGAACGCATGCGCCGCCCGGTGATGTCAGCCCGGCTGATGCGGGCCGAAGGCGTCCTCCAGCGCAGCCCCGAAGGCGTGATCCACCTGATGACAGACCGGGTGGAGGATCTGACCCACATGCTGGGCCAACTGGAGGAATCGCACGCCAACCCCACCCCGCCAGACCGCGCCCGCCACCCGCGCAACGTGCGTGTGCTGCCGAACTCGCGGGATTTCCACTGAAGCCCTGCACTGGCCTGACTGGCACCCGGACGATATGCTTGAAATATGGGTGACATCATCAACCTGCGGCAGGCCCGCAAGGCCCGGAAGCGCGCCGAAGCTGAACGTCAGGCAGAGGCGAACCGCCTGAAGCATGGCCGGACAAAGGCCGAAAAATTACTGACAGAGAAGCAACAGCAGGCACACGATCGCACCCTCGACAACGCCCGCCGCGAGCATCCGGAGGATTGAAACGTCAGCCGTTCTCGCTCGAAATCAGACATTTTCGCCGAACCGTCGGGCGTCTCAATTCAGACTTCGCCATGCGTTCATGTTCTCAACGAACGTGACCGCGCGGTTGCTGCAGCGACCATATCAGTCACAAGTTCGTCGATGGCATGTTCATGATCCATTCTGGCAAGACCGGCCGCTGTTGTTCCCCCTGGGCTCGTGACGTCTTCTCTCAGATCGGCAAGGGATCTCTGGTCATGGGCGGCAAGCAAAGCTGAGCCGGTGAACGTTTCCCGGGCCAGTGTCATTGCGAGATCAGGGGGAAGGCCAGCCGCCTCTCCGGCACGCGCCAGCGCCTCCGCAAAACGGAAGAAATAGGCCGGGCCGCTACCGGATATGCCGGTCACCGCGTCCAGCCAGTCCTCATTATTGACCCAGTGGAACGAACCCAGCGCGCGGAACAGGGACGAGACCAATTGCCGCCTGTCGGGATCGACCTGCGCCGTTGCGACGGCCACCGTTACCCCCGCTCGGATTGTCGCCGGAAGGTTGGGCATGGCCCGCACCAGCCGTGACGTGCCAAGCGCATCCCCGATCCCTGCGAGGCTGTGCCCGGCCATGATCGAGACGAACAGCGCGCCTCGGCGGGCCAGCGGCACAAGCTGCAATGCCAGCTCGCCGAACGATTGCGGCTTCACCGCGAGGACGACGATGACATCATCGGGTATCAGGTCCGGATCGATGCGATCCAGCGGCGTTACCTCCGCTGGCAGCGCTGCGCCGGGGTCATGGACAATGACCGGACGCACCCTGACCCATGCGCTTGCCATTGCGCTGCCCATGCGCCCGCAGCCGATCAGCAGCACAGGTCGGGTCATGGCAGCCTGTGCCGGTTCATGCGGCGGATCCAGCGCAGCAAGTCCGGGTCCGCGATGGTGTTCATTATGGCGTCGAGGTCTTCGGATCGTTCGTCCTGCCCCAGCTTGAACCGCCCGGATAGATCGCCCACGCGCGCGCGGAAGCCGATGATTGCGCCCAGCATAGTTTCATAGCGCGCGCCAAGTTCCGCTGCGGACCATGGCCGGGCACGACCTGCCTCAACGGTATCGATCAGCACATCCAGCGCTGCTGCCGTCCCGCCCGGTTCGAAATCGATCCGCGCCTCGATCCGCAACTGGGCATAGATCCATGTCGGCGCCCAGTCGCGCCGCCCCACCTGTTCCGGCGACACATAGGCCTGCGGCCCCTGAAACAGCATGAGCGCCTGGGAATCCTGTTGCAGCGCGGCATGCAGGGGGTTCGAACGCGCCATATGCCCGATCAGTTCGGCCATGCTGCCATCTTCCCGCCAAACCGGAACCAGCGGCAGCAGGCTCGCCTCGCCCGAGCCGGGCGAGATCAGCCACGCCAGAGGATAGTCAGCGATCAGCGCCCGCACATCCGAATCGTCAAACCGCCCGAACGAATCCGGCCCGTAACTTCCCATCGCGATTTCCCTTTACTGCATCGCCGGGGCGAACAGATTGTGCAGCCACAGAAGGATCACCGACGCGCCAAGGCTCAGTGCGGACAGCAGACCGGTGCGCCGGGGTGCAAGCAGCCCGGACGCCGGTCGCACTGCCGGCAGCATGGCGAACAACGCGATGGCCGCCAACGCGGCCGCATACCCCCAACCGACAAGAAGCCGCAGCGCGGGCGGAGGCCAGTGAAAGGCGAGCGCCGGATCCTCCAGCGCCCTGGCGGCTGCAACGCCGATGGCTGGCAGGGTTATGCCGATGATCGCGGTCGCTGCCGCCGTCAGCTTCAGGGCACGTCGCTCATGTTGCCATCTGAGGGCAAGGATCGATCCCAGCAGCACCGCCCCCAAGCCCATGGTCAGCGCGAGCGACAACCACAGCAACAGGGCGCTGCGCCAAAAAGGAATGCGGTCGAACCCGCGATGCCCCATGGGGTGATAGAAGCGCACCACATCCCCTTGTGCATCCCGCACGAAACGGATGCGATCACCATAGGGGGGGCTTTCGAACAAATCCCGGCCGATCCGCGTCCAGCGCTCCGGCGCGCCGCCGGGAAGGCTGATCCACAATGCATCCGGGCCTGCCGCCTCGACCCGCGCTTCGTCGGCGAGCGCGAGCAGGCCTTCAAGGCGGGTGAAGGAACGGGTATTCGCGAGAAACAGCCCCGCATAATCAGCCAGTTCTCCGGGCGCGGGCCGTGCCGGGGCCGGCTTCCACGTGAGGGCCGGGTCCAGCCGGGTCAGAATCCGGTCGGGCAGACGCAGCGTCAGGGGCCATGCCGAGTTGGAATTGCCCGCGATGAACAGGCCGATGTTACGCTCCGGCACGATCAGCAAATTGGCGGTAAAGCCCAGCATTCCGCCGGTGTGCTGATAGGCTTTCGCTTCGCCGAGGTCGCGCTGGAACCAGCCATGGGCGAAATCCGTCGCGCCCAGGCGGTCATTCCAGTTGCGTCGGCGCATCGCCTTCACCGTTTCGGGCGAGAGCAGCCGCGCTTCGCCGAGTGCGCCGTCGTTCAGCCAGGCAAGCGCGAAACAGGCCATGTCCGCCGCGGTGGACCATGCCGATCCGGCCGGAGCCGCCGCCGGAAAGATATGCTCCACCGGAAGCGGCGCGGCAGCGGGGCTACCCGACGCATAGGCCGTCGCTGTCCGCGCCGCGAGTTCGGGCACCATCCGCCCGTGCGGCGCGGGCAGGCTGGCCGCAACCGGTTCGGCCAATGTGGTGGAGGCCATTCCCAGCGGCGACAGGATATGCCGCGTGACATAAGCGGCATAGGGCTCACCAGACACCGTTTCCACGGCAAGCCCCAGCGCGGTCGGGCCGAAATCGGAATAGGCTGTCGCGTCCCCCGGTTGGCGGACGATGGCCGGCTGGTGACGGGCCACGAACGTGCGCAGCGTCGGCACGCGCGCGGTGTCTCCGAAGAAATCATACCCCAGCCCGGCGGTTTCGAAGCCGGCGCGATGGCCCATGATCGTTTGCGCCGTCACCGGCGGCCCCGCCGGAACGCGAAGGCCGGGCGGCGGCAGATAGCGGTTGATATCCGTATCGAGCGCGAGGCGCCCCTGCTCCACTTGCTGCAGGGCGGCCGTATAGGTGAATAGCTTGGTGACCGACCCGATCCGGAACAGGGTTCGGCGCGGATCGACGGGATGACCGCTGGCGATGTCGGCATCGCCATATCCCTTCAGGGCGATGATGCGACCGTCGCGGACGATCGCAAGCGTCACGCCCGGAACCTGATGCTCGCGCATGGCGTCACGAACCAGCCGGTCGATCGCCTGAGAATCCGCCGCCGACAAAGAGCCGGGAGGTGCGCAGGTCTGCGCCCTCGCAGGGCCGCTGACCAGAATGCTTGCCGCCAGACCAGCCAGAGCGGCGATCAGCCGCGCCCGAGCGTTCATCTGCGGCCCACTCGCATGAATCTAGCAGTTCGCCGGGCGGGCGGCGATGGCGTTGAACGAGACGCCTTCACGCGCCAGTTGCCGCATGGTGAGCGGGGCATGGCCGAACGCCGCCTTGAAGGCGCGCGTGAAGCTGGCCGGATGCTCATAGCCCGTTTCGAGCGCGATCTGGATCATCGACAGGTCCGACGCGCGCACCAGTTCCAGCGCCCGCGCCATCCGGGCCTTGTCGCGCACCCGCGCCACCGTGTCGCCATACAGCAGACGAAAGCCGAGTTGCAGCTTCTGGCGGGTCAGCCCCGCCTTGCGGGCCAGCTGGTGGATGTTCAGAGGCTCGTCCAGCCGATGCTCGAGCAGCGCCTTGGCGCGGCGCAGACGGTCGAAATCGGCGCGGGTAAAGGCCGGCGCCTCCATGCTGTCTGCCAGGCTGTGCGCGCGGACATAGAGGATGTGGCAGGCCAGCTCGACCGCTTTGGCCGCGAGAAAAGCACCCCGGAACGGGCCTTCCATCCGGTTGTCGGCGATCTCGGCCGCGACAAGGCTGGCCGCGCCGGACAGCGGCACCGTGTGCGGCAGAAGCGGGCGTCGCGCCTCAAGGAAATCGCGCAGGTCGCCTCCCAGATCGTCCGGCTTCAGGCCCGTCACCTCGGCGAACATCGCCCGCTCGACGAAAACGCTCACATATTTCAGCGGCTGGTCAGGCGTGTAGCAGGTCTGGAACTCGTCACCGTCGCGCAGGCCGTAAAGCGTGCAATAGCCATGGGCCAGCCGCCCCTCCAGCCCGTCGCCATCGATCAGGCTGTGCCCGGAAACCACTGCCGACAACACCAGATTGTCGCCCGGGCGGTGCCGCCGCACCGTCACCCGGTTCACGGTATAGTCCACGATGGCGATGGACAGGCCCGGCCGTAACACGATGAACTCCCAGCCGCCGGTCGCCACATCGGCATCATAATCATGCCGGAAGCCGTCGCAGAAGTTCAGCGGCCGCCGCCAGCCGTCATCCGTCCGCACGTCGCCCTCCCAGCCCTCCTGCTGGCGCGCGGCGGCCAGCATGTCGGACATCCGGGCATTGTCGGAAGTCCGGCGAACTGCGGGACAGGCGGCTGGGGGGGATGAGTGAGTCATGGGCGGAGTATTTCACCCGGCCTCCGGCCGGGCAATGTCCGTTTCATCGGCCTGCCGCGTCTGCACCCGGCGGGAGCGCCGCAGACCGAAGGCCAGATAGAAAAGGATGCCCGCAAGCAGCCAGCATCCCAGAATCATCGCAGGCAGGACATGGCCCGCACCCGCCTGCGAGAGGATGTCGATCAGCACCGGCAGGATCATCGCCCAGCACATCAGCAGCGCCGCGGTCGGCACGATGCCGATCCACACCCGCCCGATGCGGAAGCCGCCCAGCGGAACCCTGAACGGGCGTGGCAGATCGGGTTCCACCGAACGCAGCCACATCAGCGCGACACAGACGACCGAGAAGGCAAATCCCGTCCCCACGCTGATCAGATCCCCCAGGATCTGGATCGGCAGCAAGGCCGCCAGCAGGGCCGAAATGCCACCCAGAAGCATCACGCCGGCAACGGGGCTGGCCCGCTGCGCGTTCAGCCGGCCGAATACGCCCGGCAGCAGCCCATCGCGCGACATGGCGAAGCAGATGCGCGACTGGCCATAGGCGTTCACCAGAAGCACGGAGGCAAGCCCGGTGACCGCGCCCACCTTCACCAGCCGGGCGATCAGCGGCATGTCCATCCGATCCAGCGCGCGGGCGATGGGATCGGCGACACCCAGTTCCCGGTAAGGGGCGACACCCACCAGCACAGCCGCGACCACCACATATATCAGGGTGCAGATCGCCAGTGCGCCAAGGATACCCAGCGGCATGTCGCGTTGCGGATCGCGCGCCTCCGAGGCTGTTGTGGAGATCGTTTCGAACCCCAGATAGGCGTAGAACAGGATAGAGGCCGCCCGGATCACGCCCGGCCAGCCAAAGGCGAATCCGCCCTCGTGCGGGGGGATGAACGGCCGCCAGTTGCCGGGATCTATGGCGTGGAGGCCGGCGACGACGAAGATCAGCAGCACGGACAGCTTGATGGCCACGAACGCGGCGTTGATCGAAGCCGAAGTCTCGATCCCCCGGCTCAGCGCCAGCGCGGCGATCATGATGGCGGTGGCCGCGACAAGGTTGACACTGCCCGCCATGAAAAGACCTGTGGAACCGGTGCCCGGCAGGGTCTGCACCAGCGGCGCGGCGAGCACGGCGGGCACGAACAGCCCGAAATCCGCCAGCAGGCTGGTGAGATAGCCCGCGAAGCCGACGCCCACCAGCGCCCCGGCGAGGCTGTAATCGAACAGCAGGATCCAGGCGAGCATCCACGCCGCCCCCTCGCCCAGCGAGGCATAGCAATAGGTATAGCTCGATCCGGAAGCCGGGATGATGGAGGCCAGTTCCGCATAGCAAAGCGCCGTGAGACCGCAGGCAATCCCGGCGATCACGTAGGAGAGGATGACGGCCGGCCCGGCGAAACTGGCGGCGGCGTTGCCCGTCATCACGAACACGCCGGCCCCGATGATTCCACCCACCCCGATCAGCATGATCTGCCGGGCCGTCAGATGCCGCTTCAACCCCTGCTGAGACGCCTCGGCGCGAATTTCACCGATGGGCTTGCGATAGCGCGCCTGCCCCAGCCGGCTGATCGCGACTGCTGCACTGGCCTGGTTCGTCATCCGTCGCATCCGCCTGTCATCATTGCGTCACACCGCATTGGCGCACATCGGCCGGGCCTGCGCTTTGCATTTCGGCCCGACCACTTCGCCGCCCGGACCAGAAGCCGCAACCGCGCCCTTTCCGACAAGGCTGCAGGCCGATCTGCAAGGCGCGTGCGCAGCGCGCGGCCCATTCCGGTGATCGATGACGAGCGGGAGCCTGAACGATGCCGATTGACCATGACACCGCCTGGGAGATCGCGAAACTGGATGCGACGGCACAGGCGGAGCTTGTTGCCGCCGGAGAGCTAAGCGCAGAGGAGCTTCTGGACGGCGCGATCCTGCGCGCGGAGGCGATGGAGCCTGCGATCAACGCGATCAGCTGGCAGGCCTTCGAGATCGGCAGGCGGCGTGCGGCGCGGCATGCCATTATGCCCCCCTCCGGTCCCCTGTCCGGCGTGCCGTATCTCATCAAGGATTCGCTGGATTATCCGGGAATGCCTTCGGTGGCCGGTGCAAGGGTGCGCTCGCGGGAACTGGTGTCACGCAGCTATCCGCTGACCGACGCCTATGATGCGGCCGGGCTGATTCCGCTCGGCAAATCAACGATGCCGGAGTTCGCCCTGCTCTGTTCGACGGAGCCGCTGCTGGGGGGCGTCACCCGCAATCCGTGGAACGCCGGGCTGTCGGTCGGCGGCTCCAGCGGCGGCGCGGCGGCGGCAGTGGCGGCGGGCATCGTGCCTGTTGCCCATGCCAGCGACGGGGGCGGATCGATCCGCATCCCGGCGGCAAATTGCGGGCTTGTCGGGCTGAAGCCGTCGCGCGGCGTGCAGATCCGCGCGCGCGCGCCGCATTTGCTGGACGATCTGCTGGCGGTGGACATCCTTCTGGGCCGCACGGTGCGCGACGTTGCGGCAGGCTTCCACGTCGGGAACGCCGCGAGACACACACCACCGGGCCACCTGCCACGGCAACGCATCGCGTTGATCCTGCGCAGCGTGGAGGGGCAGGAGCCGCACCCGCTCGTCGCGGCGGAAATCCTGCGGACTGCGCGGCTCTGCGCCGAACTGGGGCATGAGGTGGTCGAAGCCCGTTATCCGGCGGGCCTTGCCGCTGCGGCCGAAGCATTTCAGACTCTGTGGGCCTATCTGGGCGGGGAACTCACCGATATGGCGCAGTTGATCGGCAAGGGATCACCGCTGGGCGCGCTCGTGGAGCCATGGACGCAAGGGCTGGCGCGCTGGCGCGACACGCTGTCCGCAGAGCGGCTGGAAGCCGCCTTTTCCACCATCGGCCTCCTGCCGCCATTGCTGAACGAGCTGTTCGCCCGATACGATCTCATCCTGTCCCCCGTCGTGCGCGATCCGCCACCGCCCGTGGGCGACCTCGCCCCCACCCGTCCCTTCGAGGACCTGCGCAGCTTCATGTTCGCCTATTGCGCCTATACGCCGCTGCACAATCTGTCGGGCATCCCGGCAATTTCACTGCCGCTGTCGTGCGGCGATGTGCCGATCGGCTCGATGTTCGCGGCGGCGCACGGCGAGGATCATCGGCTGCTGCTGCTGGCCGCCGAACTGGAGCAGGCATCCGGCTGGCCCGCGCGCTGGCCGGATGCCGTCCGCCGTCAGTGGCGATCGGCCGTCAGCGGTTAAGCTCGATAGCCGGTCCCACCGCCTGCGCCTCAACTTCCGCAGGCGTGAACGGAAGACGTCGCCAGTTGCCGGTGGAAAAGCGCCGCACGCCATCGATATGCAGCGGCGACGCCGGATCGCTGCTCTGGCCGCTGGCCAGAATCGCGTCGGCCCGCATCTGCCCGCCTTCGAAGCCGATCACCGCCACATAAGTCGCGCCCGACAACACCGGATCGACATAGCCCCGGCCCGGCACCGCGCTCATGTCCATCACATTATAGGTGAAGGGCGTCGGGCCGCCGGGAACCGCGATGCGTTCACCGCCGCGCTCGACATATTGCACCGCGCCCAGCGGCGCGTCGATTGCCAGCCCCTCGGCCGTGATCGCGGCGACGGTTGCGGCGAGTGCGGGCAGCGCCTCCGTATCGGTGACGGCGATCCCGCGCGGGGTGGCCAGCGGCTGCGCCGGGTCGAACGGCACGCGCCAGAAAGACGGCGCGAAGCTCAGCCGTTCCAGCCAGCGGCGGAACAGGAAGGCGCCGACGCTGCTGCTGTGATCCCGCCCGTCCCATGCGGCCAATATCGTGCAGGCTTTTGCCAGATCGACGGGCTTGCCGTCCGCACCCGCCACCAGCGGCGTTGCCCGGCACCGCGCCACGAGATCGTCGCGCAGCAGGTCCGCCATGCCGTTGCGATCCGCGAACAGCATCGCCTTCACGGCGTCGCGGTCGATCCGGCTGTCCGTCGCCAGCCGTTCGCGAATCTGCGCGACACCCACGCGGGTGCGGGCGCTCTGCGGCGTGCCTTCCGGCCCGATCAGCGGCGAGAAGCCCGTGAGCGGCGCTTACGGATTGGCCAGCCAGTGGGAATCATTGGAATTGGCGACATAATCGCGGCGGACCATGGCCGGCATCGCCTTTGCTGGCAGGATTCCCGGCCATGCGGCTTCCGCAACGGCCTGCGGGCGGCAGACGGACTTCGCACCGTCGATCACCACCGTCAGCGGATAGGCGTTGGCCGGAATGCCGGTAACAAGGCAGACCCCGAAGCTGTTGCTTCCAATGGCAGGGGTCGGGCTGTTGTTGGCATAGAGCACCTCTCCGCCGGCATCGGCCGCAATGGCGTTCAGGAACGGCAGGCCCATGCCTGCCAGCAGCGCCTGCAATTCCCGCACGCTCCGCGCCCGCCCGCTGTCGAGGGACAGCTGCAAACTGCCTGCGTTCGCGACGTTGGGATCGAACAGCGCGAAGGCTTCGCGGCGCGACCATGGCAGTCCGGGGCCTTCCACGATTGGGCCGAATTCGCTCGTCCAGAAGGCATGGCTCAGCCGCCCGGCTTTGCCGTCCGCGCCGCGCGCATCGATGGTGACGATCTGCCGCTGCATCGGCTTCGACACACCGTCGACGAGGTAGCGCGTCGGGTCCTTCGGGTCGAGCGACAGCCGGTACAGCAGCCCTTTCGCACCCGCGGCGACGGTGTAGGTCCAGCCGAGGGACGGATTGGCTCCGATCGAGACCAGCGGAGAGCCCAGCATCATCGCACCGATGACGTCATAGCCCGGCCCGCTCAGGTGCATCTGGATGAAGCGTTCCGGCCCCCGCCAGACATAGTGCGGATTGGCGAGCAGCAACCCGCCGCCGGCTGTCACTTCGCGGCCGAACGCCAACCCGTTGCTGCCCACGCTTGGCAGCGGCTGCGGGGCAAGCGCCGGTTCCGCCGCCGCCACCTCGCCCGGCCCGGGCGGGGCAGCGGCATGAAGCTGGCGCAGGAAGAAGCGCGTGCCCAATGTCATGCCATAGGCCAGCGAGCGGCGCAGCACATCGTCCACCGTGATGGCCACGGCGCTGTCCCGGCAGCTGGCGGGCGGGGCTTCCGCCAGACGACGATTGTAACCCGCCACATAGCCGTCGATCACCTGCCGCAGGTCCGCCGACAGGCCTTTCCTTGCCCGGGCCAGTTCGGCCGGGCCGATGGAAAAGGCGATGTTGAAGTCATTCAGGCTGTTCGGCACGCTGGACGGCACCGGGATATGCAGCGCGGTTTCGCCATCGGCCCCCAGAACGGACGACCGCCGCCCGCCATAGGTCAGGAAGGCCTCCGCCGCGCCACATGCGTCGGTCAGCGCCGTCGCATAGCCGCTGCCATAGCCCATCCCGTAGCTGGTGGCGGCGCGCACATGCGGGATGCCGCCGTCGGTGACGGTGATGCGGGCCAGCGGTTCCGCCGTTGCCGGTGAGGCCAGCAACGCCAGCGCGCCAGCCACCGCATACCTCACAGCCGCACCTTCACGCTGGCGAGAACGGTGCGTTGGGGCAGGCGGGCGCAGGCCCCATAGCTGCAATTGTAGCTGGTCTTGTCGAACAGGTTGGTTGCGTTCACGCCGATGCGCCATTTGCCCCAACTGTAGTGCAGCTGGGCATCCACGAACAGGCGGCTGTCGTTGCGGATGCTGTTCAGTTCATCGGCCCAGCTGTCGCCAAGGTAGCGCAGGCCGCCGCCGAAGCCGAGGCCGAACGGCAGGCTGTAATCCGCGAAGGCAGACAGCGTGTGCCGGGGCTGAAGCAGCAACTCCTTGCCGTTCGTCGCGTCGTTGCTCTCGATCTTCGTGTCCAGATAGGTGTAGGCGAGGATCAGGTTCAGCCTGTCCGCCGGTTTCAGGTTCGCCTCCAGTTCAAGGCCGTGCGTCTTCACCGCCCCCGTCTGGATCTGGAAGCCGATATGGTCGGCGTCGGTGGTCAGCACATTGGTCTGCCTGAGATCGAACCACGCCAGCGTGACGAAGCCCGGAAAGGCCCGAAGCTCATATTTCGCGCCCAGTTCGAACTGCTTGCCGCGCGAAGGCTGGAAGGCATTGCCGAAATAATCGATCCCCGGGGTCAGCTGAAACGAGGTCGAGTAAGAGAGATAGGGCAGCAGGCCGATATCGAACTTGTAGGACAATGCCGCCCGCCATGTGGTCGCCTTGTCGCGGGTCTCGGGCGGATCGAGCGGATAGGCGCCGGGATAGATCAGGGTGATGGTGTCGGATTTGGCATCATCATAGCGCAACCCGATGGTCGCCGTCAGCGCATCCAGCTTGATCTGGTCCTGCAGATAGACGCCCAGTTGTTTCTGCGTCTGGCTGCTGGTGGCGTAGAGCGGCGGGTCTTCGTAGCTGCGGTTATAATCGGGGTTCGTGTAAGGCAGGATATTGTCCACGATCACCAGATCGGCCTGCCAGTCATAGCGCGACGAACTGTAATCCGCGCCGATCAGAATCTTGTGCTCCAGCTTGCCGGTGCCCAGCTCGAACATCAGCTGGTTGTCCAGCGTAAAGCCGTCGGACGTCTCGTCCAGCTTGCCGCGCCCCCGGATCACCACCTGCGATTCCGTATCGGTCGCGGCGATGAACTGGTATTTCTCCAGCAGGTCGATCCGGCCGTAGCGCAGGTTCTGCCGGAACCGCAGCTTGTCGCTGAAGCGATGCTCGGCGAGATAGCCGATCTGATACTGGTTCTGATGGAAGAAATCCCAGCTTGGGTCGCGGATCGGCACGTCGGTCGGCTGGCCGTCCACCGTGACATACCAGGGCGTGGCCATGGTGTTGTCATAGAGATAATGGCCCAGAATGGTGATGTCGGTGTTTTCGCCGATCCGGATGGTCGCGGCGGGCGCGACATAGATGCGATCATCCGGCGCATCCTGAATCTGGGTCTTGCTGCTGCGTGCGAGCGCGGTGAAGCGCAGGCTGAGATTGTCGGTCGCGGCACCGCCGATATCGGCGCGGCCCACGAAGCGGTCGAAGCTGCCATAATCGATCTGCGCCTCGGCGAAGAAGCTGTCGGTCGGCCGCTTGGTGATGAAGTTGACGAGCCCGCCCGGCGCGTTCTGGCCATAGAGGACCGAGCTTGGCCCCTTGAAGATTTCGATGGCCTGAAGCCCATAGACCTCGGTGCGGTAATAGGAGCCGTTCGACGTCACCTGCTTCATGCCGTCGCGGAAATCGCCGAACGAGGTGGAGGCGAAGCCACGAATGCTGGTCTGCTCATAGCGCGGATCATAGCCCTGCTGATCGACCACGACGCCGGAGGTGTAGCGCAGGGCCTCCTCCACGCCCTGCACGTTGCGGATGGACAATTGCTCCTGCGTGACAATGGAGATGGACTGCGGCGTCTCGATCAGGGGCGTGTCCGTCTTGGTGCCGGTGTTCACCGCCCGGTTTCCGGTGACGATGATGGTTTCAGCCTCCGGCCCGTCGCTCGCGACTTCGGCACGAACGGCGCTGGCGCTCACAGACGACAACAGGGCAGCAATTCCGAACATGTATCGACCCATCATGGCCATTCCCCTTTTCCTGTTATTGCGGTTGGCATACCCTCCCCGATGTGGCGGCAAAATCTTTGCATAGCAGGCCGGCGGCTTCGCAAATCAGCGCTGGCGTTGGAACCGGCAGCGCATTACGTCTCATCCGCCCCACAAGGCCCGCACCGGGCTCAGCCGCTGGCCCTGCCAACCCAGCGATGGCGTGCGATCCAGCCCAAGCAGCAGCGGCGCATCCAGATCGACATAGCGGCAGCGCTGCGCCACCAGCAGCGCCGGTGCCATCCCCAGCGACGTGCCACACATGCAGCCGACCATCGTCGCGAACCCCAGCGCTTCGGCCCGCGCCTGCAGGCGCATCGCCTCCGTCAGCCCCCCGCTCTTGTCCAGCTTGATGTTCACAAGGTCATAGCGCCCGACAAGCCCCGGCAGATCGGCTTCGACATGGCAGGATTCATCGGCCCCGATCGGGATGATGCGATCGATCGAGGCCAGCGCCAGATCCCTGCCGGCGGGCAGCGGCTGCTCCAGCATCTCCACCCCCAGAGCCGCCAGTTCCGGCAGCGCGGAAACCAGTTGCGAAGCCGTCCAGCCCTCGTTCGCATCGGCGATCAGGCGGGTTCCGGGCCCCATGGCACGGATCGCACGCAGCCGGGCGAGATCATCCCCACCATCCCCCAGTTTGATCTTCACCACATCGTGGAGCGCCGCCGCTGCTGCGGCAGCGCGCGCCATCTCGTCCGGCGCGGCAAGGCCGATGGTATAGACGGTCGAAACCGGGTTCGGCGCGGGCAGGCCCATCAGCGTCGAAACCGGCACCCCCGCCGTTCGCGCCCGCAGATCCCAGATCGCGCAATCCACCGCATTGCGCGCGGCCCCCGCCGGCAGCCGGTCGTGCAATTCGCCCCAGTCCGCTCCGTCCACCAGCGCCTGGCAGATGGCATTGACCTGCGCCCGCACCCCCTCGACCGATTCCCCATGATGCGGAATCGGGCAGGATTCGCCTCTCCCCGCCTGATGCGCCCCCTGCAACGTCACGACGATCAGTTCCGCTATTCGATCGGTGCCACGGGCATGCACCAGCGGCGTGCGATAGGCCCAGCATTCGCGCTCGACCGTGTAGCCCGTCACGCGCAGCGATGCGGCCGATGTCGCCGGATCGGCGTTCATGGAACGAGGCGCAGCAGATTGTCCACGATCCGGCCCGCGCCGTGGCGGATGGGATCGCAGCAGGGCAGCCCCGTTTCGCCCTCCACCCGCAGGATCGCCTCCGCGATCTCCACATCGCTCATCCGGCCGCCATTCAGGCAGATGCCCGCAGCGACGACATCGGGGCTGGTCAGCCGGGCCATCGCCAGATTGGCCTCGATGAAGCGATCCAGCGGCTGAACCGGATAGTCGACGCTCAGCAGCCGGTCACGAACAGGCTCATGGCAGATCACCAACGCATCCGGCTGGCTGCCGTGCATCAGGCCCAGCGTCACCCCGGCATAGGCCGGATGGAACAGCGAACCCTGCCCCTCGATCACGTCCCAATGATCGTCGGCCGCCGCCGGAGACAGCCATTCGGCCGCGCCCGCCACGAAGTCCGAAACGACGGCATCGATCGCCACGCCGCCGCCTGCGATCAGCACCCCGGTCTGCCCCGTCGCCCGGAAATCGGCGGACAGCCCCCGCGCCGTCATCGCCTGTTCGATGGCGAGCGCCGCATATTTCTTGCCAACCACACAATCCGTGCCAACCGTCAGCACGCGCTTTCCGGGCCGCCGCGCGCCCGTGCCGGTCGGAAAACTCCGGTCGGCATGGCGAACATCATGGAGTTGCCGGCCCAGACGCCGTGCGGTCTGTGCAATCTCGGGCATGTCGTTCAGCCGCTGGTGCAAACCGGCGGCCACATCCAGCCCTGCTTCCAGAGCCTCAAGGATCGCGGGAATCCATTGGGGCGGAATGACGCCGCCGGGATTGACCGCACCGATCACCATCGTTCCGACGCCCGCCGCCGCCGCAGTTTCAGGCGACATGTCAGGCAGCCCCAGATCGACACCGCCCGGCAGGCGCAGTTGTCCGGCACAGGCGTCAGGCCGCCATTGCAGCAAGCCGCTGGCGGTTTTCGCCGCCGCCAGAAGGTCCACATCTCCCACGAACAGAAGATAGGGCTGTCGCAGCGAGTGGCGGCTGGGCTGATTCGATTCGGCCATGTTCGGGTTCCTTGCATCACGCGGTCGTGCTCGTTCCTGCCGGACAATGCGGTCGGCAGGGTCGGACGGCTTGGCAGGGCGGACGACGGGCTTCGCACTTCGGGCCGCAATCGGATCGGGAAGGCCGGATCAGGTCATCAAAGGCTTGCCCAAAGGGCCGCAGTCGGTCTCAAATCGGCTCTCCAAAGGCTGCAGGACGGACTGATGCGACGTCGGGAATTGTTGTGGGGCATGGCGCTCGGTCTTCAGGCACCGGCTTTGGCCGCGGCGGCCCCGCTTCCTTTGCGGCGGCGGATCAGCCTCGTTCACAACGACCTGAACTACACCGCCTTCATCGACATCCCCGCCGGAGAAGCGCCGATTCAGGGTTGGCCGCTAATCCTCGTTCTGGATGGAAACGCCTATTTCGAAACCATGGTTTCCGCCGTTCGGACACAGGCTTTCGTGCCAGCATGGACAAGCATGCCGGAGGCCGTCGTCGTCGGCATCGATCAGGCGGGCGGTGGGCTGTTCGGAAGCGCCAGAACTTTCGATTATACGCCTGCTCCGCTGAAATCGCCGGATGCAGCGAAGCCAACAGGTGGCGGGGCGGACGCCTTCCACGCCTTCCTGATGCGCGAATTGCTACCTCAGGTTTCGACGGACGTCCGTATCGACCCCGCGCGCCGAATGCTGTTCGGCCATTCGCTGGGCGGGCTTTTTGTCCTCCACACGTTGTTCCGCCATCCTGAAAGCTTTTTCGGATATGGCGCTTCAAGCCCTTCGATCTGGTGGGCAGATCGCGCGATCCTTGAAGAACGGCAGCAGTTTCTGCGCTCGCCGCCGACGGCTGCGAAACGGCTTCTAATCAGCGTCGGCGAATGGGAAGCCCGGCTCAGCCCAGATGCCAAGGCGGCACCGGGGCAAGAGGAACGGCAAAAGATGCTGCAGGACGGCGCCATGGTTGGCAACGCGAAAGAGATGGCCGACATTCTGGGTGAAGTGACCAATCTGAAGGTCAGATATGATTTCCACGCCAAAGCGGATCATCTGTCGGTGCCGTTTGCTGCAATTCCGCTGGCCGCCCGCTTCATATTCGCAGATCAGCAATAATTTGCCGTTGACGACATTTTGTCCGATCAAAAAAAGGAGTGCGATGGATTGTCTGTCTCTTGAACTCTGATGAAGTATTTCCAGAGAATGTGGTTGGTTCCATTCCCGCCAGCTTTGCGGACATCCAAGCCTGATTCTGTTCGTCCAGTGGCTGCCGTCAATTCAGAAGTTGGGCGACGGTGGAAGCGACCTCCTGCAGACAATCTTCCACTGGCGATCAAACACAGAAAGCGAATGCCACATGGCACTTCTGGATCGCATCCAGCTCCTGCCCCGCTTTCCGGAACGCCTGCACCTGGTGCGGCAGTTCCTTCTGACCGGCATCCCGAATGCGCAGGATACCCTGTGCTTCCAGACTGCGGTGATCGATCCGTGCATCGATATCGAGCTCGGCCAGCCGGGTGTTCACATGCTCTGCCCAGTGCTCGCGCCACAGTTGCAGCAGCTCCGTGCGATTCCAGTCGCGCATTTTCGGGCCGAACCCGGGTTTGCCGTTCTCGCCTAGCTCAATGCCCCGCGGTCAGCATCACATGACCGACAGGCTGCCACTCGACAGGGTGCCGGCATGGGCCGGAAGCGCGTTCAGACAGGCCAATAGCAGGCCCAGCGCCAGCAGGGCGGGCGCAGCGAAGGCCCGCGCGGGATGGACAGATTCTCTCTTGAAATGCTGTTTCATGAGCTCTCTCCCCAAACAGTCTTGATACTGACTGGTATCGATTTGATATACTCATGCGCGGCCTCGCGCAAATACCGCCAAGGCGGCATCACCGCTCAATCTCCGGGTGTCGGCAGTCCGATCATCCGCGAGGCAGCATCGCTGACCCAGCGAATCCAGTCGCTGTCGCGGGCCGGGTCGCCCTGCTCGATCCGGAAGGCGGTCGCCTCCACCAGAAAGGCGACCGTTCCGTCCACCAGCGCCTCCAGCAGGGCCGGGTCCGAGCTGAGCGGATGCCGCCCTGCCATCAGGCGTTCGCGCGTTACGTCGCCCAGCAGGCGACGCACATCGGCGGCATAGTGCGACAGCGCCGGATCGTGCGCCGCCACGCGGAACAGCAGCAGAAAGGCGTCCGGATCTTCCCGTGCGCTCGCCAATGCCCGCTGCATGGCGGCGCGCATGCCGGGCCATGCCAGTTGCTCCGTCGTGGTGAAGCGATCCACCACCCGTTGCAGCACCGCTTCGATCAGTTCGTCCTTCGTCTGGAAATGGCGGTAGAGCGCCATCTTCGAAGTGGACAGGCCGCGCGCGATTTCCTCCATCGTGGTCTGGCGCAAGCCGCCCTTCACGAGCATCTCCGCCGCCACTCGCAGGATGCGGTCCCGGCGGCGGGCGCGGGCAAGCTGCCTTGGCTGCGGGCGCGTCTTCGCCGGGCTCTTCACATTCGGCTCCTTCGAAAAGCCAAGCTCTCCGATCTTTCCCGCCGCCGGTCAACGCCGGCTGGTTGATCTGTGCGATTGGATATCTCATGATACGGGAAAGTATCGATATGAGAAGGGGCGGAGCGATGCCTTATCTACATGCGCCGCTGGTTCGAAGGGTGGGGCCTGCCCTGCTGTTGGCGCTGCTGGCGGGCTGTTCCGCGCAGCCGCCTTCCGGCCCGGCCGCAAACCTCGCTGCCTGCCAGCCGCTTGGCGACGGATCGCCGGACTTCAGCGGCGGGGAAGATGCAGCCGCCGCGCCGGGCGGGCTGATCGTCTCCTTCGATGATCGACGGGGCGGGGGGCGGGGATCGCTGCGGCTGCTGACCGACGGCGCGGCTGGCGTGGCGCTCAGCGACGACCTGACCGGCGGGGTTCCGGCGCGTTTCCACCCGCATGGAATCGGGACGGTGGAAACGGCGGACGGGCTGTGGGTGATGGCGGTGAACCATCCCGACGGCTGGGATGGTGCGTCGTCCACGGTGGAGGTTTTCCAATGGTCGGGCGGGCGGCTGCTGCACAGGCGCTCTGTCTCCCTGCCCGGATTCCAGCGCCTGAACGATGTGCTGCCGGTTTCCGCCTATGCCTTTTACGCCACCAACGAAAGCCGTGCCGCCCATGGTGCGGCGCGGGAACTGCTGACCTATCTGCTGAAGCGGGGCGATGGATCGCTGCTGTTCCACGACGGGCAGGCGACGCGCGAGGTTCTGGGCGGCTTTGCCTTCGCCAACTCCGTGGAGCGGAGCGGCGCGGAGACGCTTGCCGTCAGCGATTCTATCAAGGGGCAGGTGCTGCTGTTGCAGGGCGATATCGGATCGGGCCGGGTGCATCTGGCGCAGACGCTCGACAGCGGCGAGGGGCCTGACAATCTCACCCGGCAGGCGGACGGCAACCTGCTGCTGGCGCGTCACGACCGGCTGCGGGAATTCGCGCAGCATGCGGCGGGCAAGAGCGCCGTGTCGCCTTGGTCTCTCGCGCGGATTTCGCCGGAAACCGGGGCCGTCACCACGCTTGTGGTCAGCGACGGCGTGGAGGCTCCCGCCGTGCCGGTGGCCTCCATGCTGCCTTCGGGGCGTGTGTTTCTGGGCAGCGTGTTCGGGCGCAGCTATGTCTGCGCGGCGGGGGCGCTCGGCATGTCGAAATCCACGAACACGCCGTAAAGCGTTTCGCCCCCCGCCTTCGCCTCGACGAACTGGCCGCGCCACAGGCCGGAGAAGATGGGGATCTGCTGGCGCGCGCGCACCTCGGCCGTTACCTCCAGCGAAGCGCCCGGCGCGCCCAGTGTCAGGGTGCGACTGTCGCCGGTTTCGGTGAAGCGCGCGCCGCGGAAATCCGTGGAGCCGCTGTCGGTCGCGCGATAGCCGCCCCCGCCGGACGCCCCGGCGATGGCGGTGATGCTGCTGTCTGGTCCCCACAGGCTGGCGTAGGAATAGGGCTGGTTGAAGCGCGGGGTTTCCTGCGGCTGTTCGTGGAACTGGCCGGTGGCAGGCCCCCGGAAGCGGCGGCCGTTCAGCTCGATATCCATCTCGCCCAGCCCGAACAATTCGCTGCGCCCCGGAAGCAGGCCGGCATAGCGGCGCGTGGGGTTCAGGCTGAGCTTCGCGTGGAAGGGGATATGCCCCTCGCCCTCGCGCGGAGCGCCGGTTGCGGCGAGACGCGCGCGCACGTCGGCGTGGCAGGATGTCGGCTTCAGCCGCTCGCCCGTGCGCCGTGCCGTCATTCCGCCCACGGCATAGAGCACATCCTTCGCCTCCAGCCGGGTCTTTTCCGGCCCGGTGGGCAGATGATGATCGTAGCAGGCGAAGAAGCCATCGGGCGTGAGTAGTTGCACCCACAGCCAAGCCCGGTTCGCGCCGGGATAGCGGCACAGCCGCGCCACCAGCTGGTGCGATCCATCCAGACTGGCAAGGCTCATCTGCACCGATTCGCTGGCGGCCGATACGCCATCCAGCGGGTCGCGGTTGCGCGGAATCGCCAGCGCCGGGCTTGCGAGCAGCGCGGCGGCCCCGCCCAGCAGCGTGCGGCGCGGCAACAGGATCGTTTCAGCCACCATATTCCTCCCGCAATTGCCGTTTCAGCACCTTGCCCAGCAGGTTGCGCGGCAGCGGTTCGGCGCGCAGAATCACCCGCGACAACCGCTGATGCTTTGCAAGGGTGGCATTGGCGAAAGCGGCAATCGCCTCCGCCGAAGCCTCCGCCCTGGCGGGCACCACCACGGCGACGGGGGTTTCCCCCCATTTCGCATCGGCTAGGCCGATCACCGCCACTTCCGCCACGCTTGCATGGCCGCGCACCACCTCTTCGAGATCGGCGCTGAAGATATTGAGGCCGCCGGAAATGATCATGTCTTTCTTGCGGTCGACGATGTGCAGGAAACCTGTGGAATCGAAATGACCCATGTCACCGGTGCGCAGGAAGGCCCGCCCGCGCGCATCGTGCCAGAGGATCGCCTGCGTCGCCTCCGGTCGGCCATAATAGCCCCGCATCAGCCCGGCGGAGCGGCCGACGATCTCGCCGGTTTCGCCCGGCGGCAGCAGTTGGCCATCTTCGCCGACGATCTCGATCTCCACCCCGCAGCCGGGGCGGCCGACGCTGTCGGCATGGGTTGCCATGTCGTGCGGCTTCAGGATGGTGGCAACGCCTTCGGTCAGCCCATACAGTTCGGCGAGTTTTCCGCCCAGCAGCGGCGACAGCCGCGCTTTCAGCGCCAGAGAGAGGGCGGACCCGGCGCTGACGACCATTTCCATCGCGGGGAACCCGGCTGTTGCGGCACCCAGCGGTTGCAGCATCGCCTGCAGCATGGTGGGCACCGCGAACATGTGCGTGGCAGCTTCATCGGCCAGCAGCGCGGCCGCGGCATCGGGCGTGAAGCGCTCCATCAGCAGACAGCACCCGCCCGAGGCGAGCGTGGGCAGCGCCATCATCCAGGTGCCGTTGGTGTGCAGCGGTGTTGCCAGCAGGGTGCGCGCGCGATCATCAATGCGGAATTCGGCGGCCAGACCAGCCGCCTGATCCATACGCGCGCGATGATCGTGCAGGATGCCCTTCGGCTCGCCGGTGGTGCCGGAAGAATAGATGAGCGTCGCCGGGTCTGTGCCGCCCGACAGTGGCGGTGTGAATCCGGCGGGTGCTGTGGGCAGATCCAGCGGCAGCGGGATGATCCCGGCAGCGCCGGCCGCCTCGGCCAACGGCAGCAGCAGCGGATCGACGAACAACAGCGCCGCCGCGCAATCCGCCAGCACGGCGGCGAGTTGCGGCGGGGAGAGCATGGGCGACAGCGGCGCGATCACCGCGCCAGCGCGCAGCGCCCCGAAGGCCACCGCATAGGCGTCCATGCGGTTGCCGGACAGCAGCGCCACCCGATCGCCGGGCTGCACGCCGCGTTCGGCCAGCAGGGCGGCGACCGAATCGATGCGCGCGGCGAACTCGCCCCATGTCCAGCAGATGCCGCCCTGCTGCAGCGCCGGACGTTCCGGCCGGTGGCGGCCGTGCGCGGCCAGAATTTCCGGCAGCGCGTTGAAAGTTGAACCGATCAAGCCGGGCTCCCCATGAATCTCCCCTTTTGTCAGCGTTGGATCGCGTTTCACGAATAATAGTGGCGGCATTTCCATCAAATGTGTAGACACTTTTTGTTATATTGAGGTTGAGGAGAGGTGCGTGGGGCCAGTCTATCTGATCGGAAGCCATATGACTGCCTTCGGCAAGCGGCCGGATATGTCGTTCAAGGCACTCGCTAATGAAGCGCTGGAAGGCGTGCTGGCCGATGCGGGCTTTGCCGATGGGAATATGATCGACAGCATCTGGTTCGCCAATTCGGCGATGGGGGCCGTGGGACAGGGCAGCATCCGGGGGCAGGTGTCGCTCTCGGACGCGTTTGCCGACGGCCGCCTGCGCATCGGCACACCGGTTGTGAATGTGGAAAACGCCTGCGCCTCGTCCTCCACGGCGCTGAACGGGGCGTGGAAGGATATTCTCTCCGGCCAGTCGCGTTGCGTGCTGGCGATGGGGCTGGAAAAGCTGTTCGATCCGGCCCCGGCGGACGATGCCGCAAAGGCGAAGGCGCTGGGTGGTTTCATGGCCGGGGCCGACATGCTGGAGCCTCGGAACTGGATCGATTATTACAAGGCGGTGGGCCGCGATCTGGGCGTGCCGTTCGAGATCGGGCCGGGCCGCAGCCCCTTCATGGACACCTATGCGATGCAGGCCATCTGGCACATGCGCCACCATGGCAGCACGGCGTGGCAGCTGGCGGCGGCGGCTTCCAAGGCGCATGGGCTGGGGGCGCTGAACCCCAACGCCCAATACCGGTTCAAACTGACGCCGGACGAGGTGCTGGCGGACCGGCCCGTGTCCGGCCCGCTGACGCGCGCCATGTGCGCCCCTATCGGCGACGGGGCGAGCGCCGCGCTGCTGGTATCGGCCGACATGCTGCGCGGGCTGGACCGGCGCGTGCGGGAGCGCGCGGTACGCATCCGCGCCAGCGTGCTGGAAGGCGGAAGCTACCGGCGGCCGGACGAACCCGGCTGCCTGGAACGGGCGGCGCAGCGCGCCTTCGCGCAAGCCGGGCTATCCGCACGGGATATCGGCGTTGTGGAACTGCATGACGCGACATCCTTCGGGGAAATCCATATTCCGGAATCGCTGGGCCTGTGCGCCAAGGGCGCGGCCGGGCCGCTGGCCGAAGCGGGGGAAACCGGGCTCCACGGCCGCCTGCCGATCAACCCCAGCGGCGGCCTCGTCTCGCGCGGGCACCCTGTCGCGGCGACGGGGCTGGCGATGATCCATGAACTGACGAGCCAGCTGCGCGGCGAAGCCGGGCCACGGCAGGTGCCGGACCCACGGATCGCGCTGGCGCAGAATGGCGGCGGGGTGATGGGTTTCGACGAGGCGATCACCTCTGTCACCCTGCTGGAGGCGGCCTGACCATGGAGAAGCCGTTCGGCGGCCGTGTCGCCCTCGTCACCGGCGCCGGGCGGGGGCTTGGCCGCGCCTATGCCGAGCTTCTGGCCTGGCGCGGCGCGCGCGTGGTGGTGAACGATCTGGATGAAGGCGAGGACAGCCCCGCACAGGAAACCGTGCAGGCAATCCGGGCGAAGGCCGGCGAAGCGATTGCCATTCCGGGCTCCATCACGGCACCCGGCATGCCCGCGGCGCTGGTGGAGCGGGCGCTGGAGGCGTTCGGGCGGATCGATATCCTGATCAACAACGCCGGCTTCCTGCGCGACCGCAGCTTCCGCAGCATGACGCTGGAAGATCTGGATTCGGTGATCGACGTGCATCTGCGCGCCGCCGCACACATCACTCACGCCGTCTGGCCGCATCTCTATGCGCAGGGCTATGGGCGCATCCTGTTCACCACCTCCACCTCGGGCCTTTATGGCATGCACGGGCAAGCCAATTACGACGCGGCGAAGCTGGGGCTGATCGGCCTGCAGAACGCGCTGAAGCTGGAAGGGCGCAGCCGCAACATCCTCGTGAACAGCATCGCGCCGCTGGCCGCCACCCGGCTGGCCGATGCCGCCTTTCCCCCCGAACTGCAGCAGCGCATGGGGCTGCACTGGGTGGCGGAAGTGGCGCTGGCGCTGGTGGCAGAGCCGTGCAGCCACAGCGGGCTGGTGCTGGAAGTGGGCGGCAACCATCTGGCGCGCGCGCGGATCGTGGAGAATGACGGGGTGCGGGTGGCGGAACCGACGCCCGAGTCGGCAATGCGCGCCATAGCCGAAGCGGCATCCGGCGGCGCGGAGCGCGGCTTCGATTCCGCGCCCGAAGCCGTTGCAAAAATCCTCGGCTTCGGCTCCTGAAGGAGCAGAGCCGCTGAACCCGGCACAGAGATGACTGGATCCCCCATGCCCGCCGAACGCGCAGACCAGCCAGTGGCAGGATCGGCGAAATCCCCACCGGAGATCGCCGACGTGATCCGGCGCGACATCCAGTCCGGTGCCTATCCGCCCGGCCATCATCTGGGCACGATCGAGATCGCCGAGCGTTTCGGCGTGTCGCGCGGGCCGGTGCGCGAGGCGCTGCGGCTGCTGGAATCGCTCAATCTGGTGCGCATCCTGCCGCGCAAGGGCGCGTTCGTGATCGCGCCCGGCGACGACGAGATTCAGGAACTGCTGGAGATTCGCGGCCTGCTGTTCGCGCTTTCGTGCGAGCGGGCAGCGCGCCGAATCACCGCAGAGGTGGCCGCCGATCTTGGCCGCCATGCGAAGCGGCTGACGGAGATGGCGGCCGATCCCGCCTGCTCGCCGCGCCGCTTCCAGCAGGGGACTTTCGATCTGGCCGAAACCGTGCTGCGCGCCTGCGGCTCCGAACGGCTGGCCGAGATGCAGCGGGAAATGACCTTCGGCGCGGGCATCGTTTATGGCCATTTGAGCTTCGCCACGCAGGACATGCGGGCAATCGAGGCGCGCGCCTTCGGGACGCTGGTGGAACTGATCGTCGCAGGCCACCCTGAGGAGAGTTTCAGGGCGGCGCGCCGGGTTCATGAGGATGGTGTGCGGCGGGGCGTCGAACTGGCGGCCCTGATGCCGAAACCGGCTCCGACGGATTTCCGGGGCAAGCGGAAGCGCCGATCCTAATCTTTAAAAGTGTCTACACTTTATACTTGTTGTGACGACATATTGCGGATAATCATCCTTGCGGAAGGCGTCGGGAGAGCGCCTGCGAGGAGGATATATGACCGGATTCCGCGTGGGCGTGGCCGCTTCGGCCATCGTCGCTGCCATGACTGCAACGCCGGCGATCGCCGCCGATCAGGCCGCACCGGCCACCGGGGGCGCAACGGCTGGCGCAGATGTAGAAGACATCATCGTTACAGGGCGCAGGCGGACGGAGAGCCTTGAGCGGCTGCCGTCTGCCGGCGACGTGATCCGTTCTGAAACGCTGGAGGATCGTGGAGTGGAGACCGGCAAGGACCTCTCCCACCTGATCCCCGGCGTGCAGGTTCTGGACAACGGCACCGGCATGAACGACGAAATGATCATTCGCGGCGAAGGCGCGACCCGCCAGAACAACATCGAACCCGGCGCGGGCCTCTATCGCGACGGCATGTTCATCGCCGGCGGCAATGTGGGCGGGCGGAACTTCGTGGGGCTGGACTTCTTCGATGTTAGCCGCGTGGAAGTGCTGCGCGGGCCGCAGGGCTCCTACTTCGGCCGCAACGCCATCGGCGGCGCGATCAACATCATTTCGGCGCGGCCCGGCGAAGGCCCGCAGGGGCGGCTGCGCTTCGATGTCGGTTCTCAGGACCGGATCGGCGTGGAAGGCATCACCAATGTGAAGATCGGCGAACTGGGCCTGCGCCTCGGCGGCTTCTACAATCTGCAGCAGGGCGGCTGGTATCGTTCCACCGTCACCGGCAACAAGCTGGATTATTCCAGCTCCGGAGGCGCGCGGCTGAGCGCGGTTTACGATCCGACGCCGAACTGGTCGCTGAGCGGGCTGGTGGAATATGGCGCGGAGGATGCGCCCGCGCCGCAGGTGTTCGAATATACGCTGCCGGTGAACGATCCGCCGATCAACAATCCCGGGCCGACGGGCTTCTATGTGGACCGTTTCGAGAAGGCGCTCGATCTCGACCCGAGGCTGACGCGCAACACCTTCTCCACCATGCTGAACTCGAAATGGCAGTTTGGCGGCGTGGAGCTGATTTCCATGACCGGCTATCGCCGCCGCGACGCCACCAGCCTGACAGACGCCGATTTCAACGCCAGCACCGCCGTGCAGCGGGCGCTGACGGCCACCGGCACCGGTTCGGAAACCTTCGAGCGCTTCGTGCAGGACCTTCGCCTGCAATCGACCGGCGACGGACTGCGCTGGGTGATCGGCGGCGAATATAACAAGGTGGACAGCGACTTCGCCACCGCGCTGATTCCCATCGTTCCCACCACTTTGCCGCCGGGATGCCTGGGCGGCGTCTGCACCCTGCCGGTTGCACAGGCGACGGCGCGCGCCGTCTATCGTCGGGTCAATTCCGAGATCGACGACCTGTCGTGGGCGGCCTATGGCGCGCTGACATGGCCGATCGCCGACCGCTTCGAACTGTCCGGCGATTTCCGCTACACGATCGACCGCAAGCGCTTCGACAGCGTGGAAGTCCGTCGGCTCGACAATCCGGCGACCCCGGTGAACGAGCAGGTGACGCTAACCATCGACCGTGAACGCACCTTCCGCGTGTTCACGCCGGGCGTCTCCGTCTCTTACTTCACGGATAGCGGTTCCATCTTCGCCCGCCTCGCCACCGGCTATCGCGGCGGCGGCTTCAACAACGATCCGGGCGAGCCGGGCGACGGCGTTTCCGATGTCGCCCTGCCGCCGGTGTTCGAGCCGGAATATGTCACCTCGGTCGAGGCGGGCGTGAAAGGGCGCATCGAGGGGCTGGGTCGCTTCGAGGTGAGCGCCTACCACAATTGGAAATCCGACACCTTCGTCAACTATTCGGTGTTCGTCGGCTGCGGCACCGTGGCCCGGCCGGGCTGCGCGGCCAACTCCGTCCGCAACGTGGGCGCGGTGCGCAATGCGGGCAACTCGGTGCAGTATGGCATCGAGGCCGAGTGGAGCGGCACGCTGGCCGCCGGCTCGCGTGGGCGCATCCTCTATGCCTTCAACGGCGCATTGGCGGGCGGCGAGTATAAGGAAGGCTATGTCTATCAGAACAGCAACAGCAACCCCGCCACCACGCTGTCCACCCGCGATCTGAAGGGCAAGCGGCTGGGGCGGCTGCGGGACCTGACGGGAAGCGCCACGCTGGGTTACTCGCACGAGGTGGCGGATGGCCTGCGGCTGTTCGCAAACGGCTCCGTCCGCGCCGAACTTGGTGGCTATGAAGACCCCGGCAACACCATCCCATACGACGATGTCGTGCTGGTGGACACCAATCTGGGGCTGCGCGCGGCTGGCTGGTCCGTGGTGCTGATCGGCAAGAATGTGCTGAACAACAGCTACTACAATATCAGCCCGCTGAACCAGACCTTCGGCACGCAATCCAACCAGCCGAGGACCTGGATGCTGCGCACGACGCTGAGCTTCTGAGGGACCAGCCGATGAACCTGAAGTCCGTATTTTCCCTGCTGCTGGTGCCGGTTGCGCTGGCAGCCGGCCCGGCCGGTGCCCAGTCTCCTCCCCCGCAGCCTGAGGTCCGGCCTCAGGCGCAGGCACCGGCCGGTGCCGAGCGCCGGACGATCCGGCACGACGGGTTGGAACGCAGCTACACGCTGGTGCGGCCGCCCGGCGTGGCCCACCCTGCGCCGCTGCTGCTGGTGCTGCACGGCGGCGGCACGGCGGACGGCGCGACGACCTTCCGGCTGGGCTTCCAGAAACTGGCCGCCCGCGATGGCGTGGTGACGGTGCATCCCGACGGGCGCGGCGAGGGTTGGGCGGACGGCCGCAGCGGCGCGTATCTCACCGAACGGCAGGGCGGGGTCGTCGATGATGTCGGCTTCCTCACCGCCCTTGTCGCGGCGCTCGTTGCGGAAGGCATCGCCGATCCCGCGCGGGTCTATGTGACAGGCGGTTCGAACGGCGGGATGATGACGCTGCGACTGGCCTGCGAAGCCGCCGGCACCTTTGCCGCCGTTGCGCCCTTCATCGCCAACTTCGCGGTCGGCATGACGCAGAGCTGCAAGCCATCGCGGCCGATGCCGATCCTGATGATCAACGGCGATGCCGACCCGCTGATGCCGTTCGCAGGCGGACGGGTGGCGGCGATGGCACCCGGTGACCGCGGCTCTGTGATATCGTCAGACGAAACGCTCAACTGGTGGGCACGCTTCAACGGCTGCACGGCAAAGCCCGCCGTCACCCGCCTGCCAGACGCCAACCCGGCAGATGGCACCCGCGTGCGGCAGGAGCAGTTCGCGGGCTGCAAGCCGGGCACGGAGGTGACGCGGTTCGTGGTGGAGGGTGGCGGCCATGCGCTGCCCGGCATGCCCATGCCAGCGGATGGCCCCCGGGCGAAGATGGCCGCCCGCCTGATCGGCCCCGTCAGCCGCGACATCGACGGCGCGGCGGTGATCTGGAGCTTCTTCACGCGACACGGGATGCTGACGCAGCCCGCAACGGAGAAATGACAATGGCAAGGCGCATCCTTTTTCGAGCCAGCGCGGTGGTGCTGGGCATCGTCGTCGGCGTGGGATCGGCGCTGCTGATGATCCGCAACGGCGCCATGATCGGCCGCGTGGACAACGGCCAGTGGTTTGGCAGCAGCGCCGTCGGCTCCACGGAGGCGGACCCCTATACGCGGGCGCTGGTGGCGCGGATCGGCCTGCTGGGGCTGAACCGCAACGAGACCATCTATTTCACCACCATGAAAGACAGCGCGGGCCGCCCCTATGACGGCCGCTGCACCTATCGCATCAGCGGCGGCGCGCTGCCCGCGCGCTGGTGGGCCGTCACCCTTTATGCGCCGGACAATTTCCTGGCGCAGAACGGCGACAATCACCCCTCCATCGACGCCACCTCGATCCAAACCGCGCCAGACGGCAGCTGGTCGGCGCGGATCGCCCCCACACAGGATGGCGCAGAAGACTGGATCAGCTCCCGCAACGCCGACGCCTTTTCCCTGTCCGTCCGGCTCTACAACCCCAGCGAGAAGGCGGCATCGGACATGCGCAACGTCAGGCTTCCGGTGATCGAACGCGTCAGCTGCGAAGGAGAGAAGGCATGAGCACGGCCGCGAAAAAAAGCTGGTGGAGATGGGTCGGCCTTTTCGCGCTGACGGCCGTGGCGGTGCATCTGGCCGCCGTGTTCGCCTATCCGCGCATCGTGATGTCGGGCGCGATCAAGCGGCTGTCGCGCGACGACACCGCCACCAACCAGTGGCTCCACGCCCCGCCAATGACGGAAAAGACCCGCGTGATCGTGCGCCCGTCCCCCGATCTCGCTTATTCCTCCTGCGTTTATGACCTTTCGAAAGGGCCGGTGCGCATAGTGGTGAAGCCATGGTCCGATTATATGTCGCTTTCGCTGTTCGATGCCGCGACAGACAATTATTACACGCTGAACGACCGGCAGATGCCGCGCGAAGGTGCGGAGGTGATCCTGCACAGCAAGGGGCAGGCGGTGCCCGCCGGATTGAAGCCGTTCGCAACGGTGGAAAGCCCCAGCGTACGCGGCGTCGCCCTGATCCGCAGGCTGGCCCCCACGGACGAGCGCTTCGCAGCCGCAGACGCGGCGCGCGGCGAGGAGAAATGCGAGCCGCTGAATGCAGGACAGCAAATTATGCCGAAGAACGGCCCTTCCACAGGGGGCCAATGATCCATCGCTGGCCAGCCGCGCGAGCAGCATTTTCCAGTTCCGCGAGCCGTTCCGAGCAGATCAGTTCCTCTTCGCTGATGCGGTAATGCTTTGAGTAGCGGGCCTTCCCATAGGCCTCCTTCAGCTTCTCGAACATTGCACGTTGCTTGCGGTCCTCACGCGGTCAAGCGCCGATCAAACTTTCGTCGATGCGTTCGGCTTCTGGCGTTTTGCGTCTCTCGAAATCGAATGATGCCGCAAGTTTCCTATTCGATGTCTACATTGAGATAATATCGGGCGTAACGCCGTTCGCCGGTGCGTTTGAGCGCCTTGAGGTCGACCAGCTCGGCAAGATCGCGGGTCGTCGTGGCCGATGATGCATCGGTGATCGCCTGATAGTTGTGGGCGCTGAGTCCGCCGTCGAAGCCATCTGGCCCCTCAGCGAACATGCGCAGGAGCGCCTTCTCCTGCCTCGCATTGATCTTGCCGTTGAGCCGGTCGAACGTGCGGGTTTTCTCGATGAGGAAACGGATGCGCGTGATCGTTCGCGCCTGCGCTTCAAGCACAATGTCCGCGAACCAGCCCAACCATGCGTCGATCTCGCTGGTCTCACTCGCGCGGTGAAGCTCGGCGTAATGGGCTTTGCGGTGACGATGGATGGCCTCGGCAAGCGCCGTCAGCGTCGGCGCATCCAGCGCCTGTGCGAGCGCCTTTTCAGCGATTGCACGGCCGATACGTCCGTTGCCGTCCTCGAACGGATGGATCGATTCAAACCATAGGTGCGCGATTGCCGCCCGTGTAATCGCGGCAAGCGGCATAGGCCCGTTCGGTGCGCTATCGTTGAACCATTGGACAAACGCCCGCATTTCATCAGGCACCTGATTTGACGGGGGCGCTTCATAATGGACGTTCGGCGCATGGAGCGGACCGGACACGATCTGCATCGGATAGGCATGGGTGCGATATGCCCCGATGTCCTTGATGTCCCTTCGACCATGCATCAGCATCCTGTGCCAATCGAATAACTGGCGATCCGTCAGCGGTTGCGCGTAACTCCGGTACAGATCGACCATAAGCTCAACGGCTCCGGTCTCTGCCGCATTGGCGCGACGCTGCGGGGTAGCAAGGCCGAATTGTTTGGCAACGGACGATTGCACACTGGCGCGGTCGAGCACTTCACCTTCAATCGCGGAAGTATCGACCGTTTCCTGTGAAATGATCTCGATGGTGAAGGCTCGCCGGGTATCCCCGTCGAGATGATGCAGGGTTCCGACGACGATGCCAGCACCCTTGAGAAACGAAGCTTCTGCCGGGCGCAAACGGGTGGCGTCATATTGGAAATCTGGCCATTCCGGCCTTTGCCAGTTCCAACGCATGATCGATTAGTCACCTTTCTATCGATCATGATATGCCCGATAATTGATTTATAAAACACCTTTCTATCGATCATCGGTCTTCACGAGAGAAGCCTGCCCGAGCGAGCGGGATTTATCCTGACTTCGATCACCCGCTGCGATACGACATTGCTAACCGCTCGAGCCTGTGCTGCTCGCGGAAGAATCCTTCTTCACTCTGATGCCCAGAAAAATGACCGTCTTCCGCTGGGGTATCAAAGGGGTCCCGGGCGCCCGAACTTGCGTGACCAGACGTGAAGCAATACGCCTCAGAATCAGCGGGTCCCAGGTTCGAGCCCTGGCGCGTTCACCATTTTTCAATAGGTTAGCCAGATTCGGCAGGGCCGTCGTCTGGGAAAGGCGGGCTTTGGGACGGCTTGGTGCCCGACGTGCGGGTGCGCCGTTCCGATGGTGTCGGGTCACAAGCTCGGTCCCGCCCCCATCCGTATTCCCCGATCCTTGACAGTCCAACCGCCCCCGCCCATCAAGCCGCCCGGGCACTGAGGAGCGGCGAATGGGCATCCTGCGCAACCTTGCAGACCGGGCCATGCTCCGCCTGCACAAAAGCAACGAGTATCAAAGCGCTGCGCTCCGCGCCTATTTCAAGCGCCATTATGACACCGAGATCGGGCTTTACAGCTATGGCTGCTTCGATCGCTGGCGCTTCCCGCCGCCCATCCGCATCGGCCGTTACTGCTCGTTCGCAAAATCGGTGCGCGTGGTGGAAGCCGATCACCCGCTCGGCGCGCTCTCCACCCACCCCTTCCTGTATGACAAGCGGCACACGGCCAACGCCCGGCCGCTGCCGCCGGTGCCGCCGCTGGTGGTGGAGGATGATGTGTGGGTCAGCCACAATGTCACCATCCTGCCGGGCTGCCGCTTCATCGGCCGCGGCGCGGTGATCGCGGCCGGGGCGGTCGTCACCAAGGATGTGCCGCGCTATGCCATTGCGGCGGGCATGCCCGCCGCCGTGAAGCGCATGCGCTTCCAGCCGGACGTGATCGAGGCGCTGGAGGCCAGCCGCTGGTGGGAGCTTTCGATACAGGAGCTGTCCGCCCGCGCCGCTGCGGACCCGGAACTGCTGTTCGCCCCCACGGTGGAGCGGCTGAAGGCCCTTACCGCCCGCTGATCAGACCGGGGAGACCAGCTTCAGCCCGATGATCGCGCCCACCAGCACGGCCAGCAGGATCAGCCGCATCGTCTCCACCGGCTCGCGGAACAGCCACATGCCCACCAGTGCCGTCCCCGCTGCACCGATTCCCACCCACACGGCATAGGCTGTGCCCAGCGGAATGCTCCGCTGCGCCCGTTCCAGCAGGATGAAACTCAAGGTTGCGCTGGCAAGGAAGCCGGAGGTCCAGCCGATATGGCGGAACCCGTCGGACATCCGCATGCAGGTGGTGAAGCCCACCTCGAACAGCCCGGCGGCCAGCAGCAACAGCCAGCCCATCAGTTCGCGCTCAAGGTCAGGCTCCGGAACCCAGCCGCGCCAGCGCGTCGCCTTCCAGCCGCCAGATTTCCCAGCCGACTGCGTGGCGCGCGCCCAGCATCTCGTAGAAGCCCTTGGCGCTATTGTTCCAGTCCAGCACGTTCCACTCCATCCGCCCGCAGCCTTGCGCCACGGCCATGCGCGCCAGCCGTGTCAGCAGTTCCAGCCCCACGCCCTGCTTGCGCAGGTCCGGCGCCACGAACAGATCTTCCAGAAACAGGCCGCGCTTCCCCGTCCAGCTGGAGAAGTTGAAGAAATACAGCGCCATCGCCTGCGCCTTGCCGTCCACAAAGCCCAGCAGCGCGTTCAGATGCCCGGCCTCCAGCGCCGCACGCGCGCCCGCCACCGTCATCTTCACCTTGTCCGCTTCATTCTCGTAAACCGCGAGCGCCGTCACCAGCGCCAGCACGTCGGCGGCATCGTCAGGCGTCGCCGCCCGGATGTCCAGCGTCATGCCGCCGCCTGCGCAGTTTCAGCCGCCAGCTTCGCAGCCTCGATCTCGGCGGCCTTCGCCTCAAC
The DNA here is from genome assembly GCF_006385875.1 of Sandaracinobacter neustonicus. Classification (GTDB taxonomy): domain Bacteria; phylum Pseudomonadota; class Alphaproteobacteria; order Sphingomonadales; family Sphingomonadaceae; genus Sandaracinobacteroides; species Sandaracinobacteroides neustonicus. The sequence goes on along the minus strand of NZ_VFSU01000026.1, from coordinate 65,756 downwards.
CAACTTCACGATATGATCGACGATGGAATCGTCCGCCACATGATGGTCGGTCACGCCGCTCAGATAGACCATATGCTTGCCGTTGCCGCCGCCGGTCAGGCCGATGTCGGTTTCCCGCGCCTCGCCCGGCCCGTTCACCACGCACCCCAGCACCGACAGGCTCAGTTCGGTGGTGATATGCGCCAGCCGCTTTTCCAGCGTCTCCACCGTGCGGATCACGTCGAAGCCCTGCCGCGCGCAGCTCGGGCAGCTCACGATCTTCACGCCGCGCGCCCTTATGCCCAGCGATTTCAGGATGTGATAGCCAACCTTCACTTCCTCTTCCGGCTCCGCAGACAGCGAAACCCGCAGCGTATCGCCCACGCCGCCCCACAGCAGCATGCCCAGCCCGATGGAGGATTTCACCGTTCCGCCGATCAGCCCGCCCGCCTCGGTGATGCCAAGGTGCAGCGGATAATCGGATCGCGCGGCCAGTTCATTATAGGCCGCCACCGCCAGAAACACGTCGCTGGCCTTCACCGCCACCTTGAAATTGTGGAAGTCGGCATCCTCCAGCATCTTCGCATGCTCGAATGCGCTTTCCACCAGCGCTTCCGGGCAAGGCTCGCCATATTTTTCCAGCAGGTGCCGCTCAAGGCTGCCCGCGTTCACGCCGATGCGGATCGCGCAGCCATTGGCCTTCGCCGCCCGCACCACTTCCTTCACCCGCTCGGGCGAGCCGATGTTGCCGGGGTTGATGCGCAGGCAGGCCGCCCCCGCATCGGCCGCTTCCAGCGCCCGCTTATAGTGGAAATGGATGTCGGCGATGATCGGGATCTTCACGCCCCGCACGATTGCTGGCATCGCCGCCGTCGCTTCCACGGTGGGGCAGCTCACCCGGATCAGGTCCGCCCCCACCTCTTCGCAGCGGCGAATCTGCGCGATGGTCGCCGCCGCATCCTCCGTAGGCGTGTTCGTCATGGTCTGCACCGCGATGGGCGCGTCGCCCCCGATGGGGACATTGCCCACCATGATCTGCCGCGACTTGCGGCGAACAATGTCTCTCCACGGGCGATGGGACATCAGCGTCCTCCGGATACCACCACGGTCACGGCCCGGCGGTTCTGGGCCCATGCCTCTTCGTTGGACCCATCCACCGCAGGCCGTTCCTTGCCATAGCTGATGATGGACATGCGGTCAGCACCCACACCCTGGGCGGCAAGGAAATTCTTCGCCGCATTGGCCCGGCGCTCGCCCAGCGCAAGGTTATATTCGCGCGTGCCGCGTTCATCGGCATGGCCTTCGATGCTGGCCCGCACCTGCGGGTTGCGCGCCAGCCATTCGGCCTGCGCCCCCAGAATCTGCCGGGAGCGTTCATCCAGCCCATAGCTGTCGAAGCCGAACAGGATGGTGTCCGAACCGGCCGCTTCGATCAGCGCCGCCTGGCTGCCGGGCAGCGCGGTGGAGCCGACATTTTCCGGCGGCGGCACAGTGCCCGCCTGATCGATAGGGGCAGGCCCCTGCGGCTGCGCGGGCGCGGGCTGCCAGGCTTCGGGCGGCAGCACGTCGCGGTTGCTCTTGCAGCCCGCCAGCGCGACAGCACCGGCGATCAGGGCGAAAGTCAGAATCTTCTGGGTCATCAGGGTCTCCTTAATGCGGGGAGGCTCAGTTGGCCATCACTTCAACAGCGGCCCCCATGCGGGGTCGCTGGCTTCAAGCGGGGTTGGAATGCGCCGGTCGTTGCGGCCGGTCAGGTCGATGGAACGCAAACTGGAGCGCCCGTTGCGCTCGGTGCGGCTGAACAGGATCACCCGGCCGTTCGGGCTCCAGCTGGGGCCTTCATCCTGCCAGCTGTCGGTCAGCAGCCGCTCGCCCGATCCGTCCGGGCGGATCACGGCGATGCGGAATTTGCCCCCCTGCATGCGGGTGAAGGCGATCAGGTCGCCGCGCGGGCTCCACACCGGCGAACCGGCGCGCCCGTCGCCAAAGCTGATGCGCTGCGCCCCCGAACCATCGGCGTTCATCACATATAGTTGCTGCGCCCCGCCCCGATCACTTTCGAACACGATTTTGCGGCCATCGGGGGAGAAGCTGGGCGAGGTGTCGATGCTGTTGCCGTTGGTCAGTCGCCGCGTGGTCCGGCTGGCGATATCATAGGCATAGATGTCGGCATTGCCCGCCTTGGTCACGCTGAACACCAAGGTCCGCCCGTCCGGGGAGAAGCGCCCGGCGAAGCTCATGCTGTCGAACTCGCCCACCGCCTGCTGCTGCCCGGTGGACATGTTGTAGATCCACACGCGCGGCCGGTCGTTGGCAAAGCTCATATAGCTCAGCGTCTCGTTCACCGGCGAAAAGCGCGGCATCAGCACGAGGGACTGGCCGGATGTGAGGAAGCGATGGTTCGCCCCGTCCTGATCCATCACCGCGAGGCGCTTCACCCGCTTCGTGCGCGGCCCGCTTTCCGCCACATAGACGATGCGGCTGTCGAAATAGCCGCTCTCCCCCGTCAGCCGTGAATAGACGAGGTCGGAACATTTGTGCGCCGCCCGCCGCCAGCCCGCCGGAGTCACGGTGAAGCCCTGCGCCACCAGCCGCTCTTCGGAAAACACGTCATACAACTGGCAACCCACTGTCAGCGTGCCATTGGCGTTCGCCGTCACGAACCCCGTCACCAGCGCCTGCGCGGCCGCTGTGCGGAAGGCCCCGAACTGCGGCGCTTCCACATCCGCCATGCCCGGAGCCGGAAAAGCAGCCGGATCAATCGGCTTGAACAGCCCTGTGCCAGACAGGTTGCTGCTGATGATCCCGGCCACCTGTCGCCCCAGTTCCGTCGTGCTCCCGGCGGGCGTGTCCACCGAAGCGCCGGTCGCAAAGGCCGGAACGGCGACCGGCATGGGGGCGGCCACGCCGCTGGTGATGTCGATGCGCAACTGCGCGGCAGCCGGGGCGGCCAGCATCAACAGGATCAGGAAACGCAGCATCATGTCATCAGCCTCGGATCGAAATTAAGCTCAAATTCCCGCCAATAGGAATAAAGGTCCGCCGGCAGCTCCAGCGGGGCGCAACGCAGCACGGCGCGCCGTGCCGTCTCCACAAACGCGCGGGCATAGGCCTGGTTCCCGGCGGTCGCGCCGGTCTGGCTCACAAATTCGGGAGGTGCCGCCACGCTGCCGTCCTTGTTCAGCCGGATGCGCAGCACCGCCGTCATATCGGCCACGTCAGAGCCGCCGATGGGCGGGTTCCAGCACGGCGCGATCTGCGCGCGGATCGCCTGCTCCAGCGTCGCCGCCTGAATGGGCGACAGCCGCGATTGCTTCGGCAGCGCATCCTCGATGGTCTTGGCAAGGTCGCTCGTCTCGCGCGGCTTCGCGGCATTTGGCTTCGATTTGTCCACCAGTTGCGCGGATTGCCCCGCCACCGGCTTCACCGGGGCCTTCACCGGCGGCTGCTTTTTCGGCTGCGCGGCCGCCACTGCCTCAGCGATGGCATCCTGCGCGGCGGTGTCATTCGCCACCTTCGTTGGCTGCGGCACCGGAGGCGTCGGCACCTTCGGCGCTGGCGGCGCTTCGGGCATCGGTTCCGGCGCGGCCAGCGGCTCCGGGTCCTGCGGCGCGGCTTCCATCGAGGGCTTGGGCGGGGTCGTCACCTGCGCCATATCGGCAATGTCGACAAATTCCACCGGCGTCACATCCGGCTCGGCCGTCATCCGCATGCTGTGCGCCACCCCCAGAGACAGCGCGAGCAACAGCCCCACATGCAGCAGCGCCGCGATCAGAAGGGCACGCCCCTCCGTCATCCGGCAGGCTCGTCGGAACTGCGCGGCTGGTTCACCAGCGCCACGCGGGTGAAGCCGCTGCCCGTCACATCCGCCAGCAAGGCCGCCACCTGCCCATAGGGCAGCGCGGCATCCGCCCTGATCACCACGCGCGCATCCGTCCCGCGCGCCTCTTGCAAGGCCGCCAGCCGCGCCGCGAACGCCGCATCGCTCATCACCTCGTCGCCGATGGAGCGCTGCCCGCGCGCATCGATGGTGATGGAAATCGGCTGATTGTCACTCGGCAGCGCCTTCGCCGCCGTCTTGGGCAGGTCCACCGCCACACCCGTCACCAGCAGCGGCGCAGCCACCATGAAGATGATCAGCAGCACCAGCATCACATCCACCATGGGCGTGACGTTGATCTCCGCCATGGGCTGGCGGCGACGGCCCCTACGGCCTCCGCTAACGCCCATTGCCACTTAATGAATCCCATCCAGTTCACGCGACATCAGCGCATGAAAGGCAGAGGAAAAGCCCTGCAACCGGTCTTCCATCCGGTTGATCCGGTGCAGCAGCCGGTTGTAGCCGATCACCGCCGGAATGGCTGCGAACAGGCCGATGGCGGTGGCGAACAGCGCCTCCGCGATCCCCGGTGCCACCACGGCAAGGCTGGTGTTCTGCGTCGCGCCGATGGCGATGAACGCCCGCATGATGCCCCACACCGTGCCGAACAGCCCCACGAAGGGTGCCACGGAGCCAATGGTCGCCAGCACACTCAACCGGTCAGACAAGTCGGACACGCTGCGGTCGATAGAGGCCGCCATCACCGTGTGCAGCCGCGCGCGCACGCCCTCGCGGTCCACATTGGCGCGGCCTTCTACGCTCGCCTGCCACTCGTCCATTCCGGCGCGGAACAGGTCGGCGGTCGGGTGGCTGCCCTTGGTCGCCTGCAGTTCGTCCAGCGTCTTCGCCTTCCAGAAGCGCTCCTCGAATCCGGCCGCTTCCTTGTCGATCTGCCGCAGCCTGCGCGACCGTTCGAATATGATCGCCCACGACCAGATCGAAGCCAGCAGAAGCCCGATCATCACCGCCTTCACGACGAGATCGGCCTGCATGAACAGCGCCCACGGAGACATCGTCTCCGCCGTTTTCACCATCAGCTGGTCCAAGTCATTCTCCGGCCGGGGGTGTTTCGTGTCACCCCGGAAATAGGTTCCGGTGCTTTACGGGAAATGAACGGGTCCGCTCAAGAGTCCGCAGGCAGAAGCCGGGCAAAAGCGTCCATCCAGCTGGCAGGCTGCCGCCGCGGCCGTCCGGCAGGCGTCAGGAAACCGGCGCGCACGCTGGCATCCACCAGCAATTCGCGGCCCCGTAGGATGCGCTGCCCCATGCCAACACTCGCCCCGCCCAAAGACAGGCAACGCGTCTCGATCAGCAGATCATCGTCCAGCTTTGCAGGGCGCAGATATTTCAGCTGCACATCGGCCACGGCATAAACGCCCTCGCCGCTTTCAAACGCCGCGCGCTGGTCAATGCCCACCACGCGCAGCAAATCGCTGCGCGCCCGTTCCATGAAGCGCAGGTAATTGGCATGATAAACGATGCCGGAAAGGTCTGTGTCCTCGAAGTAGACGCGCAACGGAAACCGGTGCACGCCTGCCTCGATCACACCTGAAGCCGGCGCGATGGCCGCGCCGGCTGCCATCACTTACGCTTCGGCCTTCTCGGCAACCGGGCGCGCATCGCGGCGCTCGGCGATCCGAGCGGACTTGCCGCTGCGGCCACGCAGATAATAGAGCTTCGCCCGACGCACCGCGCCGCGACGAACCACTTCGATGGTCTCGATGATCGGCGAATAGAGCGGGAACACCCGTTCCACGCCTTCGCCGAAGCTGATCTTGCGAACGGTGAAGCTGGAGCCCATGCCCTTGTTGGAACGCGCGATGCACACGCCTTCGAACTGCTGCACGCGGGTGCGCTCGCCTTCCTTCACCTTCACGCCGACGCGCAGCGTGTCGCCGGCGCGGAATTCGGGAACGCCACGGGCTGCCTTCAGCTTGGCGATATTTTCGGCTTCGATCGTCTGAAGCAGGTTCATTCGTCTCTCCATCGGGTGCGTCCGAAGTGTCGCCTTCGTCGCCCCATGCCCTTATGCGTGGGCCGGTTGATGTCGCCAGAGGGCGGATGCATCGGGCCGGTCCTTCTCAGGACTCGTCCGTCAGCAGGTCAGGCCGCCATAGCCTCGTGTCCTCGATGGCCTTCCGCTTGCGCCAGGCCTCGATCTTCCCATGGTCACCAGAGGTCAGAACCTCGGGTATTCCATGCCCCTCCCACACGGCGGGTCGGGTGTAGTGCGGATATTCCAGAAGGCCGCTTTCGAAGCTTTCCTCGTCTCCGCTGGAAGCCGCGCCCATTACGCCGTTCAGCAGCCGAACACAAGCGTCCAGCAAGGCGATCGCCGCCACCTCCCCGCCGGAAAGGATAAAGTCCCCCAAAGCAACGGGTTCCACGCCGCGCCCGGCGAAGATCCGCTCATCGAACCCCTCGAATCGCCCGCACAGCAGGGTCACCCCCGGCCCAGCCGCCAGTTCGCGCACCCGCTTCTGCGTCAGCCGAGGCCCGCGCGGAGTCAAAGCCAGCACCGGCGCGAGCGGAGAAGCCGCCCGCGCAGCATCCACGGCCTTCGCCAGCACATCCACCCTCAGCACCATTCCCGGCCCGCCGCCAGACGGCGTGTCATCCACATTGCGATGCCGACCCTCGGCGAAATCCCGCAACTGCAGGGTCTGAAGCGCCCACCGCCCTTCTTCCAGCGCCCGCCCCGCCAGCGAATGCCCCAGCGGCCCCGGAAACATCTCCGGATACAGCGTCACCACCTGCGCCCGCCAGCTCATGGCCGCCATTCTTCCACATCCAGCCCCGGCACATCGGCAAATCCGCGCCGGTCATTCGTCACCAGCCGCGCCCCCAACGCCAGCGCATGGGCCGCAATCAACCGATCAAATCGCGCCCGGCGAAACGGTAACCGCGCATAGGAATCAGCCGCTGCCCGATCAAAGGGAAGCACGGGCACCAGCCGGAAGAACCGCTGCCCCGCCTCCCACTGCGCCGATCCCGGGATCAGGCCCATGGCCACCTCGCCATAGCTGATGCTGGAAACAGCGATCTCATCGGCACGCGCCATCACCCGCTCCAAGACCGACTGCACGCCGCCCAGCCAATAGATGCAGATATTGGAATCGAGCAGGAACTTCGGCAGCTCAGTCAAGCTTGATCCCCAGCAGATGCCAGGGCAGTTCCCGCTCTTCGAACTCGCGATCCTCAGGCGGAATCGGCTTCAGTCCCGGAACCGAGCCGAAGGTGGCCATCAGCGCCTCACGCCGCGCCTCGGCAGACAGCACTGGCTCGATCACGTAACGCCCATGCTCCTCGCGCACGATCACTTCCTGCCCCAATTCCAGCGGATAATCGGCAGGCAGGCGCACAGCCTTGCTGTTGCCGCTCTTGAAGACCTTGGTGCTGCGGGTTTTGCCGATGCCAGACTGCGCATTCATGGCCGTCTCCGTATATACATTACGTATATACTATTCCAGCCACCCGGCGTCAATCACCAGCGGGTCGGCCACCTCTGCCACCGCCGCCGGAATCAGCGGCACCAGCACGCTGCGCCCGCCAGCCAGACGCACCTCCAGCAAATCGGAGGCGCCGAAATTCTCCACCGCCACCACCTCGCCCAGCGGCTCTCCGGCAGGCGAAACCACCTTCAGGCCCACAAGGTCGTGCCAGTAATATTCGCCGTCCGGCAGCGGCGGGAGGCTGTCGCGCGGCACCGTCAGCAAGGTGCCGCGCAGGGCTTCAGCCGCCGTCCGGTCCGCCACTTCGGCAAAGCGCGCGACGGCTCCCTGCGGCCCGGGCCGCAGGGATTTCAACGTCAGAACCCGCCCCCCCGCTTCAAAGCGGGATTGCAGTTTCAGGTTTCCGGCATCGGGCGTGAACAGCTTCAGCCGCACTTCGCCCGAAATCCCATGCGCGCCGGCGACGGCCGCCATCACGACAGGCCGCCCGGCGCCCATCGGGCTCAGCCCTCAGCCGCTTCTTCGGCCGCAGCTTCTTCGGCAGGGGCTTCAGCGGCAGGATCTTCCGCCACAGCTTCTTCAGCCGGGGCCGCAGCAGCAGCGGCAGCCGCTTCAGCTGCTTCGGCTTCCTTCTGCGCCTTCAATTCCAGCCGTTCCTTGGCCTTTTCGCCCGGCTCGGCCTTCTTCGGGTTGTTCTTGGCCGTGCGGGTCAGCAGGCCAGCCGCGTCCAGAAACCGCTCGACCCGGTCGGTCGGCTGCGCGCCAACCGAAAGCCAGTGCTTCGCACGCTCGGTGTCCAGCGTCACGCGGGCATCCGAATCCTTCGGCAGCAGCGGGTTATAGGTGCCCAGCTTCTCGATGAAGCGGCCGTCGCGCGGGGCGCGGCTGTCGGCCACCACGATGCGATACACCGGGCGCTTCTTCGCGCCACCGCGCGACAGACGAATGGAAAGTGCCATAATCTTCTTCCTTGCTCTCTAATTCGATGTTTTCAGTGGTTATCGTTTGAATTTGAACCCGCCGGGCAGCTTGGGCATCATCCCCGGCGGCAGCGCGGGCATCTCGCCCGGAGCGCCTCCGGGCATCCCCGGCATCCCGCCCCCGCCGAACATTCCGGCCAGCGCGCCCAGCCCGCCCATCTTCTTCAGCCGCTTCATCGCGGTTTCCATGTCGGCGTGCATCTTCAGCAGGCGGTTCACCTCCTGCACCGTCACGCCGGAGCCATTGGCGATGCGGATCTTGCGCCGCGCGTTCAGCAGGTCGGGCTTCGCCCGCTCTTTCGGCGTCATCGAAAGAATGATCGCCTCCAGCCGCGCGATGGACTTGTCATTCACCTTGCCAGAGGCCATCGCCTCCTGCGCCTTGGCCATGCCGGGCAGCATCTTCGCCAGCGCGCCCAGCCCGCCCATCTTCTTCATCTGCCGGAACTGCGCCAGCATGTCGGTCATGTCGAACTTGCCCTTGGCAAGCTTGGCCGCCATCGCCTCCGCCTCGGCGACGTCCAGCGTCTCCGCCGCCCGCTCCACAAGGCTGACGACATCGCCCATCCCCAATATGCGGCCCGCAGCCCGCTCTGGGTGGAACGGCTCCAGCGCGTCGATCTTCTCGCCGGTGCCGACGAACTTGATCGGCTTGCCGGTGATGAAGCGCATGGACAATGCCGCGCCGCCGCGCGCATCGCCGTCCATCCGGGTCAGCACCACGCCGGTCAGCGGCACTTCGCGGCCGAAATTCTCGGCGACGTTCACGGCATCCTGACCGGTCAGCGCATCGACAACCAGCAGCGTTTCCGCAGGCTGGGAGGCTTCGCTGACCGCCTTCATCTCCGCCATCAACGCCTGATCGACATGCAGCCGCCCGGCCGTATCCAGCATCAGCACGTCGAAGCCCTGCAGCTTCGCCGCCTGCAACGCCCGCTTCGCGATATCCACCGGCTGCTGCCCGGCGATGATCGGCAGCGTCGCCACGCCCACCTGCTCGCCCAGCACCTTCAGCTGCTCCTGCGCGGCCGGGCGATTGACGTCCAGAGACGCCATCATCACTTTCTTCGCCCGCTTGTCTTTCAGCAGCTTCGCCAGCTTCGCCGTCGTCGTCGTCTTGCCGGAGCCCTGAAGCCCCACCATCATCACCACCGCCGGCGGCGCGACGTTCAGCTCGATATCGGCATTTTCACCGCCCAGCGTGTCCACCAGGCAGTCGTTCACGATCTTCACGACCTGCTGGCCGGGCGTCACCGACTTCAGCACGTCCGCGCCAACCGCGCGCTCTGTCGCGCGGTCGACGAAATCCTTCACCACCGGCAACGCGACATCGGCTTCCAGCAGCGCCACACGCACTTCGCGCATCGCCGCCCGCACTTCCAGCTCGTTCAACGCGCCGCGCCCACGCAGCTTGTCGAACACGCCCGACAGGCGTTCGGACAGGCTCTCGAACATCAGCCTCTCCTTTCCAGCAGGACAGTCACCTTCAGGGTCACGACGTCATCTTCTCCAGTTGCCCCTTCTCCACCCACGACGTCTCCGGTTACAGCGTCTCCGGCCATCGCGAATGTCCCCGCCGGCCCAATCGAATGGGCACAACGCAAAACGCGCCGGTGGGCGAACCTTCGCTGACCGGCGTGCATCCTTGGACACGCGAAAACAGGTTTCGGGTGCAGTGCGGGCGGCCCTATGCCGCTCCACCCGCCAAAAGTCAAGTTGCGCAAGCCACCCGCCGCTGGCGCACCCGGCAGCCCCACAACAAAAAAGGGCGGAGCCGTTTCCGGCCCCGCCCCATTCATTCGCTCAATGCTGCAATCAGGCCGAAACGACCGACAGCAGGCTCTTGCGGCGACGCAGCGCAAAGCCGACCATGCCGAAACCGGAGATCAGAAGCGCCCAGGTCGCGGGCTCGGGCACAGCGCCGGACGACAGGTTCACGAAGGCGAACTGGTCGTCGTTGTAGTCGAAATCGCTCGAGCGGAGTTGATCACTGAAGCCCATGATGTCTTCGAAGCCGATGTAGGTGTAGCTGCCCAGCGGCACGCCGAAGTCGCCACCGCCATAGCTATCCACATAGATGGACTGCACATTGTCGTCGTTGAGGGCCGGATCCGAATAGATCGTGTTGCCGGCAACGGCAAACGGCTTCGACAGCGTCAGCTTGAACACGAACACGTCACCGGCGGCGAAATCCCCGAGATCGAAATAGGTGCCCTTCGGCGTCGCAAAATTGCTGGCGAACACAGTGGTGAAAGCGCTGCTGTTCACGCTGTAGGAGAACGCAGCGGTGTAACCGACCGAGATGCCGCCCAGCCAGTAGAAGCCAACTTCGCCACTTTTCTTAGCAGAAAAGATGTAGCTGTCCGCGTTCTCCGTGCCCTTGGGCGAATAGATCGGCACCGCCGCGCTGGCGGGTGCGGTAAAGCCAGCAGCGGCCGCAAGGGCCAGTGCAGGAAGTGCAAACTTGAAGTTCATGCCGTTGCTCCTCTGTTGGAAACGAATAACCACCATCAGAGCATGCAAGCGACATGCCAAACTTCGACATCAATCAAATCAACAAGTTAGCCGAAGTCAAATCTGGAGATTGTAAGCAAAATTTACACGCGCCAAAAATTTAGATGCAATGCAGCATAAACAGGGCCGCCGCGTTAATCAGCGGCACCAAACACCCGGTCGAATATGGCGTCTATGCGGACAAAATGGTGGTCCAGCACGAAAAGAGAGTCGAGTTCAGAGTCACTTAGGCAATTTGTCACATCCGTGTCCGCACCCAGCAGGTCCCGCAGTTGCAGTGCACCATCCGATTCCCACACCTTCATCGCGTTGCGCTGCACGATGGCATAGGCATCCTCGCGGCTCACGCCCGCCTGCGTCAGCGCCAGCAGCACGCCTTGCGAATGGATCAGCCCGCCCATCCGGTTCAGGTTCTTCAGCATCCGCTCCGGATAGATCAGCAGCTTGTCCACCACGCCCGTCAGCCGCGCCAGCGCAAAGTCCAGCGTAATCGTCGCATCCGGCGCGATCCCGCGCTCAACCGAGGAGTGGGAAATGTCCCGCTCGTGCCACAGCGCCACATTCTCCATGGCCGGGGTCACGGCAGAGCGCACCAGCCGCGCCAGCCCCGTCAGATTCTCCGTCAGCACCGGGTTTCGCTTGTGCGGCATCGCCGAACTGCCCTTCTGCCCGGGCGCGAAATATTCTTCCGCTTCCAGCACTTCGGTGCGCTGCAAATGGCGGATTTCCACCGCCAGCCGCTCCACCGAACTGGCGATCACCCCCAGCGTCGCGAAATACATCGCATGCCGGTCGCGCGGGATCACCTGCGTGGAGATGGTTTCGGGCTTCAGCCCCAGCTTCTCCGCCACATAGGCTTCAACCGCCGGATCGATGTTCGCAAACGTCCCCACCGCACCGGAAATCGCGCAGGTGGCGATCTCCTCGCGCGCGGCCAACAGTCGGCCCCGGCAGCGCTCGAATTCGGCATAGGCCTGCGCCAGCTTGAAGCCGAAGGTCACCGGCTCGGCATGGATGCCGTGGCTGCGCCCCATGGTCGGCGTGAATTTATGCTGCAGCGCCCGCGTCTTCAGCGCAGCCAGCAAGGCGTCCATATCCGCCAGCAGGATGTCGCTCGCCCGCACCAGTTGCACGGACAGGCAGGTGTCCAGCACGTCGGAACTGGTCATCCCCTGGTGCATGAAGCGGGCTTCCTCGCCCACTTGCTCGGCCACCCAGGTCAGGAAGGCGATCACGTCATGCTTGGTCACCGCCTCGATGGCGTCGATTGCGGCCACGTCGATCGCGGGGTTCGTCGCCCACCACGCCCACAGCGCGTCGGCGGCGGATTGCGGCACCACCCCCAGCTTCGCCAGCGCGCTGGTGGCATGGGCTTCGATCTCGAACCAGATCCGGAAGCGGCTTTCGGCGGTCCACACAGAGACCATCTCGGGGCGGGAATAACGGGCGATCATGGCCGCGCCCCCTACGCCAGCCTTACCCCATCTGCAACCTTCGCTGCCCTGCACCCACCCGCGCCCGCTGCACCTGCGCCAGCCTGTCCGATCGCACGGCCACCGGCTGGGTAAAGCGCCACTCGCACACCGTCTCCGCAGGCGTCATCACCACCTGCATATAACCGCGCTGAGAGGTATCGGCCCAGCGAAGCGTCGGGTTGGCGGCCACCAGCGCGCCCGCCACCTGAGACGGCGGGGTGGAGCGCAGATAATGTTCGAAGCCCGGCGAACTCACCGATTGCCCGGCGAATTCCACGCCGGCAGGCCGCCCGTCGTTCATCAGGTCGCTGGCCCATGCGTTATGGCTGTCGCCCGCCAGCACCACCAGATCGATACCGCTGCGCTGCGCCATCCCCAGCACCCGCGCCCGCGCCGCCGGATAACCGTCCCAAGAATCCATGTTCATCGGCAGGCCCACTTTGGCGGCCATTTCCGCAGCGCCCAGATAGGCCGCGATCTGCCCGGACGGGTTCGGCCCCGCCAGCTGCGAGGCGCCCGGCGGCATCATGATCTTGCCCATCACCACCTGCTGCCCCAGCACCTGCCAGCGCACGCCGCGCTTGGCCGCCGCCTCCATCTCGCCGAACAGCCATTGCTCCTGCTCGGCCCCCAGCAGCTGGCGGTTGCCCGCCATCCACTGCTCGTCGCGCAGCCGCTTCAGCGCGGTCATCGTGTCCGGTCCGCGGGCGATGGCCGCGCCGATGTCCAGCGGTTTCTCCCGGCCCGTCACGCGCGTTTCCAGCTTGTACAGCGTCGCCAGCGCCCGATCTCATATTTGCCCCACAGATCGTCGGAAACGGGCATCCAGTCCTGATAGGCGGCCTTGGCGGCGGCCACCCGCGCGGCCCAGTCGCCTTCGTTCGGCTGATGATTTTCCGCCCCGCCCTTCCAGGCGTCGTTGGCGATCTCATGATCGTCCCACATGGTCACGGCGGGGGCATGCGCGTGCATCGCCTGCAAATCCGGGTCCAGCCGGTATCCGCGATAGCGCGCCCAGTAATCCTGCTTGCGGATGATCTCTCCGGCCGGCTCGATCACCCGTCCGGCCACCGTCTCGGCCGCGCTGGGGTAGGTGCCGCGCGGATATTCATAGATGTAATCGCCCAGGTGGACGAACAGGTCGATATCGTCCGCCGCCACGGCATGGGCATAGCCGTTGAAGAAGCCATAGGGCAGGTTGGAACAGGAAAACACGCCCATGCGGAAGCTTTGCGGAGTTCCCTCCGGCAAGGTCCGCGTGCGACCGATCACCGATCGCACATTCTTCCCCGGCCCGATGAAGCGGTAATAATAGGTCCGGCCCGGTGCCAGCCCCTTCACCTCCACCCGCGCAGTCCAGTCGCGCGCAGGCTCGGCCAGCGCATGGCCCATCACCTTGGCGCGCGCCATGCGCGGATCGGCGGAAATCTCCACCTCCAGCGGCACCGGCTGATCGCCCGTGCCCTCATAGCGGGTCCAGAACAGCATCGAGGTGGCGGATGGCTCGCCGGAGGCCACACCATGGGTGAAGCCGCCCAGCGGCATCGCGGCGGGCTGTTTGCGCCGCTGCGCTAACACCGCGCCCGGCAGCAGCAGCCCCGCGCCTGCAAGCGCCGCACCCGCCATCAAAGTCCGCCGATCGAAATCCCGTGACGCCATCTCAGTCTCCTCGCGCGCCAGTCGCTAACGACAGATGATGACGCGCCGGTGTCAGCCCCCTTGGACTCTCCCCGAAGCTCGCGCAACAGGGGGTCGCGCAACGGCCACCAACTGCGCTAAAGTCTGTGCGTGGAAGACGGGCCGCACAGGCCCGCAGAGGGAGACGACAATTGGCAACGCAACTGAAAACCCCCAGCGACGTTCGCGCGCAGGTTTCGCCGGAAGAATGGGAACGGCGAGTCGATCTCGCCTGCGCCTACCGGCTGGTGAACCATTATGGCTGGGACGATCTGATCTTCACCCATTTGTCCGTGCGGGTGCCGGGGCCGGAACATCATTTCCTCATCAACCCCTATAATCTGATGTTCGATGAAATCACCGCTTCGTCGCTGGTCAAGATCGACGTGCATGGCAACCCGGTGATGGAAACGCCTTACATCACCAATCCGGCGGGCTTCACCATCCACTCCGCCGTGCACATGGCCCGCGAAGACGCGCATGCGGTGATGCACCTGCACACGCCGATGGGGCAGGCCGTCTCCGCCCAGTCAGACGGGCTGATGCCGCTCACGCAGACGGCGATGCTGATCCGCGACGAGATCGCCTACCACCATTATGAAGGCGTCGCCGTCGATCTGGACGAGCGCGAGCGGCTGGTCGCCGATCTGGGCACGAAAAATGCGATGATCCTGCGCAACCATGGCACGCTGGCCGTCGGCGAAACCGTGGGGGAAGCCTTCATCCGCCTCTATTTCCTGGAACGCGCCTGCGAAGCGCAGATTCACGCCCTGTCGGGCGGCGTCCAGCTGCTCAACCACCCGCCGCAGGGCGCGCCGGAAAAAACCCGCGAACAGGGCGCCACCGGGCTGAAGATGGTGGGCAACATGCTGGCATGGCCGGCGCTGCGCCGCCGGATGGACCGGATCGACCCGTCCTACGCCAACTGAGCAATCCGGGCCGGGGTGTGCGCTACAGCCGCACCCCGGCACCGGGATGCCCGCGCTCGATATGCGCCAGCAACGCCTTCACATTGCGCGTGTTCGATCGATAGATGAAATCCAGCACATCCCCCACCACGGGGATCGCACCGACGGCGGCGTCCACACCGACCCGCCCCATCATCCGCGCACAGGCCCAGCGCGACAGGCCCAGATTGCGCGCTTCCCACACCAGATAGGTGCCGATTACCGCAGACAGGATGTCACCCGCCACCGGCACCAGCCCGATGAAGCCGTCCAGCCCCACGCGCTGCCCGACCAACCGCCCCAGTTGCCGCCCGAACGGCAGGCGGATCACGCCTTCCAACACCCGCTCCAGCAGGATCAGCCGCTGCCGCACCGCGCGCGGATCGCGCGACGGCAGCCGCGCAGACGCGAACTGATCGAAACCCTGAACCGCCGTCGGCGTCATCGCATGGATCCTTCCGGTGCGCGCAGATGGCCCTTCGCGCCTGCGAATCAAGAGGGGCGCGTTATCCGGGAATCTCCAGCGCCCGCTGCTGATAGGTCAGCCGCCATTCCGCCAGATCGACCAGCATGATCGCCGCCGCTGCATTTCCGATCGCCGCCGTGCGGGCCAGCGTCGGGTGCCGCTCCAGTTCAGAGCCGAGCGCCGCCAGCGCATCGGCCGTCGCGGCGGACCGCGCCGCGCTGCCCGCAAAATCGCCCTGCACGCGCAGGCCATAGGCAGCCGTTCCGAACGCCGGCAGCGTCGCGGTGGCCACGGTGAAGAAGATCGCGGTTTTCTTCACCGTCTCCTCGTCCAACAGGGCGGCGGAAAACAGGAAGCCAAGGCACAGCGCCACCGTCATCAGGAAACAGAAAGAGCCGAACAGGTGCAGCCGATGGTTCACATGGATCATGCGGTGCGAATTGCGGTGATGATAGGCGACCTCCGGCTCGATCTCCTCGCGAAGCAGCAGGTCCGTCATGCGCGCCAGCTCGGCCTGATCGATCCGCCCGCCCGGCATCCCCAGCTGCCGCCAGATGCTGCCCGCATACCAGTCGATCCAGCGCCGGTTCCCCGTGCGGGACGAAGCGCTGACGGCGGGCGGCTGCGCCACCGCCAGCAGCCGCAGCGTCCGCATCGGCCGCAGCCGCTCGGCCAGCTGACGGTAATCCAGCCAGCGCTGCTGCCAGCTTTCCGCATGGCCCACGCGGGTGTTGGCGACGATCGCCGCGATCAGCAGCAGTTCGCACACCACGAACACCACTTTCACATGCCCGCCCAGCAGATACCCGAACAGCGCCAGCGCCACGGCCAGCGCGGAAAAGGCGAAATTCACCACATGGCCGGATCGGAAGGATTGCGCGAAGCGGTTGGCCAGATGATCCGCCCAGGAATAGCCATGCTCCAGCAGATGATAGCCCGCCGTTGCGATGCGGCCTTCCCAGAAGGAGTCGAACCGGGCCCAGTCCCGCCGCGTAGCAGGCAGATACGGCTCCTTACGCCATGCGGAGGATTTCAGCTTCTGCGCCCCTGTCACCGCCAGCAGCAACGGATATTCGATTCGCCGCAGCAGCAAGGCTTCCCGCTCGGCCAGAAAAGCGTCCAGCGCCAGCCGCTCGCCTGCTTCGTCCGGCGGCAGCAGCACCGCTTCCAGCGCCTCACCCACCCGCTCTGCGTCGAACGGCTCGGCCGGCGGCTCCAGCGAGCTGCGCCAGCTGCCCCCCGCCGGGCCTTCGCCATGCCACAACAGGCTCAGCGGCAAGTCCGGCTCCAGCGGCACATGGATCACCGGCTTGCCCATCGAAAGCGCATGCGCCACCACGTCGGCCGTGCCGCCGGGGCCGCTGCCGCCCTTGCCATCCCAGATGGCCAGCAGCACATCGGCAGAGCCTAGGATCGCCCCGCCCGCCAGCGCATAGGCGGCCGCGGCAGAGCCGCGCTCGCCCGGCAGTTCCAATATCCGGTCCGCCCGCGCGCGCAGCCCGGCATAGGCCGCGCGTGAGGCGTCGGATGTGAAATCCTCCTCATACATGTCGGCCGGGAAGGGCAGCGGGCAATCCAGCCGGTATCCCAGCCCCAGCGCCTCCTGCGCGCACAGCCGGTCCGCCCCTTCCGCCAGTGCGGAAATCACCCGCAGCTCCGGCGCGTCTCCGGCGAACCAGCCGGCCCCCTTCAGATGAATGCCGCGCACCAGCCGCTGCACCAGCGCCAGCGCCTCGTGCGCGCGCCGCGTCGCGGCGGCTTCCAGCGCCGGGGTCAGCCTGTCGGCGCGATGGCCGGTGATGCCGATGTTCAACACGCAGCGCGGGCGCGGCGGATGCAACGCCGTGGCCGAAACGTCTTTGGTTGCGGGCTGCGCATCTGCCAGGCTCATGGGCGCGGACAAGAGCGCAACGCGCACAGGCTGGCAAGCCCCGCCCGCCGCTTTGCGGCGGGGCTTGCGCTCGGGCAGCGGCAGCCCTAGTCTGTGCTGTGATGTCGGCCATCCCTTGCGGGGTGGCCGTTTGATTATCGGGCGCTACCCACGCCCCCAGATATTAGGGACGAGTTTCATGGCCAACAGCCCCAAGCCGGTGAAGCAGGCGCAGCCGCTGATGCCGCACGCCACCGCCACATGGCTGGTGGAAAACACCGGCCTCACCTTCGCGCAGATCGCCGCCTTCTGCCAGATTCACGTGCTGGAAGTGCAGGCCATCGCCGATGAAACGGCGGCGTCCAAGCTCACCCCGCGCGATCCCGTCCGCGCCGGCGAACTGGCGATGGCGGAAATCGAAAAGGGCCATGCCGATTCGTCGTACCGGCTGAAGATTTCCCCCGGCCCGGCGCAGATTCGCCGCACCTCCGGCCCGCGCTATACCCCGCTGGCGAAGCGGCAGGACAAGCCGGACGGCATCGCCTGGATCATCCGCAACCACCCGGAAATCACCGATGCGCAGATTTCCAAGCTGATCGGCACCACCAAAACCACGATCGCCGCGATCCGCACGCGTGAACATTGGAACATCGCCAACATCACACCGAAGGATCCCGTTACGCTGGGCCTCTGCTCGCAGCGCGAACTGGATGCGCTGGTCGCCGCCGCCGCGAAAAAGGCGGGCGTGCAGCCGCAGGAAGATGGCCGTCTGGGCGCAGACCGGGAGGCGATCATCGCCGAACTGCGTGCCGAGCGCGACGCGCACGGTGCCGAAGCAGACGCGCCGCGCGAACACACCGCCGAATCGCTGTTCCGCCAGCCCTGAGCGGCTGACACGGCCAACAAATCAAGCGGCCCGCCCTCGTCCCGGGGGCGGGCCATTTTTACGCGCGTGCTCGTCTGCGCCAACGGCTTGGCTGATATGCCGCATTCGTCACACCAAAACCCTTGAATTCCGGGTTCAACGCACCCAAATGGGTTTTGTCGGCGGCGTTATCCCCCTTTTGTCGCCGACATGAACGCCGCCAGCCCTCCGGGGCCGTGGCGTTCCCTCCCTGAACCCTGGCCGCTGCGCCTTCTGGCGCAGCGGCTTTTTTTAGGCCAGATCCCGAGTCGCGCTATTTGGTGACGAAACAGGGCCGCCCCGCTGCCGACAGCTTCGCGCACAGGTCCGCCGCCGGGTCGCGCGCGTCGAACGGCCCCACCTGCAGCCGCACCAGCCCGCCGCGCGGCGCATAGATCGGCGTCTTGCCCTTCAGCAGCGCTGCCGATTGCGACACCAGAGTCGCCCACGCCGTGCGCGCGGCCCGTTCATTGGCATAGGCCCCCAGCTGCACCTTCCAGCCCTCGGCCGATTCGGCCGCCGCGTCTTTCGCAGCCACTTCCTTCACGGGGGCCTCCTTCGCAGGCGCAGGCCGGGTCGGGGCCGGTTTCGCGGCTGCGGGTTTCGCGGGCGGGGCCTTGGCGGGCACGCCATCGTCGGCCGCGCTCTCCTCGGCGGCATCCTCGCCGCTGTCCGGCGCGGCGGCGATCTCAACGCTCGGCGCGGGCGGCGGCACCGCCATTTCGGCCAGCACCACGGCGACCGGCCGCCCGGCCGCCAGCGCCCGTGCAGCGGCGTCGCCTCTGGCGCGATCGTCGGCCGACATGCGCGTGGCCATGCGCGCCGCCTGCCCGGAGGCGAGCGACAGCCCGCCTTCGCGCGCGCGCACCACATAGGCATAGCCCAGCGCCGGATTGCGCGGTGCGGTGTCGCCCTCGAAAGTGGCCACCCCCAGCACATAGGATGCGCGCAGATCGCCCTTGTCGGCGGCCTCGCGCAGGCGGATCAGCCCCTCGGTCTTGCGGCCGTCCTGCCACAGGGTAATGCCCAGATTGGCGGTCGCCGCGACATGTCCCTTCTCGGCGGCGCGGCGGTAGTAATCCAACGCCGTTGCCCGATTCTGCGGCACGCCGCGCCCCAGCCGATAGGCCTGCCCCATGTTGAACAATGCCTCCGCATCCCCGCGCGCGGCGGGCGTCACCCAATCGGCGACGGCGGCCTCCCAATCCCCGGCGCGCCATTTGGCGATCCCGGAATCGACACTCGCATGAAGGGCAACGGGGCCAAGCAAGGCGGCAACGAACATGGCGGACGGGAACAACAGGCGTCGGATCATGCGAGGCGCTCGCCTCCCTTCAGCAGCAGGCGAACGCGGCCCTGCACCGGCAGGCCGTCAAAAGGGGTGTTTCCGGCCCGGCCCGGCAGCCGGTCCGCATCGATGCGCCACGGCGCGCCGGAATCGAACAGCAACAAATCAGCCGGTGCGCCGGGCAGCAGCGCGCCACCGGGCAGCCCGAAGCGCGCGGCCGGATTGGCAGACAACAGCGCCAGCAACCGGGGCAGCGAAATCAGCCCGTCGTGCACAAGGTTCAGCCCCAGCGCCAACAGCGTGGCAGACCCGGCGGCACCGGGCGCAGCATCCGCGAACGGCAGCCGCTTGTCCTCCTGCGTGCGCGGATCATGGCGGGAGGCAAGGATGGAAATGCTGCCATCCGCCAGCCCCTCGCGCACCGCCAGCCGGTCCGCCTCGCCGCGCAGCGGCGGCGACAGCCGGGCAAAGCTGCGATAGCCCGCCAGCGCCGTGTCAGACAGCAGCGCATAGGCGGGCGCGGTGCCCGCCGTCACATCCTGCCCCTCTGCGCGCGCGGCGCGGATCAGTTCAACCCCTTCCGCCGTGCTCACACAGGCGATGTGCAGCGGCGCGCCCGCTTCCCGCGCCAGCCGCAGGTCGCGCGCGATCTGGATCGCCTCGGCAGCTGCAGGAGCCGCGGGCAGACCCAGCCGCGTCGCGGTTTCCGTGTCGGTTGCGGCCGCGCCCGCCGTCAGGAACGGGCATTCGGCATGGGCGATCACTACCAGCCCCAGCCCGGCGGCATAGCGCAACAGCCGCAGCATCACCTGCGCATCGGCAATCGCCTGCCGCCCGGTCGCCACCGCCACTGCGCCCGCCTCTTTCATCAGCGAAAGTTCAGCCAGTTCCCGCCCGTTCAGCCCGCGCGTGGCCGCCGCCAGCGGCCGCACCCACAGCCGGGGCTTGCCCAGCCGCTCGGCCCGCTCGATCAGCGCCGGATCATCGAGCGGCGGCGATTGATCCGGCATCAGCAGCACGCTGGTGATGCCTCCCGCCACGGCGGCTTCCACATCGGTGCGGAACACCCCGGCGTCGATCAGGCCGGGGGCCAGAACCAGCCCGGCCGCCTCCACGATCTCCGCTCCGTCGGGCGCGGCAAGGCCGGGGCCAACGGCCGCGATCTGCCGGTCCACAATCAGCAGATCGCCCGCCGCCTCGGTTCCGGCCGCCGGATCGATCAGCCGCGCACCCCGGATCAGGATCGGCTTCATTGCCATTCCCCCCGGCGCTTGCGCGTCAACACGTCAAGGCAGGCCATGCGCACCGCCACCCCCATCTCCACCTGTTCGGAAATGGCGGAGCGCTGGATGTCATCGGCCACCGCCGATTCAATCTCCACCCCCCGGTTCATCGGCCCCGGATGCAGCACCAGCACATCGTCCCCGGCGGCCGCCAGCCGCTCCCGCGTCAGCCCGAAGGTGCGGAAATATTCCCGCGTGGAAGGCACATAGGCCCCGTCCATCCGCTCCAGCTGCAGGCGCAGCATCATCACCACATCCGCGCCCTTCAGCCCCTTTTCCATATCTGTGAAGGGCTGCGCGCCAAGCCGTTCCACATCGGTGGGCATCAGCGTCGGCGGCGCGACCGCGCGCACCTCCGCGCCCATGGCAGACAGAAGGTGGAAATTGGATCGCGCCACCCGGCTGTGCAGGATGTCGCCGCAGATCGCCACGGTCAGCCCCTCCAGCCGCCCTTTCCGGCGACGGATCGTCAGCGCATCCAGCAGCGCCTGCGTCGGATGTTCATGTCGCCCATCGCCTGCATTCAGCACCGGGCAGTCCACCTTCTCGGCGATCAGCGCCACCGCGCCGGAGCTTTCATGGCGGATCACGATCACGTCGGGCTGCATCGCGTTCAGCGTCAGCGCGGTATCCAGCAGCGTCTCGCCCTTTTTCAGGCTGGACGCCCCGGCGGCGAGGTTCACCACATCCGCGCCCAGCCGCTTCCCCGCAATCTCGAAACTCAGCAGCGTGCGTGTGCTGTTCTCGAAAAAGGCGTTGATCTGGGTCAGGCCCTTCAGCCGGTCGTCATGCTTGCGCGCGCGGCGGCCCGCCTGCGCCCATTGCTCCGCCTCATCCAGAAGGAAGCTGATTTCCCACGGATGCATCCCCTCGATCGCGAGGAGATGGGGGTGGGGAAAAGGGTGAGCTTCGGCCGGTCTCGTCACAGGCCATGGCCTTAAGCCGCATCTCCCAGCGCGGCAAGCCGCGCGAGCGCGCCATCCAGGATATGTGCCGCCGCCAGCGCGTCTACCCGTTCGGCGCGCTTCGCCCGGCTGACGTCGGCGGCGATCAGCGCCCGCTCCACCGCAGCGGTAGACCAACGCTCATCCCACAGCAGGATCGGCAGGCCGATCCCCTTCAGCAAATTGCGCGCCTGTGCCCGCACCGATTGCGTGCGCTCGCTGTCGCTGCCGTCCATGTTCAGCGGCAGGCCGATCACCAGCCCGCGAATATCCTCCTTGGCTGCCATCGCGCGCAACGCCTCCATATCGGCAGAGGGCTTGGTGCGCTTCAGCGTCTCACGCGCAGTGGCAAAACGCCAGTCCGCGCTTGCGGTGGCCAGCCCGATGGTGCGCGTGCCGATATCCAGCGCCAGCAGGCGGCCAAGTGCGGGCAGCGCGGCGGCGAAATCCGTCGCGTCAGTCGTCAGCAGGCTCATGCCGCGTCGTCGGCCGGTTCGTCCGGCTCCGCAGGCAGCGCCGTGCCGCCCAGCTTCTCCGCCGCATGGGCAGACAGGCGCGCCTCGATGTCGGACCGCACATTGGCCCAGAACAGCCCATAATCATACGCGTGGAAATTGCCGCCGGGCAGCACGAACGGCCCGGCATCGGTCGGCGTCGGCGAGATCAGCAGCAGCCCGCGCGCATCGCAACGCGCGCCCACAGCGCGAGGCTTCAACTCGTCTCCGGCGAGCATCCCCGCATTGCGCTCCACCCCGGCCTCGCCATGGCCGCCGGTCAGCGGGTTCACGCACAGCATAGGCCGCGCGCCAATGGGCTTGCCGTTCAAATCGGGAATGGCGGTAAAGCCCTCCAGCGCTTTCGGAATGTCGCCGTCGGCCGCCCATGTCTGCCAGCTCAACACGCATCCGGCCTGTTCCGCGGCAGTGCAGCCGGGCAGCCCCATCGCAGCCAGATCGTCCGGCAAGGTCACTGGCCAGCCCACCGCATACACCGCCACAAGCCGCCCCTTCAGCTGCGCCGCCCGGGACTTCAACAGATGCAGAATATGCAGCGAACCCTGGCTGTGCCCGGCAATGAAGATCGGCCGGTCGGCAGGCTGGGCCGCCAGAAAGGCGTCGAACGCCCGCTCCACATCGGAATAGGCCAGCGCCAGCGCCTGCACGGAATCCGGCCCCGGCTTCAGGAAACTGCCGAAGGTCGCCTGCCGGTAACGCGGCATCCACACCTCAGCCACGCCGTTGAAGGCGCTGGCCTGTTTGCGCGCGAACAGATCCAGCCGATCATTGGTTTCCAGATCATCCAGCGGCGCATTCCACGCCTTGCGGCTCAGAAAGGCCGTGGGGCTCACGAAAAACACCGCAGCAGCCGGTTTCGGGGCCGCCGAATACCCTGCCGGAGTCCACAGCGCCGGATTCTCGGGCAGGTCCGGCCGCGCCAGCCAGCTGGCGGGCAACGCATAATCCGGGGCGGGCGGCGGCGCGCTTTCGGCAAAGCTGTCGCCGGGCACAAAGGCCATCTGCATCATCTGCGGCGCGAACAGCCGCCAGATCAGTGCCCCCAACAGCACCAGCAAGGTCAGGATCGCGACGACCCACAG
>NZ_VFSU01000026.1:0-37500 GCF_006385875.1 Sandaracinobacter neustonicus | reverse complement strand
AAGCGCAGGAACCATCTTCTCTTCGTCCTGAAACATGGAAGCCATTACCCAAGAATGGTGGAGCCTGTCGGGATCGAACCGACGACCTCAAGCTTGCAAAGCTAGCGCTCTCCCAACTGAGCTAAGGCCCCTTTTTCCAGAGGATGACCTCCTAGGGGTTTAGCAACCCAGAGGTATGGTGGGCCAGGGAGGACTCGAACCTCCGACCCCACGCTTATCAAGCGTGTGCTCTAACCAACTGAGCTACTAGCCCAAGCCTCTTGCAACTGATCACGACCATCTTGCGATGATCCAGCGATCAATGCGTGTTTCAGGATGAAGGGACATGAGGACGGCGGCATATTCTTCGGAAATGTGGAAACCATATGAATGCCAGGCATTCGGTTGATCCACACGATCCTTAGAAAGGAGGTGATCCAGCCGCAGGTTCCCCTACGGCTACCTTGTTACGACTTCACCCCAGTCGCTGAACCGACCGTGGTCAGCTGCCTCCCTTGCGGGTTAGCCCACTGCCTTCGGGTCAATCCAACTCCCATGGTGTGACGGGCGGTGTGTACAAGGCCTGGGAACGTATTCACCGCGGCATGCTGATCCGCGATTACTAGCGATTCCGCCTTCATGCACTCGAGTTGCAGAGTGCAATCCGAACTGAGACGGCTTTTTGGGATTAGCGCCCTCTCGCGAGGTGGCAACCCACTGTCACCGCCATTGTAGCACGTGTGTAGCCCAGCGCGTAAGGGCCATGAGGACTTGACGTCATCCCCACCTTCCTCCGGCTTATCACCGGCAGTTTCCTTAGAGTGCACAACTGAATGGTTGCAACTAAGGACGAGGGTTGCGCTCGTTGCGGGACTTAACCCAACATCTCACGACACGAGCTGACGACAGCCATGCAGCACCTGTGTGTAGGCCCCGAAGGGAGAAATCCATCTCTGGAAGTCGTCCTACCATGTCAAACGCTGGTAAGGTTCTGCGCGTTGCTTCGAATTAAACCACATGCTCCACCGCTTGTGCAGGCCCCCGTCAATTCCTTTGAGTTTTAACCTTGCGGCCGTACTCCCCAGGCGGAAGACTTAATGCGTTAGCTGCGCCACCGAAGCACCAAGTGCCCCGACAGCTAGTCTTCATCGTTTACGGCGTGGACTACCAGGGTATCTAATCCTGTTTGCTCCCCACGCTTTCGCACCTCAGCGTCAACAACGGTCCAGTGAGCCGCCTTCGCCACTGGTGTTCCTCCGAATATCTACGAATTTCACCTCTACACTCGGAATTCCACTCACCTCTCCCGTGTTCAAGTTTCCCAGTTTCAAAGGCAATTCCGGAGTTGAGCCCCGGGCTTTCACCTCTGACTTAAGAAACCGCCTACGTGCGCTTTACGCCCAGTAATTCCGAACAACGCTAGCCCCCTCCGTATTACCGCGGCTGCTGGCACGGAGTTAGCCGGGGCTTATTCTCCCGGTACAGTCATTATCTTCCCGGGTAAAAGAGCTTTACAACCCGAAGGCCTTCTTCACTCACGCGGCATTGCTGGATCAGGCTTTCGCCCATTGTCCAATATTCCCCACTGCTGCCTCCCGTAGGAGTCTGGGCCGTGTCTCAGTCCCAGTGTGGCTGATCATCCTCTCAGACCAGCTAAGGATCGTCGGCTTGGTGAGCCTTTACCCCACCAACTACCTAATCCTACGCGGGCTCCTCCAAAGGCGATAAATCTTTGGTCTTGCGACATCATCCGGTATTAGCACAAATTTCTCTGTGTTATTCCGAACCTCAGGGCAGATTCCCACGTGTTACGCACCCGTGCGCCACTAGACCCGAAGGTCTCGTTCGACTTGCATGTGTTAGGCATGCCGCCAGCGTTCGTTCTGAGCCAGGATCAAACTCTCAAGTTCATTTCCGAACAATCACCCGGATGGAATTTCCGAATGAAAGCCCGTTTCAAGGAGCTCATCTTCTGCACAACGTCTACTAACTTTGTATTGAAGCCAATTTCTCAATCGGCCTCCACAAGCGTATGCGTTGAGACATATAGACGAACTTAGTACCACGACACCGAGCCTTGAAGCCTCGGACGTGGGACCGCCGTCCACATGTCCCTTCATCTAAACCAACAATGAGAAAGAGCGACAGATACCCTCACCGGTCTGTTAGACTTACCGGCCAAACCTCTCGGCTTGTTGAGAGCTCAACAGCAACACGGTCCCTCTTCCGAGGAAGTTTTCCGACCGAGGCAGAACCCCGAGACTGGAAAACCCGGCGAGGCACCGTAGCGCCTGCCGTCGTTGTCGCCGTCGACTGTGAGGCGGCTTATGGCGATGGCCGCCGCCCCGGTCAACAAGTTTTTTCCAACACCTTCGCCAAACCGTCACTTTTTTCGCGACGAGCTCGGAAACCGGGCCAGACGCCCAGATTTACGCAATTTTCGATCAGTTTCAAGCCGTCGTAATATAATCCTTCAAAGCAGAGGCTTCCTGCTCCGCCTCCTCGATCCGGCGCTTCACTAGGTCTCCGATCGAAACAAGGCCCACCAAACGCCCCGAATCGAGCACGGGAAGGTGCCGAATCCGCCGATCCGTCATCAATTCCATCGCATCGGGGATCGAATCGTCCGGCGAAATCGTGATCAACGGCGCGGTCATCACGTCGCGCGCGCGCATGTGAAGCGCCTCCGCCCCATGCAAACCCAGACAACGCACCACATCCCGCTCCGACACGATTCCCACCGGTTCCCCCAGCTCGATCACCAGCAAAGCGCCGATTCGCCGCTGAACCAGCCGCTCCACCACCTCGGAAATCGTCGAATCAGGCTCAACCGCCGCAACATCGGAGCCCTTGCCCCGCAAAATGGACGCAATCGCCATCACCGGCACCCTCCTTTCCCTCTTCTCCCGCCTTGAATGTCGCTCAAAAGGGGAGAATTGAAAAGGCATGAACCCCGGCCCCCAAATCCCCCGCAATCGCGAACAGCGACTCGCGCAAGCCCGCATCCGATTCGCGCGCCTCATGAAAGCCGCCGCCGCCGCCAGCCTGCTGGTCACCGCGCTCGCCTTCATCGTCTTCCGACTCACCGGAACCCCAACCCCGCTCCCCTTCATCGGGGCCGTCATCTTCGCCATCATCGGCTCGCTGATGCTCACAGCCGCCCTCATGGGCCTCGCCTTCTTCTCCTCCGCCAGCGGCGCAGACGAAGACGCCAACAATTCCGACACCTGATCGCGAATCGACCGTAGCGGCTTTGCGCGTCGGCCGCCGAATGGCGACAAACACAGACTCGAAGGGGCTCTGCCCCTTCACCCCGGCAGGGAGCCGTGCTCCCTGCACCCACATTATCAGGTCCATCGGCGAGGTTGGGCTGGCGGATGTTTGATAGCCTGCGGCGCTTTGGGGCGTGCTCCACCCGTCACCCCGGATCAAGTCCGGTGTGACGGGCGGAGAGGTGGGTGGAGAGGTTGGTGGGCTTCTCTGGGGCCTTCGACAAGCTCAGGCTGAGCGGGTGGGGTGGGGAAGCTGGTGGATCAGGCCCAACGTTGCCCCCCTCTCTCCACCTCTCTCCCCAACGGGGAGAGAAAGCCACGTAGCGCCGCAGGCAATCGAATCTGATCACTTGCACGGCGCTGGAGTGGAGCGCGACGCAAAGTCAGAGGGTGCAGGGAAATCATTTCCCTGCCCGCCGGAGGCAAAAAACGCCCCGAGCGCCGCCCCCCAACCCTACACCCCAGCCCACCACCGCAACGACATACACGTCAGCCCGGCGTCGATTCGGCTGATCTGTTCCACCTCCAGCGGGATCAGCTTCGCGCCGAATCGGTCCAGCATCTCCAGTGTCCGGGGATAGCGGTTGCCGGTCAGCAAGTGGGCGTTGGCGCGCAGCACATTGGCACCACCTTCTTCGCCCGCTGGCACGGTCAGCACGCGGAAGCCGTTGAACACCCCGCTGGCGGCCAGTGCCTCGGTCGCGAGAATCGTCTCCTCGTCGATCAGCGACGAGGCGGTTTTCAGGTGCAGCGTGCCGGGCGGGGTGTGGGCGATCTCGCCCTTGTAGCCCAGCCGATCCAGTTGTCGGATCAACGCTGCCGCGCCGGCGGCATCCGTGCGCGCGGACAGGCCGATGAACACGCGGCCGCCCGGGGTCAGCAGCACGTCGCCGCCGTCGGCATGGCCTTCGGGCAGGTCCAGCACCTCAGCGAAATGGCTGTTCAGTTCGGGCGCAAGATGGGCCGCTTCATGTTCACGGCTGGGCGCACCCGGCCGCAACAGGATCGCGCCTTCGGGAAAGACGAGCGCCGGATCCTCCACGAACATCGAATCGGGAAACTCCGGCAGCGCAGGCAATAACGTCACTTCAACCCCCGCCGAACGCAGTGCGGCGAGGTAAGCCGCATGTTCGCGCAACACGCCTTCGAAGCTCGGGTCTGGCTGATCCCCCGCACGCAGGCCGTGGATCACCGTTTCGCCGGGGGTGCGCGCGATGGCGCGGTTGAAATCGAACACTCGCATGGCCGCGCGCATCCTCAGCGCGCCGCCTGCTTCGCCAGTTCCGCCCGCGCCAGCTCTCGCTGCGCCTGAAACACCGGGTCCGCCTGCAGCCGCGCGAAGGTGGCAGAGGCCATCACACGCCCGGCGACCGTGTCGCTTTTCCAGTGCACGCGGCAGACGATCCGGCTGTCGCCAAACTCATAGCCGCGCTTCAGCAACGCGTCCGTTTTCGCGGGCACAAGGTCCGTCAGCACCAGCGCCAGCATCCAGCCGATGGCGGTATGGCCAGACGGGTAGGAGCCGTCCTTGCTGAGCGAGGCTTCGTCGGCCGGGGTGCAGCTTTGCACCTTGTTCAGCACGAAGGGGCGCACGCGCTGATAATTGGCCTTGGCCTTGCTGGTGGACATCGCAGCATCCGTCAGCGCGCGGCGCAGCAACATTTCGGTGTGCGGCTTCGTCCCGTCAGACAGGGAGAAGCCCACCACCTGCTCATAGCTTTGCACCGCATGCGGCCAGTGCAGGTCGGCGTCGGACGTGGCGAGCGCGAATCGCTCGGGCGAGGCCGCGACTCCTTCACGGAAAGCCTCCTGATCGGCCTCCATGGCCACACTTCCCGGCGCGGGCGGCGGCGGCAGCAGCGCCAGACTGTCCGGCAAAGCGGACGGTGCCAGATAGCCCTTCGGATAAGGCAGCGCTGGGCTGATCTGCCCCACCGCCGCCACCGTCACAGGTGGCACCAGCGGCGCGGGCGCGGTCGTGGCGCACGCCCCCAGCAACGCCAGCATCGCGATCGCGCCGAATTTCCTGTGCCGGATCATCCTATTTTCCCCCTTCAAACCCATTGTCCGCCCTGAACCGGGCAGCCCATGCCTCGACATCCCTGCCCGGATTGCGCGCTTTCATGCAATCGGCAATTCCGCCTCCGTCCGGAACGGCAGCCCTTCCGCCAACGCCAGCGCTTCCGCCGCCAGCGCCGGGCGTTCGCGGGCCAGAAAATCCGCCACCGCCTCGCGGAACCGCGCATCGCGGATGAAATGCATGGAGCGGGTGAGCACCGGCCGATAACCGCGCGCGATCTTGTGCTGCCCCTGCGCCCCCGCCTCCACGCGCGACAACCCATGCTGGCAGGCAAAGTCGATCGCCTGATGGTAGCACAGCTCGAAATGCAGGAAGGGCACCTCCTCCGTGCAGCCCCATTGGCGGCCGAAGATCGTGTCATGCCCCAGAAAGTTCAACGCGCCGGCAATGGCGCGGCCGCCGCGCATCGCCAGTATCAGCAGGATGCGATCCGCCATTCGCTCGCCGATCAGGCTGAAGAAGTCGCGCGTCAGATAGGGACGGCCCCATTTGCGGCTGCCGGTGTCCTGATAGAAATCCCAAAAGCTGTCCCATGCCGATTCCGTCAGGTCGCTGCCCGTCAGCCAGACGATTTCGTCGACGGCAGACAGCGCCGCCTCCCGCTCCTTGCGCAAGACCTTGCGCTTTTTAGACGCCAGCGCCCCCAGATAATCGTCGAACCCCGCATAGCCCGCATTCAGCCAATGATATTGGATGTCATTGCGCTCCATCCAGCCTACGGCCTCGAAACTGTCGGCGTCTGCATCCGTCAGGAAGGTGGCGTGTGCGCCGGACAATTCATGATTGCCCACCAGAGTTTCGCTCGCGGCGATCAGCAGCGCTCGCGCCTGCGGGTCCCGCGCCAGCAGCTTCGGGGCCGAACAGGGGGTGAAGGGCGTCGCATGCTGCAATTTCGGGTAATAATTCAGCCCGGACCGGTGCCAGGCGTCCGCCCAGCCATGATCGAACACATATTCGCCCTGGCTGTGGCTTTTCAGATAGCCGGGCAAAATCCCCGCCGGGCGGCCATCCGGCCCATCCACCACGATATGCAAAGGCTGCCACCCGGCGCGGGTGGAGGCGCTGCCCGACTCCTCCAGCGCGGTTGCAAAGGCGTGGCAGGCAAAGGGATTGTCCCGGCCCGCCAGCCCGTCCCAGTCGGCCGCCGCGATATCCGTCGCGGCCCCCACGAGACGGGCGACGGCCTCCGTCATCTCAGCGCAGCTGGATGACGGCATCCACTTCCACCGCCACCCCGCGCGGCAAAGCGGGCACACCCACGGCCGCGCGCGCATGTTTCCCGGCCTCGCCGAAAACCGTCACGAACAGGTCAGACGCGCCGTTCGCCACTTCCGGCTGCTGCGTGAAATCCGGCGTGCACTGCACGAACACGCCCAGCTTCACGATCCGCTCCACCCGGCCAAGGCTGCCGCCCAGCGCCTGCTTCACCTGCGCGATGATCATCAGCGCGCAGCGTTCGGCCGCCGCCTGCCCGGCCGCCACATCCATATCCTCGCCCAGACGACCCTTGATCAGGCTGCCGTCCGCCGCAAAGCTGATCTGGCCAGACACATAGAGCATATTGTCCGCCTCAACCGCGGGCACATAAGAGGCGACCGGGGCGGCTGCGGCGGGCAGTTCGAGGCCCAGTTCCTTCAGCCGGTCTTCAATGCTCATGCGTTACGTCCTTCCATCCAGTCGCTGATCCAGTGCCGGGCATCGGCCCAGCGGTCCATTCGCACATGCGCATGCGGCGCAGCCGGGATCAGCCCGCGCAGCTGCTCGTCGGCCACCATGTGCAGGCGGCCCACATGCGGCGCATGTTTGGCCGCGCTTTCATGATGCGGCGGCAGATCATCCACGAACACGGCACGGCGGTCGCCCGCCAGTTCCTTGATCATCCGGCCCTTTGGGCCATCATTGGCATGCACCGGCACATCCAGCCCCAGCCCGTGCAGCATCTCAGTGCGGATGTCGCGATAGGCGGCCGGAATGTTCGTCAGCACCACGATATCCATGTCGCGCCGCAGTTCAGTCAGCGATTCCAGCGCCTGTTCGGCGGGCAGCTGCAAATGCTGTCCTTCGGCGAAAAACCCATCCAGCAGCGGGGGGAAATCCGCCATCTCCACCAGCCGCCCGTCAGACAGGTGGCGCATATTGCCCGCCAGCGCGAAACTGTCGAAGCGCAGTTCGATGTCATGCGCGTCGCGCAGCCAGCGCTGGAACGGCCCGGCAAACTCCAGAATCACCTCGTCGCAGTCGAGGATCAGGATCGGCTTCATGCTGTCAGCGCCTCCGGCTTCACGCCCAGCGTCCCGGCAATCCGCAACAGGTCCGGCTCATGGCCAGAAAGGAACTCCGAAACCGCCTGCGCCATATCCGCCGAACCGGCGCGGGCACGGATGGTGTCGCCGTCATAGCCGGTCAGCGCCAGAAATCGCTCGCGCAAAGGCTCGTCGGCAATGATCGCGGCGAGGGCCTGCAAGGCGAGCGTGGCATCCATGGAGTTGGGCTGTAGCGGGCCTGAGGGCAGGGGCCAAGCGGCGGGATGCACGGGCAGAGAACGAAAGGAAAAAGAAAAGGCGCGGCAAAGCCGCGCCGTGACGTCGGACCGGTTCGATGGCCTGAGGGCCATCGCCCGGCCGGCCGATCGTTTCGTCGAGTCTGCGAGTCAGCGCTGCGCGCTGATCGCAGCCGACTTCACTTGATCTTCGCTTCCTTGAACTCGACATGCTTGCGCACGACGGGGTCATATTTGCGGAAAGACAGCTTCTCGGTCTGCGTGCGCGGGTTCTTCTTGGTCACATAATAGTAACCCGATTCTTCCGCCGTGCTCACCAGCTTGATCTTGACCGTCGTCGGCTTCGCCATGATGTCCTCGAACCAAAAAATAAGGCCCGGCAGGCACAGCCTTCCGGGAAAGGGCGCGGCCTTAAGGCAGAATCACCCGCAAGGTCAAGCCCGGTGGGCGGTGTGGGGGCGGTGAGGTTGCTGTTGGGGGAGCTCTGCTCCCTCAAACTCCCTCGGCAGGGGAATGATTCCCCTGCACCCCCAACGTTTTTTTTAGCCCCTCCTCCTTTAGGGGAGGGGTTGGGGTGGGGGCCATCCGCTTGGCGCGAGGTTAGGGTTGTTGCCTGCGGCGCTTTGAGGGCTGCCCGCCACTTTTCCACTCGTCGCCCCGGACTTGATCCGGGGCCCCGCTTTTCTGTTCTGACGTTGCCGAAGACCAGCTGGACCCCGGATCAAGTCCGGGGTGACGGTTGTATTTGTCGGAATGTCAGCGGATCAGGCCCGGCGTTGACACCCCCTCTCCATCTCTCCCCCTTGCAGGGGGAGAGAGCGGCGTAGCGCCGCAGGCAATCGAATCTGATCACACACACGGCGCGACGGGTAGGCCGCAACGCAAAGTTAGAGGGTGCAGGGAAATCATTTCCCTGCCCGCCGGAGGCAAAAAACCGAAGGTCCAAGTTCCACGCGCAGCGCGCAAAAGCCCCCATCCCCGCTCAGCGCGCCAAGCTACCGCTTCCGCCCGCGCCGCACCCCCGGCGGCGGCCCGCCACGTTTCGCACCGCCCCCGCGCCCATCGCGGCGGATGCGGGATACATGCCGTTCAGAGGGCTCCACACCCGGGATGGAGAAGCGCAAGCTGCCCGTCACCGGGTCGGCTTCTTCCAGCCGCAGCTCCAGCCGCTGACCTTGGGCGTAGCGGGTGGCGGATTCCGCCCCTTCCAGATAACGCCCGGCTTCGTCGAATCGGAAGCGTTCCTCGCCCAGCGCACTCACGGGCACGAGGCCGTCGCCGCCGATTCCGTCCACGGTGGCGAAAAAGCCGAAGGCCTGCACGCCGGAGATTCGGGCGCGCACCACCTGCCCCACATGATTGCCGAGGTGGCGGGCGATATAGCGGTCCAGCGTTTCGCGCTCGGCCTCCATGGCGCGGCGTTCGGTGAAGCTGATATGCTCGCCGATGGCGGCGAAGCGCTTGTCCGATCCGTCCGGCAGGCCGCCCGGCCCCAGCTTGTAGGCGCTGACGAGGGCGCGGTGCACCAGCACGTCGGAATAGCGGCGGATGGGCGAGGTGAAATGCGCGTAACTGCCCAGCGCGAGGCCGAAATGCCCTTCGTTGCGCGGGGAATAATAGGCCTGCGTCTGGCTGCGCAGCACCGCTTCGGAGATTTCGGTGGCGTCCGGCCGACCTTCGGCCTTTTTGGTGATCTGGTTGAAGGTGGCGGGCCTGATCACCTGCCCAAGCGCGAAGCTGATGCGCAGGGTGGCCAGATATTCCTTCAGGCTGTTCAGCTTCTCACGCGACGGCACTTCATGGTCGCGATACATCACCGGGGCCTTCTTCGCTTCCAGCGCTTTCGCGGCGGCGACATTGGCGGCGATCATCATATCCTCGATCACCCGGTGCGCGTCGAAGCGCTCGCGCACCGCGATACCCTTCACCCGGCCTTCACCGTCCAGAATCACACGCTTTTCCGGCAGGTCCAGCTCCAGCGGCTCCCGCTTGGCGCGCGCCTTGGCCAGCGCATGCCAGCAGGCCCACAGCGGCTCCAGCACCGGCTCTTTCAACGCATTGTCGGCGCGGCCGTCCATCACCGCCTGCGCTTCCTCATAGGCAAGATTGGCGGCGATCCGCACCCGCGCGCGGTGGAACGACGCGCCGATGATCTCGCCGTCCTTGCCCACCTCCATGCGCGCCGCCAGCACGGCCTTGTCGGTTCCGGCCTTCAGGCTGCAGGCGTCTGCCGACAGCGCTTCGGGCAGCATCGGCACCACCTGATCGGGAAAATAGACGCTGTTGCCGCGATCAAACGCCTGCCGGTCCAGCGGGCTGCCGGGCAATACGAACCAGCTGACGTCAGCGATGGCCACCAGCAGCGTCCAGCCGCCGTCATGCGGCTCGGCCCAGACGGCGTCGTCATGGTCGCGCGCGTCTGTCGGATCGATGGTGATGAGGGGGATGTCGCGCCAGTCCTCGCGCTTATGATCCTCGCCCTGCTCCACCCCGGCCCACAGCCGGGAGGCGCGCTCGGCTTCGCGCAACACATCATCAGGGAATTCGGAAGGGATGCCTTTTTCCGCAATCGCAATGTCCGACAAAGAGGCGTCAGCGGCAAACGGGTCGCCCAACCGGGCGGTGACATGCGCCGCCGTGCGCGTGCCGGAGCCTTTCAGTTCCGCCCGCACCATTTCGCCGGGCAGCACGTCCACGCTGTGATGAATCGGCCAGCTGCGCCGCTCGCGCTTATCCAGCGGGCGCAGCATCAGCCCGCCGCGCTCATCCTTGCGGACGATGCCCATGATCGTGGTTTGCCCGCGCGCGATCTTCTTGATGACGGTGCCCAGATATTTCGGCGGCTCGCCCTCGATCCGCGTCAGCAGCCGGTCGCCCGCTTCAAACCGTTCGCGCCGGGTCGCGCCCGGGCGGCCACTGCCCGCGCCGATCAGCACGCGCGGCGGCGGGCCTTCGCCCTCCCACTTCTCCGGCGAGGCGATCACCCGGCCCGCGTCAGCCGACTGCACGACCAGCACCGTCACGCGCGGCAGATGCCCCGCGCGGTGCAGCGAACGGCCGGGCCCGCTGTCCAGCAGCCCATCCTCCTGCATCTCCGCCAGCAACTGCTTCAGCGCGTCGCGCTGTTCGCCGTGCAGGCCGAAGGCGCGGGCGATTTCGCGCTTGCCGACAGCGCCCGGCGTCTGCCGGATGAAGGCGAGGATCGCCTCCCGGTCGGGCAGGCTCAAGCGGAGGCCTTCTTTTTCGGAGCAGCTTTCTTCGCCGCAGGCTTCTTCGCCGGGGCTTTCTTGGCAGGCGCCTTCTTCTTGCCCTTGGCAGGCGCACGCGCCGCCCGCTCGGCCAGCAATTCCACCGCCTGCTCCAGCGTCACCGCCTTCGGGTCCGTGGCCTTGGGCACGTTCGCATTCACGCTGCCATCGGTGATGTAGGGGCCGAACCGCCCGTTCAGCACCTTCACTTCAACCCCGGTTTCCGGGTGCGCGCCCAGCACCGCCAGCGGCTCGGCAGGCGTGCGCTGCCCACGCCCGCCCTTCGGTTCCGCCAGCTTCACCACGGCTGCGTTCATGCCGATCTCGAACAGGTCGGCCGTGTCCTTCAGATTCGCATATTTGCCGTCGTGCAGCAGATAGGGGCCGTAACGGCCAAGGTTCGCCACGATGGGCAGCCCCGTCTCCGGGTGCAGCCCCACCTCGCGCGGCAGGCTCAGCAGCTTCAGCGCGCCGGGCAGATCCAGGTCGCCCATGTCCTTTGGGATGGAGCTGCGCTTCTCGCCCGATTGCACATAGCGGCCGAAGCGGCCCGATTTCACCTCCACCGGCAGGCCCGTCGCCGGATCATCGCCCAGTGTCGAAGGCCCGGCATCGTCGCCGTTGGCGCTCGCAAACTGCCGGGTGAATTTGCACTCGGGATAGTTGGAGCAGGAGATGAACGGCCCGAACTTGCCCACTTTCAGCGCCAGCCGCCCGTCGCCGCAGCTGGGGCAGGCGCGCGGATCGCCGCCATCGGCGCGCGGCGGGAACAGGTGCGGGGCCAGATACTCATCGAGCGCCTTTTCCACGTCCCACGGCTTCTGCGCCTTCACATCCTCCGCGCGCGGCTGGAAATCCGCCCAGAAGTCACGAAGCACCTGCAGGTAACTCGCCTTGTCCGCCGAAATATCGTCGAGCTGGCCTTCAAGGCCCGCGGTGAAATCATAGCCGACATAGCGCTCAAAGAAACGCTCAAGGAAGGCTGTCACCAGCCGTCCCTTCTCCTGCGGGCGGAAGCGCTTCTGTTCCAGCACCACATAGTCGCGATCCTTCAGCACCTGAATGATCGAGGCATAGGTGGACGGCCGGCCGATCCCCAGCTCCTCCATCCGCTTCACCAGCGACGCTTCGGAATAGCGCGGCGGCGGCTGGGTGAAATGCTGCGCCTTCGTCACCTCCTGCGTCTGCGGCCGCTCCCCGGCGAGCAGCTTGGGCAGGCGGCTGCCATCCTCTTCATCCAGATCGTCCGTGCCTTCGGCATAGAGCGTGAGGAACCCCGGAAACACCACCACGGTTCCGGTCGCGCGCAGTTCGGCGCTGCCGTCATCCGCCAGCAGGTCCACCGTGGTGCGCTCCAGCTGGGCGGATGCCATCTGCGAGGCAACCGCCCGCTTCCAGATCAAATCATACAGCCGCGCTTCCATGTCAGACAGGTGCAGCCCGCCCGCCGTCTTGGTGAAGTTGGTCGGGCGGATCGCTTCATGCGCCTCCTGCGCATTCTTCGCCTTCACCGAGTAAGCGCGGGGGCGTTCCGGCACATAATCCCGGCCATAGCGCTCCATCACCATGTCGCGCGCGGCGTTGATGGCGCTGCCGTCCATCGCCACGCCGTCGGTCCGCATATAGGTGATGTGCCCGGCCTCATACAGCGTCTGCGCCGTGCGCATCGTCTGCTGCGCGCCCAGCCCCAGCTTGCGCGAGGCTTCCTGCTGCAAGGTCGATGTGGTGAAGGGCGGGGCAGGATTGCGCACCACCGTCTTCAGATCCACCGCCGAAACGGAGAAGCTCGCGGCCTCCACGATGGCGCGCGCCTCTTCCGCGTTCGCCTCGGTGGGCAGGCCGAACTTGTCCAGCTTTTTGCCTGCCAGCGCCGTCAGCCGCGCGGGGAACATATGGCCGGAGGCGGCCTTCATGCTGGCCTCCACCGTCCAATACTCCTGCGGGGTAAAGATTTCGATCTCGCGCTCGCGCTCCACGATCAGCCGCAGCGCCACCGATTGCACGCGCCCCGCACTCTTCGCGCCGGGCAGCTTGCGCCACAACACGGGGGAGAGGGTGAACCCAACCAGATAATCCAGCGCCCGGCGCGCCAGATAGGCATCCACCAGCGGCTGATCGATATCGCGCGGGGCGGCCATCGCCGCCTTCACGGCATCCTTGGTGATGGCGTTGAAGGTGATGCGCTGCATCCCCCCCTTGGGCACCGCCTTTTTCTGCCGCAGCACTTCGGCCAGATGCCAGCTGATCGCCTCCCCCTCGCGATCAGGGTCGGTCGCCAGCACCACACGGTCGGCAGCCTTGGCGGCATCGGTGATCGCCTTCAGCTGCTTCGAGCGATCGGCAGACACCTCCCACTGCATGGCAAAATCATGCGCGGGGTCCACGCTGCCATCCACGGCGGGCAGGTCGCGCACATGGCCGAAGCTCGCGAGAACCTTCGCGTTTCCGCCGAGATATCCTTCGATCGTCCGGGCCTTGGCCGGCGACTCGACGATGACCAGATCCATTACAATCCCTTCTTGGGGGGCGCGACATAGCGATGCCCCCGCCCCAAAACAACCTAGGCCAGCCGGGCGACCCTGCCGCCCGCCAGCCGGACCACCTGCCCCTCGATCTCCAGATCGGCGAGCGC
Source organism: Sandaracinobacter neustonicus (assembly GCF_006385875.1). Taxonomy (GTDB): domain Bacteria; phylum Pseudomonadota; class Alphaproteobacteria; order Sphingomonadales; family Sphingomonadaceae; genus Sandaracinobacteroides; species Sandaracinobacteroides neustonicus. The sequence goes on along the minus strand of NZ_VFSU01000026.1, from coordinate 23,789 downwards.
CGCCTGCACGTCCGCCGCCGGAAGGCCGGATGCGCGCACCACCTCGTCCATCGCCACCCCGCTCACGGAAAGCAGTTCCAGCAGCCCGCCCTGTGGCGCATCCACGGGGCTTTCAGCCACCGCCGCCGCCCGAACCGCCGCCGCCCGGCGCGGCCGCACCGGCTCGCGCGCAGGCTGATCCATCAGCGCGAACGGGCTCAGCGCCGCCAGCACATCCGCCGCCGTCTCCACCAGAACCGCCCCCTGCCGGATTAGATTGTTCCCGCCGGCCGAGCGCGGATCCTTCGGATGCCCCGGCACCGCCATCACCTCGCGCCCCGCCTCCGCCGCCAGCCGCGCGGTGATCAGGCTGCCCGATCCCGCGGCCGCCTCGATCACGATCAGCCCGCGCGCCACGCCTGCAATCAGCCGGTTGCGGCGCGGGAAATGCCGCGCCTGCGGCTCCGTGCCGGGCGGCAGTTCCGAGATGATCAGCCCGCCCACCGCAATCCGTTCCTGCAACGGCGCATTCTCCGGCGGATAAGCAATATCCACCCCGCCCGCCACGCAGCCAATCGTCCCGGTCGTCAGCGCCCCGCGATGCGCCTCCGCATCAATCCCGCGCGCCAACCCGGAGGCCACCACCCAGCCCGCCTCGCCCAGCGCCAGCGCCAGTTCGAACGCCAGCGCCCGCCCCGCTGCACTGGCGTTGCGCGCGCCCACCATCGCCACCACGGGCCGCGCCGCCAACGCCGCATCGCCGGCCATCAGCAACAAGGGCGGCGGATCGGCCAGTTCAGCCAGCAACGGCGGATACTCCGCCTCGCCCAAAAACACATGCCGCGCGCCTACCGCCTCGGCCGCCGCCATCTCCGCCTCGGCCGCGCCAGTCTCCGCCCAATCCCGACGCTCCGCCGACAGCACCGCCGCCGCGCTGCCATGCCGCGCCATCAGCTGGCGAAACGCCACCGGCCCCACGCCATCCGTCCGCGCCAGCCGCAACCGGGCCTGCCGCTCTGCCGACGGCAGCAGATTCAAGATTTCGCGCCGATCCGCGGCTCAGTCCCGGCCTTCAGCCGCGCGATATTCTCCCGATGCGTCCACAACACCCACAAGGACAAAAGCGCCACAACTGCCCCGGCATAAGGCAGCCCCACAATCCCCAACACCACCGCCGCCGCGAACCCGGCAGACATACCGCCCACCGAAGAAATCCGCGTCAGCGCCGCCACCCCCAGCCAGGCCGCCGCAAACCCCAGCGCCGCCCAGAAGCTGAAGCCCAGGCAAATCCCCAGCAAGGTCGCCACGCCCTTGCCGCCTTTGAACTTCAGCCACACCGGATGCACATGCCCGGCAAAGGCCCCCACCGCCGCAACCAGCGGCGCAAACTCCGGCCCGTAACGCCCCGCCAGCCACACCGCGACGGCCCCCTTCGCGGCATCCAGCGCCAAAGTCGCCGCCGCAATATCCTTCCGGCCCGTGCGCAACACGTTGGTCGCGCCGATATTGCCAGAACCGATATCGCGAATATCCCCCCCGCCAGACAAGCGCGTCAGGATCAGCCCGAACGGAATGGAGCCCAGAAGATAGCCGATCACGGCCCAAAGAAGCAGGTTCATCACGCCCGCGAGCGTAGCCCCGCCGCCGGGGGGGCCGCAAGCGGGGTGTTTGGGGGTGGAGATTTTGCGCGCCGCGCGGGCAGCTTTTTGCCTCCGGCGGGCAGGGCTCTGCCCTGCACCCGGCAGGGAAATGATTTCCCTGCACCCTCTAACTTTGCGTTGCGCCTGAACTCCAGCGCCGCGCGAGTGATCAGATTCCATTGCCTGCGGCGCACCGAAGCCCTCTCCCCCTGCAAGGGGGAGAGATGGAGAGGGGGTGTCACCGCCGGGCCTGATCCGCAACAGCGAAACATGCGCAACCAAAAGCGCCGCAGGCAATAACCCCAGCCGGCCACCCAATCTCTCAGATGACCCTAAAAATGTGGGTGCAGGGAGCACAGCTCCCTGCCGGGTTCCAAGGGCAGAGCCCTTGGTTTCTGTCACCTCACAACAACGAGCCCAGCCTAAAACTGCCGCCGCGCCGTCACCATCCAGCTGCGCGGGTTCACCGGATAGGTCCAGCCCAGCAGGCTCGCTTCGCCCGCATCCTCGTCCAGACAATTGCGGCAGCTCAGCGTCATCAGCCACGCCTTGTCGTCGGTTTCGATGGCGATGGCTGCGTCCATCAGCATGTGCGCGCCGGTGGAGGCGGACAGGTTGGCTGTGTCGGTTTCGAAACGACTGCGCCAGCTGAAATCCACGCTCGGCGAGAAGATGATCCCGGCCGTCGGGATCGGCAGATCATAGCGCGCACCGAAACCCGCCGTCAGGTCCGGCGCGAAGGCCGGGTCCGCCAGTTCGCCACTCGCTGTCACCGCGCCCACACCGCAGGCCGTGGAAGGGCCTGTGCCGCCCGCGCACTGCGCGATCTGCGCGTCCACAGCGGCATTGCGGCGATAGCGCGCGTTCTGCACCGTCAGATTGGCGTGCAGGTTCAGCGCGGCGATCGGCTGCGCACCCAGTTCCAGCTCCACCCCCTGATTGCGGTAATCCGCCAGCGTGCCCGCCCAGAATTGCGGCACGTCGCCAATCACCGCCGCGCCGGAGCCCTGCATATCCTGCACATCCAGCAGGAAGCCGGTGACCCGCGCAGACAGCCGCCCTTCGAACGCCGCAGCCGCAACGCCGCCCTCATAAGTCCAGGCCGTTTCGGGCGCATAAGCCGTGAACGCCGCCGGAGTCACCGCCCGCACATTCCAGCCGCCGGGGCGATAGCCGCGCGCGGCAGAGGCAAACAGGCTCAGCCCGTCCATCACTTCGAAACTGGCCGCCGCGCGCGGGGTCCACACCCCGCTCGTCAGCTTGCCCGGCACCGTGGCGAGGCTTAGGCACCCCGCCGGGCCACAGGCGGACTGCGAAAGCGAGGTCAGCCGCCGCTCCTCGTCGGTGTAGCGCACCCCCGCTTCCAGCCGCAGCGCGCCGCTGGTGAAGCTGGCGTCGGCAAAGCCCGCCAGCGCCTTGCTACTGCTGCGCACCACCCGGTCCGCCAGCAGGCGCGGCAGCCCGGCGGCGGTGCCATTTTCCAGCGTCTGCATGTCGGCGGTGTCCAGCCGGTCATCGCCGTCCAGCAATTGCCCGCCCACGGTCCAGCCCAGCGCACCGTCCAGCAGGCGGCCAGACACGCGCAATTCCTGGCTCATCTGCTGCGAACCGCTGTCCGTCAGCACCGCATATCCGCCGTTCGTGAAGCCGCGCACCGGCGGGTTCGGCACCGCCGCAGTCGGCAGCGCGCGCCCATCGGCGAAATCCAGCCCGCTGTTCTCCCGCGTGTCCACAAAGCCGGAGATCAGCGCCACCTCCAGCGCCTCGCCCGTCCACGCCAGCCGCGACGTGACCAGCGTCGTCGCCTCCACCCGGCCCAGCACCTGATCGGCCTTGTCGCCGGAAACCGGCAGCGAATATTGCGGCTGCCCGCCGCGAATCCGCGTCGTCACCATGCCCGTGGTTGAGCTCCAGCCCCGGCAGGCGCTCGGGTCTGCGGGGTTGCAGCCGAAGCTCAGGATATTCTCGCCCTTGTCCTGCGTATAGGCCACCGCGACAGCCCAATCGACCGTCTCCAGCGGCGTCAGCCGCGCGGCGAGCCGGATTCCGGCGCGGTCCTCGTCATTCAGCTTCTGGCCGGTCACCCGATTGCGCACCACGCCGTCGTCATCAGACACATAGGCGGAAACCTTCAGCCCCAGCGCGCCCAGCGGCACATCCACCGATCCGCGCACCATCTTGCGGTCCCACTGGCCCCACGCGCCGCCGACAAAACCGCCGAATTCCTTCGCCGGCGCGGCCAGCCGGATATCCAGCGCCCCCGCGCTCGTGCCACGCCCCAGCAAAGCGCCCTGCCCACCGCGCCGCACCGTCACCTGATCCAGATCGAACAGGGCGAACGCCTCGCCATCGATCCGGCCCAGCGGCACGCCATCCACGAACACCCCCAGCGCCGGATCGAGCGGCGCGATGCTGCGGGCGTTGGATAGCCCCCGCAACGCCCAGCCGCGCACGCCGGTGCCGGGAACAGCCAGCCCCAGCAAACCCGGCACCCGCGCGTCCGGTGCCAGCGTCCACGGGTCGCCGCGCAGAGACAAATCATCAGCCGACAGGATCGTCAGCGACTGCGGAGACGCAGGCCCCTCGCCTGCCCAAACCGGGGTCACCGCCAACAGGCTCAAGCCACTCAGCCAAACCGCGCGCATCTCGTCTCCAGCCTATCGCCCACCGGGGGGCAGACCGCGGGGACTGCCCCAGCCCTTCACAAATGTCGAGCGGCAAGTCAGTAAGCAGCACCCGCCTCATCCCGATCCCGCCCCGGAGCCGTGTTTGCCAGACTATTCCCTGCTTCCCGGCTGGCTACACCCCACGCTGGGCCTCGGCTGGCTGCTGCTCGCGGCCATGATGGCAACGCAACCCACCATCAATCGCGCCCCCGCCCATCTGCAGGCCGCGCTCGCTGCATTGCTATCAGCGCTGTTGCTGCCGTGGCTGAAAGCCAGCGGGCACTGGCCGGATGCAGCCGACAAGGCAGTAATCCTCATCGCCCTCCTCTCGCTGGCAATAGCCGCCATGCCGCGCCATATCCCCGGCCGCCTGTCCGCCTGCACGCTGGCGGGCTTCTGGATCGCACTGGGCGCAGCCGCCCTCCGCCACGGCGTGCCGCTGCCGCCCCATGTCGCGTTGAAGGCCATCCTGCTGGGCTTGGCAATCCTGCTGCTCCCGACCGAAGGCGGCCCACGCTGGCGGCAAGCCTGCGTCGCGGCGGCCTTGCTGATCGCTGCGATACTGGGGGTTTATCCCAATGGTCCGTTGAACTGAGGTAAATTGGAAGGGGTTCCACCCCTTCACCCCGGCAGGGGCGTGACGCCCCTGCACCCCCGACGTTTTAGCCCCTCCTGCTTTAGGGGAGGGGTTGGGGTGGGGGTGGAGGCCCTCCGCTTTGGCGGGAAGTTGGATGTTTAGTGCCTGCGGCGCTTTGGAGAGTGTCCTCCCAGCCTCTCCACCCGTCGCCCCGGACTTGATCCGGGGTTCCGCTGTTCTTCGGCAACGTGAGAGTAGAAAGCGGGGTCCCGAAGTCCGGGGTGACGGTTGTGGTTGGTGAGGAGGTTCGTGGATCAGGCCAACCGCTGACACCCCCTCTCCAACTCTCCGCCTTGCAGGGGAAGAGAGCGTTCGTAGCGCCGCAGGCAATGGAATCTGGTCGCGTCCACGACGTTGGAGTTCAGGCGCAACATGAATTTTGAGGGTGCAGGGAAATCATTTCCCTGCCGGGTGGAGGGCAGAGCCCTCCCCGCCGGAGGCGCGCAAAAACCACCCCCGCCCCGCCCAACGAAAAGGCCGGCCCGGGTTTTCCCGAACCGGCCTCTCCCTCCCACAGCTCTGTATCTCAGACTGGCTTCGGTGCCATGATCATCAGCATCTGCCGGCCTTCCATGCGCGGCAGCTGTTCGATCTTCGCATAATCCAGGCTGTCGTCGCGCACACGTTCCAGCAGCTTCAGGCCCAGCTGGCCGTGCGCCAGTTCCCGGCCGCGGAAGCGCAGCGTCAGCTTTACCTTGTCGCCTTCTTCGATGAACTTCTTCACCGCCTTCATCTTCGTCTCATAATCATGATCGTCGATGTTCGGGCGCATCTTGATCTCCTTGATCTCCTGCACCTTCTGGGTCTTGCGGGCGGCGGCAGCCTTTTTCTGGCTTTCGTATTTGAACTTGCCGACATCCAGGAATTTGCACACCGGCGGATCGGCGTTGGGGCTGACTTCCACCAGATCCAGTCCGATTTCCTGCGCCATCGCGAACGCCTCGCGGGTGTACATCACCCCGATGTTCTCGCCATTTTCGTCGATCACGCGCACCTTGGGCACGTTGATCCATTCATTGTAGCGCGGGCCGTTCAGCGGCTGCGGGGCTGGCCCGATCGGGCGCCTCATCATCGGCGGTCTTATGGTCGTCTCTCCTGGAAGTTGAGTCTTCGCGCGCGAAGATAGAGGTTTCGGCGCGCGAAGCAAAGGCCCCCTACTCGGGCAGGGGAATAAACTCATGCTCGCCGGGGATTTCGGGCCAGCGGCCGCCGAACGGCCCGGCCTTCCATTCGGCCTTTGCCTCGTCGATCAGCCGCTGCTCGCTGGCCACCAGATTCCACCAGATCAGCCGCGGCCCGTCCATCGGCGCACCGCCCAACAGCATCACGCGGCTGGGCTCGTCGGTCGTGAAATACGCCTCCCCGCCGCCATCGGGCAGCACGATCATCGTGCCGGCAGGCACCGCCTCGCCACTGTTCAGCGTCACATGCCCCGCCGCCACATAGATGGCCCGTTCGACATGTTCGGGCGGCAGATGCACTGTCGCGCCCGCCTTCGCGTCCACATCGATATAGAAGCTGGGATGGCTGAACTTCACCGGCGAAACCGCCCCGAACGCCGTGCCCGCGATCAGCGTGCGCCGCGCGCCATCAATCGTGATGCTGGGCAGCGTATCGGCGGGATGATGCACGAAATCCGGCGGACATTCCTCATCCGCCTTTGGCAGTGCCACCCAACTCTGAATGCCGTGCAGCCTGTGCCCGGACGCCCGCAGATCCGGCGGAGTCCGCTCCGAATGCGCAATCCCGCGCCCCGCCGTCATCCAGTTCACCGCCCCCGGCCCGATATCCAGATCAGACCCCAGCGAATCCTTGTGCCGAATCTTCCCCTCGAACAGGTAAGTCACTGTCGCCAAACCGATATGCGGGTGCGGCCGAACATCCATCCCCGAACCCGCCGGGAATTCCGATGGCCCGATATGATCAAAGAAAATAAACGGCCCCACCAGCCGACGGCTGTGAAACGGCAACAGCCGAGCCACCTCGAACCCACCAAGATCACGGGGACGGGCTTCGATCCTCAGCATGGTTGGTCTCCCTACACAATTCTGGTGCCGATGAAGGCCTTGGCTATTCCAAAATCCAGTGGCGCTTGAGATACTCGTCAAACATTGGAACTGTGAAAGCGATATCCCCATGTGCGGGACTGTAGATCATTCCCTTTGCAATGATCTGCGCGCGCCTCGGGCCAAGAGTCGTCAGCTTTTCGCCGAGCACGTCTGCGACGTCCGAAGATCGGTAGGGTCCGACGCCGAGGCGCGCCATCGCAATCACATATTCCTTCTCTTTAGGCGTAAGGCGGTCAATTCTGACCTTGAAAAACCCCTCGTCCAGTCTCCGTAGCGCCTCTGCCTGAGCAGCTTCAATACAATCGACGCTTATCGGAGATTGTTCCGACGCGTTCCAGACCTGATACCCCCACTCCTGCAGAAAATATGGATATCCTTTTGTAAACAGAACAATCCGATCCAGCGTATCTGTATCTATGGATTCCCCCTCTTCTTCGATCGGCTGCAGGATCGCGTTCGCGGCATCAGCTGCAGAGAGAGCGTCAATTTTCGGAAATATAAAAAGCCTTTCCGCATAGGATTTTGCGTCTCCGGATAAAGCCGCAATGGCCGGAAGGCCCGCACCAAACAGAAGCACGGGGAGCGCTTTCTGGTTAATCCGGTGGATCGCCACGATGAGAGCGCCCAGCTCTTCGGCCTCGAGATACTGAACCTCATCAATCAGAAGAGTCCAGCCGGTTCCGGCTGCCTTAGCTGCCTCTCCAACTTTCAGGAAAAGTTCCGTGATGTCATATTCCAGGTTGCCGCTGTCGGCCACACCTGGATCTGGATCTACGGAAACCTCGAAATCGCCCACACTGATCTTGAACGCCCCGGCAAAACTGCGAAGCGCCCGCAAGGCACCATGGGTGGCCGCCTTTGCAGCCTCAACAAGTGACAATTTTCGAAGGACTTGGTGGATTTTCGGGTAGAGCAGATCGACGAGCTTCCGATCTTCCGGCGCCTCAATGAAAGAGGTAAAATAGCCGTGTTCTTCAGCGATTTGCTCGATCTTGTTGAGAAGAACGGTCTTCCCAACACCTCGCAAGCCAAGAAGCATCTGTGACTGCGCGGGCTTGCCAATCAGGATGCGCTGCAGGGCTGTGTCTGCAGAACGAACAATGTCCTCCCTGCCTGCCAGTTCCGGTGGCTGGGAGCCCGCACCGGGCGCGAATGGATTTCGAACCGGATCCATATTTACCCTTTTAGATTATAGTATAGCCCGACATGCATATACTCTAATCTAATTCCCTACAAGTCAACCTTTCCGGGAACTATCGTGCTGCCCGTCACTCCGCCGCTTCCGCCTCCACGCCCGCCGGCGGCATATTATGCCCCAGCAGCCGCAGCACATCGGCTGCGCATTCCACCACGTTGGAGCCGGGGCCATAGATGCCCTGCACGCCGGCATCGCGCAGATAATCATAATCCTGCGGCGGGATCACGCCGCCTGCGATCACCTTGATGTCGGTGCGCCCGGCGGCTTTCAGGCCGCGGATCAGTTCGGGGATCAGCGTCTTGTGCCCCGCCGCGAGCGAGGATGCGCCCACCACGTCCACGCCGGAGTCCAGCGCCAGCACCACCGTTTCCTCCGGCGTCTGGAACAGCGGGCCGGAGACCACGTCGAAGCCCATGTCGCCGAAGGCAGAGGCGATCACGTTCGCGCCGCGATCATGCCCGTCCTGCCCCATCTTGGCCACGAGCAGCTTCGGCTTACGCCCCAGCCGCCGTTCCACCGCAGCCACGCCGGACACCACCTGTTCCCAACGGCTGTCACCTGCGTAAGGCGCGCCATATACGCCCCTCACCGGCGTCGGCACCGTGCCATAGCGCGCGAAGCTGTCCTCCATCGCGGACGAGATTTCGCCCAGCGTGGCGCGGGCGCGGGCGGCGTCCACCGCCAGCGCCAGCAGGTTGTTTTCAAGGCTGGCAGGCGCGGCTGCGCCTGCGCGCAAGGCTTCCAGCGCGGCTTCGCAAGCGGCCTGATCCCGGCTCGCCTTCACCCTTTTGATGCGGGCGATCTGCGCCTCGCGCACCTTCGTGTTGTCCACTTCCAGCGTTTCCAGCAGGTCTTCATTGGCCAGCCGATATTTGTTCACGCCCACGATCACATCGTCGCCGCGATCCACCCGCGCCTGCCGCGCGGCTGCCGCTTCCTCGATCATCGCCTTGGGCCAGCCCGCCGCCACGGCCTTCGCCATGCCGCCATCGGCTTCCACCCGCTCGATAATCTCCCACGCCTTGTCGACCAGTTCCTGCGTCAGCGCCTCGATATAGTAGCTGCCGCCCAGCGGATCGACGACCTTCGTCATCCCCGTCTCTTCCTGGATCACGATCTGCGTGTTGCGGGCGATCCGGGCGGAGAAATCGGTGGGCAGCGCAATGGCTTCGTCCAGCGCGTTGGTGTGCAGCGATTGCGTGCCGCCCAGCATCGCCGCCATCGCCTCAATCGTGGTGCGGATCACATTGTTGTACGGATCCTGCTCCGTCAAAGAGACGCCGGAGGTCTGGCAATGCGTGCGCAGCATCTTCGAACGCTCGTCTTGCGCCCCCAGCTTCGTCATCACCCGGTGCCACAGCACGCGCGCGGCGCGCAGCTTGGCCACTTCCATGAAGAAGTTCATGCCGATGGCGAAAAAGAAGGAAAGCCGCCCGGCGAACTTGTCGATATCAAGGCCGGATGCCACGCCGTAACGCACATATTCGGCGCCATCGGCGATGGTGAAGGCCAGCTCCTGCACCTGCGTCGCGCCGGCTTCCTGCATATGATAGCCAGAGATGGAGATGGAGTTGAACTTCGGCATCTCCCGGCTGGTATAGCCGAAAATGTCGGAAATGATGCGCATGCTGGGTTCGGGCGGATAGATATAGGTGTTCCGCACCATGAATTCTTTCAGGATGTCGTTCTGGATGGTGCCATCCAGCAGCTTCCTGTCGACGCCCTGCTCCTCACCGGCGACGATGAAGAAGGCGAGGATGGGGATGACCGCCCCGTTCATCGTCATCGAGACGGACATCTGATCCAGCGGAATCCCGTCGAACAGGATTTTCATATCCTCCACCGAATCGATGGCGACCCCGGCCTTGCCCACATCGCCCACCACGCGCGGATGGTCTGAATCATAGCCCCGGTGCGTCGCCAGATCGAAGGCGACGGACAGCCCCTTCTGCCCGGCGGCAAGGTTGCGGCGGTAAAAGGCGTTGGATTCCTCTGCCGTGGAGAAACCCGCATATTGGCGGATGGTCCACGGCCGTCCGGCATACATGCTGCCGCGCACGCCGCGCGTGAACGGCGCGAACCCCGGCAGGCCCGGATCGGCGGTTACATCGGCCGCCGTATACAGCGGCTTCACCACGATCCCCTCCGGCGTCTGCCAGTCGAGGGATTTGCCCTTCACTTCCTTTGCGGCCAGCTTTTCCCAATCGGCAAGGGACGGGCTGGAAGAGGTGGGTTCGTTCGCCATCGCAATATCTCCTGTCGCGCACAGGCCATGAAGCCCGGCACAAAGGGCTGTCAATCGCAGGATTGGGAGGGGCGGCCGTGTGGGCGCTAACATGTGGGAGCGGCGGGAGCGCGCTGCCCCTCAGTTCATGGTCGCCCCGGACTTGATCCGGGGTGACGGTTGTGGGTGAGGGGAGGTTTGGTGGGTCAGGCCCAACGTTGCTCCCCTCTCTCCACCTCTCTCCCCAACGGGGAGAGAGAGCCACGTTGCGCCGCAGGCAATCGAATCTGATCACACGCACGACGTTGCAGTTGTTCCGCAACGCAAAGTTAGAGGGTGCAGGGAAATCATTTCCCTGCTGGGTGCAGGGCAAAGCCCTGCCCGCCAGAGGCAAAAGACCGCAGGCTCACGGATCAGGCCGGGTCGCCCCGCCGGTCTCCCTTCACCCGGCGGATGGTGCCGCTGCTGGCGCGCATCACGATGCTTTCCGTGGTGATGCGGCCCGTCTTGTAGCGGCGGACGCCTTCCAGCAGGCTGCCGTCCGTCACGCCGGTGGCGGCGAAGATCACGTCGCCCTTGGCGAGGTCTTCCAGCTTGTAGATGCGGTCGAAATCCTTGATCCCCGTCTTGCGGGCGCGGGCCTTTTCATCCTCGTTGCGGAAGATCAGCTTGCCTTCCAGCTGCCCGCCCACGCAGCGCAGGGCAGCAGCGGCCAGCACCCCTTCGGGCGCGCCGCCGGAGCCGAGATAGATGTCCACCGTGGTGTCCGGGCTGCTCACGGAAATCACGCCCGCCACATCGCCATCCGGGATCAGGTGGATGCCGCAGCCGATCTCGCGCAGTTCCTTGATCAGCGCTTCGTGGCGCGGGCGATCCAGCACGCAGGCGATGATCTCGTTCGGGGCGACGCCCTTGGCGGCGGCCAAGGCATGGACATTTTCCGTGGGCGTTTTCGCAAGGCTCACAATGCCTTCGGGATAGCCCGGGCCGATGGCCAGCTTGTCCATGTAGACGTCCGGCGCATAGAGCAGGCCGCCTTCTTCGGCGATGGCCAGCACGGCGAGCGCGTTCGGACCGGCCTTGGCGGTGATGGTGGTGCCTTCCAGCGGGTCCAGCGCGATGTCGATCTTCGGGCCGGTGCCCTGTGCCGAACCGACCTTTTCGCCGATATACAGCATCGGCGCTTCGTCGCGCTCGCCCTCGCCGATCACCACGGTGCCATCGAAGGCGAGCTTGTTCAGCGCGTCGCGCATGGCGGCCACGGCTGCGGCGTCGGCGGCTTTTTCATCGCCCCGGCCAACCAGCTTGCTGGCGGCGATGGCGGCATATTCCGTCACCCGCACCATCTCCAGAACGAGGACGCGGTCGAGAACCTGGCTTGGCTTGAGCTGAGAGCGATCGGTCACTTGGCGGTCTTTCCCTGTTGATTGTTGAATTCAGGCGTCGGCATCCAGAATGGGCATGAACAGCGGCGCGCCAAGGCTGGCGGGCAGCGATTCCATGGTGGCAATGGCATGTTGCACGGCTTGCTCGCTCACATGATGCGTGAGCATCACCACCAGAGCGACGCTGTCTGCCGAAGCAGGCTGGATCAGGCTTTCGATGGACACGCCCGCATCGCGCAGCGCGGCGGTGATATCCGCCAGCACGCCGGGGCGATCCTCCACCGAGAGGCGGATGTAATAACGGCCCGCGCGCGCCATCGGCCCGGCCGCCTTCAGCCCCGCCAGCGCCATCGCCGGCATGGCGAATGCCGGGCCATTTTCCCCGCGCGCGATATCGATGAGGTCGGCCACCACGGCCGAAGCCGTCGGCCCTTCGCCCGCGCCCCGGCCCGAGAAGAACAGCCGGCCGACGAAATTTCCCTCCGCCATCACGGCGTTCAGCGGACCTTCCACTGCCGCCAGCAAATGCCCCACCGGCACCAGCGTGGGGTGGACGCGCTGCACAAGGCTGTCGCCGAGCACCTCGGCCAGCCCCGTCAGCCGAATCTTGAAGCCCAGCGCGGCGGCCTGCCGTATGTCCGCAAGCCGGATGTCGCGGATGCCCTGCACCTCCACCGCCGGGAAATCCGGGCGGGTGCCAAAGGCCAGACTGGCCAGAATCGAAAGCTTGTGCGCGGCATCGATGCCGTCGATGTCAAAGCTCGGGTCGGCCTCGGCATAGCCAAGCCGCTGCGCATCGGCGAGCACGTCGCCGAACTCCAGCCCCTCTTTCTCCATCCGGGTGAGGATATAGTTGCAGGTGCCGTTCAAAATCCCCGTCACGCGGGAGAGTTCGTTCGCCGCCGCGCCCTCGCGCAGGCCCTTGATCACGGGGATGCCTCCGGCCACCGCCGCCTCGAACTTCAGCGGCACCTGCGCGGCTTCGGCCAGTTCCGCCAGCAGTAGGCCGTGATGCGCCAGCATCGCCTTGTTGGCGGTCACGAACGGCTTGTGCGCCAGCAGCGATCCACGGGCCAACGTCAGCGCCGGGCCATCCGCGCCACCCACCAGCTCCACCACCACGTCCACATCGTCGCGCGTGGCCAGCTGAGTCGCATCATCCACCCACGCGAAACGGCCAAGATCCACCCCGCGCTCCCGACGGCGATCCCGCGCAGACACAGCGCTGACGACAATCGGCCGCCCCGCCCGGCGCGCAATCAGATCGGCATTGGCGTCCAGCAGCTTCACCACGCCCGCACCCACGGTGCCAAGGCCGGCAATGCCGACCTTCAGAGGTTTCACGCCGCTCATGCCCCGCCAATACCCCGATCCGATGTCCCAATCATGGGCAGGGCCTTGCCGGAGTTTCACGCGCGAGGGAACCCCCCGGGATGGTGAAGAGGGCTGGCGGGATTATTCAGAAGGCCGGGGGCCCTGCCCTTGAAGGGAGCAGGCTTTCGCCGCGCCGCCTTCCGCTTAAACCGCGTCCGCCTGCACCTCTGGCCGGGCCGCCTGAAACGCGGGAAGTTCCGCGCAGGCGCTTTCGGCGGCCAGCAACAGAGGAAAGGGGGCGAGGTCCACGCCGAAGCGGCGGGCGTTGAACAGTTGGGGGGTGATGACGATGTCGGCCAGTGTCGGCTGGGTGCCGAAGGCATAGGGCCCGGCGTGGGGGGCGATGAGGGCTTCCACGGCGGCGAGCCCGGTGGCGATGGTGTCCTGCGCCCACTGCCGGGCGGCGTCCGGCCCCGCCAAATCCTCCACACGCTTCAGCACGCGCAGATTCTGCACCGGATGCGTGTCTGCAGCGATTGCCAGCGCCACCGCGCGGATTCGGGCGCGCGCCAGCGGGTCGGCGGGCAGGAAGGGTGGGTTGGGGCGGGTTTCCTCCAGCCATTCGAGGATGGCGAGGGATTGGGTCAGGAGGGTTCCATCATCCAGTTCCAGCGCGGGCACCATGGCCTGCGGGTTGCGGGCGCGCCATTGCGCCGAGGTCTGTTCGCCGGTGCGCAGGTTCAGGGCGACATCCTGATAGGAGACGCCTTTCCAGTGGAGTCCGATGCGGACGCGCCACGCCGCGCCGGAGCGGAAATAGCCGTGAAGGATCATGGATGCATGCTTAGGGCGTGGGCGGGGAAATGGAAGCTGTCCGGTTGGTGGGGATGTTGTGAATCAGGCCAACTGTTGACACCCCCTCTCCATCTCTCCCCCTTGCAGGGGGAGAGAGCTGCGCAGCGCCGCAGGCAATCGAATCTGATCACGTCCGCGACGTGGAAGTTGAGCTGCAACGCAAATGTTGAGGGTGCAGGGACATCATGTCCCTGCCGGGTTCCAAGGGCAGAGCCCTTGGCCGCCGGAGGCCAACTCCTGCAATCCCGACACTTGTCACCTTTCTGCCACATGAACGGAAATCTTCGGCGTCAAATGTTAAAGCTTTATTGCACGAGGGAGTGGTTCGTTCATTCTTGCTGCGTTGCAGCAGAAAAGGATTGGTCATGCGTCTTCGTGCTCTCCTCCTCGGGTCTCTCATGCTTCCGGCCACGCCGGCTCTGGCGCAGGAAACGGCTTCGGCTGTGGATGCCGATACGATCATCGTAACGGGCACGCGGCGGCTGGACCGCACGGTCGCGGATTCGCCGGTGCCGGTGGACGTGGTTGGACTGACGGCGATGCAGAACAGCGGCCAGACGGAGACGGCGCGGGCCCTGCGCGATCTGGTGCCCAGCTTCAACTTCCCGCAGCCGACGGTGGCGGACGGCACGGACGTGATCCGCCCGGCATCCTTGCGCGGGCTGGGGCCGGATCAGACGCTGGTGCTGGTGAACGGCAAGCGGCGGCATTTGTCTGCGCTGCTGAACATCAACGGCTCTGTGGGCCGGGGCAGCCAGGCGGTGGATGTGAACTTCATTCCCTCGGCCGCGCTCAGCCGGGTGGAGGTGCTGCGCGATGGCGCGGCGGCGCAATATGGCTCTGACGCGATTGCAGGCGTCATCAACTTCCAGCTGAACGATGCGCGCGAGGGCGGGCGCTTTTCGGTGACCTATGGCCAGAACGTAACGGATATCGCCGGGGTGAACCGCATGGGCGGCGTGGTGTTGGGCAGCAACGGCCTGCCGCAGCTGACGCCGGATGGCGTGCTGACTCTGGAAGACAGCGGCCGCAAGCTGCACGCCACAGATGGCAAGACGGTGACGGTGACGGGCAACATGGGCTTTCCGCTGGGCGCGGAGGGCTTCCTGAACATCAGCGGCGAGTATCGCAACCGGGAGAAGACCAACCGCACCGGCTATGACCGGCGGCAGCAGTATAATGTGGTGGCGAACAACTGGGATGTCGCGGCCGAGCAGGCGTTCGACAGGCGCAGCCACCGCATCGGCGATCCGAAAACGGAAGACGGGCTGATTTCGGTGAACATGGGGATGCCGCTGGATGACCGGGTCGATCTCTATGCCTTCGGCACATGGGGCAAGCGGCACGGGGAATCGGCGGGCTTCTATCGCACCAGCCGCGACAACCGGAACGTCTACGCGCTGTATCCGGATGGATTTCTGCCGCTGATCACCTCCGATTCCTATGATTTCGCGGCAACGGGCGGGCTGAAGGGCGATTTCGGCGGCTGGAGCTGGGATCTTTCGATGCAGTTCGGCCAGAACAAGCTGAACTACACCATCGTCAACACGCTGAACGCTTCGTTGGGGGCGGCCAGCAAGGATGAATTCGATGCGGGCGGGCTGACTTACACGCAGTGGGTGAACAATCTGGACATCAGCCGGGACTTCGACTTCTTCGAACGCAGCACCCTGTCGTTCGGGCTGGAATATCGGCGAGAGACGTTCCGCGTCCGCGCGGGCGAGCCTGATTCCTACCGCTCAGGCGGGGTGACATTGTGCCAGAACAACCCGCAATGGTGCACCACATCGTCTGCCACCGCCGGGGCTGCGCCGGGCAGCCAGGTGTTTCCGGGCTTCCAGCCGGTCATCGGTGGCGTTTCTGTCACGGGCACCAACGCGCGCGAGAATATCTCCGCCTATGCGGAACTGGATCTGGACCTGCTGCCGATCTGGAACCTGCAACTGGCCGGGCGCTATGAGGATTATTCGGATTTCGGCAATGACTGGAACTGGAAAGCGGCCACCCGCTTCGAGGTGCTGGACTGGCTGGCGGTGCGCGGCTCCGTCTCCACCGGCTTCCGCGCGCCGGGCGTGGCACAGCAATATTTCGCGGCGGCGGCCACCAACAATGTGAACGGCGTGTTGCTGGATACGGTGACGCTGCCGGTGAACAATCCGGTGGCGCAAGCGCTGGGGGCCTCTCCGCTGAAGCCGGAAACGGCGGTAAACTGGTCAGCGGGGCTGACGGCTTCGCCGTTCAGCGGCCTGAATTTCACCTTCGATTATTATGAGATCAAGATCGACGACCGCATCGTGCTGACGGAAAATATGGTCGCCAGCCGCAACGCCGCGGGCCAGCCCAGCGGTTCCAACCCCGGTTATGGCATTGCGCAGATCCTGAACGCAGCCGGGTTCAACACCATTTCCGCCGCGCGCTTCTTCATCAACGGCATCGACACCAAGACGCGCGGGTTCGACGCCATCGCCACCTACAAGCATGATTTCAACGAGCTTGGCTCGATGCAGTTCACGCTGGGCTATAACTGGAACAAGACGGAGATCACCGACACCAAGGCGACCCCGGGCGCGCTGAATCAGGTGCCGGGCATCGTGCTGTTCGGGCGGCAGGAATCGCTGCGGATCACCGAAGGCACGCCGAAAGACAAGATCATCGTCGGGCTGGATTATGACTGGAAGTGGCTGGGCGTGACGATGCGCGGCAACCGCTATGGCAAGGTGCTGGCGGCCGGTGCGGATGCCTTTACGGATCATGTGATCCGCGCCGCCTTCGTGGCCGATGCAGAAATCCGGGTGCGGCCTGAAAACAGGTTCAACGGGCTGGAACTGGCGTTCGGGGCGAACAATCTGTTCGATAAATACCCCAACGCCTTCCCCACCGGGCGCGGCACCGATCCGGCGACGGGCGCGGCGCGCAACTATTCCGCCAACAACTATTATTTCCCCTTCAGCAGCTATTCGCCCTACGGCTTTAACGGCCGTTATCTGTATGGGCGGATTTCCTACCGCTTCTGATCGGGCTGCTGAAACAGGGGCGAAGGTTCGTCACGGAAGGGCCGCGCCGGGCAACCGGCGCGGCCCTGACGTTTGGGCCGGTCTGATCAGGCCTGACGGCTCAGTTGCGGATGCCGGGCTGTAGAATGTAGCGGCCGTCGCGGAAGCCGGTGAAAATCTGCGCCACCGCCGGGTGCCGCACTTCGCCCTCATCGTCCGGCAGCAGATTCTGCTGGCTGACATAGGCGACGTAGGACGATTCCTCATTCTCGGCGAGCAGGTGGTAGAAGGGCTGGTCTTTCGCCGGGCGCACCTCTTCGGGGATCGCTAGCCACCATTCCTCGGTGTTGGCGAATTCCGGGTCCACATCGAAGATCACGCCCCGGAAGGGAAAGATGCGGTGCTTCACCACATCGCCGATGCCAAAGCGCGCCACGCGCACCTCATCCACGCGCAACCCGTCCGACGAGGGGACAATATGCGAGCCGCCCCCGCCCAAGGGGGACTGCCCGTCCTGATTGAGATTCCGGCCTTCCATGGATTTGAATATAGGAAGGCCCGGCCCGCAGGAAAGGGGCTTGCGCGTTGCCGGAAGGCTTGTGTTCAACACAAGCGGCCGCTATGGCCCGCCCCTTGCCGTTCGCATGCCGGGACCATGGGCATGCTGCAACAGAAGCGGCAATGCTGCGGAGAGGTGGCAGAGTGGTCGAATGCGGCGGTCTCGAAAACCGTTATGGGTGTAAGCTCATCGAGGGTTCGAATCCCTCCCTCTCCGCCAGCCCCTCAACTTCCTGAATGGCCCCAACAAGTTGCTGATATGAATTGAATATCCCGGCCGACCCAAGTACAAAAGGGCGGTACACATGGGGTTGCGAATGGCGACGTTGAAGCGGACTAAATCGGGGCTCTGGACGGCCCGCAAGGTCATCCCGCAGGACGTCCGCGCAGTCATCGGGAAGCGTGAGGATATCCGCTGAGACGCAGTCTGAAGGGCCGTCGTAAACGTCGCCATTCTCGGCAAACAGCACCACCGCGTCGCGGCCGTTTTTGCTGCTCGAGTAGCGCACGCCTAAGATCGGCTCCCTGTCTTTGCTGAAGACCGACGTCCGGAAGAACTCGGTGACGATCTGTGTCGGCAAGTAGTCGACGTGCGGGCGAAGCTTCCGGTCGATAGGAGCCCGAAATCGGTGATGAACATCTGCATGAACTGTGCGACGGCCCGATCCTTTGCGTGCACACTATCAAACAGGCTCGGAACCGCAGGAGCATGTCGGACGTCGAGGACCATGACATGTTTCAGCGTTTCGAAGGTGCCGGCAGCAAACCGACCTCCCGCTTCCGCGACTTCCACAAGCGCCGTCTCGAGATCGGCCGCACCGTAGAACATCGGAATGCCCGCAGGGCTCATACGGTTGGGCAGTTGGCGAGCTCGAATGGTGGCGGCCCCATGCGCCTTGGCCCGAAATTATGTTCGTCTTCGCCCATCTCTTGGACCCGCAACCAGCGTGATCCAGCATTGAGGCGGGAGATCAGACCATGATCTGACGCGAACCGCCCGATCCTTTCGAGGAGATCCGGGATGTTGTAGGCGGCCTCGCCCCGGCTCACGCCATACTCCAGGTTGCTGTCCCTATGTTGCAGGAAGAAGAAACGGCGGCGGTGCTTCACAATGCTCTTGAACTCGTCCCAGCTGTTGCCGATCGCCTCGTCGTCACCTGTCGAGAGGGGATAAACTAGGCACCAGTCCTGCTCGGGCATCGCGCCAACTATATCCGCCACCAGCATGCCCTTGCTATCGTTGGGAAGCTCAAGCTCTAAGTACGTCTCCACCAAGTCAGATGTGTCGAACTCATCCTCCGGAAACATGCGCTCTCCGGTTTCAGGATCGTTCGGAAGCGACTGGTCGGCGCTGGCATATTCGAGTTCAATTTGCGGAAGCATATACCGAGAACAGCCGTGAGCGGGGCCGCAGCAACTCTACCCTTTGGCAGTAGTCGCATGCGGCGGCAACAGCATTGTCCTTGACTACCTGCACAAGGTGCGGATCACCGAAGCAGCCGCTGCACACCATCTTGCCTTTGATGCCTTTGATCCTGAGCTTTTGTTCGCCTTGCTTGATCGCGAGGTCGCTGAAATGGCCCATGGCGTGTCCGCTCCCAAAAATTCTAAGCCGCATCTGGCGCTTGGCTGCGGCGAGCACAATCATCGGGAGTGACATTGTTACCTACCGACTGCATCAGGCCTCATTGCGCATTGAAAGCGAACTATTGCTTCGTGCTCGAATGCTGGCTCAACTGCAACGGCATCGCCACGCGGAAGGCCACCGGCAATTCCCCCTGTTGGAACACACTGAGGGTCAATGCCAATAATGTGTCGGACGGGGCGGCTTCAACTGCAAGCAGTTCGGCATGGCTCGAGCGGCTCGAATTCATTGACCGGTTAGTTGGTAATATTTCGCTTCTCAAACTAGGCCCGTCAAAGGGCTTACGTTCCCAACCTTACATTCTGGTCACGACGGCAAAACTGCCCCTCAAGGCGCTCCTGAACCAATGACGGCTATCGGGTAAGCCATATTAACTTAAGGAGGTCCGCAATGTTGGCGATTGCAGCGCTACCGCAGCATCCGATGCTGGCGCGCAGCGAATGCCATCGCGCCATACATGCCGAGCGTCGAAACCAGGTGCGCGGCGGCCGCGCCTGTTGCACCCCGGTGCGGCACCAACGCGATGAGCAGCAGCAACTGTAGTGCGGCTCCGCCCGCCACCGCCCGGTACAACGTGCGGCTCTCCCCCAGATATTTCAGTTTCGTGGGGGCGAGCGCGAACAGCATCGCAAACGCGGTGGAGATCGACAGCAGCCTGAGCGGGGTGACGCCCGCGTCTGTGAATTCCGGCCGGAACAGGCTGAGCCACTCGCGGGAGAAGGCGAAGATCAGCAGCAGGAACAGCGCGACCGCCGGCAGCAACCAGCGCAGGCGCGACCGGCCCATCTCTGCCACACCGGCATGGTCCCCGGCCTCCAGCAGCAGGCCCATCTGTCTGCCGTAGATGCGGTTGGTCGATGTCACCAGAACCACCGCCAGCCCAGCCGTTCCCATCGCCGCCGCGTAGGCGCCGACCTCCGCGCCTTCCGCACCCAGAAGTTCAAGCGCCAGCACGCCCGCCTGCGCCAGCAGCGCCATGGCCAGCCGGTGCACCAGAAAGGGCCGCGTCGCTTGCCGCCAGCCTGTCACGTCGGCCTGCGGCGTTGCGGCGGTCCATCCCGCAGGGGCCGCGCGCGCAAGGCTGAACCCCATGCACGCCATCGCCACCAGCCAGCCGAGACCCCAGCTACCCACCGCCATGGCCGCGCTGAGCCCGAACGGGCGGGTCAGCAGGATCAGCGCGGCGGCGATCAGGGGAACCAGCAGCCGGAACAGCAGCAGCGCCCGGGCCGGTTTTCCCGCCGCAGTCAGAAGCTCGACACCCAGATGCGCCAGCGCCCCGGCCGGCAAGGACAGGCAGGTCATCAGCACGGCCCCCCGCATCGGCTCGTCCGCGCTTGCCACCACGGCCCCGGCCGCGAATGCACAGAGGAAGGCGGTTATCAACGTCCGCCGCACCCCGAACCGCACATAGCCGCGTGCCGCGCCCAGTTCGCCGCGAACCAGCAGCCCCGGCAACAACCGCAGCGCATATTTCTCGCTGCCCAGCGGCGCGATGCTCGCCATCAGGATGAACAACGCCGAGGCGACAGCATAGGCTTCGAAACCCGCAACCCCCAATGCCCGCGCCAGCAGCACGGACAGCAGCCAGACCAGCAACTGGCCGGCAACGGCAATTCCGATTTGGGGGGCCGGCCGCACGCTCAACAATTATCTCCGCTTTGTATGATCCATCGCATTGCACTGGAATTAGCCGGATTCTAAGGGGCACCAACTCGGTTCGTGTATCAAGGAAGCAGGCAATGGATTTTTCGCGGCGCGACTTCATCGAAACCGCCGGTCTGGCCGCTGCGGGGGCCGCCGTTTCCAGCGCCATCCCTGCCGCCGCGCAGTCCAACAGCTTCAACATCATGCAGACCTTCGCCGGGTTCATGAGGGATATCGGCGGTGCCATCGGCGATGCCGGTGGCAAGGTGAGCTTCACCGGTGCGGATCCGATCATCCGCAGCCACTTCCGCGTCGGCTCTGCGATGGCGATCCCGGCGATGGGCGCGGGTCTGGGTGCGGCCGCCATCTGGCGCGAGCGCACCGGCCAGTCGCAGGACCTGACCGTCGACCTGCGCGAGAGCATCTACAATGTGAACCCGCTGATCGGGGCCATCAAGCTGATGGCGCAACGCGACGGGCTGATCCCGGCGGCAGACGAAATCCCGCGCGATTTCATCGTCCCCACCGTGAACGGGCTAATGTTGCAAGCCCCGCTGGGGCTCGGCAATCCCGTGTCGTTCGTGCCGTTCGAAACGAAGGACGGCCGCTATTTCAACCTGACGGGCATCTATCCGCACCTTATGGACCGCGCGCTCAACACGTTGAAATCACAGCCGGGGCAGGAGAATATCCGCAAGGCCTTCAAACAGGTGAACGCCTTCGAGTTCGAGGAGGAACTGGCGGCGAACGGCGGCGTCGGCGTGGTGCACCGCACCCGCGCCGAATGGCTGGCTCACCCGGAAGGCAAGGTGCTAGCGGCCACGCCGCTGATCGAGATCGTGAAGATCGCCGACGGCGCGCCGGTGCCGTGGAGCGCCGACCCGACGCAGCCGCTGTCCGGGCTGAAAGTGTTGTCGAACACCCATGTCATCGCGGGCACCTGTTCCTCGCGCACGCTGGCCGAATATGGCGCGGAGGTGCTGCACATCGCCCGCGATCAGGCGTTCGAGCATGAAGCGCTGGTGATCGACGTGAATGTCGGCATGCGTTCAGCGTTCGTGGACCTGCGCAACCCGGATCAGAACAAGCGGATGAAAAGCCTTGTGCCGCAGGCGGATGTGTTCGTGGAAAACTACCGCCTCGGCACGCTGGATCGCCTCGGCTTCGGCGCGGAGGAACTGGCGAACGGACATAAGGGGATCATCTACCTCTCCTGCAACGCCAACAGCATGACCGGCCCATGGGCCAGCCGTGGCGGCTTCGACATGGAGGGGCTTTCCACCTCCGGCTTCACCATCGAGGAGGGAGCAGGCGGCCCGCCGCGCTTCCCGCCGACGCTGGTGATGAACGATTATATCGCCGGTTATCTGGGCGCGGCTGGCGTGATCGCCGCGCTGCGTCGTCGGGCGCGGGAGGGCGGCAGCTACCATGTCCGCGTTAGCCTGACGCGCGCGGCCATGTGGTATGCCAGCCTCGGCAAGTTCCCGGATACGAAGTTCGATCTCTCGGGGCCGAACAACCGGATGATTTCGCCGGAAATCCTTGTGGCGCAAACGCCTTATGGCGAAGTCCGCCGTGTTGGCCCGCAGGTGAAGCTCAGCCGCACGCCGGGCCGCTGGCGCACCCCGCTGGTTGCCGTGCGCGGCGGTGACACCGTTAGCTGGGCGTCCTGATGCGCGCGCTTCTGCTCGCCGCGTTGATCGCGTCCCCCGCGCTGGCGCAGGAAGCCCCTCCGTCGCCCACGGTGGAAGAGGCCTATCCGAACCTGCTCGACGGCACGCTGTCGGTAGAGGGCGACCTCGCTGACGATGCCACCCCGCAAACGACGATCACCAACGCCCAGCCGACGCTGCCGCCATGGTTCGCCTTCAAGCGCCGCTTTGAGGAGCGCACCGGCATCAGCTTCGGCGGCTCCTATGGCGTGCTGGTGCAGAATTATTCCAACACGCTGACGGGCGAAGACACCGCCTTCGGCCACAAGTTCACCTTCAACGCCTCGGCCGCGCTGCTCAATCGCGGCAAGCCCAACGCGCTGCACTTTGATATCGCCATCGAGGATCGCCGCCCGCTCGCCACCGATTTCGCGCCGTTGCAGGGCGGCATTCTCGCCGGTTCCGGCCTGCCGACCGCTGCCACATGGGGCGATTTCTCGCTGGGGATCACGCAGGCCTATATCCGGCAAACGGTCGCGGGCGGGAAATTCCAATACACCGTCGGCAAGATCTTCGCGCCGAACTTTGTGAACCCCTACCCCTTCTTTGACGATAACCGCCAGTTCCTCAGCCTGGCCTTTTCCACCAGCCCCACCATCGCTTCGCCGTTGCGCGGCGCGGGCTTCGTGGTGGCGGCTGTCAGTCGTCAGAACATTTGGCGCAACTCGCGGCGTAAATTAGCGGAGTGCGGGCCTCGTCTGGGGGTTGATGTTACGCGGCGAGCTTGCGGTGCTGCAAGCGCCGATGTTCGATGGTCTGTCGCTTGATCCTTTCACGCTGTTGGATGATCGCCGGAGCCCTGCCGAAGTAGGCGTCGGCGGGCGTCACATTGTTCAGGCTCTCGTGGTAACGCTGGTGGTTGTAGTGCTCGACGAAGGCTTGGATCTGGGACTCAAGGTCGCCGGGCAGGAAGTAATTTTCCAGCAGGATGCGGTTCTTCAGGGTTTGGTGCCAGCGTTCGATTTTGCCCTGGGTCTGGGGATGCATCGGAGCGCCGCGTACATGGCTCATCTTCTGCGCATCGATGTATTCCGCCAGTTCGCCGGCGATGTAGCTGGGGCCGTTATCGCTGAGCAGCCTGGGCTTGTGCAGCACCGTGGCGCTGTCGCAGCCCGAGGCCTTGAGCGCGAGGTCCAGCGTGTCGGTGACATCCTCGGCCCGCA
Source organism: Sandaracinobacter neustonicus (assembly GCF_006385875.1). GTDB lineage: Bacteria > Pseudomonadota > Alphaproteobacteria > Sphingomonadales > Sphingomonadaceae > Sandaracinobacteroides > Sandaracinobacteroides neustonicus. The sequence continues at coordinate 104 of NZ_VFSU01000026.1, read as the reverse complement.
TGTTGGTGCACAGCTTCCATGCAATGATGTAGCGAGAGAAGTCGTCGAGCACGGTCGACAGGTACATCCAACCCCAGCCGATGATCTTGAAGTAGGTAAAATCG
>NZ_VFSU01000025.1 GCF_006385875.1 Sandaracinobacter neustonicus | reverse complement strand
TCGACCGGGATGCCCCGCTCGACCAGACCATGATACAGAAACGTCGACAGAGGGCCGGTCTCCAGAACCACCCGCACCAAGTCGGGACAATGACGGTTTAGCCAGCTGGCCAACGCTTCGGGATCGCTCGCCACCACATCTCGCCGGAGCACACCACCCTCGGCATCGACCACACAGATATGCGTGCTCTTGTCGCTCACATCCAAACCAGCAAAGATCGACATCGGTCACCCTCCTGCATTGAAGCGTCAACGCGACTTCGTACCATCCAGGAGGGTGGCTAAATCAATTACGCGGTGTCCAAACACACCAAGGCGGCTCCGTTCCGCCGCAACGACCAGATGCTGGACGCCATGCCCATCGGAGTCATCATCTTCCCCGGCACAGGCATCCAGGACAACCTTGCCGACAAGGCCCGCAAGCTGGGTATCCCGGTCTGGAGGGCGACATGAGCGCCCCCATCTGCTATGCTGGCGACCGCGCCTGGGTGGAGGTGGATGGCGCAATCGTTGGCGTTGTTCACCGGAGGCGCAAGCCATGACCATCCTTCCCATCCTGCTGGCGATCACCGCCATCCTGATGCTGTGCTGGCTGCTGTTCACACTGGCCATCTATGCATTGCCGCTGTTCATAGGCGTGACGGCTGGCGTGTTTGCCTACCAAACTGGTGCTGGCTGGCCGGGGGCAATCCTCATCGGCGCTCTTGCAGCGGCAGTTACGTTGGTCGCAGGCAACATGCTCCTTACCAGCGCACGGCACCCGATGGCCAGACTTGCGGTCGCGATGCTGTTCGTCGCGCCGGCGGCCATCTCGGGTTATTATGCGACCCATGGAATCGTGCGGCACACAGCACCATCTGAAGCCTGGCAGCTGGCGTTTTCCATAATCGGTGCAATCGCGGTGGGCGGCACAGCGTTCGTCCGCGTGACGCAACTTTCCGCCGCCCGGCAACCCGGCGGGAATCCGCCACATGGCTAACTTGCCGGTTCAGGCGAGGGTGGACAGAGATTGGCAATGGCCTCGCCATCCGTCGTCAATCCGGGTGGAAAGCATTGTTTGAAGCGGGTCAGCGGAACATGCCTGACATATGCGACATCATTGGAACCTGATCCTCCGAGCCTCATGTCGGGATGCCCAAAAGCCATGTCAGGGAAGCTTAACGGGCTGCAGCGCAGCTCGGCACCATCCACATCTTACCGGAGCACAGGTCTCTATTTCCGGGATATCTCTTCCACCGGACAAGGAAGACAACGGGTGGCCTGCGTTCAACCTGTCATTCCCCGCCCACTCCATACAGCCTCTCTCAGGGCGTGATCTGGCCGAAGACCGGCTTCGCCTCGCCTGCCTAAGGCGCAACAGTTCCGTCACGACTTTCTTCCCCTGCCGTCTCCGCCGCCATTCCTCGCGGAAACAAGAAATTCCCTCCTGCGCTGTCCAGGCCCTTCGGGTGCGCCGGCAGGCGTCTCCGACCGGACGATACGCCATCGAGGCCGCAATGGTGCGGGCTCGAGGGAAAAGACAGGAACCTCATCATGGCCACCATCGGCACCTTCAAAAAGTCCGGCGAAGAGTTCACCGGCGAAATCGTCACCCTCAGCGTTCAGGCCAAAGGCGTGCGGATCGTTTCCGACACCCGCGCCACCGGCGAAAACGCCCCCAGCCACCGGGTTCTGGTGGGCCGCGCCGAAATCGGCGCCGCATGGTCCAAGCGCTCCAACGAGGGCCGCGACTATCTCGGCCTGAAGCTTGACGACCCTAGCTTCACCAACCCCATCTACGCCAACCTGTTCGACGACGAGGAAGGCGAAACCTACAGCCTCATCTGGTCCCGCCCAACCCGCCGCAACGGCGACTAGACGGGAACAGCACCCCGCCCGGGTAACCGGGCGGGGACAGCCCCTTCAGATCTGCCATGCTATTTGGCCCTGTCTACAGGTTAGTTACTTCATTGATTGGTTTACGGTAACCTATGAGCAAATAAGCCACGCGCACAAACCAGGAGATACACAAATTGTCCGATCTGGACCGAGATCTGCGTATTGGCGATCTTGCACGTGCAACCGGCACGACCGTCGAGACAATCCGCTACTATGAGCGGATCGGGCTACTGGCAAAGCCGGCACGAACGGACGGCAACTACCGCGCCTATTCCGATCGCGACCTGAAACGCCTGAACTTCATTCGGCATGCGCGAGGGCTCGGATTTGACGTTCCTGAGGTGCGCTCCTTGCTCGACCTCTCCGACCAGCCGGAACGGGACTGCGGAGAAGCGGATCGGATTGCCACGGGGCATCTGGTCGCCGTCAATGCGAAGATCGAGCAACTGGAACTATTGCGGGCGGAGCTGTCGCGCATGGTCGGCGATTGCCGAGGCGGTCGAGCGGCCGATTGCCGCGTGCTGGAGATATTGGGCGATCACAGCCGCTGCACGGCGGAGCATCCGAGCCCTTGACCCTATAGCGGCTTCAGGGTGCAAAAGGCTGTCATTGGCGATTCGGAGCGATTGATGGCTGGTGGCTGCTGCAATGATGGATGTGGAACGACGGCGCGAACGGCGCCGGCGTCTCCGGCGTGGCGGCGCGCGCTGTGGATTGCGCTCGCGGTCAATTTTGCGATGTTCCTGATCGAAGTGGTGGGCGGCCAGATGGCGGGCTCGGTTGCACTGAGAGCTGACGCGCTCGATTTCCTGGGAGACTCCGCCAATTATGCGATCGCGCTGCTGGTCGCGGGGATGGCACTGGTGTGGCGGGCACGGGCGGCGCTTGCAAAAGGCATCGTGCTGCTGGGGTTCGGCGGATGGGTCGCCGTAACGGCGATCCAACGCGCATTTGAGGGCACACAGCCACAGGCCTTCACCATGGGTGTCATCGGTCTTCTGGCGCTCGCCGCCAATGTCGGCGTAGCGCTGATGCTCTACCGGTTTCGCGACGGGGATTCGAACATGCGCTCGGTGTGGATCTGTTCGCGCAATGACGCGATCGGCAACATCGCGGTGGTCGCGGCCGCCTTCGGCGTGTTCGGAACCGGCAGCCAATGGCCCGATATCGTGGTCGCCGCGATCCTGGCTGGTCTTGGCATATGGGGCGGAAGCCAGATCATCCGGCATGCGCTTTCTGAACTTGCGCTTCCGGCAGAAAAGCTCCGCCGCGCATGAGCCGGACTGCTGGCGTGATAGCGCCGCCGCCCCTTCTGTATCTTGGTGGGCTTGGGGCGGGTTTGCTAGCCGACCGGCTTCTGGCACTGCCTCCTGTCGGGTTGCCGATGGGCGTTCGGATGGGCATCGGGCTGGCGTTGGGGATGTGTGGGGCTGCCCTGATCGCGACGGCGCTTGGCCGGTTTGGGCGGGCTGGAACGCCTGCCGAGCCGTGGAGACCGACTACGGCATTGGCGACAGGCGGGGTGTATCGGCTGACGCGCAACCCGATGTATCTCGGTATGGCGTTCCTTCTCTTCGCTCTGGCGGTCGGGTTCGACAGCCTGGGAACGCTTTTGCTGTTTCCTGTGGTGGTCCTCGTGGTGGACCGCTTCGTGATCTCCCGGGAAGAACTCTACCTCTCCGGTCAGTTTGGTGCGCCCTATGATGCCTATCGCCTGAAGGTGCGCCGGTGGCTGTAATGCCGCGCCGGTTGCCCATTGCGGCGCAATCCGGCATTAGCGCCGTTGTGCGATCTGTCCGATCCCTGCTGATGAATGTACGCCGTCTGGCCATCGTGATGATGGTGCTGGCGGCTGCATCGCTTGCGCCAACGGCTGTAGCAGGGGCGTATGAAGCCGGCCTCGATGCGGCGCAGATCGCCATGTCGGTCTCCAGTGTCGACGCGGATGGATGCGTGTCGAAGGCCGACGCGAAAGGGCAGAAGACACCTCTGCCCGATGGCGAACATTGCATTGCCTGTTGCCTGCACCATCACGGCCCGAATGGATTGAGCAGCGACGTCGAGACACTCGCAGCGCACCTGCCATCGCGCCATTCTTGGGTGGAGTGGCAGCCGACCGGCCTTGTGCAGGCACCGGAACCAGTCCTGATTCAGCCGCCTCGAGCCTGACGGCCGCCGCGCCCCGGCTTTGCCGGGGTTCAGCTCCTGCTGTCCTGCAACGAGGCTTTTCATGCTTGTTTTATGGCGACGCCGTTGCGTCGTATATTTTGCCTGTCTGTGGCTTCCTGCCACGGCAATTGCCGCCCAATCCCCGCTGACACTCGCCGATGCTGTGCGGGAGGCGCGGCTACGGTCGCCCCTTGGTGTTGAAACGTCCGCGCGGATCGAAGCCGAGCAGGGGCGTCTCGCCCAGGCGAAACTCCGCCCCAATCCAGAGCTCGACATCTCGGTCGAGAATTTCGCCGGTTCACGCGACTATTCCGGCACCCGGTCGGCGGAAACCACCGGCTCCTTGGCGCTGCCGGTCGAGCTGGGCGGCAAGCGCTCGGCGCGCGTTGGTGCGGCCATGGCCGGAGTGGCGATGGCTGAAGCAGAGGCCGGGATGGCGCTGCTCGATCTCGATCTGGCGGTGCGCGAGGCGCACACGCTGGCGGCGGAAGCCGAGGCGGAAGCCTTGCTGGCAGCAGAGGATGCAGCCATCGCGCGCGAGCTGGACGAAGCGGTCGGCAAGCTGGTGCGGGCCGGGCGCGAGCCGCCGCTGCGGCAGGTCACCGCTGCGGCCGAGCGTGCGCAGGCCGAAGCTGCGGTTGAACTGGCATCAGCCGAGCGCCTCGGGGCGAGGGAGCGGCTGGCTGCCCTGATCGGGCGGGATAGGGCGGACTTCGAGGTGCCGCCGCTTGCCCCCGCCCAGAAGCTCGAAACATCCGGGCAGAAGTTGGCGGCCGGGCCGGACATGACGGCCGCCCAAGTGCAGGTCGATCTTTCGCGGGCGCGGCTGCGGGAGGCCAAGTCGCAGGCCGTGCCGGACGTCCGCTTCAGCCTTGGCGCCCGGCGACTGGCCTCGGACGATGCCACCGCGATGGTGGCGGGTGTCTCCATCCCCTTCCCGCTGTTCAACCGGAACGGCGGCAACATTGCAGCGGCGTCGGCCGAAGTGCGGGGCGCGCAAGCCGCTGCAAGCCGACTGGAACGGCAGGCAAATGCCCGGCTCGTCGCGGCGGAAGCGCGCGTTCGCGGGGCCTGGGCCAGCTTCCAGACCTACGACCGCGTCGTGGTGCCCGGTGCCGCCGAGGCGCTGCGTATTGCGCGTCTTGGCTATGCGGCGGGCCGATTTCCCTATTCCGACCTGCTGATGGCCCAGCGGGGCTATGCCGAAGCCCGCCGCGCGCGGCTGTCGGCCGCCCGCGATGCCGAACTTGCCAGCGCCGAGCGCGACCGTGCCGCCGGCCTCTATCCTTTTGGAGATGCACAATGACCTTGACCCGACCCCAGATTGCGGGCGCGGCACTCGCGCTGTTGCTGGCAGGCGCCGGCGGATACGCGATCGCGACCTTCGGGCAACTGCCCGCGCAGGTCGCTGCACCAACAGAGGAACATGAAGAAGAGGCGGGCGGCGAACATGCCGGCGATGCCCTTGTTCTATCGCCCGAGGTGATCCGTGGCGCCGGTATCATCGTTTCCCGGGTGCAGGCCGGAGGGCTGGCGGCGGAGTTGCTGGCGCCTGCGGTCGTAACCGCTCCCACCAGCGGACAGGCGGTGCTGACCGCTCGTGCAGCAGGGACCGTCACGCGCATTTCAGCGCAACTGGGCGATGTCGTTCGGCCAGGACAGGTGCTTGCGGTCGTGGAAAGTCGCGAGGCCGCCCAGATTGCCGCCGAACGCAGCTCTGCCGCGGCCCGCGCGTCGCTTGCGCAGCAGACCCTGAAGCGCGAACGCACACTCTTTGAGCAGAAGGTCACGGCACGAGCCGATTATGAGCTGGCGCAGTCCGAAGCTGCCGTTGCCGAGGCCGAGGCGCGCCGCGCCATGGCGGCGGCGGGGGCGGCGGGCGTTTCCGCAGACGGCCGCGCAGTTGTTGTGACCAGCCCGATTGCGGGCCAGATCACCGCGGTTCCAGCGACGCTAGGATCCTTCGTGCAGCCCGAGACCGAGCTGTTCCGCATCGCCGACCCGCGCCGCATCCAGGTGGAGGCGTCCGTAAAGGGCAGCGACGCAGGGCGCATCGCCGCCGGGGATCGGGCGGTGCTCGAACTAGCCGATGGCAGGACTATCGAGGCGCGTGTGCGCTCGGTCACCTCCGCGCTCGACAGCGAAACCCGTGCCGCGACTGCCGTGCTGGTGCCATCCGGCGGCAATCTACGGCTCGGCCAGACGCTGCGCGCCCGCATTTTCCCGGCCAGAACCGGCAATTCGACGGCGATTGTGGTGCCAGAAGATGCCGTGCAATCGCTCGAAGGGCGAAGCTTGGTGTTCGTCCGCACGGCCGACGGGTTCAAGCCAGTCACCGTCATTACCGGCGCCCGCAGCGCAGGCCGGATAGAGGTCGTCTCAGGTCTGGCGCCCGGCGCGTCGATCGCGACCACCAATGCGTTTGTCTTGAAGGCCGATATGGCCAAGGGTGAAGGCGAGGACGACTGACATGATGGGCAACCTCATGGGCCTGTCGGTCCGCAACCGCTGGGCGATTGTCGCCCTCTTCCTGATCGTCGCGGTATTTGGTTTCTGGCAGCTTCTGAAGCTGCCGATCGACGCCGTGCCCGACATCACCAACAAGCAGGTGCAGATCAACACTGTCGATCCGGGGCTCTCACCCGTAGACATGGAAAAGCGCGTTACATTCCCGGTCGAGACCGCGCTGGCGGGCATTCCGGGGCTGGAAAGCACGCGCTCCATCTCGCGCAACGGCTTCAGCCAGGTGACCGCCGTGTTCAGCGAGCAGACCGACCTCTATTTCGCCCGCCAGCAGGTAAGCGAACGGCTGGGGCAGGCGCGTGACAGCCTGCCCGAAGGCGTGCAGCCGCAGATCGGCCCCGTCACCACGGGCCTCGGCGAAGTGCTGATGTATACGGTCGATTTCACCCACCCCGACGGCAAGGGTGCGCCCAAGGCCGATGGCAAGGCCGGCTGGCAAGCGGACGGCAGCTACTTGACGCCCGAAGGCGACCGGCTGACGGACGAGGTTTCGCGTGCCGCCTATCTGCGCACGGTGCAGGACTGGATCATCCGCCCGCAGCTGCGCAGCGTGCGCGGCGTGGCCGGCATCGACTCGATCGGCGGTTTCGAGAAGCAATATGTTGTGGAGCCGGACCCCGCCAGGCTGATCGCCTATGGAGTCTCCTTCAGTGAACTGGGGAAGGCGCTGGAAGCTGCCAATCTGGCGGTGGGCGCAAACTACTTCAACCGCGGCGGCGAGGCCTTCCTGGTTCGCGCCGACGCCCGCATCCGCAACCTCGCCGAGATCGAGGAGGCGGTGATTGCAACGCGCGGCGGCGTTCCCGTCGCCGTGCGCGACGTGGCGACCGTGCGCATCGGCGGCGATCTGCGCACCGGTGCTGCAAGCATGAATGGCCATGAGGTCGTCATCGGCACCACGCTGATGCTGATCGGCGAGAACAGCCGGATCGTGGCCGGCGATGTCTCCGAAAAGCTGGAGACGGTAAAGCGCTCGCTGCCGCCGGGCATCAAGGTGGAGACCGTGCTGGATCGCTCGAAACTGGTGAGCGCCACCATTGGCACCGTGCAGAAGAACCTGATCGAGGGTGCCATCCTGACGGCGGTGGCGCTGTTCCTGCTGCTGGGGAATTTCCGCGCGGCCTTCATCGCCGTCCTGGTGATCCCGATGTCGTTCCTGATGATGGCGACAGGCATGAATGCCTTTGACGTGCCGGGAAACCTGATGAGCCTTGGCGCGCTGGATTTCGGCCTGATCGTTGACGGCTCGGTCGTCATCCTGGAGAACTGCCTCAGACGACTTGCCGAACGGCAGCACCACGAAGGGCGCCTGCTGTCGCTGCAGGAGCGACTGGAGGAAACCACGCTGGGCGCGCAGGAAATGATCAAGCCCACGGTTTTCGGGCAGGCGATCATCCTCCTCGTCTTCGTGCCGCTGCTGCTGTTCAGCGGTGTGGAGGGCAAGACCTTCTCGCCCATGGCCATCACCATCATGCTGGCGCTGGTCGCAGCCTTCCTGCTGTCGATCACGCTGGTGCCGGCGCTGGTGGCACTGCTGGTGCGGGGCGAAGTCTCCGAAAAGGAGGTGCGCGGCATCGTCTGGCTGAAGCAGCGCTATGCGCCGCTGCTGGAGCGCTCGGTCGCCAACCCCTGGCCGTTCATTGCGGGCGGCTTTGCGGTGTTCGCAGCCGCCGGCCTGCTGTTCACCACACTCGGGCAGGAGTTTATGCCAACGCTCGACGAGCGCGACATGGCGGTTGCCTCACAGCGCGTGCCATCGACGTCGCTGGAACAATCGCTCGCCATGCAGAAGGGCGTGGAGAGGGCTATTTCCAGCCTGCCCGAAGTCAAGCTGATGTTCTCGAAAACGGGCACCGCCGAAGTCGCGACCGACCCGATGCCACCCAATATGTCCGATAGTATCGTGATCCTGAAACCAAAGGACGAATGGCCCGAAGGCGTCAGCAGCAAGACGGATGTGATCGAGCGGGTCGAGGCGAAGGCCAACAGTCAGGTTGGCCAGGGCTTTGAAATCAGCCAGCCGATCCAGCTCCGCTTCAACGAACTGATCGGGGGCGTGCGTGGGGACGTGGCAATCAAGCTCTATGGTGACGATCTGGAGCGGCTGAGCGCAACCGCCAGCCAGATTGCGGCGGCTCTCAACGCCACACCCGGCGCGGCCGATGTGCGAGCCGAACAGACAGCCGGTTCTCCGACCCTGGATGTGCGCTTTGATCGGGCCGCCATCGCCCGCTTCGGCCTTACGGTGGAGGAAGTGGCAGACACCGTCGCTACTGCATTGGCAGGTCGTGAGTCCGGCCTGGTGTTCGAAGGCGACCGGCGGTTCGACGTGGTGGTGCGCATGCCGAACGAGGCTCGTGCCGATCTCGACGCGCTTGCGGCAACGCCAGTGATGCTGCCAGAGGAAAGCAGTGGGCATCGGGCTTCCATCCCGCTCGGCGCTGTTGCGCAGTTCCGCTTCAGCGAGGGGCTGAACCAGATCAGCCGTGAGAACGGCAGTCGCCGCGTGGTGATCCAGGCCAATGTGCGCGGCCGCGACGTCGGCTCGTTCGTGGCGGATGCCATGCCCAGGGTCGAGGCGGTGCCGCTCCCGGCCGGCGCCCATATCGAGTGGGGCGGCCAGTTCCAGAACCTGCAGGCGGCGAACCAGCGGCTGTCGATCGTGGTGCCGATCGTGTTCGGCATCATCTTCGGGCTGCTCTACATGGCTCTCGGCAATGTCCGCCGTGCGCTGGCTGTTTTCACCGCGGTTCCGCTCGGTGTCGCGGGCGGCGTGTTCACGCTGGCGCTCACCGGTATCGCCTTCTCGGTGTCGGCGGCTGTCGGGTTCATCTGCCTGTCGGGCGTCGCGGTGCTCAACAGCCTGATCGTGATGACGGCCATCGGCCAGCGGATCGATGATGGCATGGAGGTCAGCCGCGCCATCATCGACGGAATGATGGAAAAGGTGCGACCGGTGCTGATGACAGGCCTGGTGCCTGCCATCGGTTTCGTGCCCATGGCACTCGCCACCGGCACCGGCGCCGAGGTGCAGAAGCCGCTCGCCACGGTGGTGATCGGCGGGCTGGTTGTCGCGACCATCCTGACGCTGCTGGTGCTCCCGGCCATCTCGAAAGTGATGCTGAGCCGTGAGAAGCCGGTGGAGGGCGCCGGTGATTTCGGCCCCGACCTCGTGCCTGCGGATAGAAGCTGGATATAACGGAATCCATGAAACTGCTGCGCATCTACACCGATGAGGCGGCCTATTTCGGCGACCACAAGCTCTATGCGGTTATCGCCACCAGAGCCCGCGATGCCCATCTGGCCGGAGCCACAGTGCTCAGGGCCATGGTGGGATTTGGCAGAAGCAGTCACGTCCACAGGCGACATGTGCTGGAGAACGACCAATCGATGGTCATCGAGATCGTCGACACGGAGGCGCGCGTTCGCGCCTTCGTGGAGACGCTGACAGACTTGCCCGAAGCTGGCCTCATCACGCTGGAAACCGTTGAGGTCCTGTCATGAACCAAAGGCGCAGCTGGAGGAGCGGCATCCGCATGACCAAACAATTTTTGGGCGAGACTTGGCTGAGCGGACGCGCCTACAGCTTCTACAGCTGCTCGGCGGATAAGCGGATCCAGCCACTCGGTTCGCACAATGACCAGGCCAGCAAACCGAGAGGCTTACGGGCATGAGCGAGGAAGCTGTCGAGATCGCAACAGCGGCGCAGCGGCGAACCCTGTGGATCGTTCTTATGCTGAACGCCGGACTTGCGCTGGCCTTTGTCTCGACCGGTCTCGTGGCGCAGTCAACCGCGCTGATTGCCAACGGCATCGACAATGCTTCGGACGCGATCGTCTATGTCATCAGCCTTCTGGCGCTTACGCGTCCGCCGGCGTGGAAACGGGGAGCAGCCCGAGTTTCTGGCGTCCTGCTGCTCATCTTCGCAGCCGGGATCCTGCTCGAAGCCGTCCGAGGCTTTGTCAGCGGGTCAGAGCCCGTTGGCCTGACGATGATGCTGATGGCGCTCGGCGCGGCGGTCGTGAACTGGATCTGCCTTCGCTTACTTCAACGGCTGCGCAAGGCCGATGTCGCCACGCGCGCGGCTACGACATTCAGCGCCAACGACTTCATTTCCAATGCTGGCGTGTTGGTGGCAGGCGGGGCTGTGCTCTGGACAGGCGCGGCTTGGCCGGATCTTGTGGTCGGCGTGGCGATTGCAGCAATCGCCATCAAGGGAGGCGTCGAAATCTTCCGCGATGCGAATGCTGAAGCGAAAGCTGGGCGCGAAAGAAGCATTGCCGATGGCAAATGATCATTCGGCTGGGGTGCACGATGATTGCAACGCGCCCAATGCCCAGCGGCTGTCCTCGGCACTTGGTCTCACTGCCACCTTCGTCATCGAGCTGGTCGTCGCCACTGTACTGACGCTGCTCGTGCTGCCGGCCATCTAGAAGGTGATGCTGGGCCGCCAGAAGCCGGAGGGTGATGTCAGTGATTTCGATCCTGGCCTCGTGCCGGCGGAATAGGAGACCGAGAATGGCCGAAAAGCTGAAGATTGAAATCCCGCTTGTGCTGCCAGAGGTAACAGACGCAGCCGACGCCTGCGTGCAGCGGCTTGTTGCCGAGCTGAAGGGGCAGCAGGGCGTCACGGATGCGCATGTCGCTCCGCCTTCTGAAGGTCCGGCGCTGCTCTGCATCCACTACGACCCGGATATTCTCCCCTTGTCGCGAATTCGCGAGCTGGCCGAAGCCGCTGGCGCCGAAATCACGCAGAAATTCGGACATATTTTGTGGCAGATGGGCGGCCCGCTCCACCCGCGCAGGGCCCGCACCATTGCAGAGAGTCTGCGCCAGCTTCCCGGGGTGCTGGAAGCAAATGCCAATGGCGCCGGCGTTCTGAGCGTCGAATATGATCGTGCGACAGGCTCTGAACCGGCAATTCGCGCCGAGCTGAAAAGGCTTGGTGTAGGCCCCACCGCATCGCTGTCACCGGACGCCGACGACGACCATGCTGGCCACGATCATGCCCCCGGCGAGCATGGCCATTCCCACGAGGGCGGCGGACCGTTCGGCGCAAGCAGTGAACTGATCTTTGCGCTGGTCTGTGGCGGGCTGCTGGTGGCGGGTTTCGCCATCGAAAAGCTGGTGGCCGCAGCGCCCGGCTGGCTGCCGCTCGCCTGCTACATCGGCGCCTATTTCTTCGGCGGCTTTTTCACTTTGCGCGAGGCGATCGACAACGTCCGCCTGAAACGCTTCGAGATCGATACGCTGATGCTGGTGGCAGCTGCCGGCGCCGCGGCACTCGGCGCCTGGGCGGAAGGCGCGCTGCTGCTGTTCCTGTTCAGCATCGGCCATGCGCTGGAACATTATGCCATGGGCAAGGCCCGGTCTGCAATCGAGGCACTTGCCGAGCTTGCACCGGAGACTTCAACCGTCCGCCGCGATGGCGCGCTGGCGGAGGTTCCAGTGGCCGAGCTCGAACCGGGCGACATCGTGGTAGTTCGACCCAATGAGCGGCTCGCGGCTGATGGATTCATTGTCGTCGGAACAACGGCCATCAACCAGGCTCCGGTGACGGGCGAAAGCATGCCCGTCGACAAGCGCCCGGTTGGAGAAGCGGCTGCAGCGCGCGCGAAGCCGGATTTGGTGGCGGCTGAAAGCAGGGTATTTGCCGGGACGATCAACGGGGCCGGTGCCATCGAGATCGAGGTGACCCGCCGCGCCGGTGAGACGACGCTGGCCAAGGTCGTCCGCCTCGTCAGCGAGGCTGAAACCCGCCGCTCGCCCACGCAGCGGTTCACCGATCGCTTCGAGCGGGTGTTCGTGCCACTGGTGCTCGGCCTTGCAGTGCTATTGCTGTTCGCCTGGGTGGTTGTGGACGAGCCATTCCGGGACAGCTTCTACCGCGCCATGGCGGTTCTGGTGGCTGCCAGCCCCTGTGCGCTTGCCATCGCCACGCCCAGCGCCGTGCTTTCCGGTGTCGCCCGCGCGGCGCGCGGCGGTGTGCTGATGAAGGGAGGCGCCCCTCTCGAACTGCTAGGGTCACTGGATGCCATTGCCTTTGACAAGACGGGCACACTAACGGTCGGCGAGCCGCGCATTCGCAGCGTCATCACGGCTCCGGATGTCGACGAGCAGGACCTGCTGGCCGTTGCAGTCGCTGTAGAGACGTTGTCCGACCATCCGCTGGCGCGCGCGATAGCACGCGACGGGCGGGAGCGGCTGACCACAACGAAAGTTCCTGGGGCGAGCGACCTGAAGAGCCACACAGGACAAGGTGTGTCCGCGAGACTTGATGGCGAACTGGTGCTGATCGGCAAGGCAGAGATGTTCGGCGCCGGCGATATCGCACCTCTTTCCGATGCGATGCAGGCGGCAATCGCCCAATTGAGGGAAGCGGGCCAGACCAGCATGGTCGTGCGCCGGGGCGACCGCGACCTGGGCGCTATCGGGCTGATGGACACGCCAAGGCCAGAGGCGCAAGCTGCTCTGGAGCGACTGCGCCAGATCGGTATCCGCCGCATGATCATGATTTCGGGGGACCATCAGAAAGTTGCCGAAAATATCGCCCGGGATGTCGGGCTCGATGAAGCCTGGGGCGACCTCATGCCCGAGGACAAGGTGGAGGCCATCCGCAAGCTGCGTGCCGAAGGCCAGGTTGCTATGGTGGGTGATGGCGTGAACGACGCGCCCGCCATGGCCAATGCGACGGTCGGGATAGCCATGGGAGCAGCCGGGTCTGACGTGGCGCTGGAAACTGCCGATGTTGCGCTGATGGCGGATGACCTTTCCAACCTGCCATTCGCGGTGGGCCTCAGCAGGCGCACACGCTCCATCATCCGGCAGAATCTGTTTGTTAGCCTGGGCGTCGTCGCACTGCTTGTGCCAGCTACCATCATGGGGCTTGGCATCGGTCCGGCTGTTGCGCTCCATGAAGGGTCGACGCTGCTGGTGGTGTTTAACGCGTTGAGGCTGCTCGCCTATCGCGAATAGCCCGCAAGTGCGCCCGAGCTTAAAGACTGTGTGATGAAGCTGGAGTTTCGATCCCACGCTAGAGCCCAGCGGCTGCCATCCGACTTCTACCGAGCATTGTCGATACTTTCTTCAGGTGTGGGCCAAGCCGGGTGATCAATCCTTGCACCATTCCATGACGAGGAAGTTGGGCACCCGGGTGTAGCGGCGGCCCCAGTCGCCGTCGGTGCCCATCGTTTCAATCCAGGCTTTCGCGGAGGCGTCCCAGCCGTCTGTCATCAAGTATTTCCTGTCCTCAGCAGATTTCCCGCCGCACCCGTCTTCTGACGGCGGCGTACCTGAAGGCCATCCCAGAAACTCCGCTCGCATCTCCATGAAGCATGGCGGCAATTTGGCACCGCATGCCGTCGGGACGGAGCTTTGAAACTTTTCTGGGAGATTCAGGCTTGTAGCCGGTCATTAATTCTATATTTCTCGAATTATGGATTTGGGAGATGCACTCAACGGCTTGGCCGCCCTGTCACAGCAGACGCGGCTGGAGACCTTTCGCCTCCTCGTCCGCCATGAACCAGTCGGCTTGCCCGCAGGCGAGATCGCACGCCAGCTCGATGTGCCGGCCAATACCCTTTCCACTCACATCGCAATTCTGGCGCGCGCGGGGCTGGCCACCTCAGAGCGACACAGCCGGGTCATCCAGTATCGCGCCGATCTGAACGGCCTGCGCGCCCTGATGCTGTTCCTAGTGAAGGACTGTTGCGGTGGAAATCCCGAGCTATGCGGCCCGCTGCTCACAGAACTCGCTTGCTGCTGAAAGCCTGCCATGCCCATCGACATAGTCATCTACCACAATCCAGCCTGCGGCACCTCGCGCAACACGCTGGCGCTCATTCGCAATGCCGGCATCGAGCCGCATGTGATCGAGTATCTGCAAACACCGCCATCGCGCGCCATGCTGGAGAGTCTGGTTGCACGCGCCGGCCTCACGCCTCGCGCATTGCTGCGCGAAAAGGGAACGCCGTACGCGGAGCTTGGCCTTCCCAACGCGGAGCTTACCGACGCTGAATTGCTGGATGCCATGGCCGCACACCCGGCCCTCATCAACCGGCCGCTGGTGGTTTCGCCGCTGGGCGTGAAGCTCTGCCGCCCGTCGGAAGAGGTCCTGGACTTGCTGCCAAGCCCCCAGCGCGGCGCCTTCACCAAGGAAGATGGCGAGCAGGTGATCGACGCTGACGGCAAGCGCGTGAACGGCTGACAATGAACCGCCTTTCGTTCCTCGATCGCTATCTGACACTTTGGATCTTCCTCGCCATGGCGGCGGGGGTGGCACTTGGCCGGCTGGTGCCCGCGCTGCCGCCGCTGATCGAAGGGTTCAGCATCGGCACCACAAATATCCCAATCGCCGTGGGACTGATCCTGATGATGTATCCGCCACTCGCCCGCGTTCGCTATGAGGAACTGCCGCTGGTCTTCAAGGACAAGCGCATCCTGGCGATCTCTCTGGTGCAGAACTGGATCATCGGGCCGGTGCTGATGTTCGCGCTGGCGGTGATCTTCCTGCGTGACGAGCCCGAGTATATGACCGGGCTGATCCTGATCGGGCTCGCCCGCTGCATCGCGATGGTGATCGTGTGGAACCATCTGGCGCGGGGCGACAACCAGTATGTCGCCGCGCTGGTGGCCTTCAATTCCGTGTTCCAGATCCTGTTCTTCAGCGCCTATGCCTGGTTTTTCCTGGCCTTCCTGCCGCCGCTGCTGGGCCTGCAGGGCAGCGTGATCGACGTGAGCTTCTGGACGATTGCGCAAGCGGTGCTGGTGTATCTCGGCATCCCCTTTGCCGCCGGGTTCCTGACGAGACGCGTGCTGATCTCCGCCAGGGGCAACGACTGGTTTGAAGGGGCTTTCCTGCCGAAGATCGGCCCGGTCACCCTGCTGGCGCTGCTGTTCACGATCTTCGCGATGTTCAGCCTGAAGGGTAGCGATATCCTGACCCTGCCGGGCGACGCCATCCGCATCGCCATTCCGCTGGTCATCTACTTCGTGGTGCAGTTCCTGATCAGCTTCTGGATGGGGAAGCTGATCGCGGCGGATTATCCGCGCACGACGGCGGTTGCGTTCACCGCAGCAGGCAACAATTTCGAGCTGGCGATTGCCGTCGCCATAGCCGCCTTCGGGCTGGCCTCCCCGGTGGCGTTCGCCGCCGTCATCGGCCCGCTGGTGGAAGTGCCCGTGCTGATCCTGCTGGTGAGCGTGGCGCTTCGGCTTGGGCGTCTCTGGTTTCCGGAAAGCGCGCCGCAATGAACCGCCTGCGCACCTTGCCCGACCCTTTGCATCTGCCGGCTCTAAGGCCGGAATATCTCGACCGCGTCCCAGCCCTCGGTCTTGGCGCAATGACGCCGCCACCGCGCATCCTGCTGCTCTACGGCTCGCTCAGGGAGCGGGCCTTCTCGCGCCTTGCCGTGGAAGAAGCCGCGCGCCTGCTGCAGCTGTTCGGCTGCGAAACGCGAATCTTTGATCCCGCAGACCTGCCGCCACCAGACCTTCTGCCCTACGACGACCATCCAGCGGTGCACGAACTGCGCGAGCACTCCATCTGGTCCGAAGGGCAGGTGTGGTGCAGCCCGGAGCGGCATGGGCAGATCACCGGGGTGATGAAGGCGCAGATCGACCATTTGCCGCTGGCGATGAAGGGCGTCCGCCCGACGCAGGGCAGAACGCTTGCCGTAATGCAGGTTTGCGCCGGCTCGCAATCTTTCAACAGCGTCAACACCTTGCGCATCCTTGGGCGATGGATGCGGATGGTGACGATCCCCAATCAATCGAGCATTGCGAAAGCCTATGCCGAGTTTGACGACAATGGGCGGATGAAACCCTCAAGCTATTACGACCGCATCGTCGACGTGATGGAGGAGCTGGTGCGGTTCACCGTGCTTCTGCGCCCGCATGCCGAGCAGATGGTAGACCGCTATTCCGAGCGCAAGGACCGCAATGCGCCGGTGGATACGCCGGTGGAGCAGGCCGGGCTGGCGTAACACATGATGGCGGCAACAGCTTCGCCTGTCAGAGCCCAATCGGGAGCGTTCCACAGTCGGAAACTCCTTACGCGGATGTTTGTCGAGGACGACTAACTGCTTTCGTCAGGTTCCACTTTGCTGCGCAAATCCGCAATGTCGGCGAACACCGAAATTCTGAGAGAGGCTAGAAAGACTTGGCGGTACGAGCCAAAAAAATATCAAAATGGGCTACGATCTGTCAGCAGCCGGTTTAACAAGATCAAGTAGGGAGACACCCAGCGCGCATGCCAACTCGTACAACGTGATGATTGTTGGATTTCGCCTGCCGCGCTCCAGGCTGCTGATATATTGCTGGCTGAAGCCGGAGCGAGCCTCAACATCCTCTTGTGTCAGGCCTTTTTCGTGCCTGATGCGGGCGAAGTTTTGGCCGACCAGTTTGCGCATATCCATGCGCCATCAGATCGCGGCTTACACACTATGAGTTTATCAACTATAATGTGTATCGGCTTTGCCTGTTTCGGAATTGCTACCCCAAGGCAAGGTTTTGGCTTGGAAAGTGCCTCAAAACAGTCAACAAAGCTGTCAGGTTGGAACAAGGATGTCGCCATGGTCGAATCCAGCCCTGTCACACTCGATGAGCCACCCGCCGCGGAGGCGATAACAGCTTATGACCATGCGCATTTGACGCTCTATCTGCAGTTGCTGGATTTTGCGCAGTGCGGCGGTGATTGGCAGCAGGGCGTGCGGGAAATCTTTGAAGCTGATCCCACCATTGATCCGGAGCGAAGCAGACATGTCTATGAGGCCCACCTGGCCCGCGCCCGATGGATTAGTGAAAAAGGCTATCGCGGACTGGTGTCTGGTAGCTGAAAGCAGCCCCGTGATGCGCTCCGGGCATCACGTCCCGCAGCTTTTGCAGCTTCCGGCCCGCCTGATAATCCCTCACATCCAGAAGACTTTGCATGGTTAACGGACCAGGAGGATTCGATGACTGGAGAGGATTCGCGCTGGCGCTCGGCTGACGCATATCGCCGTATCGAACGGCTATCCCCATCAGACATCGCTTGGGAATTCCTGCGACGAAACCCGGACTACATCCGCGACTACTAGGCATTCGCCAGTTCAGGACACGCCGCACCGCTAGCAGAGGAACTCTGCCAGCACTGGGGGTTGCGATTTCCCGGTCGATCCGGCGCTGCATCCCCCTGACGTTGCGGTCTTCTGGTCGCCGCTGCTCGATACCGGCAGTGTCATCCTTCAGCAGGCACCGCCGCTCTTTGGCGAGGAGGCAGGTCAACCAGCAATTGCATCCCCCAAGGGCCAGGTGGATGAACTCGGGCTCAATATCCGGCTTCCGATTGGCGCTGACGACGCATTGAACGTGCTGCAAATGGATGGCCAGAAGGATAGCAAACTGGTCGCCATCGTCCCGCTATCGATCGATGGCTTTGGCCGCTTGGCGGCGCTTCATCGCCTTCTTGCTCTGCTGCACGCGCGAGCCATTCCACCCGACACGCGGATGTCTGGGCAGCAGCGAACGCGGGCTGCCAAAATGTTGCGTGCATCGGATGCCCGGGCACAGGGCGCAAGCCAGCAGGATATTGCGCGCAATTTGCTGCGCATCGCCAAGCAGGATCGTCACAACTGGCAGGAATCCTCCGCCCGTTTCGCGGTCATGGCCCTGCTGCGGGATGCCAGGGCAATGATCTCGGGCGGCTATCGGAAACTGCTTCGTCATCGCATCCGGCCCTAGCTTGTCGCTGCCCGCGCGCGGTGTGCGAACTCAGCACCCCCTACCTCCGCACACCTTCTCACCGTTTCCAGTGCGCCATGGTCGTCGCTGCCCACCGCCCGTGATCGGCGGCCTTCAGAAGCAGCCGGAGACCAGACCATGCCCGCCGATTCCGCACCACTCCCGCCACGCTACCTTCGGACCAAAGAGGCGGCGCATTTTCTGAGCCTGTCCGCCAGGACGCTGGAGAAGCACCGGACCTATGGAACTGGGCCAGCTTATCACAAGCTTGGCGGCCGGGTGGTCTACGCGCTCGACGATCTGGAGACTTGGGTGAACCGCGGCGCTGTCACATCCACTTCAGACCCCCGAGGCTCCGTATTGCCTGCCCGCCGCCATGCCGGCCTGCCATCAATGGCGGCGCACAATCGCCCCTTCCCGGCGCGTTGATCGAGAACCTGTGATGGGTAATCAGGAACACCTTCCAGCGGAACGTCGCCAGCTGGAACTGTTCCGGGCGCTGCCCGGAAAGATCGCGGCCCGCGATGCCCAGGATTTGATGGCCTATCCGTTCTTCTCGCTCAGCAAATCGCACCGTGTTGTGCCGATCAACTTTGAGGCTGGGGGCGTGTCGATTCGGGTTGAGGCGGTGCCGGACCATGGCATGGCGACGATCTGGGATGCCGATATTTTGATATGGGCCGCCAGCCAGATTGTGGAGGCCCGCGATCTCGGGGAATCCACCTCGCGCCTGATGGCAACGACCCCCTATGACATCCTGACCTTCACGGGCCGCGGCACGTCGGCACGGGACTATCAGCGGCTGAAGGCAGCGCTCGACCGCCTGCAATCGACCACGGTTTCCACGACAATTCGCCAGCCTGCCGAAGGCCGGCGCCACCGCTTTTCCTGGATAAATGAGTGGCAGGAACGCACAAGGCGCGACGGTCGGCCAGCAGGAATCGAACTGATCCTACCCGACTGGTTTTATGCCGGCGTGCTGAACGATGCGCTCATCCTCACGATCGATCGCGGCTATTTTGATCTGACGGGCGGTCTCGACCGCTGGCTCTATCGCCTGGTGCGCAAGCATGGTGGGCGGCAGGGCAACGGTTGGCGATTTGATTTCCGGCATCTGCACCTGAAGTCTGGCAGCCTTGCGCCCTTCAAGCGGTTCGCGTTCGAACTGCGGGATATCATCCGCCGCCAGCCATTGCCCGGCTATACGCTCAGCATTGAGATAGAGCGCAGCGGCCGCGTGCTGCTGGCCTTCCAGCCGGCCACCTGTGGACAATTTCCGGACGGTATCGTGCTATCGGGAACCCGCACTATCGTGCCGTCGGGAACCCGATTGTCGTGCTATCGGGAACCGGAATCAGGCTCAACCCATTCCCGTACCAGCAGAATTCGGGCGCCTAACGACTCTAACCCAGAATCTAACATAGAAGATTGCGATAGAGTCGCTGGGGATAAGTCGCCGAAGATTCGATCTGGCGATCTGTTTGCCGGGAAAGGGCAGCGGCCATGAGCCATGTCCCCGGCTATCCGCGCCCGGAAACGCTGACGCAGGTCGATCTGGTGTGGATCGAGAAGCGGGTCCAGCACTGGATCCGCTTCGGCCGCCCGGTTCGCGACGACATCCGGGATCGCAGACGGCGTACCATTGCCTTCCGTCCCGGGAGTGTGTTTGCCTTCATCCAGTGGGCAGCCAACGACTATGGCACCATCCTGTCCCGGATTGATATCCTGCGTGCGGTTGGCGCTGGAGAAGCGTTTCAGACTGTCCCCAATGTGCGGCCAGGCGGCGAGTTGCTCCTGTCCATGGACGGCTGGCCCAAGGTGCAGAGCGTGCTCCAGCACATTGATGATATCGAGTCTGCCGACATCGACGCTTGCGCGGTATCCCCAGATCACTGGCGCCATGTGCACCACTGCCTGAGCGCAAAAATCGCCCCTCGCGCTTACACGAAGATGCGGCATGCGGCTTGGCTGAAGCGGCGGGAAATCGAGCGATGACCCGGCTCGGATATGCACGCCTGACATGGTTTGCGACGCTTGCTGTCGCTGCCACCACGCTGATTACTGTGCCGGTGAAACTGGTATGGAACGCGTCGGCCAGTGTGCCTGTCGGCTTCTACCGGATCAGCAAAGCCGATGCGCCACAGATCGGCGACCTTGTGTTGATCAGGCCTTCCCAACCCATCGCCCGCTTTATGGGCGAACGCCAATATGTCGGTCCCCGCACGCCACTTCTCAAACATGTGGTGGCGGTTCCGGGCCAGCAGGTTTGCCGCTTCGGTATGCGGGTCATCATCGAAAGCAACTATCGTGGCAGCGCGCTTTCGCACGACCGGAGCGGACGCCTGCTGCCCGTATGGCAGGGATGCCATACCCTTCAATCCGGCCAGCTCTTCCTCATGAACCCCGCCGTCCCGAACAGTCTGGACGGCCGCTATCTCGGCCCCACGGCCGCCACTGCCGTAATCGGACGCGCCTTCCCGCTGTTCGAGCGTTCGCGCCCAGTCGCGGCCGGCCAGCAGCAGAAACGCCCGCCTTCAAGCACTTCCATCACAAGAGAAGGAGACCTGAAATGTCACAGATCGGCACGTTCCAGCGCTGCGAGAATGGCTTTGCCGGGCGCATTGATACCCTGATGCTGGCCAGGGAGATCACCCTCGATATCGCCGAAGTTCAGAACAGCGAGAATGCGCCCGACTATCGTGTGCACGCGGGCGATACGGATGGCCCGGAGATCGGCGCCGGCTGGAAACGGAAGGGTGAACGGGCCGGAGATTATGTCGCGATCATCATCGATGATCCGCTTTTGCCACAGCCGATTCGCGCCAATCTGTTTCGGGACAATGCTGATGGTGCGTTCTGGTCCCTGCACTGGAACCGCGCCGACAGGGCTGGGGGAAAGCGCTGAACCATGTCCCGCATTGGCACGTTTTCCCGCATTGGTTTGCTGCTGTGCTGTGCGTCATTTGTCGGTGGGATTGCCAATGCGCGGCCGGTCAGCGCGACGTTGAACAGTGCCGCGGTGGCCTCCGCGATAGCAGAAGCGTCTCGCAGATTTGGCATTCCCGAGAGCTGGATTCGTGGCGTGATGCGCGCCGAAAGCGCCGGAAATCCGCACGCGATATCCGTCAAGGGCGCGATGGGTTTGATGCAGTTGATGCCCGCCACCTGGGCCGAGCTTCGCATTCGATACGCCCTTGGAAACGATCCCTTTCATCCACCGGATAACATCATGGCGGGGACGGCTTACCTGCGGGAGTTGCATGATCGCTACGGATCGCCGGGATTTCTGGCAGCCTATAATGCTGGTCCGGGTCGTTATGAACAGCATCTGCGGGGCCGCCCATTGCCAACAGAAACGCGCGTCTATGTGGCGAGACTGGCGTCATCGCTTGACGTTGGTAAGTCCGGAATTGCCGGAAAAGTGGCTGCGATCGATCCACATGCGTGGACACGATCGGCCATTTTCGCCGCGTCACATCAGACCCAACCGACCGCAAAAAAGGCGCTGGCCGATGATAATGTCGGTCCGGCATTTGAGCTGAGGGCAGACCTTCGGAAAGGGTTGCTGGCCTCCAGTTCACTCGCTCACGAAACGACACCCGCAACGCCGACCGGAGGCATTTTCGTTGCCCGATCCCGCCCGGATTCCAGGCCATGACCCCAATCGGCATAATGCGCGGGTTCGGATACCGCTGCGTGCGATGTGCCCTGAAACTGTGGAAGTGGGCCAGAACAGGTTTTCGATGGCAGGATAAAGGGTGGCGAGGTGTCGCCGCCGACGGTCGTGGGATCTCAATTGTTTATAGGCCAGTTTCGCGAGGTGCGGCATATGGAGCGCACATCGCGACATCATCGATAATCATGCAAGTTCAGATAGATGCCGCAATGTGCGTGCCGAAGCGATGACTGACGACAAGGAATTTCGTATCCGGCCAGGGCGCATCCGCTCCACGCGTACCCAGCAGGCCAGACCATTCATCTCGCAACTTTTGGCAGGCGTTGAAAAGGCTGGCGGACGCGTCAACCGCTCCGGGCAAATCGTGCGTGGACGCCGATCCCGCTTTGGCAAGGGCCAGGCGGCAACGATTGCGGCCCGTCAGCAGATCAATGCCCGTTCCCGTGGTGCCGTCATCAAGGCCCGCCTTGTGCGCAACCGCGGGAAGGCCGCACAGCTTGGAAGCCACCTTGATTATCTTCAGCGCGACGGCGTCACACGTGATGGAGCAGAAGCGGGGCTCTTTGGTTCGGCCGGTCAGGAAATCGAAGCAACGGACTTCGCCGAACGCTGTCAGGGCGACCGGCACCATTTCCGTTTCATCGTGTCGCCAGATGACCCGCTGGAGATGGCCGACCTCCGGTCGTTCACCAGCGACCTCGTTGCCCAAATGGAAACGGACCTTGGAACCCGGCTGGATTGGACGGCGGTAGACCACTGGAACACCGAGCATCCGCATGTGCATCTTATCGTTCGGGGCATCCGGGACGATGGTGAAAATCTGGTCATTTCGCGAGACTATATCAGCGAAGGCATGCGGGACCGTGCGCGGGCAATCATCACCGATGAGCTGGGGCCACGCACGGATCTCGACATTCGTCAGAGCATCGAACGACAGATCGGTGTGGAACGCTGGACGCAACTCGACAGGCAAATGCAGCGGGATCAGGATCGTCATGGTATCATCGACGTCGCGCCAGTTCCCGGCCGTACGCCCGATGCAATGGACGTCGCCAAGGTCGGACGGCTGCGCAAACTGGAGACGCTGGGTCTCGCCAGCCAGATTGGCGCCGGCCAGTGGTCATTGGCAGAGCAGGCCGAGTCCACGCTGCGGGAGCTTGGCGAGCGCGGCGACATCATCAAGCGTATGCACCGGGCGCTGGGGGATCGCGGCATTGAGCGCGGCAGTGCGTCCTTCGTGCTCGCGGCAGAAGGCATCGATCAGCCCGTTATCGGTCGCCTCGTCGTGCGCGGTCTGGACGATGAACTGAAGGGCAGCGCCTATGCCATCGTTGATGGGACTGATGGGCGCACCCACCACATCCGTCTGCCCGATCTGGAGGCGACTTCCGACGCCGCACCAGGCGCCATTGTCGAAATGCGCGCATTCGAAGACGCGCGTGGCATTCGCCTGAAAGCGCTCGCCGTCCGGTCGGACATCGATATCAACCGGCAGGTGACTGCGATCGGTGCCACCTGGCTCGACCGCCAGTCAATTTCGCGCGATCCACCCTCACTGTCAGACGGTGGCTTTGGCGCGGAAGTGCGCGAAGCAATGGAGCGGCGTGCGCTGCATCTGGTCGGCGAAGGCCTTGCCGAGCAACGCGGCCGGCGCATTATCTTCGCCGCCCAGTTGCTGGACACGCTGCGTCAGCGTGAGTTGGACCTGCTGGCAGGCCGAATTGCCGGCGAAACCGGTCTTCCGCACAATCCATCCCAACCCGGCGAACATGTGTCGGGCAGCTACCAGCGGCGCATTGCGCTGGCATCCGGCCGCTTTTCGATGATCGGCAACGGGTTCGGCTTCCAGCTCGTGCCCTGGTCACCGGCGCTAGAGCGGCATCTCGGGCGGGAGGTGTCGGGCATCATGCGCGACAGTGGCGGGATCGACTGGAGCTTTGCCCGCAAGCGGGAACTGGGCCTGTGATGTTCGCCCGTCCGTTCTGCACGATAGCCTAGCCGGCGGCGCGCCCTGCTCCCGAACACCGTTGCGGCCACTGGAAAACCCATGATCTGCAAGGTCGCCACTGTCCGAAGGGCTGCCCATGTCCGCCACCCGCATCCTGTGGGGCCAGATCCTCGCCGTGTTCCTGATCATCCTCACGGGCGTGTGGACTGCAACCCAATATGTCGCCTGGAGGCTGGGATTTCAGGAGGGGCTCGGAACCCCCTGGTTCGAACTGGCCGGCTGGCCGATCTACTACCCACCCGCGTTTTTCTGGTGGTGGTATCTCTACGATGCCTATGCGCCCGATATTTTCGTGACCGGCGGGCTGATCGCGGCGTCCGGCGGTATCGCCTCGATCGCCGTGGCAATCGCCATGTCCGTGTGGCGGGCTCGCGAAGCGCGCAAGGTCGAGACCTATGGCTCCGCCCGCTGGGCGAGCCGGGACGAGGTACGGGCGGCGCGCCTGCTTGGCGCTGACGGTGTGGTGCTGGGAAAACTCGGCGGCGACTATTTGCGCCACGATGGCCCCGAACATGTGCTCTGCTTCGCGCCAACCCGCTCAGGCAAGGGTGTTGGTCTCGTTATCCCGACGCTGTTGACCTGGCCGGGATCGGCCATCGTTCACGACATCAAGGGCGAGAACTGGCAGCTGACGGCAGGTTTCCGCGCCCGGCATGGTCGCGTGCTTCTGTTCGATCCTACCAATCCCGGGTCTGCCGCCTACAACCCGCTGCTGGAAGTCCGTCGCGGCGCCTGGGAGGTGCGCGACGTCCAGAACATCGCCGACATCCTGGTTGATCCGGAGGGTTCGCTGGAAAAGCGCAACCATTGGGAAAAGACCAGCCACGCGCTGCTGGTGGGCGCCATCCTCCATGTCCTCTATGCCGAGAAGGACAAGACACTGGCGGGCGTCGCCGCCTTCCTCTCCGATCCGCGGCGCACCATCGCCGTGACGCTCGAAGCCATGATGAAAACGCCGCATCTGGGAGACGCCGGCCCGCACCCTGTTATCGCCAGCGCCGCGCGCGAGCTTCTGAACAAGTCCGAAAATGAGATGTCGGGCGTTTTGTCGACCGCCATGTCCTTCCTGGGGCTCTACCGCGATCCGGTGGTGGCGGAAGTGACGCGCCGCTGTGACTGGCGGATTGGTGATCTGGTCACGGGCCCGCAGCCAACCACCCTCTACCTTGTGGTACCACCGTCCGACATCAACCGCACCAAGCCGCTGATCCGGCTGCTGCTCAATCAGGTGGGGCGCAGGCTGACCGAAGACCTCAGAGGACGGACCGACCGGCATCGCCTGCTGTTGATGCTGGACGAGTTTCCGGCGCTTGGACGGCTCGACTTCTTCGAAAGTGCCCTCGCGTTCATGGCGGGCTATGGCCTCAAATCCTTCCTGATCGCCCAGTCGCTGAACCAGATCGAGAAAGCCTATGGGCCCAACAACTCGATCCTCGACAATTGTCACGTCCGCGTCAGCTTCGCGACCAACGACGAGCGCACCGCCAAGCGGGTGTCCGACGCTCTTGGCACGGCGACAGAAATGCGGGCGATGAAAAACTATGCCGGCCATCGCCTCAGCCCTTGGCTGGGCCATCTGATGGTGTCGCGCTCCGAGACCGCCCGACCGCTGCTGACACCGGGAGAGGTCATGCAGCTGCCAACAACGGAGGAGATCGTGATGGTGGCCGGCACACCACCGATCCGCGCCAGCAAGGCGCGCTACTTCGAGGACAGGCGGTTGCAGGGCCGGATCAGTGCGCCGCCCGTTCCGAAAGTACCGGCAACGGTGGTGCCGGACCCCTGGAACCAGCTTCCGATCCCGCCACGACCATTCATCATTCCCGCAAAGCCGACAAAGAACACGAAGAAGCAGGCCTCCACTGGAGGCGAAGAACAGCAGCATGCAATGCAGTTAGGCGAAAAGCTCCCTCGCCCCGAGAATCCCATTGAGCCCAATGAATTCGACCTGGATGGCGCGCCACGCGAGCCCGACGCGGACGTGGAATTTGTACGGCTGCAAAACCAGATGCGGCAGGTCGCGCGACAGGCTTCCATGGACCCCAGCTCGGACAGTGGCCTCTAGCATGCGCCCCAAACAGCCCCGCAAACGCCGGCTGTCGGTCTATCTGGAACCAAACCTCCTTGTCGCGCTAGAGGAGCGCGCCGCGCGGAGGGACCATTCCCTGTCGATGATCGCCGAAGCGGCCGTTGCCGCCTTTCTCTCCCCCGACGATGGCGAGCGGCGGGAAGCAGCTGTCGCCAAACGACTGGACCAGATTGACCGGCGGATCGCCCGCATCGAGCGCGACCAGACCATAGCCGTCGAGACGATGGCCATGTTCGTGCGCTTCTGGCTCACCACTACGCCTGCACCACCGGAAGCGCATGCAGGTGCCGCGCGCGCAAAAGGGCTGCAGCGCTATGATGCCTTCCTTTCCGCGCTCAGTCGGCGCATGGCCAGCACCACCAGACTCGCCCGCGAACTGGCGGAGGATATCGGTTCGAGCGGACCGACGGTCGACCCGCAAGGCTGATACCAGAACCGGCACATTCGCCATCGCCTGTCATTGCACGCCACACCCCTTCGCCTCGCAATAGCTGTTGAACCGCGCGGAAATCGGGTTCTCTTACTCGGCCCCAACAGGGGCAGCATGGGCTGACCCTTCGACAAGAGGGCAGCAGATGCGCGGTTCCCGCAATCAGGAAGAAGCTCTCAACCGCAGCGCGCGGATGCTGCGCACTGCGCTTGGTCCCGCCATTGCGGCGCTGTTGGACGATCCGGCTGTCGTCGAAGTCATGCTGAACCCGGATGGCCGCCTCTGGTCTGACCGGCTGTCGCAAGGTCTTGCCGATACCGGGGAGCGGCTGTCGGCATCGGACGGCGAGCGGATCATCCGGCTGGTGGCCCACCATGTCGGCGCGGAAGTCCATGCCGGCGCGCCGCGTGTGTCAGCCGAACTTCCGGGAACCTGGGAACGGTTCGAAGGCCTGCTGCCGCCCGTCGTGCAGGCGCCCACTTTTGCCATCCGAAAACCCGCCGTCGCGGTGTTCACGCTCGACGACTATGCGGCTGCCGGCACCCTGCGTCCGCCCGAGGCAGCCCTGTTGCGGGACGCTGTCCAAAGCCGCCTCAACATCCTGGTTGCCGGCGGCACCTCCACCGGCAAGACAACATTGGCCAATGCCCTGTTGGCGGAAGTCGCCGGAACCGGCGACCGGGTGGTGCTGATCGAAGACACCCGAGAACTGCAATGCACTGCGCCCAACCTTGTGTCGCTACGCACCAAGGATGGCGTCGCCACGCTTTCCGATCTTGTCCGCTCCGCGCTGCGGCTGCGGCCGGACCGTATTCCCATCGGCGAAGTGCGCGGCGCTGAAGCACTGGACCTGCTGAAGGCCTGGGGCACCGGCCATCCCGGCGGCATCGCCACCATCCACGCCGGCAGCGCCATGGGCGCCCTGCGGCGGCTGGAACAGCTGATCCAGGAAGCGGTGGTGACCGTCCCGCGTCCGCTCATCGCCGAGACCATCGATCTTATCGCTGTGCTGTCGGGGCGCGGCAGCGAACGCCGCCTCGTCGAACTAGCCCGCGTGCCGGGCCTTGGCCTCGACGGCGACTACCGCCTGATCCCGGCCACCGCGCCGGTTGCCGTTCCAAACCTTCTCACCCTCGCAGGAGACCTTGCATGACCCGCTTGCTTACCCTTGCCAACCAGCACCGTAGCCGGTTCGCCGCACGCGCCTCGCTTCTGGCGATTATGTTCATGCTCACACCTGCCGCCTGGGCCGGTGGCGCGTCCATGCCGTGGGAGCAGCCGCTGGAGCAGATCCTGCAATCGATTGAGGGCCCGGTCGCCAAGATTATTGCGGTCATCATCATCATTGTGACCGGCCTGACGCTGGCGTTTGGCGACACGTCGGGCGGCTTCCGCCGGCTCATCCAGATCGTGTTCGGCCTGTCGATCGCCTTTGCGGCCTCGTCCTTCTTCCTGTCCTTCTTCAGCTTCGGCGGCGGGGCGCTGGTATGACCGGGATGGATGAGGTGCCCGGCTTCAGCGTTCCCGTGCACCGGGCACTGACCGACCCGATCCTGCTGGCGGGTGCGCCGCGCTCGCTCGCCATCGTCAATGGCACGCTGGCGGCAGCCCTTGGGCTGGGCCTGCGTCTGTGGCTGGTCGGGCTGGCGATTGGCGCCATCGGCCATTTGCTGGCGGTCTGGGGCGCCCGGCGCGACCCGCTCTTTGTCGAGGTGGGGCGGCGGCATCTGCGCCTGCCGTCCCATCTGGCGGTCTGAGGGCAAACGCCGCTATGTTTCACCTCGCCGAATATCGCCGTCAGGCCACGCAGCTCGCGGATTATCTGCCTTGGGCGGCTCTGGTCGCGCCGGGTATCGTTCTCAACAAGGACGGCAGCTTCCAGCGCACTGCCCGGTTTCGTGGGCCGGACCTCGATTCCGCCGTGCCGGCCGAGCTGGTGGCGGTCGCTGGCCGCCTCAACAATGCGCTGCGGCGACTGGGCTCCGGCTGGGCGCTGTTCGTCGACGCCCATCGCCATGCCGCCACTTCCTACCCTGAAAGCAGTTTTCCCGATGCTGCATCCGCACTGGTGGATGCCGAGCGCAAGGCAATGTTCGAAGAGGAAGGCGCGCATTTTGAATCGAGCCATTATCTGACTTTCTGCTGGTTGCCGCCGCCCGAAGATGCGAGCCGAGCGGAGCGGTGGATGTACGAAGGCCGCAACAGCCGGAACCTTGATCCGCGCGAATTGCTGGCTGGCTTCCGTGACCGGACCGAGCGCCTGCTTGGCCTCATTGATCCGCTCATGCCGGAATGCGCCTGGCTCGATGACGGCGAGACGCTGGGCTTCTTGCACAACAGCATTTCGACACAGCGGCAGCGGGTCGGAGTGCCCGAGACCCCGATGTATCTGGACGCGCTGCTGCCCGATCAGCCGCTCAGCTGCGGGCTGGAACCACGGCTGGGTAACGCGCATCTGCGCATTCTGACCATCACCGGTTTCCCAACGCAAACCACGCCCGGGCTGCTGGACGATCTGAACCGTCTGGCTTTTCCTTATCGCTGGTCAACCCGCGCCCTGCTGCTCGACAAGACCGACGCGACCAAGCTCCTCTCCCGCATCCGTCGCCAATGGTTCGCCAAACGCAAATCGATCGCCGCCATCCTGAAAGAGGTGATGACGAACGAAGCCTCCTTACTTGTGGATTCGGATGCCGCCAACAAGGCCGCAGATGCCGACCTCGCATTGCAGGAACTGGGTGCCGACCATGCTGGCATGGCCTATGTGACGGCGACCGTCACCGTCTGGGACGAGGATCCGCGCGCGGCAAACGAGAAGCTGCGGCTGGTCGAGAAGGTCATCCAGGGCCGCGACTTCACCGCCATCCCGGAAACCGTCAACGCGGTGGACGCCTGGCTCGGGAGCCTGCCGGGCCATGTCTATGCCAATGTCCGTCAGCCGCCGATTTCCACGCTGAATCTGGCCCATATGATTCCGCTGTCGGCGGTCTGGGCAGGCGAGCCGGAGGACGCGCATCTCGGCGGGCCGCCATTGCTGTTTGGAAAGACGCAGGGGTCAACCCCGTTCCGGCTATCGCTCCATGTCGGCGACGTCGGGCACATGCTGGTCGTCGGGCCGACGGGTGCTGGAAAGTCCGTGCTGCTGGCACTGATGGCCTTGCAGTTCCGTCGCTATCCCGGCGCCCGCGTTTTTGCATTCGATTTTGGCGGATCGGTGCGGGTGGCCACGCTTGCCATGGGCGGAGACTGGCACGACCTTGGCGGCAGTATCGCGCCGGCCAGCGACGATGAACCCGCCCGGCCGCTCAGCCTGCAACCGCTGGCCCGCGTCGACCGGGTGCCGGAACGTGCCTGGGCAGCCGACTGGGTGGCCGCCATGCTCGCCCGCGAAGGCGTCGAGCTGACGCCGGACGTCAAGGAACATCTGTGGTCGGCGCTGACTTCGCTTGGCACAGCACTTCCATCCGAGCGGACCCTCACTGGTCTGACCGTGCTGCTGCAATCCCGCCAGCTGAAGCAGGCGCTGGCACCCTATTGCGTCGGCGGTCCCCATGGCCGCCTGCTGGACGGCGAAACCGAGCATCTTGGCAGTGCGTCGGTGCAGGCCTTCGAGACCGATGGCCTGATCGGTACGCCCGCGGCACCCGCTGTTCTCTCCTATCTGTTCCACCGGATCGAGGGCCGTCTCGATGGTGCGCCCACCCTCATCATCATCGACGAAGGCTGGCTGGCGTTGGACGATGCCGCATTCGCCAGCCAGTTGCGCGAATGGCTGAAGACACTGCGCAAGAAGAATGCCTCGGTCATCTTCGCCACCCAGTCGCTGTCCGATATCGATGCTTCACCTCTGGCGCCGGTGCTGATCGAAAGCTGCCACACAAGGCTGTTGCTCCCCAACGAGCGCGCTATCGAACCACAGATCAGCGCTGTCTATCGCCGCTTTGGCCTCAACGACCGGCAGATCGATATCCTCGCGCGGGCAACCCCCAAGCGCGATTATTACTGCCAGTCCCGACGCGGCAACCGGCTGTTCGAACTTGGGCTGTCCGATGTCGCGCTCGCGCTCTGTGCGGCGTCGGCGAAGTCTGACCAGCCCTCCATCACCGCCCTGCATGCCGAATATCGCAGCGATGGCTTTCTTGCCGCCTGGCTTCGCCATCGCGGCCTTGGCTGGGCCGCCGACCTCGTTCCCGATCTTGTCCCAGAGGAGAATGACCAATGAACGGCAAATCCCGCGCCGCTCGGTTCGCAGCGGCATGGCTGCTGAGCACCGCGCTCGTACCCACGATGTTGTCCGCACCGGCGCACGCCATCGTCGTGTTCGACCCCTCCAACTATAGCCAGAACGTGCTGACCGCCGTCCGCTCGCTGCAACAGGTGACCAACCAGATCACCTCGCTGCAGAACGAGGCGGCAATGCTGATCAATCAGGGCAAGAACCTCGCCAGCCTGCCATATTCGGCGCTTGGCGCCTTGCAGCAGTCGATCCAGAAGACCCAACAGCTGCTCGCCGAAGCGCAATCGATCGCTTACGATGTCCAGCAGATCGATAAAGCGTTCCAGCAGCACTATGCTCAGGTTGATCCGGCCGCCACCGACGCCCAGCTGATCGCCAACGCCAAATCCCGCTGGCAGACCAGCGTGGCGTCATTGCAGGATGCGATGCGGGTGCAGGCGGGCATCGTCCAGAATATGGACGCCAGCAAGGGCGAGATGGCGGCCCTGATTGGTGAAAGTCAGGGGGCGTCGGGCGCGTTGCAGGCAGCCCAGGCCGGCAACCAGATCCTTGCGCTTCAGGCGCAGCAACTGGCCGACCTGACCGCCGTGACGGCCGCCAATGGCCGCGCGCTGGCGCTTCAGGCCGCTGAACAGGCAGCGGCTGCCGAACAGGGCCGCGAACACCGCAAGCGCTTCCTGACCCCCGGCACCACCTATCAGCCGGGCCAGGCCAAGATGTTCTACGAGTGAGACGGCAGTGGACAGCCGCACCCTCGCGCGCACCGGCGCATTCGCGTTCGTCGGCATCGCCGTCACGCTGATGGCGGTGCAGTTCTCCGACAGGGAGCGGCGGGAAGAGCCGCTGGCCGTTGCGCAGGTCGCTCCGCTTCCCGATCCCCGTCGCGCGGCGCTGCGCGCCTGCCGCGACATGGGGGAAGCGGCCTCACGAGACCCATCCTGCCTGAACCTCTGGTCCGAGAACCGGGACCGGTTTCTGGGGCAGGTGACCGAACGGCCGGCGATTGCTGACCACCCTGAGCCGGTGGGCTGATCATGGGCGGCACCGGCATCATCGACCAGTTTCTGGAGGTATTTACCTCCTATATCGACGCCGGGTTCGGCCTGCTGTCGGGTGAGGTCGCGTTCATCGCCACCACCCTCATCGTCATCGACGTGACGCTGGCCGCGCTGTTCTGGTCGTGGGGCGCCGACGACGACATCATGGCGCGTCTCATCAAAAAGACGCTGTTCGTCGGCGTGTTCGCCTACCTCATCTCCAACTGGAACGGGCTGGCGAAGATCATCTACGAAAGCTTCGCCGGCCTTGGCCTGATGGCCAGCGGCTCCGGCCTGCCGCCGGAAGACCTGCTGCGGCCGGGCAAGGTGGCACAGATCGGTCTCGACGCCAGCCTGCCGTTGCTGGAATCCGTGTCTGACCTGCTGGGCTGGGTCTCCTTTTTCGAGAACTTCATCCAGATCATCTGCCTGCTGTTCGCCTGGGCGCTGATCCTGCTCGCCTTCTTCCTGCTGGCAATCCAGCTGTTCGTGACACTGATCGAGTTCAAGCTGACGACGCTGGCCGGGTTCGTGCTGATCCCATTCGGCCTGTTCGGCAAATCAGCCTTCATGGCCGAGCGCGTACTGGGCAATGTCATTTCGTCCGGCATCAAGGTGCTGGTGCTCGCCGTCATCATCGGCATCGGCTCGACTCTGTTCTCCACCTTCACGCAAGGGTTCGGCGGCGAAATCCCGACCATCGACGAGGCCATGACCATCGTGCTGGCAGCGCTCTCGCTACTGGGTCTGGGCATCTTTGCACCCGGCATCGCCAACGGCATCGTGTCCGGCGGCCCACAGCTGTCGGCAGGTGCGGCCGTCGGCACAACCATGGCGGCCGGTGGCATGGTGGCCGCGGGCGTTGCAACCGGCGGCATGGCAGCAGCGGGCGGTTCGGCGATCCTTGGCCGCACGGCAGCCGCTGCCCGCGGCGGCGCGTCCATGGCAGCCGGCGCCTCAGAGGCCTATTCCGCAGGAAGTGCCGGTCGCAGCGGAATTGGCGCTGTGGCCGGGGGTCTCGGCAATGTCGCCCGCACGGGCGCACAGGCTGCGATTTCCCCTCTCCAGCGCGCATCTTCCAGTGGCAGTTCTGCAGGCACCGTATCGTCGGCCGCTTCCGGCGAACCGCCCGCCTGGGCCAACCGTCTGCGCCGTTCCCAGCGCCTGTCGCAAGGGACGCAGGCCACCCTCCACGCCATCCGCGCTGGCGACAGCCACGGCGGCGGCTCCTCCATCTCGCTCTCTGAAGGGAAAAGCTGATGTTCCGGCGATCCGCCGTTCACTATGGCAAAACGCCCGAGCCCGAAACGCCCTACCAGCGCGCGGCGCAGGTGTGGGACGACCGCATCGGCTCGGCGCGCGTGCAGGCCCGCAATTGGCGGTTGATGGCATTCGCCTGTCTGGGTCTGGCGGGCGGCCTGTCCGCCGCGCTCGTCTGGCAGGCATCTCGCGGCACCATCGTCCCCTGGGTGGTGGAGGTCGACAAGCTTGGCCAGACCTCCGCTGTCGGGCCTGCAACCGAAGGCTTCCTGCCGTCCGATCCGCAGATTGCCTATCAGCTGTCGCGGTTCATGGAACAGGTGCGCGGTATCGCCACGGATCCCATCATCGTCCGCCAGAACTGGTTGCGCGCCTACGACATGACAACAAGGCGTGGCGCACTGGTGCTGAGCGACCATGCCCGCGCCAATGATCCCTTTTCCCGTGTCGGCAAGGAACAGGTGTCGGTCGAGGTCAACTCGGTCATCCGGGCGTCGCCATCATCATTCCGCATCGCCTGGACCGAGCGCACCTATCGCGACGGATCGCTCATGGACACCGCCCGCTGGAGCGCGATTCTGACGGTTGCCGTCCAGCCGGCCAGCGACCCCGAACGCCTGCAAGCCAACCCGCTCGGCATCTATGTCGACGCCATCAACTGGTCGAAGGAGCTTGGATCATGACCCGGCCATCCTGTTTGCTGCTGCTGTTTTCCACGACGATCATCGCCGGCTGCGCGACGACGGCGATATCCGCGCCGTTGCCGCAGGCGAAGTCAGATATGCAAGCGTTGGCGACCGCACCGCGGGCGACGGACACCCCTGTCGCGCTCGGACCACCGCATCAACTCATAGTGGAAGTGCCCGTCCCCCTGCCGCTCCCCGGTCAGCTGAAGCCACTTCCCGCAATCGTCCGCACACCGGAGCCGGCATCGCCTACCACTCGCATACTTCAGGCCAACGCCGCGGCCCGCATGGAACCGGTACGCGACGGGTTCATCAACGCCATGCAGGTCTGGCCATTCGTCGATGGCGCCCTCTATCAGCTGTACACGGCGCCAGGCCACGTCACCGACATCGCGCTCGAACCCGGCGAGAAGCTGGTTGGTCCCGGCCCGGTCGCTGCCGGCGACACAGTGCGCTGGATCATCGGCGACACCGAAAGCGGCACGGGCGCTGCAAAACAGGTCCATATCCTGGTGAAGCCCACCCGGCCCGACATCGGAACCAATCTTGTCATCAACACCGACCGCCGCACCTACCACCTCGAACTGCGGGCAACGGAGCGGACTTGGATGGCGTCAGTCCGCTGGGATTATCCGCAGCGGGCGTTGCTTGCGCCACCACAGGGGAAAGCAGAGCCAGAACGGCAAGCATCCGCCGGGGTCGATCCCGCCAGTCTGGATTTTGGCTATAGTCTTTCCGGTGACCGCCCGGCCTGGCGGCCCGTGCGCGCGTTCAACGATGGGAGCCAAGTCTTCATCGAGTTCGATCGCAGTATCGGCCAGGGCGAGATGCCGCCCCTGTTTCAGGTTGGGCCA
Organism: Sandaracinobacter neustonicus; assembly: GCF_006385875.1. GTDB lineage: Bacteria > Pseudomonadota > Alphaproteobacteria > Sphingomonadales > Sphingomonadaceae > Sandaracinobacteroides > Sandaracinobacteroides neustonicus. Next base: position 15,139 of record NZ_VFSU01000025.1, on the reverse strand, counting down.
GACGGCAAATCGATGGAACTGATCAACTACCGCGTGCGCGGACACTATATGATCGTCGACCAGCTGTTCTCGATAGCCGAGCTGCGGATGGGAAGTGGCAAACGGCAGGCCAGCGTCCGGATCCAGCGCGATGTCGGACACCGGCCATGATCGTCGATCCGCCACCGCCGGCAGCGGCACCGGAAAGCGCATCAGCAGTTTCGTCGGGTGAGAAATCCGCCAATGGTCATGCGCAAAATGAGCGGCCTCGCCTGAAGGAATCCGCTGACGCCATGCGCCTGCGGCCGACGCTTCCGCCAGTCACGCGGCTGTCACGCAAAGCCCTGCTTGGGCTTGGAATCGTCGTCAGCATCGGGCTGGGTGGAGCGCTGGTGTATGCATTGCAAGGCCGCGAAGCTGCCGAGGGGCTGCCGGAGCTGGTGCCGACCGACAATCGCACCACACCTGATGGACTGGCCCAATTGCCCCGGGACTACAGCGGCATTCCGCGCCTCGGGCCGCCGCTGCCCGGCGACCTCGGTAGGCCAATCCTCCGTGCCCAACAGCAGGGCAGAGATGTCCCCGTGCCAGGCATTGCGACTTCCGCGCCGCCCGCCCAGCCCGTGGACCCAGCAGTTCAGCAGAGACAGCAGGAGAGAGAGGCAGCCCGAACCGCCAAGCTGTTTGCAACAGGCACCTCCACTGCATCTGCCGCGACACCTTCAGTCCTGATAGAGGGCCTTCCCGTCAATGCAGATCAGCCGCCCGGTGCCGCCCAGCCCACCGCACCTGTCGATCGCCGCGAAGCATTCCTTGGCCGGCGAAGCGAGCCGACAACCTCCCCCGAACGGATTACCGCGGCACCCTCCCGGCAAATCCTTCAGGCCGGCGCCATCATTCCCATCGCGCTCCTCACCGGCATTCGCTCAGACCTGCCCGGTCAGGTGACCGCCCAGGTGACCAGCAATGTCCATGACAGCCCCACCGGCCGGACAATCCTCATCCCGCAGGGAACACGCGTGATCGGCGATTATGATTCCGGTGTCGCATTCGGCCAGAGACGCGTGCTGCTGGCCTGGAATAGGCTGATTTTCCCGGATGGCCGCTCGCTCGCGCTGGATCGCCAGCCCGGCACCGATGCGCAAGGGCAGGCCGGGATGCAGGACGGCATTGATCGCCACTGGGGCCAGATGCTGAAGGCCAGCCTCCTATCCACCATATTGGGCGTCGGCGCCGAACTTGGTGCCGGTTCCGGCGACAGCGCCATCCTCCGCGCCTTGCGCCGTGGGGCCGCCGACAGCATCACCGACACCGGCAGACAGATCGTCGACCGTCAGCTCGATGTGTCGCCAACCCTCACCGTGCGAGCCGGCTTCACCGCCCGCATTCTCGTGACGCGCGATCTCATTATTGAACCCTATGGAGCTATCCCATGACAAAACTGAAACTCGGCCCAATCGCCGACGAAAGGCCGGTTAAGGTCACAGTCGAGCTGCCGGCCGCGCTGCATCGCGACCTCATCGCTTATGGAGAGCAATTGGCGATGGAAACTGGCACCGCTGCGCCGGAGCCGTGCCGACTGATTCCGCCGATGGTAAGCCGGTTTATTTCAGCAGACCGGGCATTTGCGAAGTCGCACTCAAAGTAGATTACCAGCCAGCTGCCTTAAACATGGGGCAGATTTGTCGGGCGATCCGGAATGTCAGTAGTTTGTGCAAAATGGCGATAAATTGCCATGCGTTCAGCTAATAATTCCAGCGCCTGCAAAGTCTGCAGTCCGGAAGTGCGAGGTACCATAAGCTCAGTTGCAGTCGGCGGCGATCTCGCGTCGCTTCGGCAGCGCCGCCCCGGTCGGCAACTTGCGGGACGACCAGTGGATGTGGGCGATCTGCCATCCTTCGGACAGCTTCGTCAGCACCATGGTTTCGGTTCCGATCCGGGGGTCAGCGCGCCCGTCGGCTGTGGTCGTGCTCTCCGACATGATGACCGCCTGCGCAGGCGTGATCAGGCATTGGCGAGCAACGGGGACAGTCACCGTCTTGGCAGCATGGGCGGCGTCGCCGGCCAGATGGCCTCCGGCATATTCAGCCGCTGATCGCTCGATGTGGCCTGCCTCGAAGATCAGCGCATCCGGTGCCAGCAGCGCGGTGACGGCCTTGCTGTCTCCGCGCTTCAGCGCAGCATGAAAGGCATCAACCGCAGCAGCCGGTCCCTGCTGTGCCGCTGCAGCGCTTGCGGAGAGGACCATCAGCGTCGTGAAGGCGATATGGAACTTATTTTGCATCGTCAGTCTCCTGAAGGGGAAAGAAGCCCCAGCCATCCGACGAGAAACAGGATGGACGTGGCAAGAAGCAGTTCGGCGCGCAGGCTGAAGACGAGGGGCCCTTGCGCGCCATTTCCGGCAAGCAACGGTGCAAGCCGGAACCGGTTGAGCGCCGCCAGCCCGAGCATCGCGGCGAACGCCAGCAGCTTCAGCACCATCAGCTGGCCCCAGGCTGTTCCCCACGCCGTGGCAAGGCCGCCCGAGCCCAGCATCATGGCTGCATTCAGCAGGCCGGTGGCCAGGAGCAGGCCGACGATGAGACTTCCGGTGAGATGAAAGCGTCGCAACGCCTGCGACAGAAATCCAGACTCGCTGTTCGGGCTGGCCGAGGCAATCAGCAAAAAGGCGGCAATGGCCCCCAGCCACAGGCCGGCGGCCAGAAGATGAACGATGGAGGAGGCGAGGTGCAGCAGGCCAAGCTCGCCATCCGATGCCGCCCCATGCCCGAACCAGGCGAGCGTCGCCAGCGCAACGGCCAGCAGCAGGGACTGTATGACAGGCCGCCCGATGCCGGCCACCGCCATCATCAGGAAGCCACCCAGAGCCGCGATCCGCAGGCCGAGGGCCAGAGCGAACCCGGGCAGTTCCATCAGCGTCTGCAGATGCGAGGGCTCGAGTTCACGCAGCGGCGTGCCGAACATCCGCCCAGCCAGGATCGCCATGCCCAACGCAGAAGCGGCGAGCGCGGCAAGGGAGAGACCGATCTGCGTTCCGCGTATGCGCGCGTTCCAGCTTTGGCGATGAGCTGCATCCAGTGCATGCAGGCCGAACACAGACAGGCCAAATCCCAGCCCAAGTGTCATCACAAGAATGAAGCGGACAGCGGCCGCCGGCAGATCTTCCACGCCGGATCAGCGGACCATGAAGCTGATGGTTCCGGTGACCCGATGAGTGTCCGCGCCGACGCCGAACCAATCGACCTTGTATGCACCGGCTGCGAGCGGCGATGCCGGGGTCACAGTCATTGTCTTGCCGTCAGCTGAGACCGCGGCTGTTGCCGCAAGCGGACTTGCGCCATCGGCCTTCGCCAGCGTCGCGCCGGACATCCTCTCGAACAGCTTTTCGCTGAACGTCAGGCTGATCACGCGGGGGGCGGCAACGCTTGCCCCGGCGGCGGGCGTGGAGGCCACCACCTTGGGGTGGGCGAACGCCGGCGCGGCAATCAAGGCGATGGCGGCGACAGGAAGCAGGACAATGCGCATAGGTATAAACTCCTTGGAAAAATCAGGATCAGGCAAAACGCCAGCTCGTGCCCTTCTGGTCGAAGGCCATCACATCGAAAGGCTCGCGCCGGCCATCCGGGACTTCCATTCCTGGGGAGCCGACCGGCATTCCGGGAACGGCAATTCCACGCGGCGCCTTCGTTCCCATGGCGAGCATCTTGCGGATTGCCGCAAACGGTACATGCCCCTCAACCGCACGACCTTCGACCATTGCGGTATGGCACGACCACAGAGGCTCGGGGATGCCGATACGGCGCTTCAACGCCTGCATATCGGCCTGATCGACAACACGCACGGTAAAGCCCGCCTTGCCAGCCATTGCCGCCCATTTCAGGCAGCAACCACATCCTGCATCCCGATAGACTGTCATGGGGGTTTGCGCCGAAGCCAACGCAGGCGCCGCCGCAACTGCCAGCGAAGCAGCCAGGAAAGTGCGTCGTCCGAAAGGTTTCAGGATGAGGGTCATGCCGCGAATACGCATTGCAACGCGCCATCCCTCACGCCGTGCGGGCTTTTGCCTTTGCGCGCGTATTCAACCTAGAGTGGCTGTCAGGCCACGCGGAGACCAGCATGACCGACAAGCTCGATTCCCTTTTGCAGCTGATGCGCGACGCCCCGCCGGACCGCGACCTGGGCATGGTCGAACCCCGTGTGTGGAAGCGGATTGCAACAGTCGAGCAGGCCATGCCGCTTGCCGGCTGGCGGCTGCCCGCGCTTTCGGCGCTGGCGGCGCTGCTGGTGGGGGTGGCCTCCACCACGACGGCCAGCGCCCGGCCGCCTGAAGTCTCCCCCTTCTCGTCCGGGATCGCGCTGGCGCCCTCCACGCTGCTGGAGAGCGGACGGTGAGCCGCACGTGGCGTCAGACCTTGCTGGTGCTGCTTGTGGCGCTGCTGGCCGGCATGGCTGGCGCGTGGCTCGGGCCACAGATCCTTGCGCGCACCCATGGAAATGGCACTTCGTTCCATGAGGCCGTTCACCGGGAGCTGGACCTGACCGCTGACCAGTCCGCCAGGATCGACGCCCTGGAGCGCTCCTTCGCGGTGCAGCGCAAGGCGCTGGAGCTGGAAATGCGGCAAGCCAATGCCGAACTTGCGGCGGCCATTGAAAGCGAAGGTGCCTATGGCCCAGCGGTCACGGCTTCCGTCGATCACTTCCATATGGCCATGGGCGAGTTGCAGAAGGCGACCATCGAGCATGTCTTTGCGATGCGCGCCGTGCTGACACCGGATCAGGCGGCAAAGTTTGACCGAACGGTTGTGGATGCGCTGACCGCCGAACCGCGGTGACCGCGGCGTGACCGCAGACACAGACGAAGCGCTTGTGCGCCGCGCGGCCGCCGGCGACGAGCCGGCCTTTGGCCAGCTGATGCGGCGCCACAAGGAGGGCCTCTACCGCTTCCTGCGGCGCCTGACCGGCGATCCCGAGGAAGCGCATGACCTGCTGCAGGACAGTTTCGTCGCGATCTGGCGCAACCTTGGCAGCTTCGACGCGGACCGCCCGTTCCTGCCATGGGCGCAGCGCATTGCACTGAACAAGGTCCGCGATGCCGCACGTCGCCGGGCTGTGCGGCGCTTCCTGCTGGGGCCTTCGCGCGACGCAGAAACCCTGCAAGTCGCCGATACTGCTGCCTTGCCTGATGTCGAAACGGCTGACCGGCAGGAGCTAGCGCGGCTGGATCGAGCAATCGCGGATCTGCCGCTTGCCCTCAGGGCTCCACTGGTCCTGACCGCTATCGAGGGTCTCAGTCAGGCAGAGGCCGGCGTCCGACTGGGTATCAGCGCGAAGGCCGTGGAAACAAAGGTGGCGCGCGCACGTCGAATATTGACCGGAATCCTCGATCGCGTGTGAGGGGAGACTGCTGACCGCGCGTATTCACAGGCAAGAGCCCATTGCCTGAGGATTCCATGCAACTTCCTGTTCCGTTCATCCGGGCCATCCCGCTTGCTGGCCTGCTGCTGTTCGCCGTTCCCGGTCAGACGCGTGACGTGACCGTCGATTTGGTCACCCAACGCGAGCGGCTGGAGGTGAATCCGGGCCGCCGCGACCTCGTCGTCACACTCAATGGCAGTGTTCCCGGGCCCGTCCTGCGTTTTCGGGAAGGCGACAACGTCACCGTCAACCTCCGCAACGATTTGCCCGAGATGACGGCGATTCACTGGCACGGGCTTCTGGTGCCGGGGCATCATGACGGCGCGCCGGGCTTCAACGGCTTTCCGGGCATCGCGCCCGGCGCCACCTACACCTATAATTTCACGCTGCGCCAGTCGGGCACCTACTGGTATCACAGCCATGCCTCCACACAGGAACAGGCCGGGCAATATGGCGCGCTGATTATCGAGCCGAAGGACGGCCCGGACGTTGCGGTGGACCGCGAGCATGTGATCCTGCTGACCGAGCACACGCCCGAAGACCCCGAGCGCATCATCCGCAACCTGAAGGGGGATGCCGGATACTATAACTGGAACAAGCGGACCACGCCGGAGCTGCTGCGCGACGCGGGCAAATTCGGGCTGGGCAAGACATTGTCCGACCGTGCGGCCTGGGGCCGGATGCGCATGGACCCGACGGACATCGCCGATGTGTCCAACTACACGCTGCTGGTGAACGGCCTGCCAACGGCCCGCAAGCCATTCTTCGAAATGAAGAAGGGCGAAAAGGTTCGGCTGCGCTTCATCAACGGCTCTGCGATGAGCTTCATGGACGTGCGCATTCCCGGCCTGACGATGACGATCATCGCGGCCGACGGGCGAGCGGTCGAGCCAGTGCAGGTCGACGAGTTCCGCATGGCAGTCGCCGAAACCTATGATGTGCTGGTCGAGCCGCAGGAAGACCGCGCCTACCCGCTATGGGTGGAAACGATCGACCGCCGCGCAAACGCACTGGCTGTGATGGGGCCGGCGCCGGGCATGCCGGTGGAAGCGCCCCGGCCCCGGCCGATGCAGATCCTGATGATGGGCGAAATGGGCCACGCGATGGGCGCACCCGCCCAGCCAGCTACAAGCCATGCAGGCCACCAGATGGCGGCGACCGATCCGGACACCGCCATCCTGAACGCTGCGGCAGAGCGCCAGCCACATGCGATGCCCGACATGGCTGGGATGCCGCCCGCTGCGAGTTCCTGCACGCCAGAACATGCAGCGATGGGCCATTGCAGCATGCCGGCCGCGCCCGAACCGGCGCCGAAGTCCGAATGTTCAGCGGAACATGCCGCCATGGGCCATTGCAAGATGCCCGAACCTGCGCCACCGCCCGCACAGGACAGCAGTTGCCCCCCCGAGCACGCCGCCATGGGGCATTGCACGCCCAAACCACCCACGCCGAGCGGACCAGACCGCATCGGGACCGCGGTTCCGGCCACTGCCGTTCAAGGTGGTACAGCCTTTCCCCGCGTCGACTATGGCTATGGCGCCGACCCGATGGCCGGCATGGACCACAGCCAGATGAACCACGCGATGACCGAGCTTGCGCGCGAGGGCGACGTCGACGGCTCGGGCCGGGTGTTTGGCTGGGCGACCGGCGCGCCTTATGGCGCGCGGGTGTTGTCGATGCGGGATCTGGTGGCAGCAAAGCCCAATCCGGATGCCCGCGCCCCGACGCGGGAGATCGTGATCCGCATCACTGGCAACATGGAGCGCTACATGTGGTCGCTGAATGGCAAGCCGTTCGGCGAAGCCCCGCCCGTTGATGTGCAATTTGGCGAGAGGGTGCGCATCACCTTCGTCAACGAGACGATGATGGCGCATCCGATGCACCTGCACGGCATGTTCTTCGAGATCGAGAATGGAGCGCCGGCCGACAGGATGCCGGAGAAAAATGTGATCGCTGTCGCCCCGGGCCGCACCCAGTCAGTGATCCTCACCGCAAACGAGCCGGGCGAGTGGCCACTGCACTGCCACCTCCTGTTTCACATGGATTCCGGCATGATGAAGAAGCTGATCGTGGCCAATGTCGGGCCGGCCCCCGGCGATGCACCGGCAGACGCCCACCAGCACAAGGCGCACTGACTGATGCGCGCCCTTCTCGTTTCGCTCCTGTTCGCAACGGCTCCGGCCTTCGCCCAGACTGTCGATGAACCCGCAGCGCATCTGCACGGCAACCGCACTTATAGCTACACCTCGGCCGAGGCCGACTACAGCCGGCAGTCCGGAACCGATGTGGTGAACTGGGACGCCGAAGGCTGGATCGGCGGCGATAACCACAAATTCTGGTGGAAGACCGAAGGCGAGCACGCCGGCTCCGCCTTCGAAAAGGCCGAGGTTCAAGCCCTTTACAGTCGCAACGTCTGGACGTTCTTTGACGTTCAGGGCGGGGTACGCACCGACATCGAGCCCGACCGCCGCGCCTATGCGGTGGTCGGCGTGCAGGGCCTCGCCCCGCAATTGCTGGAGACAGAGTTGCACGCATTCATCGGCTTCAAGGGCGATGTCAGCATCCGCTTCAAACAGTCCTTCGACCTGCGCCTCACCAACCGCTTCGTGCTGGAACCGCAGCTGGAGACAGACCTCTACCTCACCGACGTGCCCGAGCGTCGTGTCGGATCTGGCTTCTCCACAATCGAGACCGGGGTTCAGGCCCGCTACGAGGTAACGCGCAAGTTCGCACCGACGCTGGCTGTCACCTACGAGAGCAAGCTCGGCGAGACAGCCCGTCTCGCGCGCGAAGATGGCGAGGACACGGGCGGTTGGTCTGTGCGGGGTGGCGTACGCTTCTGGTTCTAGCAAGGAGATCGAAGATGACGAAAACATTCATGCTCGCGATGCTGTCGCTGATGGTTGCGGCACCGGCAGTTGCGCAACAAGTGCCTGCCGCCGAGACGAAGAAATGCTGCTGCGAGAAGGATTGCTGCGACAAGGCCGGCAAGGGAAAAGCGGACCATTCCAGCATGGGCCATGGGACGGACACCCCGGCGCCATCGACGCCTCGCTGATGCACCGCGGCTGCCGTGTTCCGGCAGCCGCCCCGTCACACACCGTGCTCAAGGTTGAAGGAGGTTCACATGCGAACCCGTCGAACCCTGTTTGTAGCTGCAATGGTCATGGCGTCATTTGCGTCGGTTGCACCGGCGAATGCAGAGAGCCTGCAGCACAGCGTTTTCATGCGCGGCCAGATCGTCGACATGAGGGACGATATCGCGACAGTCTGCATCGGCTCGGCCGACGGAGCCAGGATCGGGCAGGTTCTTGATGTCGCCCGTGTGGTGCCAGTGACAATTCCCGCCAAGTCGGGCCCCGCTTTTCGCCGAAAGGACGTGGGGCATGTCCGGATCGACAGCATCGTTGATACGCATTTCGCCCGCGCCACGGTGATCGGTGGCGAAGCGAAGGTACACGACATCGTCGAACTGCGCAGGGAATGACCGGCTGGTCGACACAATAGGGCTCCGGGCGGCGTCGGCCCGATCGCGTTGCAGGTGGGCATCACCCAAAGATGCCGTTCACGTGGAGTTGAGGGATGGCCGAAATGCACAGACACGCACCGTCAGGGCGTGACAGCCATAGTGGTCACGGCAATTCGACTGGCAGCAGCGCCAAAACCGCCCGCGACCCTGTCTGCGGCATGATGGTCGACCCACATGCCACCGCCCATCGCGCCGAGCATGCCGGTCATCCCTATTATTTCTGCTCCGCTGGCTGCCGCTCGAAGTTCATCGCCAGCCCGCAGACCTATCTTGGCAAAAAACCTCCGGCACCCGTTGCCCCGGCCGGAACCATCTACACCTGCCCGATGCACCCGGAGATCCGGCAGGACGGTCCAGGCTCGTGCCCAATCTGCGGCATGGCGCTGGAGCCCGAACTTCCCGACGCCAATGCCGGCCCGAACCCTGAACTCGTGGACTTCACCCGCCGCTTCAGGATCGGGCTCGCGCTCACTATTCCAGTCCTCATCCTCGAGATGGGCGGCCACCTGTTCGGCCTGCATCGCTTCATTTCACCGCAGACGTCCAACTGGTTGCAGCTGTTGTTCGCAACGCCCGTTGTGCTGTGGGCGGGATGGCCATTCTTCGAGCGCGGCTGGGCGTCCATCGTCAACCGCAGCCTGAACATGTTCACCCTGATCGCCCTGGGGACCGGTGCCGCGCTCCTCTACAGTCTGGTGGCCACCATCGCGCCGCAGCTGTTCCCGCCGTCCTTCCGGGCAATGGATGGCTCGGTTCCCGTCTATTTCGAGCCCGCAGCGGTCATCGTTGTGCTGGTGCTGCTCGGCCAGATGCTGGAACTGCGCGCCCGCGAGGCAACCGGCGGCGCCATTCGTGCGCTCCTCGATCTGGCGCCGAAAACCGCCCGACGCGTGGGGGCTGACGGCAGCGACCAGGAAATCCCGCTGGAAGACGTCGTCGTGGGCGACCTTCTGCGGGTGCGGCCCGGAGAGGCGGTGCCCGTGGACGGCAAGCTGTCTGAAGGCCACTCCACGCTGGATGAATCCATGGTCACCGGAGAATCCCTGCCGGTCACAAAAATGGTGGGTCATCAGCTGATCGCCGGCACCATGAACCAGACCGGTGCCTTCCTGATGACGGCCGAACGGGTGGGCCGCGACACGCTCCTGTCGCAGATCGTCGCGATGGTGGCGTCGGCGCAGCGCAGCCGCGCGCCGATCCAGCGCCTGGCTGACAAGGTCTCCGGCTGGTTCGTGCCGGCAGTGATCCTTGTCGCAGTGCTGGCATTTCTTGTCTGGGCGCTGGTCGGGCCGGAACCGCGTCTCTCCTACGCCTTTATCGTGGCGGTATCCGTCCTTATCATCGCCTGTCCTTGCGCACTCGGCCTAGCTACGCCCATGTCGATCATGGTCGGTGTGGGGCGCGGCGCACAGGCGGGCGTCCTCATCAAGAATGCCGAGGCGCTGGAACGGCTGGAGAAGGTGGACACCCTGCTTGTCGACAAAACCGGCACCCTGACCGAGGGGAAACCAAGGGTTGCCTCCATCCATCCCACAGAGGGGATTTCCGAAACCGAACTGCTCGCCCTCGCTTCAGCACTGGAGCGGCAGAGCCAGCATCCGCTGGCAGCCGCCATCGTCGCCGAGGCGCAGGCCCGAAATCTCGTCCTGGCCGACGTCACCGGCTTCGATGCCCCTTCGGGCAAGGGCGTTGTCGGCACTGTCGGAGGACGGCAGGTCGCCATCGGCAAGCCCGCCTATCTTGCCGAGCTTGGTGTAGAGACAGTCGGCCTTACCGACGCCGCAGATGCGGCCCGCCGGGAAGGGGCGACGGCAGTGCTCGTTGCGGTCGATGGCAAACCGGCGGGCAGCATCGCCATCGCTGACAAGGTAAAGGCCAGCACTCCGCAGGCGCTCGCCGCGCTGCGAGACGCCGGCATGCATGTCATCATGCTGACCGGAGACAATCACATAACGGCAGAAGCCATTGCGAGGCGCCTTGGCATCGACGATTTCGAAGCAGATGTTTTGCCCGCCGACAAGCAGGCAGTCGTTGAGAGGCTGAAACGCGAGGGCCGTGTGGTCGCCATGGCAGGCGACGGCGTCAACGACGCGCCCGCGCTCGCGGCAGCGGACGTCGGGATTGCGATGGGCGGCGGAACCGACGTTGCAATTGAAAGTGCAGGCGTAACGCTGATGGGCGGTGACCTGATGGGTATCGTGAAAGCCCGTCACCTGAGCCATGCCACGATGCGGAATATCCGCCAGAACCTGTTGTTCGCCTTCGCCTACAACGCAGCCGGCGTCCCACTTGCAGCAGGCGTGCTCTATCCGTCGCTCGGGCTGCTGCTGTCCCCAATCGTTGCCGCGGCGGCGATGGCCCTTTCATCGGTGAGCGTGGTTGGCAATGCTCTGAGGTTAAGGAGGCTGTCGCTGTAGCCGCCTGCCGCCCATTATTTCGTGCGGATCTCGACGGTGATGTGCTTCAATTCATGCACGGGTCTCAACCGTTCAAGAAGGTCGTCCGGATTTAGTGCGGCGGCCGTCGTCACGCTGACGATAGCGGCATGTGCCGCCGGACCAATTCGCCAGACGTGCAGATCCGTGATTGCGACATCTCCCTGCCTGCCAAGTTCATCCCGCACCTCGGCGGCGACATCCTCATCCGTTTGATCCAGAAGAACTTTCGCGGTGTCGCGCATCAGGCTCCAAGACCAGCGGCCAATAACCACGGCTCCGACAATTCCCATGATCGGATCCAGCCAGGTCAAACCCAGGAAGCGGCCAGACAGCAGGGCGACGATTGCCAGAACGGAGGTAAGCGCGTCGGCCAGAACATGAAAATAAGCCGAGCGCATATTGTTGTCGTGACCATGACCATGCCCGTGCCCATGTCCATGATCGCCGTGACCATGTTCATGGTGGTGGTGAGGGCCGCCTGACAGCAGAAACACGCTGGCCACATTCACCGCAAGACCGATGGCTGCGATGATGGTCGCCTCACCGAAGGCGACCGTGATGGGCTCGAAAAGCCTCCGGATGGATTCGACCCCGATGCCAAGCGCGACCACTCCGAGCACCAGCGCCGATGCAAAGCCTGCCAGATCACCGACTTTCCCGGTGCCGAAGCTGAACCGCGGGTCGTGAGCATAGCGTCGGGCATAGGCATAGGCTGCAGCAGCCACACCAAGCGCGCCGGCATGGGTAGCCATGTGGAAACCGTCCGCCAGCAACGCCATGGAGCCTGTGAGATAGCCTGCCACGATCTCAACCGTCATCATGAGAGCAGTGAGCAGAACCACCCAAAGCGTTCGCCGCGCATTCTCGTCATGATTGGCACCCAGGAAAACATGCGCGTGCAGATGCTCGTTGCCCGTTGCGGCGTCGATTAGACCAGTCATGATTTGTATCGTCCCAATATGGTGATCAGTTCGTCGGCACCGCGACGACGGGCAGCTTCGTCTAGGCCAGGGGCAGCGACATGATGCTCGAGATGATCGAGGATCAACACTTCCACGAGTCCGCCCAATGCTCCTCGTGCGGCTGCTGCCTGCTGCAGCACAGCAGAGCACTCTGCGTCTGTCGCGATCGCTCTTTCAAGCGCCGCGACCTGACCAGCTATTCGCCTGACACGCGCCAGCAGCTTCGCCTTGTTGGTCGAGATGTGTGCCATGAATATACTCCCCTATAGTATATTCACCAACACAACAATGGCATGACGTCGGCCTCGTGATGGGAGCTTCCAGTCGGCTGTCAGACCGTGTGGCGACGCGTCTCATTGCTCAGCTTAAATGGCACTGAAGCTGCTGAGCTGGAGGGAGCCCATCTGCATTGCATCGGTCACATAGTTCGATATATCTCGAATCATGGAATCCAATGCGGCCTTGTCCGCCTTTACCGCTCTATCCCAGCAGACAAGGCTGGATGCGTTCCGCTTGCTCGTCCGCCACGAACCCGAGGGCCTGCCTGCAGGCGACATCGCGCGTCACCTGGATGTGCCTGCCAACACACTTTCCACACACCTCGCCATTCTGGCGCGGGCAGGCTTGGTGACGTCCGAACGGCACGGCCGCGTCATCCAGTACCGCGCCGATGTCGACGGCCTCCGCGCGCTGATGCTGTTCCTCGTAAAGGACTGCTGCGCGGGAAGCCCGGAACTGTGCGCGCCGCTGATCTCCGAACTCGCCTGCTGCTGAGAGGCTCGCCAATGCCCACCGATATCATCGTCTATCACAACCCGGAGTGCGGAACTTCGCGCAACACGCTCGGCCTCATCCGCAACGCGGGGCTTGAGCCGCATGTCATCGAGTATCTGAAGACGCCGCCGTCGAGGGCGATGCTGGAAAGCCTGATCGAAAGGGCCGGCATTTCGCCCCGCGACCTGCTGCGGGAAAAGGGCACGCCCTATGCCAACCTCAATCTCGGCAACCCAGAGTTGACCAACACGCAGTTGATCGACGCCATGATGGCGCACCCGGTCCTCATCAACCGCCCGCTCGTCGTGTCACCATTGGGCGTCAAGCTCTGCCGTCCGTCCGAGGAAGTGCTCAGCTTGCTGCCAACGGCACAACAGGGCGCATTCACGAAGGAAGACGGCGAGCAGGTCATCGACGCCAGCGGCAAACGCGTGGGCGCCTGAAGACCCATGAACAGCCCCGCACGCCCACGCCTATCTTTCCTTGATCGATACCTGACGCTCTGGATATTCATCGCGATGGCAATCGGAGTTGGCCTCGGCGCGCTGTTCCCGAGCCTGCCCGCCGCCATCGACAGCTACAGCATCGGCACCACCAACCTGCCTATCGCGGTCGGGCTCATCCTGATGATGTATCCGCCGCTCGCCCGAGTCCGCTATGAGGAACTGCCTCTGGTGTTCCGCGACAAGCGCATCCTTGCCATCTCGCTCGTGCAGAACTGGATTATCGGTCCGGTGCTGATGTTCGCGCTCGCTGTCATCTTCCTGCGCGACCATCCCGAATACATGACCGGCCTGATCCTCATCGGCCTTGCCCGCTGCATCGCCATGGTGATCGTCTGGAACCAGCTGGCGAAGGGCGACAACCAGTATGTTGCGGCCTTGGTCGCGTTCAACTCGCTGTTCCAGATCCTGTTCTTCAGCGTCTACGCCTGGTTCTTCCTCATGTTCCTTCCGCCGCTGCTGGGGCTGGGAGGCAGCGTAATCAACGTCAGCTTCTGGACCATCGCACAGGCCGTCCTCATCTATCTCGGCGTCCCGTTTGCGGCAGGCTTCCTCACCCGGCGCCTGCTGGTCGCACGCAAGGGCGCCGACTGGTATGAACAGCGCTTCCTGCCAAAGATCGGCCCCGTCACTCTGCTGGCGCTGCTGTTTACCATCCTGGCCATGTTCAGCCTGAAGGGGCAGGACATCCTGACGTTGCCGGGCGACGCGATCCGCATCGCCATCCCGCTCGTCATCTACTTCGTTGTCCAGTTCCTCATCAGCTTCTGGATGGGGAAGCTGATCGAGGCGGATTATCCCCGCACCACGGCGGTGGCGTTCACGGCAGCCGGCAACAATTTTGAGCTGGCAATTGCCGTTGCCATCGCGGCCTTTGGCCTTGCATCGCCGGTCGCCTTCGCAGCCGTGATTGGCCCGCTGGTCGAGGTGCCGGTGCTGATCCTGTTGGTGAATGTTGCCTTCTGGCTGGGCCGCCGATGGTTTCCTGCCACCACGCCCAACGTTGCCACCAAGGATAATACATGAGCCGTTTGCGCACTCTTCCAGACCCCGAACATTTTCCGGCGCTGAGGCCCGAGTATCTGCATCGTCTACCTGCGCTGGATCTCGGCGAACTCGACCCGCCGCCGCGCATCCTGCTGCTCTACGGCTCGTTGCGGGATCGTTCTTTCTCGCGTTTGGCGACGGAGGAGGCTGCAAGGCTGTTGCAGCTGTTTGGTTGCGAGACGCGCATCTTCGACCCATCCGATCTCCCGCCGCCCGACCTGTTTCCTTACGACGACCATCCAGCAGTCCATGAACTACGCGAGCACTCGATCTGGTCAGAAGGGCAGGTTTGGTGCAGCCCTGAAAGGCACGGGCAGATCACCGGCATTATGAAGGCGCAGATCGACCATCTGCCACTGGCCATGAAGGGGGTTCGCCCAACGCAGGGCCGCACGCTCGCGGTGATGCAGGTCAACGCTGGCTCGCAGTCGTTCAACAGCGTAAACAGCCTGCGTATCCTCGGCCGCTGGATGCGGATGATCACCATCCCAA
>NZ_VFSU01000024.1 GCF_006385875.1 Sandaracinobacter neustonicus | reverse complement strand
TCGTATCAGTCGCCCCGCGAGAGGTGCTGCCTTCCAGATAGCCGCGCCCGGTGCCGGAATAGCTTTCGATATCCAGATCCTTGCGGTCCACCTGCGCGTAACTCACGTCGAAGGTGGCGCGCAGCACGTCGTTGCCTGCGCTTACGTTCCAGCCGGCGGAAAACAGGTCTGCGTCGCGGTTCTTGATATCGTTGCGAACCACCGCCTTCACGTTGGAGAAAGTGCCCGAAATGATCGCGCCATCCTCCACCACAGCGTTGGTCAGCGGCACGCCATTGCCCCAGGCCAACGGCAGTTCGATGCCGCGCCGGGTCTGATGATCCTTGAAGCGGGACCAGAAGATGTCCACCGAACTGCTGATCGCCTCGCTCGGCCGCCATTCCAGCGTGCCCGTCAAGGATGTGCGCTCAAGATCGCCGGAAATCGCATGGGATTTCGTGCCGCCGATCACGCTTGCGCCGTTCACCGTCGGATAACCCCAAGCCTCGAACCGCTCCGTCTGCGACGGCGAGCTCATATGCGTGGCGTTCAGCGCGATGCCGATCCTGTTGTCCGCGAACTGGTCGATATAGGTGCCCGAGAAGCGATAGCCCCATTTGCTGGAATCCGGGTTCAACCGGCTGGCGTCCAGCAATTCGGCCCGCGCGCCCAGCGCGATGGTGCGCTTGTCCTTATCCAGCGGGCGCGCGGTGCGCAGGTCCACCGTGCCGGACAGCCCCGCGCCGATCAGATTGGCGGATGGCGTTTTATACACATTGACCTGGCTGATCATTTCCGAGGGGAACTGATCGAAATCCACCCCCCGGTTGTCGTTCGTCGTCACCTGCTCGCGGCCGTTCAGCAGCGTGGTGGAGAAATCCGGCGCAAGGCCGCGGATGGAGAGGTTGCGCGCCCGCCCGCCCTCGCGCTGGGCGGCAAGGCCCGGCAGCCGCGAAATGGATTCCGCGATGGAGGTGTCGGGCAGCTTGCCGATATCCTCGGCGGAAATGCTCTCCACGATCATGTCGGAGCTTTTCTTTTCGGCGATCGCATTGGCGAGGCTGGCGCGATAGCCGGTGACGACGATGTCCTCGTCGGCTGCCGCCGGGGCCTGTTGCGCCATCGCGGCCGAGGCCAGCGCGAGCGTCAATGCACCCGCAGACACCTTCGCGAGCAGCCCCGCCCCCTTCAGCGCATGGCCGGAACCAAGGGCCGCACGCGGCCCGTCACGCATCGCTTCCATGATCGTCTCCCCAGTCCCTCGCAAGTCGGCCCGGCCTGCCCTCCCATGGGCTCGCGGAACCGATCGGCATTTCTTTATTTCGTTTGTGCTGCCATCATCCGCCCGGGACCGGTTCGGTTCAAGAAATGCACATACGTATGCGAAATGCAGCGGGAGGCGGCGTGGCTGAACGGTCACATGCGGGCGGGAAATCGGCGAAAGATGAAGGTATTAGCGCCTCCGTTCGCCCTGATCGCGCGCCCACATCCTTCGATATCGCGCATCTGGCGGGCGTCACGCAGCCCACCGTCAGCCGCGCGCTGTCCGGCTCTCCCATGGTCTCCGAAGCGACCCGCAAGCGGATCGAGGCGATCGCCCGGCAGCTGAACTACAAGGTGGACAAAGCCGCCTCCTCGCTGCGCAAGCGCCGGTCGGATACGCTCGCCCTGCTGTTTTTCGAGGATCCCACGGCGGACGAGTCGCTGATCAATCCCTTCTTCGTGGCGATGCTCGGTTCCATCACCCGCGCCGCCAAGCGCGCCGGCTATGATCTGCTCGTCAGCTTCCAGCAGCTGTCAGACGATTGGCACAAAGATTATGAAGACAGCCACAAGGCCGACGGGCTGATCCTGCTGGGCTATGGCGATTGGGAAATCTACCGCGAGCGGGTGGCTCAGCTGTCGGGGCAGGGAACCCGCTTCGCCCGCTGGGGTTCGGTGGAGGCAGCCGAAGCGCTGCACGGGCTGGGCAGTACCATCGGGTCCGACAATCGCACCGGCGGAGAAATGGCCGCGCGGCACCTGATCGGGCTGGGCCGCAAGTGCATCGCCTTCCTTGGCCACGCCTCCAGCCATTATCCCGAATTCCTCGCCCGCTTCGAAGGCATAGCCTCAGCACTTGCCGCAGCCGGGCTTCCGCCGCCGCTACAGGCAGACGCGATCACCACGGAGGATGCAGGCGCAGCCGCCGTCCACGCCCTGCTGGCATCCGGCCAGCCGTTCGATTCCATCGTCGCCGCCTCTGATCTGATCGCCATCGGCGCGATGCGCGCGCTGGAGGAACTGGGCCTGAACGTGCCCACAGACGTCGCCATCACCGGCTTCGATGATATCCCCGCCGCCGTCAGCACCCGCCCGCCGCTCACCACGGTGGTGCAGGACACCCAGCGCGCCGGGCAGTTGCTGGTCGATTCCGTCCGCGCCCAGCTGGAGGGGTTGCCCGCGCCGGGGGCGATGCTGCCCACAAGGCTTGTTATCCGCCGGTCCTGCGGCAGCGCCTGACGCTGCTTGTTGTCAGGCGGCGCGAATCGCGCCAGCCTCGCGTATACGCATGGGACGCGCCTGCGGGAGAGGCGGGCACCCAACAGGCCCCAAGGGAGGGGATGGGACATGGATATGGCAAGCGCAGCCGGGCGCGTGGAACGCCCCAGATTGAGCTTCTGGGGGCTGTGGAACCTCTCGTTCGGCTTCTTTGGAATTCAGGTGGGCTTTGCGCTGCAAAACGCCAATGTCAGCCGCATTTTCCAGTCGCTCGGCACCTCCATCGACGATCTGGCCTTCCTGTGGATCGCAGGCCCCGTCACCGGCCTTCTGGTGCAGCCGATCATCGGCTATTTCTCGGATCGCACATGGACTCCGCTTGGCCGCCGCCGTCCCTATTTTCTGGCCGGGGCCATCCTCGCCAGCCTTGCGCTGCTGGGCATGCCCAATTCCCACGCGCTGTGGTTCGCCGCCGGGATGCTGTGGATATTGGATGCCTCTTTAAACATCGCCATGGAACCCTTCCGCGCCTTCGTGGGGGATATGGTGTCGGAACGGCAGCGCACGGCGGGCTATGCCTTCCAGACGGTGTTCATCGGCGCGGGCGCGGTTGCCGCCAGCCTTGCGCCCGCCGTGCTGACACAGCTGTTCGGCGTGTCCAACGTCGCGCCTCCGGGCGAAATCCCGCCATCGGTCCGCCTTGCTTTCTACATCGGCGCAGGCGCGCTGCTGGCCTCCGTGCTGTGGACGGTGTTTTCCACCCGCGAATATTCCCCGGAGCAGATGCGCGCCTTCGAAGGCGAGCAGGCCGAGATTTCCCACGACGAGCCGCTGGCGGTGCCGCTGAACGGCTTCTGGTGGGTCACCTTCGGGGCCATCGTGGTGATCTGCGTGTCGCAGTTCGGGCTGGATAAGCCCGTCTACATCCTCGGCGGGGCGCTGCTGGCCTATGGCGGGCTGCAGGAACTCACCCGCCGCCACGCGCTGGCCGGGAAGCGCGGCGGGCCGGTCACGCGAATCGTCTCTGATCTGGTGCAGATGCCGCCCACGATGAAGCGGCTGGCGCTCGTTCAGTTCTTCACATGGATCGCGCTGTTCATCCTGTGGATCTACACCACGCCCATCGTCACCCGCTACATGTTCGGCGCAACAGATACCGCCAGCCGCAGCTATAATGACGGCGCAGACTGGGTCGGCGTGCTGTTTGGCATCTACAATGGCGTCGCGGCGATCTACGCCTTTGCCCTGCCCTCGCTCGCGGCGCGCATCGGCCGGGTGCGCACCCATGTGCTGGGGCTGCTGGCGGGCGCGTTCGGCTTCGGCCTGTTCCTGCTGATCCGTGATCCGCTGTGGCTGATCCTGCCGATGATCCTGATCGGCATTGCGTGGGCTTCGATCCTCACCATGCCCTATGCCATCCTCTCGTCCGCGCTTCCGCAGGCAAAGCTTGGCGTGTTCATGGGTCTTTTCAACATGTTCATCGTTCTTCCTCAGTTGCTGGTTTCATCCGCCATGGGCAGCATCATGGGCCTTGCCTTCCCGAACGAGCCGATCTGGCTGATGGGCATCGCCAGCCTCGTGCTGCTGATCGCAGCCGCTGCCATGCGCGGGCTGGATCACCAGTCGGACAGCCTGCGTTAAGAGGGACAGTTGCGGCACGCGCGCCCCTTGGGTAACAGGGCAGCCTGAATTTGCGCGTCACTCGAAAGAAGGGCCTCTCCGCCGTGGCTTCCGCCCCTTACGCTTCCCCGCTCGCCCCCCGCGAAGCGATGATCGACAGCCAGCTGAAGCCCTGCGGAGTCGTGAACCCGCGCAGCTCGGCCGCCTTCTTCAATGTCGCGCGGGAAGATTTCGTCGCCGAAGGCCGTCGCGGCCTCGCTTATGTCGATGCGCCGCAGCCTCTGGGCAATGGCCGCGAACTGCTCTCCCCGCTCAGCCTTGGGCTAATGGTGGAAGAAGCGCATGTGAAACAGGGCGAGCATGCCCTCGTCGTCGGCGCGGCCACCGGCTATTCCGCCGCCATCCTTGCACAGTTGGGTGCCAGCGTGATCGCGCTGGAAAGCGATGCGGGGCTCGCCGCCCGCGCTGCCACCCTGCTCTCCGCCTATTCCGGCGTGCGTGTCGTCGAAGGCCCGCTGGACGCGGGCGCGCCCGACGGCGGCAATTTCGACCTGATCCTGATCGACGGGGGGATCGAAATCCTCCCCGAAAGCCTGATCGCCCAGCTGGCCGAGGGGGGCCGGATGGTTGCGATCGTTCATGGCAGCGATGGCGTCAGCCGCGCGGCAAAGGGCGTGAAACGGGCCGGAATCCTCCGGCTTGAGCCCTTCGCCGAAGCGGCGGCCGCCCTTCTGCCGCCCTTCCGGAAGGCCCCGTCCTTCCGCTTCTGAAAGCCCCCTCAATGCGCAGACATTTCCTGACCGCTGTTCTGCTGGCTTCCGTGGCCGCGCCCGTTTCGGCGGAATCGCTGAACGAAGCCATCGCCCTTGCCTATTCCAACAACCCGGCGGTCGCCGCCGCCCGGGCGCGGGTGCGGCAGGCCGATGAAGGCGTGCCCATCGCAGCCTCCGGCGCGCGCCCCACGCTCGGTCTGTCCGGCAGCTTCAACCAGAGCCTGTCAGACAGTTTCGCCGATCTCGGCCAGATCTGGACCGGCGGGCTGACCCTGAATCAGGCCATCTGGGAAGGCGGCCGCGTGCGCGCAGGCGTGTCCGGCGCGCAGGCCCGCATCGTCGCCAGCCGCCTGAGCCTCGCCGCGCAGGAACAGGCGCTGATCACCGACACGGTGACGGCCTATGCCGATGTGTTGCGCACACAGGAAATCGTGAAGCTGAACCAGAATCAGGTTCGCGTGCTGGAACAGGAATTGCGCGCCTCGCGTGATCGCTTCGAAGTGGGCGACGTCACCCGCACGGATGTCGCGCAATCCGAAGCGCGGCTGGCGGCGTCTCAGGCCAATCTGATCGCCGCGCGCGGCAACGCCGTCTATGCCCGGCAGGCCTATCAGCGCCTTGTCGGCCGCGCGCCGGGCCAGCTGGAGCCGCTGCCGCCGCTGCCGCCGCTGCCCGAAAGCGAAGCACAGGCGCAAAGCCGCGCCGCAGACCTGAACCCCTCGCTTGGCGCGGCAAAGGCCAGCGAAAAGGCCGCGGGCGAAGATGTGCGCGCCGCCAAGGCGGGCCGCCTGCCCTCCGTGGGGGTGCAGGCGTCCGCCAATTACACCGAATATAGCAACAACCGCATCGGCAGCTCCGGCTTCGATCCGCGTATCGGCATCACCGCGGGCATGCCGCTGTTTTCCGGCGGGCTGATCGCCGCGCAGGTGCGGCAGGCGCAGGCGCGGCAAAGCGAGGCGATGGAGAATATCAGCCTCGCCGAGCGGCAGGTGACAGAAGGCGTCGCCAACAGCTGGGCGCTGCTGGAAACCGCCGAAGCCACCATTCAGGCCGCAAAATCGCAGACCAGCGCCAACACGCTGGCAGCCGAAGGCGTGCGGCAGGAAAATATGGTCGGCAGCCGCGACATATTGGACGTGCTGAACGCCGAACAGGAATTGCTGAACAGCCGGGTGCAACTGGTTCAGGCAGAGCGGGACCGTTATGTCGCCGCCTACCAGCTGCTGGAATCGGTGGGTGCCGCCGATATTGCACTGGAAGGCGCGGGCGTCGCGCGTTACGATCCTGTCACCAACGCAGAGCGTGTTCGGGGCAAGGGCTGGAGCGAGTTCGGTTACGATCCCGATCCGGCGACGGATCGCGCGCGCAACACGGCCCCTCTGATGGGGCCGCAGCAATAGCCGGGGCAGAATGACGCGCAAGACACTGGATCCCAACCTCGCCTCGATTCTCGATTCGATCCGCGCGACCGTGGGTGGCGAAGCGCCGCCTGCATCCGCCGAGCCTGAGATCGAGGAAGAGGAGGAGGTTGCGGAGCCGGAAGCCCCGGTGCCCGCCCCCCGCGCCAAGGCGACGCGCAAGGCGGCCGCCCCCGCTCCTGCGGCTGCGCTTCCACAATCCGGCGGCCGCACGGTGGAGGATTTCCTCGCCGAGCTGATCCGCCCGCAGGTGGACGCGTGGCTGAAGGCCAATCTCCCGGAGCTGATCCAGAAGATGGCAGCAGACGAAATCGCCCGGCTGACCGGCCGCAAATGAGCCCACAGGTCACCACCGTCCTGCTGCTGACGGTGTCCAACCTGTTCATGAACATCGCCTGGTATGGGCATCTGAAATATAAGGCCGCGCCGCTGGCGCTGGTGATCTTCGTGGCGTGGGGCATCGCCCTGTTCGAATATTCGCTGCAAGTGCCCGCCAACCGCATCGGCCATCAGGTGTTTTCCGCGCCGCAGCTGAAGGGCATTCAGGAAACGCTGTCCATCCTCACCTTCTTCGCCGTTTCCACCCTTTGGCTGGGCGAAGGCATCAGCCCGCGCCAGCTGGCGGGCTTCGCGCTGATGATCGTGGCGGCCGTGCTGATCGTGGGCGACTAGCGGAAGCGCCATTCAGCCGCTAATCCCGCGCCCATGCTTGAGAAGACCTTCACCCCCTCTGCCATCGAAGCCAAATGGTATGCCCATTGGGAAGAACAGGGCCTGTTCCGCCCTGCCCGCCCGGACGCGGAGCCGTTCAGCATCGTGCTGCCGCCGCCCAACGTGACGGGCACGCTGCATATCGGCCATGCGCTGGACCAGACGTTGCAGGATGTGCTGATCCGCTGGCAGCGGCTGAAGGGCAAGGATGCGCGCTGGGTAGTCGGCACCGATCATGCGGGCATCGCTACGCAGATGGTGGTGGAACGCACCATCGCTTCGCAGGGTCTCAGCCGCAAGGAACTGGGCCGCGAAGCGTTCCTGAAGCATGTGTGGGAATGGAAGGAGCAATCCGGCGGCGCCATCACCCGGCAGATGCGCCGTCTGGGCGCCAGCGCGGACTGGTCCAACGAACGCTTCACCATGGATGACGGATTCAACAAGGCCGTGGTGGAGGTGTTCGTGCGCCTGCACGAAGCGGGCCTGATCTACCGCGACAAGCGGCTGGTGAACTGGGACCCGAAGTTCCAGACAGCCATTTCCGATCTCGAAGTCGAAACCCGCGAAATGCAGGGCCATTTCTGGCACCTGCGCTATCCGCTGGCCGATGGGTCCGGCCATCTGGTGGTGGCCACCACCCGCCCCGAAACCATGCTGGGCGATACGGCCGTCGCGGTGAACCCGTCTGACGAACGCTATGCGCATCTGATCGGCCGGATGATCGCCCACCCGCTGACAGGCCGGGAAATCCCCATCGTCGGCGATGACTGGGCAGACCCGGAACTCGGCTCCGGCTGCGTGAAGATCACCCCGGCGCATGATTTCAACGACTGGCAGGTGTATGAACGCCACAAAGAGATCGGCTGGATCAACATCCTCGATTCTCAGGCGAATATCCTGTCAGACGACAGCATCCCGCAAGCCTATCGCGGACTTGACCGCTTCGAGGCGCGCAAACGCATCGTCGCCGATCTGGACGCACTGGGCCTGCTGGAACGGGTGGAAGACAAGACCATCCAGACCCCGTTCGGCGACCGCTCCGGCGTGGTGATCGAGCCGTGGCTGACGGACCAATGGTATATCGACACCAGCACGCTGGCCGCCAAAGCGCGCGAGGCGGTAACGGACGGCAGCACCAGTTTCGTGCCGAAAGCATGGGAAAAAACCTATTTCAACTGGATGGACAACATCCAGCCATGGTGCATTTCCCGCCAACTCTGGTGGGGCCACCGCATCCCGGCGTGGTTTGGACCAGAAATCGTAGATGGTGAAATTACGCGAGGTAGCTTCCCCTACACAAAGTGCTTTGTTGCGCGTTCAATTGACGAACTTCGCACGAAGGCTGCCGCATATTACGGGACAGATATCGAAGAATGGCCGACCAATAACGATGATTTTGCAAAGGAATATTTGTTCGGCTCTCCTTCCTTTGTGGCGCTTCACAGAGACGAAGACGTCCTAGACACATGGTTCTCCTCCGGCCTCTGGCCCTTCGTCACGCTCGGCTGGCCGGACAATTCCGAGGATCTGAAGCGCTTCTACCCCGGCAGCGTGCTCGTCACAGGCTTTGACATCATCTTCTTCTGGGTCGCCCGGATGATGATGTTCGGCCTTGAGATCATGGACGAAAAGCCGTTCGAAACGGTCTACATCCACGGCCTCGTGCGGGACGCCAAAGGGCAGAAAATGTCCAAGTCCAAGGGCAACACCGTGGACCCTCTGGAGCTGATCGACCGCTATGGCGCAGACGCGCTGCGCTTCACCATGGCCGCCTCGGAAACGCAGGGCCGCGACGTGAAGTTCGACGAAAAGCGGGTGGAAGGCTATCGCAACTTCGCCACCAAGCTGTGGAACGCCGTGCGCTTCGCACAGGCTCAAGGCATCACCGCAGGCGGCGCGGAAACGCCAACCGCCACCCTCCCCGTCAACCGCTGGATTCTGGCGGAAACCGCGCAGGCCGCCGCAGACGCCGAAGCCGCTCTGTCCGCCTTCCGCTACGATCAATATGCGCTCGGCCTCTACCAGTTCGTGTGGAGCCGCTTCTGCGACTGGTATCTGGAACTGATCAAGCCGCTGCTGGCCGAAGGCGGTGCGGCGGCCGATGAAACCAGGGCCGTCGCAGGCTGGGTGATCGACCAGATGCTGATCCTGCTGCACCCGGCAATGCCCTTCCTCACCGAGGAACTGTGGCACGCGCAAGGCGCACGCGCGCAAGACCTGATCGTGGCCGAATGGCCCGCCCTCACCCCCACGCCCGATGCCGCCAGCGCCGAAATCGGCTGGCTGATCGACCTCGTCTCGGCGATCCGTTCGGCGCGCACCGAACTGAACGTGCCGCCCGCCGCCAAACTTGTGCTGCACGCCACCGAAGCAGACGAGGCGCTGAAAGCCCGGCTGCAAGGCCAGCTCCCGGCGCTCGAACGCCTCGCCCGCATCGAAAGCCTGTCGTTCGAAGCCCCGCCCACCGGCGGCTCCGCCCAGATCGTGGTGGAAGGCCGCACCTACGCCCTGCCACTGGAAGGCGTGATCGACCTCACCGCCGAACGCGCCCGCCTGCTGAAAGGGGCCGAACAAGCCGAGAAAGAAGCGTCCGCCCTCAACGGCCGCCTCTCCAACCCCGGCTTCGTCGAACGCGCCAAGCCGGAAGCGATCGAAAAGGCCCGCGAAGATCACGCCGCACGGAGCGCCGAGGCGCAACGGCTGCGCGCGGCGCTGGCGCGGTTGGGGTAATTTGCCCGCGCAGTTGGGCGAAGGAAAACCAAGGGCTCTGCCCTTGGAACCCGGCAGGGGCGTGACGCCCCTGCACCCCCGACGTTTTTTCTTAGCCCCTCCTCCTTTAGGGGAGGGGTTGGGGTGGGGGCCATCCGCTAGGCGCGAGGCTGGGGGTTTGATTGCCTGCGGCGCTTTAGAGCGTGTTCCACCATCCTCTTCACCCGTCACCCCGGACTTGATCCGGGGTGACGGGTGGAGAGGATGGTGGGTTTCTCAGGGGCCTTCGACCCTTCGACAAGCTCAGGACTCAGGCTGAGCGGGTGGGGAGGTTTGGGAAGGTTGGTTGGTTCGCCCCGGCGTCGCTCCCCTCTCTCCAACTCTCTCCCCAACACCGAGAGAGAGTGTCCGTAGCGCCGCAGGCAATCGAATCCGGTCACACAAGCGGCGCTGGAGTTGGACCGCAACGTTAACTTAGAGGGTACAGGGAAATCATTTCCCTGTTGGGTGCAGGGCAAAGCCCTGCCCGCCGGAGGCGACACCTCCACCAGCCTCCCTACCGAAGCCGCTTCACAAACGCATGATTATCCCGCCGTTCCACCACGAAGTTCGGCAGCCGCTCCACCAGTTCCGACAGCCGCGACGCCCCATAGTTGCGCGCGTCGAACGAGGATCGGTTCCCCGCCCGCTGCCCCACTTCGCTCAGCGAGGCAAAGCCGCGTTCATCGCGCTTGGAGGCTTTCCACGCATCAGTCAGCAGGTCGATCACATCCGCGTCCACAAGCTTGGGCGCGTCCGGCACGGGTTGCTCGTCGCTGGGCAGCCGCGTCACGTCGATGAAACGACTGCAGGCCTGCCGAAAACTCAGCGGCGTTTTATCCGTGCCAAAGCCATAGATCGGCAGCCCATTCTCACGCAGCCGCCGCACCAGCGGCGCGAAATCGCTGTCGGACGACATGATCCCGAAGCCGTCCACCCGCCCGGAATAGAGAAGGTCCATCGCGTCGATCACCATCCGCATGTCGGTGGCGTTCTTGCCCTTGGTCACGTCGAACTGCTGCTGCGGGTCGATGGAATAGCGGTCTGCAAGGCCGGACCAGCCAGACAGCGCCGATTTGCTCCAATTGCCGTAGGCTCGGCGGATGTTCACCGCGCCAAGCTCGGCCAGCACCGTCAGCACCGAATCGAGTGCCGCCGGAGAGGCATTGTCCGCATCGATCAGCAGCGCAATGTTCGCAGTTCCATTCGCCATGTCTAACTCCTTGCCCCGCAGTGCCGCTATTCGCCGGGGTTGGGAAGGCTCGTCAGGAAGCTGTGCAGCGCCTCGATCTCCGCATCGCTCATGTGCGACAGCCGCCAGCGCGCCACGCCGGACATCATCGGCAGTTCCTGCCCCCCCAGATTCTTGCCCGTCTTCACGAATGTCCGGAACGCCGCCAGATCATAGGCCTTCGCCACCACCGGCAATGACGGCGCATCGCCGCCGATCATGCCGTTCAGATCAAAGCCATGACATTCCGCGCAGGCTACCCGCGCGAAATAAGGGCCGAATGCCGGATCTTCCGGCTTGGGTGCCACAACTGGCACCGGCTCGGGCCGCCACACATCGGGGATCAGCAGCAACTGCCCCACCGCCACCCCCAGCCGCTTCACCGGCATCCGCGTGGCGGATTGATCGTCGGGCACTTCCGGCAAGGATGCCAGCCAGCCATGAATGTCGCGAATCTGGTCGTCCGCCATCACGGAGAGAAAATCGCTCGGCATGTTCCATGTCAGCGCCGTGCCATCAGGGCGGATTCCGTGCCGCACCGCGAAGGCGAAACCGGCGGCGTCATACGCCTTCGCCGCCCGGCGGATATTGGGCGTCTGGATGCCATAGAAGTCTGTCCCGGTCAGTTCCTTGCCATGGCAGGATGTGCAGCCGAGAACCTGTGCCAACCGCTCCCCTTCGGCCAGATTCGCCTTGCCTGCCACTCGCAGCGCAGGCGGGTCAGCCGGGAATTTGCGCGACAGTTGCTCCTCCGAAATGGACCATAAGGTCGCAAACGCCACCAGCACCGCGGCCAACGCCACGGCCCCGGCAATCAGCGTCCACCGCAACACTCGCCGGGGTAGCCCCGCCTGTTCTGCCTCCGCCATCCCGCCCCCTTCCCTTTTTCCCCGCCTCAGCGCATAGGCTCGCGCCCATGAAAGCCCGAGTCACAGTCTCACTCAAGCCCGGAGTCCTCGATCCTCAGGGCCGCGCCATCCAGCACGCCCTCGAAGGCCTCGGCTTTCCGGATGTCGCCGAAGTCCGTGTCGGCAAGGTGATCGAGCTGGACGTCGCAGACGGTACCACGGAAGATCAGGTGGCGGATATGGCCCGCAAGCTGCTCGCCAACACCGTGATCGAGAATTTCAAGGTGGAACTGGCGTGAAAACAGCCGTCGTCGTCTTCCCCGGCTCCAACTGCGACCGCGATCTCGCCGTCGCGCTGGAACTCATCACCGGCGTGAAGCCCGCCATGCTCTGGCACGACGACACGGAACTGCCCGCTGGCCTCGAACTGATCGCCTTGCCCGGCGGTTTCAGCCATGGCGATTATCTGCGCTCCGGCGCGATTGCCGCCCGCGCGCCCATCATGCGCGAAGTGATCGAAGCGGCAGGCAAGGGCACCCCCGTGCTCGGCATCTGCAACGGCTTTCAGGTGCTCACCGAAGCCGGGCTGCTGCCGGGCGCGCTGATGCGCAACGCCGGCCTCGATTTCGTCTGCCGCGATGTTGCCCTCGAAGTCGTCACCACGGAAACGCCCTTCACAAAGGGTTATCAACCGGGCGAAACCATTCGCATCCCGGTCGCCCACCACGACGGCAATTTTCAGGCCGATGCAGACACGCTGGACCGCCTCGAACAACAAGGCCAGGTCGCCTTCCGCTACGCCGAAGAAGTGAACGGCTCCGCCCGCCAGATCGCCGGCATCCTGAACGCCAAGGGCAATGTGCTGGGCATGATGCCCCACCCCGAACGGGTGGTGGAACAGGCCCATGGCAACACCGATGGCCGCAAGCTGTTCGAAGGCCTGCTCAACGTCCTCGCCTAAGCTCAGGACTCATCAACCAGCGCCGGAGAATAGTGATCGCGGCGATGCTGATTGCAGACATGTTCGCGATTTTTGGGGCACTGACGATAGCTTGCGACAAGGGGAATACGGCCCGGTCAGGCGCATCGGTTCCTTTGGCAACCAAATAAATCGCTCATCCTGAGGTCGACGCTCCGCGCACCGAAAGCGACGCGTTGTCCGCGGCCCCTTCGCCATCCTTTGCAGGGGAGCCCACCATTTCCCACGTATTCCATTCCTCGCGGATCTGCCCACCCCTGATCACCGCGAGGTTGATGCCGATCATGGTCATCGCTTCACCGGTCTCGCGGCTGCGCACATGGGCGGTCATGCGGGTCGCAACCTTGTCGCCTTCGACGAACTGGTCCTCGACGATGAAGGAATCCGGTGCATATTCAAAGATCTGGTGGAAATTGAGGATGCTCTGGCGAAACTCGGCCCAGTCCCTGTCTCCGGCCGCAGTGTGTCCGACATAGTCTGCGGCAACAAGCGGTCGGAGCGCATCGACATCCCCGAGCGCATAGAGTTCGATCAGCCGCCGGAACAAATCCTTCCTGGCGCCGGGCGTATCATCGAGATACTCGTCTTGCATAACTCGATCCCTTTAAGTGTGTCGCGGTCGCGTTTATGCGGCGCTCCACCTTCAATTGTATAGAATTTTTAAGAGCCCGTTTGGGAATTGAGCGGCTGAGGGCCTGATCCTCGTTTCAGCTTCGCCTGAACAGCCGTGTCTGTGCCAGCAACGTCAGCACGGTCGGCCAGAACAGCGTATTCAGAATATCCTTCCCATGCCCGCGCCACTGCATCGGCGCGTTGGTGCGGATATTGTCGATCAGATCCCACAACTCCCCCGCCAGCGCCACCAGCAGCACAGCCAACAACGGCCGCCAATCCCCCACGCGCCAGCGCCCCAGCCACGCCGCGCCCAACAGCACACCCATCCCGACATAGACATGAAGCGCGTCTTTCGAGAGGCCCGTCGCCCCCATCAGCCACCACTTCACCTCTTGCAGCGGGTTCACACCTTCGTCCGGAACGGCGTGAAATCGGTGTCCACGTCGAACACGTCCAGCCCCTCGCGCGCCTTCATGAACGCCACCACCTTATAGGTCACCGGCGTCAGCACCGCCTCCCACAACACCTTCATCAGATAATTGGTGGCCATCACCGTCAGCACCAGCTTCGTTTCCCACACCCCCAGAAAGGCCAGCGGATAGAAGATCAGGCTGTCCACCCCCTGCCCCACCACGGTGGAGCCGATGGTGCGCGTCCACAGATATCGCCCTTCAGTCCACACCTTCATCCGCGCCATCACAAAGGCATTGGCGAACTCCCCGGCCCAGAAGGCAAGGATGGAAGCCGCAAAAATCCGCGGGGCCTGCCCCATCACGGCGGCCAGCGCATCCTGCCCCTCCCAGCCCGGCGCGGGTGGAAAGGCCACCACCGTTGCCGCCATCCCGGCCGCGAACACGCTGGCTGCAAACCCCACCCAAACCACCCGCCGGGCGCGGGCGTAACCATAAACCTCCGTCAGAACATCGCCCAGCACATAGCTCAAAGGAAAGAATAAAATCCCCGCCCCGAACACCACGCTGCCGAACAACGGCAGGTCGATACTGGCCACCTTCCCCGCCCCGATCAGGTTGGCGCAGATCAGCAGAACGGCGAACGCCGCCATGCAATAATCATAATAGCGTAGCCGCCGTCCCTCCAGCGCGCGCGCCTCGATCGCCCGGATGCCCTCCGGCTCCTCGACAATCAGCCCTTCCACGCGCTGCTCGCTCATCGCACCCCTTTCGAATCTCCCGAACAGCTTGGCGCAACCCCTTTCGTCGCGCAACTGTTCCTGATATGTTCTACGCTATGCAACCCCTGCGCTGGCTCTATCTCGATCTCAACAGCTATTTCGCCAGCGTCGAACAACAACGCCACCCGCATCTGCGCGGGAAGGCCATCGCCGTCGGCCCGGAACGTATCGACAGCGGCACCATCATCGCCGCCAGCTATGAGGCCAAGGCGTTCGGCATCCACACAGGCATGCGCGTCGGCGAAGCCCGCCGCCTCTGCCCCCACATCATCTTCTGCGGCGGAGATCACAGCCACTACAAAGCCTATCACGACAAGATCATCGAAGAAGTCTGGCGTCACATCCCCGTCACCCATGTCTGCTCGATAGACGAAGTCGCCTGCCGCCTGCTGGACAATGAAAACAGCCCGGAACAGGCCCTCGCGCTCGCCCGCCGCATCAAGGCCGGAATCCGCGCGAACGTCGGCGAATGCCTCACCTCCTCCATCGGCATCGCCCCCTCGCGCCTCGTCGCGAAAATCGCATCAGACATGCAAAAGCCAGACGGCCTCACCCTCATCCGGTCCGCCGATCTTCCCAACGCCCTCCTGTCCCTTTCCCTGCGCGACATCCCCGGAATCGGCGCGAAGATGGAAGCCCGCCTCAACGCCCGAGGCATCCACACGATGGCCCAGCTGCTCGCGCAGGATCCCCACGCCGCCACCGCCAGTTGGGGCTCCGTCGTCGGCACCCGCCTCTGCTATGCGCTGCACGGGAAAGACATGCCCGAACGCCCGCAGCAAAGCCGCTCCATCGGCCACAGTCATGTCATCGCTCCGAACATCCGAACGCTGGAAACCGCCCGCGAAACCGCCCGCCGCCTTCTGCTGAAGGCCGCCAGCCGCCTGCGCCGCGCCGAGTGCGTCACCCGCCACCTCACCCTGCACGCCCGCTTCGAATCCCGCCGCAGCTGGCACAGCACGCTGAAACTCGCCCCCACGGATGACAGTTTCCCCCTGCTCGAAGCCCTCGCCCTGCTCTGGCCCCGGCTGGCCCGCGAAATCGGCGCTGAACGTATCCGCGTCATCGGCGTCACGCTGGACGATATCCGCCCCGCCATCGGCACCCAGCTGAACCTGTTCGATGCCCCCGCCCGCCCCACCCTGCGGATCGCCCACGCGATGGACGCGCTGAACGAGAAATTCGGCCGCAACACCGTCACCCTCGGTTCCGTCGCCAAAGGTCGCGCCAGCCTCATCGGCACCAAGATCGCCTTCGGACGAATCCCGGACGCAGCGGAATTCCACGAATAAAAACATCC
The DNA here is from genome assembly GCF_006385875.1 of Sandaracinobacter neustonicus. Taxonomy (GTDB): domain Bacteria; phylum Pseudomonadota; class Alphaproteobacteria; order Sphingomonadales; family Sphingomonadaceae; genus Sandaracinobacteroides; species Sandaracinobacteroides neustonicus. The sequence continues at coordinate 274,473 of NZ_VFSU01000024.1, read as the reverse complement.
TCGGCAACAGCCCGCCGCAAAAGCCCCTGCTCGCTCATCTGCCGTTCACCCGGCGATGCTGCAGATGCGAAAAACCCCCAGGGAGCCTCGCATGCCGCACAGCCTCAAGACCCGCCGATCCCATTTCCAGCGCGACGCCGAAGCCATGCACCGCCTCGGCCGCCGCGATCTCATGGCGCTTCTCGCCACATCGGCCTCGGCCAGCATCCTCGCGGGCTGCAGTTCCGGCAGCAGCGGCACAAGCACGGGCACCACCACAACCACCCCAACGCCGACGCCCACACCAACTCCCACGCCCACGCCAACCCCCACGCCAACCCCGACACCCACCCCCACAGGCACCTGCATCGTCAACAGCAGCGAAACCGAAGGCCCCTATCCGGCAGACGGCCGCAACAGCTCGCCCGGCCTCACCTCCAACGTGCTCACCCAGTCCGGCGTGATCCGCTCGGATATCCGCTCCAGCTTCCTCGGCAGTTCCACGGCCACCGCCACCGGCGTTCCGGTCACACTCACCATCTCGCTTGTGAATGTGAACGGCAGCTGCGCGCCGCTGGAAGGCTATGCGATCTACATCTGGCAGTGTGATCGCAGCGGGCAATATTCGCTCTATAATCTGCCCAACGAAAGCTATCTGCGCGGCGTGCAGGTCACCAACGCGTCGGGACAGGTCAGCTTCACCACCATCGTGCCGGGCTGCTACGAAGGCCGTTATCCGCATATCCATTTCGAGGTTTTCTCCAGCACCGCCACCGCCACCAACGGCGGCTATGCGATCCTCACCTCGCAAATGGCGATCCCCTCGGCGGTCTGCACCGATGTCTACAGCAACGTCAGCGCCTACAGCGGCAATCTGGCCCGCTTCAACCGCACCAGCATCAGCTCAGACGGCATTTTCGGAGACAACAGCGCCGCCCAGATGGAGCAGCAGACCCTGAAAATGTCCGGCGACACCAGCAACGGCTACACCGCCACCGTCCTCGTGGGCGTGGCGCGCTGACCCTCGCCTGCCCCGGATAAAATCCGGGGCAGGCCGAAAGCCGCTCTACCGCTTCGGATCAATTGGAAGCCCCGGCCAATCATGCCATGCTGCCGCCATTCCTCGTATGGAACGGAAGGCGCGCAATGTCCGATCAACCGGCCCTCACCCCGCACGAAACCATCCTCACCGGCCCGTCCGGCCTCAGGCTGTTCACCCGAAGCTGGAAGCCGCCCCACCCACCGCGCGCCATCGTCGCCATCTGTCATGGCGTGAACTCGCACAGCGGCCAGTATCTGTGGGCGGGCGCGGAACTGGCGAAGGCAGGCTTCGCCGTCCACGCCCTCGATCTGCGCGGGCGCGGCAAGTCAGACGGCGAGCGCTTCTATGTGGACAGCATCGACGAGTATGTCGCAGACCTTTCCACCCTCATCGCCCACGCGAAGGCCGAAAACCCCGGCCTGCCGCTCTATCTGCTGGGCCATAGTGCGGGCGGCGTGGTCTCCTGCACCTACACGCTCGATCATCAGGCCGAACTGGCAGGCCTCATCTGCGAAAGCTTCGCCTTCCGCGTCTTCGCCCCCGATCTCGCCCTCACGCTGATGAAGGGCCTCAGCCATGTGATCCCGCATACCGGCGTGCTGAAACTGAAGTTCGACGATTTCTCCCGCGATCCCGCCGCAGTCGCCGCCATGTATGCAGACCCGCTGATCGAGGGAGAGGCGCAACCCGTCGCCACCGTCGCCGCCCTCACCCGGGCCGACGAACGGCTGGAGCGCGACTTCCCCAAAATCACCCTCCCCGTCTTCATCCTGCACGGAACAGCAGACCACACCACCCGCCCGGAGGGCAGCCAGCTGTTCTTCGAAAAGGCAGGCTCAACCGACAAAACCCTGAAACTCTACGAAGGCCATTTCCACGACCTCCTGAACGATCTCGGCAAGGAACAGGTGGTGGCAGACATCATCGGCTGGATAAACACGCGTCATGCTGGCCGATGAATTCCCGGACATGGACATGATGGGGCCGCAAAGCCGGGGCGGCACTCCGGAGGTCGCCCGTTGCATACATGCGGTGTTCGGCCAATCTGGCCACGGAAAGGGCTATTGCGGCATTTGCCTAACTACCTGATCACGCACACTTATCGGTGCGTCTTCAGATAAGTGGACTGTGCCATCATCTCCCGGCAGCACATGGTCCCAAAAGAATCTGATAGCGAGAAGGGGCGGCACCTTTCGGCACCACCCCTTTCGTTATGGAATTTTCGGCACCTGCCTGTCAGGCGGAAACGGTTGCGTTGCCTCCGCGGCGGCGCATAGCTGCGCCAACCAATCCGAAACCCGCAATCATCATCGCCCAGGTCGCCGGTTCGGGCACGACGTCCCCAGTGTCTCCACCCGTCTGATACAGCACCCAGCCCGAACTGCCGTTGGTGGCGAACGGGATGGTGGTGGTGCCGGCGCCTGCATCGAATTTGTAGAATGCAGTCACATTACCCAGAACGCTACCGCCTCCGAAGTGGATTCCGAAGATGGTGATGCCGGTCATCAGCGGTGCGGGCGGCGAGGTGACGTCAGCGCCGTTCAAGCTATCGATCTTGAAAAAGCTGTTGAAATCGAAGTCCGTGGTGTCGAAGTCCAGCGCTTGCAGCGCGTCCTTTTGCGAATCCACACCGTTGGTGCTGTTATTCAGAATATTCTTATCATAGCCGCCTGAGCAGGCGATGTAAGTGAACGGAGCCTCGAACACCCCTGCCGTGTCGCAATTGCCGTAATTGGTTGCAACCGCCGCCGTTGCGCCGGACGCAGAGAACAAGGTTCCACAGGCAAGTGCGCCTGCCATCAAGATATGTTTCATGGCTCCAACCCTCAAAGCCGGACCGATGACCCCCTTATCCAGACGATCATGGCCGGTGTTGCCAGCCACACGGATGCACCCCTTCATGAATCACATGTAGCTATCGTGAATTCTATCACCGTATGTGGAGTGGAAATAGTCGAAAAATGGTTAATATTGGGTTCTTCCGGGTCCAGTTGGAGTAGAAATCGGAGTTTATAAAGAGTGTATTGACTATATGTTTGATAATGAGTTGCAGATTCGCATTTTTGACACTTGAGACGGACCTGGTGATCGTTAATTTAATTGCAATTTATTATCAAATGCACCCTTCTCGCGAAATCCTGGCTCTCGGCAGGACATCAGGTGTGAGGCAGAGTTGAGGCCGCGCAAGCTCGAATGCCTATTTCGCGTCTGCCCGCCGACTGACCAGTCGGCGTTTCCGAACATTTCCGCATAGCCGTCAGGCCACCTCCTGAAGCCGGGCTTCTCCCGCGCGCAGGAAGCAGGCCCTTGTGAAGAGGCTGGTGTCGATCGGATTCGGCAAGCGGATATCGGCCCGCTCCGGGAAGCGCCTCCCGGATGAATCGAAGACCCGATCGATCTGTGACAGCATGACCAGTATCGACCCCGTCGCCTCTGCGAATTCCCGCAGCGCCGCGACCTGCACGGAAAGGTCCGCATTGCGCCGGCGCTGATCCAGCAACTGCAGATAGTCGATGACTGCCACTGCCCGGTCGGCCTTTGGACCGATCCGTTCAATCATATGCTGCGCACAGATCGCATCGGACGTGTCCAGAATCAGTTTCCCGCCGATCAGTCCCGGGGCAAACCCGAGCAGTCGCAGCCGGTCACGCACGATGCTCTCACTGTCCTCAAGCGTGAAGAAATAGGCCGGCCGGCCCGCGCTGGCCGCTTCCGCCGCAAGCGAAAGGCCCATCAGTGTCTTGCCATTGCCGGGCCTTCCACCCAGCAACATTAGATCACCCGGTCGCAACTGCTGCAGCAAAGCAGCCGATGGCCGATCAACGGCAAGCGATGCCGACAGATGGCCCCAACTCCGAAAACCCTCGTCGTGCGCCATCCGGTCGAGTGCGGCGTGCAACGGCGTGCCCGTCGCGCGAGCCTGCTGCCTTGCCTGACGCTTCAGCCGAAAAACCGGAGTGGTCAACTTCATCGGAAACCTCCTCATTTCAAGCGATTCGCGCAATCCCACCGCATGCGCAGGCTCGAACAAAGTGGTCCGAAATCCGCCAAAGGCCCTGCATGTTGGATGCTTCCCATCGGTGGGAGGAGGCACGGGCCATGCCTTGCCTCAGCAATAGCAAGATGCTCTCTCGTCAACAAGCCGCCCCGGTGCGCCCAACCGATCTACCCTTCGCTCTGATCCCCCATCGCCGCCATCCGCGCATCCACCTCCGCGTAAGCAACATCTTCCACATGTGTCGCCAGCGTCCAGCAATGGCCGAACGGGTCGAGGATCTGCACACTGCGGTCTCCCCATGGCTTGTTTTCCAGCGGGTAAAGCTCTTTCGCGCCCTCCGTCACCGCCTGATGAAAGGCGAGATCGACATCCGGCACATACACCAGCATCCGCACCGTGGTGCCGCCCCGGCTTCCCGGCCCCAGCATTCCCATGTCCGGAAATTCATCCGCCAGCATGAAGTGCCCGCCGCCGATGGCCAGCTCGGCGTGTCCCACCTTGCCGTTCCACGCCATCCGGTATTTCAGCTCGGCCCCCAGCGCCCGCACATACCAGCCGATGGCGGCGTCGGCATCGCTCACTGTCAGATAGGGCGTCACCCCCACATAGCCCTCCGGCGGATTCTGCACGGTCATCCCACTTCTCCCTCGCATGAGAACATAACTGGAACATTATTCGCACGCAACCCACCGGATGACTCTTTCCCCAAGCTCCGCTAGAGCGCCGGGCATGACCGCGATCACCCCCGAAATCGTCGCCGAACACGGCCTGCAGCCCGATGAATATGCCCGTATCCTGAAGGCCATCGGCCGGGAGCCGAACCTGCTGGAACTGGGCATCTTTTCCGTGATGTGGTCGGAGCATTGCTCGTACAAATCCTCGCGAATCCACCTCGCGAAGCTGCCCACCAAGGCGCCGTGGGTCATTCAGGGTCCGGGCGAAAACGCCGGTGTGATCGACATCGGTGATGGCGATGCCGCCATCTTCAAGATGGAAAGCCACAACCACCCAAGCTTCATCGAACCCTATCAGGGCGCGGCAACGGGCGTTGGCGGCATCATGCGCGACGTGTTTACCATGGGCGCGCGGCCGGTCGCCAACCTGAATTCGCTCAGCTTCGGCGCAGCCACCCACCCGAAAACCAAACAACTGCTGCGCGGCGTGGTCGCCGGCATCGGCGGCTATGGCAATTGCACCGGCGTGCCTACGGTGGGCGGCGAAGTGCGCTTCCACCCCAGCTACAATGGCAACATCCTTGTGAACGCCATGTGCGTCGGCCTCGCCCGCACAGACAAGATTTTCTATTCCGCCGCCGCGGGCATCGGCAACCCGGTCGTCTATGTCGGCTCAAAAACCGGGCGGGACGGCATCCACGGCGCGACCATGGCCTCCGCCGAGTTCGACGAGGATTCCGAATCGAAGCGCCCCACCGTGCAGGTGGGCGATCCGTTCATGGAAAAGCTGCTGATCGAAGCCTGCCTTGAACTGATGGCGACAGACGCCATCGTCGCCATTCAGGACATGGGCGCGGCGGGCCTCACCTCCTCCAGTGTCGAAATGGCCTCCAAGGGCGGCGTCGGCATCAAGCTCATCATGGACAATGTCCCCACCCGCGAAGAGGGGATGACGCCCTATGAAATGATGCTGTCGGAATCGCAGGAACGCATGCTGATGATCCTAAAGCCCGGCGCTGAGCCGCAGGCGGAGGCGATCTTCCGCAAATGGGCGCTGGATTTCGCAGTGATCGGCCATGTCACCGATACCGGGCGGCTTCAGCTGGAATGGCAGGGCGAAATGGTCTGCGACCTCCCGCTCGACCCGATCGGCGAAGATGCGCCGAAATATGACCGCCCATGGGCCCCCACCCCGCCCCGCGCACCACTGGGCGAGGTGGCAGACAGCGCCGATCTGATGGGTGATCTGGTGAAGCTGCTCGGCTCGGCCGACCTCGCCTCACGCCGCTGGGTGTGGGAACAATATGATCATATGGTCGGCGCAGACACGGTGCAGCGCCCCGGCGGCGACGCCGCGCTGGTGCGCGTGCACGGCACCAAAAAGGCGCTGGCGATCAGCACGGATGTGACGCCCCGTTACGTGTTCGCCGATCCGCTGGAGGGCGGAAAGCAGGCCATCGCCGAAACCTGGCGCAACATCACGGCGGTGGGCGCAACGCCGCTTGCCGTCACCGATTGCATGAACTTCGCAGCCCCGACCCGGCCGGAAATCATGGGCCAGTTCGTCGGCGCGATCGAGGGCATGGCACAGGCCTGCCGCGCGCTGGATTACCCCGTCGTGTCCGGCAATGTCAGCCTCTACAACGAAACCGAAGGGCAAGGCATCCTGCCCACGCCGGGCATCGGCGGCGTCGGCCTGATCGCCGATTGGGAACGCTCGGCCACGCTCGCCCTCAAGGCGGCAGGCGAGGAAATCTGGCTGGTCGGCGCGTCGGCAGGCCATCTGGGCCAATCCATCTGGCTGCGCGAAATCCGTGGGCTGGAAGACGGCCCGCCGCCGCCGGTCGATCTCACCGCCGAACGCGCGGCGGGCGATTGGGTGCGCGCCCTCATCCTGAACGGCACGCTGACGGCGGTGCATGACACCGCCGATGGCGGCCTGCTCGTCGCGCTCGCGGAAATGGCGATGGCGGGCGGCATCGGCGCCAGCGTGACGCCCAAGGGCAGCCACTTCGCGGCATGGGCCTATGGCGAGGATCAGGGCCGCTACATCATCACCGTGAAGCCGGGCACCACGCTCCCGCCCTGCCCCGTCCCGCTCAGCCGTATCGGCAGCACCGGCGGCACGGCGCTGAAGGTGGAGGGCATCGGCGCGCAGGATATCGGCGCGCTGAGAAAGGCGCACGAAATTTTCCTCCCAGACATGATGGCGCGCTGAGCCAGCGCTAACGGAAAGGCGATGAACCGGCATCGCCTGCCTGCTCTCTCTCCGCTCAGGCTGAGCCTGTCGAAGCCCCAGACGTCAAAGCACAACGGCCGAGCCGGGTGGTAGCTGCTCCACGGGCTTCGACAAGCTCAGCCTGAGCGGAGAGAGAGGAGCGGCGGCAAAAGCCGAAAGGCCGACGCGCTTGCAAAGAATCTGATCGCCAAAGGAAAAGGGCGGCGGCCTTCCGGCCACCGCCCCTTCCCCCGCATCCCAGAGAAAAGCTCAGGAAATCGCGCGCGCCAGACGCTGCTCGCGACGGCGGGCAGCAAAGCCTACCAGCCCGAAGCCCACGATCAGCATCGCCCAGGTCGCCGGTTCCGGCACGGCAATCGTCGCCAGATTGTCGATCTCGAACGAGTTGGTACCAGAGGTCAACGTGATCGACGAGAAGGTCTCGCCCGCCACATCACCCCAGACCGTCACGCGGCCGTTGGTGCCGTGCGCATGCTGATTACCGTCCGCGGTGTTCGGGAAGCTCGAAGACCCCGGCACGATCGTATAAATGCCCGTGCTGCTGGTCACCGTCAGCGTGTTGTAGGTATCGATCGAGCCCCAATCGAACTGGAAGCTCTTGGTGTCGGGCGCGAAATAGATCGTCGCGCTGCCACCGCCCAGAACCGAAAGATAGCTTGTTCCGGCCGGAACCGAGTTCGCCGGCGGCGCGCCATTGCTGGTCGCCGGCGGGTTCATGATCAGAACCGTGCCATAGTTGACAGTCACGTTGTCCAGGTTATCGAACGTGTCGATGACCGTGTAGCCGGCTGACGGCGTCGCCAGACCCGCGTCGAACGACACAACCACAGCCGCCATCGCAGGCGCGCCAATCAGCGCCACTGCTGCTGCCCCAAGAAGAGTTTTCATCATATTCCTGCCCTCGCCTAACGACGGGTCCATCCACCCGCCCAAATCACACATGCAGGTTTCATGCCAAGTTCAATCTACTCGGAAACGAAAAGCTCTTGCAGCATTTTTGTAAACTCTACCGACACTCAACCACGTCGTTAACCTTTTACCCCGTTCAGAAACTCGCCAGCGCCGCCCGCACGATCATGAAGCCCAGCGCAACCCAGCTCAGCGCGAACAGCGCAAAGCGCACCAGCACCCGGTTGAATGTCGCCTGCACGATGGAATGCGCCACCCGCAGCCCCACATAAGCCCATGCCGCGATCACATGGCCGCCATCGGCCAGCCCCAGCAACACGATCGCCAGCACAGTCGCGTAGAACAGCGTCGGCGCCTCGAACAGATGGTTGTAATTGTCCGCCACCCGCCGCACTTCGCTGGGGATGCGGTCATGATAGCTGCCCGGATGCATCGCCTCCTGCGGGTCCAGCTTCACCTTTGAAAAGGCGGGCAGCCGCGTCGCATACATCCAGATGAACATCACCAGCGTCAGCAGCCCCATCGCCAATATGGCGTGCAGCATCGATTGCGCGGCCGCGGTCAGTTCTCCCATTGCACCCTCCCCTTTTATCGTCTCCCGGCCGCAACCTGCGCCAGCCGCTGGCCCGGCGCAAGCAGGCGCGTTAAAGAGTGTCCATGCCCACGCTGCTTCAGCTTCGCACCGGCAAGGCCCGCCGCATCGGTGAGCATGTCACCGCCTATGGCAAGGATCCGCGCGAAGGCCCGGTTTCGGTCCATGCGCTGGGTCTGGATGGCGATGAAGTTGCCAACACCCGAGTCCATGGCGGCCCGGAAAAGGCCGTCTATGCCTTCGGTGCCAGCAGCTACCTGCTGTGGGCGGCGGAACATCCCCGTCACACGGCCTGCCTTGTCCCCGGCGCATTCGGGGAAAATCTGCTGATCGAGGGGCTGGATGAACAGAGCGCCCATGTGGGGGATCGCCTGCGCATCGGCACTGCGCTTGTGGAAATCTGCCAGCCGCGCCAGCCCTGCGCCACGCTGGCCCGCTGGTTCGACGATCCGCAAATGGTGAAGGCCATGGTCAGGAACGGCCTGTGCGGCTGGTATCTGCGCGTGCTGGAACCCGGCACCCTCAGCGCCGGAGACAGAGTAATCCTCGAACAGCGGCAGCCCGGCAGCTGGTCCATCGCGCAGGTGGTGAAGGCCTCCTACCGCTCTCCGGCAGACAGGGCCGAACTCGCCGAACTGGCGCAAATCCCCGGCCTTGCCTCCGGCTGGGCCGCATGGGCCGCCCGCACCGCCACATCGGAAAAACCCGGCCCCAAGCCGCTGTAAACCGCCCCTATTCGTGCCGTAACGCGTCTATCGGGTTCAAATTCGCCGCCCGCCGCGCCGGGAAATAACCGAACACCACCCCGATCACCGCCGAAATCACGAAGGCGATGATGTTAATCTGCGCGTCAAACGTCCACGGAACCTGCATCAGCGGGGAGAGCAGCGCGATGGCGATCTGCGCCAGCAACAGCCCGATCAAGCCGCCAAGGCAGGACAGCACCACCGCCTCCACCAGAAACTGCATCAGCACCTCGCGAGACACCGCGCCGATGGCCAGCCGGATGCCGATTTCGCGCGTCCGTTCCGTTACTGAAACCAGCATGATGTTCATGATGCCGATCCCGCCCACGATCAGCGAAATCGCCGCCACCGCTGCCATGATCCGCGTCATGAGCGTGGTCGTGCTCGTCAGCGTGTCGGAAATCTGTTTCGTGTCGAAGATGTTGAAATTGTCTTCTTTCCCCTCGCCGATCTTCCGCCGCTCGCGCAACAGATCAGTGATGGAGGCCTGCACCTGCGTCGTCGAATAGGCATCGTCCACGCCCACCAAGATTACCGAGACATCCTGATTGCCGGTGAAGCGCCGCTGCACCGTCTTGATCGGCATGATCACCACATCATCCTGATCGCCGCCAAACCCCGCCTGCCCGCGCGTGGAAAGGATGCCGATCACGTCGCAACTGATGCCCTTCACACGGAAGCGCTGGCCGATCGCCTCCCCGCCCCGGAACAGATTCTGGTGCACGGTGTTGCCGATGATGCAAACCGCCTTGCCCGCCTGCTCTTCAGAGGACAGGAACGACCGACCGCTCGCCAGCGGCCACGGCTGCACCTGAAAATAGGCGCTGCTGGTGCCGTTGATCGTGGTGGACCAGTTGGCCCCTTCGAAAATCGCCGTGCCCGACGTCTGCACCTGTGGGGCCACCGCCTTCACGCCCGCGATCTGCTGCTCGATGGCGCGCACATCGTCCATATCGAAATTGGGCGGACGCGGCCCGCCGCCGCCCCGGCCAAAGCCCTGCCCGGGGCGAATCTGCAGGATGTTGGTGCCCAGAGAGGATATCTGGTTCTGCACGGCAGCCGTGGTCGCATTGCCCAGCGTCACCATCGTCACCACGGCCGCCACGCCGATCACGATGCCCAGCACCGTCAGGAAGGATCGCAACAGGTGCCGCCGGATGGACCGCAACGCCAGCAGAAAGACGGTTCCGTACATCTCAGCCCACAGCCCCGTGCTGCGCATTGCTGTCGATCCGCTCGATCACCCCGTCGCGGAAATGCACCACCGTTCGCGCAAAGGCAGCCATCTCCGGCTCGTGCGTCACCATCAGCACGGTGATCCCGTTGCGGTTGAAATCGCTCAGCAATTCCATGATCTCACGCGAACGCGCCGAATCCAGATTGCCCGTCGGCTCGTCCGCCAGCAGCACTTCCGGCCGCGTCACGATGGCCCGCGCAATCGCCACGCGCTGCTGCTGCCCGCCGGAAAGCTCGGCGGGCGTGTGATCCCACCACTCCTTCAGCCCCACCCGGTCCAGCGCTTCCATCGCCGCCCGGCGACGCTCCGTCTTCGCGTCGCCACGATAGAGCAATGGCAGTTCCACATTCTCCATCGCACTGGTGCGCGCCAGCAGGTTGAAGCCCTGAAAAACGAAGCCGAAATACTTCCGCCGCAGCAGCGCCCGCTGGTCGCGGTTCAGTTCCTCCACATGATGCCCGCGAAACAGATATTCCCCACCCGATGGCACATCCAGACACCCCAGAATATTCATCGTGGTGGATTTGCCCGAACCGGATGCCCCCATCACCGCGACGAAATCGCCCTTCATGATATCCATGTCTACGCCGCGCAGCGCCTGAAAGCTGTTCGCCCCCTCGCCATAGCTTTTGGTGATTCCACGCAGCCGGATCAGAGGCTCGGTCATCTCAGCCGCCAGCCTTCGGCGCGCCGCCCTTGGCCTGCCCACCCGCGCGGCTGTTGCCCTCGGCCCCCGCCAACTGCCCGGTCACCACCAGATCGCCCTCTTTCAACTCGCCCGCCGTCACCACCGTCATCGTGCCGTTGGTGTCGCCCGTCGTCACCGTCACTTCGCGCAACGAACCGTTCGCATCCTTCACGAACAGATTCTGCTGCGCCCCGCGACCGGTGGTCGCCGTCCGCGTGCTGCTGTCGCTGGAACGGCGCGGCCCGCGCGGGACGATGGCGCTGGCGATGCCGCCGCCGCTCGCGCCCGCCTGTGCGCTGGCTGGTTTGAAACGGAAGGCCGCATTCGGCACCAGCAGCACATTGTCGCGCCGCGTCGTCACGATGTCGGCCGTGGCGGTCATTCCCGGCCGCAGCGTCTGCTCGCGATTGTCCACCGTCAGCAGCGCCGTATAGGCCACCACCGTGCCGGTCGTGGAACTGGTGGAGGATGAACTGCTCGAATCGTTGGAGCCAAGGTTCACCCGCCGGATCGTCGCGGGGAAGCGGCGGCCGGGGAAAGCGTCCACGGCGAAGGTCGCCTCCTGCCCTTCTCGCACCTCGCCCACATCGGCTTCGTCGATGGAAACCTGCAACTCCATCTGGCTCAGATCCTCGGCGATGGTGAACAGCACCGGCGCGTTCAGCGAAGCGGCAACCGTCTGCCCCGGCTCGATATCGCGGGACAACACCACCCCCGTCACCGGCGAATAGATGCGCGCCTTGGAAAGATTGGTCTCGGCAGAGCCAAGCACAGCGCGCTGCGACACCACCTGCGCCCGCGCAGAGGCCACAGAGGCCAGCGCCCGCCGCTGATCGGCCCGCGCCGAATCCATCTCCGTCTTGGAAGGCACCCGCCCGCCGGACAGGCGATACACCTGCTCCTGCCGCGCCAGAGTCGCCGTCACCTGCGCCTGCGTGGCCTCGGCCTCCGCCACGCCCGCCTGTGCAGAGGCCAGCGTCGCCCGCGCCTGCTTCACCGAATCCTCCAATCGAGACGTATCCAGCGTCGCCAGCAACTGCCCCTTCGTCACCCGGTCATTCACATCCACCAGCACCCGCGTGATCAGGCCGGACTGTTCAGACCCGACATCCACCTCGTTGATCGGCCGGATGTTGCCCGTGGCAGACACCGTCACCGTCAGATCGCCGCGCGCCGCTTTTTCCGTGGCGTAATTCACCGCATCGGGCTTGCCGAACATCTTCACGCCGATGAACAGGATCAGCAGCAGCGCCAGCGCCCCCAGCCCCCATTTCAGCCATTTCATCCACGGCCGGGCGGGCTTCACGCCCAGAAACTCATCCAGCGATCCGCTGCTGCTCGTCGTCATGTGTCGCGTCCGTCCATCGTCTGCCAGCCGCCGCCAAGGGCATTGTAAAGCTGCACCACCGCCAGCGCGCGATCAGCCCGGCTGCCCGCCAGGCTGTTGCTGGCAGACAGCAGGGATTGCTCCGCCGTCAGCAGCGTCTGGAAATCGGTGAGGCCCGATTGATACTGCATGCGCGCAAGGATGGCGCTGTTGTTCGCCGCATCCGCCGCTTCGGCCAGCTGTGCCGTCCGCGCGTCCGCCGCCTTCGCCGCCACCAGCGCATTCTCCACATCCTCCAGCGCTGCCAGCACCGTGCTGCGATAGGCGGCAAACGCCCCGTCCACAGCCGCCTTCTGCCCACGAATCCGCGAGGTGCGCGCGCCGCCTTCGAAAATCGTCTGGCTCAGCCCGGCGAACAAGGATCCGGTGATGATATCGAACAGCCCGCCCGCCGTCAGCGCGCTGGTGCCCACGCTGCCGGAAATCCCCAGAGCGGGCAGCAACTGCGCCTCGGCCACGCCCACCCGCGCCGTCGCGGCCGCCAGGCTGCGCTCAGCCGCCCGCACATCGGGCCGCTGCCGCAACGCCTCCGCCGGAATCCCCGCTGAAACCAGCCCCTCGGCGGGCTGCGGCAGCGCCGCCGCAGCCTCCAATGCCCGCACCGCCTCGCCCGGCGCCTGCCCCGTCAGCACCGCGATGCGGTTCAGCGCATTGTGCAGGCTCACCTCGATGGCGGGAATCGTCGCTTCGGTCTGCGCAAGCTGCGTCCGCGCCTGCTGCTCATCCAAGGAGGACACCAGCCCCGCCTGCACCCGCCACCCGGCGATCTGCCGATTGTCGCGCTGGTTCGCCACCGTCGCCTCAGCAATCCGCAACTGCTCCTGCGCCAGCCGCAGCTGCACATAGTTGCTGACCAGCTCGGAAATGATCGCCACCCGCACGGCGGCCAGATCATAGCGCTTCGCAGCCTCATCCGCCCGCGCCGCCTCCATGCCGCGCCGCGTGCCGCCGAACAGGTCCAGCTGCCAACCGGCATCCAGCCCCAGCGAGAAGCTGTTGCTGTTCCCGCCCCTGCTGGCGAAATTCCGCCCGCCGCGCCCGCTGGCATCCAAGGTCGGCAACAAGGCCGAACCAGCCTGCACCGAAGCCTCCCGCGCCTGCCGCAACCGCGCTTCCGCCTGCCCGATGTCAGGATTGGCGGCAATCGCCCGCTCCACCAGCGCATTCAGCTGCGGATCGTCGAATCGGGACCACCAGTTCGCCAGTTCGGCTTCCCCCGGCCCGGCCTCCGCCCCGGCGGAAAACCGCGCGGGCACCCCCAGATCAACGCTTGCTGGCGGCGTGTAATCCGGCCCGGCCGCACACCCCGCCACGCTCACCAGCAGCAAACCCGCCAGCAGAGGTCTTTGGCCCACAAATCGCAACATGCGCCTCGCGTTGTCCTTTCCGTCGCCCGGCCGCAAGGTTCATGCCCGAAACAAGCCGATCAGACAAAGGCCCGTCACGACTGCGGCCTTATGCAGCATACGCAACGGCCACACCGCATCCCCTGCAGGCGCCGAATTTGCAACGGAAAATCTGGTGGGCCCGGCAGGACTCGAACCCGCAACCAAGCCGTTATGAGCGGCCAGCTCTAACCAATTGAGCTACAGGCCCCACCTCCGCGCCGCGATAGCCGGGCAGCAGCCGGTTGAAAAGCGGCGCAAACCGCAAAACAGCCCAAAACGGAAAAACCCCGAGAACGAAAAAGGGCCCGGTAGAGCAAGCTCAATACCGGGCCCAGATTTTCGGTCGACCTCCGAGGGAGGGAGGGAGAGTGGCGGTCGACCAGACCGGGGCCTCGGGGAGGAGTGAGGCGAACCGGCCGTGCGCTGCAATGCAGCAACAAGACCTATGTATGAGAGCCCCGATTATTGTGCAAGTGCGAACAAACTCTGGCAGGCATGCAGAAAACGCATGGCTAAGACAGTTGGCTCAACGGCCGAATCCGCGCACCTCCTGAAGCCCCAAGAGACCTCGGAAAATCACGCAAAATCAATTTATTCCAAATGTTTATCTCGCGCCCATATGGCCCGGAAAATCGGGTCAGCCCAAAAGATCGCCCAGATTTTGCGGCGTCATCCGCTCGATCAGGAAATCCCGCAGCGCCGCCACCCGAACCGACCCGCGCAATTCGGAGGAATAGACGAAATAGGTCTGGAACACTGCCCCCTGCAGTTCCGGCAGCAGCACCTTCAGCTTGCCCGAATGGCGGATCAGGTAAGATGGCAGCGCCGCGATTCCCGCCCCTGCCTCCACCGCCTGCAGCACGCCGAAACTGTTGTTGATGCTCAGCGCCGGCTCGCGCGGCGGCCCGTCATGCCCCAGCTCCAGCGCCCAGTTGATGCTGCGCAGATAGGCCGGCGCTTCCGGGCCATAGGCGATCATCCGGTGATCCAGCAGATCGGCGGGCGTCTGCGGCTCCCCTAACGCCTCCAGATACTCCGGAGACGCGCACAGCCGGTGGCGGATGGTGGCCAGCGGCCGCTGGATCAGGTCCGCCTGATGCGGCTTGTGGAAGCGGATGGCGCAATCCGCCTCAGCCCGCGCCAGATCGCGCTCCTCGTCAGACAGGATCAGGCTCACCCGAATATCCGGGTAAAGATCCAGAAACTCCTTCAACTGCACCGGCAGCCAGCTTGATCCAAAGCTCACCGTCGTCGTCAGCTTGATCTCGCCGGTCGGCCGGTTGCGCGTCGCCTCGATGGAGCTGCGTGTGCGTTCGATCTCCTCCGCCATCCGCATGGTGGTGGATCGCAGCTGCTCGCCCTCGTTCGTCAGCGCCAGCCCGCGCGCGTGGCGATGGAACAGCTTCGCCCCCAGCGCTTCCTCCAGCGCGATCACCTGTCGGCTCAGCGCCGGTTGAGACAGCTTCAGCCGCCGCGCCCCTTCGGTGAAACTCCCGGCAGAGGCGACGGCGTGAAACAACCGCAGCTTGTCCCAGTCGATCGGCATTCAGCTCCCCTCACTCACAGGCTCAGGCGGCCTGTTGTTGATGCGCATCCACCCCATGCGCCAGATAGCGCTCGGCTTCCAGCGCCGCCATGCAGCCCATTCCGGCCGCAGTCACCGCCTGCCGATATTGCTTGTCCGTCACGTCTCCGGCGGCAAACACACCCGGCACATTGGTCAGCGGCGTCCCCGGAGCCACCAGCAGATAGCCTTCCTCGTCCATCGCCAGCTGCCCTTCGAACAGCTTCGTCGCAGGCTCATGGCCGATCGCCACGAACAGCCCGTCCACCTCCAGCGCGCGCGTCGCGCCTGTCACGGTATCCGTCAGTTCAAGCCCCGCCACCCCGTCCGCACCCGTCACTTCAGACACGGTCGCGTTCCAGATCGTCTCTACCTTGGGGTTGGCGAACAGCCGCTTCTGGTTGGTCTTGTCCGCCCGCAGTTCGCCCCGGCGGTGGATCAGCGTCACCTTGCTGGCGAAATTCGTCAGGAACAGCGCTTCCTCAACGGCGGTGTTGCCGCCGCCCACCACGGCCACATGCTTGCCACGGAAGAAGAATCCGTCGCAGGTCGCACACGCCGAAACGCCCTTCCCGCGCAGCCGCGTCTCGCTCTCCAGCCCCAGCCAGCGGGCGCTTGCGCCGGTGGCGATCACCACCGTCTCGGCCTCGATCACCTCGCCGCCGTCCAGCACGGCGCGGAACGGGCGGCGGGAAAGGTCCACGCTCGCCACGATATCGGTGATGATGTGGGTGCCCACATGCTCGGCCTGCGTGCGCAGCTTCGCCATCAGCTCCGGCCCCATGATCGCCACTTCGCCGGGCCAGTTCTCCACATCCGTGGTGATGGTCAGCTGGCCGCCGGGCTGCAGCCCTTCCACCAGCACCGGCTCCAGCATGGCCCTTGCGCCGTAAACCGCGGCGGTGTAGCCGGCCGGCCCCGAGCCGATGATCAGCAGCTTCGTGCGCCTGACGTCGCTCATTCATAAATCCTTTCGATTGCTGACTTAGGCGGCGCACTCCCGGCGCGCAAGCTTGGGCACCGGCATCGTCCCGAACCGGCGAAAGCCATCCGTTCGTCGCACCAGTTGAAGCAAGGGACTTGCGCCCGCGCGCAACAATCCTATTGCGAACGCCCATTCCAGAGGTATGAAGCTGCAAATGAGCCGTATTCACCAACTCGATCAGATTGATCGGGATATTCTCTCCCACCTTCAGGCCGATGGCCGGATGACGAACGTCGATCTCGCGCAGAAGGTCGGCCTCACCGCCCCGCCCTGCCTCCGCCGCGTCCGCGCGCTGGAGGATTCCGGGGTGATCCGGGGCTATCACGCCGATCTCAGCGCCCATGCACTGGATTGGCCGATCACCGTGTTCGCCATGGTCAGCCTGAAAAGCCAAGCCGAATCCGATCTGCGCGCGTTCGAAGCGCATGTCGCAGGGCTGCCGCAGGTGCGCGAATGCCATATGCTGAACGGAGAGATTGATTTCATCCTGAAGCTGGTCGCCCGCGATCTTCCCAGCTTTCAGGCCTTCCTCACCGAACAGCTCACCAGCGCCCCCAATGTGGCCAGCGTGAAAACCTCGCTCACCATCCGCACTTCGAAATCGCAGATCGGCGTCCCGGTCGATGGCTGAGGGCCGCCCTCCCCGCCGCACCGGCCCCGGGAAACCGGGTGGGCCGGGCAAGTCCGGCGGTCGCTCCGGCGCATCCGGCGGCAGAGGCCCCGGCGGCCCCACGCAAACCGCCCGCGCCACGCCGGGCGGACGCCGCGCCGCCCGTGTCGCCCGCAGCGCCCCGCCGCCGGGCGCGCCCAAGGCCCCCGGCGCAGGCGATCGCATCGCCAAGCTGCTCGCCCGCGCGGGCGTCGGTTCCCGCCGGGACATCGAACGGATGATCGCCGAAGGCCGGGTCGCGGTGAACGGCGTGGCGCTGGAAACCCCGGCCACCATCCTGAAGTCGCTGGACGGCGTCACGGTGGATGGCAAGCCGGTGGCGGCGGCAGAGGCCACCCGCATCTTCCTGTTCCACAAGCCTTCGGGATTCCTCACCGCCGCGCGCGACCCGGGCGGCCGCCCCACCATTTACGATGCGCTGCCACAGGGCCTGCCGCGCCTCGTGCCGGTGGGCCGGCTGGACATGAACACCGAAGGGCTGCTGCTCCTCACCAACGATGGCGAGCTGAAGCGCGCGCTGGAACTGCCCGCCAACGCGGTGCCGCGCACCTATCGCATCCGCGCGCTGGGCGAAGTGCGGCAGCAGGATCTGGAGGCGCTGGCGCTGGGCGTCACGCTGGAAGGCGTGCGTTACGGCCCGGTCGATGCCTCGGTGGATCGCCGCGCCCGCGCGGATGGTGCGAACATCTGGCTGACGATGACGCTGACGGAAGGCAAGAATCGCGAAGTCCGCAAATTGTGCGAAGCGATGGGCCTGAAGGTCAGCCGCCTCATCCGCACCAGCTATGGCCCGTTCCGGCTGGAAGACCTGCCCGCGCGCGGGGTGGAGGAAGCCCCCGGCCCGGCCGTCGCCAACCTTCGCCGCAGTCTGATCCGCACGCCCAAGAAAGCGGATTAGATGCGCATAATCGCGGGCCGCTGGCGCTCCCGCCCGCTGGAAACGCCCGAGGGCGCGGAAACCCGCCCCACGGCGGACCGGGCGCGCGAAACGCTGTTCTCCATGCTCACCAGCCGCCTCGGCAGTTTCGAGGGGCTGACCGTGCTGGACCTGTTCGCAGGCTCGGGCGCGCTGGCGCTGGAGGCGCTGTCGCGCGGGGGGCAACAAGCCTTCCTCGCCGAACGCGCACCCGCCGCCCGCAAGGCCATCGAAGCCAACATCCGCAAGCTGGATGCCAACGCCCGGCTGATCGCCAACGACGCCACTGCCCTGCCCCCGGCCAAGACCCCTGCCGATCTAATCTTCCTCGACCCGCCTTATGGCGAAGGCCACTGGGCACCGGCGCTGGCCTCTGCGCAAGCGATGGGCTGGATCGCCCCACACAGCTGGATCAGCCTCGAAACCGCCCGCGACGAAGTTGTGGAGCCGGAAGGATTCACGCTGGAAACCACCCGCCCGGTCGGCAAGGCAGCCCTGCATCTGTTGCGTCCCACCGCATAAGTTCGCTATCTGTTCCGCAACATGGCAAGTCTCTCGCCCCAAGATCCCCCCTGGCTTCAGGGCCTGAACCCGCCGCAGCGCGAGGCCGCGACCCTGCTGGACGGCCCCGTGCTCGTGCTCGCGGGCGCGGGCACCGGGAAAACCCGCGCGCTCACCGCCCGCCTTGCGCAGATCCTGCACGAACGCCGCGCATGGCCGTCGGAAATCCTCGCTGTCACCTTCACCAACAAGGCGGCGGCCGAAATGCGGCATCGTCTGGGCGCGCTCCTGGGGCCGCAGGCGGAAACCATGCCGTTCGTCGGCACCTTCCACTCCATCGCCTCGCGCATGTTGCGCCGCCACGCCGAACTGGCCGGGCTGAAATCCAACTACACCATCCTTGATACGGATGACGTGCAGCGGCTGCTGAAGCGCATCATTATGGATGCCGGGCTGGACGAGAAACGCTGGCCCGCCCGCCAGCTCTCCGGGCTGATAGACCGGTGGAAGAACAAGGCGCAATTACCTGACAATGTGCCGAAAGGCGAATCCTTCGCCTTCGGGGACGGGCGCGGCGCGGAGCTTTACGCCCGCTATCAGGCCGAACTGAAAACCCTGAACGCCGCCGATTTCGGCGATTTGCTGCTGCACATGATCCGCATCTTTGAAACCCATCCGGACGTGCTGGCCGAGTGGCAGAAACGCTTCAAATATGCGCTGGTGGATGAGTATCAGGACACCAACGCCGCGCAATATCGCTGGCTCACCCTGCTCGCCGCCAAATCGCTGGGCGGGCAAGGCAATATCTGCTGCGTGGGGGATGACGATCAATCCATCTACAGTTGGCGCGGCGCGGAAATCGCCAACATCCTGCGCTTCGAACAGGATTTTCCCGGCGCGAAGGTGATCCGGCTGGAGCAGAATTACCGCTCCACCCCGCACATTTTGGCCGCCGCCGCGCATGTGATCGCCAACAATCAGGGGCGGCTGGGCAAAACGCTGTGGACGCAGTTGAACGCCGGGGAAAAGGTGAATGTCGTCGCCATCTGGGACGGCCCTGAAGAAGCCCGGCTGGTGGGCGAACGCATCGAGCGGCTGTTGCGCGAAGGGGCCAGCGCCAGCGAAATCGCCATCCTGGTGCGCGCCAGCTACCAGACACGGGAATTCGAAGATCGCTTCATTTCCATCGGCTTGCCCTATCGCATCGTCGGCGGCTTCCGCTTTTACGAGCGCGCGGAAATCCGCGACGCGCTGGCCTATCTGCGGCTAATTTCCCAACCGGACGACGCGCTGGCGTTCGAACGCATCGTCAACACCCCGAAGCGCGGATTGGGGGACAAGGCGCAGGCGAAAATCCAGTCCCACGCGCGGGCAATGGGGCTGACACTTCCGGCCGCCGCGCAGCAACTGGTTGAAACCGAAGAACTCTCCCCTGCCCCGCGACGCGCGCTGTCTGAGTTTCTGGCCAACATCCGCCGCTGGCGCGGGCAGATGGACACGCTGGATCAGGCCGCACTCGCGCAGGCGGTGCTGGAAGAATGCGGCTATATCGCCATGCTGGAAGCCGACCGCAGCGCGGAATCCGCCGGGCGGCTGGACAACCTCTCTGAACTGGTGCGGGCGATGGAGGGGTTCACCGATCTGCAATCCTTCCTGGAGCATGTGGCGCTGGTGATGGAGAATGACCGCTCCGACGCGGAGGCCAAGGTGACGATGATGACACTGCACGCCGCCAAGGGGCTGGAGTTCGATCATGTGTTCCTGCCCGGCTGGGAGGAGGGACTGTTCCCCAGCCAGCGCTCGCTGGATGAAAATGGCGCGGCCGCGCTGGAGGAGGAGCGGCGGCTGGCCTATGTGGGCATCACCCGCGCCCGCCGCCGCGCGACCATCCTCCACGCCGCGAACCGGCGGGTTTACGGGCAATGGACCAGCGCCATTCCCAGCCGTTTCCTCAGCGAATTGCCAGCGGATCATGTGACGGTGGAAACCACGCTGACGGGCGGGGCCAGCCTGTGGCGCGCCGCGCTGGACGAACGCGACCCCTTCGCCGACATGGAGCGCGGCAGCGGGCGCGGCCCCGGCTGGGAGCGCGCCACGGCGCGGTCAAGTGAATGGCGCGCCAGCGCGCCGGGTGGCCTGGACCGCTCCACCGCCAAGCGCGGCTCAGTCATCAACGCCCGGCCGATCAGTTCGTCCGTGGGCGGCGCGGCGCGGGACGATCTGGCGATCGGCGCGCGGGTGTTCCACGCCAAGTTCGGCATGGGCACCATCAGCGGGCAGGATGGCAACAAGCTGGAGATTGAGTTCGACTCCGCCGGAACCAAGATGGTTCTGGACAGTTTCGTATCGCCCGCATGAGCACGCGGTTCCTGCATTTCCTTGGCCGCAAGGTCGCGCCGCCGCGCTTCCTCGCGTTCGGGTTGGTGCTGCTGCTGGGCACATTGGTCTTTCACAGGGCCGGGCTGGCGGCGCCCAAGGCCTTCATTCTGGCCTTCGATCTGGCGGCGCTCATGTTCCTGCTGCTGTGCGCGCCGCTGCTCAGGCTGCACCAGCCGACGGTGATGCGCCGCCATGTGGCTGAGAATGACGCCAACCGGCCGATGATGCTGGCGGTGACGGGGCTGACGATGATGGCCGTCCTGCTGGCGCTGGTAGAGGTTCTGCCGCACGCCGTCAGCGCGGGCGGCAAGCTGCTGATCGTGCTGACTCTGGCGCTGGCGTGGCTGTTTTCCAACAGCATCTATGCGCTGCATTACGCCCATCTTTATTACCGGCAGGATGCGGACGGCGAAGGCGGTCTGGGCTTTTCCGGCGACACGCCGCCCGATTATGGCGACTTTCTCTATTTCGCCTTCACGCTGGGCATGACCTTCCAGACCAGCGACACAACGGTGAAAACCCCCAGCTTCCGCCGGGTGGTGACGCTGCATTCGCTGGCGGCCTTCCTGTTCAATCTGGGCGTGGTCGGCTTTGTGATCAACGTGCTGGGATCGACGCTCAACCCCGGATAACCAGATTGGTTGCTCCACGTGGAACACCATCCAACACTGCAATCTCAACAACTTGCCTGTAGGAGCTGTTGGATTTGTTGGAGATGTTCCACGCGGAATCGTCGATTTCAAGCGACTGCCGACTGCATCGCCCGGCGGCGGCGGGAGATCGCTCCCACCAGCCCGAAGCCCGCGATCATCATCGCCCAGCTGGCGGGTTCCGGCACATAGGAAATGGCCAGAACCTGCCCGATGCCCGGCATCGCGCTGAAGTTGGTGACATAAAGCTTGCCGTTGCCGCCGATTTCCAGCCCGGTGGGCATCACCAGGCCGCCCATCACCACCGTCTGCTTGCCGCCCGGCCGCACCCGGATGATCTGCCCCGAACCGCCCGCCGTGGCGAGGCCGTTGGAATCCACCTCTAGCACATACAGGCTGCCATCGGCACCGAAGGCGATGTCGCTGATCATGGTGAAGCCTTCATAGGCGATGCTGACATCGCCGCCCGGCGTCACCTGATAGATGCGCGCTGCGCCTTCCGTGAAAGCAAAGCCTGTGAGTTCAGAGACATAATAGTTCCCATCCGGCCCCACCGCGACCCCCGTGATGACGCTGTCGCTGTAGGGCGGCGGCGGGCCCATGAAGCGGCCGGGAAAGGCCGCGACCAACGAAACCTCGCCGGTGCCGCGATCCAGTTTCAGCAGCGTGTTGGAGCCGGCATCCGTCACCAGCAGATCATTGCCGATGGCGGTGGCGTGGAAGGGGTTGCTGTCCAGCGCGCCACCCACGGGGTTGTTGGCCAGTTCATAGGCCGAGATATCGCCGATGGCGGTGAATGCGCCGGGCGTGAAGGAGTAGACCTGCCCCAGATTGCTGCCCAACGGTTCCAGCCCGCTGGTGCGATACTGCGGGTTCATGCCCAGCCCGATCACGACATGTCCAACGCCGTCGGGCGTGAATGCAATGTCGTTCGGGCCGGCCATGTCTGTGCCGTTCGTCAGCCCGACGCCGGGCAGCCCTGAGAGAATCCGTGTCTGCGTGCCGCCCGCAACCCGCGTGATGGAGCCGGTTGCGGCATAACCCGCCGGGCCGCGCGGCGTGACGACCACCGGGCCGCCTTCCACATAATAGCCGGCTTCCGCGATATAGAGCGCGCCATCCGGCCCGAAGGCCAGCCCGCGCGGATTGTTGAGGCCGGTTGCCACCACCTTCGACACATAGGTGCCCGCAATGGCGGGAACGGCCAGCATCACCGCCGCCAGCGTGGCGGCCAGCACAGAAGATTTGCGCATCAAACGTCTCCCTGTATGCTGGCGGCGGACGCCCCCGCCCGGAACCAGCAAGCTCAGAATGGCCGGAGGGCGCGCCGCAAACCATGATGGGCGCACGACGAAAATCTGATATTTTCCTGATGGAGCGGGAAAGGGGGGATTTTGGACGCGCAGACGCACGATCATGGCATCCCCGTGGAGCTTGGCCGCAGCCTGCCGTTTGCCATGGGGGATATCAGGGTTCGCCCTGCCGAGCGGCGGCTGGAGGGGCCTGCGGGCATCGTTTCGACCGAACCGCGCATCATGCAACTGCTGGTCGCTTTGTCCGACGCGGAGGGCGAGGTGGTGAGCCGGGATCGGCTGGCGGAGCGCTGCTGGCCCGGGCTGGTGGTGGGCGAGGATTCGCTGCACCGCGCCGTGTCGGGCTTGCGGCGGGCGCTGCGCGAAGCCGGTTCGGAACGGGTGCAGGTGGAGACGGTTTCCAAGGTGGGATACCGGCTGTGTGCAGACGAGCCAGAGGTGCTGCGGCCTGCCCTGCCCCCGGCCGTGCCGCCGGAACCGGCCACACTGACGCGACGCTGGATGCTGGGCGGCGCGGTTGGCGCGGCGGCCGTCGCCGGTGTGGGCTGGAACCTGCTGAAGCCGCGTGACGATGGCCGCGCGGATGCGCTGGTGGCGCAGGCGGCGGAGCAGCTGGCAACGGATGCCACCGGCGCGGAGGGCCGGGCGCGCGGATTGTTGGAACAGGCGATCGGATTGACGCCGGAGCATGCCCGGGCATGGGGACTGCTGGCCATTGCATGGCAGCGCATCGCGTCGTTCGCGACGGCCGGGAGCATCGCGGAGGCCGAGGCGCATACGCGCGAGGCGGCGGCGCGCGCGTTGCAACTGGAACGGGCGCAGGGCGACGCGCATGTGGCGCTGGCTCTGCTGCCGCCTTTTTTCGGCGATTGGCAGACGGCCGAGCAGCGGTTGTTGCGGGCGCTGGATGTCTCCCCGGACAATCCGCATGGGCTGAGCGGTCTGGCGCGGCTGATGGCGGCAGTGGGGCGCAGCGGTGAGACACTGGCGCTGGCCGACCGGCTGAAGGCGACGCACCCCGCACACAAAGCCGGCAGCGAATGGCGGATATACGGCCTGTGGGCAACCAGAGGCGCGAAAGCCGCGCTGACGGAAGCGCAGGCCGATGGCGAGGCCGCGTCCATCTCGATGCAGGTGGTGGGGCCGCTGCTGATGGCGCTGACCGGGCGTGCGGCTGATGGCGAGGCCGCCATTCAGGCGGTTCAACAGTCCCAGCGCAGCCCTTCCCGCATCCTGACGGCGCTGCGTGGAACGGTGCGCGCCATCGGCTCTGGCCGGAACGCGGATGTGCAGGCCGCCGAGACGGAGTTGCTCACTGCCGCCCGGTTGGGCGGGATGACGCAGTTCGTTTCGTTGCTGGGCCTTGGATCTCTGGGCCGGACGGAAGCCGCCTATCAGTTGGCCCGCAACTGGTATTCCCAAGCCCGCGCCAACACCCGCACGGCTGCAGAGCGGACGGTGACGCTGCACCGGACGAGCACGGTGGCGCTGTTCCTGCCGCCGCTGCAAGGGTTGCGCGCGGATGCGCGCTTCCTGCCGCTGTGCAGCGAGATCGGGCTTTCCGCCTATTGGCGAGGTGCCAGCCAGCGGCCGGACTTCCTCGCCGGGCAGTTCCTTCCCTTTTAGGCCGCGCTTACTTCGCCGCCGGGCCGTGCGCCTGAAGGACGACATAGGCGCGGATCGCCTCTGCATCCTCCGGGCTCAGCTGTTTGGCGAAGCTGACCATGCCAGCTTCCCTGCGGGAGCCATCGATCACCACGTCGCGCCAGGCGTCCGCATCGCCGGACAGCGGCGACCAGCGCAGATCGGGCAGCACGCCGGACGAAATCGCCATCGGCCCGTGGCAGACCATGCAGTTGCGGCTGTAGGCGACGAGGCCGCGCTGCAGCATCGCCGGATCGCCGAACTTCGCGGCCTGCGGCTTGCGGTCGATGGGGACGCCCTGATGATCGGGGATTTCGCCCTTCGCGCCCAGCTTGAATACGATCACCCGGCCATTGAGCGGCTGCACCGCCGGATCGAACAGGAAGCCCGCCGCCAGCGCATAGGCACCGCCCCAGCCGCTGGCGATGGCGAGATATTGCTCGCCGTCGATCTCGTAACTGACGGGCGGGGCCATGATTCCGCCCTTCAGGTTGCGCCGCCACAGCTCCTTGCCATTGGCCGCGTCATAGCCGACGAGATCGCCCGCGACCGTGCCCTGAAACACGAGGCCGGACGCGGTGGAGAGCACGCCGCCGTTGGATGGCGTGGGCAGTTCGACGGACCAGCGCGGGGCCTGTTTGATCGGATCCCACGCGATCAGCCGCCCCTTGAAGGCGGCGCGCATGGCCTTCATCGTCGCCGGATCGACGGGATCGACAGGCAGGCCATCCTCGAACTTGAAGCCGGTGTTCCACTTGGTGTGCGGGTCGGCTTCAGCCTTGGGCGCATAGCCCTGCGGCAGTTCCTGCGCCGGGATGAAGGCGAGGTTCAGATCCGGGTTGAAGGCCATCGGATGCCAGTTATGCGCACCCTGCGGCCCCGGCATCAGCACGCTGCTGCCGTTGGCAGGCCGCGCCTCTGCGGTTTCCAGCGGGCGGCCGTTCGCGTCCAGCCCCGTCGTCCAGTTCTGCGGCACGAAATTGTTGCCCGAGATGAACTGGCCGGTTTTCGCATCCAGCACATAGAAGAAGCCGTTCTTCGGCGCCTGCATGACCACCCGGCGCGGCGTGCCATTCTCGCCCAGCGGCAGGTTGGCGAGGATGATCGTTTGCGTCGCGGTGTAATCCCAATTGTCGCGCGGGGTGGTCTGGAAATGCCACTTATACTTGCCGGTATCCGCATCGACGGCGACAATGGACGAGACGAACAGATTGTCACCCTTGGACGTCGGATCGCGCAGCGCGGCGTTCCATGGCGAGGCATTGCCGACGCCGAAGATGATCTGCCGGTTGGGTTCATCATAGACGATCGAATCCCAGACGGTGCCGCCGCCGCCGTCCGTGGTCCAGCGGCCGGTTTTGCCCCATGTGGCGTTGCCGAGGCGGGCCAGCACTTCGTCAGAGGCAGCGCCGTCGGGCTGCATCTTCGGGTTTGGCACGGTGTAGAAGCGCCACACCAGCTTGCCGGTTTTTACGTCATAGGCGGAGAGATAGCCGCGCACGCCCAGTTCCGCGCCGCCGTTGCCGATCAGCACCTTATCCCCCACCACGCGCGGCGCGCCGGTGACGGTGTAGGGCTTCGAGCGGTCCACCGTCTGCACGGACCAGATGCGCTTGCCCGTTTTCGCGTCGATCGCCTCCAGACGTCCGTCGATCACGCCGAGGAAGATCACTCCGTCCTTGATGGCGACGCCGCGGTTGACGACGTCGCAGCAGGCATCGACACCCACGGCCTTGTCCACGCCGGGATCATAGACCCACAATTCCTTGCCGGTTTTCGCATCCAGCGCGTGCAGGATGGACCAGCTGGAGGTGGCATACATCGCCCCATCGGCGACGATGGGCGTGGTTTCGATGCCCCGGCCACTGCGCATTTCATAGGTCCATGCGACGCCGAGCTGATCGAGATTGTCCTTGTTGATCTGCGTGAGGCGGGAGTGGCGCTGCTCATCGTACGTGCCGCCATAGCTGAGCCACTCAGCCCCGGCCGAGCCTTGCGCGGCGAGGCTGTCTTCCCCGGCGGCGGCAGGGGCGGCGGCGGGTTTCTGCTGGCCGCAGGCGGCGGTGAACAGCAACAGGGCGACGGTGAGGGCGGAAACGCCCGAGCGTGTGACGATTGGCATGCTTCTCCCCGATGTCGGTGCGGCGGGCGCGCCCCTCTCCCAAAAGGCGGCCCGGCAATCCGGCTTTTCCCAGTTTCCGCGCGCGAGCGAAACATCAGCAAACTGCGAGGATAGCGGGGCTTGCAGGCAGCCATAGCGAAACTGTCGTTTCCGAAACCACTGCTGCGCTGCTAGGCAGCGCGCGTGACCGCTGAAACCGCCCCCCCGCCCTCCCCCTTCGCATGGCCGGCCTTCCGCGCCTTTTTCGTGGCCAAGCTGGGCTCCACATTGGCGCAGATCATGATGGTGGTGGTGATCGGCTGGCAGGTTTACGACATCGCCCGGCAGACCATGCCCATCCGCGAGGCGGCCTTCCTGCTGGGGCTGATAGGGCTGGCGCAATTCCTGCCGGTGTTCCTGCTGAGCCTTGTGGTGGGGGTGATCGCGGACCGGGTGGACCGGCGGGTGATCGCGCGTGCGGCGATCGGGCTGGAACTGCTGTGCGCGCTGGCGCTGGGGGCGCTGGCGGCTTCGGGATCGACGGCCCTGTGGCCGTTGTTCGCGGTGGCTGTGGCGCTGGGGGTGGCGCGGGCCTTTGCCGCGCCCTCCCTCTCTGCGCTGGCCCCCAATCTGGTGCCGCCGCATGTGCTGCCCACGGCCATCGCGTGGAACAGCATCGGCTGGCAGACGGGCGCGGTGCTGGGTCCGGTGGTGGGCGGATTCGCTTATGACGGGCACCCTGCGCTCCCCTTCTGGCTGGCCGCCGGGCTGCTGGCGGCTTCGCTTGTGGCGCTGTTCATGATTCCGCCGGTGAAACTGTCGCCCTCCTCCGGCGCGAAGGGGTTTGCGGCGGTGAAAGAGGGGCTGGATTATGTGCGGGGCAACCGCATCGTCTTCGGCGCGCTGTCGCTGGACATGTTCGCGGTGATTCTGGCCGGCACCAACGCCATGCTGCCGGTGTATGCGCGCGATATCCTGCATGTGGGCCCGGCGGAGCTGGGCTGGCTGCGCGCCGCCCCGGCACTGGGGGCCGCCGCTGTCGCCTTCTGGCTGACGCGCAACCCGCTGGGCAGCAAGGTAGGGCAGAAGATGTTTGTGAACGTGGGGCTGTTCGCGCTGGCCACCGTGGCCTTCGGCCTTTCCACCGTGCTTTGGATTTCCATTGTCAGCCTGATCGTGCTGGGCGCGGCGGACATGGTTTCGGTGTATGTGCGATCCTCGCTGATCCAGCTGCACACGCCGGATTCGATGCGCGGGAGGGTTTCATCCGTGTCTCTGTTGTTCATCAGCGCTTCGAACGAACTGGGCGAATTCCGCGCCGGGGTGATGGCGGCCGCCATCGGCCCGATTGCCGCCACCGTGGGCGGCGGCGTGCTGGCGCTGATCGTGACGATCCTGTGGGCGCGGCTGTTCCCCGAACTGCGCGATGCCGACAGGCTGGACGTGCCTGACAATCTGAAAAGCTGAAGGAGATTTCCGATGCGAGCTGCCAACATTCTGGAAACCATCGGCAATACCCCGCATGTGCGGGTGGCCCGGCTGTTCCCCAATGAGTCCGTCTGGATCAAGAGCGAGCGGCAGAACCCCGGTGGGTCCATCAAAGACCGGATCGCGCTGGCGATGATCGAGGATGCCGAGGCATCGGGCGCGCTGAAGCCCGGTGGGGTGATCGTGGAGCCGACCAGCGGCAACACCGGCATCGGGCTGGCGATGGTGGCCGCCGTGAAGGGCTACAAGCTGATTCTGGTGATGCCGGAAAGCATGAGCATCGAGCGGCGGCGGCTGATGCTGGCCTATGGGGCCAGTTTCGATCTCACCCCGCGCGAAAAGGGCATGAAGGGGTCGATTGCCCGCGCGCAGGAGATCGTGGCGGAAACCCCCAGTGCATGGATGCCGTACCAGTTCGAAAACCCGGCCAACATCGCCATCCACGCCCGCACCACCGCGCGCGAGATTCTGGCGGATTTCCCCGAGGGGCTGGACGCGCTGATCTCTGGCGTGGGAACCGGCGGGCATATCACCGGCGTGGCGCAGGCGCTGAAGGCGGAATGGCCGAAGCTGAAGGTGTTCGCGGTGGAACCCACGCTGTCCCCGGTGATTTCCGGCGGGCAGCCCGCGCCGCACCCGATTCAGGGGATCGGTGCCGGGTTCATTCCGGGCAATCTGCACACCGAATTGCTGGACGGGGTGATTCAGGTCGCGGCGGACGACGCGAAGGAATGGGCGCGCAAATCCGCCAGCATGGAAGGGATGCTGGTTGGCATTTCATCCGGCGCGACGCTGGCGGCCATCGCGCAGAAGCTGCCCGAACTGGGCGCGGGCGCGAAGGTGCTGGGCTTCAACTATGACACGGGCGAGCGTTACCTGAGCGTGCCGGATTTCCTGCCGGTGGAGTGATGCTCAGCCGGGCGTGAGGGTGATCAGCACCATCTCCGGGGGAACGCCGATGCGCAGTGGCACCATGCTGGTGCCCACGCCCGAGGTGACATAGAGCGGCCAGCCGTTGACGGTGCAGAAACCGCGTCTGCACAGCGGCGGACCGCCGAGAATCCTGTCAGCGGGCGCGCCGATCAGCGGCAGCAGGATCTGCCCGCCATGGGTGTGCCCGGCCAGCGCCAGCACGGACAGGTCCCGGCGCGGCGGATCCAGCGCCAGCGCGCCGCCTTCATGGCGCAGCAACAGCAGCGGCTTGCCCGGCGTGGCGGCCGACAGCGCCGCCGGGACGTTCGCGCCATGGGCATCCGAATTCACCCCCGCCACCACCAGCGGGCCGACATCCACCGACTGGTTCACCAGCAGGCGCGGCGACGGTTGGGCGGCAAAGACGATCGGCCCCCAATGGGCATTGTCGTGGTTGCCCAGCACCGCGAACACGCCCAGCGGCGCGCGCAGCTTCGCCAGCGGTTGCACCGCCGGTTTCAGATGCGGCTTGCCGCCAAGGCCCAGTGGATTGCCGCCGATATAGTCGCCCGCCAGCAGGATCAGATCCGGCTTCAGCGCGTTCGCCTGATCCATGATGGCATCCAGCCGCGCGGCGGACATGTCCGGGCGACCGCGATGGGTGTCGCTGATCAGCAGCACCTTCAGCCGGGTGCCGGGCGGCAGGCCCTTCAGCTGATAGCTGAAGGGCACCACCAGCGGGGGCCGAGTAGCCCCCCAATAGCCCCAGCCGATGAAGGCCAGCGCGAGCGCCAGAAGAGCGCCCAGAACCCGCGCCAGCAGCTTCATTCGGCCAATAGCCTCATTCCGCCGCCTGCGCCGCGCCCCAGCCGATCACGGCCTTGGTTTCCAGGAATTCGGCGAAGGCATGATCGCCCCATTCGCGGCCGTTGCCGGATTGCTTGTAGCCGCCGAACGGGACAGTCAGGTCCAGCGCCGCGCCGTTGATGTTCACTTGGCCCGCGCGCAGCTGCCGCGCGACGTCGCGCGCCTCCGCCTCATCGCCCTGCACATAAGCGGCGAGGCCATAGACGGTGTCATTCCCCTCAGCGATCGCCTGCTCCAGCGTATCATAGGGCAGCATCGCCAGCACCGGCCCGAAGATTTCCTCGCGGGCGATGGTCATGTCGTTGGTCACGTCGGCGAAGATGGTGGGCTTCACATAATAGCCCTTGTCCAGCCCCTCCGGCCGGCCGGGGCCGCCCGCGACGAGGGTTGCGCCTTCGTCGATGCCCTTCTGGATCAGGCCCTGAATCTTGTTGAACTGCACTTCAGAGACGACAGGCCCGATCACGCTGTTGCCGTTGGGATCGCCCACGGTGATCGCCTCTGCTGTGGCCTTCGCAATTGCCTTGGCCTGCTCCATCTTCGGGCGCGGCACGAACATGCGCGTCGGCGCGTTGCAGCTTTGCCCGGAGTTCAGCATCATGGACTGGATACCGCCGCCCACGGCAGTTGCAAGGTCTGCCGAATCCAGCACGATATTGGGGGATTTGCCGCCCAGTTCCTGCGCCACCCGCTTCACCGTGGGGGCGGCGTTCTTCGCCACCTCGATTCCCGCGCGGGTGGAGCCGGTGAAGCTGACCATATCGATCAGCGGATGGCTGGAAATGGCCGCGCCGACGCCGGGGCCGTCCCCGTTCACAAGGTTGAACACGCCCTTGGGCACGCCCGCCGCATGCATCACCTCGGCGAAAATGACGGCATCAAAGGGGGCCACTTCGGAGGGTTTTAGCACGATGGTGCAGCCGGTGGCGATCGCCGGGGCGACCTTGCAGGCGATCTGGTTGATCGGCCAGTTCCATGGCGTGATGAAGCCGCACACCCCGATGGGCTCCTTCACCAGCCGGGTGCCGCCGCGATCCTCTTCGAAGCTGTAGCCTTTCAGCACCTCCATGGCGATCTGGAAGTGCCCCATGCCCAGCGCGGCCTGATATTGCGTGGCCAGCCAGGCGGGCGCGCCCATTTCCTCGGTGATGGCGGCGGCGATGTCGGCGTGGCGCTTCTGATATTCGGCGATGATCGCCCCCAGCAGCTCCAGCCGTTCGGCGCGGCTGGTGCGGCTGAAGCTGGGAAAGGCGGCAGCGGCGGCCTTGGCAGCGCGGTCCACATCAGCCGCGGTGCCGATGGCGATCCGGCCGAACGCCTGTTCCGTGGCGGGGTTGATTACGTCCAGCGGCTTCACGCCTTCGACCGGATCGACCCACTGGCCGTCGATATAGAATTTCAGGGCTTCGCGCATGTCTCTCTCTCCCAAGGTTTGACTGCCCTACGTAGAGCGGCGGCGGTTACAGAAAAACGCTCAACTCAGAGGGGGCGCGCAATTTGTCGCTGGGGGCGCTGCACGGGTTGGCAAGCGGGGGCGTGGCCGTTAGGCAGCCTGTAACAATGTTACAGGAGATACATAAGGAATGCGGATCGCCCCTTTCGCAGCATTGCTGATCGCCACTGCCCTCACCGCCCCCGCGCTGGCGCAAGACCGGCCCGCCGGGCTGATAGGATCCGGCGTGGCCCCCTCCACGCGGGAGAACAGCCCTGAGCGGCCGATCCGCTTTGCCGCCACCGTGCCTGTGGGCGCGGCGCTGATCGTGCCGGTGACGGCCCCGCTGGATATCGCGAAATCCGCACCGGAACTGCCCGCCGCCACGGCGGAAGCGATTGCGGCGGCGGCGAAGGCCGCACGCTTTGATGCGAAGCCGCTCTCCACGTTGAAACTGCACAATATCGGCGGGCATCCCGCCATCCTGCTGGTGGGCGTGGAAAGCCTGACCGCGCCGAAGGAGGCCGCGCTGGCCGATGCGGCAGGCAAGGCGAGCATGGCGCTGCGCAGCGAACCCTCTGATATCGCGATCCTCTCTGGCGGGCTGCCCGCCGGGTCTGCCCCCTATCTGGCTTATGGTGCGGCGCTGGCGGGTTACCGTTATGACAGGTTGAAGTCCGAGCCGAAGCTGCCGCCCGCCAACCCGGTGACGGTGGTGACGAGCGACGCAGGCGCAGCCGCCGCCTATGCCGCCGATCTGGCGCAGGTGGCAGGCGCCATTCGCTTTGCCCGCGATCTGATCATCACCCCGGCCAATGAACTCTATCCCGAAAGCTTCGTGGCGGCGGTGCAGAAGGAAGTGAAGGGTGTGCCCAATGTGCGGGTGACCGTGCTGAACGAAGCGCAGATGCGTGAGCTTGGCATGGGCGCGCTTCTGGGCGTGGGGCAAGGTTCTGCCCGGCCTTCGCGGCTGCTGGCGGTGGAGTATCGCGGGGCCGGAAATGCCGCCCCCATCGCGCTGGTGGGCAAGGGAATCACCTTCGACAACGGCGGCAACTCCATCAAGCCCGCAGCCGGGATGTGGTCTATGAAGGCCGACATGTCTGGCGCGGCGGGGGCGGTTGCGGCGGCCATCGCGGCAGCAAAGCGCGGGGCGAAGGCCAATGTGATCGGCATCGCCGCGCTGGCGGAAAACATGCCCGGCGGCACGGCGCAGCGCCCCGGCGACGTGGTGCGGACGCTGAACGGCAAGACGGTGGAGATGATCAACGCCGATGCCGAAGGGCGGCTGGTGATGGCCGATGCGAACCAGTGGGCCATCCGCCAGTATAAGCCCGCCGTGCTGGTGAACCTCTCCACCCTGACCGGCGCGATCGGCGCAGCGCTGGGCGATGAGTATTCCGGCCTGTTCGCCCGCAACGAGGATCTGGCCGCGCGCCTGACAACTGCTGGCGCACTGACAGGCGAGGATGTGTGGCGGATGCCGCTGCACCCCAGCTACACAGCGGACATGGCGAGCGATATCGCCGACATCAAGAATGCGAACGAGGGCGGGCGTGCGGGCGCGGGCACGGCCGCGCACTTCATCAGCTTCCTCACGCCGGAGCCGACGCCCTGGGCGCATGTGGATATGGCGGGCGTGATGACCGCCGCGACCGACCTGCCGACCGTGCCCAAGGGCCTGCGCGCCTATGGCGTGCGGCTGTTCGACCAGCTGATCCGATCCTACGAGAAATAAACGAAAAAATGGGGCGGCGCGTTTAGCGCCGCCCCGTTTATCCAACCCCTTGGATCTGGTTCAGTTCGTGACCATTCCGGCGCGGCGGCGGCGGGCGGCAGCGCCCACGAAGCCGAAACCGGCGATCAGCATCGCCCAGGTGGCGGGTTCCGGCACGGCGGCGGTATCGAAGCCGATCGAATCGATCCGATAGCCCTGCCCCGTCATCCCGCCGTAATTCACTTCGCCGCCCACACGGGTGGTGAAGATGTAACGGTTGTAGCTGCCCAGCGCGTCGGCGAAGCTGAGAACGCTCGTGCCGCCGTTCGCGCCGCTGTTGTTGACGCCCACTGTGCCGCCGAGACCCGACAGGATGGTGCCCGCACCGGTGAGCGAGACAAGGCTGCCATCATCCTGCACGCCGAACACGAGCAGCGTGTCGTTCGCATCAATGTAAGACAGTTTCAGCGCGTTGATGTCGATCAGCTTGCTGGTGCTGAACAGGATCGCTTCGCGGTTGCGCACCTGATTGGTATCGACTTGCGGGGCCGATCCGCCGCCGTCCACGCCGATGCCGGGGGCCGTGACGCTGATCTTCATCGCTGCGCCGCTGCTGGAGGTGGTGCTGAACTGGCTGAAGCTGGTGAGCGCGGTGGGGGCCAGCGTGAAGCGCAGCGCTTCGAAGCTGTAATCCACCCCATCCACCGAGCCGGTGATGCTGGGCACATTGGCGTTCGGGCCGCCAAGCGTGATCACGGAGGCGCTGGCGGGCGCAACGGCGATTGCAGCCGCAAACGCGGCAGCAGCGAAGATTTTCATGACAAGACCCCTGCAAGATTTCGCCGCCCGGATCAGGCGATGAATAGCTGCGGGCCAAATAGAGCTATAACGGCCGCCCGATCCAATTCTTATGTTCTTAACGGCGCAGGGAATGCGTAAACGCCCGGCAACCATTGCGGTTGCCGGGGGCGTTCACATTCGGTGGAAGCCGTGCCGCCCTTCAGCGGCAGCGGTGCGTCAGGCGGAAACCACCGGCTTGCGGCGGCGGCGGGCGGCGACGCCCACAAAGCCGAAGCCCGCGATCAGCATCGCCCACATGCGCGGTTCAGGAACCACGTTGAAGCTGATCGAATCCAGCCGATACCCCTGCCCGCGATCATTGTTGTAAAGCACTTCGCCGCCGACGCGGGTGGTGAAGACATATTGGCTGAAATTGCCCCAGGGGTTGGCGAAGGTGAGCAGCGAGGTGCCGCCGTTCGCACCCGTGCTCACCACGCCCGCCGCGCCGTTCAGGCCCGACATGATGGTGCCCGCGTTGATGAGCGCAACGAAGCTGCCGTCATCTTTGACGCCATAAAGCATCAGCGTGTCATTGCCATCCACCATCGACAGCTTCAGCCGCGAGATTTCGAACGGGCTGCTGGCCGACAGGATCAGCGCTTCGCGACGGTTCGTCTGGTTGGTGTCGATCTGCGGCGCGGAGCCGCCGCCATCCACGCCGAGGCCGGGCGTCGTGACCGAAACGAGCAGCGGCGCGCCAAGGCTGGACATGCCCGTCAGCGTGGCAGGATTGCCGGTGAAGCGGGCTGCGGTGACGGTAAAATCCACCCCTTCCGCACTGCGGGTGACGCTGCTGACATTCTGGACTGCCCCGCCCAGCACAACGGTGACGGCAGACGCAGGCGCTGCGGCGACGAACGCGCCGACAAGCGTAGTGACCGCGATAGCGGCAAACGGATGAATCATTGGGTGCGACCCCCTAAATGTTGTTTCGCCCATGCCTTTCCCGATGTTCCTCAACGGGTTCGACTGGAACGTTACGATTCGCATAGCTGAGGCGCAGACGCGATGCCAGCCCCCAAATGCAAATTTTTGCAATGTCCGTGAAATTTTCCGCCGATGGCTTCGGCGGCGCTGCGCGATCAGGCTTTGGGCGGGCTTTCGTCCTTCGGATCGGCTTCCTTGGGATCTTCAAGATTGAGGCCATGCTTCAGCATCATCGGCACCTGCGCCCCCATGAACAGGAAGGTCAGCAGCGAATCGCCCCAGATTTTGAAATGCAGCCAGATGTTGGTTGGGAAGGCGCGCCACAGCAGTTCGTTGGTCAGGCCCAGCAACAGGAAGAACAGCGCCCAGCGGCGGGTGAGCAGGGTCCAGCCCTCGTCGCTGAGGCCGTTGAAGGCGGATCCGACCACCGTCTTCAGATAATTCCGGCCGCGCAGCAAGCCGAAGGTCAGCACGCCCGACAGGGTGAGGAAGACGATGGTCGGCTTCATCTTGATGAAGGTTTCATCGTGCAGCCACAGCGTCAGGCCGCCGAACACACCCACCAGCACGGCGGAAAACCATGTCATTGCAGCGATATGGCGGGTGAGCGCCCAGGAAATCCCCATGGCGATGGCGGTGGCGACCATGAAGGCCGCCGTGCCGACGAACACGTCGAACCGGGAATAGACGGCGAAAAACACCAGCAGCGGGCCGAGATCGACCGAGAGCTTTTTCCAGCCGTCCAGTTCGCGGCGGGCGGGTTTCACGACGGGTTGCTCTGTCAAACTATCAGGCTCCTGTGAGCGCGTCGGCATAGGCGCGCGCGTCGAAGGGGCGGAGGTCGCCCAGTTTTTCCCCCACGCCGATGGCGTGGATCGGCAGGCCGAATTTTTCCGCTGCCGCCACCAGAACGCCGCCGCGCGCGGTGCCGTCCAGCTTCGTCATCACAAGGCCAGTCACGCCTGCCACTTCGCGAAAAATCTCGATCTGGCTCAGGGCGTTCTGGCCGGTTGTTGCGTCCAGCACGAGGATGGTGTCATGCGGGGCGCCCGGGTGCTGCTTGCCCAGCACGCGGCGCACCTTGGCCAGTTCATCCATCAGCCCGGCCTTGTTCTGCAGCCGCCCCGCCGTATCCACCATCAGCACGTCGCGGCCCGAGGCGCGGGCCTGCTCCATCGCGGTAAAGGCAAGGCCCGCCGCATCGGCATCGGGCTTGCCCGAGATAACAGGGATGGACAGCCGATCCCCCCAGACCTTCAGCTGCTCGACGGCGGCGGCGCGGAACGTGTCCCCGGCGGCCATCATCACCGCATAATCATCTTCCTGAAAAACATGCGCCAGCTTGGCGATCGTCGTCGTCTTGCCGGTGCCGTTCACGCCGACCACGAGGATGGTGTGCGGGCGCGGGAAGGCGGTGACGAGCAGCGGCTTCGCCAGCGGGGTGAGGATGGCGGCGATCTCGTCCGCCGCGACCTGCCGCACGCGGGTCATGTCGATGTCCCCGGCAAGGCGGGCGGCGGCCAGCTTCATGACGATGCGTTCGGCGACCGCCGGGCCGAGATCGGCTGCGATCAGTGCATCTTCCACCGAATCAAGGTCTTCCGCCTCGATCCGGCCGCCGCCGACCATGAAGGTGAGGTTCTGCGCCAGCTTTTCCGACGAGCGGGCAAGGCCCGAACGCATGCGGGCGAGCCAGCCTGTCTTTTCCGTGACGTCGTTCATTCAGCCAGCAGTCCGTCGTTCAGATGGGTGGGCGTAAGCCGCACAAGAGCGCCCTTCGGCCGGGGCGCGGCATAGCGCAGCCGGAGGCCATGCGCGCTGTACCCCTGCCCGCCTTCGCTGACGCTGTCGACCGGCTTTCCGACAAAGGCGGCGGTGAAATCGGCGTGGCGGCTGGCGGCGGCGGCGCGCAAGTCCGCCGCGCGGGCCTTGGCCACGGCGGGCGGCACCTGCGGCATGCGGGCAGCCGCCGTGCCGGGGCGCGGCGAAAAGGGGAAGATATGGGTGTGCACCAGCCTGCAATCCGCCAGCAAGGACAGCGAGTTGGCATGCGCGGCCTCCCCTTCCGTCGGGAAGCCCGCGATCAGGTCCGCGCCGAGCGCGATATCGGCGCGGGCGGTGCGCAGCCGTTCCGACAGGCGCACGGCATCTGCGCGGCTGTGGCGGCGCTTCATCCGCTTCAGGATCAGATCGTCGCCGGATTGCAGCGAGAGATGGACGTGCGGCATCAGCCGCTGATCCTGA
This sequence comes from Sandaracinobacter neustonicus, assembly GCF_006385875.1. Lineage (GTDB taxonomy): Bacteria > Pseudomonadota > Alphaproteobacteria > Sphingomonadales > Sphingomonadaceae > Sandaracinobacteroides > Sandaracinobacteroides neustonicus. The sequence goes on along the minus strand of NZ_VFSU01000024.1, from coordinate 237,444 downwards.
AAGGCTTCGATCAGCGCCTCGTCGGCTTCCGCCGAATCCAGCGAGGAGAGGCGCAGGCGCGGGATGGCGGTGCGGGCGAGGATCGCCTGCACCAGCGTGCCGAGCGCGGGGGTGCCGGGAAGGTCCTGCCCATAGCTGGTGGCGTCTATGCCGGTCAGCACCACCTCGTTTACGCCCTGTGCGGCAAGCGCAGCGATGCGCGCGACCACGGTTTCCAGCGGCACCGAGCGCGAGCGCCCGCGCGCGAGGCGGGTGACGCAGAAGGTGCAATCATGGTCGCAACCGTCCTGCACGGCGACGAAGGCGCGCGACTGGCGGGTGACGGGGGTATGATGCCCTGCCCTTCCCCATGCGTCTCCGTTCAGTTTGAAGGCGTTGGGGATGAGTGTTGCGATATCAGCGAAGCGTGCCGGTTCCAGCGTGGCGGCGCAACCGGTGACATAGACGGGGCCGTTGCGGGCCGCTGTGCGCGCGGCGGCGCGGGCGTCGCGCACGGCTTCCGCCGTGACCGCGCAGCTGTTGATGACGGTGGCCCCCACCGGTGCCAGCGCGGCCAGCGCGTCGCGTTCGGCGAGGTTGGAGCGGCAGCCGTGGGTGATGACCCTTGCTGTCAAAGGTCGGTCTCGCCCCGGTAGGCGGTGGAGACGGGGCCGGTCATGCTGATGCCGCCGCCTGCGGTTTCGGCGATGATGAGGTCTCCGCCGGGCAGGCTGATGGTGGCGCTGTCATCCACAAGGCCGCGGCGGCGGGCGGCGGCGAAGGTGGCGCAGGCCCCGGTGCCGCAGGCGAGCGTAAGGCCCGCGCCGCGTTCCCACACGCGCAGGCGGATGTGGCTGCGGTTCAGCACGGTGGCGATGTTCACATTCACGCGCTCGGGGAAGATCAGGTCATGCTCGATCTCCGGGCCGAGGCTTTCCAGCGGCACGACGTTGGCATCGGCCACGAAGAAGATCACATGCGGGTTGCCCATGTTCACGGCGGAGGGGCGTTCCAACTCAGACCATGCGACCGGCATGTCGGCGGTGTCCATTGCGTAGGCGAGCGGAATCTCCTCCCAGCCGAAGCGGGGGCTGCCCATGTCGATCGTCACGCCCTGTTCGGCGTTGGCGGCGGTGAGGATGCCGCCGCGCGTTTCGATGGTGGCGGCCCCGCCCAGCAGCCGGGCGACGCAACGGGTGGCGTTGCCGCAAGCGCCGGATTCGCTGCCGTCCGGGTTGAAGATGCGCATGAACACGTCTGCGCGGGTGGAGGGTTCCATCACGATCAGCTGGTCGCAGCCGATGCCGCGATGCCGGTCTGCCAGACGGCGGACGCGTTCCGGCGGCATGGCGAGCGCCACTTGCCGGGCATCGAAGATGGCAAAATCATTGCCGGCCCCGTGCATCTTCAGAAAGGCTGTCGCCATGGGGCCTGCATCTATGGGGCGGGCGCGCCGGTTGCAATGCCCTCCCCCTCCCTGTTGCCCCCGCCTGTTGCATTGCAGCGCAGGCAGGCGTAAGGCGCGCGACCTTGGAGGACGCCCGGGCGATGCACCCGTGGCCCCCTTTGGAACCGCATGCGGGGAGCGAGCACCGAGGTGGCAAGCCTGTCTGTTACGCCTGACCAGATCGTGGAGGATGTCGCGGCAACGCTGGTCGACGCGCTGTCGCTGACGCCTGACGTGGCCGAGGGGCTGACGCGCGAGACTTTGCTGTTCGGCAGCCTGCCCGAACTGGATTCGATGGCGGTCGCCACGGTGCTGACGGCGCTGGAGGATCGCTTTGGCATCCTGATCGACGATGACGAGGTTTCCGGCGAATTGTTCGAGAGCGTCGGCACCCTGTCGGACTTCGTTTCGGCGAAGCTGGCAGGTTGACCTGCCCGACCGATTGAGGGAACCCTTTTTTCCGGTTCTCGGAAAGACGGTTGACCCATGCTCGCTTTTGTTCGGCTGATCGTTTTGGGCGTCATTGCCGCCCTGTCGGCGGGCAACGCGACTGCTTCCAGCAACAATAAGGCGGCAACGATGGTTGCCCCCGACCTGAAACGGATGCTGGTAAACTTCGAGACCCGGACAATCTCAACCGATGACTGGAGCAGTCAATTCGTTGATTGCTCCGATGCGAATTACAACTGCATCTCGGTGCCGGACAAAGTGGCTCTGGCATTTGCTCGAAAGTGCGATCTCACAAAAGCTGAGAGAGCGAGTATCCCGCATTCGAAAATTGCTGGCCGCGTTTTTGTTGTCGCGCCGATGGCGCACTATGGCCTGCCCAGCGGAACCTACATTCTGGAAGCGCTGCCCACCGCGCTGATGTTCTACGATCAGAAGCATGGCCTGACGGAGCTGCGGGAGCTTTTATCGTCTCCCTACGAGACGGAGTTTGACCCCAATGCCTACCGGGTCCGCTATAAGATAATCACCGCTGACGGCGGGCCGCTATTTCGCTGCACCTGAACTGCATCATCGGCTGCATATCGCCACGCTGCCACCCGCTTCGTCGGCACGGGCTAACAGTCGATAGCATTGTCACAATTTTCCACTTTACATGGGGGGGCTTCGTCCCCATATGCGCGCTCCGCTGCCCCATGGGACTTCCACCGCAAGGCAGTCGATTCTGAAACTGCACCCCGGAGGTCCCTTGAATTGCACAACCATCATAACGCGCTTCGGGTAGCGACCGAGCTGCAGCCTGCAGCCCCGGTCACCCTCGTCCGTCCTGATGCTGCTCTCGATGCGGCGCGCTTCTTTGCTTCGGCATTTCCGGGCAAGAGCTTCTATGCCGTGAAGGCAAACCCTTCGCCGCACCTGATCGAGACGCTGTGGGAAGGTGGCATCCGCCATTTCGACGTCGCTTCCATCGCGGAAGTGCGTCTGGTGCGCGGGCTGCTGCCGCAAGCCGTGCTGGCGTTCATGCACCCGGTGAAGGCCGAGGAGGCGATTGCCGAGGCTTATCATGTGCATGGCGTGCGGATCTTCTCGCTGGATACGCATGAGGAACTGGCGAAAATCGTCCGTTCCTGCGCGACCGATGGCGTGCCCGCGGCTGACCTCACGCTGTGCGTGCGGCTGAAGGTGTCGTCCGGCTATTCCAAGCTGAGCCTCGCCTCCAAGTTCGGGATCGGCGTGGCCGATGCCCCTGCCCTGCTGCTGGCGGCGCGTCAGGCAGCGGACGCCTTGGGCATCTGCTTCCATGTGGGATCGCAGGCGATGAGCCCGGCGGCCTATGCGGATGCGTTGGCCTTCGTGCGTGCGGCGATCGTGGAAGCGGGCGTGACCGTGGACGTGATCGACGTGGGCGGCGGCTTCCCCAGCCGCTATCCGGGCATGGAACCGCCCAGCCTTGAGACCTATTTCGCGGTGATCGAGCGGGCTTATGAATCGCTGCCGATTTCTTACTCCGCCGAGTTGTGGTGCGAGCCGGGCCGGGCGCTGTCCGCCGATTATGCCAGCGTGCTGGTGCGGGTGGAAAAGCGGCGCGGTGAAGAGCTTTACATCAACGATGGGGCCTATGGCTCGCTGTTCGATGCAGCCCATGTGGAGTGGCGCTATCCGGTGAAGCTGGTGCGGGCGGATGCCTCGCAGGCCGAACCGATGGACTTCGCCTTTTACGGCCCGACCTGCGACGACATGGATCATATGAAGGGTCCGTTCGAACTGCCGGCGGATGTGAAGGCGGGCGATTATATCGAGATCGGCCAGCTGGGTGCCTATGGGCAAGCCATGCGCACGGGCTTCAACGGTTTCACCAACGGCGACACCGTGATCGTGACGGACGCACCGATGGCGAGCCTGATCCCGATGGGCGGCGAGGCCGTGGTTCCGGCCAATGTCGTGCCGCTGGGAGTTGCGGCTCGGGTGTAAGCCCGTCAGAATGGACGCGCAACTAAGCGCGTCATCAAGGTTTCATTCTTTTCCCCCACCGCTTCGGCGGTGGGGTTCTATTTCTGTTGGAGACGAACATGAGCGAGCAAGTGAACGCACAGCGGAAGGCTGAACTTCTGTCCAAGAAGGTCGAGCATATCGACATCAAGAGCTTCGACGCCCGGCCGATCATCGACCAGATGGCGAACATGAGCTTCACCAGCCGCGACCTCGCGCGCGCCACCGGCATCTACAACCAGATGCTGGAAGACAAGGACTGCACCGTCTGCCTGGTGATCGCCGGTTCACCTCGGCCGGCGGCTGCATGGACCTGTATGCCGAACTGATCCGCAACAATATGGTGGACGTGGTGATCGCCACGGGTGCCACCATCGTGGACATGGATTTCTTCGAAGGCCTTGGCCACAAGCATTATCAGGCGCTGGAAATCCCGGACGATGATACCCTGCGCTCGCTCTATATCGATCGTATCTATGATACCTACATCGACGAAGAACAGCTTCAGGACTGCGACTTCACCATCAACAAGATCGCCAACTCACTGGAACCGCGCGCCTATTCCAGCCGCGCCTTCATCCGCGAGATGGGCAAATACTTGCAAGAGCATGGCAAGAAGGACAACAGCCTCGTCAAGCTGGCGTACGAGCATGACGTGCCGATCTTCTGCCCGGCGTTCGTCGATTCGTCGGCCGGATTCGGGCTGGTGAAGCATCAGGTGGACCGCGCCAAGGAAGGCCAGCCCTATATGGTGCTGGACGCGATTGCAGACTTCCGCGAACTGACGGACATCAAGATCAAGGCGGGCACCACCGGCCTGTTGATGATCGGCGGCGGCGTGCCGAAGAACTTCATTCAGGACACCGTGGTGTGCGCGGAAATCCTCGGCCATGAGGATGTGGAAGTGCACAAATATGCCGTGCAGATCACGGTTGCAGACGTGCGCGACGGTGCCTGCTCCTCCTCCACGCTGCAAGAGGCAGCCAGCTGGGGCAAGGTGAACACCGGCATCGAGCAGATGGTGTTCGCCGAAGCGGGCAGCGTGATGCCGCTGCTGGCCTCTGACGCTTATCATCGCGGCCACTGGAAGGCCCGCGCCAAGCGCGGCTGGGCGAAGCTGTTCGCAGCCTGAAGTCCAAACTCGGCAACAGGCGGCGGGCCGGGTGTTCCAGGCCTTGGTTTGGGGTCACTCTCACCCGCCGCGCTGGCGCGCGAGTCGCCTCTCCCGCAAGCGGGAGAGGATTTTGGCTCGGCTTATTGTAGAAGCGGCAGCGGGTCGGCGATCTTCACGTCGTGCATCATGCCCAGATAGGCATCCAGATAGCCCTTGTGGCTGGCCCCGGTGAGGACCAGCACACGGCCGCCGGGCTTCAGTGCCGCCACTTCGCGGACGTTACCGGCCATGCGCAGATTGCGGGTTTCCCACCAGCCGAGGTAGCGGCGGCCATAGTTTTGCGGCGTGGCATCCGCCATCGCCTTGCCGAAATCGGTGGCGAAGGCGCGGTCTGCCTCGGCCGGATCATTGTAGTAGCGATAGGCTTTCAGCACTGCCTGCTGTGTCTGCATTTGTGCGTTGATGGCCTTCGCGGCTGCAGATCGCGCATCGCTTTCCGGGCCGCTCCAGATGCGCTGCATCGCCTTTTCGAAATCCGGGTCATCTGCTGCTGTCAGGCTGTCGGCGCTGTGATCGTCGGTGGACCAGACCCGTTCATGGCCGAGCCGGGCGGCCAGCGCGGCGGCGATCAGGTAATTTTCGTTGCGGCGATTGATGCGGGCATCCAGCCACTCCACCAGTTCCGGCGTCAGCCCGTCCTGCGCGATGCGTTCGGCAGGGGGAAGCCGAAGCCATTGCACCACAGCAGACGCCGGTTCCCCGGCGGCAAGGAAGCTAAGCGCCAGATGCCGCCGCTGAGACGCCGTGGGGGTGGCGGGCCATGCGGCGAGCAGGCGGGCGGCCTCCGCCGTGGCGGCGGGGACGGTCATGCCAGAGGCTTTGGCGGCTGCGGCCAGATCCACACAGTAAGCGTCTGCCACGCCGGGCCAGATCGCCGGGTTCTGCCGATATTGTTCGCATTGCAGGCCGGAAACGCCTTCGATGGCGATGGCGTCCGGCTTCCAGCCTGCCAGCCGGTCCAGCAACAGCGACAGCGTCTGCGGCTGAAAATCCTTGGGCAGGCCGGAAAGATGCGGGGTGCCCAGCACCATCACTTGTGTGGATTCGCCAGCCAGTGGTGCGCGGTGCTCGCGCGGATCGAATCCGGCGGCATGGGCGGGAAGGAAGGCAAGACTGCCCAGCAAGGCAGCGAGAAAGGTCAGGCGCATGAATGTCCTCCAACCCCTCTCGCGGCCGATGTAGCAGCCACGAGAGGGGAGGAGAAGCCCTTTGCAGCCCTTAGGAGAGCGTCGCCAGAGCCGGCTTGCGGCGGCGCAGCGAGGCACCGACGAAGCCGAAGCCCGCGATCAGCATCGTCCATGTCGCCGGTTCCGGCACGCCGCCGGTGACGGAGAGGTTGGAGACCCCCCAGCCTTCGTCGCCCAGACCTTGCGCATTGCCGGAATAGCTGAGCGTCAGCGTGTTGGTGCCCTGCGCCAGCCCCAGCGGAATGCTGAACAGGCCGGTGCCGCCCTGCCAGCTGCCCGGCGTGCTGACGGAGACGCTGCTGCCGACGGGGGCGAAATAGGTGATGTCATAGCCGCCACCGCCCAGATTGTAGCTGCCCGACAGGATGTCGGTGCCGTTCAGCTTCAACGTGAAGACATCGGTATAGCCATTGCCCTCGCCATCCAGCGAGTTGAAGCCGTTCAGCGTGAAGCTGGTGAGACCGGCCCCGGCATTGGCGGCGAACTGGTAGCTGACGGAGCCGGGGCTCGTCATTGCGCCGGTGGGCGCGCCTTGCGTGAACAGGGTTGCCGCGCTTGCCGCCGTTCCCAGCAAGGCGCAGGCGACGCCCGCGATCAGGATATTCAGTTTCATTGTTCGACCCTTTCTCACCCGAAGCCGCCGACCCTGGATCAGCTTCGGGCTGAGGCGTCTTTATCCGGGAATCACAAGGATTTCTGTCAACCAGTGTATGTAACATCTGCGCAATGTGGTGACGTGAAAGACTTATCCCACAGACTGCGGCGGCCGCACATCCTGCGCGCGTTGCAGCCGATATTCGCGCCACACGGTGTAGAGGCCCGAAAGCGCGATCAGCGCCCCGCCCGCCAGCGTGGTGAGGCCGGGCACGTCCGACATCAGGAACCAGCCGAACAGGATCGCGCCCAGCAACTGGATATAATCGAACGGCATCAGCACCGACACGGCGGCGTGCCGCAGCGAACTGGTCATGGAAATCTGCGCGACGATCCCCGCCGCGCCGCCGCCCAGCAGCAACAGCAGCGTGGGCCAGCTGTGCCAATGGCCGAACACAGGCAGCATCAGCGCGCTGGTGACGAGCGACAAGGACATGAACCAGAAAACGATCGCCGCCACATGCTCGCCGCGCATCTGCCTAACGGCGATGGTGACGCCCGCTGCGCCCAGCGCGCCGATCAGCGCGAGCGCCAGCCCCACTGCGGGCAGCGACTGCCCGGATTGGCCCGGCTGCAGGATGATCGCCACGCCGGCGAAGCCGCAGGCCACCGCGAACCAGCGGTGCGGGCCGACCTGTTCGCGCAGGATCAGGAACGACAGGATGGTGGCGAACACCGGGGCCATGAAGCCGATGGTGGTGATTTCCGCCAGCGGCAGCATCGTCAGCGCCTGAAAGGTGCACAGGATCGCGGCATTGCCCAACAGCGCCCGACCCGCGTGCATCATCGGCCGCTTCGTGCCCAGCTGCGACAGGCCCGGCCCCATCAGCACCCAGATCAGCAGCACCGGGATGCCCACCAGAGCGCGATAGAACAGCAGTTCCGGTGCGCTGGCCCCCTGCATGGTCGCCAGCTTGAACAGCGCTCCCATCACCGAAAAGCTGACGGCCGAGAGGATGCGCAGCGCGATTCCGAGTTTTGGGCCGCTCAACATCTTGGGTCAGCGCCGGAATTCGGCGACCAGCTCCACATGGGTGGACCAGCGGAACTGCGCGACCGGCCACAGCCGCCCTAGCCGGAAGCCAGCCGCCACCAGCCGCTCGGCATCGCGGGTGAAGGTGGCCGGGTTGCAGCTGACGGCGGCCACCACGGGCAGCGTGCTGGCGGCGAGTTGCTCCGTCTGGGCGATGGCTCCGGCGCGCGGGGGGTCGATGATGGCGGCATCGAAGCGGGACAATTCATCTGCGCTCAAGGGCTTGCGGAACAGGTCCCGGTGGTCGGTGCTCAATTGCCGCCCTGCCCTGCGCGCGGCTTCGCCCAGCGCGCGGATGGCCGGGCCTGCGCCGTCCACGGCGTGCAGTTGCGCCCGGCGGCTGGCCGGGAAGCTGAAGGTGCCGCTTCCGGCGAACAGATCCACCACCTTCGGCGCATCGCCCAATATGGCGGTGACGGCGGAAACCAGCGCCGCTTCGCCGTCCGCCGTCGCTTGCAAAAAAGCGGCAGGCGGCAGGGTGACGCGCACGCCGCCCATGGTCAGCACCGGCTCGGCATTGGCGACGAGGGTTTCGACCCCCATCGGCCCTTCCACCGACAGCCGGGCGAGCCGCTGATCCGCTGCGAATCGGGTCAGCCCCTCGATCCGGGGCAGGCTGTTGGCCTGAAGATTGGCGAGCAGCAGATCGACGCCATTGTCCGTCAGCGTCATGGTGATGCCGATGGCCGAGCGTTCTGCCAGCCACGGGCCGAGCAGATCGCGCAAAGGCCCGATCAGCGCGAACAGCGCCGGGTGCATCACCGGGCATTGCGCCATATTCACCAGCCGGTGCGCGCCTTCGGCGTTGAAGCCCAGCCGCACTTGCCCTTCCGTGCGGGTGGCGCGCAGCGCCGCGCGGCGGCGGCTGCCTTCGGGCGAGACATGCACCGGCATCACCTGTTCGGGCGTGATTCCCGAGCGCGCCAGCGGGGCCAATATGCGATCCCGCGCGAACTCCGCGATCAGCCGATCCGACACATGTTGCAGCTGGCAGCCGCCGCATTCGCCAAAGTGCGGGCATGGCGGCGCAACATGATCCGGGCCATGTTGCAGGCTGCCATCAGCCAGCAGCAGATCGCCCGGAACCGCCCCGGGCACGAAACGCCCGTCTGCGGCGACACCATCCCCGCGCGCGGCGAAGCGTTCGATCAAGATGCTATGCAACGCGCCTGTCATATGAGAAAGGAAGCTTATCCTGTTGGTGTTAATGGACAGAAACGAATGAACATGATCCGGGGAGCGAAGCTGGGCGGTTCGGTTGCGGTGCTTGCATCGTTGATCGGCGTGGCAGCCTGTGCGCCCGCCCCTCTCTATACGTCAAGCGGGCTGCAACGCGGCGCGGTGACCTGGGGCGAGATTCCGCGCGACGCGCGTGGCGAGCCGGTGTGGGCGGCGATCAGGCCTGCGCCGACTCAGCAGGCGATGAACCAAAATGTGCTGACAAGCCAGCAACTGGCAGCCGCGCGCTCCAGCCGGCCGGCAAATGTGCAAGAAGGCGACGGCGAAGACTAGCCCAGCCCGCCGACAGCATCACCAGAAAGCTGCCGAGGATCAGCGCGGTGAGGCCGAATCCGGCCGCCACCCGTCCGGCCTCGAACAGGCTTTGCAGCGCGAACAGCACATAGATCATCGCTGAGACCAGCAGTGCCCGCCTGTCGATCACCAGCGCGACGAGGGTGAGCGCCGCATAGAGCAGCAGCACGACCGCCGCCCCGGCCGGGCTGGCACCGGCATCCAGCATGCCGGTGAATTTGAACACGCTGTGCACGATCAGCGGCGCGGCCAGCAGGTGCAGCCAGAAGGCGATATCGGTATTGCGCGTGAGGCGCTCGCGATCCCGCATGTCATACAGCATCGCCACCGCGAAGATGGCGAGGCCAGAGAGCAACGCCGCGCCGCGCATTGCCAGCGTGGAGGGGATCACGGCACCGGCCAGCGCCACCGCGCCGATCGCCAGCGCGCCCGCCCCCGCCGCCAGCGTGATCGGCACGCGGAAGCGCCGCCAGTGCAGCGCGGCGGCAGCAGCAGCCGCCAGCCCCGCCACCATGGTGGGCGCGAGCACTGCTGCGAATTGCTGATGCAACATCAACTGCTGCATGGCGAGATCCCAGTGCCCGCCCATCGTGATGGCCGTGAAGGTGGCGACGAAAATCGAGCCGACGAAGGCCAGCAGCAGGATGATCGACGGCAGCGCCATCCGCCGTTTCCGGGTGAAATATTCCGCCAGCCCCCAGCTCAGCGCCGCCGTCAGCAAGGCGGCGGGCAACGTGGGCAGCATCGCCGGAAGCGCCCCCAGCATCAGCAGGCAGGCCAGCGCCACGAAGATGTCGTTAAAGCCTGTCAGCAGGCGGAAACTCTCGTTATCCGGGCTGGCACCTTGAAGGCGGGTTCGGGCGAAGGCGATCAGCCTGTCCCGCGCGTTGGCGTCGATAACGCCGGCCTCTACGGCGGCATCCAGATCTTCGGTGCGGATATCCATGTGCAGCAGAATCGCGTCGGTGGCCGCGCAAGTCAACGCCAACCCTGCCCCCGGTGCATTGCAGTTTGCCGGGCAAGCGCTAAGGCTGGCCGATATCGAAGGTTGGAGCCGGTCGCATGCAGTTCCTGAAGGGTGTCTGGACGTTCCTTGTCGGTGTGAAGGATGCCCTTGTGCTGATCTTCATGCTGCTTGTTTTCGGCCTTTTGTGGGCCGGGCTTTCGATGGGCGGGCGTTCGGCGGTGACGGTGCCGCAGGGCGCGGCGCTGAACATCGATATGGACGGGCTGCTGGTGGATCAGGCCACCGAAGTGGACCCGCTGACTCTGCTGGGCGGGCAGCAGGTGATCCCCGAAACGGAAACGCTGGCGCTGGTGCGCGCCATCGACAAGGCCGCAGACGATCCGGCGATCAGCATGATCACGCTGAATCTGGACGGCTTCATGGGCGGCGGCCAGGCCAATCTGGAAAGCGTGGGGGCCGCGCTGAAGCGCTTCCGCGCCAAGAAGAAAGAGGTGGAGGCCTGGGCCACCGCCTATACCGACGACGGCTATTATCTGGCCGCCCATGCCGACAGCATCGGCATCTCGCCGCTGGGGGCGATGGCGTTGAGCGGACCGGGCGGCAGCGGGCTCTATTTCAAGGATGCGCTGGATAAGCTGAAGGTGAATGTGGAGGTGTTCCGCGTGGGCACCTACAAGAGCTTTGTGGAGCCGTTCACGCGCAATCAGGCCTCCCCGGAAGCGAAAGAGGCCGATCAGGTGCTGGCGAACGACCTGTGGGCGACATGGCGCACCGCCGTGCAACGCGAGCGGCAGGAACTGGACGTGGCCGCCACGCTGGCCAGCTGGCCGCAACGCGTGGCGGGCGCGAACCAGACGCAGGCCGAACTGGCGAAAAACGCCGGGTTCGTGGACGTGGTGATCAGCGAAAACGCCTGGCGCGCGAAGCTGCGGGAGCGGCTGGGCGAAGGCGAGGACGCGGATCGTCCGGGCGATTTCAAGCGCATCGACGTGCGGGATTATTGGGCGGCACGACGGCCTGTGGGCGAAAGCGGCCCTGCCGTCGCCGTGGTGCATGTGACGGGCAGCATCGTGGACGGCGAAGCCCCCCCCGGAACGGCAGGCGGCGCGACGGTTCGCGAACTGATCGAGGATGCCGTGGCCGATGGCGATGTGAAGGCCATCGTGGTGCGGGTGGATTCCGGCGGCGGTTCCGTGCTGGCATCCGAGGAAATCCGGCAGGCGCTGCTGGAAGCACGGGCGAAGAAGCTGCCGGTGATCGCCAGTTTCGGCCCGGTGGCGGCGAGCGGCGGCTATTGGGTGGGCACCGGCGCGGACATGATCTTCGCCAGCCCGGCGACGATCACCGGCTCCATCGGCGTGTTCGGGGTGATCCCCACCTTCGAAGGCACGCTGAAGCAGCTGGGCGTTTCGACGGACGGCGTGAAGACCACGCCCTTTTCCGGCCAGCCCGACGTGGTGGGCGGGCTGAACGACCCGACGCGCACGCTGATTCAGGCGGGCGTGCAGGATGTCTATCGCGAGTTTGTGGGGCTGGTGGCAGCGGCGCGCAAACTGCCGGTGGCGCAGGTGGAGCCGATCGCCGAAGGGCGCGTCTGGTCCGGCACCCGGGCGAAAGAGCTGAAGCTGATCGACCGTTATGGCGATCTGCAGGATGCCGTCCGCGAAGCCGGGCGGCGCGCCGAACTGAAGGGCGAGCCGCGAATCAAGGTGATGACGCCGCCGAAATCCTTCCTCGTGGAGATACTGTCGAAGCTGGAAGGTGGCGAGGCCGCGCATGCGAGCGCGATGAACCGCGACGCCATGGCGCGGGCGGTGGCGATTTCGCGGCTGCGCGCGGCAGCGCAGGTGCAGGCCGCCATTTCGGTTGCCAGCGGGCCGACGGTGCAGGTGCATTGCCTGACGTGCATGGGCTATTCCATCCCGTCTCGCGCGGCGGCCCCGGCGGAGCTGCTGCCCACGCTGAAAGCGCTCCTTGCAGACTGAAACCCTCACGCGCGGGATCGGGCCGCTGGGCGCGGCGCTGATCGCCTTCAACGGCATCGTGGGGGCGGGCATCTTCATGCTGCCCGGGCTGGTGCATGACAGGTTCGGCGCGTTCGGGCCGTGGCTGTTCCCGCTGTTCGGCTGCGTGATGCTGATGATGGTGCTGCCGCTGGCGGCAGTCGCGGCGCGCTTCGACGTGAACGGCGGGCCGGTCGCCTATGTGGCGAGCGCCTTCGGCCCGTTCGCGGGGTTTCAGGCGGGCTGGCTGTTCACGCTGGCCAAGCTGACGGCGCTGGCGGCCAATGCGAATGTGTTCGCATCCTATCTGACGGGGCTGTTTCCGGGGCTGAACGCGGCGATCATCGGGCCGCTTTCGATGCTGCTGCTGATCGGCGCGCTGACGGCGGCCAATGTGGTTGGGGTGAAGCAATCTATCCGGCTGTTGACGGCGATTTCGGTGCTGAAGGTGCTGCCGGTGTTGCTGCTGGTGCTGGCGGCACTGTGGATGTTCGGTGGTGCCCTGCCCGCGCCGGGGCCGTTTCCACCGCTTTCGCAGGTGGAGGCGAGCGCGCTGATCCTGCTCTATGCCTTTGTGGGCTTTGAGAATGTGCTGGTGCCGGCCGGGGAAACGCGCGACCCGCGCCGCACCATTCCGCGCGCGCTGGTGCTGACGCTGGTGCTGACGACCAGCTTCTACATGCTGATCCAGTTCGGTTTTCTGGCCGCCGATCCGCCTGCGAGCGAGGATGCGCCAATGATCGCCTTCGGCGCGAAGGTGGCGGGTGCGGCGGGCGCGCTGGTGATGACGCTGGTGGTGCTGGCGTCTCTGACGGGCAATCTGCACGGCAACATCCTGTCATCCCCCCGGCTGCTGTTCGCCATGGCCGAACGGCGCGTGCTGCCCGCGTGGTTCGGGCGGGTGCATGCGCGGTTCGGCACGCCCGCCAACGCCGTGCTAGCCTTTGCCGGGATGGCGCTGCTGCTGGCTCTGACCGGCAGCTTCGTGTTTCTGGCGGTGCTGGGCACCATCGCCCGACTGTTCCTGTTCCTGATGGTCTATGCCAGCCTGCCCAAGCTGCGCCGCGATGCGGGCGAGCGGGCGATGCCGGATGTGGGGCTGACTGTGGTGCTGCTGATCGCGACAGGGCTGTGCCTGTGGGCGATTTTGCAGGTGGAGGCGGACGCGTGGGCGATGCTGGTCGGGAGCGTGGCTGTGGGGACGGGGTTGTTTTTCGTGGCGCGGCGGGGACGTTTGGGGGGTGAGAGGGCGGATTCTTAGGCTACCCGATGTTCTCCACCCGTCACCCCGGACTTGATCCGGGGTGATGTGTGAGGTTGGTGGGGATGTTGTGGATCAGGCCCGGCGGGGACACCCCCTCTCCAACTCTCCCCCTTGCAGGGGGAGAGAGATGCGGTGCGCCGCAGGCAATCTAAGTGGATCACGTCCACGGCGTTGGAGTTTGGACACGATGTGAATTTTGAGGGTGCAGGGAAATCATTTCCCTGCTGGGTGCAGGGCAAAGCCCTGCCGCGCGGCGCGCAAAACACCCCCTCCCCGCCCGTCACCCCGGATGGATCGGCAGTTTCCACCCACGCGCAATGGCACCGGCTCGGATGATGAGGGCGATTGCGGCTCCGGCGGTGCCTGCGATCCAGCCGTTGAGGTTTCCGGCTGCCGAGAGCAGCACGGTGACGGTGGCGCCCGCGATGGCTGCGGTTACGTAAATTTCGCGTTGCATCAGGATGGAGGGTTGGCCTGCCACCACGTCTCGGATGACACCGCCGAAGGTGGCGGTGATCACGCCCATCACGACTGCGGGGATGGGATCGACACCGAAGCTGAGCGCTTTCAGCGAGCCGAAGGCGCAATAGGCGGAGAGGCCGATGGCGTCGAGCCAGCGCAGGGGTTTGCCGGGCCATTGATCCGTGCGGAGCACCCAGACGGCAAGCGTGGCGAGCAGACAGACGGCGATGAACCAGCCATGGCCCATCCAGAACACGGGGGCACCGATCAGCAGGTCGCGGATGGTGCCGCCGCCCATCCCTGTCATCCCCGCGAAGAAGGCGCAGGTGACGAAATCCTGCCGCACGCGCGCGGCAACCAGCGCGCCGGTGACGGCGAAGATGAACACGCCGACGAAATCCAGCGCAAGGAAGATGCGCCGGAGCTGGTCGAGCGCTTCGGCGTCCAACGCCGGGCCTTTAGATGTGGATCGGCTTGCCCGTCACCGCCATGGCCGCTTCCTTCAGCGCCTCGGCATGCGTCGGGTGGGCGTGGCAGGTGAGCGCGATGTCTTCGGAGGACGCCCCCATTTCCATGGCCAGCGCGGCTTCGGCGATCAGTGTGCCCGCGAGGCGGTTGACGATCCAGACGCCCAGCACGCGGTCCGTCTTGGCATCGGCGATGATCTTCACGAAACCGTCGGTATCCTGATTGGCCTTGGCGCGGCTGTTGCCGAGGAAGGGGAATTTGCCGACCTTCACTTCGCCCTTTTCCTTCGCCGCTTCCTCGGTGAGGCCGACACCGGCGATTTCGGGCATGGTGTAGACGACGGACGGGATCACATCATGGTTCACATAGCCGGTGAGGCCCGCGATATTATCTGCCACCGCAATGCCTTCGTCTTCCGCCTTGTGGGCGAGCATCGGGCCGGGGGTGACATCGCCGATGGCCCAGATGCCGGGCACGGCGGTTGCGAGATAATGATCGACTTCGATCTGGCCGCGCTTGTTGAGGGCGAGGCCGGATTTTTCGAGGGCGAGGCCTTCGGTGTTGGGGCGGCGGCCAATGGAAACCAGCACCACATCGGCTTCCAGCGTGGTCGCTTCTCCGCCAGCGGCGGGTTCCAACGTGAGCGTCGCGCCGGACTTGCCGGTTTTCACCGACGTCACCTTGGTGGAGGTGAGGAATTCCATGCCCTGCTTTTTCAGCAGCTTGGCGGATTCCTTGCGCACTTCGCCATCCATGCCGGGCAGGATCTGGTCGAGATATTCGACGACGGTGACCTTGGCCCCCAGACGCCGCCAGACCGAGCCGAGTTCCAGCCCGATCACGCCGCCGCCGATGACGACGAGGTGGCCGGGCACCTTCTTCAGGCTGAGCGCGCCGGTGGAATCGACGATGACGCCCTTGTCGTTATCCACATCCGCGCCGGGGAGCGGCGTGACGGAGGAGCCGGTGGCGACGACGATGTTCTTCGCGGTGTAGACCGTATCACCCACCTTGATGCTGTTCTTGGATTCGAAGCTGGCATGGCCCTTCAGCCAATCCACCTTGTTCTTCTTGAACAGGAAGGCGACGCCGTCCGTCAGGCCCTTCACGGCCTTGTCTTTGGAGGCGAGCAGCTCGCCATGGTCGATCTTGGCGCTGGCGGTGATGCCGAACTTCTTCAGATGCCCGGCCGACACTTCCTCATAGAGTTCCGACGCGTGCAACAGCGCCTTCGACGGGATGCAGCCGATGTTCAGGCAGGTGCCGCCCAGTGTCTCGCGAGATTCGACGCAGGCCGTCTTCAGCCCGTTCTGCGCGGCGCGGATCGCGGCGACATAGCCGCCCGGGCCGGAGCCGATGATGATGACGTCGTAGTCGGCCATGACGAAATTCCTGCGAAAACTTGAGCTTACAGATCGATGACGAGGCGCGTAGGATCTTCCAGCGCTTCCTTGATGCGCACCAGATAGGTGACGGCCTCGCGGCCATCGATCAGGCGGTGATCATAGCTGAGCGCCAGATACATCATCGGGCGGATCACGATCTGGCCCTTCACCACCACGGGGCGATCCTCGATGCGGTGCATGCCCAGCACGCCGGATTGCGGCGGGTTAATGATCGGCGTGGACATCAGCGAACCGAACACGCCGCCGTTGGAGATGGTGAAAGTGCCGCCCTGCATTTCCTCCATCTTCAGCTTGCCGTCGCGGGCGCGCTTGCCGAAGTCGGCGATTTCCAGCTCGATCTCGGCGAAGCTCTTGGCGTTCGCGTCCTTCAGGATCGGCACCACGAGGCCGCCGGGCGAGGAGACCGCCACGCCGACGTCGAAATAATTGTGGAAGACGATTTCGTCGCCCTCGATGCGGGCGTTGACGCTGGGAACGTCCTTCGCGGCGAGCGCGCAGGCCTTCACGAAGAAGGACATGAAGCCGAGGCGAACGCCGTGCTTCTTCTCGAACGCGTCCTTGTAGCGGTTGCGGGCGTCCATCACGGCGGTCATGTCCACATCGTTGAACGTGGTGAGCATGGCGGCGGTGTTCTGCGCTTCCTTCAGGCGGCGCGCGATGGTCTGCCTGAGGCGCGTCATGCGCACGCGCTCTTCCGTGCGGGCGGCGGCCGGGGCGGCGGCGGCCGGGGCCGGGGCGGCCGCGCCCTTCACCTTGGCGGTGCCCGCTTCGATGGCGGCGAGCACGTCCCCCTTCGTCAGCCGGGAATCCTTGCCGGTGCCGCTGATGCTGGCGGGATCGAGGTTGTAGGTTTCGATCAGCACGCGAACGGCGGGCGCGATGGCTTCATAGGCCGACGGTGCAGCTGAAGCGACCGGCGCAGGCGCGGCGGCGGCCGGCGCAGGCGCAGGCGCAGCAGCAGGCGCGGGTGCCGCCGGGGCCGGGGCCAAAGCGGCGGGGACCGCAGCCGCAGCAGCGCCAGCTTCCAGCGTGGCGATCACCGCCCCCACCGTTACCGTGTCACCTTCCTTGAAGGCCA
Source organism: Sandaracinobacter neustonicus (assembly GCF_006385875.1). Classification (GTDB taxonomy): domain Bacteria; phylum Pseudomonadota; class Alphaproteobacteria; order Sphingomonadales; family Sphingomonadaceae; genus Sandaracinobacteroides; species Sandaracinobacteroides neustonicus. The sequence goes on along the minus strand of NZ_VFSU01000024.1, from coordinate 220,353 downwards.
GCGATGTCAGCACGCCCGCAGCGGGCGCATTCACTTCCACCGCCACTTTGTCGGTTTCAAGGCTGACGATCGGCTCGTCGGCCTTCACCGCGTCGCCCACCTTCTTCAGCCACTGGCCGATGGTTGCTTCGGTGACGCTTTCGCCGAGCGCCGGAATCACAACGTCCATTGTCGTCCCCTCAGGCGGCCTTGGTGGCCGACGATTTCAGGCTGGAGCGGATGGCGGCGCGAACCGCCTTCTTATCCTCTCCAAGCGCTTCAAGAATGAGTTTGGCCTGTTCGGCCGCGTGGCGGCGGGCAAGACCCGTGGCAGTGGCGGCGGCCGCAGCGCGACCGGCATAGATGGCGCGCTGGCCGATGGCTTCTTCGATCATCGGATCGACGAAGCTCCAGCTGCCCGCATTCTTCGGCTCTTCCTGGCACCAGACCACGGTTTCGAGCTTCGGGAAGCGCTTCACATACTCCGCGAGCACATCGCCCGGGAACGGATAGAGCTGTTCCACCCGCAGGATATAGACATCGTCGCGGCCCTTGGCATCGCGTTCATCCGCCAGATCGTAATAGACCTTGCCCGAGCAGAGGATCAGCCGCTTGATCTTCGCCGGATCGGCCGGGGCCAGATCGTCGAGGCAGCGGTGGAAGGTGGAGCCTTCGCCCATCTCCGCCAGCGACGACACCGCGCGTTTGTGGCGCAGCAGCGACTTCGGGGTCATGATGATGAGCGGCTTGCGGAACGGCCGCAGCATCTGCCGCCTGAGGATGTGGAAATAGTTCGCGGGCGTGGTGCAGTTGGCGACCTGAATATTGTCTTCAGCGCACAGCTGCAGATAGCGTTCCAGACGCGCCGAACTATGTTCCGGCCCCTGCCCTTCGTAACCGTGCGGCAGCAGCATCACGAGGCCGTTGGCGCGCAGCCACTTGGCTTCGCCCGCGGCGATGAACTGATCGATGATGACCTGCGCGCCGTTGGCGAAATCGCCGAACTGCGCTTCCCACAACACCAGCTTCTTCGGATCGGCCATGGCATAGCCATATTCGAAGCCAAGCACGCCGAATTCGGACAGCGGGCTGTCATAGACTTCGAAATCGCCGCCCAGATTGTTGAGCGGGATATATTTCTGGCCGCTGTTCTGATCGACCCAGACGGCGTGGCGTTGCGAGAAGGTGCCGCGCCCGCTGTCCTGCCCGGACAGGCGGACGCCGTAGCTTTCCGGCTTTTCAGTGACGAGCGTGGCGAAGGCGAGGCTTTCCGCCGTCGCCCAGTCCAGCCCCTCACCCGCCAGAACCGTGGCTTCGCGCGCCTTCACCACCCGTTCCAGCGTGCGGTGGATGGTGACGCCTTCGGGCACCGTGTGCAGCTTGTAGGCGAGCGCCCGGAGTTGCTCGACCGCGACACCGGTGTCTGCCGAACGGCGCGCTGTTACCGGGTCTGCCGGTTGATGCAGGCCCATCCAGCGGCCGCCGAACCAGTCGGCCTTGTCGGCGCGGAAGGACGAAGCGGTTTCGAAATCGGCTTCCAGCCGGGCGATAAAGTTGGCTTCCATCGCGGCGATATCGTCTGCCGTCACCTGCGCTTCGGCAACCAGCCGTTCGCCATAGAGCGCGGCGACCGACTTGTGATCGCGGATGCGGGCATACATCAGCGGCTGGGTGAAGGCCGGTTCGTCGCTTTCGTTGTGGCCGAAGCGGCGATAGCACCACATGTCGATCACCACGTCGCGGTGGAACTTCTGGCGGAATTCGGTGGCGACCTTGGTGGCGAAAGTCACGGCTTCGGGATCATCGCCATAGACGTGGAAGATCGGTGCCTGCACCATCTTCGCCACGTCCGACGGATAGGGGCTGGACCGCGCGAACGCAGGCGAGGTGGTGAAGCCCACCTGATTGTTGACGATGAAGTGGATCGTCCCGCCCGAAGAATAGCCGCGCACGCCCGAGAAACCGAGGCATTCGGCGACGATGCCCTGCCCTGCAAAGGCGGCGTCGCCGTGCAGCAGCACGGGAAGCACCTGATTTTGCAGATCGGACCATGCCGGCGAGGCGACGTTCAGCCCCTTCAGCCGCTGCGTGGCGCGGGCCTTGCCCAGCACGACCGGGTTCACGGCTTCAAGGTGCGACGGGTTGGGGGCGAGCGACAGGTGGACCTTGTTGTTGTCGAACTCGCGGTCCGTCGACGCGCCGAGGTGGTATTTCACGTCACCCGAGCCGCCGATATCCTCCGGGTTGGAGGAGCCGCCGGAGAATTCGAAGAAGATGGTGCGATAGGGCTTGCGCATCACGTTCGCGAGCACGTTCAGGCGGCCACGGTGCGGCATGCCGATGACGATTTCGTTCACGCCGTTCGCGCCGCCCACCTTGATGATGGATTCGAGCGCCGGAATCGCCGCTTCGCCGCCTTCAAGGCCGAAGCGCTTGGTGCCGACATATTTGCGGGCGAGGAATTTTTCGAACTGCTCCGCCTCGATCAGCTTGTTCAGGATCGCCTTCTTGCCTTCGGGCGTGAACTGGATTTCCTTGTCCCGCCCCTCGAAGCGCTCCTGCAGGAAGCGGCGCTCTTCCACATCGTTGATGTGCATATATTCAAGGCCGACATGGCCGCAGTAGTTGCGGCGCAGGATTTCGACCAGTTCAGAGACGGTGACGGTTTCGATGCCGCCGAACAGGCCGCCGATATAGACGGTGCGGTTCGGATCGGTGAGGCCATGATAGTCCGGCGTGAGATCGGCGGGCATCGGCCGGTCTGCCAGACCCAGCGGATCGAGATTGGCCGCGAGATGGCCGCGCACCCGGTAGGTGCGGATCATCATCGTCGCCTTCACCGTATCGTCCGCGGCGCGACGGGCTTCGCCGGAATCCACGGCCGGGGCGGGCTTGCCTGCGGATTTGGCGATTGCGGCAGCCGCTTTGCCGGGCAGACCGGCGTCCAACGCCAGCGTCAGCTCGTCATCCGGGATCAGGGGCCAGCTTGGCCGCGCCCAGCTCGGGCGTGGCAGGGTGTCGGGAAATCCCTGCTCGTCTTGCATCTTTCAAATCACCTTTAGGGGCCCAAATCACCATCAAGGGCCTTGTAAACCCGCAGATAGCGGCTGAGGACAGGTTCCTCAACCGCTTACGCCATCATCATGGCTGCCATGCGACCAAAGTTGCCCTGATTTTTCCGGCCGGCATGACAACCGGCCGGAAAACAGGGGGCTGAAGGCTCAGCCCTTCAGCACGGCTTTCAGTGTGCGGCCCAGTTCAGAGGGGCTGGGGCTGACGCGAATCCCGGCCGCTTCCATGGCCGCGATCTTGTCTTCCGCCTTGCCCTGACCGCCCGAAACGATGGCCCCGGCATGGCCCATGCGGCGGCCCGGAGGAGCCGTGGTGCCGGCGATGAAGCCCACCATCGGCTTCTTGCGGCCGCGCTTGGCTTCGTCGCGCAGGAACTGGGCGGCTTCTTCTTCCGCCGAACCGCCGATTTCACCGATCATGATGATCGACTTGGTGGCATCATCCGCAAGGAACAGCTCCAGCATGTCGATGAAGTTGGTGCCGTTCACCGGATCGCCGCCGATGCCCACCGCCGTCGTCTGGCCGAGGCCTTCGTTCGTCGTCTGGAACACGGCTTCATAGGTGAGCGTGCCCGAACGCGAGACCACGCCCACCGAGCCCTTGGAGAAGATGGAGCCGGGCATGATGCCGATCTTGCACTCGTTCGGGGTGAGAACGCCGGGGCAGTTCGGGCCGATCAGGCGCGATTTGGAGCCTTGCAGCGCGCGCTTCACCGGCACCATGTCCAGCACCGGAATGCCTTCGGTGATGCAGATGATCAGCGGGATTTCCGCCGCGATGGCTTCAAGGATGGCGTCTGCCGCGCCGAACGGCGGCACATAGACCACCGATGCGTCTGCGCCGGTGACTTCCTTGGCTTCCAGCACGGTGTCGAACACGGGCAGGCCGATGTGGGTCTGCCCGCCCTTCCCCGGTGCCACGCCGCCGACCATCTTCGTGCCATAGGCAATGGCCGCTTCGGAGTGGAAGGTTCCCTGCTTGCCGGTGAAGCCCTGGGTGATGACCTTGGTGTTGCTGTTGACGAGAATGGACATGGTTCAGGCCGCCTTCTTCACTTCGGCGACGATCTTGCGGGCTGCGTCGCCCAGATCGTCTGCGCTCACGATGGGCAGGCCCGAATTCGCGAGGATTTCCTTGCCGAGTTCCACATTGGTGCCTTCAAGCCGCACCACCAGCGGAACGCCGAGGTTCACTTCCTTGGCAGCCGCGATGATGCCTTCCGCGATGATATCGCAGCGCATGATGCCGCCGAAGATGTTGACGAGGATGCCTTCCACCGCCGGATCGGCGAGGATCAGCTTGAAGGCGTTCGTCACCTTCTCCTTGTCTGCGCCGCCGCCAACATCGAGGAAGTTGGCCGGGAACGCGCCGTTCAGCTTGATGATGTCCATCGTCGCCATCGCGAGGCCAGCGCCGTTCACGAGGCAGCCGATGTTGCCATCCAGCTTGATGAAGGCGAGGTCATACTTGGACGCTTCGACTTCGGCGGGGTCTTCCTCGGTCAGGTCGCGAAGGGCAACCAGATCGGGGTGACGGCCCAGCGCGTTGGGATCGAAGCCCACCTTGGCGTCCAGCACCATCAGCTTGCCATCATCCGTGACGGCGAGCGGATTGATTTCGATTTGCGAGGCATCCGTGCCGATGAAGGCGGCATAGAGCTTGGCAGCGGTATCGGCCGCCTGCTTCGCCAGATCGCCCGACAGGCCGAGCGCGGCAGCGACGGAGCGGCCATGGTGCGCGCGCCAGCCGGTGGCCGGATCGATGGTGAAGGTCTGGATCTTTTCCGGCGTGTCGTGCGCGACGGTTTCGATGTCCATCCCGCCTTCGGTGGAGGCGACGCAGGCCACCCGGCCCGTGGCGCGGTCCACGAGGAACGCGAGGTAGAATTCCTTGGCGATATCCACGCCGTCCGTCACATACAGGCGGTTCACCTGCTTGCCGGCATCGCCCGTCTGGATCGTCACCAGCGTGTTGCCCAGCATGTCTGCGGCGGCCAAGCCGACTTCTTCGGCCGACTTCGCGAGGCGAACGCCGCCCTTGGCCGTGGCGGGCAGTTCCTTGAACTTGCCCTTGCCGCGCCCACCGGCGTGAATCTGCGCCTTCACCACATAGAGCGGCCCGGGCAGTTGCTTGGTGGCTGCAACGGCTTCCTCAACGGAGAAGGCAGCCACGCCCTTCGGAATCGGCACGCCCCATTTGGCGAGCAGTTCCTTCGCCTGATATTCGTGAATGTTCATGTCTGTCCCCTCAAGCCAGCGTCGGGTCGATGGCCTTGCAGGCCGTCAGCAGTTCTTTCACTGCGTCCACCGAGACCTGGAAGTTGGCCTTGGCTTCCGCCGTCAGTTCGATTTCCACGATCTTTTCCACGCCGCCCGCGCCGATCACGCAGGGCACGCCGACATAGAGATCGGACACGCCATATTCGCCGGACAGGTTCACCGCGCAGGGCAGCACGCGCTTCTTGTCCTTCAGATAGGCTTCCGCCATCTCGATGCCGCTGGTGGCGGGCGCGTAGAAGGCGCTGCCCGTCTTCAGCAGGCCAACGATCTCGCCGCCGCCCGAGCGGGTGCGCGCCACGATGGCGTCGATCCGCTCTTTCGTGGACCAGCCCATCTTGATGAGATCGGGGATCGGGATGCCCGCCACGGTGGAATATTCCACCACCGGCACCATCGTGTCGCCATGGCCGCCCAGCACAAAGGCCGTCACGTCCTTCACGGAGACCTTGAACTCGTCAGCGAGGAAGTGGCGGAAGCGGGCCGAATCCAGCACGCCGGCCATGCCCACCACCTTGTTGTGCGGCAGGCCGGAGAATTCGCGCAGCGCCCACACCATCGCGTCCAGCGGGTTGGTGATGCAGATCACGAAGGCGTCCGGCGCGTTGGCCTTGATGCCTTCGCCCACGGCCTTCATCACCTTCAGGTTGATACCCAGCAGGTCATCCCGGCTCATGCCCGGCTTGCGGGCGACACCGGCCGTCACGATGATCACGTTCGCGCCTGCGATGTCGGCATAGTCGTTCGTGCCCTTCAAGGCAGAGTCGAAACCCTCCACCGGGCCGCATTGCGCCAGATCGAGCGCCTTGCCCTGCGGCACGCCTTCCACCACGTCGAACAGGACGACATCGCCCAGTTCTTTCGCGGCGGCGAGATGCGCCAGAGTTCCGCCGATATTGCCAGCGCCGATAAGCGCGATCTTGCTGCGTGCCATGGTGATCCTCTTGGGGGACAGGTGTTGCAATTGCGAGGCACGCGATAGACCCCGGCTTTCGCAATGGTCAACCGGGCTTTGGTCTGAACCTGTTTCTAATGTGCGTCTGGCGGTGCTGCATCCGCGAAGGTTCCCGGCTTTTTCAGGAACAGCGGGATGAAGGCGGAAACCATGAAGATGATCGACAGGATCAGGAATGCGTCCGCAATCGCCATCACGGTGGCTTCGCGGTGCAGCAGTTGCGCCATCAGCCTCAACGCGTAATTCTCAGGGTCGGGCAAGTTGCGCGCGGTGGCGAGGCCCTGAATCATCTCCATCCGCTCGGCGATTTCCGGGCGGCCGGGATTGGCCGATTCGGCCAGCCGCGCCTGATGGAAGTTGGTGCGCACCTGCAGGATGGTGTTGATGATGGCGATACCCGCCGCGCCGCCCATGTTGCGCATCAGCGTGAACAGGCCGGTGGAATCCTTGATCATCGGCTGCGGCAGGGTGGCGAATGCCATCACGCTGACGGAGACGATGCAGAACATGATCCCCGTGCCGCGCAGCGCCTGCGGCCAGAACAGCTGCCAGAAGCGCCATTCGTTGGTGATATCCGTCGTCATGAAGGTGGAGGTGGCCAGCAGCATGAAACCCATGAAGGCGAGCGCGCGGATATCGATCCGGGTGGAGAGGAACCCGCCCAGCGGCGCGCCCAGCGCCATGAACATGCCTGTCACGAACACGGTGGTGCCAATCTGTTCGGAGGACAGGTTGGCGATGCGGGCGAGGAACAGCGGGTAGAGATAGACGAGGCCATAGAGGCCGATGCCAAAGATCGCCCCCAGCCACGCCCCGGCGGCGAAGTTGAAATTGGTGAAGGGCTTCACGCTGATGATCGGCTCTGCCGCATGGGTGATGCGCCACCACAGCAGCAGGGCCGCCAGCACCACCACGACGGCCATGTTGCGGATCGCCTCATCCTCGAACCACTGGCGGCGCGCGCCATCCTCAAGGATAAAAACGATGCCGCCGCACACGAGCGACAGCGCGATCAGGCCGGGGATATCCACGCGCTTCAGCAGGCTGTGATCGGGCCTGTCGGGCATGCGCACCAGCAGGGCGACGCCCAGCGTGATGAAAATGCCCGGCACAAGGTTGATCAGGAAAATCCAGTGCCAGCTGAGGAAGCCCGTCAGCCAGCCGCCCAGCGCCGGGCCGATGGTGGGGGCCAGCGTGACGACGAAGCTGATCGCAACCGTGACCCTGGCTTGCCGTTCCCGCCCGAACATCAGGAAGGACGCGGCATAGACAGTGGGGATCATCGCGCCGCCGATGAAGCCCTGAAAGGCGCGCGCGGCGATCATGCCCTCGATGCTCGTCACCATCGCGCACAGCAGGCTGGCGAAGGTGAAGCCCGCGCAGGAGATCAGGAACAGCACGCGGATTCCCAGCGCGCGGGAGAGGAAGCCCGACAGCGGGATCATCACCACTTCGGCGATCAGGTAGCTGGTCTGCACCCAGGCGATTTCGTCTGCGGATGCCGCGAGGCCAGCCTGAATCTGCCCCAGAGACGCGGCGACGATCTGGATATCCAGAATCGCCATGAACATGCCGAACGCCATCAGCACGAAGGCAAAGAAACTGGCGGCGTCGGGCTTGCCAGGCACCACCACCGCCGGGCCGCCCGCCGGCGCGTCAGCCGCTGGGGCGTTTGCGCTCATTCGCCGGGCTGGCGGCGCAGATCGATTTCCACCTTGGCCGAAATGCCCGGCGTCAGCCGGACCCCTTCCGGCAGCGGGTGATCCAGCACGATCTTCACCGGCACGCGTTGCACGATGCGGGTGAAATTGCCCGTCGCATTCTCGGGCGGGATCACCGAAAAGCGCGAGCCGGAGGCAGGCGACAGGCTGTCGATCCGGCCCTTCAGCGGCTGATCCGGCCAGGCGTCCAGCGTGATTTCCACCGGCATGCCCGGTTTCATCCCCGCGATCTGCGTTTCCTTGAAATTGGCGACCAGATAGGCCTGCTGAACCGGCACCACCACCATCATCTGCTGCCCCTGCCGGGCGAACTGGCCGGTGCGGACGGTGCGGTTGCCGACGATGCCATCATAAGGCGCGCGGATCACGCTGTTTTCCAGATCGAGCGCGGCGGCATCGCGCGCGGCGATCGCGGCCTTCAGCGCCGCCCCTGCCCCGCCGGTGTCGGCGCTGGCAGCGTCGCGCCCCGCGCGGGCGGCGGCCACACCGGCCCGGCGTTCGGCCACCAGCGCAGCCGTCGATTCCGCATCCGCCCGGCGCTGATCGACGGTGGCACGGGTGGCGAAGCCCTGCTTCAGCAGATTTTCCGCCCGGGCCGCATCCGCTGCGGCCCGTCGCGCATCCGCCTCAGCCGCCCGCAAGGAAGCCTCCGCCTCGTTGATCGCGCCCGCCTGCGCCACCGCGCGGGAGCCTGCTGCCCCACGCGCGCGCCAGCTGCTCCACCTGCGCCTCCGCCTTGGCGAGCGCGGCGCGATAGTCGGCATCGACGATATGCACCAGCGGCTGCCCGGCCTTCACCGGCTGATTGTCCTTCACGTCCACCGAGGCGACATAGCCCGTCACCTTCGCGCCGATCACCGCCATGTCGGCTTCGACATAGGCATTGTCTGTCGATTGCCAGAAACGGCCTTCCAGATACCACCAGAGGCCGAAACCGATCGCCAGCAGCGCCAGAACGCCAACAATGATCGGAAAAATATGGTTACGGATACGGCTCATGGGCAAAAACCTATCGGTCGCGGGGGGCGCGGGTAAGCTGGTGAAACGGCTTGGAGACGCAATTCCACCCCGCACCGAATACCGGTGCAAACTGGCTATTGAGTGCGACTCGAAACATCGGCGCGGACCTTATGCTGCACCTGCGGTGTCGACAAGTTGTCCGTGATTGTGAGATGCGCTCAGCGGTTGCGCAGCAGCCATGCGCGAGGAGCCTAAACTCTCAGGCCATGCCCTTCGGCCAGATAATCGGCGGACTGCATCTCCATCAGCCGGGACACGGTGCGGTCGAACTCGAAGCGGCCGTCGCCTGCCATATACAGCTCCTCCGGCGGGGCGTCGGCGGCGATCAGCAGCTTGCAGCGCCATTCGTACAGCGCGTCGATCAGCGTGACGAAGCGGCTGGCTTCATTGCGATTTTCCGGGCCCAGGCGCGGCACGCCGACCAGAATGACGGTGTGATAGGCGCGCGCGACGGCCAGATAATCAGCCGCCCCCCTCGCCTCCCCGCAGAGGCGCTTGAAGGAAAAGACAGCGACGCCCTTCAGGCTTTTGGGCACATGCAGGATGCGTCCGCCACCAAGGCCCAGATCGGCGGACGGCACATTGTTGCGATCCTCCACGGGAAAGTCGGTCAGGCGGAAGAACAGCTCTGACAGCGCCTTTGTCGCTTCGGGGCCGTTGGGGGTGTAATAGGTGGGCATGCCGCCCATGCGGTGCAGCCGGTAATCGGTGGGGCCGTCCAGCGGGATCACCTCCAGCTGCTGCTCGATCAACGCGATGAAGGGCAGGAACAGCTCGCGGCTGAGGCCGTCCTTGTACAGATCGGCAGGCACCCGGTTGGAAGTCGCAACCACCGTCACGCCCGAGGCCAGCAAGGTGGTGAACAGCCGGGACAGGATCATCGCGTCGGCGATATTGTTCACCTGAAGCTCGTCGAAGCAGAGCAGCCGCGCCTCATCCGCCCAGCTTTTGGCGACCGGCGGAATGGGGTCGCCGGGGTCGCTCTGCCGGTGCGCGAAGATGCGGGCGTGGGTTTCCAGCATGAACTGGTGGAAGTGAATCCGCGTTTTCGGCTCCACGTTCGCATGGGTGAAGAACAGGTCCATCAACATGGACTTGCCGCGCCCCACCCCGCCCCACAGGTAAAGCCCCTTGGGCGCAGGCGGAGCCTCGCCACCGAACAGCTTGCCGAACAGGCCCTGTTTCGGGCGGGGGCGCGCCAACTCCTCCGCCAGCCGGCCCAGCCGGTCTGCAACGGCCGCCTGCGCCGGATCGGGCCGCAGTTCCCCACCCGCGACCAGCGCGTCATAGGCTTTGCGAACCGCGTTCACCTGTTTCTGGGCACCTTCCGCAGCAACCCGTGCCACTGGCAGAGCAGCGTTTCGCCGCCGTCCTGCGTCAGCGTGCCTGCCACCCACACCAGCTTGCCGGTTTCCTTCACCACATGGCCGCGCCCTTCCAGCGGCTTGCCGATGGTGCCCGCGCCCATGAAATCGGTGGAGCATTGCAGCGTGACGGCAGCGGATTGCACCAGCTTTTCACGGATGGCGGCGAACATCGTCACATCTATGAAGCCCATCAGGAAGCCGCCATGCAGAAAGCCCAGCGCGTTGCTGTGCTGCCGCCCAGTTTCGATGCAGGACAGAATGCCGGGCGGCTCGTCGCGGTAATAGACGCTGCCAAGCCCGTCCACGAAGCGGCCTTCCGGCCTTGCATGCCACGCATGCCAACCCTTCCACGGGCCTTCTTCCACCAGTTTCGCTGCCATGACCTGCGCCTAGCAAAGGCGGGCGGCGGCTTGCTACCCCTCTTTCACGGGGATGCAGTCGAAATTGGCAGCCGCCGCATGGGCGCACAGCGTGATCGCCTCTGCCCGGCTGTTCACGCCCTTCACCTGCAACCGGATCAGCGGCTTGCCGGGCACCGGTTCGAAATGCGGCGTCAGGCCGCCCAGTTCGGCGCTGCGCGACTGCACATTCGTCCACGCCTTTTCCGCCGCCTGCTGGCTGCCGAACGCGCCCAGCTGGATGCGCCAGCCCGCCGGCACGGCGGGTTCCGCCACCGGCATCGCCAGCAGGCCGCGCGCCGCCATCATGCGCGGGGCAGTGAAGGGCTTGTCCAGCGTGGCGAGCGTGGTTTCCGCCCATGCCTGCCGCTCATCCGGCGTGGCGGCGATGGCGCGCTTCACTTCCACGGCGGCCGCATCGCAGAACCCCGCCTGCGCATCCGGCGAGGCGAAGTGGTTGTAAAGCTTCGTCATATCCGTATCGAGCGCGCGCTGCCAATTGCCGCCCTTGGCGCGATACTCGTCTGACAGCGCATTATAGGCCTGTGTCAGCAGATCCTTCTTCGCCTTCAGAAAGGCGTTGTAATCGGTGACGATCCCCGGCCCCACCCGCTGCGCGCAACTGAGCGCCGCCACGTTCAGCCCGGCGCGGACGTGCCACACCGTTTCCAGCGGATCGAGATTCTGGTGGATGGGGGAGAGAGGTGCGGGGGCCGGGGCCGGGCGCGCAGGTTCAGGGGTGGGGGTAGGCGTGCCGCGGGGGGTTGAACAGGCGGCGAGCACGAGTGTGAGTGTGAGCGCGGTGAGATTGCGTTGGCGCATTTGGGACCCCCTTTGGTTTGCGTGGTTTAGGCGGGGTGGGGGTGTGGGGGCAAGCGTTGGGCGCGGCCGTCAGCCAAGCTGACGAGTCCGCTTTGGGGGTTTGAAGGGAAAGGAAGAAAAAGGCGGGCATAGCCCGCCTCCGTCGGACGGATCGGCGAGAGAGATCGCCGATTCCGCCGGCCGCGAGCCATGACGAGTCTGCGAGTTAGCGCTACGCGCTAATCGCAGCCGTCATACGGCTCGCGCCACCATCATCTTCTTGATCTCCGCGATCGACTTCGCCGGGTTCAACCCCTTCGGGCACACGTTCGCGCAGTTCATGATCGTGTGGCAGCGATACAGGCGGAACGGGTCTTCCAGCGCGTCCAGCCGTTCTCCGGTATATTCGTCGCGGCTGTCCGCCAGCCAGCGATAGGCTTGCAGCAGGATCGCCGGGCCCAGGAAGCGGTCGGAATTCCACCAATAGCTTGGGCAGGAGGTGGAGCAGCAGGCGCACAGGATGCACTCGTACAGGCCGTCCAGCTTTTCCCGGTCTTCAGGGGACTGGATGCGCTCCTTCAGCGCCGGTTCGGGCGTGACCGTCTGCAGCCACGGCTTGATGCTGGCATATTGCGCATAGAAATGCGTGAGATCGGGCACCAGATCCTTCACCACTTCCATGTGCGGCAGCGGGGTGATGGTGATGTCGCCCTTCACATCCTCGATCGCCATGGTGCAGGCGAGCGTGTTGGAGCCGTCGATGTTCATCGCGCAGCTGCCGCAAATGCCTTCCCGGCATGAGCGGCGGAAGGTCAGCGTCGGGTCAAGCTCTGACTTGATCTTGATCAGCGCGTCCAGAATCATCGGCCCGCACTCGGCGAGATCGATGGTGTAGCTGTCGTAACGCGGGTTCTGCCCGTCGTCCGGGCTCCAGCGATAGATTTTGAAGGTGCGCGGGCGCTTCGCCCCGGCTGGCGCAGGGTAAGCCTTGCCCTTGCCGGAAATCTTGCTGTTCGCGGGAAGTTGGAACTCTGCCATAGTACCCTCAGTAAACCCGAGCTTTGGGCTTGATATATTCGGCTTCGTCGGTGAGCGTGAAGGTGTGCACCGGCCTGTCACCCAGCGTCACCTTGCCGCCCTTGCCGCCCCAGCCTTCGAACCAGCTGATCGTGTGCTTCATCCAGTTCTCGTCGTCGCGGTTCGGATAATCCTCATGCGCATGCGCGCCGCGGCTTTCCTTGCGGTTTTCCGCGCTCACCATGGTGCACACGGCCTGCGACATCAGATTGTCCAGCTCCAGCGTCTCAATGAGGTCGCTGTTCCAGATCAGCGAGCGGTCCTGAACGCTGATGTCCTGCATCCGCTTGTTCACCTGCGCCATCTGTTGCACGCCTTCGGACAGCAGTTCGCTGTCGCGGAACACGGCGGCGTGCTTCTGCATGGTGTGCTGCATCTGCAGCCGCACCTCGGCCGTGGGCGAACCGCCCTTGGCGTTGCGGTAATGATCCAGCCGCGACAGCGCCAGATCAGCCGAATCCGCCGGCAGCGCCTTGTGGGCGGCGTTGGGCTTCAGATTGTCCTTCAGGAACAGGCCAGTCGCCCGCCCGAACACAACCAGATCGATCAGCGAGTTGGACCCCAGCCGGTTCGCGCCATGCACCGACACGCAGGCCGCTTCGCCCACCGCGAACAGGCCCGGCACCACCACTTCGGGGTCATCGCCCACCTTGGTGACGACCTGCCCATGATAATTGCAGGGAATTCCGCCCATGTTGTAATGCACCGTGGGCGTAACCGGCAGCGGTTCGCGCGTGAGGTCCACGCCCGCGAAAATCTTGCCGCTTTCGGTGATGCCCGGCAGCCGTTCATGCAGCACCTTGGGATCGATATGATCGAGGTGCAGGAAGATATGGTCCTTGTTGGGGCCGACACCCCGGCCTTCGCGCATTTCCATCGCCATCGAGCGCGACACCACGTCGCGGCTGGCGAGATCCTTCGCGGACGGGGCATAGCGCTCCATGAAGCGCTCCCCTTCGGAGTTGGTGAGATAGCCCCCCTCCCCGCGCGCGCCTTCGGTGATCAGCACGCCCGCACCATAGATGCCGGTGGGGTGGAACTGCACAAACTCAAGGTCTTGCAACGGCAGCCCCGCGCGCAGCACCATGCCGCCGCCGTCGCCGGTGCAGGTATGGGCCGAGGTGGCGGAGAAATAGGCGCGGCCATAACCGCCGGTCGCCAGCACGACCGCATGGCTGCGGAAGCGGTGGATGGAGCCATCCGCCATGCAGATGGCGATCACGCCACGGCAGGCCCCATTTTCCATGATGAGGTCGATGGCGAAATATTCGATGTAGAAATCCGCGTCATACTTCAGGCTCTGCTGATAGAGCGCGTGCAGCATGGCGTGGCCGGTGCGGTCTGCCGCGGCGCAGGTGCGCTGCACCGGCGGGCCGGCACCCATATTCTGCATATGGCCGCCGAACGGGCGCTGATAGATGGTGCCGTTCTGGTTGCGGCTGAACGGCACACCGGCATGTTCCAGCTCGTAAACGGCAGCCGGAGCCTCGCGCACCATATATTCGATGGCGTCCTGATCGCCCAGCCAGTCAGACCCCTTCACGGTGTCGTACATGTGCCAGGTCCAGTGGTCCGGCGTGTTGTTGCCAAGGCTGGCGGCGATCCCGCCTTGCGCTGCCACCGTGTGGCTGCGGGTGGGGAACACCTTGGTGATGCAGGCCGTTTTCAGCCCTGCTTCGGCAGAGCCCATGGTGGCGCGCAGGCCCGAGCCGCCCGCGCCGACAACGACGGTATCATAGGTATGATCAATGATCTTGTAAGCTTCCGACACGGTCAGGCTCCGAAGGCGATGCGGGCGATGGAGAAGACGGCGATCGCGCCCACGCCCAGATTGAAGAAGTTCAAGGCCACCACTGCCAGCAGCTTCAGCCCTTCGGAATGGACATAATCCTCGATCAGCACCTGGCTGCCGAGGCGCGCATGCCAGAAGACGGACACCGTCAACAGCAGCAGCGGCACCGCCACCAGCGGCTGGCCGATCCACGCGACCACGCTGCCATGATCCAGCGAAGGCAACAGGATCAGCGAGGCGATGAACCACAGGGCCAGCGCGAAGGTGCCCACTGCCGTCACGCGTTGCAGCCACCAGTGGTGGACGCCGGATTTAGCGCTGCCAAGGCCGCGCACCTGCTTCAGCCCGGAGGCGCTCTGGAATTTCGTGGCCATCAGAAAGCCCCCCGCCCGAACAATACCGCACCCCAGAACAGGGCGGTGAGCAGCACGGAGCCGACGAACGTCCAAGTGGCGCTGGCTTTGGCCACGCCCAGCTCATAGCCCCAGCCGGTGTCCATCAGCAGGTGGCGGATGCCCGAGAGCAGGTGCTGGAAGAAGAACCAGCTGAGCCCCACCCACACCAGCCAGCCGAACGGGCTGGTCGCGACGGACAGGAACGTCTCATACGCCTCTTTGGAGGTCGCGGCGGCGGCCAGCCACCATGCGAACAGCGCAAGGCCCACAAAGGCGAGGCCGTTCCCGGTGATCCGGTGCGTAATCGAAGTGATCGCATGCACCCGCCATTTCCAGACGGAGAGGTGCGGCGACAGCGGTCGGCTGGAAGCCATGGCGCGATTATTTCCTTCTATCCCCTTATCGCAGGCTGCATTGCGGCGGTTTTTGCCCGGTTGCAACAGTCGAGACGATGGTCGCACCACCTGCGAAGTGAACGTGGCAGCCATGCCACAGGCGCATGGCTGCTGTTGCGACGCATTCGCAACTTTTTAACCCCGATCCCGCAGCCTTGCAAAGGTGGCATAGCGTGGATTGTCCACCGCCAGCCGCGCCAGCACGGCAGCCCGAACCGGCCCCAGCACCGCAGGGTCATCCGGGCTGAGCTGCCCGGCCCTCAGCGCCTCGCACAAGGCCGACGCGCCGCCCAGCGGGGCCAGCGCCGCTGCCTCTGCCGCGTCGGGCTGCTGCGCCAGTTCGCGCGCCACGATGGCGAGCGCGTTTCCCGCCACCCGCGCATGGAAGCCCAGCCGCCCGTCCAGTTCGGCTTCCGCCTCTTTCAGAAAGATTTGCACGGCCTCGATCAGCTGGATCGCGCTTGGATGGCTCATCTCAAAGCTCCCCGAAAGTCAGAAGATAGGTGAGATCGGCTGCGACTTCGCTCACCCGCCGGCCGATGGCGGCGCGCTCCACAGATGGCACCCGGCCAGAGACATGATCGTCGGCCAGTTGCAGGCAGCTCATGCCCCATTTCAGATTGCCATAGACTTCCCAGATGTGCAGTTCGCCTGCCGTCACGCCGCCGCCATAGGCCTCCAGCAACGCCGCGCGGGTGCCGAAGCCGCCCACCGGCAGCTGCCATTGCCCGAAGCGCCAGGCCTGCACGCACAGCCACGCCAGATCCTCGGCCGGCACAGAGAGATGCGTCAGCTCCCAGTCCAGCACCGCCGTCAGCCCCTCAGGCCCGACAAGGATGTTGCCGGAGCGGAAGTCTCCATGGACTAGGCAGCTGGCGGGCGTCTGCGGCATGCGCGGCTTCAGCCATGCGAAGGCCAGATCGAAGGCGGGCACATCCACCCCCAGCCGCCGATACCAGCCGAACATGTCTGCCAGCAGCTCCGCGCCGGAACCACCCTTCAGCGGCAGGTCAGCCCAATGGCTGACGGGGGCCGAATGCAGCCGCGCCAGCGCCTCTGCGCACTGGCCCGTCAGCGCCGCGCGCGCAGCCGTATAGCCCTCCCCGCGCAGCCAGCGCGGCGCGAGCCCTTCGCCTTCCACCAGTTCCGTCACCACGCCGTCGCCCAGATCATCGGACGGCAGGGTTTTCGCGATCACTCGCGCCACCGGCACGCCCAGCGCCCCGGCGCGGGCCTGCACATCGGCCTGCACGCTGCGCGGCGCGCTGTCATTCATGTCTCCGGCGGTGCGCTGGAAGATCAGCAGGCGCGGGCCGCTGCCATCCTCGATCTCCACCCGGTAGGTCGCGCTGGAGGCTCCGCCGGTCAATTGCGCGACATCTCCCACCGTCACGGATTCCGCCAGCCCGCGCTCGATCAGCGCCTGCAACGCCGCCTTCCCGTCGCGCATCGGATCAAGCATGGTGCAGACCTCGATTGACACGCCATCCCCTTTGCCGCCACCGATAACCCGCCATGCCGCACCTTTCCCTATGTCCCGCGCCGAGCCTTGGGGGCGGCGTGCCGGTTCGACAACCTGCCATTGCGGGGAGCCGCAGGCAGTGAACTGGCAGATCGAGGCGGTCGCCTCTGCATTGCTGCTGGCCAATGTGTGGCTCGTCGCGCGCCGCTCCATGTGGAACTATGCCTTCGGGATTGCCGCCGTCAGCCTCTATGCGGTCGTGTTCTGGCGGGCGCATCTTTATGCCGCCTTCGGCCTGCAATTCCTGTTTTTGGCGCTGAATCTGTATGGACTGATCAACTGGCGGCGCTCCATGGCGGCAACCGGCGAAGTGCCGGTGCTGCGGATGAGCAGGCTGGAAAAATGGCTCACGCTGGGCGGCACGCTGAAGATCGCGCTGCTGGTGGGGCTGCTGCTGCACCTGACGACGGATGCCGCCGTTCCCTTTGCAGACAGCCTGAACACGGCGCTGGCGCTCTCCGCGCAGTTCTGGCAGGCCCGCCGCCGGGTGGAGACCTGGGTGCTGTGGTGCCTCGTGAACCTTGTGTCCGTGGGGCTGTATGCCTCTCAGGGGCTGTGGTTCACCAGCGCCGTCTATGCGGTGCTGCTGGCGGTCGCCCTCTATGGCTGGCGGGAATGGCGCCGGGTGGAACGGGAACAGGTTTGATGCTGCGGGTGGTCTTGTCTGGGGTGGAATCGGTGGGGAAATCCACCCTCGCGGCGATGCTGGCGAAGCAATATCGCGGGCTGCTGGTGCCGGAATTCGGCCGCACCTACACGGAACGGCTGCGCCGCGACCTCACGCTGGAAGATCATTACGCCATCGCCGAGGGGCATGAGATCGCCGCCGATCAGGCCGCCGCCGCCAACCCGCCGGTGTTGATCGAGGATACCGACATCGTGATGACCACGGTGTGGGCCAGCATGTTGTTCGGCGCGCGCGACCCCATCCTTGCGAGCCGCGCCAGCCGGGCAGACCTGCACCTGCTGCTGCTGCCCGATGTGCCCTTCGTCGCAGACCCGGTGCGCATGTTCGGGCAGGACACGCAGCGGCAGCGCTTCCATGAACTGGTGCTGGCGGAATTCAAGGCGCGCGGGATCGAACCGCAAGTGATTTCCGGCACATGGGCCGGGCGCAAGGCGGCAGCCGAAGCCGCCATCGAAGCCGCGCTGCGGGTGCAGGCATGAGCAGCTGGCTCGCCACCCTGCCCTGTTCGCGTGCCGAGGCGGACATGGCCGCGCTGCTGGACGATCCCTTCCCCGGCGCAGAGCCGATGCCCAGCCTTGCCGCTGCCGAAACGGCGGACGGTTGGGAACTGCGGCTGTATCACGAGGAGGAGCCGGGCGCGGACCTGCTGGCGGCCTTCGCGGCGCTCGCCCCGTCATCGGCGGCCGCGCCGAGCGTCTCCCTGTTGCCGGATGAGGATTGGGTCACGCTGTCGCAAGCCGGGCTGGAGCCGGTGGATATCGGCCGCTTCCATGTGCACACCGGAGAAGCGCAGGGCGGGCAGAAGCCGGGGCAATGGCCAATCCGCATCGACGCGGGGCTGGCGTTTGGCACCGGCCAGCACGCCACCACGGCGGGCTGCATCGCCATGGCGGCCGGGCTGGCGAAGCAAGGCAGCAAACGCAATGTGCTGGACGTGGGCACCGGCTCGGGCCTGCTCGCCTTCGCCGCGCGCAAGCTGTTCCCGAAAGCCCGGCTGACGGCGGCCGATCTGGACCCGGTGGCCGCGAAAGTGGCGGTGGAAAACGCCCGGCTGAACGGTGTGCCGCTGGGGCGCGGCGCGGGCGCGATCAGCCTGCTGGCAGCCCCCGGCGTAGAGCATCCGCTGATCGCGGGCCGCGCGCCCTATGATCTGGTGTTCGCCAACATATTGGCCGGCCCGCTGGTGGCGCTGGCCCCGTCCGTCTCCGCCGTGGTGGCGCGCGGCGGGCATCTGATCCTCGCCGGGCTGCTGCAACCGCAGGCCGGGAAGGTGATCGCCGCCTACCACGCGCAAGGGCTGACCCTGATCAACCGCTCCCCGCGCCGCGAATGGCCAGTGCTGCTGTTCCGCAAGGACGCGCCTGCAAATCGCCGCGCCGCGCTGCGCGGCGCAAGGCGGGAAACAGCGGGGCGCGGGTGGCAGATCGACAGCTTGTAGCGACTTCCGGCCGGTTGCACAGAGAAGCTGGACCCCGGGTCAAGCCCGGGGTGACGGATTGAGGAACTGCCGCGCTATAATCGTAACCGTGGAAACTCCTCTTTTCGTCACCCCGGGCTTGACCCGGGGTCCAGCTGTCTTTCACCCTCCGCCCTATGGATCGCGAGCAACACGGCGGCTGGGTCTACATCATGGCCAACCGCTATCACGGCACGATCTATGTCGGCGTGACGTCGCATCTCGCCGCGCGGGTTCTTCAGCATCGCAATGGGGAAGGCTCGGATTTCTGTATTCGTTACGGGCTGAACCGGCTCGTGTGGGCGGAACGGGGGCCGGATATGCGGGCCTGTATCGCGCAGGAAAAGCGGATCAAGCGCTGGCAGCGGGCGTGGAAGTTCGAGCTGATCGAGGCAGCGAACCCGGATTGGCGTGATCTGTATGAGGAACTGGCTATGCGGTGAGGCTGAGAAGAAAAGCTGGACCCCGGGTCAAGCCCGGGGTGACGTTGTGGGGTTAACTACCGGAGGCCAGAATCCCCAGCCACTCACCTTCCGAAATCACCTGCACGCCCAACGCCTCCGCTTTTGCCCGTTTCGATCCCGCATCCGCGCCCGCCACCACGATGTCGGTTTTCGCGCTGACGCTGCCCGCCACTTTCGCGCCCAGTGCTTCCGCCTTTGCTTTGGCTTCATCCCGGCCCATGCTTTGCAGGGTGCCGGTGAACACCATTGTCTTGCCGGAAACCGGGCTTTCGCGGGTTTCCAGCCGCACCTCCGCCGGGCTGACTTCGCGCAGCAGATCGTGCACCAGATCGCGGTTGTGCGGCTCGCGCCAGAAATCGGCGAGGGCCGAGGCGACTTCGGGGCCGACCCCGCCCACCCCCACCAGTTCGGCGCGGCCTGCCGCCACGCGCTTCCAATACTTTTCCTCTGTTTCGCCCAGCGCCGGTTCGGGGGCGTGCGCCACCAGCCTCTCCAGCAGCGCCTCGATATTCGGCCAGACATTGTAGCTGCGCGCCAGATCGCGCGCCGTCACTTCGCCCACATGGCGAATACCCAGCCCGAACAGCAGCCGGTCCAGCCCCACGCCACGCCGCGCCTCGATGCTGTCGATCAGGTTCTGAACGCTCCGCTCCTTCCAGCCTTCGCGGCCCTTCAGCTCGTCGGCGTGAAGGTGCAGGCGGAAGATGTCGGCCGGGTTGGCGATCCAGCCGAGCGCGATGAATTCCTCAAGGCTTTTGCCGCCCAGCCCGTCGATATCGACGGCGCGGCGGGAGACGAAGTGGCGCAGCCGTTCATAGCGCTGCGCCGGGCAAATCAGCCCCCCGGTGCAGCGGCGCACGACCTCCCCGTCCTCGCGCACGGCGAGGCTGCCGCATTGGGGGCAATGATCGGGGAAGACATATTCGGCGCGCGCAGCATGGGCGGTTTCGTCGCCCGTCCAGCCCAGTATCTGCGGGATCACGTCGCCTGCGCGTTGCAGTTCCACCGTGTCGCCCACGCGCACACCCTTGCGGCGAATCTCGTCCTCATTGTGCAGCGTGGCGTTGGTGACGACGACGCCGCCCACATTCACCGGCTTCAGCCGCGCGACCGGCGTCAGCGCGCCCGTGCGCCCCACCTGAATGTCGATCGCCAACAGCTCCGTCAGCGCGCGTTCGGCGGGGAATTTGTGCGCCAGCGCCCAGCGGGGGTGGCGCGCCACCTGCCCCAGCCGATCCTGCAACGCGAGGCTGTCCACCTTGGAGACCAGCCCGTCGATATCATAGCCCAGCGTGGGCCGCGCCTGTTGCAGCGCGCGATAGCTTTCCAGCACCTCCGCCATGCCGTTGCAGCGGCGCAGCGTATCGGAAACCGGGAAACCCCAGCTTTCGAAACGCTTCATGCAATCAAACTGCGTCTCCCCTACCGGAGCGGACAATTCGCCCCAGCCATGGGCATAAAAAGCCAGCGTGCGCGACTCGGTGACGCCGGAATCGATCTGCCGCAGCGAACCGGCCGCCGCGTTGCGCGGGTTGGCGAAGATCTTGCCCCCCGCTGCCTCTTGCGCGGCGTTCAGCGCCTGAAACGCCGCCCATGTCATGTAAACTTCGCCGCGCACCTCCACCACATCCGGCGCGTCATCGGGCAGTATTTGCGGGATCACGCCCACCGTCCGCGCGTTGGCGGTCACATCCTCACCCTCCGCGCCATCGCCGCGCGTGGAGGCTGTGACGAGGCGGCGGCCTTCATAGCGCAGGTTCAGCGAAAGCCCGTCGATCTTGGCTTCGGAGGTGAAGATCAGCGCCTCCCCCTCGGGCCAGTTCAGGAAGCGCTTCACCCGCGCTTCGAACTCCAGCGCGTCACTTTCCGAAAAACCATTGTCGAGGCTGAGCATCGGCCGGGCGTGCCGCACCTTGCCGAAGCCGGAGGCGACCGGCGCCCCCACCCGGCGGCTGGGCGAATCGGCGCGCACCAGTTGCGGGAATCGCGCCTCCAGCGCCTTATTTTCTTCCACCAGCGCATCGAAATCCGCGTCTGAGATATGCGGCGCATCATCCTGATAATAAAGGCGGCTATGCTCCGCGATCAGCGCTGCCAATTCGGCGAGCCTGTCGGCCGCGCCGCTTTCCGTCATTCCGAGATCACGCCCGTCCATTCCATGCCCCCTAGCAGGCGCGGGCGGAGGCCGGGAAGGGCCGAAGGGGACCAAGGCTGATCGCCCGCACGCCTCGCCACGCTGTCGAACCGGCCCGTCACCGTGCGGATCGCAACCGCGCCTTCCAGCCGCAGCGCCGCCTTGTCCAGCTTGCGCCCGCGCGGCGCGCAGGGGCTGTGCAGCACCAGCGGGGCCGTCACCAGATCGGCGCGCGCGCAGCGGCGGCTGATGTCCGCGGGCAGATCATCCGTCAGTGCCAGCAGCCTGAGGCCCGGCAGCGCCACTTCGCAGCCAAACTCCGCACAACGCGCGCCGGGCAGATCGGACAGCCGGGCCGTGGGCGCGGCAGCCGCCTGTTCGGACCAGCTGTGGATGAGGAAGCCGTCGCGATGCCCGCGCAGCGTATGCAACCGCCCATCGGCGACCACCGCGACCTGCCGCCCATCCGCGCTGATGAACAGGTTCGGGCGCGGAGCCAGCAACGCCGCCAGCGCCCCCGCCAGCACCAGCTGCAGCCCCAGCCAGCGCGCCCGCCCCGTCAGCAGCGCGATCAGCAGCCCGCCAGCCAGCATCACCAGCAGCGCGGGCATCGGCATGGCGGCCAGTTGCACCGATGCGCCGGGCCACCCCGCCACCGTCTCGCCGATGCCCGCCAGCGCGTTCAGGGACCAGCGTAGCGGCGGCGCAACCAGCGGGCCAAGCCCGATCAGGGACAGCGCCAGCCACAACCCCAGCAGCGGCATGATGATCAGCCCCGTCAGCGGAATGGCCAGCAAATTGGCGAACAGCCCATAAACCCCCGCGCGGCCGAAATGGGCGAGCACGATGGGCGTCAGCGCCAGTTCCACCACCAGCCCCGTCATCACCAGCGCGGCGACATGGCGACCCAGCCGCCGCAGCGGCCCGTCCTCGCGGTGCGCCCGCAGCTGCGCGCCCAGTTCAGACGCCGCCAACGCCGCCAGCGCCGTGACGGCGGCGAAACTCAGCTGGAAACTGGGGTTCAGCAGCGCCTCCGGCCGGGCCAGCAGGATCAGCAGCGCCGCGAAGCCGATCAGCCGCAAAGACAACGGATCGCGCCCCAGCATCAGCGCCCCCAGCACCACCCAGGCGGCAATCGTCGCCCGCACCGCAGGCAGGTCCGCACCGGAGAGCAGCATGTACAGCGTGCCCGCCACGCCAGCCCCCACCGCCGCGATCCGGGTGACGGAAAAGCGCAGCGCCAGCCATGGCCACAGCGCCAGCAGGCGGCGCAACAGCAGCAGCACGCCCCCCACCACCACGGCGATGTGGAAGCCCGACACCGTCAGGATATGCGCCAGCCCCGCCGTGCGCATCGCCTCCAGCAGATCGGGGCGGATATGCCCCTGCTCGCCGTAGATCAGCGCCACCGCGATCGCGCCTGCGTCCCCGCCCAGCGCCTGCATCGTCGCCGCGCTGCCCCGCGCCCGGATGGCGGCCAGCGGCGGCGGCCCGCCCGGCGCGGGGGCCAGCAGGCGGATATCGCCGAAGAACCGCCCGGTGGCAGACACGCCCTCGAACCACGCGCGGCGGCCCGGATCATAGCCGCCCGGCACGGCAGGCGCGGGCGGCGGGCCAAGGCTGGCCAGCCCGGCGATTCGCGCGCCGGGGCGCAGCCAGCCCGGCGGCGGCGTGTGCAGCGACAGCCGCACCGTCACGGCCGGGTCCACCGCAGTGGCGTCGCGCAGCAGCAGGATGGATTGGCGCGCGCCGCCCTGCTGCGGCCGCACCGCCAGCACAGTGCCGCTGGTATCAAAGGGCGTCAGCCGGTGGTGCAGCCGGGGTGCGGCAACTTGGGCGCTGCGGAATTCCGCCGCGCCAACCCCCAGCGCCAGCAGCAGCCCCAGCACCACGATCAGCCGCCGTGCAAAGCCAGAGGCCGCCAGCCCCAGCAGCGCCAGCGCAAGACCCGCGATCAGCGCCGCCTGCCGCTGACCATTGAAAGGCAGCGCGAACCACAGGCCGATTCCGCCTGCCAGCGCCACCGGCGCGAACAGGATCAGCTGGCGTTGTTGCGCGCTCACAAATTCCGCCACGCGCTGCGTCAGGCCATGGGGCACCCCAATCGCCTTTTGCCCATATGCGTCGATGGTGCTAGCCACGCGCCGACTTCAGCCCCTTCGCCTCCGCCGACCCCGGGGGCCTCAATCGGACCCTTTGATGACAGACGCAAGCGATACCGTGCTTCCCGACTATGCGGGCCTGCCCCGGCCCGTCACCCGTTTTGCCCCCTCCCCCACCGGCTATCTGCACATCGGCGGGGCGCGCACGGCGCTGTTCAACCTGCTCTATGCGCGCCACCATGGCGGCAGCTTCCTGCTGCGAATCGAGGATACGGACAGGGCGCGTTCCACCGACGATGCCATCGCCAAGATCATCGACGGCATGAACTGGCTGAACCTTTCGCCCGACAAGCCGCCGCTGTTCCAGTTCGCCCGCGCGGATCGCCACGCGGCCATAGCCCATCGGCTGCTGGCCGAAGGCAAGGCCTATCGCTGCTATGCGACAGCCGAAGAGCTGGAAGCGATGCGCGAAGATCAGAAGGCGAACGGCCTGCCGCAGCGCTATGACGGCCGCTGGCGGGATCGCACCGACACTCCGGACCTGCCCTTTGTGGTGCGGCTGAAGGCCCCGCAGACGGGTGAGACGGTGATCGACGATCAGGTGCAAGGCCGGGTGACACAGGCGAACGAGGTGCTGGACGATTTCGTGCTGCTGCGCTCGGACGGCACCCCCACCTATATGCTGGCCGTGGTGGTGGACGATCATGACATGGCCGTTTCCCATGTCATCCGGGGGGACGATCATCTGACCAACACGTTCCGGCAACTGGCGCTCATCAAGGCGCTGGGCTGGCCGGAGCCTGTCTATGCGCATGTGCCGATGATCCATGGGCCGGATGGTGCGAAACTGTCCAAGCGGCACGGCGCGCTGGGGGTGGAAGCCTATCGTGACGAAATGGGCATCCTGCCCGAAGCGCTGGAAAACTACCTGCTGCGCCTTGGCTGGGGCCATGGCGACACCGAACTCGTCACGCGCGACGAGGCGGTGAAGCTGTTCGATCTGGACGGCGTCGGCCGTTCGCCGGGCCGCTTCGACCTGAAGAAGCTGGAGAGCGTGAACGCGCATTATATGAAACAGGCCGACAATCAGAGGCTTGTGGATCTGGCCGCGCCCCGGATGGAGGCGCTGCTGGGCGCGCCGCTGGGCGCTGACAGCCGCGCGATTCTGCTCCGCAGCATGGACGAGCTGAAGCCGAGAGCGAAGAATCTCAACGAGTTGGCATCGTCGGCGCTGTTTCTCGTTCGCAATCGCCCGCTGGCGATGGACGAGGGCGCTGCAAAGTTGCTAGACGCCGACGGCAAGGCGCTGCTGGCGGAAACCCGGGCAGCGCTGGCGGCGGTTCCCTCATGGGATCGCGAAGCTCTGGAAACGGCCGCCAAGGCGGTGGCCGAAAACCGGGGGCTGGGTTTGGGCAAGGTGGCCGGGCCGCTGCGCGCGGCGCTGACCGGCCAGCCCAACGCCCCCAGCGTGTTCGCCGTGATGGCGGCGCTGGGGCGCGACGAAAGCATAGGGCGCATTGACGACGCGCTCGGGTAAGGAACCCGCCGCAGAGCGGGATGGTTCGCGAAGCGCATACGAATGCGCAACAGAGTTCAAAGGGCGCTGAACGCGCCCGGCAAACGGGATTGGAAGGGCAGATATGAGCGCAGAAGCCACACTCACCCTCGGCGACAAGAGCGTAACGATGCCGGTGAAAGACGGCACCATCGGCCCGCAAGTCATCGATATCCGCAAGCTCTATGGCCAGACGGGTGCCTTCACCTTCGATCCCGGCTTCACCAGCACGGCATCCTGCGAATCCGCCATCACCTACATCGATGGCGACAAGGGCGTGCTGCTGCACCGTGGCTACCCCATCGAGCAGCTGGCGGAAAAATCCAGCTTCATGGAAGTCGCCTATCTGCTGACCGAAGGCGAACTGCCCTCCGCCGAAGAACTGAAGCGCTTCGAATATACCATCAGCCGCCACACCATGGTGCATGAGCAGCTGCTGCAATTCTTCCGCGGCTTCCGCCGCGATGCCCACCCGATGGCCATCATGTGCGGCGTGGTCGGCGCGCTGTCTGCCTTCTATCATGATTCCACCGACGTCGATGATCCCAAGCAGCGCATGATCGCCAGCAACCGGCTGATCGCGAAGATGCCCACCATCGCGGCGATGGCCTATAAATATTCCGTCGGCCAGCCCTTCGTTTATCCCGATAACTCGCTGAGCTACACCGGCAATTTCCTGAAGATGACCTTCGGCGTGCCGGCCGAGCCCTATGTCGTCGATCCGGTGATCGAGCGGGCGATGGACCGTATCTTCATCCTGCACGCCGATCATGAGCAGAACGCCTCCACCTCCACGGTGCGGCTGGCCGGTTCCTCCGGCGCGAACCCGTTCGCCTGCATGGCGGCGGGCATCGCCTGCCTGTGGGGCCCGGCGCACGGCGGCGCGAACGAAGCAGCGCTGAACATGCTGCGCGAAATCGGCCGCCCGGAACGCATCCCGGAATATATCGCCCGCGCGAAAGACAAGGACGATCCGTTCCGGCTGATGGGCTTCGGCCACCGTGTGTACAAAAACTACGATCCGCGCGCGACGGTGATGCAGCAGACCGCCAAGGAAGTGCTGGAAAAGCTGGGCGTTTCCGATCCCGTGTTCGATGTCGCCCGCGAACTGGAACAGATCGCCCTGAAGGACGAATATTTCGTCTCCAAGAAGCTCTACCCGAACGTGGACTTCTATTCGGGTATCATCCTGTCTGCCATCGGCTTCCCCACCAGCATGTTCACCGTGCTGTTCGCACTGGCCCGCACCGTGGGCTGGGTGGCGCAGTGGAACGAAATGATCGGCGACCCGGAACAAAAGATCGGCCGCCCGCGCCAGCTGTACACCGGCGCGGCGCAGCGGGATTATGTGGATATCGCCAAGCGCTGAGCTTCGGCGGCGTTGCCGTGGTGAAGCGGCGACGTTGCGGTTGAGGGGGCTTTGCCCCCTCAAACTTGCCCGGCAGGGAGCCGTGCTCCCTGCACCCGCATTCCTTGTTTTTCCGTTAAATCTCCGCACGTCACCCCGAACTTGATCCGGGGTCCCGCTGTTCTTCGGCAACGTTGGAAGATGAAGCGCCCCCCCTCCGGATCAAGTCCGGGGTGACGCTGAGGTTGTGGGCAGCGTTGGATTATGGCCTGAGGCGCTTCTGTCCCCCTTGTTGTGATCTCTGAGGCTCAGGCCCAGCGGTGACACCCCCTCTCCAACTCTCCCCCTTGCAGGGGGAGAGGGCTTCGTAGCGCCGCAGGCAATCAAAGTGGATCACTCGCACGACGTGGTAGGTGGGCCGCAACGCAAATGTTGAGGGTGCAGGGAAATCATTTCCCTGCCGGGTCCGGGCAGAGCCCGGCCGCCGGAGGCAAAAAACCGGGAGCCGGGTTCCAAGGTCAGAGCCATTGGCCGCCGGAGTCACCAAACACCCCACCGCCTTCACTAAACCGCACCGCGCCCGCCCTCCCCTCAAGCCGCCTCGTTTGCGGCTTTCAGCCCCATGCGCTTCAGCTTTTCCACCAGCGTGGTGCGTTTCAGCCCCAGCAGGCGGGCGGATTCGGCGATGGTGCCGTTGGAGGCGGCGAGCGCCTGCGCGATCAGCGTGGCCTCGGCTTCGGCCAGCAATTGTTTCAGCGCCATGGGGGCCAGCGGGTTGGCCTCCACCGCGAGGCTGTCGGCGAGACTGGCTGTGCGCGGGGCGGGCGTGGCGGCGGGGGCTTGCAACCACGCCTCCATGGTGCGGCGGCGCGGGGTGAGCAGCCGGTCCACCGTTTCGGCGGGCAGCAGGCGCTCGCCCAGCGCCAGCGCGCGATCGACGAAGTTGCGGAGTTCGCGCAGATTTCCGGGCCAGTGATGCGCCTGCAGGCGCGCCAGCCCGTCTGCGGGCAGGTGCAGGCGCAGGCGCTGCGCATCGGCGAAATGGGCGACGAGGGCCTCGATATCCTCCAGCCGGGCGGCGAGCGGCGGCAGGTCCAGCAGCACCACGGCGAGCCGCCAGTAGAGATCGGCGCGGAACTGACGGGTGTCGACCGCAGCTTCCAGATCGACGTTGGTGGCAGCCACAAGGCGGAAATCGACAGCGATGGGGCGGCCGCCGCCCAGCCGTTCGACGCTGCGGGTTTCCAGCGCGCGCAGCAGCTTCACCTGCAACGGCAGCGGCAGATCGCCCACTTCGTCCAGAAACAGCGTGCCGCCGTGCGCGGCTTCCAGCCGGCCGATGCGGGTTCGGCTGGCGCCGGTGTAGGCCCCGGCTTCCGCGCCGAACAGCTCGGCTTCGGCCAGATCGTGCGGGATCGCGCCACAGTTCACGGCCTCGAACGGGCCGGTGGCGCGCGGGCTTGCGGCGTGCAGCGCCCGGGCGGCATTTTCCTTGCCGCTGCCGGACGGGCCGGTGAGCAGCACGGTCGCGTCTGACGGCGCGACGCGGGCAATGGTTTCGCGCAGGCGGCGCATGGCGGCGGAGCCGCCGATCAGCTCTGCAGACGCGCGCGGCCCCCTTGGCAGGCTGCCCGCGCCGGACATCGGAACTTCGCCCATCCCTCTATGCTCCTGCCGGGGGTGTTTGCTGAAGTTGATCGACCCATTTTTGCGACGTGCCTGCCCGGCCCTTTCGGGATCGCGCCAGGCTGAAATCCATATCTTGCTTCAGGCCCGCTCCTTCCAGCGGCCGCCTTGCGGCGGGTGCCTGAACCATCAGATGCGCTTGCCGGAACCGCTCAGATGCTGCCTTTCAACCCGTGCCCGAAACCGCCGTTAAGGCCGTTCTGCGGGCAGTTGCCGTTGACCTTTTCCTGCCGACCGGCATAGCTGTCTGCGGGTCGGCGGACGATCTGTGGCACGGCTGGCGGGCAGCCTTGAGCCGCGATACGACCGCTCTGGTGGATTTGCCATGGCCGGAGGGCGGCGCGGCGTGAATCTGACCGGGGAAACCATATGGTTTTCTTTGGGTTAGGAGCGCGACTTGGCCGATTATGATACATCCGGAATGAACTGTTCCACCAGTTATCCACTGAAGATTTTGCTGCTCGGAACCGGCTTGCCGCTGGCGGATCTGCGGCAATGGCAATTGGTTACGGGCGAGAGCGACATTTCGGCCCAACTGCGCCGCGAGCGGCCGGACTTGCTGCTGATCGACGCAGCAGAGGTGGAACCAGACCTCGCCGCGACGCTGCAATCGCCCGAATTCGCCCACATCCCGCTGATCCTGCTGGCCGGAGACGCAGATGCCGAAGCGGTCGGCCTGCTGCTGGAACGACCACTGAAAATCGTCGGCCAGCCCGAGCATCTTGCAGCGGCCGCCGCCGAAATCGCGGCCGGATTGTCCGGTGGGGCAGCAGACGCGCGCTCCGAATATGAGGCGGACGAGCGGCTGGCAGCGCTGAAGCGCGATGCCGAGCGGGTGGCGGCGGCGCTCGCCGATCTGGCAGGGCTGCGCGGCGCGGAACAGGCGCGTGCCGTGACGGCGGCGCGAATCCGCGCGCACATCAAGGCCCGGCGCAACCGCGAACGCTTCTTCGCGGCAGACCTGCTGTCCGATCCGGTATGGGACATCCTGCTGGATCTCGCCGCCGCCCGGATGGAGGAGCGGCCCGTCAGCGTCTCCAGCCTGTGCATCGCCGCCGCCGTGCCGACCACCACGGCGCTGCGCACGATCAAGATGATGGTGGATCGCGGCATGCTGACACGGCGCAGCGATCCGGCGGACGCACGGCGCAGCTTCATCGCGCTGACGACGCACAGCGCCAAGGCGATGGAGGGCTGCCTGGAGGCGGTGCTGAACCAGCCCGGCCAATAGGTTGCAGACCAATAGGTTGCGCAGCGCGCGCATTGCGGCCACTCTTGCCACCGGGAGACTGCGGGAGAGAGGCGCGATGCGCACATTGGCGATCATCGGATCGGGGCCGGCCGGATTCTACACGGCAGAGGCCGCGCTGAAGGCGATGGGCGAACACGTCCGGATCGACATCATAGACCGGCTGCCGACGCCCTATGGGTTGATCCGCGCGGGCGTCGCACCGGATCATCAATCCATCAAGGCTGTATCGCGCCGATATGATCAGGTCGCGGCGGACCCGCGCGTGCGCTTTCTGGGCAATGTCGCCATCGGCACGGACATCTCAGCCACCGAGCTGACGGGCATTTACGACGATGTCGTGCTGGCCGTGGGGGCCCCGCAGGATCGTCCGCTGGGCGTGCCCGGCGCGGAGCTGCCCGGCGTTGTCGGCTCCGCCGCGTTCGTGGGCTGGTACAATGGCCACCCGGATTTCCGCGATCTCGCCCCGCCGCTGGGCGTGGAAAGCGCGGTGGTGGTGGGCAATGGCAATGTCGCCATCGATTGCGCGCGCATCCTCGCCAAGACGGTGGCGGAACTGCAAGACAGCGACATCGTGAACCATGCGCTGGACCCGCTGGCGCAATCGAAGGTGCGCCGCGTGCATGTGCTGGGGCGGCGCGGGCCGCATCAGGCGAGCTTCACGCTGAAGGAAGTGGGGGAACTGGGAGAACTGGCCCGCGCCACACCGCTGGTGCGCGCGGCAGACTTCCCCCCCGCCGAGGAGGACGGCTGGCTGGACAGCGGCCAGCGCCGGGTGGTGGAGGTGCTGCGCAAATTTGCTGCCGCCGGGCCGGACGCAGCCAAGCCAGTGACAATCAGCCTCGATTTCTTCCGCCGCCCGCTGCGGGTGATCGGCAGGTCCCATGTGGAAGCGCTGGAGGTGATGAAAACCCGGCTGGACGAGGACGGCCAAGCCATCGACACGGGCGAGACGGAGACGATCCCCTGCGGGCTGGTGGTGGCGGCGATCGGCTATCGCAGCACGCCGATTCCGGGCGTGCCGTTCGACGAAACGGCGGGGCGTTTCGTGAATGTGGACGGGCTGATTGCGCCGGGTCTGTGGTGCGTGGGCTGGGCGCGGCGCGGGCCTTCGGGCACCATCGGCACCAACCGGCCGGATGGCTTCGCGCTGGTGGAACGGATCGCAGCGACTCCGGTGGCAGGCGGCAAGCCCGGCCGCGCCGGGATCGACGCGCTGCTGGCCGCGCGCGGGGTGCAGGTGGCCGATTTCGCCGACTGGCAGATGATCGACGCACTGGAGGTTTCCCGTGCACGAACCGGCGCCCCGCGCGAGAAGATTGTGGCGCTGGAGGAATTGCGCGCTGTTTTTGCTGGATAGCCGCGTTTCCATGTTGACGCGGCCACCCCCCGCGACTATCCCGCCGCCTCGGTCCGGGGAATAGCTCAGCCTGGTAGAGCGCTGCCTTCGGGAGGCAGAGGCCGGAGGTTCGAATCCTCTTTCCCCGACCAATTTCCTTTTTTGCAATAAAAACAATGCTTTAAGCGGCAAAATTGGAAAATTGTGGGGCAGGTTTGGGTGATCGCTTTCTCTTAGCCCCTCGCCTCCTCTGCAGCGGGGGCCGCCCAAAATGTTGTTAAGGACGGTAGCCCACCCCGTCGGCCTCACCTGTTTGCGGTCCGGGAAACATCTTACCATGCCCCGCGCGATCACCTACTCATGGGTTTCTAGATTTGTGGCCTTGCACGATATCTAGATATGTGTGGAGCGTTGTGAATGTCGCGGAATGGACGGAACTACCTCAAGTTGACGGTTGCCATATGTTTATCGGCTGGCGTCACATCCGCCTGTGCTGAGGATTCGACCGGTCTCTTCCCGGATATGGAACGGGCTCTCACATTTACGCAGTCCTTTGGGGCCGAATGGCGCGACCCTGCCCCGCTCAAAGATTCGGGTGGCTACTATCTAGGTTTTTCCAAGCCCGCCTTTTTCGTCTACTCATTAGGCACTCTTAAAGGATATGTAGGCATCGCATATGACGATACCGGAAGAATCGGACTATACGAAGTTCGCTTTCCTGTCGTTGATAAAAAATGCGTTGGCGTGCCAAACACCCGCGTGCTCGCCAAAAGTTTGCTAAAAAGCTTTGAGCCAAATTTTGCGAACGACGTGCGGGAAGTTAATCGTGTTGGCAGCTCTGCAGACCTTGTTTGGCCTTACACAGCATTTCCAAGTGGTCCCGGTGCGATTGTAGGACACACCGCCTTCACGTTCTACAAGATGAACGGTTACTGCAGCTTTCGAATATTCAGGATCAAGGATCCGTCAAAATTGAGATAATCTCTGAGCTAATGGAACCTTCGGCCACTACACAGCGGAAGGCCTTAGTGAATACGGCCTTGAGGAAGGCATCGTCGCTGCCGTCCATACCACATGGATGTGCCCCCTGCCCGCAGGTAGCCGTGCTCGAACGATGGACTACGCTATGTCGATTATCCCATTTGTTCTACTTATGTTCTGATCTATGCTCTGCGAATGTTCGCCGATTCGCGCCCGTCCCGAAACCTTGCCCGCGCCAGCTCGGCGCGGCCTTCGCACAAGGCCAACCTCTATTTCGCGGCTGTGCCGCCGCCGGACGTCATCAAACCCATGTCTGATGCGTGGGCGCGGCTGGGGACTGGCGCCAGCTTTCGCCACGACAAGCTGCATCTCACGCTGCTGGGCGTGCACAAGGGCGATGAGCCGCCGGTGGAGTTGCTGGACAAGTTGTGCGGCATGAAGCTGGCACCGCGTGTGGGCGCGTTCGAGTTGCAGTTTGATCAGATGATGGCCTTCCATGATGCCATCGTCCTTGCCCGTTCCCGACGGGACCGGCTGCCCGGTTATCTGGCCTATGATCTGCATCGGGCTGCGCTGCGGCAGGCCGTTGTCACCACCCCGCTCTCGCGGCTCAATCCGCATGTCACCTTGGCCTATGGCGGCGGCCTTGCCGATCCGCGCGCGCTGCACAGGCCGATCCGCTGGACGGTGGACGAGGTGTTTCTGGCGCTGAAGCGGCCCGATGGATCGCCGTTGCGGCGGCTGGCGCGCTGGAGGCTGCCGATGAAGGGAGCGATCCGGCTGGAGGAGGCGGAGCGCTATGTCTCAAGGCCCGTGCAGCTGGCGTTGCCGGGGCTTTTCAGTGATTGAGAAGCCGCGCGACGAGCGCCTGTGCAGCGGCGTCCACCTCGGCCCAACTGCGGGCGAAATCCTGCGCGTCGCCATAATAGGGGTCTGCCACGGCCTGCCCCTGCCTGCCCTTCACCAGATCGAGCAGCAGCGCCAGTTCGGCGGGCGACGGATCGGGCGCAAGGCGGCGGAGATTGCCGAGATTGGCATGATCGGCCGCGAAAATGTGGCTGAAGCGGGTGAAATCATCCAGCCGCACCTGCCGGGCGCGCAGGCCGCTGATATCCACGCCGTTCGCCCGCGCGACGGCCTGCGCGCGCGGGTCCGGCGGATGGCCGACATGCCAGTCCCCCGTACCGGCGGAATCCGCCATGACGTCCAGCCCCGCCGCCGTGGCGCGGGCGCGGAATGCCCCCTCCGCCAGCGGAGAGCGGCAGATATTGCCGAGGCAGACGAACAGGATGGCCGGGCGCGAAGGCCCGGATTGGCGAGCAGGCATTCGCGCTTTTTATGCCATCACGCGCCTCAGTCCAGCGCCTTGATGATCGCGGAGAAGTCCAGCCCGCCCTGCCCTTCGGCGGCGAAGGCTTCATACAATTCCAGCGCCCGCGCACCCATCGGCGTGCTGGCATAGGCGCTGTTCGCGGCCTCTGCCGCCAGCCGCAAATCCTTCAGCATCAGGTTCACCGCGAAGCCGCCCTGATAGCCGCGATCGGCGGGCGTTTCCGGCCCCACGCCCGGCAAGGGGCAATAGCTCGTCATCGACCAGCACTGGCCGGACGACACCGAGGCGATGTCGTAGAAACGCTGCGGGTCCAGCCCCAGCTTGTTCGCCAGCACGAATGCCTCGGCCGTGGCGATCATCGAAGCGCCCAGCAGCATGTTGTTGCAGATTTTCGCTGTCTGCCCCGCCCCGCTGTCTCCGGCGTGGATCACCGCCTTGCCCATCGCTTCCAGCACGGGTTTCGCGCGGGTGAAGCCCTCATCCGTGCCGCCGACCATGAAGGTGAGCGTGCCTGCATTCGCCGCCGCGATCCCGCCGGAAACCGGCGCATCCACAGCGACATAGCCCTTCGCCGCCGCCTCCGCGCCCAGTTCTTTGGCGGTGGCGACGTCGATTGTGGAGCAATCGATCAGCAGCGTGCCGGGTGCCGCCTTGCCGAACACGGCGTCGCGATACACGGCAGCCACATGCGCGCCGGCGGGCAGCATGGACACCACCACATCCGCGCCCGCCACCGCCGCTTCGGCCGAAGCGGCACGCGTGCAGCCCGCCGCTTCCGCCTTCGCCAGCGCGTCCGCAGACAGGTCAAAGGCGCGCACCGCGAACCCCTTGGCGGCCAGATTCGCGGCCATGCCGCCGCCCATATTGCCCAGCCCGATGAATGCGATTGTCGTCATGGCGCTTACCCCATCGTCGGGATGACAAAGCTGTTCCCGCCTTCCGCCGATCCGTCCGGCCATTTCTGCGTGACCGTTTTCACCTTCGTCCAGAAGCGGACGCCTTCGGTGCCATGCTGGTTGTGATCGCCGAACGCGGAGCGCTTCCAGCCGCCGAAGCTGTGATAGGCGACCGGCACCGGGATCGGCACGTTGATCCCCACCATCCCCACATTCACCCGCGCCGCGAATTCGCGCGCGGCATGGCCGTTGCGGGTGAAGATGGCGACACCATTGCCATATTGGTGCGTGCTGGGCAGCGCGACGGCATCCTCGAACGTCTCCGCCCGCACGATCTGCAGCACCGGGCCGAAGATTTCCTCTTTATAGGCGCGCATGTCGGGCGTCACATGATCGAACAGGGTCGGGCCGATGAAGAAGCCTTTTTCGTGGCCCTGAAGCTCGAAGCCCCGGCCATCCACCACCAGCTCCGCGCCTTCGTCCACGCCGGTCTGGATCCAGCCTTCCACCCGCGCCTTGTGGGCGGCGTTCACGACCGGTCCGTAATCGGCATCCGGATCGGTGGAGACGCCCACGCGCAGCTTCGCAATGGCCTTCACCATCCGCGCGCGCAGTTCATCCGCCGTGGATTTGCCCACCGGCACCACCACCGGCAGCGCCATGCAGCGTTCGCCCGCCGAGCCGAAGGCCGCCCCCGCCAGATCGGAGACGACCTGATCCAAGTCAGCGTCCGGCATGACGATGCCATGGTTCTTCGCCCCGCCCATCGCCTGCACCCGCTTGCCCGCCGCGACTCCGCGTGAATAGACATAATGGGCGATATCAGACGATCCCACGAAGCTGACGGCGCTGATGGCGGGGTGATCGAGGATGGCGTCCACCATCTCCTTGTCGCCATGCACCACCTGCAGAATGCCTTCCGGCGCACCCGCTTCGCGCAGCAGTTCGGCCAGCCGCACCGGCACGGAGGGGTCGCGTTCGGAAGGCTTCAGGATGAAGGCGTTGCCGCAGGCGATCGCCACGCCGAACATCCACATCGGGATCATCGCCGGGAAGTTGAACGGGGTGATCCCCGCGCCGATGCCCAGCGGCACCCGGGTGGAAAGCACGTCGATCCCCGGGCCCGCCCCCAGCGTATATTCGCCCTTCAGCAGGTGCGGGATGCCGCAGGCGAACTCGATCACTTCCAGCCCGCGCTGAATATCGCCCTTCGAATCCGCGATCACCTTGCCATGTTCGGACGAGAGCATGTACGCCAGCTCGTCCATATTTTTTTCAACCAGCGCCTTGAAGGCGAACATCACCCGCGCGCGGCGCTGCGGGTTGGTGGCGGCCCAGCCAGGCTGGGCTTTCTGCGCGGCGGCCACGGCGGCATCCAGCAACGCGGCGTCGCCCAGCGGCACGCGCGCCTGCACCACGCCTGCGTTGGGGTCGAAAACGTCGCTGTATCGCGTGGCGGCAGCCGCGCCAGTGGCGAGGAAATGGTCGATCTGCTTCATATCCGGGCTCCCTCCCGTTCGATGTGGCCGCCTTCTGGACCTTCGCGGCGGGGCCGTGAAGCGGGCAAATTTGCAAGCTGCTGGCGCATTGGTGCAAAGTGGCCGCATGAACTGGGATGATTTGCGCATCTTCCTCGCCGTGGCGCGGGCCGGGCGGCTGGAACCTGCGGGGCTGGCGGCTGGCGTCGATTCCAGCACAGTCTCCCGCCGGGTGGCCCGGCTGGAGGCGGAACTGGGCGTAACGCTGTTCGAACATGGCCGCAGCGGCCACCAGCTAACGTCGGCAGGCGTGCAACTGATGGCGCATGCCGAACAGGCCGAACGCGCGGCCCACGCCGCGCGTGAAAGCCTGACGGGCAGCGAAGGGCGACTCCGCGTCAGCGTGTCGGAAGGGTTCGGCACCTTCGTGGTCGCCCGCC
The DNA here is from genome assembly GCF_006385875.1 of Sandaracinobacter neustonicus. Classification (GTDB taxonomy): domain Bacteria; phylum Pseudomonadota; class Alphaproteobacteria; order Sphingomonadales; family Sphingomonadaceae; genus Sandaracinobacteroides; species Sandaracinobacteroides neustonicus. The sequence continues at coordinate 184,434 of NZ_VFSU01000024.1, read as the reverse complement.
GCCTGTGTGAATTCCATGCCCGCCACCCCGGAATCGCGGTGGAACTGGTCGCCTCGGCTGGCTTCCTCAGCCCGTCCCGGCGGGAGGCCGATCTGGCGGTGATGCTGGCACGGCCGACGCACGGCCCGCTGATCGCCCGGCGGCTGACGGATTATGGGCTGGGGCTATATGCCGCCCGCAGCTATCTTACCGCCAATGGCGCGCCGGCCGAGGTGGCGGCGCTGAGCGCGCACCCGCTGATCGGCTATGTGCCCGACCTCATCTACGCCGAGGAACTGCGCTACCTCTCTGAGATCGCGCCGGGGCTGGAGGCGCAGCTGTGCAGCAGCAGCATCGGTGCGCAGGCGGCGATGCTGGGCGCGGGCGCGGGGATCGGCGTGCTGCCGCATTTCATCGCCCGACAGATGCCGGGGCTGGCGCCTGTGCTGCCTGCCGAAGTGGATATCCGCCGCACCTTCTGGCTGGTGGTGCACCGCGACGCCCGGCAACTGGCGCGGGTGGACGCCTTCATCCGCTGGCTGGTCGATCTGGCGGGGACGGAGCCGCTGCTGCGCGCATTGGCGGCCGAACCCGACCACGCTAAGCAGAGCGAAAGGGAGTGAGCCGATGTCGAGCCTGAAGCCGCTGGCGCAGCTGGAAACGCATGAGGTGTTCAATCAGGCCCCGCCGATGGAGGATCGCAACCTCTGGCTGGATGACCGGGCTTTGCAACACGCCGTGGCGAAGGCGGGCGGCGCGGCGCATGCCCCGCGTTTGCAGGCGCTGGGCGCGCGCGTCGGCTCGGCCGAGGTGATCGAATGGGGCTTTGAAGCCAACCGCCAGACGCCGGTGCTGGAAACGTTCGACCGCTTCGGCCACCGCATCGACGAAGTCCGCTTCCATCCCGCCTATCACCAGTTGATGGCGCTGGGGCTGGACAGCGGCTTTGCCTCTGCAGCGTGGACGGGCCAGCCTGCGGGCCATGTCGCCCATGCCGCGATCCTGTTCCTGCAGGGGCAGGCCGATTCCGGCAGCATCTGCCCCATGACGATGACCTACGCCGCCGTGCCCGCCTTGCAGGCGGAACCCAAAGTGGCGCGCGAGTGGGTGCCGCGCATTCAGGCCGGGCGCTACGACGGCGCGGCGCGCCCGGCGGCGGAGAAGGCGGGCGTCACCATCGGCATGGCGATGACGGAAAAACAGGGCGGATCGGACGTGCGCGCCAACAGCACAAAAGCCGAACCGGTTGGAGACGACTGGTTCCGGCTGACGGGGCACAAATGGTTCTGCTCCGCGCCGATGTGCGACGCCTTCCTGACGCTTGCCTACACCGACGCCGGTCTTACCTGCTTCCTCGTGCCGCGCTGGCTGCCCGATGGCGAGCGCAACGCCGGGTTCCGGGTGATGCGGCTGAAAGACAAGCTGGGCGACCGCTCCAACGCCTCGTCCGAAATCGAATATCATGGCGCGCTGGCGCAGCGGCTGGGGCCGGAGGGGCGCGGCGTTTCCACCATCATCCAGATGGTGCAGCACACGCGGCTGGATTGCGTGCTGGGATCGGCGCAGCAGATGCGCGCCTCGCTGGCGCAGGCGCTATGGCACACGGCGCATCGCTCTGCGTTCCAGCGGCGGTTGATCGATCAGCCCGCAATGGCGGGCGTGCTGGCCGATCTGGCGGTGGAAAGCGAAGCCTCGACGGCCATCGGCCTGCGTCTGGCGCAGGCGTTCGATGCGCAGGAACCGCTGGCGCGGCTGCTGACGCCGCTGGCCAAATATTGGGTGTGCAAGCGCACGCCGGGCTTCGTGTACGAAGCGATGGAGTGCCTTGGCGGCGCGGGCTACATCGAAAGCGGCCCCATGGCGCGCATCTTCCGGCAATCGCCGCTGAACGCGATCTGGGAAGGATCGGGCAATGTCATCGCGCTGGACGTGCTGCGGGCCATCGCGCGCGAGCCGGAGGGCGTGGAGGCGCTGTCGGAGTGGCTGAAGGCGCAAGCGGGGCGCAACGCGGGCTATGGCCGCTTCATCGCCGCCCTCGATTTCAGCCGGATCACCGAAGCGACGGCGCGGTTGTTCGTGGAGCGGCTGGCGCTGGCGGCCCAGGCGGCAACGCTGCTGGAATGGGACAACCCCGTGGCAGACGCCTTTGCACCCTGCGGCTGGACGGGCGCGGCAATGCTTATGGGGCGTATGATGCCGCCATCGACACGCGGGTGATCCTGCAACGCGCGCTGCCGCTGGGCTGATCCGATGCTGCGGCTTCAGGATTTCCTGCCCTATCGGCTCTCCATTGCCTCCAACGCGGTGTCGGATCGGGTAGCGCATGCCTATCAGGCGCGCTTCGGGCTGAAGATTCCGGAATGGCGGGTGATCGCCGTGGTGGCGGAACAGGGCCGCGCCACGCAGGCGGGCCTCGTGGCTGCCACGCAGATGGACAAGATGACGATCTCCCGCGCGGTCGGCGCGCTGGTGGAGCGCGGGCTGCTGGTGCGCAGCACCGCGGATGACAGGCGCACGCTGCAACTGGCGCTGACAGAGGACGGCAAGGCGCTGCATTCAGAGATCGCGCCGCTGGCGCTGGGGATCGAGGCGGAACTGCTCGCGGGCTTCTCAGAATCCGAACGCGCACAGCTTCTGGCCCTGCTGGCGCGGTTAGAGGCTTGCGCCAGATCGTAACAACGGTTACATTGTCCCGACTTCGGATATGGGAGACGGGATATGGCGACGCTTGCGCGCGAAACGGCGGCTGACGACAATTTCATGGGGCTGGACGGCTTCGAATTCGTGGAATTCACCAGCCCCGATCCGGATGCGCTGGGGCGGCTGTTCGAAGCGCTGGGCTTCACCCATGTCGCGACCCACCGCAGCAAGAATGTCCGCCGCTATGCGCAGGGCGATATCAATTTCCTGCTGAATTTCGATGCGCAGGGGCAAGTCGCCGAATTCCGCGCCCACCGCGGCCCCAGTGCCAATGCGATGGCGTTCCGTGTGAAGGATGCCCGCCAGGCCTTTGATGAAGCCGTGAAGCGCGGGGCGGAGCCGGTGACGGGGCTTGTCGGGCCGATGGAGTTGAACATCCCGGCCATCAAGGGCATCGGCGGCGCGAACCTCTATCTGGTGGATCGCTATGGCGCGGCGGAAATCTATGATGTGGATTTCGTGGCGGTGCCGGGGGCCAGCAAAAAGGACCGCGATGCGGGGCTGCACACGCTGGACCATCTGACGCACAATGTGGGGCGCGGCGACATGGCGCGCTGGGCCGATTATTACAGCCGCATCTTCGGCTTCCGCGAAATCCGCTATTTCGACATCAAGGGCAAATCGACCGGCCTGTTCTCCAAGGCGATGACCGCGCCGGACGACAAAATCCGCATCCCGCTGAACGAAAGCCAGGATGAAAACAGCCAGATCGAGGAATTCCTGCGCGCCTATAATGGCGAGGGCATTCAGCATATCGCGCTGGCGACGGACGATATTTTCAAAACCGTGGATCAACTGAAGGCCAATGGCGTGGCCTTTCAGGATAGCCCCGATACCTATTTCGACCTGATCGACAAGCGCCTGCCCGGCCATGGCCATGATGTGGAGGAAATGCGCAAGCGCCGGGTGCTGATCGACGGCGCGCCGGAAACCGGCGGCGGCCTGCTGTTGCAGATTTTCACCGAGAATATGGTGGGGCCGATCTTCTTCGAAATCATCCAGCGCAAGGGCAATGACGGCTTCGGCGAAGGCAATTTTCAGGCCCTGTTCGAAAGTTTGGAACTGGACCAGATTCGCCGCGGCGTGATTCCGGCGGGCCTGCGTTCGTGACGCAGAGCGGTTTCGGCGGCGAGTTCCAGTCCGAAAGCATCGCCGGCAGCCTGCCCGTGGGCCGAAACTCCCCGCAGCGCCCGGCGCTGGGGCTGTATGCCGAGCAGCTGTCCGGCACGGCCTTCACGGCCCCCCGGCACGAGAACCGGCGCAGCTGGCTGTATCGGCGGATGCCGTCCGCCGCGCATGGTGAATATCGCCCGCTGCCGCACGGCGGGCTGGCGGCCCCGCCCTTCGCGGACGGGTTGCTGACGCCGAACCGGCTGCGCTGGGATCCTCAGCCGCTGCCGGAAACGCCGACGGACTGGCTGGATGGGCTGCACACGCTGGCGGGCAATGGCTCCGCCGAAGAGGGCAGCGGCGTCTCCATCCATCTTTATGCCTGCAACGCGCCGATGACGGGCCGCGCCTTCAGCAGTTCGGACGGCGAATTGCTGTTCGTGCCGCAGCTTGGCGAACTGGCGATCACCACCGAATTCGGCCTGCTGCACGTGCCGCCCGGCCATGTGGCGTTGGTGCCGCGCGGGGTGAAGCTGCGGGTGGATGTGAATGGCCCTTCGCGCGGCTATGTTCTTGAAAACCATGGCGCGCTGTTCCGCCTGCCCGATCTTGGCCCGATCGGCGCCAACGGCCTTGCCAACCCGCGCGACTTCGAAATCCCGGACGCCGCGACAGAGGCGGACACCCCCACGCAACTGCTGGTGAAGCTGGGCGGGCAGCTGTGGGAAACCACCCTGCCCCAGTCCCCGTTCGACGTGGTGGCGTGGCACGGGAATCTCGTGCCATGGCGCTATGATCTCGCTCGCTTCAACGCCATCGGCACGGTCAGCTTCGATCACCCGGACCCTTCGATCTTCACCGTGCTCACCTCGCCATCGGGCCAGCCCGGCGTTGCGAACTGCGATTTCGTGATCTTCCCGCCGCGCTGGATGGTGGCGGAAGACACGTTCCGCCCGCCGTGGTTCCACCGCAACATCATGAGCGAATATATGGGCCTGATCTCCGGCGAATATGACGCGAAGGAAGGCGGCGGTTTCGTGCCCGGCGGCGGCAGTTTGCACAACCGCATGTCCGCGCACGGCCCCGATGCGGCGGCGTGGGAAAAGGCCAGCCACGCCCAACTCGCGCCGATGAAGCTGGACAATGGCCTTGCCTTCATGTTCGAGACCGTCCGCCCCTTCCGGCTGACCGGGCAGGCGGCAAAGACAACGCAGGCCGGTTATGACCGCGTCTGGCAGGGATTTCCGAAGGGCGGCGCATGAACTGGTGGCAGACGGATCACACCCACAACCCGGCGGCACGCTGCTGGGTGAAAGGCGCGGACGGGCATGAGAGCTTCCCGGTGCAGAATCTGCCGCTGGGGCTGTTTTCCGATGGCGATTCAGGCCCACGCGCAGGCGTCGCCATCGGCAATTTCGTGCTGGACCTCGGCGGGCTGATCGACGCCGGGCTGCTCCCCGAACTGGACATGCTTTCCGATCTGCTGCGGGAGCGGCTGAACGAACTGCTGGCGCTGGGCGCGGAAACCCGCCGCGCGCTGCGCCACGCCCTGTTCGCGCTGCTGACGGACGCCCGGCACCGCGATGCGGTTGCCCCCTTTCTTGTGCCGATGGCGCATGCGGACATGCACATGCCCTGCGACGTGGGCGACTACACCGATTTCTACGCGGGCATCCACCATGCCATGCGGGTGGGCAAGCTGTTCCGCCCGGACGCGCCGCTGCTGCCCAATTACCGGCATGTGCCCATCGGCTATCATGGTCGCGCCTCGTCCGTCGTGCTGTCCGGCACGCCGGTGAAGCGGCCGCAGGGCCAGTTGCCCGGCGCGGACGGCCCGCGTTTCGGCCCCAGCGAGCGGCTGGATCTGGAACTGGAACTGGGCGTGTGGATCGGGCCGGGTAATGAACTGGGCGCGCCCGTGCCCATCGCCGAGGCGGCCGAACATATCGCCGGATTCTGCCTGCTGAACGACTGGTCCGCCCGCGACGTGCAGACGTGGGAGTATCAGCCGCTCGGCCCGTTCCTCGCCAAGAATTTCCTCACCAGCATTAGCCCTTGGATCATCACGCCAGAGGCGCTGGCCCCGTTCCGTGAGCGCGCCTATCCGCGCGGCGCAGACGAACCCACGCCCCTGCCCTATCTGATGGACGCGGACGATCAAGCGCATGGCGGGCTGAAGCTGGAGCTGGGCGTGTGGCTGCAAACCCGCGCCATGCGGCAGGCCGGGCTGCCCGAAACCCGGCTGTCCGGCGGCGGCTCGCAGGCGCTCTACTGGACGGTGCAGCAAATGCTGGCGCACCACACGGTGAACGGCTGCAACCTGATGCCCGGAGACCTGTTCGGCACCGGCACCATTTCCGGCGAGGCGGACGGCAGCGAAGGCTCGCTGCTGGAACTGACGCAGGGCGGCAAGGCCCCGATCACCCTCCCGTCGGGCGAAACGCGGACCTTCCTTCAGGATGGAGACCGACTGCGCATTTCGGCGGTTGCGCGGGCAGATGGATTCGCCTCCATCGGCTTTGGCGAATGCGTGGGCGAAGTGCTGGACTCTTGACGGGAATCAAGGCGGGATTGCCTTTGCCAGCGCATAAGGGGTAGCCAAGCGACGGCCAGCACCGGGCCGGGCACAGGAGAGCGCGCATGAAATCGATTCTGCTTCACCACGGCAATGATCCGCAGTTCGAATCCCGCCTGCAGGGCGCGCTGGATCTGGCCCGCTTCACCGAAGGCCATCTGGAAGTGCTGCAAACCCGCCGGGTGCCCGCCTTCCTTGGCGCGGATGCCGCCGGTTTCGCAGGCAGCGCCGCCATGGTGGTGCAGTTGCTGGAAGATGAAGCCAAGCTGGCAGAGGCCGAGCGGACGGCGCTTTCGAAGCGTCTGGATGGCGAAGGCGTGCCTTTCACCTTCACCGAATCGCTGGGTGATCCGGCGCAGACTCTGGTTGATCGCTCGCTGCTGTCGGACGTGATCGTAATGTCGCTGGCCGGATCAGACGCGAGGGAACTGGCGAGTACGCTGGCGGCCGTCGTCACCAAGGCAGACGCCCCCGTGCTGGCGATGCCCGCAGGCGCGACCCGGCTGGAAATCGAAAAGCCCGTCCTCGTCGCATGGAAACCCACGCCCGAAGCCGCCCATGCGGTGAAGCGCTCTGTCAGCCTGCTGCGGCAGGCAGCGCGGGTGGACGTGCTGACGATTGACCCCACCGGCAGCGGTGAACTGCCGCCCACGGCGGTTTCCTCTTACCTGTCTCGCCACGGCATCGGCTCCGACCTGCACGAGCGCACCACCGGCGGCGGCAGCACCGCCGACACGTTGCTCGCCACCGCGAAAGAACTGGGATCGGGCATGATCGTGATGGGCGGCTATGGCCGCAGCCGGGCGATGGAATTCCTGCTGGGCGGCGTGACGCGGCGGCTGCTGGCGGCTGCCGATATTCCTCTTTTGCTTGCCCACTAAAAACGTTCATCATGCAGACACGGGATGCTGGCAAAAGGCGGCAGACTTTGTGGAGACCTGTATGACTGTATCGATTGGCCCGGTGGAATTTCTGCTGCTGGGGTTTGAAGGCAACCGCTTCAACGGGGCCATAGCGCCAGCACTGGGTGAACTGGTGGGCAACGGCCTGATCCGGCTGCTGGATGTGGCCGTGGTGATCAAGGATGCCGACGGCCATGCCGCCATATTGGAAATGCAGGAACTGCCCGAAGATGTGGCGGATGCGATCCGCTCCCTCACCGGGGAATCGCGCGGCCTGATGTCCGAAGCGGATTTGCTGGAAGTGGCTGACAATCTGGAACCGGAAACCACGGTTGCAGCGCTGCTGGTGGAACATATCTGGGCCAGCCGCTTTTCGGATGCCGTGCGCGCCGCTGGTGGCGAACTGCTGGTGGCCGAACGCATTCCGGGTGACCTCGTGGATCAGGCGCGTGCAGGCCTCGCGGCGGCCGCGCAACTTGCAGGAGACAATTGAGATGCTGGGATCGAGAAGCGGACGCCCGAGCCTGATCGGGCGCGCGGCTGGCACGGCGGCGCGCACTGCCGTCATCACCAAGACCGCAACTGCGGTGGCCGGAAGCTCAGCCGCCAAGCAGCAGCAGAAGGCACATGCAGCCGAACTGGCCCATGCGGAACGCATGGCGGCAGTCGGCGGCGCGGCCCCGGTTGCGGCTGCTCCCGCAGCGGCTCCGGCCGCAGGCGGCGAAGCGCTGGAGGCCCTGCGCAAGCTCTCCGCCGCGCATGATGCAGGCATCCTCACGGAGTCCGAATTCGTCGCCAAGGTGAAGGAACGGCTGGCTTAAGGCCGCCCTTCGGCTGAATGAAAAGGCCCGGAACCTCGCGGTTCCGGGCCTTTTTCATGGCGATTCTATCCGCTGCAAACAGGCATCACATGCCTGTCCGCCACCCGCTCACCCCTCCACCCGCTCAGGCTGAGCTTGTCGAAGCCCCAGACGCGAAAGCCCAATGGCTGAGTCGGGTGCATGGCCCACGGGGCTTCGACAAGCTCAGCCTGAGCGGGTTATCAGCTTGAGCAGGAAAGAGAACAGGCCAGCAAGCTTGTTGGCCAAGGTACAATCACCTTTCCCTTGTGCCTTCTGCGTTGGGGCGCGAACGCCCCCGTTTACATCTTATATTCCACCGTCAGCGTGAAGGAACGGCCTCGCGGATCGGCCACGCGCGGTTCCCAGCTGCTGCCAGCGCCAGTGTTGCTGTCATAAGTGATGGCGAACGGCGGATCGGTGTCGAACAGGTTCTTGATGCCCGCCGTGATGCTCCACTGCTCGTTCGGGCGATAGCCCGCCGACAGATTGTAGATGGTGTAGGGCTTCACCCGCACATGCAGGTCCGGCGGATCGACCCGGCCGGAGGTGACGCCGGGCAGCTCCTGATTGGTGTAGCCAGAGCGATGCAGCTGCGAGATCGACCCTACCCACGGCCCCTGCGTGTAGGTGAGGAAGATGTTGTGCTTCCACTTCAGGCCCAGATCGCCCGAGAAGGTGAAGCGCCCCACTTCCGACACGCCCAACGGGGCACCCGGCACCAGCCGCGAGCGCTTCTTCAACAGCATGCTGCCATCGAAGCCGAACGACAGGTCGCCCGCGAACAGCGGCGTGCCCGCGCGCGCGGCGAATTCTATGCCAGAGGTCTCCGTCTCGCCGCTGTTCACCCAGGTGCGGTCGATCATGGTGATCGCGCCGCTGCCGTCGCGGATGAAGCGATCTTCGAAGATGCTGTAGTTGGCGATCATGTCCTGCAGCGTCAGCACGTCGATCTTGCCTTCGCGGCGGATATGCCACCAGTCCGCCGAAAGCATGATGTTGGACATCGGCTCGATCACGATCCCCGCCGACCATTGCCGCGAGCTTTCCGGCCCCAGATCGGGCCGCCCGCCGGTCAGGATGGTGGGGCTGATCGATTCACAGCCCGGAATGGTGGTGTCCACCCGCCCGGCCGAGCAGGTCGCGGGATCATAAAGATCGCGGCCGGAATAAGGTGACTCCAGCGTGCCGTTGTAGATCTGGTTGAAGGTCGGCACGCGGAAGCTGGTGCTGTAGGAACCGCGCACCATCACCTGCTTGATCGGCCGGTATTTCGCGGTGATCTTCGGGTTCGTGGTGGTGCCAAAGCCGGTGTAATCGTCGATCCGGAAGGCGCCCGTCAGCTCGAAACCGGTGAACAGCGGCAGCATCACTTCGGCATAGACCGCCTTCACATCGCGGGTGCGGCTGTCCAGCGCGTTCGCATCGTCGAACGGGGCGTTGAAGATCGCCGGGCGGGCAGCTGCCGCCCGCGCATCGCCGTTGAAGCTATATTCCTCGCGCCGCCAGTCCACCCCGGCTGCCGCCTGCACCGTGCCGCCCCACACGTCGAACAGCGGGCCGGTCGCGGCCGCATCCACCTGCCACAGCGCATATTTGCCGCCATACAGCTGCACACCGGCCGCCGACGTCGCCTCGATCAGCGCCATCGCTTCGGCAGACTGGGTTTCGCCCGGCAGCAGGAACGGGTTGATCATGCCCGTCATCAGGGCATCCACCATGCCGTTCACGATGATGTTGCCGTTCGCGTCGCGCACGGTGCGGGTATAGAAATAGCCCGAGCCAAGCGTGGAGGTGGACTCGCTCTTCCCGTAGGAAACGCCGGCATGATATTCCCACGCCCCGGCAATCGGGCCATCAGCCGTCAGCGCCAGCCGGATCGTATCGGTGCTGGTCTCGATCTCGCGGTTGCCGCACTCAAGGCAGCGCCAGCGCAGCGCCATCGGCAGTCCCCGCCGCGATTCCAGGGAGGGGAACACGCTGACAAGCTGGTTGAACACCCGATCATAAGTGGCTGCACTATATTGGTTTCGCACATACACATAATTCAACGCCGTCGCCGCGGCAGAGGCGCTGGACGACATCTGGTTGGCAGAGAAGCTCTTCTTCGAATCCGCCTGCGAACCGGTGATTTCGAACTTCAGCTGATGCTCGCCCAGCTGCTTGGTGGCCGCGCCATAATAGGAAATGGTGCGGATCGGCTGCGCCAGCACGGCGGCGCGACCGGTGTCCCATGCGCAGGCATATTGCGCGGTCGGCACGTCCCACAGCAGATGGTCATAGCTGTCCATCCCGTCCACGGAATTGCAGCCCGCGCCGCCGGGCAGGTCCAGCGGGTTGATGCCGCCGCCCGCGCGCACCGTGGTGCTGCCGGGCAGGAAGGGCGCGGTGGCCGCCGACAGGATGATGGTGCCGTTCGGGCTGTTGGGCGAAACCCCCAGCGGGAAGATGGTGGCGAATGGCGTGCCGCGCGTATCCACCGAAAGCCCGCGATCCACCTGGAAGGTGTTCACGAAATCGCGCTGGTCGCCGCGCAGCATCTTGTTGTCGCTGATGGAGGCCGCGAACATCACGTTGAAGCCGTCCGACTCCAGATCACCATGCCCGGCCACGAACGAGCCGCGCCAGATGTTGCCGCCGCCCGCTTCCGTCACGTCCATGAAGCCCGTAACCTTCACACCCTGAAAATTGCTGTAGGTGATGAAGTTGATCACGCCGCCCACGGCGTCGGTGCCGTAAATGGCCGAAGCGCCGTCTTTCAGCACCTCGATCCGCTCCACGGCGGACATCGGGATCTGGTTCACGTCCACCACGCCACCGTTCAGGCCGTGCGCAGGCACGCGGCGGCCGTTCAGCAGCACCAGCGTGGCGGCAGCGCCCTGCCCGCGCAGGTTGGCGGATGAGGCCCCGTTGTTGCCGCGCGCCGCGCCCGAAACCACGTCTGCGTTGGACGAGAGATTGTCGAGACCGTTGCCGTTGGATGTAAGGTAGGAGATGAACTGTTCGGGGCTGTTGATGCCTTCGCGCCGCAGATCATCGGTGGTGATGATCGACAGCGGAACCGGGCTGTCCTCTACAGAGCGCTTGATGCGCGACCCAGTCACCACGATCAGATCATCGGAGGCAGCGGTTTCGGCGGTCTGCGCGATGGCGGGCACCGTCAGGCAACTGCTGCACAGGATCGCGGCGACGAACAGTCTCATACTCAGGCCCCTTTTACTGATACCGGACGGCGTTTCTTGCGTCCGCGTGAACAGGATGTTCATCTGCCCGCAATCTTTGTCAGGAAGCGAAAGTCGCGCAACGGGAATTTGCAGATGTGGCAAATCAGGGGTGGAAGGGTTGCATTCCCGCAACAGCGCGCCCCATTTGCCGGATCGGCGCGGCTGGTGCACATGCGGAACAAGGGCCACAGGCGGGAGATGGAATGCCGACGCAACGAATAGAGGGCGCAGGCATTCCGCCGCTGGATGGCGAAGGGCCGCTGTGGCTGCAGATCCGCCGCGCCATCGCGCAGGCAATCCTCAGCGGGGAATGGACGGCGGGCACCCGCATCCCGGCCGAACTGGTGCTGACGAGCCATTACCAGACGTCGCGGATGACGGTGAACAAGGCGATCCAGAGCCTCGCCGCCGAAGGGCTGGTGGCACGGCGGCCGCGCCTTGGCACGGTGGTGACAGGCCGGGCGCGGGAACGGCCGGTGCTGGAAATCTGGGATGCCGCAGATGCCGTGCACCGCTCAGGCGGGCGCTATGGCTATCGGCTGATCGACTGCGCCATGGTCTCCTCTGAAGATGGGCTGGAGGGCGCGCCCTCCATCCGCATTCTCTGCCTGCATCTGGCGGACGATCAGCCCTTCCAGCTGGAGGAGCGCCTCGTTAGCCGCAACAGCGCGCCGACGCTCGCCTGCGCGCATCTGCACGATGTTTCCCCCGGCCAGTGGCTACTGGCCAATGTGCCATGGACGCGAGCCGGCCACAGCCTGACGGCGCGCGGCGCGACGCCGCTGGTGGCCCAGCATCTGGCGCTGGCCGAAGGGGCCGCCTGCCTCGTGGTGGAACGGCGGACATGGAACGGCGACGCGCCCGTGACCTTCGGCCGCTTCTGGTATCCCGGAGACGACGACAGCCAGACCGCCCGTTTCCGGCCCAGTTGGTAGCTTAGCCCAGCAGTTGCATCGCGGCCTGATGGAACCGCCGTTCCACCGCCGCGCGCGCGATATGCCGCCCGCCTGACACCAGCCGCCGCCCGGCGCGCCAGACGCCGTCCACCCGGCCATTGGCGAAAATCCAGCGATCCAGCGCGGCATCGCCCGCGCCCAGCGGGTCGGCGGCCAGCGCCACAATATCTGCCACGGCGCCCACTTTCAGCGCCGGGGTATCGCCCAGCGCCTGCCCGCCCCCGGCAAGCGCCGCTTCGAACAGCGAACGGCCGTTGGAGCGGTCAGCAGCCGCCAGCACGGTGCGCTGGCGGCGGATCAGCCGCTGGCCATATTCCAGCAGCCGCAGTTCCTCGCCCGCGTCGATCCGCACGTTGGAATCGCTGCCCACGCCAAAGCGCCCGCCCGCCGCCAGATAGTCCACCGCCGGGAAGATGCCGTCGCCCAGATTGGCCTCGGTGACGGGGCACAGCCCCGCCACCGCGCCGCTGGCCGCCAGCCGCGCGGTTTCCGCGTCCGTCATGTGGGTGGCATGCACGAGGCACCAGCGTTCGCCCACATCCTGCGCACCCAGCAGCCATTCGACGGGCCGCGCGCCGCTCCATGCGAAGCAATCCGCCACTTCCTTCACCTGCTCGGCGATGTGGATATGGACGGGGCCGGCGGCCATGCCGACAAGCGCGGCCAGCTCCTCCGGCGTGACCGCGCGCAGCGAATGCGGGGCGATGCCCAGCACCGCATCCGGCAGCGGGGCCAGCGCCCGGCGGCTCGCCTCCAGCAGCCGCGCGAAGCCGTCCAGATCGTTCACGAAACGCCGCTGCCCCGGCTGCGGCGGCTGCCCGCCAAAACCGGAATGGGCATAGAAGACCGGCAGCAGCGTCAGCGCGATGCCGGTCTCCGCCGCCGCCCCGGCCAGCGCCACGGCCATCTCCGCCGGGTCATCGAACGGCCGGCCATCGGGCTGGTGGTGCAGATAATGGAACTCGCCCACGCGGGTGAAGCCACCCTCCAGCATCTCCACGAAGGCCATGGCGGCGATGGCGGCCATCTGCTGCGGCGCGATCTCGCCGACGATGCGATACATCAGCTCGCGCCAGCTCCAGAAATCATCGCCGTCCGGGCCGAGCCTGCGCTCCGCCAGCCCGGCCATCAACCGCTGAAAGGCATGGCTGTGCAGATTGGGCAGGCCGGGCAGCGCGGTCGCGTGCCGCTCATCCCCGGCGGCGGGTTCCACGCCCGTTTCGAGTTTCGCGATGCGGCCATCCGCCAGCGTCAGCCGAACCCCTTGCGCCCAGCCGTCGGGCAGCAGCGCCTGTGAAAAATGCAACGCAGCCATCACGCCTCCTGCTGGATGGGCTGGACAGTAACCCGGACTCGTGGTTTTGTATATACAAATAGGGAATCAGCCATGGCGGACAAAGTCTGGCGCAACGCGCGCCTCGCGACCATGACCGGGGAGGGATTGGGCATCGTCGAAGACGGGCTGCTGGCCAGCCGCGACGGCCTCATCGCCTATGTCGGGCCTGCGGCGGACGCCCCCGCCTTCCCCGCCGCCGTCAGCGAAGATTGCCAAGGCCGCTGGATCACCCCCGGCCTGATCGATTGTCACACGCATCTGGTGCATGGCGGCAACCGCGCGGGCGAATTCGCGCAGCGTCTGGCGGGGGCCAGTTATGAGGACATCGCCCAGGCGGGCGGCGGCATCGTTTCCACCATGCGCGCCACCCGCGCCGCGACGGAGGCCCAACTGGTTGAAAGCGCCCTGCCCCGGCTGGACGCGCTGATCGCCGAGGGCGTGACCACGGTGGAGATCAAATCCGGCTATGGCCTCTCCCTCACCGACGAGTTGAAGATGCTGCGCGCCGCCCGCGCACTGGGCGAAGCACGGCCGGTGCGGGTGGCCACAACCTTCCTCGGCGCGCACGCGGTGCCGCCCGAATATCGCGGCGAAGCAGACGCCTACGTCGATCTCGTCTGCAACGAAATGATCCCCGCCGTCGCCAAAGCCGGGCTGGCCGACGCGGTGGACGCCTTTTGCGAAACCATCGCCTTTTCGCCCGCGCAAACCGAGCGCGTGTTCCGCGCAGCGCACGCGCATGGCCTGCCGGTGAAGCTGCATGCCGAGCAATTGTCGGCGCTGGGCGGGGCCACGCTGGCCGCGCGGCACCGGGCGCTTTCCGCCGATCATCTGGAGCATGCGAGCAGCGCCGATGTCGCCGCCATGGCGGAATCCGGCACCGTCGCGGTGCTGCTGCCCGGCGCCTTTTACTTCATGCGCGAGACGCAGCTGCCGCCCATCGCCGCCTTCCGCACGGCGGGCGTGCCCATCGCGCTCGCCACCGATTGCAACCCCGGCACCTCGCCGCTCACCTCGCCGCTGCTGGTCATGAACATGGCCGCCACTCTGTTCCGGCTGACGGTGGAGGAGGCTTTGCGCGGCCTCACCGTGAACGCCGCCCGCGCGCTGGGGCTGTCCGCGCGCATCGGCACGCTGGAGCCGGGCAAGGCCTGCGATCTGGCGATCTGGAACATCGGCGAACCCGCCGAACTGGTTTACCGCATGGGGCTGAACCCGCTCCATGCCCGTGTGTGGAGTGGTGCATGAGCGACATCCGGCTGGTTCCCGGTGAAGTCCCCCTGTCGCACTGGCGGGCGCTGTGGCGCGGGGGCACGCCCCGGCTGGAGCCGACCAGCGGCGCGAAGATCGCGGCCAGCGCAGAGGCCGTGGCCCGCATCCTTGCCAGGGGCGAGCCGGTCTATGGAATCAACACCGGCTTTGGAAAGCTGGCCTCCGTGCGCATCGGCGATGCCGATCTCGCCACGCTTCAGCGCAACATCGTGCTCAGCCACGCGGCGGGCAGCGGCGCGCCCTCCCCCGTGGCCGTGGTGCGACTGATGATGGCGCTGAAACTGGCCAGCCTCGCGCAGGGGGCGTCAGGCGTGCAGCCGGACACGGTGGCGCTGCTCGAGGCGATGCTGGCGCGCGGGCTGACGCCGGAAGTGCCGTCGCAAGGATCGGTGGGGGCAAGCGGCGATCTCGCGCCCTTGTCACACATGGCCGCCGCCATGATCGGCGTGGGCTGGATCGACCTTCAGGGCGAGCGCCTGCCCGCAGCGCAAGCACTGACGCGCGCCGGGCTGCAACCGCTGCAACTGGGGCCGAAAGAGGGCCTCGCGCTGCTGAACGGCACGCAATTCTCTACCGCAAATGCACTCGGCGGGCTGTTTCAGGCGGAACTGCTGTTCCAATCCGCCCTCGTCACCGGCGCGCTTTCCACCGAGGCCGCCAAGGGGTCTGACACGCCGTTCGATCCGCGCATCCACGCGCTGCGCCGCCACCGGGGCCAGATCGAGGTGGCCGATACACTGCGCGCGCTGATGGCCGGTTCCACCATCCGCGCCAGCCACGCCGTGGACGATCCGCGCGTGCAGGATCCCTATTGCCTGCGCTGCCAGCCGCAGGTGATGGGGGCCGCGCTGGACGTGCTGCGGCAGGCCGCCAGCACGCTGGCAACCGAAGCCAATGGCGTGTCAGACAATCCGCTGATCTTCGCCGACACCGATGAGGCCCTGTCGGGCGGCAATTTCCACGCCGAACCCGTCGCCTTCGCCGCCGATATGATCGCGCTTGCCATCTGCGAGATCGGCTCCATCGCCGAACGGCGCATCGCCATGCTGGTCGATCCGGCCCTGTCGGGCCTGCCCGCCTTCCTCACGCCGAAGCCGGGGCTGAACTCCGGCTTCATGATCCCGCAGGTGACGGCAGCCGCGCTGGTGAGCGAGAACAAGCAGCGGGCATATCCCGCCAGCGTCGATTCCATCCCCACTTCGGCCAATCAGGAAGATCATGTCTCCATGGCCGCGCATGGCGCGCGCCGCCTGCTGGAGATGGCCGCCAACGCCACGGCCGTGATCGGCATCGAATGGCTGGCCGCCGCGCAAGGGGTGGATTTCCACGCGCCGCTCGCCTCGTCCCGGCCGCTGGAAGCCGCCCGCGCCACCTTGCGTGCGGCGGTGCCAATGCTGCACGATGATCGCCACTTCCACCCCGATATGGAGGCCGCCAACAGCCTCATCGCGTCGGGTGCGCTCACCACCATCCATCCACTGCCGGAGGTGTCACCATGACTGAGACGACAGACTGGCTGCAAATCCATCGCGGCACCGCGCCGCTGATCGTCGCCTTTCCGCATGTGGGGCGCGATCTGGTGCCGGTGTCCCCTCCGTTCCGCTCCAACTGGCTGGCCCGGCGCGACACCGACTGGTGGGTGGATAAACTCTACGCCTTCGCCACCGATCTGGGGGCCACCACCATCCACACCCGCATTTCCCGCAGCGTGATCGACCTGAACCGCGATCCCTCGGGCCAGTCGCTCTATCCGGGGCAGACCACCACCGAACTCTGCCCCACCAGCACCTTCGATGGCGACCCGCTGTATGACGGCCCCGGCCCGGACGCAGCGGAAATCGCCCGGCGGCGCGAGCTGTATTTCACACCCTATCATCAGGCACTTACAGCCGAATTGGAACGGCTGCGGGCGGCGCATCCCCGCGTGGTGCTCTATGATGCCCACTCCATCCGCAGCATCGTGCCGCGCCTGTTCGATGGCGAACTGCCGCATCTGAACATCGGCAGCAACGGCGGCAGCAGTTGTGCGCCGGAATTGCTGCAAGCGGTGGAGAAGGTCGCCGACGCCAGCGTCTGGTCCCACATCACAGACGGCCGCTTCCGCGGCGGCTGGACGACGCGCCACTATGGCCGCCCGGGCAGCGGCATCCACGCCATCCAGATGGAGCTGGCGATGCGCACCTATCTGGAGGAACCGCCGGTGCTGGGCGAAGCCGACTGGCCGGTGCCCTATGACCCGGCCCATGCCGTGGAAATCACCGAAACGCTGACAGAGGTGCTGAAGGCCTGCCTCGCCTTCGCGGCGCAGAAAGACCCGGCATGACCCGCACAGACAACAGCCGCATCATCCGCCCCGCCACCGGCACGGACCTCAGCGCGAAAAGCTGGCTGACGGAAGCGCCCCTGCGCATGCTGATGAACAATCTGCACCCCGATGTGGCGGAGCGGCCGGAGGAGCTGGTCGTCTATGGCGGCATCGGCCGCGCCGCCCGCGATTGGGAGAGTTACGACCGCATCGTCAGCACGCTGCAACGGCTGGAGGCGGACGAGACGCTGCTGGTGCAATCCGGCAAGCCGGTGGGCGTGTTCCGCACCCATGAAGACGCCCCGCGCGTGCTGATCGCCAACAGCAATCTGGTGCCGCACTGGGCAAATTGGGCGCATTTCAACGAACTGGATCGCAAGGGGCTGGCCATGTACGGCCAGATGACGGCGGGCAGCTGGATCTACATCGGCACGCAGGGCATCGTGCAGGGCACCTACGAAACCTTCGTGGAAATGGGCCGCCAGCATCATGGCGGGGACCTCTCCGGCAAATGGCTGCTGACGGCGGGGCTGGGCGGCATGGGCGGCGCGCAGCCGCTGGCGGCGGTGATGGCAGGGGCCTCCTGCCTTGCCATCGAATGCCAGCCCAGCCGGATCGAGATGCGGCTGCGCACCGGCTATCTGGACCGCTCGGCGACCACGCTGGATGAAGCGATGGCGATCATCGAGCAAAGCTGCGCCGATCGGAAGCCGGTTTCGGTGGGGCTGCTGGGCAATGCGGCGGAAATCCTGCCGGAAATCTACCGGCGCGGCATCCGCCCGGACTTGCTGACAGACCAGACCAGCGCGCACGATCCCGTAAACGGCTATCTGCCGATCGGCTGGACTGTGGCGCAATGGATCGAGCGGCGCGAGCGCGAGCCGGAGGCGGTGGCGCGCGCCGCCCGCACCTCCATGGCGGTGCATGTGAAGGCGATGCTGGATTTCCACGCCGCCGGTGTGCCGACCACCGATTATGGCAACAATATCCGCCAGATGGCGAAGGACGAGGGGCTGGCGAACGCGTTCGATTTCCCCGGCTTCGTGCCCGCCTATATCCGCCCGCTGTTCTGCCGCGGCATCGGCCCGTTCCGCTGGGCCGCCCTGTCCGGAGACCCGGAGGATATCGCCAAAACAGACGCAAAGGTGAAGGAACTGCTGCCCAACGACAGCCATCTGCACAACTGGCTGGACATGGCGCGGGAGAAAATCCGCTTTCAGGGCCTGCCCGCGCGCATCTGCTGGGTCGGTCTGGGAGACAGGCACCGCCTCGGCCTCGCCTTCAACGAGATGGTGGCCAGCGGCGAACTGAAGGCCCCGGTGGTGATCGGCCGCGACCATCTCGATTCCGGTTCCGTCGCCTCCCCCAACCGCGAAACAGAGGCGATGAAAGACGGCAGCGATGCCGTCAGCGACTGGCCGCTGCTGAACGCGCTGCTGAACACGGCCTCCGGCGCGACATGGGTCTCCCTGCACCACGGCGGCGGCGTGGGCATGGGCTATTCCCAGCACGCAGGCATGGTGATCGTGGCAGACGGCACCCCGGAAGCCGCCCGCAGGCTGGAGCGCGTGCTGTGGAACGACCCCGCCACCGGCGTGATGCGCCACGCAGACGCAGGCTATGACATCGCCATCGACTGCGCCCGCGAAAAGGGGCTGGACCTGCCTTCGTTGTAGCTAAAGCGGTTTCCGAGTGGCCGTGATCAGCACGGCGATTTCATCCGTGCGCGGGTTGATGAAATCCAGCCGGACGCGCCCGTCCGGCTGCTGGCTGATCGTGGCCGGCACCGAGCTGTTGGTGAGGGTCCAGCCCGCCGGCAGCACCATCGCATTCACCGGGCGGCCAAAGCTGCGATCCCAGATCAGCGTGTCGCCCTCCCGCCGGTAACGCTCAGTATCTGTGTAGGTTTCAGCGATCCGCAGACGGCGGCTTTCGCCCGCTGCGGGGGCGTTGAAGTGGAACAGCACAGCCTCTGTGTTGGCGTCCGCGCCGGGCGCTTCGCCACCGGCCTGCTCAATGGCAACGCCCTTCAGCACCTCCGTCCGCAAGGCCTCGCCCGTGTCCAGATCGCGCGCGGACGGGTCAGACACCCGGCTGCCGGTCCGCACGATGTTGGTATAGACGCCCACGCCGGGCCGCGTTTCGGTATAATCGTGCGTCAGATCGAAGGCGTGGGTGTCGGGATCGCGCAGATAATAGACGATCTCGCGGGACTGGCTGGCGCGTTCCTGCAACCGCTTGGCGACCTCCGCCGGAAGTTTAGCCGCAGGCAAGGCTGTTTTGCCGACACGCCGCGCTTCCACCACCAGCGGCACCGCCGCAGGCCCGACGTTCCAGAAGCTCAGCTTGATCCGCCCGTCCGCCTCCTGCAGCAATTGCGAGGGATAGTTGACGGAAACAGGCTCATAGCCGGGCGGCAGCACGATGGCATTGCGCCTGATGCCCAGCGAGCGGGTGAAGGTGATGCTGTCCCCGACCGCCAGATAGCTTTTCGCGTCTTCATAGGTCTTGTCGATCCGAATGCGCCCCTCGCCGTCCACGGGCACCGGCCGGGCGAGCGCCACGCGGATATACTCCCCATCCGCCTCCGCCCGGGGCAGCCCATTCGCCCGCGCTACGTCGCCGCTGACCACCTCGAATGGCAGCGGCTTGCCCGTCCGGCTGTCGATCACCCGCTCGTCCGTGGCGATGCTGCCCTTGCGGATCGGGTTGAAGTAAAAGCGCGCGCCCGGCGTGGTCGCCGTGACATCATAGAGAATACGAAATTTGCCTGACCCCGGCGCCAGCAATTCATAGCGGGTGTAAGCGTCGCTTTCCGTCTGCTCCGGCACCGGTTGAGCGGCGGCGGGCGAGAGCGCCGCCAATGGCGCGGCAACCGCAAGAAGCGAAAGGAAGCAAAACAGAGGCTGGCGAAGGACGGCTGATCGAATCATCCGCGCATCATCGGGGGTATGGGAAAAATGTCCATGCGGACTATAAGGTGGTGGAGCCTAGGGGGATCGAACCCCTGACCTCTACAATGCCATTGTAGCGCTCTCCCAGCTGAGCTAAGGCCCCGATTTTTCACCTTTGTGCCAACCCTAGGGTGGCTGCCGGACCCGCCTGGGGGGCGGGAGCGGTGCGCCTAGCGCAAGGTGTGGAGCGGTTCAACCCTTTTCCACATCCTGCGCCAGCTATTTTTGCGCACCGGCTTTTTTAGCGGTCTTCTTCCCGCTCTTCCACGACAACCTCGCTCAGGTCGTCGTCGTCGCCGATATCCACATTGGCGTCTTCCGACGGCTCGTCGCTGTCGGCGTCGATGTCCAGATCGTCGGTTTCCAACGCCGGTTCGGATTCGGCCGACTGGCCTTGCGCCTTGGCGGCTTCGAACGGAAGCGTCTGCTTCGACTTCAGGATCGGTTCGGGAACCCAGGCAGTGCCGCAGCTGATGCAGGTGACGGGATCGTCATGCTGCAGGTCATAAAAGCGGGTCCCGCACTTCGGGCATTGGCGCTTGGTGCCCCATTCGGCCTTGATCACGTCTCTGAAACTCCAGTTTCGGCAAACAGCTGCGAAGTGGCGCGTCTGGCGGCCCACCTGCAACTCTAATCCGGAAGGCGCGCGCCTTGCCATAGGCGATGCCGCCTGTCAAAGCCCGCAGCCCTGAGACCCGTCATGACCAGCAGCAACACACCCCCCTCCCCGCTCTCCCTCAGCGCGCCTGCCCCCCTTGCCGGAGAGGTCCGCGTGCCGGGCGACAAATCCATTTCGCACCGTGCGATCATGCTTTCGGCGCTCGCCGTCGGCCGCAGCGAGGTGCGCGGCCTGCTGGAGGGCGAGGATGTGCTGGCCACCGCCGCGGCGATGCGGGCGATGGGCGCGCAGGTGGAACGGCTGGGCCAAGGCCATTGGGTGGTGGATGGCGTGGGCGTGGGCGGCCTTTTGCAGCCTGACGCCCAACTGGACATGGGCAACAGCGGCACCTCCACCCGGCTGCTGATGGGGCTGGTGTCCAGCCACCCGATCACCGCCACCTTCGTCGGCGACGCCTCCTTGAGCCGCCGCCCGATGGGCCGGGTGATCGAGCCACTCAGCCGCATCGGCGCGGAGATCACGGCTTCCCCCGACGGGCGGCTGCCGCTGATGCTGCGTGGCGCGGACACGCCGCTGCCCATCCACTACCGCCTGCCGGTCGCCTCTGCGCAGGTGAAATCGGCCATCCTGCTCGCCGGGCTGAACATCGGCGCGGAAACCGTGGTGGAAGAACCGGTGCCCACCCGCGATCACAGCGAGCGGATGCTGAAAGGCTTCGGCGCGGAACTGTCGGTGGAGCCGATGGCCGATGGCGGCAAGCGAATCGCCGTTCGTGGCTGGGCCGAGCTGAAACCACAGACGCTGGAGGTGCCCGGGGACCCCTCCTCCGCCGGATTCCTGCTGGTCGCGGCACTGATCGTGCCCGGCAGCAACATCACCATCCACGGCGTGGGCCTGAACCCCACGCGCGACGGGCTGGTGCGGGTGCTGCAAGAGATGGGTGCGGACATCACCAAACTGAACGAGCGCGAAGTGGGCGGCGAACCGGTGGCGGATCTGCTGGTGACACACAGCGCGCTGACGGGCATCGAAGTGCCGCCCGAAGTCGCGCCTTCGATGATCGACGAATATCCTATCCTGTTCGTCGCCGCCGCGCTGGCCAGCGGCCGCACGGTGATGCGCGGGATTGAGGAACTGCGGGTGAAGGAAAGCGACCGCATCGCCGCAATGGCCGCCGGGCTGCGCGCCGCAGGCGTGGCGGTGGAGGAACTGCCGGACGGGCTGATCGTTGAAGGTTCCGGCGGCGAAAAGGTGGCGGGCGGCTGCACCGTCGCCACCCATCTGGATCACCGAATCGCCATGAGCTTCGCGGTGCTCTCTCTGGCCGCGAAAACGGCCATCACCGTGGATGATCGCGCGCCAATCGCCACCAGCTTCCCGGATTTCCTGCCGCTGATGCAGCGGCTTGGGGCGGTGCAGGCCTAAAAGGCCTCCGCCATCACCCCGGCTGTCGCCGTATCCGCCAGCCACTGCCCCAGCACGTCGGCGATTCGCTCGCCTGCGCGGCCGTCTCCAAAGGGGAACACCGGCTGCATCGGCCCGCGCAGCAGAGTGCGGCGCACGGCCGACACGATGCTGTCCGCCTGAATCTCCACCAGTTCCGATGCACCTGCCGCCAGCGCCTCGGTGCGTTCGGTCGCCTGCCGCAGCACCAGCGTGCGCAGGCCCAGCCCCGGCGCTTCCTCTTGCAGGCCGCCCGAATCGGTGACGAGCAGCCGCGCCCGGCGCATCATCCAGATCATCGTCATATGATCGACAGGCGGGATCAGATGCATGGCGTCCAGCCCGTCCAGCTTTTCCCGCAGCACCGATTGCACCGCCGGATTGGGGTGCAGCGGCAGCACGATTTCCGTTTCGCAAAAGGCCGCCAGCCGGGCCAGCGCAGCGGCGATCGCGCCCAGCCTGCGGCCGATATTCTCCCGCCGGTGGATGGTCGCCAGCAGCAGCGGATAGCGCGGGTTCACCACATAGGGATAGCGCGCGGCCAGCGTTGCGGCGGCCACGGCATCCGAATCCAGCCGCGCTTCGGTCGCGTGCAACGCGTCGATGCCGCTGTTGCCGGTGATGTGGATTCGCGTGGCGTCTACCCCTTCGCGCAGCAGCGCCTGCGCCGCCGTTTCGGTGGGGGCAAAGTGCAGCGCGGCGGCTGGCGTGATCATCGCCCGGTGCATTTCCTCGGGGAATGGCTCGGCCGGATCGCCGGTGCGCAGGCCCGCTTCCACATGCGCCACCGGTACACGGGCATAGGCAGCGGCCAGCGCGCCCGCCAGCGCGGAAACCGTATCGCCTTGCACCAGCGCCAGCCGGGGCCGCCAGGCCGCGAACACCGGGGCCAGCCGCATCAGGATGGAGGCCAGCAACTGGGCTGGTGCCGCGCCCTGCTGGTGCAGCCCAAGGTCGATATCAGCCACGAGGCCCAGTTCGCGGAGCATCTGTGGCGCAAGATCGCCATGCTGGCCGGTGAACACCAGCAGCACCGGTTGCCCGCGTGCGCGCAGCGCAGCGATCACAGGCGCCATCTTCACCACTTCCGGTCTTGTTCCGCACACCGCGAGCAGCGGTGATTTGCCGTGCATACGTCAGGCCCTCAAGCGGATTGCAGAAGCAATTCCGTTAACAGCCGACCCTTCCCCCTGCGTATCAATGAAATCCGCGCGATTCCATCAGTTTCGGACAGGATTGTCAGACAAAGTAGTTAACCCCGGCCGGCCGCGCGAAACGTGAGCGCTGCTGATGCGAATCTCTTGCATCAATCCGCCTTAATGCGTATCAGTCGCAACTGTGAACGGCGTCCCTGCCCTTGGGCGGTGGCGCAACTGACGGGAAATGTAGCCGAATGATCGTCTGCTCGTGCAATGCGCTTCGCGAATCCCAGGTGCGGGAAATTGCCCGTGGCGGTGTCCGCTGCGAACGAGAGGCGTATCAGCGGCTCGGTTGCCGCCCGCAATGCGGCCAGTGCCTGCCCTTCGCCCGCCAGCTTGTGCGCGAGGAATCCGGGCGCGTCGCCTCCTGATTCTTGATTGGCGGCTTGCCGATTCGGCGGGATAACCTCGCCGCTCAGGCCAGAACCGCCCTCGCCGCGTCGGCATCGCGCTGGATCTGCGCGATCAGCTCGTCCAGCCCGTCGAACTTCATTTCCGGGCGCAGCCGCTCGATCAGTTGCACTTCGATTGTCTGGCCGTAAAGATCGCCGGACCAGTCGAAAATCCACGTCTCCAGCTGCTCTTTGGGTGGATCGAACATCGGGCGGATGCCCAGATTGGCCACGCCCTTATGCTCGCTGCCGTCCGGCAGGCGCACGCGCACAGCATACACGCCATACAGAGGCCGCACATAATCGCGCATGTCCACATTGGCGGTGGGCGATCCGATCAGCCGGCCGCGCTTGTCGCCATGCACCACCTCGCCCGCGATGGCGAAGGGCCGCGTCAGCAGCCGCCGCGCCTCGGCCAGATCGGCAATGGCCAGCGCCTCGCGGATTCGCGTGGAGGACACCGTCTCGCCGTCGCTGGAAACCGGCTTCAGCGCTTGCGCCGTGAAGCCAAGCCCACGCCCCAGTTCGGCCAGCACCTGCGGGTTGCCGGACCGGCCCTTGCCGAAGCTGAAATCCTCGCCCGTCACCACATGGCTCACGCCCAGATGCGCCGCCAGCCAGCGCGAGGCGAAGGCTTCGGCAGAGAGGGAGGCCAGCGCCGCATCGAAGGGAATCACGATCGCGCCATCCACGCCCAGCGCTTCGAACAGCCGCAGCTTCTGCTCCAGCGAAGTGAGCGCGAACGGCGGCGTATCGGGGCGGAAGTGCCGCGACGGGTGCGGATCGAAGGTGGCGACCAGCGCAGGACGCCCGGCGGCATGCGCTTGCGCCACCGCGGCACCGATCACGGCCTGATGCCCGGCATGCACGCCATCGAAATTGCCAAGCGCCAGCGCCCCGCCCTTCAGGCTGGCCGGAACCGCTTCGCTGCCCATCAATCGTTTCATATCAAAGTCCGTTAGCGGGGAGCGGCGGCGGGTGCCAGCCTCTCAACGTCGCGCATAGCTGAGGAACGAATAGGCCGGGGCATCCCCCTCGGCCGGGTGATCCTCCCGGGCGATCTCTGCCCAATGCTCGGGTTCGGGCGCGGGGAAGAAGGCGTCCCCCTCAGGGCGCGCATGAATTCGGGTCAGTTCGATTCCCGTCGCCAGCGGGCGGGCGAGCGCATAGATTTCCGCCCCGCCGATCACCATGATCTCGTCTGCGGCCGCCGCAGATATCGCATCCGCGAAGCTGCTCGCCACCGTCACGCCCTCCGCGCTGAACGCCGCATCGCGTGTCAGCACGATATTGTGCCGCCCCGGCAGCGGCTTGCCGATGGAGGCGAAGGTCTTGCGGCCCATGATCACCGGCTTGCCCATGGTGATGCGCCGGAAATGCCTGAGATCGGCGGGCAGATGCCATGGCATCGCCCCGTCCTTGCCGATCACGTCATTGTCTGCGGCGGCCACCACCAGCACGATGTGCGGCATCAGAATTTGTCCGCCGGGTGCTGCTTCAGGGCCAGCATCAACTGGGTGATGAAGGCGATGTAGATGGTGCCGAACGCCGCCGATGCGCCCGCGTTCAACAGCTCGAACAGCCAGCGGCCCACGCCCCAGCCCTCGGCAGGCGGAGCGCCTGCGGCCACGGTGGAGATCACCCCCAATGCCGAACCAAGCCCCACCACGCCGATGGAGAGCATCATGAAACCCAGAATCAGCACGAACAACATGCCGAAAACCTTCAGCGTGCGGCCGGATGTCAGCGCCCAGCTTGTTTTCAACGCGTTGATGGGATCGGGCTGATCCGTCGCCACCAGCGGCATCGCAAGCGACAGGCGGGTGAAAATCCAGATGCCGGGAATGATCAGCAGGAACAGGCCGAAGCCGGTCGCCAGCCCTTGCAGCATCAGCGCCGCGAACGCCGCCGGAAACAGCCGGAACGCCGCCTTCAGGTCCCGCCCCAGAGGCTGCCCACCCGTGCCGTCGC
This sequence comes from Sandaracinobacter neustonicus, assembly GCF_006385875.1. GTDB lineage: Bacteria > Pseudomonadota > Alphaproteobacteria > Sphingomonadales > Sphingomonadaceae > Sandaracinobacteroides > Sandaracinobacteroides neustonicus. The sequence continues at coordinate 158,658 of NZ_VFSU01000024.1, read as the reverse complement.
GCACCAGCAGCCGCGCCGCCATGATCTGAAACAGCAGCGATCCCAGCACCACCAGCGCCACGGCCACGCCGTCACCAATCGCCAGCTCGCCCTTGAACCATTGCTGGGGCAAACGATCATTCATCTGCCGCGCGAACAGCAGCTGCGGCAAAAACAGGAAGGCCGCCGCCAGAGACCAGAGCATGTCGCCATGGCGGCGCACGCCGGAAACGGTTCGGGGCCAGATCTGGCCGAAGCTGATGGGGTCCAAAACGGGGGCGCTTCGTCGCGTCGGCTGCGTGTCGGCTCAGCCCGCCTTCACGCCGCTGTCGGCCATCAGCGCCTGCAACTCGCCTGCCTCGAACATCTCCATCATGATGTCCGATCCGCCGATGAACTCGCCCTTCACATACAGCTGCGGGATGGTCGGCCAGTCGGAATAGGCCTTGATGCCCTGCCGGATTTCCATATCCTGCAGCACGTCCACCGGGTGGAACGGCACGTCCAGATGCTCCATGATGGCAACCGCGCGGCTGGAAAAGCCGCACTGCGGGAACAGCGGCGTGCCCTTCATGAACAGGACCACGTCATGGCCCTTCACGATATCGTCGATGCGAACCTGCGTTGCGTCCATCTTCAGTCTCCGTCAGCCATGAAGGCTGCAATAAGGTCGGCGGCTCAGGCCGGAATGGCGGTTGTCAGCTGAAGGGCATGCAGCACGCCCCCCATGCGGTCCCCCAACGCGTCATACACCATCTTGTGCTGCTTCACCCGCGTCAGCCCCCGGAACTGCGCCGATGTCACATGGGCAGCCCAGTGGTTGTCGTCTCCGGCAAGGTCCGTCAGCCGGATTTCGGCGTCCGGGATGGCGGCGATGATCGCCGCCTCGATCTCATGGCCGGGCATCGGCATGGCGGCTCAGGCTTTCACGATCTGGGCGCGCGCCTCGATCGCCTTTTTCGACAGCATCTCGCGCACTTCGATGTCGCTGGTTTCCACACCGCCCTTCAACAGGTCGCCGATCAGCTTGCGAATCACATCCTCGTCGCCGGTTTCCTCGAAATCGGCCTGCACCACCGCCTTGGCATAGGATTCGGCCTCGGCATCCGTCAGGCCCAGCTTGTCTGCCGCCCACAGGCCCAGCAGCTTGTTGCGGCGGGCGGTGATGCGGAACTCCAGCTCTGCCTCATGTGCGAACTTGTTTTCGAACGCCTTCTCGCGATCGTCGAACGTGGTCATGCCTGCTCCCAGCAGTTTTCGGGCCTCGCCCCTGCGGGCCGATCTTCGCGCCCGAGATAGGCGGCCTCGCGCTTCAGTTCAACCAAAGGGTTGCGCCATGCGGCTTCCCCTGCGAGCATCGCCACGGGAAGCCTGAAAAAAAGGAGGGATCTCATGGCTCTTACCTTCGAACTTTATAAGGATAAGGCTGGCGAGCATCGCTGGCGGCTGAAGCACAGCAACGGCAACATCATCGCCGCGTCGTCCGAAGGCTATTCCTCGAAAGCCGCCGCGCTGAAGGGAATCGAGAATGTGAAGTCCAGCGCCGACGCCCCCGTCGTCGAGGTCTGACGCGCTCAGCTCACCTTGGGCGGCGTCCCGGTGGCGCTGCCCAACTGGGCTGCCAGTTCTTCCAGCGCGGCGCGCAAGCCTTCATCCTTCACGCCTGACAAATTGGGCGCGGACTGATTTGGCACCGGCGCGGTCCGTGGCTGCGGCCGTTCGGCGGGCTTCGGCACCTCGCCCTGCACCAGCTTCAGCTTCGCCACCGCATTGGCCCCCAATATCCGGTTGGCCCTGTCGATGATCTGCGGCGCGACATGCTGCAGTTGCAGCGAAAACGGCCCCTCCACCCGGATCGTCAGCGTGCCGCCCACCGATTGCCCGCGCGGGTAACGCAGCGATTCGGGCACAGACCAGCGGGCGTAAACAGGCCCCACCACGTCGCGCCAGCGCGCCAGCAACGCCCCCTGTACAAATCCGAAACGCCGGAACGCGGTGCCGCCCACATCGGGCAGCAACGATCCCACGTCGCGCACGCCGTTGCGCCGGGGCGGGGGTTCCGCACCCTTCCTGTCTTTCGGAGGCTTCGCCATCGCCCCGCGCTGTGCCAGAGAGCGGGCATGGCCGCAAACCAGCAGATCGACGCCGCCGCTTCGCCAACGCGAAAGCTGCTCAGCTGGTATGATGCGCACGCCCGCGCCCTGCCATGGCGCGCGCCGCCCGGCAGCAACGCCCTGCCCGATCCCTATCGCGTCTGGCTGTCGGAAATCATGCTGCAACAGACGACGGTGGCCGCCGTCGGCCCTTATTTCGAACGCTTTCTGGCGCTGTGGCCGGACGTGCAGGCTCTGGCCGCCGCAGACGATGCAGATGTGATGCGCGAATGGGCAGGCCTTGGCTATTACGCCCGCGCCCGCAACCTGCTGGCCGCCGCCCGCGCGGTGGCGGCGCGCGGCGGATTTCCGGCCAGCGAATCCGGCCTGCGCGAACTGCCGGGCGTCGGCCCCTATACGGCAGCTGCCATCGCGGCCATCGCCTTCAACGAGCCCGCCGTGGTGATCGACGGCAATATCGAGCGTGTCGCCAGCCGCCTGTTCGCGCTGCCCGATGCCCTGCCCGCAGGCCGTGCCCGGCTCGCGGCGGCGCTTGCCCCGCTGGTGCCGCCGGATCGCCCCGGCGATTTCGCGCAGGCGCTGATGGATCTGGGGGCCACCATCTGCACCCCGCGCAGCCCCCGCTGCCTGCTATGCCCGCTGAACGGCAATTGCCTCGCCCATGCCACGGGGCAGCAGGAGGCCTTCCCGGTGAAACCCCCGCGCAAGGCCCGGCCGCTGAAGCGCGGCACGCTCTGGTGGATCGAACATGCAGGCGAGGTCGCGCTGGTGCGCCGCCCGCCGCGCGGCCTGCTGGGCGGGATGCTGGCGCTGCCCGGCACCGCGTGGAGTGTTGAGGGCGACATGTCCCTCCCCTTCCCGGCGGACTGGCAACTGCTCGAAACCCCCGTGCGCCACGGCTTCACCCATTTCGAACTGGAATTGCGCGTCGCGGCGGCGCATCTGCCGCATCGGATCGCGCATATCGCCGGGCACGATCCGCTGTGGACGCCCCGCAACTCCCTTGCGGGCCTGCCAACCCTGTTCGCGCGCGCCGCTGCCCTGGCGCTCGCCCATCTGCCGGAACTGGAGAGCGCATGAGTTTCACCGGACATCTGGGTTTCACCGGCGCACCGCTGGATCGCGGCGACAACCTGAGGCGCGATGCCGCCGCCATACAGGCGCTCAGGATGGACCCGCGCGCCCGCTTCCTGATCCTGCACGATCTGAAACCGCTGATGACGGAGGACGGAACCGACCTGTTCTGGGCGCGCCGCAGCGAGGCCCCGCAAGGCACCGGCATCTTCCTCGGCCTGACAGACGATGGCGATCCGCGCTTCGCGGTCGACGGAGAGCCGGACGACGACCTTCCCGCCCGCGCAACCGACGCCCGTATCGCGGGCACCGCGCTCGGCGATGCGCGCGCGGCCATCGTCGCGCAGGCGCGCTCCATGCTGGACTGGCACCGCCGCCACGGCTTCTGCGCCAATTGCGGCGCGCCCACCGAGATTCAGAAGGCGGGCTACAGCCGCCTGTGCGGCGGCTGCGGCGCGGAACATTTCCCCCGTGTCGATCCCGTCGTCATCATGCTGGCCGAACGCGAAGGCAAGGCGCTGGTGGGGCGCGGCCCGCGCTTCCCGGCCAACTTCTTCTCCGCGCTGGCCGGTTTCGTGGAGCCGGGCGAATCGCTGGAGGAAGCCGTCGCCCGCGAATTGTTCGAGGAAGCGGGCATCCGCGTGCATGACGTGCGGCTGGGGGCCAGCCAACCATGGCCCTTCCCCTCCAGCCTGATGATGGGCGCCTTCGCACAGGCCGACAGCTTCGACCTGAAGCTGGACGAAAGCGAGATCGCGGACGCGCGCTGGGTGACGAAAGCCGAAGTCCGCGCCGCGCTTAGTGGAACCGCAGACTGGAACGCGCCGCCGCCATTGGCGATCGCCCACTGGCTTCTGGCGACATGGGCAGGGCAAGACGGCTGACGGGTCGCTCGCCCGACCGCTCCGGCCCCTCCACCAGTTCCACCAGCGGCCGGTTTCGATCCAGCACCCGGTGGGTTTCCTCCAGCGCCATCGGCCGCCCGAAGTGCCAGCCCTGCATCTGCGTGCAGCCCAGCCGCCGCATCGCCTCGAACTCGTCGCGGGTTTCGGTGCCTTCCGCAGTCGTCTCCATCCCCAGCCGCCCGGCCAGCGCGACGATCGCCTGCACGATGGCCACCGCCTCGCTGCCGCCGCGCGCGCTGGTCTGCACGAAGCTGCGGTCGATCTTGATGCGGTCGAACGGGATTTTCTGCAGATAGCCCAAAGACGAATAGCCGGTGCCGAAATCGTCCAGCGCGAAACTCACGCCCAGCGCCTTCAGATCGGCCAGCATCGCCGCCGTCTGCGACCGCTCATCCAGAAACAGGCTTTCCGTCAGCTCCAGCTCCAGCCGCTCGGCTGCGACATTGGCACGGGCCAGCGCCAGCCGCACCGTTTCCACCAGCTTCGGATCGTCGAACTGCAACGGAGACAGGTTCACCGCGATGCGGATGTTGCGCGGCCAGCTGGCGGCGGCGCGCGCTGCCTCGTGCAGCACCCATGCGCCGATGCGGCTGATCAGCCCGGATTCCTCGGCGATGGGGATGAACATCGCGGGGGAGATTTCGCCGCGAATCGGGTGCCGCCAGCGCAGCAGCGCCTCGAACGCCACCACCCGCTCGTCCAGCGCGTTCACCACCGGCTGATACACCAGCCGCAACTGGTTCAGATCAATGGCGGATTTCAGATCGAACTCCAGCGCCCGCCGGTCTTCCGCGCGCTGGTGCATGGCGCGATCATAGGCGCGCACCTGCCCCCGCCCGCGCGCCTTGGCGTCATACAGGGCAAGGTCCGCCGCGCGCATCAGCGCCTCCACCGTGGAGCCGTCGCCCGGCCCCAGCGCCAGCCCGATGCTGGCTTCGATAGAGGCATGTTTGCTTTCCAGATCATAGGGCCGCGACAGCCGGGCGATCAGCAATTCGCCGATCCGCGCCGCTTCCGGCAGATTCGCCCCGCGCAGCACCACGGCGAACTCATCCCCGCCCAGCCGCCCGGCCAGCGCGCCAATTGCGCCACTGGCCGCGCCCGATTCGGCGACGACTTCGCGGATGCGCGCCGCCACTTCGCCCAGCAGCCTGTCGCCGGCGCCATGGCCAAGGCTGTCGTTCACCGCCTTGAAGCGATCCAGATCAATGAACAGCAGCGCCACCTGCCCGGCCATCAGCCCTTCGGCCAGTGCCTGATGCACCACTCGCCGGTTCACCAGCCCCGTCAGCGCGTCGAAGGTCGCCAGTTCGGCGATCCGCTGCGAGGCGCGCTGCCGCTCCGTCACGTCTGACCCCACACCGCGATAGCCCAGCAGCTCGCCCATGTGGCCGAACTTGGGCGTTCCCGAAAGCGACCACCAGCGCCGCTCACCGCCGATATCCACCGGGATCAGATAATCGCGGAACGGCTGCCCGCGCGCGACAGTCTCGAACAACGGCCGCGCGGCTTCATGGTCGGACAGGGTGCTGCGCCAATCCCGCCCGATCACCGCTTCCACCGGCGTGCCAGTGGCATCCGCAAAGCGGGAGGAGACGAAAGTCACGCGGCCGTCAGCGTTGATTTCGAACAGCCATTCCGACCCGTTGGTGTCATATTCGTTCAGCAACAGGCGCACCACTTCCTCCTGAGCCACCAGTTGCTGCTCTGCCCGCACCCGGCCCAGCAGAGCAAAACTCGTCAGCGTCGTGCCGCGCACGCTCATCACCACGAACCCCGCCAGCAGCGCCTGCGCCATCCAGAATTGGCCGCTGCCCATGCCCTGCAACCCCACGCCAACGCCCAGCAGCACGGGCACCGTCAGCGTCAGCGTGCCCAGCGGAAACACCGCCGTCGTGATCGCCATCGCGCCGATGGCGGCAATGGCAGTCGCCACCACCAGCATCGAATCAGAAGCTTCGGCCACCGGCAGGATATCGGCGAACAACAGCCCCCAGGCGATGCCGCACACCGCCATTTCCGCCAGCAGTCGCAGCATGAAGGCCCGGCTGGGGCGCGGGCTGCGCCCCAATATCCCGCGCGTGGTGCGCAGGAACAGCCAGCGCAGCGCCAGCAGCACCTGCACGATCAGCCAGAAGCTGAACACAAACGGGTTGGCCAGCGGCGCGAAGGCCACCACCACGATCGCGCCATAGAACAGCATCACGGGGGCCAGCACCGGCAGATAGCGCGCGACATAGCCCAGCTGGTTGCGCCGCACGCGCCGCCAGAAAGGGTCGTCCTCTGCGCCCAGCGTCAGCAGGTCGCGCCAGCCGAACCGCGCCCGGTCCGCCGCGGGCGGCTTGAACATGATCGTCATCGGGCCGGCCGCCCATTCCGTCGCATAGACATGGAATGCTCCCAAGCATCAGACCCTGAGAGCATGAACGGCCGCTATGGCAACCACTTAAGGCGCAGCCACCTCCGGCGGCACCATCGGGTAGCTGCCCAGCAGCCGCACCCATTTGGAATGGAAGGCCAGTTCCTCCAGCGCGCGCGCCACGGGCGCGTCGGCGGGGCTGCCCTCGATATCGATCAGGAACTCGGCCGCCGTGAAGGCCCCACCGCGCAAATGGCTTTCCAGCCGCGCAAGGTTCACGCCGTTGGTGGCGAATCCGCCCAGCGCCTTGAACAGCGCGGCCGGTGCGTTCTTCACTTCGAACGCAAGCGTGGTTTTCACCCGGCCTTCCCCGGCGGGAAGTTCCTTCGGCGTGCGCGCCAGCAGCAGGAAGCGGGTGCGGTTGTGATCGGCATCCTGCAACCCTTCCACCAGCAGGCTGTTGCCATACAGCTCTCCCGCCAGCCGGGAAGCGATCCCGGCCATTTTCACATCGCCCTCCCCGGCCACGGCCGCCGCCGCAGCCGCCGTATCGGCATAGCTGGTGGCGCGCAGCCCCAGCGCGCGCAGCCGCTTGCGGCACTGGCCCAGCGCCTGCGGGTGGGAAATCACCTCCCGCACGTCCGCCAGTTGCGCGCCCGGCGCACCCAGCAGGCAATGTTCCACCTTCACATAATGTTCGCCGGTGATGGAAAGCCCGGATTCGGGCAGCAGGAAATGCACGTCGGCCACCCGCCCGTGCAGGCTGTTTTCCACCGGGATCACCGCCATTGCCGCGGCCCCCTCCTGCACGGCGGCAATCGCATCCTCGAAACTGAAACAGGGCAGCGGCAGGCCTTCGGGCGCGACTTCGCGCACCGCCTGATGCGAATAGGCCCCCGGCGCGCCCTGGAAGGCGATGGCGCGCGCCGGTTCGGCGGCGGCACGGGCGCGCATGTCATCCACAAGGCGCTGGGCGAGGGGCGGATAGCTTTGCATCGGCGGCGCTTGCCTGCATCTGGCGGCCGCCGTCAACCATGTGTCACCTGCGGCATTTGGTGGGGGTCGCCAAGCATTGCCAAGGCGCATCGCTGTTTCTATTGAGGCGGGTAAAGGGGAGTGATGCCGACCATCAGGAAGCGGCATCATTTCAGGGCCCCAACATATTTCGGAGAGCGGGACAGGTGGACAGCTACGAGTGGAACAAGATTGCCGGCTGGGTGCTGGCGGCCGCCATTTCCGTTCTGGGCCTGTCGATCCTGACTGGCTATATGTTCCCCACCCACGGGCCGGAAAAGCCCGCTTATGTTGTGGAAGGCGTGGAAGCCGAAGGGGAAGCTGGCGGCGCGGCCGCCGCTGCTGAAAAGCCCATCGAATTCTATCTCGCCTCGGCAGACGTCGCCAAGGGCGAAGCCCAGTTCAAGAAGTGCGCTTCGTGCCACACAATCGACAAGGGCGGCGCCAGCGGTATCGGCCCCAACCTCTATGGCATCGTCGGCAACCATCATGCGCATCTGGGCAGCTTCGGCTATTCCGACGCGATGAAGGCAACCGCGGGCAAGCCGTGGGACTGGGACGCGCTGGCGCACTGGATCGCCAACCCGAAAAAATACATCCCCGGCAACAAGATGAGCTTCGCGGGCATCAGCAAGCCGGAAGACCGCGCCAATTTGATCGCTTACCTCAACAGCAAGAGCGACAAGCCGCTGCCGATCCCGGCCGTTCCCGCCGAGGCAGCCGCTCCTGCCGCTGCGGAAGCCGCCCCGGCCGCTCCGGCTGAAGGCGCACCGGCTGCGGCGGCAGCGCCCGCCCCGGCGGCCGCCGCACCTGCGGAAGCCCCGGCGAAGGCTTAAGGCCAACCGGCCCGGAAAAGGCGTGCGACGAACCGAGCGCACGCCCCCTTCCCTGCCCCATTGCAGCCGTTAATCTGGCGGCAATGTTCCAGTCCCGTCTGCTTGCCGCCGTTGCGGTTTCCGCCCTTCTCGCCAGCTGTTCTTCGGGAGGAGGCGGCAGCGGCGGCGGAGCCGTCACGCCGACGCCGACGCCGACGCCCACTCCAACGCCGACACCGACACCGACACCGACACCCACCCCAACACCCACCAGTTGCGGCCTGCGGGACCGGCAGAACTGGGCCGCTGCCCAGCTCGACGAATGGTATCTGTTCCCGGAAACCCTGCCCGCCGCGCCAAACCCGGCCCCCTATTCCACCGTCTCAGACTATGTGGATTCGCTCACCGCCACGGCGCGGGCGCAGGGGAAGGATCGCTACTTCACCTATGTCACCTCGATAGCAGCCGAAAATGCCTATTACGAATCCGGCCAGACGGCCGGGTTCGGCATCCGGCTTCGCACCGATCTTGCCGAGCGGCGACTGTTCGTGGCCGAAGTGTTCGAAATGACGTCCGGCCAGTATCAGGGCCTCGGCCGCGGCACCGAAATCCTGGCAATCGGCAGCAATGCGGACTCGCTGAAAACCGTGAACCAGCTCATCATCGATGGCGGGGAAGATGCCCTTTACGATGCGCTCGGCCCCGGCACCGTCGGCCTTATGCGGGCCATGCAGGTCCGGGATAGGGGGGGCACCCGCGTGATTACGCTGACGAAATCCAACTATTCCATCGCCCCGCTTTCGCCCTACTATGGCGTTAAGATCATCAGCGAAGGCGGCCTGAATGTCGGCTATATAAACCTCAGAACCTTCATCAGCACCGCAGACCCGGCGCTGCGGGAAGCAGTCGGCCGCTTCCGGCGCAACGACATCCGTCACATCATCATAGACCTGCGCTACAATGGCGGCGGCCTCGTCAGCATCGCCGAGCTTCTGGCCAATTTGCTGGGCGACGCGCGAGCTTCAACAGACGTGCTGTCCTACACCGAATTCCGTGCATCCAAGTCGCAATATAATGAAACCGCGCATTTCAGCCGTCAGCCGGAATCCGTCGCGCCGCTGAAGCTGGCCTTTATCACCACGGGGGCCAGCGCCTCCGCCAGCGAACTGGTCATCAACGCCATGCTGCCATGGCTGAAAGAGGATGTGATCCTCGTCGGCGCAAACACCTATGGCAAACCGGTGGGTCAGATCGCGCGGGACCGCGCCGCCTGCGACGACCGGCTGCGAATCGTCGCCTTCGCCACCAAGAACGCGGATCGTCAGGGCGATTATTTCGACGGCCTGTCCCGGGTGGTGTCCCGCAGTTGCCGGGCGGACGACGATCTCGACTTTGAGATGGGCTATCCGTTTGAAGATTCAACAAAAGTCGCCCTCGCTGCGCTGAGGGGCGAAAGCTGCACCCCCATCAACGGCATCTCGACATCGCAGTCGCTGTCGTCCCGCCCGAAACTGCTGGTGCCCGACAGGCCGACCGTCGCCCAGCGCGAAGCGCCGGGGACGTTTTGACCTGTCAGACCGTCGGGATCAGGCCGCCTTCGCGGTCTCCGCCGTCTGGCGGCACACATAGTCCCACGCTTCTTCGGCGGTTTCCACGAAGTGGAACAACTCCAGATCGCGCGGCGAAATCACCCCTTCATCCGCCAGCGCTTCGAAGTTCATCACCTTGCCCCAGAATTCCCGCCCGAACAGCAAGATAGGGATTCGCGCCATCTTGCCGGTCTGCACCAGCGTCAGCAGTTCGAACAACTCGTCGAAGGTGCCGAAGCCGCCGGGGAACACGGCCACCGCCCGCGCCCGCATCAGGAAGTGCATCTTCCGCAGCGCGAAATAATGGAACTGGAAGCTCAGGCCCGGCGTCACATAGGCGTTGGGCAGCTGCTCATGCGGCAGGATGATGTTCAAGCCGACAGAAGGCGCGCCAGCATCATGCGCGCCGCGGTTGGCGGCTTCCATGATCGAAGGCCCACCGCCCGAACACACGACATAATCGCGCGGGCCAGCGATGTCGCACTCCCGGCAAGAGGCGAGGAAGGCCAGCTTGCGCGCCTCCTCATAATAGCGCGCCTTGGCCGCCAGCCGCTCCACCACCGCCTTGCGTTCCGGCGAATCGGCCGCCGCGCGCAGATCCTCCACTTCCTCGGGCGAGGGAATCCGCGCGGAGCCGTAAAACACGAAGGTGGAGGCGATCCCGGCTTCCGTCAGCAGCAGCTCGGGCTTCATCAGCTCCAGCTGGAACCGCACGGGCCGCAATTCCTCGCGCAGCAGGAAATCGTCGTCCTGAAAGGCGAGGCGATAGGCGGGATGCTCCGTCTGCGCCGTGGGGGTGGGGTTGGCCGCGAAACCAGCTTCGCGGGACGCCGGCTTGAACGGCGTGTGCACTGCTTCTTTTTTCATTGCCAGCCAACATAATCATTCGCGCGACGGATTTCCACCGCTGCGGCTTTCGCTTGACCGGCGCAGTTTCGCCTGTATTGGCGGCAGCGGGCCACGCCGTCCCAACGCGGCGCGAGCTCTCTGAGAGGAGAGAATATGACTGCCAAGCCTGTCGTGCGCCCCGCGCGCGCGCATTTTTCGTCCGGCCCCTGCGCAAAACGCCCCGGATACACCCTTTCCACCCTCCCCACGGACAGCCTCGGGCGCTCTCACCGCGCCAAGATCGGCAAGACGCGCCTGAAAGACGCGATTGACCGCACCCGCGCCGTGCTGGGAGTTCCCGAAGACTATCGCATCGGCATTGTCCCCGCGTCTGACACGGGCGCCTATGAAATGGCGATGTGGAGCCTGCTGGGCGCGAAGCCCGTCACCGCCATCGCCTGGGAAAGCTTCGGCGAAGGCTGGGTGACGGATGCGGTGAAGCAGCTGAAGCTGAACCCCACCGTGATCAAGGCCGATTATGGCGTGCTGCCCGACCTCTCCGCAGTCGATCAGGCGTCTGACATTCTCTTCACATGGAACGGCACCACCTCGGGCGTGCGCGTTCCCAACGCGGACTGGATTTCGGACAGCCGCGAAGGCCTGACGCTGTGCGACGCGACAAGCGCCGCCTTCGCGCAAGACCTGCCGTTCGCGAAGCTCGATGTCGTGACCTTCAGCTGGCAGAAGGTGCTGGGCGGCGAAGGCGCGCACGGCATCCTGATCCTGTCCCCGCGCGCGGTCGCCCGGCTGGAAAGCTACTCGCCCGCATGGCCGCTGCCCAAGATCTTCCGCCTGACGAAGGGCGGCAAGCTGATCGAAGGCATTTTCAGCGGCGAGACCATCAACACCCCCTCCATGCTGGCGGTGGAAGATTATCTGGACGCCCTGCGCTGGGCCGAAAGCATCGGCGGCCTCCCCGCCCTGTTCGCCCGCGCGGACGCGAACGCTGCTGCGCTGAACGCGTGGGTGGATCGCACGCCATGGGCTTCGAACCTCGCGGTCGATCCCGCCACCCGCTCCAACACCTCGGTCTGCATCAAGATCGACGGCCCGGCCGAGCTGCCCAAGGCGATGGCGTCCCTCCTCGAAAAGGAAGGCGTCGCGTTCGACATCAACGGCTATCGCGATGCCCCGCCCAGCTTGCGCATCTGGTGCGGCGCGACCGTGGACACCGCCGATATCGAAGCCCTGATTCCCTGGCTCGACTGGGCCTATGCCACCGCGAAGGAGGCCTGAGACATGCCCAAAGTCCTGATTTCCGATAAAATGTCCCCCAAGGCCGCCGAAATCTTCCGCGCCCGCGGCATCGAAGTGGTGGAAAAGCCCGGCCTCACCAAGGAAGAACTGGCCGCCATCATCGGCGACTATGACGGCCTCGCCATCCGCTCCTCCACCAAGGCGACGGCGCAGCTGCTGGAACATGCGACGAAGCTGAAAGTGATCGGCCGCGCCGGCATCGGCGTGGACAATGTGGACGTGCCCGCCGCCACCGCGCGCGGCATCGTCGTGATGAACACGCCGTTCGGCAACTCGATCACCACGGCCGAACATGCCATCGCCCTGATGTTCGCGCTGGCCCGCCAACTGCCGGAAGCCGACGCCTCCACGCAGGCAGGCAAGTGGGAAAAGAACCGCTTCATGGGGGTGGAAGTCACCTCCAAGACGCTGGGGCTGATCGGCTGCGGCAACATCGGCTCCATCGTCGCGGAGCGCGGGCTGGGGCTGAAGATGAAGGTGGTCGCCTTCGATCCCTTCCTCACGCCGGAACGGGCGCAGGACATCGGCGTGGAAAAGGTCACGCTGGAGGAACTGCTAGCGAAGGCGGATTTCATCACCCTGCACACGCCGCTGACGGACAGCACCCGCAATATCCTCTCGGCCGAAAACCTCGCCAAGACGAAGAAGGGCGTGCGCATCATCAACTGCGCGCGTGGCGGCCTGATCGACGAAGCGGCGTTGAAGGCGGGGCTGGATTCCGGCCATATCGCCGGCGCGGCGCTGGACGTGTTCGTGGAAGAACCCGCCACCCAAAGCCCGCTGTTCGGCACCCCCAACTTCATCTCCACCCCGCACCTCGGCGCGTCGACAGACGAAGCCCAGGTGAATGTGGCGATCCAGGTGGCCGAGCAGATGTCGGACTTCCTGCTGACGGGCGGCGTCTCCAACGCATTGAACATGCCCAGCCTTTCGGCGGAAGACGCGCCGAAGCTGAAGCCTTACATGGCGCTGGCGGAATATCTGGGCCATCTGATCGGCCAGCTGACGGGCGATGAAATCCGCGCCGTCACGGTGGAAGTGGAAGGGGCCGCCGCCCAGCTCAACATCAAGCCGATCACCGGCGCGGTGCTGGCCGGGCTGATGCGCACCTTCTCCGACACGGTGAACATGGTGAACGCGCCCACGATGGCGCGGGACCGCAACATCGAAGTCGCCGAAGTGCGGCATGAACGCGACACCGATTACCAGACTCTGGTGCGGGTGAAGGTGAAGTCGGCGTCCGGCGAACGCTCGGTCGCGGGCACGCTGTTCGGGGCCGCGCAGCCGCGCCTTGTCGAGATTTTCGGCATCAAGGTGGAAGCGGATTTCGCGAACCGGATGATCTTCATCATCAACGAGGACAAGCCCGGTTTCATCGGCCGTCTCGGCACCAAGCTGGGCGAAGTCGGTGTCAACATCGGCACCTTCCACCTCGGCCGCCGCGATGCGGGCGCGGAAGCGATCCTGCTGCTGTCGATCGACTCGCCCGTCGATGGCGGCACGCTGAAGGACATCGCAACCCTTCCCGGCGTGAAAACCGCAAAGGCGCTGACGTTCGGGTGACGGATCGAGTTGCCCTCCTGCCCTCAGGCTTCCGCGACCGGCTGCCGCCGGCCGCGGAAGCTGCGTCTGCGCTCACCCGCACCCTCGTCGACGGCTTCGCCGCGCGCGGGTATGAGCGCGTCTCCCCGCCGCTGGTGGAGCATGAGGCGGGGCTGGCCAGCTGGCTGGGCAAGCCGCTGGGCGGCGCGCTGTTCCGCACCACGGACCCGACCACCGGCGAAGGCCTCGCGCTGCGCCCGGATATCACCGGCCAGGTCGCGCGCATCGCCGCCACCCGGCTGGCGGCCGCGCCGCGCCCGCTGCGGCTGGCCTATGCAGGCCCGGTTCTGCGCGGCCGTGCCGGGCAACTCTCGCCCGAACGCGAACTCACGCAGACGGGCGCGGAACTGATCGGCACCGATGATGTCGCGGCGCTGGCCGAACTGATCACAACCGCTGTGGAGGCGCTGACGGCGGCTGGCGTCAGCGGCCTTTCCGTCGATCTCACCACGCCGGACCTTGTGGCAGAGCTTGCGGCAGTGCCATGGCCGGTTTCAGACCTCCCCGGCCTGCTCGCCGCGCTGGACGGCAAGGATTGGGGCCTGCTGGAAATCCGCGAACGCGCGCCCTATCGTGCCCTGCTGGAGGCCGCAGGCGAAGCAGCCAACGCCTTGCCGCTGCTGGCGAAAATCGCACCCGACCTCTCCGCCCGGCTGGCCGCTCTGGCCGCATTGCTGCCCGGCGTGCGCATCACCATCGATCCCACCGAGCGGCATGGCTTCGAATATCACAGCTGGTGCGCCTTCTCCCTGTTCGGCCATGTGAACGGCCAGCCGCTGCGCGCCGAAATCGGCCGTGGCGGGGCCTATCGCGTGCGCCACCCGGACGGCACGGAGGAACGGGCGGCGGGCGTCTCGCTCTATGTCGACATGCTGGTGGATGCCGGGCTTGGGGCCAGCGCCCGCCGCCGCATCTTCCTGCCCGAAGGCACGCTGACGGAAACCGGCGCGCAACTCAGGGCCGACGGCTGGGCCACGGTGCAGGCGCTTTCGCCCGACGATTCCGCCGAAGGCTGCAGCCATGTCTGGAACGGACGCGAAGCAGTCGCTAAGGGCTGACCGGAAAGGAACATATCTTGGCGAATGTGGTGGTCATCGGCGCTCAATGGGGCCCCGCAGCGCGAATGCGCTGCAAGAAGGAAACGTCGCCCAATGGCTAACGTCGTCGTGATCGGCGCCCAATGGGGTGACGAGGGGAAGGGCAAGATCGTCGACTGGCTGTCGGCGCGGGCCGATGTGGTGGTGCGCTTTCAGGGCGGCCACAACGCCGGGCACACGCTGGTGGTGGGCAATCAGGTCTACAAACTCTCGCTGCTGCCCTCGGGAATCGTGCGCGGCACGCTGTCTCTCATCGGCAACGGCGTCGTGCTGGACCCATGGGCGCTGCGCGACGAAATCGGCCGCCTGCGCGGGCAAGGCGTTCAGATCACGCCGGAAAAACTGCTGGTGGCGGACAATTGCCCGCTGATCCTGCCGTTCCACCGCGATCTGGACGCGCTGCGCGAAGACGCCAGCGGGGCCGGCAAGATCGGCACGACGCGGCGCGGCATCGGCCCGGCCTATGAAGACAAGGTCGGCCGCCGCGCGCTTCGCTTGTGCGACCTCGCCGATCTCGACAACGCCGCGCCGCAGATCGACCGGCTGCTGGCGCACCACAATGCACTGCGCGCGGGCTTCAACGTGGAACCGATCGACCGCGAGGCGCTGTTGGCCGAACTGCGCGAGATCGCGCCGGATATCCTGCCCTATGCCGCCCCCGTGTGGCTCACGCTGGCCGCCAAGCGGCGGCAGCGCGCGCGCATCCTGTTCGAAGGCGCGCAGGGCGTGCTGCTGGATGTCGATCATGGCACCTACCCCTTCGTCACCTCGTCCAACGTGGTGGCGGGGCAGGCGGCGGCCGGGTCCGGCATGGGTCCGGGCGCGATCAACTATGTGCTGGGCATCGTGAAGGCCTACACCACGCGCGTCGGCTCAGGCCCCTTCCCCAGCGAACTGACGGATGCAACCGGCGAACGGCTGGGCGAACGCGGCCGCGAATTCGGCACCGTCACGGGGCGCAAGCGCCGCTGCGGTTGGTTCGACGCCGCGCTGGTGAAGCAATCCATTTCCCTCTCCGGCGTGGACGGCATCGCGCTGACCAAGCTGGACGTGCTGGACGGCTTCGATGAACTGCTGGTGTGCACCGCTTATGAGGTGAACGGCCGCACGCTGGAGTACCTCCCCTCCAGCGCCGCCGAACAGGCTGCGGCAAAGCCTGTATATGAACGCTTCGAAGGCTGGCAGGAAAGCACGCAGGGCGCGCGCAGCTGGGCTGACCTTCCGGCGGCGGCGATCAAATATATCCGCCGCATCGAGGAACTGATCGATTGCCCGGTGGCCCTCGTCAGCACCAGCCCGGAACGCGAGGACACCATCATCGTCCGCGATCCGTTCCGGGACTAACCCCGCAGGCTAGAAGCGAAACCCCGAAATCGGCGGCGCGCCGCCAACCGCCGATTTCGGCATGATTTCAATGCCCGCGATTTCGCCGCCCACCTGATGGATGCCGAAATCGAAGGTCGCCGCCATCTTGCCGAAGTGCTGCTCCGGCCCAAGCCAGCGGCGGCCTTCCATCACATGCATGCGATAGGTTCCGGGCCGCATCCGCACCGCGACGCTCTGGCCGGTGCGCAGATAGGCTTCCGCTACCAGCTGCCCAGACCCTTCGGCGCGGAACCGAACCACCTTCAACAGCCGGTCGCCGGACTTGTCGATCACATTGTAGGGAACAGCACCGGGCAGCGGCTTTCCGCTCACCGGATAGGCCGTCATCGCCGCACCGGGGAATTCATATTCGGACTCCGGGCCGACAGCGTCGGTCACGCCATTGATCCCCGCTGATTTCAGCCAGACGGCCAGCGAAAAAAGGGTCAACGCCAGAACGATCAGAGCTGCCCGACCAAGGGGCCTGCCGACCGTCCGGGCAAAGGCCGGATGTGGGACCATTCCATCTTGCGGCGAACGCCGCATATAATCACGCTCTGCTACACTCACCGCGACCACCAATTTTATCTATTGTTGGCTTTTCTTTATCACGGCTTTTTCATCGTTGGAATGTCTGTCAGCGGCAGCCAGCAAATTTGCGATTGCCTGCACCACAGCCCCCGGCTGATCCAGCATGATCATATGCCCGCTGCCCGGCACCAGCCGCGCCTCCCCCTTCGCGGAAAGCGTGGCGAGCGGATCGGCAAACCCATCGGCCGCCACCCCCTGCGGACCGGGCCGCAACACGATCAGCGGAACCGTCAGGCTGCCCGGCCCCTGATCCGCCAGCCCGGCAGAGGTGCTTTCCCCGGCCGATTCAATTTCCGAAAGCCTCGCCTCCCACCGGGCCAGCGCCGCCTGCCGGTCCTCTGCCTTGCAGCGGGCGAGATCGGGCCGATCGGCCGGGAATTCATCCGCCGTCAGCGCCGCCACACAACCCCGCGACCGCGCGACCAGCGGCGCAAATGCGCCGGGCCTGGAAAGGCCCGTCGGGTCCAGCAGCAACAGCCCTGCCACATCGGCCGGAAACAGCCGCACGAAATGCCGCATGTTCAACCCGCCCAGCGAATGCCCCACCAGCAGCCATGGCCCCGGCAGCTTCGCGGCGGTTGCCGCGGCCTGCAGGTCGCGCGCCACCGCCTCGCCATCGCGCGGCATCGGGCCGGGGCTGCTCTTGCCCTGCCCTGCCCTGTCTGCCGCGCAGGCCCGCACGTCGCCCGGCAATTGCGCCATCACCCGCCGCCACACCCGGCTGTCCGCCGCCCAGCCCGCGTCGAACAGCACGACAGGGCCAGAACTGCCCTGACAATAGAGGTTCAGCGTCCGCCCGTCCGGCAACGCAACCGGCAAATCCACCGGGGCAGCCATCGCCGGGGCCGCAACCAGCAACAGGGCTGAAACAAGCATCCGCATCACCACTGGCCTGCCTCTGAAAGCCGCAGGTTGCAAGGCCGCCCGGCTGCCCTTAACCGCTGGCCCCATGTCCACACCACTCTCCCGCCTCGTCGCCCTCCTCGATGTCGAGGAAATCGAAGTCGATCTCTATCGCGGGGCCAACACCGATGCCGGCTGGGAACGCGTCTATGGCGGGCAGGTGGTGGCGCAGGCGCTGGCCGCCGCGCAGCGCACCGTGCCGGATGACCGCCCCGTCCATTCGCTGCACAGCTATTTCATCCGCCCCGGCGAACCGCGAATCCCCATCCTTTACAAGGTGGACCGCGAACGAGACGGGGCCAGCTTCACCACGCGGCGCGTCACCGCGATCCAACACGGCCGGGCGATCTTCTCGCTGGCGGCCAGCTTCCAGATCGTCGAACCCGGCCTTTCGCATCAGGACAGCCTGCCTGCCGTAAAAGGCCCCGATGGCCTGCTGAACGAGGCCGAACTGCACACCCTTGCCGGAGACAGGGTGCCCGAACCCTTCCGCACAGCATGGGCCGAACGTGACCGACCGTTCGAATTCCGCTCCGTGGAACGGCACAATCCCTTCAACCCGAAGCCGACCGAACCGATCAGCCACAACTGGTTCCGCGCGGATGGCGAGGTTCCCGAAGGACAGGCGCTGCGCGCAGCCATGTTCGCCTACGCCACCGACATGACCCTGCTGGACACCTGTATCCTGCCGCATGGCATTTCATGGACTGACCCGAAGCTGCAATCCGCCAGCCTCGATCACGCCATCTGGTTCCACCATCAGCCGGACCCGTCCGCTTGGCACCTGTACGATCAGTCCAGCCCGGCAGCTTCCGGCGGGCGCGGACTGAATATCGGCAAGATTTTCCGGCAGGATGGCCTGCTGGTCGCGACCGTGGTGCAGGAAGGGCTGATCCGCTACCGCAACGGGGGCTAGCGCCGCCGCCCGATCTGCCCGCCCGCGATCTGCTGGCGACGCAAGTCCTCAACCTGCCCCTGCACCCCCGCCACATCCCCGGCGCGAGCCTTCACCAGCATCCGCTGCGCCAGTTCAGAGGCCGGGCCGCCGTGCGGTGCCCATGCCAGCGGCTCCAGAACCTGCGCGGCCTCCCCGGTGCGCCCGGCGTTCGCCAGCGCCAGCGCGGCGTCCAGCACCACGTCATTCACTTGCGGGGCCAGCCGATAGGCCTTCATCAACGCCTCCAGCGCCTGATCGGGCATCGGCTGCGCCGTGCTGCGATACAGGCGGGAATAGGCCAGCGCGGTGCGCCAGTCCTGCGGGTTGGCGCGCATCGCCCGCAACAGATAGGTGCGCGCCACCTCCGGCTGGCCCAGCAGCCGCGCCGCCTGCGCCCGCCAGCGCAACAGGTCCGCATCGTCCGGCGTGCGGGCCAGTTGCGCATCCAGCAAGTCCGCCGCCGCCATGGGCGATCCAAGCTGCAGTTCACCCAGCGCCAGCGCCCGCAGCGCCAGCGGATCGCCGGGGAAGCGCGCGGCGCGCTGGCGCAGATCGGCCAGCGCCTCCTCGCGCCGGTCGGGCGGCACGCCCTGCTCGATCGCGATCATCGGCATCAGCATCGTGGAGGCTGATGCCGGCAACTCGGTGATGCGCACCGTCGGCCGCGTCTCGTCGATGCGGTTGAAGCGCGAATAGGTCGCCTCGCGCACCACATAGCGCCTCAGCTTCGCCTCGAAGGCGCGGAAATCCGGGTCGATATGAGTGCGGAACGCCTCCACCGGGTCTGCGCCGGCTGCATAGGCCTTCAGATAATCGCTCAGCCGTCCGCGCATACCCGGCGCGCGGAACAGATAATGCGTCAGCAGCCAGCTTTGGGCATAGAAGATCGCGGAGTCGTCGCCGCGCAGCAAAGACGGATCCCGCGCCAGCAGTCGTTCCAGCGGAATCCATGGCGCGCGCACCAGCGTCTGGGCGCGCACGGGGCTGGCGAGCCCATAATCGATGCTGTCATTGCCGAAGCGCGCAGTGGAATAATATTCCGCGAATCCTTCCACATACCAGGCCGGATAGGCGTTGCGGCTGGCACCCAGCAGGAAGTGATGCGCATATTCGTGCAGCAGCAGCGTCTGCGCCAGATCGGGAATGCGGCTGTCGGGCAAATCCTCCATGGCGAACGCGGAAATCCGCCCCGAACTCGCCCGGTAAAAGCCCGACACGCGCGGATCGACAGGCCGCCATGGGCTGGCCTGCGCCATGTCGGAAACGAGGAACACATCCAGCGGTGGCGATCCGGGCGGCAGATCACGTCCGGTCGCCCGCACCAGCAGGGCGTGGAAATCCTCCAGCAAGGCGGCGCGCTGCTCCAGCTTTCTGGCGGGCATGTCCGCATAGACGCGGAACCGCTCCGTTTCCGCCATCTTCCACTGCGCCAGCAATGGCGTGGGAAGCAGCAGCAGCAAAAGGGACAGAAGCAGGCGCACGCAAGACTTTCACCGGGCCATGGTGAACGCAGCGTAACCATCCCGGCGCGCGGGCGAAAGCCGCAAGCGTGTCCTCAACTGTGAACCAATGTAGCCTAATCCGTGCCCACGTTGCCCTGCCCCATCGAAAGGCCCAGCAGCGCTGCGTCCACCGCCTCCTTGTCGCGTGAGCGCAATGCCGTCAGCAGGTTGCGCTCCAACATCATCGGCCCACCGGAATGGGGGTTGTTCACATTGGGCGCGATCAGTGATTCCGCATGTTCGTAATGGCCCGCACGCGCCATCTCCACCCCGGTTTTCATCGTCAGCGCCTGCACCTGCGGCGCGAGGTCCGCCGCCTTCCACAGCACGTCCAGCACGCTCTCGCTCAGCGGCTTGCCGCGCGACGGGAAGCTGTTGCCATAGGCCCACAGCACCTGCCAGTCGTTGGGTGCGGCCTTCCACGCCCGCACCAGCAGCTTGCGCGCAGCGGTGATATCGGCCTGCGAAGCGCCGGGCCGGTCCGCCTTGTAGAGCGAAGCCCGCCAGCGCAGCAGGTCCGCGTCGTCGGGGCTTTCCATCAACAGCGCATCCAGTGTGCGCGCGGCGACGGCCCCGTCTCCGGCGATCGCCTCGGCGATCGCCGCGGCCCGCTTCGCCCACGGGTCGTCCGGGGTGCGCGCGGTCGCTTCGCGCACCCGCGCAAGGCTTTGCGCATCGTCCTCCGCCTTCTGCGGCATTTGCATGGAGAGCAGCGGCAGCAACGCCCCATCAGCCGCCTTCGGCAGCGCCGTCACCCGCACGGATGCAGGCTCCGGCGGCGTCCGCTTGAAGCGCGACAGCGTGGCACCGGAGCCGTTGATATAGGCGCGCAAGCGGGACTGAAACTTCGCCAGATCGGGATCGACCTCGGTTTTGAACGCCTCCACCGGATCGCCTCCCTCCGCCACCTTCTTCAGATAGGCGTTGCGCTTCCCCTGCATCCCATCGACCCGGTTCAAATAATGCGTCAACAGCCAGCTTTGCGCATAGAAATTGCCGAAACCCATGTTCCGCGCCCCGGCCAGCACCTTTTCCAGCGGCTCCCACGGCAGGTTCATCAGGATCCAGTACCGCTCCCGGTTCGCGCCGCCATATTCGATCCGGTCCGGCCGGAACGCGGCTGTCATCACATATTCGGCAAAGCCTTCGCGATACCAGGCCGGCACGGTGCCGCCGCCCATCTGCATCATGAAATGATGCGCATATTCATGCAGCAGCGTGTCCCGCCCGCCAGACCATATATTGTCGAGGTCCGGCTCCGTCGCCACCGCGAAAATCCCGCCCGGCGCGGAAACGTAGAAACCGGCCACATTCTTCCCCACGCCCGGCTGCACGATTGCAAGCTGCTTCTGCTCAGCCACCAGAAAGATATCCAGCCTGGGCGCATCGGCGGGAAAAGTCCTCCCCGTCAGCAGCTCCAGCAACTGGTGATAATCCTCCAGCACGGCCGCTTCCTGCCGCAGCCGCTTCTCGCTCATCGTGCTGTAGATGCGGAAATGCGCCGTCTCGGCCACCAGCCAGCCCGCCTGCGCCGCCCCCGCCGCAAACAGCATCGCCAGCCCCATCAGCAGGCGTATCAACATGGGCTGCGAACCTCCCCGAACGCATGACACCGGGTGAACCTAATCGCCGAAATCCGGCCCCGCAAGCGGGTGCGCGGTGGGCCTGCCGGGCGCATTCCGCAAAAGCCGCTTGCGCCCCGTCCCGTCTCGGCTAGGCATAGCGGATGTCGATTGTGCTCGGGGTTCTCAAAACCATCTTCGTCGGTGCGCTGCTGCTTCTGGCTGCGGTGTTTCTGGTTCGCATGGTGCAATCCATGCGCGGGCCTGATCTGCAGCCATGGCATCTCGTGGTGCCGCCCGAACCCACCGCCAGCGAGATTGACGCGATGGACTGGCCCACATGGCTGAAAGCCGAAGACGCCGCCTTCAAGGTGGTGCAAAGCGAAGTCGTCGCCAAGCTGCCCGCCGATCAGCGCATCGCGCAGAACCGTTACTGGGCGGAATCGCCGATGAATTCGGCCCACCTGCGCACCGATTGGAACCGCAGCTTCACCTTCCGCCCGGAAGGGGAACCGGCGGGCGCAGTGGTGCTGCTGCACGGGTTGACGGACGGCCCCTACAGCCTGCGCCATGTGGCAAAGCTGTATGAAGCGCGCGGCTGGGCCGTCGTCGCCATCCGCAACCCCGGCCATGGCACCGTGCCCGCCGGGCTGACGAAGGCGGGTGCGGATCAGTGGCAGGCGGCCACCCGCCTCGCCGTGCGGGAAGCCACGCGGCTGGCACCCGGCAAGCCGCTGCACATCGTCGGCTATTCCAACGGCGCGGCGCTGGCGATGATGTACGCGCTGGATGCCACGGAAAACCCGAAGCTCGCCGCGCCGCAGAAGGTGGTGCTGATCTCGCCAATGATCGGCCTTACCCGTTTTGCCCGCTTCGCCGGGCTGGCGGCCATGCCCTCCATCTTCCCGGCCTTTGTGAAGGCGGCGTGGCTGGGCATAGAACCTGAATATAACCCGTTCAAATACAATAGCTTCCCGGTGCGCGCCGGGGCGGAATCGCACCGGATGACGGTGATCCTCGGCGAAAAAATCGAAGCCGCGCGTGCCAGCGGCCGCATGGGCCGGCTACCGCCCATCCTCACCTTCCAGTCGGTCGTCGATTCCACCGTCAGCGCGCCCGCCGTGGTGGAGGGGCTTTACAGCCACCTGCCCGCCAACGGCTCGGAACTGGTGCTGTTCGATATCAACCGCGCCGCCTATGTCGGCCCCATGGTGCGCCACAGCGCGCAGACGGCGATCGACAGGCTGCGCCCCGCCGGTCCGCACCGCTATACGCTGACGCTGGTGATGAACGCGGCCCCGGGCGATCCGCAGACGGTGGCGCGCAGCTATGCGCCGGACGCAACCACCCCGCAGGACTATCCGCTGGGCATCGCCTATCGCCGCGATTTCTACTCGCTGGGGCATGTCGCCTTGCCCTTCCCTTTGTCTGACGGGCTTTACGGCGCTGACCCGTCGCCGGATGATCGGCAGGGCGTGGCGCTCGGCGCGCTGGCCGCGCGCGGGGAAAACGGCGTGCTGGGCATCCCGCCATCCGCGCTGGCGCGTGTCAGCTCCAACCCATTCATGCCGTGGATGCTGGGGCGGATGGACCCCGCTGCCCCGCCTGCGCAGACGCCTGAGCAAGCAGCCGCCCAATGAGCTTCGTCGAAACCATCGAAGCCGGGATCGACCGGCTCTCCGCCTTCGTCTTCTACACCGTCTCCATCGGCGGGGTGGAGGTGCAGCTGATCGTGCTGTGGCTGGCCTTCGCGATGGTGTTCGTCACCTTCTGGCTGGGCGTGCCGCAGATTCGCGGCTTTTCGGAAAGCTGGCGCATCCTGCGCGGCAAATATTGGGATCCGACAGCGCCGGGCGAAGTCAGCCAGTTCGCCGCGCTTGCCACCGCGCTGTCGGGCACCATCGGCCTTGGCAATATCGCGGGCATCGGCGTCGCGCTCACGGTGGGCGGGCCGGGCGCGATCTTCTGGATGTTCGTGATCGGCCTGTTCGCGATGGGGCTGAAATGCGCCGAAGTCACTCTGGGGCTGATGTTCCGCGAGGAAATGCCCGGCGGCCGTATCCGTGGCGGCGCGTGGATCACGCTGGAACGGGGGCTCGCCTCCATCGGCCTGCCGAAGCTGGGGCGCGGGCTGGCGCTGTTCTACGCGCTGCTGATGATCGGCGGCTCGCTGTCCCTGTTTCAGGTGAATCAGGCCTATCCGCCGGTTGCGGAACAGCTGGGCTTCGACAACCGGCTGCTGTTCGGCATCATCTTCGCGGTGATGGTGGCGCTGGTGCTGCTCGGCTCCATCCGCTGGATCGCGTCGGCCACCTCCATCCTCGTCCCGGCGATGAGCGTGATTTTCATGGGCGGCTGCCTCGCCATCCTCGTGGCCGGCTATGATCGGGTGCCGCACGCCATCGGCCTGATCGTTTCCGAAGCGTTCAACAGCCAGAGCCTGTTCGGCGGCATCTTGGGGGCCTTCGTCACGGGTATGCGCCGCGCCATCTACAGCTGTGAAGCAGGGCTCGGCACGGCGGTCGCCGCGCACGCGCAGGCGAAAACCCGGCACCCGGCCTCCGAAGGCCTCGTCGCCCTGATCGAGCCGTTCATGGATACGGTGGTGATGTGCACCATCACCGGCATCGCCTTCGTGGTGGCGGACACATGGAACCCGGCCACCAACGGCGGGCTGGAGGGCGTGCAGATCGCTACGGCCGCCTTCGCCACCATCACCCCATGGTTCCCGGCGCTGCTGGCCGTTGCGGTGTTCCTGTTCGCCTATGCCACGGTGATCGCCAACGGCTTCTATGCGGCGGAGGCCTTCCAGTATCTGGTGGGCCATGGCCGCCGCCGCGAGCTGGCGATCAAGCTGGCCTTCTGCTGCATCCTGCCGCTGGGCGTGATCCTGGAAATGGGCAAGATCGTGGATTTCGTGGACTCGGTCTATTTCCTGATGGCCGTGCCCAACATCATCGGCCTCTATCTGCTGGCGAAGCCGCTGCGGGCAGAAATGGAAAGCTACCTCGCGTGGCGCAAGGGAACGAACTGAGATGACAGACGCCCCCACCACCGCCCGGCTGGTTGAAAACGGCCGTAGCCCCTTCGCCGTCGATATCAGCGTCTCCGGCCATACGCTGCTGGGCGACGAGCCGGCGGAGATGGGCGGCGCAGACCTTGGCCCCGCCCCCTATGACCTGCTGGCCTCAGCCCTTGGGGAATGCACCGCGATGACGGTGCGCTGGTATGCAAGGCAGCAGAACTGGCCGCTGGAAAAGGTGGAGGTCACCCTCACGCACCAGAAGGGCGGGCCAAATTCGTCCAGTTCGCGGCAGGACGTGTTCACCAAGACGATCCTCCTCAGCGGAGACGCGTTGACGGCAGATCAACGCGCGAAGCTGATCGAGATCGCTGCCAAATGCCCGGTGCAGCGCACGCTGGAAGGCACGCCGCTGATCCTGACGGCAGCTGAATAAGACGTTCAGCGCGGGTTCGTCCCCGTTCAGCCAAACGCCGCCGCCACCAGCGACTTTTGGCCAAGGACGAACCCTTTTGATGCAGATTGCCCCCACTGCGCTTCGCCGCGTCACCGTTGCCGCCACCGCCATCGCCGCGCTTCCCGCGCTGGCGTTCGGCGGCTGGGTTGCGGCCTCCCTGCGCCTCACGCTGAACGCGATGCAGGGCGCGGCGCTGTCCGGCGATGCGCAGGGCTTTTCCGATCATGTCGATTATCCGGCGCTGCGCCAGTCCCTGAAGGCGGAACTGCGGGCGAACATCGATGCCGAAGCAGCTGCCACGCCTGAGACGTCGCTGAAGGCGCTGGGCCTCGCCATGGCGCGCAACTTCGTCGATCCGCTGGTGGAGAACAGCGTTTCGCCGGAGGCCGTGGGGCTGCTGTTCACCGCCATGGGGGATGGCGGCGTACTCGCAGGCTCTCCGGTTATGGAAAGCCTCGCGCTGCTGGCCGCGCCCGATCTCGACATCCGCCGCGAAGGGTTCAGCAGCTTCCAAGTCGCGCTGGAAGGCAATGAAGCCGCGCCCCGGCTGCTGTTCCGCCGCGACGGCTGGCGCTGGCGGCTTTCCGGCGTCGATCTCGATCCGGCCCGCCTGCCTGCCCCGGCGGCCTGACGCCCCCGCCGCCCCGCTTTCCATTCAAAGCGGATCAATCCGCCCGCCCGGCCACTTGCCTCCCCTGTGCCCGCAAACCATCCTGCTTGCCGGAGGTGGCGGCCATTTGCTGACAGGAACTGAACAGGCGCTCTACACGCTTTTCACCCGTATCGCCGCCGTCGATCAGCTGGGCCGGGCGCTGGTGGAACGCACCCTGCCCCCGCCCGTTACGCTGGCGCAGCTGGCCGTGCTGGGCGAACTGGGCCGCGCCGGTGGAGCGCGAACGCCGCAGGCGCTCGCCACCGCGCTGGGCGTCACCAAGCAGACGATGACGACAACGCTGAAACGGCTGCACCGCGAAGGTCTGGCGCAGGTTCGGATCAGCCCGAAGGATCGCCGTGTGAAGCTGGTCTCGCGCACGGCAGACGGCGCGCGGCTGCACGGCAATTGCCTGCAACGGCTGGGGCCGGAACTGTCGCTGGCGGCAGACGCTGTGCCCAAGGGCCTGATCGAAGCGCTCTCCCCGCGCCTGATGGCCTTGCAGCAGGCGCTGGATCAACCATAGGGGGCGAGCCGCCCCCGCTCAGGCTGAGCCTGTCGAAGCCCATGGAGCAGCCCACCCCGGCTCAGCCATACTGCTTTCACGTCCGGGGCTTCGACAAGCTCAGCCTGAGCGGAATGGAGGCTAGGCAAGGATTCCAGGCTGCAAAAGGATGCAATCGCCATTGGCCTCTGGTCCCGTTGGTACCCCCGGCCGGACTCGAACCGGCAAGCCTTGCGGCATCCGATTTTGAGTCGGACGCGTCTACCAATTCCGCCACAGGGGCAACGGAGCGCTGCTGCTAGCGGCTGAGGCCCAAAAAGAAAAGGCCATTATACTCTTTGCAGACCTGTCGGCCGTTCGGCTTTTGCCCCAGCCCCCCTCCACCCGCTCAGGCGAACCTCACCCGCCACCCGCTCAGGCTGAGCTTGTCGAAGCCCCTTGGAGCAGCCCGCCCCGGCTCCGCCATTGCGCCTTCGCGTCCGGGGCTTCGACAAGCTCAGCCTGAGCGGGGGAGAGGAAGCGGGGCAAAGGGCAGGCAAACCATATCTGTCTGCAAAGGACGCAGTCGTCAAAAAACGCCGGGCAAAGAAAAGGGCGGCCTCCCGTATGGGAAGCCGCCCCTTGCATCTTCAGGCGCCTTACAGGCCCTTGAAGTCCAGCCGGACGCCCAGACGAACCTGCCAGATCGAGTAGTTGGTATACACGGTCTCGGCGTTCGTGCGGTAGTTCGAATATTGATACTTCACGCAAGGCTGCTGGATCGTGCCCGCGGTGATCACGGTGCCGCTGGAGTTCAGACACTGCACCGACACGACCTGCGCCCGATAGGGGAAGGCCACCTGCCGCAGCGAACCCCAGTCGCTGTTCAGCATGTTCAGGAAGTTTTCCATGTCCGCGAAGACCTGGATTTTGCCGCCCAGGAAGAAAGGCACTTCCTGGCTGATGCGCAGGTCCAGCTTGTTCCAGCGCGGGCTGCTCGCCATGTTCTTCGCAGCGATGCTGCCCTGATACTTGTTCAGGTCGCCATTCTGGATGAACGACTGGAACGCCGCGAAGTCGAAGCCGGCCGCATATTGCACCAGCGGGTCCGCCGTCGCCGACGAGACATCCGGCACATACAGCAGGTGACGCGAGTTGGTGCCCAGCGTGCCGAACACCGGCGAGCGGCCGGACGTCACCGTGTCGCCCATCACATAGCTGTAACGCTGGCCGGCGCGGCTGTTGAAGAACAGTTCGAAGCGGCTGTTGTTGTCGCCGAACAGCTCCGTGTCATAGGCGAAGCGCAGGCGATAGCTGTTGTCCACCTGATAGTTGGAAGTGCCATAGGCCGAACCGTTCGGGTCCGTGCCGCTGACGGTGTTGTTATAGTTGGACAGCGCGACGGACGAGGTGCCCGGGTTCACATCCTTCGAACGCTGGAAGGTGTAGCTGCCGCCGATGGCGATGCCGTTATCCCAGCGCTTGTTGAACTTGCCCACGATGTTCCAGCTGTAGCCACGGCTGGTGTTCGTCAGCATCATGTCGGTCAGCGTGGAGTTGGCCGTCAGTGAGGTCAGTTGCTGATAGCGCACGCGGCCGTCGGGCAGCGTGCCGTTCGGGCTGAGACGCAGATCCTTCCAGGTCAGCGCGTTCTTCACCTTGGACCACATCACGTTGGCGCCGAAATCCCAGCCGTCGCCCAGCGGGCCGAGGTTCGCCTGATAGTCGACGCTGCCCGAAAGCCGCCATTGCGACGGAATCTGGAAGTTCGGATCCAGCGAGTTGGTGACCGCCAGCGTGGACCCGGCCGTCGCGAGCAGGGTGTCCAGGCTCGCCGGAATGCCGGTGCCGCCAGACACGTTGTTCAGAACGGACGCGCCGATTTCATTCTGCTGCGCCGCCGTCAGGCCGGTGATGTTGGAAACGGCAAAGCCGGTCAGCGTCCTGTCGATCTGCGTGCTCGCCAGCGTCGGCCCCGGGTTTGAATAATTGTTCGAAATCCACACATTGGGGTTGCCGCCACCGTAAAGGCCGGCGGTGCCGCGCAGACGCAGACGATCGTCCGCATTCCATGTAACAGCGAGGCGCGGCTGCACTAGGTCGCGGCCGCTCAGCGTGGAGGTGTTCGCGAAGCCATAACGATCAACAAACGCCTGATTGAACTGCGGGCGGTCGCTCGTCATGTAGAGGTCGTAACGAACACCGGCGATCAGCGTGATATCGGGCGTCAGGTCATAGGTGTCCTGAATGCCGAAGGTCAGCATATTGTTGTCGAACAGGGCGCGCGCGCTGTCGATGCTGCCGCCGGTCGGCGTGGAATAGATCAGCTGGTTCGCCCGCTTCGCCTGCAGATCGGCGACGGAGTCGAAATACCACACGCCCGAGACGTTCTGGGCGAACAGGTTGTTGATGTTCTGATCCTTGTATTCGGCGATCAGCTTCACATCATGGCCATTGCCCTGAATGCGGCCCTGGAATTCCAGACCCAGCGTCTGCACATAGAGTTCGTTTGCCTGACGCGAGGCATCGGGACCGAACTGCACCTGCCCCACGGTCGCCGTGCAACGGATCAGCGTGGCGTTGGTCGTGCCCTGACTCGTCGGATCGAGACAGACCTGGAACTGGCCGAAGTCGCGGCCGTTATACGGCACCTGCATCCGCTTATAGTCATTGTAGCTCACGCGGACCTGCGTGGAGAAGCTGTCGGACCATTCGCTGTTCAGCTGGGCGACGCCATAATGGTTGATCGAACCCTGTTCGTAATTGTTCGATTGCAGCGACAGCGTCGGGTTGGTGGCGGTCACCTGGCTGGCGGCGGTGGTGCCAGCCAAAATGGTGCCCTTGTTGTAGATGTAGGTCAGCGCCAGCCGGTGCTTGTCGGTAACGTTCCAGTCGATCTTGGTGACGAGCTTGTCGTCATTTTCCGGCACGGCCGTGGCGACATCCATCGTGTCATAGCCGTAAACCGTGTCTGCGATGCCCGAAACGGCATCGATCTGCGCGCGGGTGATCGGCAGTTGGTTCGCGAAGCCTTCGCCCGTGGGGCCGACGAGCGACGGCGTGGTGTCGCGCAGGCGTTCCCACGTCACCGCGAAGAACAGCTTGTCCTTGATGATGGGGCCGGTGATCTGCGCGCCATACACCTTGGATTCGAAATCACGCGGAATGTGCACGCCGCGAACGCGGGTGCCGGCCAGTTCGTCAGCCGTGTAGCTGAAGAAGCCGCCGATGTTGAAATCATTGCCGCCGGATTTCAGCACGGTGTTGATGGCACCGCCCTGGAAGCCGCCTTGCTGGATATCCACCGGCGCGGTTTCAACCGTGAATTCGGCGATGGCGTCCAGCGGGACCGGGCCGCGCGACGAAGCGAGACCGCCCGATTCCAGGCCGAACGGATCGCCGAAGCCGATGCCGTCCACCGTGATGCGGTTGAAGCGGTTGTTCTGCCCGGCGATGGAGATGGCCCCGCCGTTGGTCGGGTCCAGCGTCACCATCGGGTCGCGCGCGGCGAGGTTGCGGATGTCGCGGTTCACAGACGACACCCCGGCGATTTCCCGCGCGTTCAGCGTGGTGGCCGGGCCGGTGGCGATGGCGATGGAGGAGATCGTCCGCGCGGCAGTCACTTCGATGGTGGCGCCTTCGCTGACGAGCGAAACGGCAAGTCGCTGCGGCACGCCGGCCTGAATGGTGGGCACAGTGGCCTTGGCTGGATCGAAGCCGGGGGCCGTCACTTCCACGTCGAACGGGCCGCCGACGCGCAGGTTGGGGGCAGTGAAGCTGCCCGACGAATCCGTCGTCTGCACCGAGCGCGTGCCCGACGGCACGTGCGTCACGGTGACGGTGGCACCGGGAAGCGGGTTGCCGTTTTCATCCTGCACATCGCCGCGGATCGTGCCGGTAACTTCCTGCGCATAGGCCGAGGTGGCGGCCAGCGCGATGATGGAAGCGGAAGCGCCAAGGCGCAGACCGGCCCAGACGAGAGAGGAAATACGAAGTGCCATGCGAAGAATACCCCTTCGGCAGTTGAAAGAATGTCCACTAACCACAGTGAGTTACAGCCTGATGGCTGAATTCAGCCCCGATTAACGCGAATCATGTTGAAGGCGACGTTCGCCCCGAATGGGGCCGCAATGGCCGTCTTATATGACATTTTTGTTGCAGTTGAGGGGCTGTGGCATGAAGCCTGCCATCTGTGCGCGGGGTTTTGCCGGGCTGTTGCAGTGCAGCAACAGATTCGATGCGCCAACCAAAAGGCTGGTGGGTGGTGAGGGTTTCGAACCCCCGGCCCTCTCGGTGTAAACGAGATGCTCTACCGCTGAGCTAACCACCCTTTGCGCAAGCCGCCTGCCCTGCTACGCGAGATTGGCATCCGCATGCAAAGGGGAAGTGATGTCGCTCAACCGGGACCGCCTTCAGAAGATCGACGGCTTTCTGAAATCCGCCTATCTTGATACCGGCCGCCTGCCCGGCACCATCGTCAGGGTGCAGCAGCGGGGCGAGATCCTGTTTGAAAGCGTGGCTGGCTTCGCCGACGTCGCAGCCGCCCGCCCGCTGCAGGCCGACAGCCTGTTCCGAATCTATTCCATGACGAAGCCCATCACGTCCATCGCGCTGATGATGCTGGTGGAAGAAGGCCGCATCCAGCTGGATGATCCGGTGCATCGCTATATCCCGGCGTGGAAGGATCTGCAGGTCTTTGAAAGCGGCACGCTGAAAACCGGCTGGAAAACCGGCGCGCCCAAGCGGCCGATGCTGGTGATCGACCTGATGCGCCACACCGCCGGCCTCACCTATGGCTTCCAGCTGAACACCAATGTCGATGCCGCCTACCGTCAGCTGGGTGTGGGGGAGATCGACAAGGGCGACATCACGCTGGAGCGGATGATCGAGCTTCTGGGCCAGCTGCCGCTGGAATTCTCGCCCGGAGACTGGTGGAACTATTCCGTCGCCACCGATGTCGTCGGCTGGCTGGTGCAGGTCGTGTCGGGCATGCCCTTCGAAGAGTTTCTGGCCAAACGTATCTTCCGCCCGCTGGGCATGGTGGATACCGGCTTTCATGTGCGCGAAGGTCAGGGGCACCGCCTGACCACCTGCTATCAACCCAGCCCCAAGGGCGGGATCGTGGTGCAGGATCAGGCCGAAACCTCCAGCTTCCTCGCCCCGCCCAGCTTCATCTCCGGCGGCGGCGGGCTGATCTCCAGCGCGGATGATTATCTGCGCTTCACAGAGGCGCTGCGCACCGGCACGCCCCGCCTCGTGGGCCGCAAGACTCTGGAGCTGATGACGGCGAATCACCTGCCCGGCGGCAAGGATCTCCCGGCGCTCTCGCGCTCGGCCTTTTCGGAGGCTGCCTATGAAGGCGTCGGCTTCGGGCTGGGCTTCGCAACCACCACGGCAGTGCACAAGACGATGATCGCGGGCAATGACGGCGATTATTTCTGGGGCGGCGCGGCCTCCACCTTCTTCTGGATCGATCCGGCGGAGGAGATGACGGTGCTGTTCCTCACCCAGCTGATCCCCTCCTCCACATGGCCGGTCAGGCGGCAACTGCGGACGATGGTTTACTCGGCGGTGGAGTGAGGCCCCTTCCCCCGCTCAGGCTGAGCTTGTCGAAGCCCCGGACGTGAATGCTCAACGGTTAAGCCGGGGACATGCTCCATAGGGCTTCGACAAGCTCAGCCTGAGCGGGGGAAAGGTGGTAGAGGTTAACAAAGGACATAATCGCCCGAAACTCTAGGCAGCACCTGCCACAGCCCTACTTGGGCAGCACCTGCCGCCACGCCGTCACCGCCACGCTGGAAAACAGCCCGGCCAGCGCATAGGGGTCTGCTGCGGCGAAGCTGACGGCCGCCTTGCGATCCGGGAACTTCATCAACAGCATCGATCCGATCGGCCCGCCCTCATCGTCCAGCAACGGCCCGGCCAGCACGACCTGCTCGATCGCGTTTTCCAGATAGGCCAGATGCTCCGCGCGCGTGGCGGCGCGCAGCGCTTGCTGCATGGGCTTGTCGATGCAATGGATCGCGAATATCGGCACGTGGGCGTTCATGGCATGCTGAATCCCATCGGTCCAGCCGCCATTGCGCTGGCAGCGGTTCAGTCCCGAACCGGGCCACAAAGCTTGACTGGAAAGCGCCCCGCCGCTATGGCGCGCGCTCGTTTTTCCGGCGGGCCTTCCAGTTCGCCCCCTGCATTTTCGAGTCATTCTTAAGGGACTTATACTATGTCGCGCGTTTGCGAGATCACGGGCAAGGGTCGTCAGGTCGGCCACAATGTCAGCCACGCCAACAACAAGACGAAGCGCACCTATCTGCCCAACCTGCAGAATGTGACGCTCCAGTCCGAAGCGCTGGGCCGCTCCGTCCGTCTGCGCGTGTCCACGCACGGCCTGCGCTCCGTCGAGCATGTCGGCGGTCTGGACAACTGGCTGCTGAAGACCAGCGATGACGATCTCAGCCTGCGCGCCCGTCGGCTGAAGCGCGATGTCGCGAAGAAGGTGGCCGAAGCCGCCTGAGGTTTCAGGGCTTCGCGTCAGCCTCTGGCAGAAGCTCGAACTTCAGCAACAAGGTCCGCTGCAAGGCGTTGAAATTGTTGTCTGACATGATGTAGAGATAGCGGCGCTCGCCCTCCTTGCGGATGGCGAGCGCTTCCATATTGTCCACGTTCAGCGGCGGCCGCAGCCGCGCCAGTTCTGTCGATTGCACCAGTTCGGGCAGCTTCGCCGGATCGGCCGGAATCCGCCCTTGCGAAATCACCGCGGACACCCCCTCGATCGGCGTGAAGCGGCGGTGCAGCACCACGAATCCATCCGCCCCATCGTCCAGCCTGCCGATCGCGGTGGGGGCATAGCCTTTGGGTGCCTGCCAGCCGAACTGTTGCACCCCGGCTTCCGGGTCGGCCGAAAGCCCCAGTATCCCGCCGCCCGGTCCGCTCACTTCCTCGGCCAGAATCACCACCCGCCCATTGTCCGCCGCAATCGCTTCCGCGCCGCCATTCTCAGGCCAGCCGGCCATCGCGGGCAGCACCCAGCGCCGGTCCGGCGTGGAATCGAGCGATTCGGGGCGACAGCCCGACACATCCGCGAACCGCTCCAACCGGTGCGCCTGCTCATAGCTCACCCATGTGCGACCGTCGGTCGTCCGCGTCACCCCTTCCGCATCGGCCCCGCTTTTGGTCACCGGCGGCATCCCGTCCGGCCCCTTGATCGGCGCAATCCAGCCTGCGGAAACGCCGGTCAGCCGCCCGTCCTGCTCACGCGGCTCCAGAATCACCCAGCTTCCGGCGTCTGTCACGGCCAGCAGCCGGTTGCACTCCGGCTCCCACAGCATGTCGGAAATGCCGCCAAAGCGCATGTTGTTCGCGCTCAGCACCAGCCCGCCCATGTAGCGCAGCCGCCCCACCCGATCCTGCGCCGGATCGGCGTTGCTCAGCGGGATGGCCTTCGCCTGCACCTCGATCGGCGTCACCGGCCCGGCCCCCAGCGCGGGACCCGCGAAATAGACGCCAAGCACGGCACCGGCGGCAATGGCGGCGGCGGAGGGGATGGCGCGACGAATCCGGGTCATAAGCGCGGATTAGCAGGGCCGATCCGGCCTGTCTCTCGGATGAACGGAGACTTCAGCTTGTTGCAAGCCGCCGTGGTTGAAAACATCATCACCACTTGGAGGACAGGCCGCCATGAAAACCGGACTTGCAGTGACCGCCGCAACGCTCGCGACCCTGGGATTGGGTGCGCCCGCGCTGGCCGACAGCCGCTGGGATCGCGACGATGATCGTCGCGAATGGCGCGATGACAGGCCGCACCGCCATGACGACCGCCGCTCGCGCAGCAACAGCTATCAGCAGAATCAAGCCTATTATCAAGGCTATCGTGATGGCTGGCGCGCGGAAAACCGCCGCGATCAGCGCCAGCAGTATCGCGGCAATTACGGCTGGCAGCAGCCCGTCTATGGCAACAGCTATAACAACCGCTATCCCACCTATCGCGGCGCGACGGTGCAAGGCTCGCAGCCCTATTGGTGGGGTTCGAACGGGCAGGTGCATTGCCGCCGGCAGGATGGCACCACCGGCCTTGTCGTCGGCGCGCTGGCCGGCGGCACGCTGGGCAACATGATCGCCAAGCAGGGCGACAAAACGCTGGGCAGCGTGATCGGCGGAACGCTGGGCGCGGTGCTGGGCAACGAAATCGCCAAGGGCAGCGCCCGCTGCCGCTGAGGCATTCGTTACGCTGGCGCTCGCCAGCGTGACATAAAGAAGCCGTCCGCCCCGCCCTTTGCCCCCCAAACAGAGGGGCGGGTGCGGACGGCACCCCCGGACTCGGGCAGCAGCCCGGCCGGGAGTTCGCCCGGCCCAACAGGGTCTGGCAGCAAACCCGCGGGAGGGGTCTCCCCCTCCCCTTCCGCGGGTTCCAGCGAACAGACGGCATAAACCAGCCGTCCGCCGGGCTTCAGCCATGTGGCCGCACGCGCCAGCAGCGCCTGCTGCAAGGCCGTCAACGCGCCCAGATCCAGATCGTCTTTCAAATACAACAGGTCAGGATGCCGCCGGAATGTGCCGGTCGCCGAACAGGGCGCGTCCAGCAGGATGGCGTCGAACGGCGCATCCGGCTCCCATTGCTTCGCATCCGCCTCCACCACGGCGGCCGTCAGCCCGGTGCGCTGCAGATTGGCCTTCAGCCGCTTCAGCCGGGGGCCGCTGATATCCAGCGCCGTCACCTCCGCCCCGGCGGCGGCCAGCTGCATGGTCTTGCCGCCCGGCGCGGCGCACATATCCAGCACACGCAGGCCCGCCACATCGCCCAGCAGCCGCGCAGGCAGGCTGGCGGCGATATCCTGCACCCACCACGCCCCGTCCGCGAAGCCCGGCAGCGCCTCCACCTGCTGCGAGCCTTCCAGCCGCACATGGCCGGGCATCAGCGAGCTTCCGCCCAGCCGCGCGCACCAGTCCGCCGTGGCCGTGGCATCGCGCAGACAGAGGTCCGTCGGCGGGATTTCCCCCAGCCGCTCCGCTGCGGCTGCGGCTTCGTCCGCCCCCCAGCTGTCCGTCCAGCGCGCCGCCCATTTGCCGGGCAGCGATGGCGGCGGCAGCTTCGCCCGCTCGCGGATCAGGGTGGAGAGCACCCCATGCACCAGCCGACGCGGCCCGCCCTCCAGCAGCGGCAAGGCCGTGGCAATCGCGGCATGCGGCGGTGTTTCCAGCAGCAGCAGCCCGGCCAGCGCCACCCGCAGCACCATCCGCGCCCGCGCGTCCGTCGGCAGCGGCAGGCGCGTCGCGCCGTCGATCAGCGAATCCAGCCCCGGCAGGTTGCGCAGCACGCCCCCCGTCAGCGCCCGCGCCAGCCCCCGGTCGCTGGGCCCAAGCCCTTTCAGCGCGGATTCAAGCTGGCCGTCCAGCGGACGCCCCAGCACGGTAATTGCATGCACAAGCCGCACGGCGGCGCGCCGGGCTTCCAGCCCCGGCACCTCCGCTGCCTGCCGCGCGCGGTCAGGCCCAGGGATTGCGCGGCCCCTTCGGCGGTGCGGACTTGGGAAGCCCCAAGGCGCTCGGCTTGCGCGCACTGTCACGCACGGGCCAAGGGTCACCGCCACTTCCGCCGATTTCTGGCAAGGCGCTGCCCGCCATTGCCTCCAGCGCGGCGATGCGGTTTTCCGCTGCCGGGTGGGTGCTGAACAGATTGTCGCGCACGCCGCCAAGGCCGGGGTTCACGATATACAAAGAGGCCGCAGCCGGATTGGCTTCCGCGACAGGATTGGGAATCCGCTGCGCCGCGCCTTGCAGCTTCCCCAGTGCAGAGGCCAGCTTCAGCGGCTGGCCCGAAATATCCGCGCCCACGGCATCCGCGCCATATTCGCGCGTGCGGCTGATCGCCATCTGCACAATGGCCGCCGCGATGGGGGCCACGATCATCGCCACCAGCGCCACCAGCGCGTTGGACTGGCCATTGCCCCGGTTGCCGCCGAAGAAAAAGGCGAAATTCCCCAGCATGGAAATCGCCCCCGCCAGCGTCGCCGTCATCGTCATCAACAGCGTGTCACGGTTCTTCACATGCGCCAGTTCATGCGCCATCACGGCGGCGATCTCGTCGCGGTCCAGCGTGCGCATCAGCCCGGAAGTGGCTGCAACAGCGGCATTTTCCGGGTTGCGCCCGGTGGCGAACGCATTGGGCTGATCCTGTTCCACCATGTAAACGCGCGGCATCGGCAGCTCCGCGCGGGCGGCCAGCGGGGCCACGATCTGGTGCAACGGATGGTCCGGCCCCACTTCCTGCGCATTGTGCATGCGCAACACCATCTTGTCGCTGTTCCACCAGGCGAAGATGTTGGTGCCAAGCCCGAACAGCAGCGCAATCGTCATGCCCGGGCGGCCGCCGATCAGGAAGCCCAGCCCCATGAACAGGGCGACCATGGCGGCCATCAGCATGAAAGTCTTGGTCTGGTTCATGGCTCTCCAGATGGACAGGCGGGCGGAAAAATCAATGCGTCAGTCGTTGCGGCTCGCGCCGCCAAGGAACGCACCGATCCGCTTCCAGTAGCTCACCGGGAACAGCCGCACCATCCAGTCGATAAAGCGCGCGTCCGGGCCGATCAGCACCCGGTGCTGGCCGCGCTCCATGCCGCTGATGATGGTTTCGGCTGCCTGTTCAGGGGTTGTGCGGGCGGCTTTCTCGAACTCCTCGCCATTGTCCAGCGCGCTGTCCGTGCCGGGCATGGTGGCGATCACCTTAGCGTTGCGCGCCACGTTCGTCTTGATGCCGCCCGGATGCACGCGGATGACGTTGATGCTGGGATCAGTGACGGCCAGTTCCAGATGCAGTGCCTCCGTCAGCCCGCGCACGGCGAATTTGGAGGCGTTGTAGGCGCTTTGCGTGGGATATCCCATCATGCCGAACACGCTGGAAATATTGACGATCCAGCCGGGCTTTCCACCCGCCGCTCTCGCCCGGACATGCGGCAAGGCCTGCCGACAGCCTTCCACCACGGCATCGAAATTCACCGCCATCACCCGGTCGAAATCCTCGCGCGGGCAATCCGCGAACGGCGCAACAACGGACAGCCCGGCGTTGTTGATGATCCCATCCAGTCCGCCGAATTCGGCCGCCGCACCATCGATCCAGCCCTTCAGCGCGGTGTGGTCGGTTACGTCGAACGCCTTCAAACTGTGCGGATAATTGCCCAGCAGCCGCGCGGTTTCCGCCAGCCCTGCCGCATCCTTGTCTGCCAGCGCCACGGTCGCCCCGCGCCGCGCCAGACCCAGCGCCAGCGCCCGGCCGATGCCACTGCCCGCGCCCGTAACGGCGATCACCTTCCCCTTCAGCTCCGGCATAAACCTCCCTCTCCTTATCTTGTTCGCGCCATGCTAGAGCAGCGCG
Organism: Sandaracinobacter neustonicus; assembly: GCF_006385875.1. GTDB lineage: Bacteria > Pseudomonadota > Alphaproteobacteria > Sphingomonadales > Sphingomonadaceae > Sandaracinobacteroides > Sandaracinobacteroides neustonicus. The sequence goes on along the minus strand of NZ_VFSU01000024.1, from coordinate 121,122 downwards.
CATGGCAGAGAAAGAGACCCCGCAAAAGCCGCAGGCCGAACCGGCTGAGGCCGAAAAGAAACCCGCTGAGACCGGCGAAATCGGCGGCCCCAAAGGCCCCGAACCCACCCGCTATGGCGATTGGGAACGCAACGGGATTTGCAGCGACTTCTAGGAGCGATTGAGCCGGAATCGCTTGCCTGTCCTCTCCCCCGCTCAGGCTGAGCTTGTCGAAGCCCCGGACGTGAAAGCACTGTGGCTAAGCCCGGGGGACATGCTCCATGGGCTTCGACAAGCTCAGCCTGAGCGGGCGGCGGCGGTAGAGGCCGAAAAGTCGGCGGATTTGCAAAGCTGTAATCGCCCTTTTAACCCAGCGCCCTCCGCGCCGCCGCCAGCCGTTCCAGCGCGGCGTCGATGGTGGCCGGGGCCTTGGCGTGGCAGAAGCGGACGACATTGGTTGGGCCGTCCTCCCCCTCGAAGAAGGCGCTGACGGGGATTCCGGCGATTCCGTGCTGCTCCACGATTCGGGTGCAGAAATCCACGTCTCCCAGCGCGATTCCTGAGGCTGCGAGGTCGATGGAGAGGAACCATGTGGCTTCCGACGGCAGCACCACATAGCCTGCCGCCGCCAATCCGTCAGCGAGCCGGGCGCGGCCTGCCTCGATCTCGTCGCGCATGACGGTCAGCCACGCCCGTTCGCTGTTGAGGCCGAAAGCCACCGCATCCTGCAAGGTGGGGGATGAGGTGAAGGTGAGGAACTGGTGCGTCGCGGCAATCTTCGCGGCCAGCGGCGCAGGCGCCAGTGCCCAGCCGATCTTCCAGCCCGTCACCTGAAAAATCTTCCCCGCAGAGCCGATCTTCACCACCCGGCCCGCCAGCGCCGGATCGGCCGCCAGGCTGACATGCGGGCGCGAATTGGGGCGCACTTCCTCCCACACCTCGTCCGCGACGATCAGCAGATCATGCGCCAGCGCCACCTCGCGCACGGCGGCGCGTTCATCCGCATCCAGCATGCGGCCGGTGGGGTTCACCGGATCATTCACAAGGATCAGCTTCGTGTTCGGCGTCACGGCGGCTTCCAGCGCGGCGCGGGTGATGCGCCATTCGGGCGGGAACAGCCGGGTGAAGTTCGCCGTCGCGCCCGCCCGGCGAATCAGCGGGGCATAGGCGTCATAAGCGGGTTCGATCACCAGCGCCGCCTCTCCGGGCGAGAGCAGCGCCAGCAGGGTGGCGGCGATCGCCTCCGTCCCGCCGCTGGTGACGACGATGTCCGTCGCCGGGTCCAGCGCCAGCCCCTGCGTCTCGGCATAGAAAGCCGCCAGCGCCGTGCGCAGCCCATCCGTGCCGCGCATGCGCGGATATTGCTGCGGCCCTTCCAGCATCAGCCGCGCGCCTTCTGCACGAACGCTGGCCGGGCCGCTGGCATCCGGGAAGCCCTGCCCCAGATTGATCGCGCCCAGCGCCGCCGCTTTCGCGGACATGAATTCGAAGATGGTGGTGCGAACCGGGATGGGGCCGATGCCGCTCATTTCGGGCGCAGCTTCGCGAACGGGCTGGCGGCCAGCTTTTCGGCTTCCGCTTGCGCTTCGGCCTCTGCCTCTGTGATCAGGTGACGGCGGGCTGCGGCCAGCTGCTCCGGCGCGGCGCGGGGCCATGGGTCCAGCGCGAGCGCGAGCGATTGCGCCAGCGCCTCGCCCAGATCGATGCTGTCGCCTTCCACCGGCAGCACGTCGAGCGCGCCCGAATCCAGCTCGAGATCGTCCGGTGCTTCGGCCTGCGGCTCAAAGCGGAGGGTCAGTTCCTCCTCCACATGGGCGGGCACGGGTTCGCCGGAGACGATGCAGCTTTGCACCACATCCGCCACCATCCGGCCGGTGAGATCGGCGCCATTGCCGCTGCGGGAGACGTCGAAATCGCCTTCCAGCCGGGCGATGGAGATCAGCCCGAAGCGACGGGCCAGCGCCTCACGCGCCCCCTCCCCTGCGGACAGATGATGCGGTTGCGCGCGCGGCGACAGCTTCGCCAGCGCAACGATGTGGGAGAATTCCCGTGTGCTCAACGGACGGTTCCTTCCAGCAATTGCGCAGGGAGCGCAGCGGCGATGCGGGCGAACAGCGCGCGCACGGCAATGGCCATATCCTCTGCCGCGCCGTCGGGCGGATCGCCGCGATAGACATTGCGGGCCAGCGCCTCGGCCAGCAGGTCCGGCGCGGCGGCCTGGGCCAGCGCGTCGCGGTAAGCGCCCAGCCGCCCGCCCAGCGCGCCCATGATGCGGCCCATATGCTTGCCGATCACCATGTCGCCGATGCCGATGTCGCGCAGCGAGCCGTCCATATCCTCCACGAAGCGTTCGGTGAGGATGGCCTGTTCGCGGCGCAGATCGAGCTGTTCCAGCCGGATCAGCACCAGCGAGGAGACCAGCGCCACCATATCGAAACGGCCGTCCACCGTGTCTGCGACTTGGTGGCGGGTGTAGTAGAGCGGGTCCCGCGCGGTTTCGGTGATCCATGTCCACAGGGGCATCAGCGGCGGCGGGGGCGGGTTCAGCAGGCGCTTCAGAAGGGACATTCGCGGTTCCTGAGTGATGCCCGGCAGGCCGGTGCGTGCGACGAGCCGACGCCCGCTTGCTTGCAAGGGCGGCATCCAACGCGCATATGACGCGCGTAATCGCTGCCCGCAAGCAGCGGAATTTTACTGCCGGAGAGCCGATGCGCCCGCCTTACCTGATCCTGCTGCCTGCCCTTGCCCTGATGACCGCCGGTTGCGCCACGCGGCAAATCCAGAACAATCAGGGCTATATCGCCGACGAGGAACTGGCGAACAGCGTGCAGCCGGGCGTGGACAACAAGGAATCCGTGCAGCGCGCGCTGGGCCGCCCCACGCTGGAAAGCCGCTGGGATCCGAACGTCTGGTATTATGTGTCGCGCAACACCAAGCAGCTGGCCTTTGCCCGGCCGGTGCCGAGGGATCAGCGGGTGATCATCGTGCGCTTTGCCGCCGATGGATCGGTAAGCAATGTGGAACGCCGCGGGCTGGAGCATGTGGCGAACATCAGCCCCAATTCCGACAAGACCCCGACTCTGGGCCGCGAGGCGACGCTGCTGGAGGATCTGTTTGGGAATATTGGCACTGTGGGGGCCGCGCCGGGTGGCGGTGGGCCGCAGTGAGGCTGTAGCCGGCTGCGATTAAGGCAAAGCCTTAACTCGCAGACTCGGCGCAAGCCCGGACGGCGGGGCGGAGGGCATCAGCCCGACGAACCCGTCCGACGAGTCCGGCGTTCAGCCAGAGGCTGACCTTCGGTTCGCCGGATTTTTTCTTTCCCTTTCCCTCTGAGCGGACTCGCTGGCTTCGCCAGCGGCCGCGCCTCCGCGCGGACAATCCCATTGATTGCTCCGCGTAGCCCACATCCACCCAAACCGCCGCCGAAGAACAGCTGGACCCCGGATCAAGTCCGGGGTGACGGTGGTGGGTGAATCAACGTCCGGCTTCCGAACGAACGGCAGTGGATGGGGGAAGGCTCACGCCCTCCCCCACCCGCTTAGCCATGGGCAAGAGCAGCAAGCAACAACAACGCCACAATATTGCTGATCTTGATCATCGGGTTCACCGCAGGCCCGGCCGTATCCTTATACGGATCGCCCACGGTGTCGCCGGTCACCGCCGCCTTGTGCGCGTCGGAGCCTTTGCCGCCGTGGTGGCCGTCTTCGATATACTTCTTCGCATTGTCCCATGCGCCGCCGCCCGAGGTCATCGAGATGGCGACGAAGATGCCGGAGACGATCACGCCCAGCAGCAGCGCGCCGAGCGCCGCGAAGCCGTTCGCCTGCCCCGCCACCGCAGTGATGACGAAATAGACGAGGATCGGCACCACCACCGGCAGCAGCGAGGGGATGATCATCTCCTTGATGGCGGCCTGTGTGACGAGGCCCACGGTGCGGGCGTAATCCGGCTTGGAGGTGCCCGCCATGATGCCGGGGTTGGAGCGGAACTGCTGGCGCACCTCCTCAACAACCGATCCGGCCGCGCGGCCGACCGCCGTCATCCCCATCGCCCCGAAGATATAGGGCAGCAAGGCCCCGATCAGCAGGCCGACGATAACGTACGGATTGGACAGCGAGAAATCGACGGTGAGATCGGTGAAGAATTTGCCGAGATCCGCCGTGTAGGCGTTGAACAGCACCAGCGCCGCCAGCCCCGCTGAGCCGATGGCATAGCCCTTGGTGACGGCCTTGGTGGTGTTGCCCACGGCATCCAACGCATCGGTGCGTTCACGCACTTCGCCTTCCAGACCCGCCATTTCGGCGATGCCGCCCGCATTGTCAGTGACCGGACCATAAGCGTCCAGCGCGACGACCATGCCTGCCAGCGCCAGCATCGCGGTGGCTGCGAAGCCGATGCCGATCACGCCTGCGAACTGGTAGGCCGTGATCATCCCCGCGCAGATCACCAGCGTGGGCAGCGCCGTCGATTCCAGGCTGATCGCCAGCCCCTGAATCACGTTGGTGCCATGGCCGGTTTCCGACGCCTTGGCGATGGAACGGACCGGGCGATAATTGGTGCCGGTGTAATATTCGGTGATCCACACCATCAGCCCGGTAACGGCGAGGCCGACGAGCATGGAGAGGAAAAGATCGGTCGCGGTGAAGGCCACGCCATTGGCGGTGCCCAGCGTTGCGGACATATCCGGGAACACCAGCTTCGTCGCCAGCCACAGGGCCGGAATGGAGGCCAGCGCCGACACCACAAAGCCCTTGTAGAGCGCGCCCATGATGTTCTTCGATGAACCCAGCTTCACGAAATAGGTGCCGAGGATGGAGGTGAGAATGCACACCCCGCCTGCCAGCAGCGGCAGCATCATCAGGCTGGAGAGATGTTCGCCGCCCACCAGCAGCGCTGTCAGCACCATGGTCGCGCCGACGGTGACGACATAGGTTTCGAACAGATCGGCGGCCATCCCGGCGCAATCGCCGACATTGTCGCCCACGTTATCGGCGATGACGGCGGGGTTGCGGGGGTCATCCTCTGGAATCCCAGCCTCCACCTTGCCGACGAGATCGGCCCCGACATCGGCGGCCTTGGTGAAGATGCCGCCGCCCAGACGGGCGAAGATGGAGATCAGCGACGCACCCAGCGCGAGACTGACAAGGCTGTCGATCACCACCCGGTCATCGGTGGCGAAACCGAGTTGCCGGGTGAGGATGTAATAATAGCCCGCGATGGCCAGCAGCGCGAGGCCCGCGACCAGCATGCCCGTCACGGCCCCGGCGCGGAACGCCAGCGTGAGGCCCGCCTGCAGCCCCTGCCGCGCGGCTTCCGCCGTGCGGACGTTCGCGCGAACGGAGATGTTCATGCCGATAAAGCCGGTGAGGCCGGACAGCAGCGCGCCGATCAGGAAGCCGATGGCCGGATAAACCCCGAAGAACCACCAGACGAGCGCCAGCGCGACCACGCCAACGATGGCGATGGCGCTATATTGCTTGCGCAGATAGGCCCCGGCCCCTTCCTGAATGGCGGCGGCGATTTCCTGCATGCGCGGGTTTCCGGCTGGCGCTGCCAGCACCTGCCGCGTGGTGAACAGGCCATAGAGCACGGCCAACAGGCCGCACAGGATGGCGATCAAGACGAAATCCATCAGTCCCCTACCCCTCTCAAAAGGGGCGCTCCCCCTCCCCAGGGATCGCGCCGGTTATGGGCGTCTCCCGCCGGACATGCCCGGCGGGGGTGGAAAGGTTGTGGCACTGTGGCGGACGGGGCGCAACCCGTCGCGCCCGCGCAACGGCTCAGCGATGTTGATAGCCAAGCGCGGCGGGTGTTGCGCCGTCCAGCGTGAGGCCCGCGCCCGCGTGCAGGCGGCCGATGCGGCAGATGGGGGTGCGCGCCTGTGTGGCTGCGGCTTCGATTTTCGCGCGGGCGGCGGGGGGCGCGGCGAAGATCAGTTCATAATCATCGCCCAGCGTGGCGAGCTCGGCGACTGGCACGCCGCTGGCGCGGGCGTCCGGGCTGAGCGGGATGGCGGCGGCACTGATATCCGCCGCAAGGCCCGAGGCGGCGGCGAGGCGCGCGGCGTCGATCAGCAGCCCGTCCGACACGTCCATTGCCGCGCTCGCCACCCCGCTCAGCGCGAGGCCCAGCGCGAGGCGGGGGGTGGGGCGGCGATAGCGTTTCAGCAGCGCGGATGCGCCGGGGCCACCTTGCGCGATCCTGAGGCCCAGCCCGGCGTCGCCGATCGTGCCGGAAACCCACAGATCGTCTGCGTCCGTCGCGCCGCTCCGCGCCAGTGCGGTGCCGGGGGCCGATTGCCCCAATGCCGTGAGCGAGAGGACGCTGGTGGGGCCGGAGCGGATGGTGTCTCCACCGAGTAGCGGGGTGTCATACGCGTCGAGGCATTGCATCAGCCCGCGCAGCAGTTCGGCGGCCCAGTCGGTGCCGCGCGCGTTGCCGATGCCCGCCCCCATCAGCGCGCCGACGGGCCGCGCGCCCATCGCCGCGAGGTCTGACAGGTTCACGGCGGCCAGCTTCCAGCCGATGTCTGCGGGCGGGCAATCGGGCGTGAAATGCACGCCTTCGGCCAGCATGTCGTGCGTGGCGACCAGATCCTGCCCCAGCGGCCAGCCGAGCACGGCCGCGTCGTCCGCCAGCCCGCGCGCCGCCGGGTGGCGGGCGACGGCCTTCAGGCGGGCCAGCATATCTGCCTCAAGGCTCAGCTTTCGTTGTCCCTCACGGAACGGCCCAGCCTGTCCAGCAGGGCGTTCACGAATCCGGCCTCGCGCTTTTCGTAGAAGGCGTGGGCGACATCGACATATTCGGAGACGACCGCCGCGCGCGGCACGTCCGGCCGGGCCAGCAGTTCATAGGCCCCGCCGCGCAGGATTTGCAGCATCAGCCTGTCCAGCCGGTCCAGCGACCAGCCCGCGCCGAGGAACTGCGCGATCAGCGCGTCCAGCTCGTCCAGCCGGGCGAGCGTGCCGGAGACGAGATCGTCGAAAAAGGGCTGATCGGCGGCGGAGAGCTGTTCACCCTCCACCTCCGCCCCCAGGCGGTGATCATGGAATTCGGCGATCAGCTTCGCCTGCGGGGTGCTGGCCGACGCATGCTGGTAAAGCGCCTGCACGGCAGCGAGCCGGGCGGCCGAACGGCGACGGCGGGCATCTGCCGGAGAGAGATTCTGAGAGGACATGGCCAGCCCCTTAGCGCCGACATGACGGTTTTGCGAGGCCGCAGGCGAAGCCGGTTCTTTTGGCAGGCTTGAGAGCGCGCGGTCTATTCGCCAACAAGGGGAGCGGGAGAGAGACATGCTGACCAAGGCCGATGACTATCCGGTGCACCAGCGCCCGGAGCCGATAGCCTATGCGGGCACGGACCGGAATTTCTATGACCGCTATTTCTTCAATGCCCAGCCTGCGGACGGGTCGCGCTTCGTGGCGGCGGCGCTGGGAGTCTATCCGCATCTGAACGTGATGGACGCCTCTGTCTGCTGGATGGAAGGCGGGGTGCAGCGGTCTGTGTTCGCCTCCCGCCTGCTGGGGATGGAGCGGCTGGATACACAAGTGGGGCCGATTTCCGTGGAGGTGGTGGAGCCGCTGAAGAAGCTGCGGCTGCGGCTGAGCGAGACGGACGGGCTGTGCGCGGACCTGCTGTTCGAGGGGCGGCACGCCCCCATCGAGGAGCCGCGCTTCACATGGCGACAAGGCCCGCGCACCATCATGGACGTGACGCGGATGACGCAGAATGTCGCGGTGTCCGGCAGTGTGACGGTGGATGGGCAGCGCATCGGCGTGGACAGCTGGCGTGGCACGCGGGATCGCAGCTGGGGCGTGCGGCCGATCGGCGCGGCCGATCCGCAAGGGGCGGCCCCGCCCGCGCTGCCGCAATTCTATTGGCTGTGGGCGCCGATCAACTTCGACGGCCATGCCCTGTTCTTCCACACCAACGATGCTGCCGATGGCGCGCCGTGGAATCGCTCTGCCGTGCTGGTGGATCTGGCGTCGGGCGCGGAAACCAAGCTGGCGGACCCTGCGGCCGCCCTTCCCTATCGGCCGGGCACGCGCCGCGCGGGCGAAGCGCTGCTGAGCGGGCGGATGGCGGACGGGCCGGTGCAGGTGAAGCTGATGCCGGAGGCAGCGTTTCACATGCACGGCATCGGTTATGGCCATCCGAAGTTCGGCCATGGCGGCTGGCGTGGCGAACTGGACGTGCAGACCGAGCGCTTCGATACGGCGGCAGCCGATCCGGCCAGCCCGCTGAACGCGCATATTCAGGCACTGGTTTCCGCCGAAATGAAGCTGCCGGATGGGCGCATCCTGCACGGCCGGGGCGTGCTGGAGCAGCTGTTCATCGGCCCGCACGCACCTTCGGGTTTCCGGGAGTTGTTCGACCTTGCCTGAGGCCCGGCTGACAGCGCTGATGTCGCGCCTGTGGGGCGCGGACGTGGCAATCGACGGCATCGACCGCTTCCATGGCGGTGCCGCGCGGGAGACTTACCGCTTTCGCGCCAGCGCCGGGGGCCGTTCCGAATGGCTGGTGATGCGGCGCGATCCGTCTGCCAGCCTGATCGACACCTCCCGCGAGGTGGAGTTTCACGCCATCGGCCGGGCGCATGCGGCGGGGCTGCCGGTGCCGCGCCCGGTGCATCTGGACGCGAGCGGCGTGGACCTTGGCTCGCCGGGATTCGTGATGACAGAGATTGCCGGTGGCCGGGCTTGCAACCCGTTCGAGCCGGGGGCCTATGGAGCCAATGCGGCGATAACCGGCGTGGCGCTGTTCACCGCGCTGGGGCAATTGCACGCGCTGGAGCCGGATGCGGCGGACCGCGCCACCCTGCCCTTCATGGATGCCGCCGGGCGGCTGGCGCACTGGAAGGCGGAGATCGACCGCCACCGGCTGCGGCCCGAACCGGCGGCCGATGCGGCGTGGCGCTGGCTGGTGGCAAATATCCCCGCGCCATCCGGCCCGCCCACGCTGGTGCATGGGGATTTCCGCTCCGGCAATTTCCTTGTGGATGCGGACAATCGGCTGCTCGCGATTCTGGATTGGGAAATGGCGCATCTGGGCGATCCGATGGAAGATCTGGCCTGGGTGACGGACCCGTTATGGGGGCACCAGATGCCGGGCGTGGTGGCGGGCACCTGCACCCGGGAGGCCGCAATTGCCGCGTGGGAGGCGGCATCCGGCCGCCAGTTCGATGCGCGCAGCCGCGGCTGGTGGCAGCTGTTCTCCACCTATCAGGGGCTGGCGATCTGGATCACCTCTGCCTTCGAAGTGGCGATGCAGAAAACGGCGGACCCGACGATGATCTTCGCCTCGCTCTACCCCTATCGCGCGCACAACCTTCAGGCGGTGGAATTGCTGAAGGAGCTGCGCGCATGAGCCTTTCCAACAGCGAGGCGCTGGGCTGTTTCGCCATGGCGCAAGGCGTGATGGTGCTGCCCGCGCTGGGCGACAGCTATGCGGGGAAATCGGCGGCAACGCTCGCCGGGCTGATGCTGATGCTGGCCGATGGCGAGGATATACGACAGACGCGGCGGATCGCCTTGCGCGCCGAACTGGAGGGCTTGCTGGGCCAGACGGCGGCGGCAGATGAAGGCTGGCAGGCCGGGACAGACCGGCTGATGGCGGCGCTGGGCGCGGAACTGGCGCGCGCGGAAGCGGCAGACCCGGCGTGCGCGGCGCAACTGCTGGACTGGTTGCTGCGCTGGACGGGCAATGAACGGCTGACCATTCCCGCGCCGCCGCCTGCCGATACGGATGCCGCCGCCGCTTGACGGCTGGCGGGCCGGGTGCGAGGAGCCGTTCAGCTTCGGGACACGGCGGCGGCTGCAAGGCCGACCCCCTGAACCCATAGGGCCGCAACAAAACCGGGCACTGAGGAGAGTGGGCACATGACAACCGTTTTCGGACGCGCATCCGCAGCCGCATTCGCGGCGCTTCTTCTGGCCGCCACGCCGCAGGCGGCGATGGCACAGAAAGAGCAGAAGCCGCCGGCGCTGAAGCTTTCCAAGCCGGTGCAATCGCTGGCGGCGCAAGCGCAGAAGGCGCAAGGCGCAGGCGATTGGGCGGGTGCTGTCGAGCTGCTGAAGCAGGCCGATGCAATCCCGAACAAGAACGCCGACGATCTGTATATCGTCAACATGCTGACGCTGAATTCGGCGATCAACCTGAAGGACAATGCGCTGATCGAGAAGTCTCTCGAAGGCGCGGTTGCATCCGGCAAGCTGCCCGCCGAAGATGTGGTGAAGTTCCGCCGCAACCTCGGCGCGCTGGCGCTGCAGCGGGGGGACTATGGCAAGGCGCAGGCCGAGTTCGAGCAGGTGCTGGCGCTGAACCCCAGCGACGCCGGGCTGCTGGTGGAAATCGCCGAGCTGCAACAGCGGCAGAAGCTGCCCCAGAAGTCCATCGCCACGCTGCAACAGGCCATCGCCACGCAGGAAAAGACCAGCAAGGCCGACGAAACCTGGTACCGCCGCGCGCTGGCCATCGCCTATGATAGCAAGCTGCCGGCGGAAATCGTTTCCACCAGCGAAGCGCTGGTGAAGGCCTATCCCAGCCCCACCAACTGGCGCGACGTTCTGATCATCTATCGCGAAAGCGCGAAGCTGGACGATCAGGGCAATCTGGACGTGATGCGGCTGATCCGCGCCAACAACGCGCTGACGGGCGAACGCGATTATGCCGAGTTCGCCGAAACGGCGACGACGCGCGGCCTGCCGGGCGAAGCGAAATCCGTGCTGGATGAAGGCATTGCGAAGGGCGCGCTGAAAAGCACCACGCCGTTCGTGAAGGAATTGTCGGCGGTGGTGACGCCGAAAGCCGCAGCCGACAAGGCACAGCTGAACCAGCTGGAAAAGGAAGCCCGCGCCGCCGCCAACGGCCGCAGCGCCATGGGCACCGCGGATGCCAATCTGGGCTTCGGCAACTGGGCCAAGGCCGCGGAACTTTACAAGCTGGCCCTTGAAAAGGGCGGCATCGATGCCGATACCGCGAATCTGCGGCTGGCCTTCACGCTGGGCAATGCCGGAGACAAGGCGGGCGCAGAGGCAGCGCTGGCCAAGGTTTCCGGTGCTCCGCGCAACCAGCTGGCGCGTTATTATGCGGCGTGGCTCGCCACCAAGAGCTGACGCGGCTACTGCTGAACGAGATTCGGGGCGGGCCGACCGTGGCCCGCCCCATTCTCATATTTGAAGATCGGACGGATCAGGTATGGCGATCAGGCTGGGGCTCACCTTCGACGACGTGCTGCTGGTGCCGGCGGAATCCGCCGTGCTGCCATCGCAGGCCGATACGTCGACCAGCATCACCAGGGACATCCGGCTGCACATCCCCGTGCTGTCGTCTGCGATGGACACGGTGACGGAAGCCCAGATGGCCATCGTGATGGCGCAGGCCGGCGGCATCGGCGTGCTGCACCGCAATCTGACCATCGCCGAACAGGTGGAAGCCGTGCGGCAGGTGAAGCGCTTCGAATCCGGCATGGTGGTGAACCCCATCACCATGACGGCGGACCAGACGTTGGGCGAAGCGCTGGAGCTGATGGCGCGGCACCGCATTTCCGGCATTCCGGTGGTGGAGCCGTCTGAGCCGGGGCAGCCGGGCAAGCTGATCGGCATATTGACGAACCGCGACGTGCGCTTCGCGGAAAACAAGCTGCAGCCGGTGGCCGAACTGATGACGCGGCAGAATCTGGCGACGGTGAAGGCAGGCGTTTCACAGGAAGAAGCGCAGCGGCTGCTGCACCAGCGGCGGATCGAAAAGCTGCTGGTGGTGGACGACGCCGGGCGCTGCGTGGGGCTGATCACCGTGAAGGACATCGAGAAAGCGGTGACCTACCCGGATGCCACCAAGGACGCCGCCGGGCGTCTGCGCGTGGCCGCCGCGACCACGGTTGGCGAAGCCGGGTTCGAACGCAGCGAAGCGCTGATCGACGCCGAGTGCGACCTTGTGGTGGTGGATACCGCGCACGGCCATTCGCGGCAGGTGTCCGAAGCGGTGCGGCGGATCAAGGCGCGGTCCAACCATGCGCAGGTGATCGCGGGCAACGTCGCCACCGCCGAAGCCGCGAAGGCGCTGATCGACGCGGGCGCGGATGGAATCAAGGTGGGGATCGGCCCGGGCAGCATCTGCACCACCCGCGTGGTGGCGGGCGTGGGCGTGCCGCAGCTGACGGCCATCATGGACACGGTGGAAGCGGCGGCGAAGCTGGGCATCCCGGTGATCGCCGACGGTGGGCTGCGCACATCGGGCGACATCGCCAAGGCGATGGCGGCGGGCGCGAGCGCGGTAATGATCGGCAGCCTGCTGGCAGGCACCGAGGAAGCGCCGGGCGAAACCTTCCTGTATCAGGGCCGGGCCTATAAAAGCTATCGCGGCATGGGCAGCGTGGGGGCGATGGCGCGCGGTTCGGCGGACCGTTACTTCCAGCAGGATATCAAGGATCAGCTGAAGCTGGTGCCTGAAGGCATTGAAGGTCAGGTGCCTTACAAGGGGCCTGCGCGCGATGTGCTGCACCAGCTGGTGGGCGGGCTGAAGGCGGCGATGGGCTATACCGGTGCGGCGACCCTGAAAGACCTGCGCGAGCGGGCGCAATTCGTGCAGATCACCAATGCGGGCCTGCGCGAAAGCCATGTGCATGATGTGACGATCACGCGCGAGGCGCCGAATTACCCGACGCGCTGATGCGGCCGCAGGCGCGGCTTCAGGCTGCCATCGAGATTCTGGATCAGGTGATCGAGGCCGCCGCGCATCAGGGCGCGGCGGCCGATACGCTGGTGCAACGCTATTTCCAGACCCGGCGCTATGCCGGATCGAAGGATCGCGCCGCCGTGCGCGAACTGGTCTATGGCGCGATCCGCTTCACCGCCGAGCGGCCCTATTCGGGCCGCGCCGCGCTGATTGGCTGGCTGGAGGCGGACGCGCCGGAGCAACTGGCCCTGTTCGATGGAAGCGCGCATGCACCCTCCCCCGTGGAGCCTTATGAAACGCGGGCGAAGGCGGCGCTGGCCCCGCTGTGGCTGGAGCCTGCCATGCGGGCGCGCTTTGGCGACGCGTTCGAGGCCGAGGCGCTGGCGCTGGGGGCCCGCGCGCCGCTGGATTTGCGGGTGGCTCCGGGCGCGGACATTGCCGCCGTGGCCGCCGAACTGGAAGCCGAACCGGTGCCGGGCCTGCCGCGCGCGCTGCGGCTGGAAACGCCTCGCCCGCTGGAGCGGCACCCGCTGTTCGAGAGCGGCGCGGTGGAAGTGCAGGATGCGGGCAGCCAGCTGGTGGTGGCCTTCGCCGCCGCACAGCCGCACGAAACCGTGATCGACCTGTGCGCGGGCGCGGGCGGCAAGACGCTGGGGCTGGCGGCGGACATGGCTGGCGAAGGGCGGCTGATCGCCTCTGACACGGACCGCACACGCTTGCAGGCGATGGGGCCAAGGCTGCAGCGCGCCGGGCTGGGCGAATTCGTGGAGCCAAGGCTGCTGAACCCGGGGCGGGAGATGGAGGCGCTGGCCGATCTGCAAGGCGCGGCCGATCTGGTGCTGGTGGATGCGCCCTGTTCCGGCACGGGCACATGGCGGCGCAACCCGGAACTGCGCTGGCGGCTGACGGCCGAGCGGCTGGCGCGGCTGACGCATGTTCAGGCGCGGCTCATCGATCTGGGGGCATCGCTTGTGAAGCCGGGCGGCCGCCTTATCTACGCGGTCTGTTCGGTGCTGACGGAAGAAGGCCCGGCGCAGGCAGAGGCCGCCGCCGCTCGCACGGGGCTGACGCCGGGTGGACGCAAGGCGCTGACCCCGCTGCACGACCGCTGCGACGGCTTTTTCGTCGCACGGCTCGACAAGCGGGGCTAGACATGGCTTCCTGAACGACAGTTCCCGGTGGGGACTCGGGACGGACTGGCGGTTTGCCCGCCAAGAGAGGGATAAAGATGGTCGAAGGCTTTGCAGCCCGCCGTAAGGGTTTTGCACGGATCGCCCTGACAGCCGGGATGACAATCGGGCTGGCGCTGGTTGCCGCCGCGCCGCTGTCTGCGGCGAAGCCGCGCGCCGCTGTGCCCGATGCCGCCCCCGCGCGCGGCCTGCCGGACAACCAGATCGCGCCGCTGTCGCTGGAAAAGCTGAAGGCGGGCGAAGCGCTGCTGGCGCAGGGCAAGGCGCAGGAGGCGACGGACCAGTTCGAAGCGGCGCTGGCTGCAGATCCACGCAACCGGCAGGCCTATATCGGCATGGCCCGCGCGGCCGAGGCGGACGGCCTGCCAGGCAAGGCCGTGCGCTTCTATCGCGAGGCGCTGGCCATCGAGCCGAACGATCTTTCCACGCTGGAACTGCAAGGCGTGGCGATGGTGGAGCGTGGCGCGAAGGCGCGGGCGGAAGCCAATCTTGAACGGGTGAAAACGCTGTGCGCAGGCCCCTGCCCACAGGCAGACCGGCTGGCCGCAGCTATCGCGCGCGGGCCGAAAACCCCGGTGGAGCAGACGGCGAAGCTGGACACCGGCGCGAAGGCGAATGCCGCCAAGCCCGACGAGAGCGAGGACTGAGCACGGCAATGACCGTTCAGGCCCCCGTTCCCCACCCCCATCGCACCGGCGCACATTTGCAGGCCGGAAGCGATGCGCTGAAGCAGGCCGCTGTCGCCACGCTGGCCGAACAGGGCGTGCAATGGACGGATTTGCGCGAAACCGTGTTCGATGCGCTGGCCGGTGGTTCTTCGGGCGGCGGTGCGCCGGTTTCCGCCTATGATGTGGCGGACAGGGTTTCGGCGGCCACCGGGCGGCGGATCGCGGCCAACAGCGTGTATCGAATCCTGGACCTGTTCGTGGCGCACAATCTGGCCAAGCGGGTGGAAAGCCGCAACGCCTATGTGGTGAACGTGCATCCAAGTTGTTCGCATGACTGCATTTTCCTTGTGTGCGAAGATTGCGGCCAGATCGCCCATCTGGATGACGACAAGCTGGCCGACGGCATGCGCAGCCGGGCGCGAACCGCCGGATTCACCCCGCGCCGCCCCGTCCTTGAGCTGATGGGCCTGTGTTCGGCCTGCAACGGAGCCGCGCAGACGGGCAACGCCTGAGGGCGCGGCGTGACAATGTCGCTTTCGTGAACGTGCAGTTCGCGCTAAATCGGATCGCATGACGGACAAGACCCAAGGCGCGGCCCCCACGCCGCCCTATCGCCGGCCCGAGACCCCGCTTCTCGACAAGGCAGTGATTCCGCCCCAGTTGAGGGCGCTGAAGCCCGAACAGTTGCGCCAGCTGGCCGATGAGTTGCGCGCTGAGATGATCGACGCGGTCAGCGTGACCGGCGGGCATCTGGGGGCCGGGCTGGGCGTGGTGGAGCTGTCCGTCGCGCTGCACTATGTGTTCAATACGCCGGACGACAAGCTGATCTGGGACGTGGGGCATCAGGCCTATCCACACAAGATCCTGACAGGCCGACGCGACCGCATGCGCACGCTGCGGCAAGGCGGCGGGCTGTCCGGCTTCACCCGGCGGAGCGAATCCGAATATGATCCGTTCGGGGCGGCGCACAGCTCCACCTCGATCTCCGCCGCGCTGGGTTTCGCCATTGCCAACAAGCTGTCCGGCGGGCCGAACAAGGCCATCGCCGTGATCGGCGATGGCGCGATGAGCGCGGGCATGGCCTATGAAGCGATGAACAATGCGCGCGAGGCGGGCAACCGGCTGATCGTGGTGCTGAACGACAATGACATGTCGATTGCGCCGCCGGTGGGCGCGCTGTCGGCCTATCTGGCGCGGGCCTATAGCTCCAACACCTTCCTCGAAATCCGCGATGCCGTGCGGCAACTGGCGAAGAAGGCCCTGCCCGAACCGCTGAAGGCCCCGGCGAAGCGCGCCGACGAATTCTTCCGCACGCTGGGTACCGGCGGCACCCTGTTCGAGGAGCTGGGCTTTTATTATGTCGGCCCCATCGACGGGCACAATCTGGATGTGCTGGTGCCCATCCTTGAGAATATCCGCGACGCCGCCGAAGGGCCGTGCCTGATCCATGTGGTGACGAAGAAGGGCAAGGGCTACGCCCCGGCCGAGGCCGCCGCAGACAAATATCATGGCGTGGTGAAGTTCGACGTGGTGACGGGCAAGCAGCACAAGCCCGCGCCGGGCGGTCCGCCGAGCTATACGGGCGTGTTCGCCGATGCGCTGGTGGCGGAAGCCACGCGCGATCCGCGCGTGGTGGCGATCACCGCCGCGATGCCGTCCGGCACGGGCCTCGACAAATTCCAGAAGGCGTTCCCGGATCGCTGCTTCGATGTGGGCATCGCCGAACAGCATGCCGTGACCTTCGCGGCTGGCCTTGCGGCGGAAGGGTTCCGCCCGTGGGCGGCTATCTATTCCACCTTCCTGCAGCGCGCTTACGATCAGGTGGTGCATGATGTGTGCATCCAGAATCTGCCGGTGCGCTTCGGTATCGACCGCGCCGGGCTGGTGGGCGCGGACGGCTCCACCCATGCGGGCAGCTTCGACGTCACCTATCTGGCGACGCTGCCGAACATGGTGGTGATGGCCGCCGCCGACGAGGCGGAGCTGGTGCATATGGTGCACACGGCGAACGAATATGACGCCGGGCCGATTGCCCTGCGCTACCCGCGCGGCGAAGGCGTGGGCGTGCCCCTGCCCGCCACGCCGGAGAAGCTGGAGATCGGCAAGGGCCGCATCGTTCGCGAGGGCAAGAAGGTTGCCATCCTGTCTCTGGGCACCCGCCTGGCCGAGGCGCTCAAGGCCGCCGACGAGCTGGATGCCAAGGGGCTTTCCACCACGGTGGCCGACCTGCGCTTTGCCAAGCCGCTGGACGAAGCGCTGATCCGCAAGCTGTGCGCGTCGCACGAGGTGGTGCTGACGATCGAGGAAAACGCCATCGGCGGCTTCGGCGCGCATGTGCTGACACTGGCGAGCGACGAAGGGCTGCTGGATACGGGCCTGAAAATCCGCACCATGCGTCTGCCGGACGTGTTCCAGGAGCATGACTCGCCCGCGAAACAATATGCCGAAGCCGGGCTGGACGCGGCAGGCATCGTGAAAACGGTGCTGACGACGCTGCGCCACAACAGCGTGGATGTGAGCGAGGGCGCGCGGGCGTAGACGCGGCTTCTGCCTGACTGGTCCCGCACTGGCTTGTCGGGACAGCGTTCGTTGGATATACTTCTTGTCAACGTATATCCACGGAGTTCGCCATGCAAATCGCCCGCTGGGGCAACAGCCTTGCTGTCCGTATTCCCGCCGATGTCGCGCGGGCGCTTGGAATCAAGGAAGGCGATGATGTCGATGTGACGGCCGGGGACGACGGAACGCTGGTACTTGCGCCCCGGGATCGCCGCGCGGCTGCGCTGGCGGAAATTCGTCGGCTTGCCCGCCCCCTGCCTGCCGATTGGAAGATCGATTTCGAAACGGAAAACCTGCGCGGGCCGGATATCGTGCCCGGCAAGTGAAGGGTTTTCTTGACACGAATGTGCTGGTCTACGCCTTCCAGCCCGATGATGGGAAGGCGGACAAGGCTTTTGCCTTGTTAAACGGAGCCAATTACCTTGGCGTTCAATCACTGAACGAATTTGCGCTTGCCGCCCGGCGCAGGCTTCGAATGCAGTGGCCGGAAATCAATCGCGCGCTTGCGGTCCTTCAGGATCTCGTGCCCAAACCCGTGCCGCTGACCCTCGATATCCATCGCGGCGGCATCGGGCTTGCTGAGCGATATGATCTCGGGATCTACGATTCCCTCCTTCTTTCGGCCGCGCTTTCGATTGGCTGCTCCATTTTCTGGTCCGAAGACATGCACGATGGCCTCGTGATCGACGGGCGGCTCACCATTCGAAACCCCTTCGTCTGATGGCGAAAAGCCGTGTGGATCAGCTGCTGGTGGAGCGTGGGCTGGCTGAGAGCCGGTCGCGGGCGCAGGCGTTGATCATGGCCGGGCTGGTGTTTGCCGGGGAGCGCAAGGTTGCGAAGGCTGGCGAGATGCTGGCTGCTGATGCCGTGCTGGATGTGCGGGGGAAGGATCATCCGTGGGTGTCGCGCGGGGGGCTGAAGCTGGACCACGGGCTGGCGCATTTCGGCATTGATGTGGTGGGCGCGGTGGGGCTGGATGTTGGCTCCTCTACCGGGGGGTTTACCGATGTGCTACTCTCGCGTGGGAGCACGAAGGTGTATGCGGTGGATGTGGGCACCAACCAGCTGGCGTGGAAGCTGCGGCAGGACCCGCGCGTGGTGGTGCATGAACAGACGAACGCGCGCGCGCTGACGGCGGAGCATGTGCCTGAGCCGGTGGATATCATCGTGTGCGACGCCAGCTTTATCTCTCTGGCGAAAGTTCTGGATGCCGCCTTGGGGTTCGCCCGCGAAGGCGCGCATCTGGTGGCGCTGGTGAAGCCGCAGTTCGAGGCCGGGCGCGGGGAGGTCGGCAAGGGGGGTGTCGTGCGCGATCCGGCGGTGCACGCGCGGGTGTGTGCGGAGGCTGCCGCGTGGGTGGCAAGCAAGGGGTGGCGGGTGCTGGGGGTGGAGACGTCGCCGATCACCGGGCCTGAGGGGAATGTGGAGTTTTTGTTGGGGGCCGTGCGGGACGCGGCGAGGCCGGGCAGCGCGGAGGGACCGGCCGCTGGCTTAGCCAGCGAGTCCGGTTGAGTTGAGGAAGAAGGAAGAAAAGGAAGTAAGAGCGCGGCGAAGCCGCGCCGTCGGACACGCAAAAAAGGGCGAGGCTGATGCCTCGCCCTTTTTTCGTGCCGGCCGAGCCTTCGGCGAGTCCGCGAGTTATGGCTTCGCCATAATCGCGGCCGCCTTTGGCTTTACGCCGAGATCGACTTCTTCACGGTCTCGGACGCGAGAGCAACGCGGCTGGAAATCGGCTGCACAACTTCACCGGCCAGCTTCAGCCAGGTTTCGGTGAGGTGGCTGGCGTTCGCCACGGCCTTGTCGAACTGCGCCTTGGTGTATTCGCTGTGCGCGGCCATGAACTCGTTCGGGCTCTTGCTGGCAGACAGCGTCTTGAAGGCGGCTTGCGCTTCTTCTGCTGCCTTCTTGGAGGATTCCACGAAGTGCGCGGTCAGCGTTTCAGCACCAGCGGCGGCAGCCTTTGCGCTTTCGACCAGCGCTTCGACATTGCCCTTGGCGAAATCAGACATTTCGGTGACGGACTTCATATTCTTCTCCATCAGTTCCTTGAGCTTTTCGGTGAACTGCTCCTGCGCGGCCTGCGCCTGGGCAACTGCATCGGACGTCGCCTTTTCGATGGCGGGCGCGACGGCTTCGAATTGCTTGGTGAAAGGATCGGCGTTCATGGGTGCAGTCTCCAAAACAGGGGGCGGGGTAATTTTTGGAGCGGGCAATTTCGCGGCCTTCGGCCTCGCCTTCACGACGGCTGCAACCGGCACAACCACGGCAGACTCAGGCTCCGGTGCAGGCTTCACAACCGCCTTGGCCGGTGCCTTTGCGGGGGCCGGTTTGGCAGCCGGTTTAACCGGCGCAGCCTTGACCGGCGCGTCAGCCTTCAGCGCGGCTGGCTTCGAAACCTTGGCAGGCGCGACGGGTTCAGCCGCCACGGCCTCAGGCTTCTTCGGCACAGACTTACGGACAGGCTTGGCAGCAGCCATCGAGTGCTCACTCCTTTGTTGCTGCACCGCACAATAAACAATCGGAACGCCGATTGCAAGATGTTTTTGTGCAGTGCAGCATGAAGGGAAAGCTACACCTTTTCAACCGCTTAGTGGCCAGTCTCCACCCGCTCCACGCCCGACAGCGCCAGTTGCGCATCGATGGCTGCCTTCAGCCGCTCCAGCGCCGCTTCGTCTTTCGCTTCCGCGCGGGCCACCAGCACATCCTGCGTGTTGGACGCACGCAGCAGCCACCAGCCGTCGGGCGTGTTCACCCGTGCGCCGTCGGTGTCATTCACCTGCGCACCGTCCGCCTTCAGCCGGGCCAGCACTTCGTCCACCACGACAAACTTGCGTTCTTCCGAGCAGGGGAAGCGCATTTCCGGGGTGTTCACCACGGCGGGCATCGCCGATTTCAGCGCGGTGAGCGAGCCGCCCAGTTCGCCGACCGCCTCGATCAGGCGGATGGCGGCATAGAGCGCGTCGTCGAAGCCATACCAGCGGTGCTTGAAGAAGATATGGCCGGACATTTCGCCCGCCAGCGGCGAATCCACTTCCTTCATCTTCGCCTTGATCAGGCTATGGCCTGTCTTCCACATCAAGGGCTTGCCGCCCAGTTCTGCGATGCGATCATAAAGCGCCTGGCTGGCCTTCACATCGGCGATGATGGTGGAACCGGGCAGTTCCTTCAGCACCGGCTCGGCCAGAATCGCCAGCAGCTGATCGCCCCAGACGATCCGCCCTTCCCCGTCGATCGCGCCGATCCGGTCTCCGTCGCCATCGAAGGCGATGCCGAAATCGAGCTTCAGTTCCGCGACCAGTTGCCGCAGATCTTCCAGATTCTTCTCCACCGTCGGATCCGGATGGTGGTTCGGGAAATCGCCGTCGATTTTCGTGAACAGCGCATGATGTTCGCCGGGCAGCGTTTTCAGCAGCTTTTCCAGCGCCTCGCCCGTCGCGCCGTTCCCGGCATCCCAGCCGATGCGGAACGGCTTCACCTGATTGTCTTTCTGCAAGCGCGCCACGTAACGATCCAGCAGATCAACCTCTGTGCTGATGCCCTGCCCGCTGTCCCAATCGCCCTTGGCAGCGGCTTCGCCCAGCGCGCGGATGTCTGCGCCGAAGAAGGGGCGATCCTTCAGCAGCATCTTGAAGCCATTGTAATCCGGCGGATTGTGGCTGCCGGTGATCATCACGCCGCCATCGGCCTGAAGTTCATACACCGAATAATAGAGCATGCCGGTGGAACCCAGCCCCACGCGCACCGCGTCCACGCCGCTGGCGTTCAGCCCCTCCACCAGTGCTGCTTCCAGCGCGGGGGAGCTGTGGCGGCCGTCATAGCCGACGCTGACCAGCTTACCGCCCGCGCGGCGCACCACCGTGCCGAAGCCCCGGCCGATGGCATAGGCGTCTTGTTCGCCCAGCGTTTCGCCGATGATGCCGCGAATGTCATATTCCCGAAGCGATGTCGGGTGGAAATCATGCTTTTGCATTTGCCCCTAACTCCTCAAAGCGAACCCGGACCTGTTGTTGCGCTGCAATATGGACGCAGGCGGAACCCCGTTCAACCGCGCGACTTATTAATGCCTATTAACAGATCGCGCGCCGCGTTCAGCCGACGCGCCAGTTCGGGGTCTCCGCCACGATCCGGGTGTGCAGCCGTGATCAGCCGCCGGTGCGCCTGTTGAATCTCCTCTGTGCTGGCACGAAGCGGCAAACCCAGCAGTTGCCGCGCCTCCAGCTCGTCCATGGGAATGGCGGACACTTTCGCCCGCATCCAGCCGCCGAAGCCCAGCGCTACGGTTGCCGCCGCAAGCCCCAGCGCGGGCAGCGTCTGCCCGCGCGCCATCAGCCATGCAGACAAGCCCGCTCCACCGGCGAGCGCCAGCTTGCGCCCGGAATCGCGCCCCAGATGCCCCTTCCACCACAGCCAACCGACTGCGGCGACCAGCAATAATGCGAACGGCCCCATCGGCGGCGCTACCTAGGCGGCAGCCTCCCGGCTGGGCTCGGTTTCCCCGCTGTCGGCCGGGGCCAGCGGCAGTTGCAGCGCCGCGATCAGCTCGCGAAGCTCCGCGCGGGCGGCCACATGGCTGACGGACGCTTCCAGATGCTCCATATCCAGCAGCGTCAGGCCGCGCGGGAACAGTTCGCGGTAGATCACCCGCTCAGAAAAGCCCGGCGCCACGCGGAAGCCGATTCGCTTGGAAAGTTCCTCCAGCGCGGTGCCCACGCGGCGGCGGTTGCGCGCCTCCAGCGTGGAGAGGCGGTTCCTCACCACGATCCAGTCCACCTGCCCGCCGTCCAGCTTGGCGCGCTCCTGCCGCGCCTTCCACACCAGTTCGGCGTAGAAGCTGGGGCGGACCACCTTGTAGGTTTCCGGATCGACCTGCCCCAGCAGATCGAAATCGATGAAACTGTCGTTGATGGGGGTGATCAGCGTGTCTGCGCGGGCGATCGCGGCGCGGCCGATCTCCGAGTCGCGGCCGGGCGTGTCGATCACCACGGCGTCCAGATCGGCGCGAACCAGCGTGTCCAGCGCGCCGGTGGAGCCATCGCCCAGCACGGTGACGGGCACCGACGACAGCTCGATTCCCATCCGCTCGGCCCAGTTGCGGCGATTCTCGAAATAGCGCGCCGTGCTTTGCTGGCGGTGATCCAGATCGGCGACGGCAAGGCGGATTCCGCTCTGCGCCAGCGCGAGCGCGAGGTGGACGGCGGTGGTCGATTTGCCCGACCCGCCCTTTTCATTGCCCAGCACGATCACGTGCGGGCCTTTCCGGCCCCGGCTGCCCACAAGATTCGGGCCGGACATCCCCGTGATTGACATTACGCCCTGCCTCCGGCGAATGCCGGCCCATCGCCGGCGCATTTCCCTTCCTCATGCGGCCAGATGCCGGGATTCGTCAATCGAGAGCTGGCCGGTAGCAAGGATAATGATGGACACGGCGCGGACAGTGGTGGCCCTGCGGGCGAAAATCAGGGCGTGGCGCGCGGCGGGCGACAAGATCGCCATGGTGCCCACCATGGGGGCGCTGCACCCGGGGCATTTGTCTCTGGTGGAAATCGGCAAGCGCCGGGCGCACCGGGTTGTCGCCAGCATCTTCGTGAACCCCAAACAGTTTGGCGCGACCGAGGATCTGGGCCGCTACCCGCGGCAGGAGGCGCGCGATGCCGAGCTGCTGCGCGGCGCGGGGTGCGACTTGCTGTTCCTGCCGCCGGTGGAGGCGGTCTATCCCGCCGGTTATGCCACCACAGTGAGCGTGGGCGGGCTGGACCGGCCGATGGAGGGGGCATCGCGCCCCGGCCATTTCGACGGGGTGGCGACGGTGGTGACGAAGCTGCTGCTGATGGCCTTCCCTGATGTGGCGATATTCGGCGAGAAGGACTGGCAGCAGCTGGCGATCATCCGCCGCCTTGCCATTGATCTGAACATTCCCGCCGAAATCGTGGGCGCACCCATCCTGCGCGAATCCGACGGCCTCGCGATGAGTTCTCGCAATGCCTACCTGTCGCCGCAGCAGCGGGCGGTGGCGGGGGCGCTGTTCCATACCTTGCAGGCGGCGGCCAGCACGATCAGCGGCGGGGCCTCTGTGCCGGACACTTTGTCTGCCGCGCGGGCGGCGTTGGAATCGGCCGGGTTCCGGGTGGATTATCTGCAACTGGCGGATGAAGCGTCGCTGCAACCCGTCTCAGGTCCGGTGGCGGGCGCGCGGCTGTTCGTGGCGGCGAAGCTGGGCACCACCCGGCTGATCGACAATCTGCCGGTGATGCCGCGATGAGCCACAGCTTCGAGATCGTCGATGTGTTCACCGCGACGGCGCGCGCGGGCAACCAGCTGGCGGTGGTGACGGATGCGCGCGGGCTGGACACGGCGGCGATGCAATCCATCGCGCGGGAGTTCAACTTCGCCGAAACCAGCTTCATCCTGCCGCCCGCCGATCCCGCCAACGATGCGCAAGTGCGCATCTTCACGCCGGAGGAGGAAATGCCGTTTGCCGGGCACCCCAATGTGGGCACCGCCTTTGTCGCGGCGCGGCTGGGCAGCCTGTTCGGCAAGCCGGTGGGCGATGCGATGCGCTTCGAGGAAGCCGCCGGGCTGGTGCAGCTGGAGGTGCTTCGCGAAAGCGGCGCGGTGACGGGGGCATGGTGCCGTGCGCCGCGCGCGCTGGCGCTGGGCGCGGCGGTTGCGCCTGCCGTGGTGGCCGGGCTGGCCGGGATCGCCGAGGCCGATATCCTGCACGGGCGCTTCAGCCCGACGTTCGCCTCGGTCGGCGCAGAGTTCCTGTTTGCGGAAGTGACGGCGGATGCGCTCGAACGGGCGCGCCCGAACGCGGAGGCCTTCGCGCGGGTGGAGGGGACCATCGGCCAGACCGGCGGCTTGCTGGGGCTGCATCTGCATGTGCGCGACAGCAATGATCCCTCGCGGGTGGATGCGCGGATGTTCGCGCCGCTTTCCGGCATATCGGAAGACCCGGCGACCGGCAGCGCGGCGGCGGCACTCGGGGCGTTTCTGCACAGCCTGCGGCCTGCGGAGGCGCGGTTCCTGATGTCGCAGGGGCGGCATATCGGTCGGCCGTCAGAGATTCTGGCCGAGGTGCGCGCAGACGGGGTGTGGATTGGCGGCCCTTGCGCCCCCTTCGCGCGCGGAGAGTTCAACACATGAGCCTTGCCGATGCCCGCGCGAGGGCCGAAGCCCATTCACCCTTCCTGCGCGGGCTGATCCGGCGCGAGGGCGAGTTGCTGGAGATCATGCAGGCGGACGGCTTCGAGGCGGCGCTGGCGGCCTGCGTGGCGCGGCTGGATGCCGAACGCCCCTTCCCCTCCGTGCGGGAGGCGCGCGGCGGCGTGGCGCTGACGGTGGCGCTGGCCGATCTGGCCGGCGCATGGCCGCTGGAGCAGGTGACGGGGGCGCTGACCCGCTTTGCCGACAGCGCGCTGGATTTTGCCATCACCGCTGCTTTTGCCGAACGCGAGCAGACGCCC
This sequence comes from Sandaracinobacter neustonicus, assembly GCF_006385875.1. GTDB lineage: Bacteria > Pseudomonadota > Alphaproteobacteria > Sphingomonadales > Sphingomonadaceae > Sandaracinobacteroides > Sandaracinobacteroides neustonicus. The sequence continues at coordinate 96,588 of NZ_VFSU01000024.1, read as the reverse complement.
AGGGGACTCGTCGCGCTGGCGCTGGGCAAGATGGGCAGCTTCGAGCTGAACTATTCCTCCGACATCGACCTGATATTCCTGCACGATCCCGATGTGCTGCCGCACCGGCCCGGCGAAGACCCGACGGAGGCTGCCGTGCGGCTGGTGCGGCGGGTGAGCAGCCTGCTGAGCGAGCGCACCGGCGACGGCTATGCGCTGAGGGTGGACCTGCGGCTGCGGCCGGACCCGGATTCGACGCCTTCCTCCCTGCCGCTCGGCGCGGCCGAGCATTATTACCAGTCTCAGGCGCTGGCATGGGAACGCTCCGCCTTCATCCGCTCCCGCGCGGCGGCGGGCGATATCGCCATGGGGCAGGCGTTCTTGCGCGAGATTTCGCCTTTCATCTGGCGGCGTAGCCTCGATTATTCCGCGCTGGCGGAAATCCGCGATGTGTCACAGCAGATCCGCGACCATTTCGGCGAAGTGGAGAAGCTGGGGCCGGGATTCGACCTGAAGCGCGGGCGCGGCGGCATCCGCGAATGCGAATTCTATGCGCAGGTGCACCAGATGATCTTCGGTGGCCGCGATCCCACGCTGCGGGCAGGCGCGACGCTGGATGCGCTGGCGGCGCTGGCCGAGGCCGGGCGGATCGGTGCGGAGGATGCCACCCTGCTGGCGGACGCCTATCGCCATTACCGCATGGTGGAGCATCGCATCCAGATGATCGCGGATCAGCAGACCCATGCCGTGCCCAAACAGGCCGCCGAGCGGGCGCAGGTGGCCGGGCTGATGGGCATGGCCAACTGGCGCGCGGCGGAGGCGACGCTCAGCCCCCGGCTGAAGGCAGTTGCGAAGCTGTATGACCGGCTGCTGGAAACCGGCGAGGGGCAGCGCGGTCCGCGCCTGCCGCAATTGCCCGCCGAAGTGGAGGCATGGGCCACAAGCGCGAAGCTGAAAGACGGGCGGCTGCTGGCAACGCTGGTGGAAGGCTGGCGATCCGGCCGCCCACGCTCGCTGCGCGCGCCGGAAGCGCAGCGCGCCTTCGAAAGCGTGATCCCGGCGCTGGTGCAGCAGCTGGGCGTGGGCCGCACCGGCCGCGAGGCGCTGCTGCGGCTGGACCAGATGATTTCCGCTCTCCCCTCCGGCGTGCAATTCTGGCGGCTTCTGGCGGCGCATCCGGCGCTGGCGAAGGTGCTGGGGCGGCTGCTGACCTCCACGCCCTTGCTGGCCGACGCGTTGGCGAAGCGGCCCAGCCTGCTGGACGTGATGCTGGAGCCCGCCGCGCCGCTGCCCGATGCGGACGCCGCTGAAGCCGAACTGCGCAGCCTGTGCCGGGGGCTGGAGGGCGAGGCACTGCTGGACCGGGTACGCATCTGGACGGCGGAACGTCGCTTTGCGCTGGGCGTGCAGCTGATCGACGGCACCATCACCCCGGATTCCGCCAGCCGCGAGCTGGCGCTGATCGCCGAAGCCGCCGTGGCGCTGCTGGCCGACACGGTGACGGCGGAGTTCGCCGCGCGCCACGGCTCAGTCCCCGGCGGGCGGCTGATCCCGCTGGCGCTGGGCCGCTTCGGCGGCGGCCAGTTGACGGCGCAATCCGATCTGGACCTGATCTTCCTGTTTTCCGGCGATTATCAGGCCCACTCCACGGCCACACCGCCGATGACCGCCAGCGCATGGTTCAACCGGCTGGTGCCGCGGCTGACCGCCGCGCTGACGGTGCCCACTGCGGCCGGGCCGCTGTATGAGGTGGACACGCGGCTGCGCCCCTCCGGCGCGGACGGGCTGCACGCCGCCAGCCTCGACAGTTTCGTGCGATACCAGCGCGAGGATGCGGGCGTGTGGGAGCAGATGGCGCTGACCCGCGCCCGGCCCATCGCCTGCACGCCCGAGGACCGCACCGCCGCGCAAGCCGCGATCGACGCGCTGGTGTCCGCTCCGCGCGATGCTGCGCATGTGAAGCGCGAGGCGCTGGAGATGCGGCGACACATGGCGAAGCACAAGGGCGCGGCCGGGCCGTTCGATGTGAAGCTGATGAAGGGCGGGCTTGTCGATATCGAGTTCATCCTTGCCGTGCGGGCGCTGACATCGGGCAAGCCGGTGCCGCCCGCGCTGGACAAGGCCGCCGCGCTGCTGGCGCCCGAACTGGTGGAACCGGCCCGGCTGATGAACGCGATGCTGGTGATGCTGCGGCTGGTGCAGCCGCATGACGCCGCCGCCGCGCCGGATTCAGCCGCCGGAGCTTTGATCGCGCGCGCCTGTGGCCGATCCGGCCTGCCCGCGCTGAAGGCCGATCTGGCCGAGGCGCGCGCCACCGTGAACCGCATATGGGCCGAGACTTTTCAGGGAGAGACGAAATGAGCATCGACATCGGCAGCCCCGCCCCCGCCTTCACGCTGGAAACGGCCGATGGGCCGGTGAGCCTGTTCGGCTATGCAGGGAAAAAGCTGGTGCTCTATTTCTACCCCAAAGACGACACCGCTGGCTGCACCACCGAAGCGATCCAGTTCTCCGGGTTGCTGAGCCAGTTCGCAGCGGCCGGGACCGCCGTGCTGGGCGTTTCGAAAGACACGGTGGCCAAGCACCGCAAGTTCGCGGCCAAGCATGCGCTGACGGTGGCGCTTGGCTCTGACCCGGAGGGCGCGGTGATCGAGGCTTATGGCTCGTGGGTGGAAAAGACCCTCTATGGGCGGAAATATATGGGGATCGACCGCTCCACCTTCCTGATCGGGCCGGACGGGCGGATCTCCGCCATCTGGCGCAAGGTGAAGGTGGCGGGACATGCCGAAGCCGTTTTGAAGGCGGCGCAGGCGCTCTGACGGCGGCGATGCAAACGCTCCGCGAAGCCTGTGTAGCGGTGCTGCTGACCGCCGGAGCGGATGCCAAGGCAGACGCCGCGCGGGCACTGTTCGCGCGCTGGCAGGCGGGCGGCATCCGCTTCAGCGCAGAGGGGCCAGACGTGCCGGACCGGCCCGCGCGCCCTGCCCGGCCGGAGTTGCTGCCACCCGGCGCGATGCCGAAGCGCAAGCGGGCGGGATCACCGGCGATGCGCTTCGCCCTGTTGCACGCGCTGGCGCATATCGAGTTCAATGCCATCGACCTCGCGATTGATCTGGTGGCGCGCTGGGGAGCCGGAATGCCGCGCGCCTTCACCAATGACTGGCTGCGCATCGCCGACGAGGAGGCGCAACATTTCGCACTGGTGCAGGGGCTGCTGCGCGCGGGCGGCGGCACCTATGGCGACCTGCCCGCGCACGACGGGCTGTGGGAAGCCGCCCAATTGACGGCGCATGATCTGGAAGCGCGCCTCGCCCTTGTGCCGCAGGTGCTGGAGGCGCGCGGGCTGGATGTGACGCCCGCGATGATCGAGCGGTTCGAAGCGATGGGCGACGAGGCCGCCGCCGCCGTGCTGAAGCGAATATTGGCGGACGAGATCGGCCATGTGGAAGCAGGGAATCGCTGGTTCCGCGAACTTTGTGCCGAATCAGTGACAGAAGCTTCAGGCCGCTTCCGACAGCTGGTGACTCAGCTGTTTCGGGGGTCTGTTAAGCCACCGTTCAACGACTCGGCGCGCCGACAAGCCGGTCTGACGACGGAATGGTATACGGCGCTTGGCGGCGCGGCCCCGGTCTCTAAACGGTAACCATCCGCTGACGTTGTTGTTCCGGGCGACCGGCACAAAACGAAGGCGGGGCCAAAATTCGAACCGAAATTCGAACTTGAACTGAAGCCAGAACGGGCGAATGCCGCAAGGGTTTCGCGGGTCACGTACGAGGGGTTACAAAGGAAGCCAATGCAGAAGCATGTGAACCGTGCCGCAGAGCGCGCCGCAGCTTCGTTGCGCTCGCTTCTTCCCGAACGGCGGATCTGGATCGAATCCCATGGCGAGCACCGCTCGATCAAAATCGGGACGCACGCACAGCTCATGGGACTTGGCACTGCAGCAATGATCGCCGGGTGGATGACCGTTTCCACCGTGAATGGAGCCGCCGCCGATCAGGCCGCCGACAGTCAGGCACAGGCCGATCTGGCCCGGATGGCCGCACAGGTTCAGGCGCTGAAAGCCGACACCGCCGCGCTGAAAGGCACCGTTGCCACCACGGCCGAGCGGATCGAATCCCGCCAGCAATTCCTCGACGCGCTGTTGACGGGCAAGGCCCGTGGCGAAGCGCTCGCCGAACTTCTGCCCCGCACCACGCGGAAGGTAACCGCCGATGTGGCCGCCGCTGCCGGGGTGCTCGCTCCCTTCGCCGCGCTGGAGCAAAAGCAGCTCGCGCTGGTGGACAAGGCTTCCGCCACCGCCGAAACCCGGCTTCGCGACGCCGAGGCGCTGATCGGCAAGCTGGGGCTGACCCCAGGCCGCTTCATCGCCCAATCCGCCGGACGTTTCACCCGCACCGGCCTCGGCGGCCCGTTCATCCCCGCAGGCGACGCGATGGGCGGCACCGATCCGCGCTTCACCGAGCTGTTCGTGAACTGGCAACGGGTGGAGCAGTTGGAAGAAGCGATGGTGTCGCTCCCCTCCTTCATTCCGGCCAAAAGCTACACGCTCACCTCCAGCTACGGCGTCCGTTACGATCCGTTCAACGGCCGCGCGGCGCAACATGCCGGGCTGGATATGGCGGGTTCCATGGGCGAGCCGATCTATGCCGCCGCTGCGGGCCGCGTCGTCCGCGCCGAGCGCTTCGGCGGCTATGGTCTGGCGGTGGATATCGACCATGGCCGGGGCATCCTGACCCGCTATGGCCACCTTTCGAAGATCAAGGTGAATGTGGGCGACACCGTCGCCATCGGCGAAGTGATCGGCGCGATGGGCTCCACCGGCCGCTCCACCGGCACCCACCTGCACTATGAAGTCCGGATCGACGGCCGCCCGGTGAACCCGCGCCCGTTCCTGGAATCCTCGCGCTACCTGCTGGCCTATCACAGTGAAAAGGCCGGGCCGGAACTCTCTTCGGCGCAGTAAGCCACCCGCCCCGCCCTGCGCGGGGCTTGCAGGCAGCCGGTGCGGGGCCTACTTCGGGCGCATGGCCGATATCTCCCTCACATCCGCCGCAGCCGCGCGTGTCGCGGCGATCGCCCTGAAGCAGGGCCGCGCCGAGCCGCGCCTGCGACTGTCCGTGGATGGCGGCGGCTGCGCGGGCTTCCAATATCGCTTCGAAATGGCGGACACCGCGCTCGCCGACGACGTGCAGGTGATCACAGACGGCGTCGGCCTGCTGGTGGACAGCATCAGCCTGCCGCTGGTGGAAGGCTCTGTCGTCGATTTCGTGGAGAATCTGGGCGGGGCCGCCTTTCAGGTGCGCAACCCCAATGCCGCATCCAATTGCGGCTGCGGCACCTCTTTCTCTGTCTGACGTCCAAGTGAAGTTCGCCACCTTCAACGTGAACGGAATCGGCGCCCGGCTGCCCCGCCTGCTGGAGTGGCTGGAAAGCGCGAAGCCCGACGTGGTGGGCCTGCAGGAAATCAAGACGGAATCCGAGAAATTCCCCGCCGCCGCCATCGAGGCGCTGGGATATCAATCATTGATACATGGCCAAAAGGGCTTCAACGGCGTCGCCATCCTCTCCCGCCTGCCGATGGAGGAGGTGCAGCGCACACTTCCCGGCGATGAGGAGGATGTGCAATCGCGCTGGATCGAGGCCCGGATCGAAGGCGTTCACTTCGCCTGCCTGTATCTGCCCAACGGCAACCCGGTTCCCGGCCCCAAGTTCGACTACAAGCTGGGCTGGATGGATCGTCTGGCCGCCCGCGCAGCCGAGCTGTGGGAACAGGAAACCCCGGTGATCCTCGCTGGCGACTGGAACGTCTGCCCAACCGATCTCGACCTCGCCCGCCCCGACATGATGGCCGGAGACGCGCTGGTGCAGCCCGAATCGCGCGCCCGCTTCCGCATGCTGGAAGCAGCCGGCTGGACAGACGCCATCCGCGCCCAGCGCCCGCACGCGCCCTGCTACAGCTATTGGGACTATCAGGCGGGCGCATGGCCGAAAAACTGGGGCCTGCGCATCGACCATCTGATGCTCTCCCCGGCCGCCGCAGACCGAATGACGGATTGCGGCATCGACCGCGAAGTGCGCGGCGCGGAACGCGCGAGCGACCATGTGCCGGTATGGGTGGAACTGGCTTAGGTTGTTGGTTTGCAAGAAGAACGAAGGGGCTCTGCCCCTTCACCCCGGCAGAGGCGTGACGCCCCTGCACCCCCGGACTTTTTGGCCCCTCCTCCTTTAGGGGAGGGGTTGGGGTGGGGGCCATCCGCTTGGCGTGAGGCTGGGTGTTTTGGCCTGCGGCGCTTCCGTTGAGCTTGTTGTGATATCAGTGGATCAGGCCAAACGGTGACACCCCCTCTCCAACTCTCCCCCTTGCAGGGGGAGAGAGCCTGTTGCGCCGCAGGCAATCGAATCTGATCACCCGCACGACGCTGGAGTTGGGCCACAACGCCAACTTAGAGGGTGCAGGGAAATCATTTCCCTGCCCGCCGGAGGCAAAGAATCCCCCGGACACCGCACCGCCAGTTCGGAACATTTTCACCCACGCGCAAACCGGCCCGCCAGACAATTCAGGCGAGCAAAATCTACATCTGGTGCAGAACGGATTTCTGGTGGAAAAATTCGGTGACGGTGGCGTCCGCAGGGTCGGAAATCGGACGCCACCGTCACCTCCGTCATGCCCGGGGGAGGGCCCGGACGTGCCGTGACTGGTTGGCTGGTTGAGGCTGCCTGCTCCCTTGACTGTGGGAACCACTCTTCCTCGTTGCCTTGAGCCCGTTATGGGTCATGGCTGCCGCCTCGAACAATCTAGGATGATTGATATACGAACAGTTGATATGCCCGCATTGTTTGATTTCAATCACTTAGCTCCTATTTCAATCCGCACTCGCTGAAACTCAGAAAGCCTTTCCGACCGATCACAAGATGATCGACCAGTGCAACATCAATGGCTTCCAGCGCTTTGCGCACCTTGCGAGTCATCTGGATGTCCTCTGATGACGGCGTTGGATCGCCTGACGGGTGGTTGTGGATCAGCACTGCGGCCGACGCCGACAATTCCAGACAACGGCGGGCGATTTCGCGCGGATAGACATGCGCGACATGCACAGTTCCATTGCCCATCACCTCCACCCGGATCAGCCGGCGGCCGGCATCCAGAAAGGCAACGCGGACCTGCTCGACGGTGAGGTGCGCCATCTCCGCGAACATCGCTTCGGCGAGTGCCAGCCCGCCTTCCACGGGCAGCCGTTCCTGCGCGCCGCGTTCCAGCACCACGCCGATGGTTTCGCGGATCAGGTTCAGGATCGCGATTCCGTTTGAATCAGCGCCCAGCTGGCGCAGCCGCTCCTCGCTGGTGGAAAGGACGGAGCCGAGCGAGCCTTGCTCCTCGATCAGCCGCTCCGCGAGTTTCGGCGTGGACTGGCCGGCGGCCAGAAGCCGCATCAGCAGCCAGCGATCGCGTGGCTGATGCTGTGCGGCGGCCCGAAGATTGCCGCCGACGGGCGGCGCGATCTGGAGCGCATTAGCCATTGCCATGGCGCATCCTTCCTTCGTGCCAGGTTCCAAGGATCAGCGCCGCGAGAACCGGGAAGGTCCAGATCGCAAGTGCTTCGGCGTAGGTCTGCGGCAACATGAGAGGCGACTTGGCGGCGGCCAGATGCACGGCGACCGCGCAAAGCTGGAAACCGGTCGCCCAGATCGGCCAGAAAGCCTTCGAGACGAGCGCAATGCCGAGAAGCGCTGCGAACAACCCGATATCGACCAGCACGATTCCCATTTCGGGGGAGGCATAGCGGTGAGATTGCAGGATGGGGGAGATGAGGGCCGCGACGAGCAGAGCGGTTGCCGCCAGCCGCTCGTCACGTCCTCCCTTCCACCAGGCCAGAACGATCGATGTGATCGTTGCGATGGCGAAGAGCATGAACATCATTGACATGTGCATACCTCGCATCCAGCTGACCAACCGTTCAAAGACAAGCCCATTTCCCTGAAGCTTGTCCGTTTCAGGCGACAATCTGAAGCGGATTGCTGGCTTCGCGCAGCGGCTTGTTGGGGTCCACGCCATAGCCCATCGGGCCGATGTGGAACTGGTCGCGCACTTCGGCCAGCGCGTCGTGGGCGCGGACCATGGCTTCGCGGGCCTGATTCAGCATCGTCATCGCAGCGATCGCCTGAGCCAGCGCATCCTGGCCAACGCAGGCGGCGAACTTGGCGTCCTGCCGGGCGGTGGGCATCATGGCGACAAAGTTGGCGACTTGCGTCAGGGCGCTGTCGATCGCGTCTTCCGAAGCATAGAGCGAACGAGCAACAGTGATGGCGACTTCTTTGCGATGCTTGGACATAATATTTCTCCTGCCATCGCCGGAAGCTCCGGGATGGTCCGTTGGGCCAGGGAGGAAAGAAAATCAGGAACGGAGGAGCGAGAGCGCTTCTATTCCTGTCAGGAACACTCCGAATGCCAGCATCGCCAAGATCGTCACAACCAGGATGCCGACAACTCGCTGGGAGGGGCTCAGGTCATTTGAGCCTCCCCAGAGCCGGAGCGCGGGCTGACGCAGCGGGAGCCCATGCGAGGGGACTGCCGTCCACACCGCACTGTCTGAAACGACACCGACGGCTGGCTGCGGAACTGCGTGGGCAGCTGCCGCGGCCGGTGCCGCAAGGGTCGATTCGTCGGGTTCGTCGTCTGCATCATGGCCGGCATTTTCCGGCTCGGGCAGCTCTGTCACAATCCGCGACGATTGATATGCGAACGGCTGATAGGCTTCTGCCTGCATCGCCGCACGATAGATGATGGCGGCCTCTCGGCGGCTGCTCACACCCAATGTCTGGATTGCGCCGCGCAGGCGCGCATCAACGGTATGGCGGGAGATTCCCAGCTGGCGCGCGATCTCTTTCGAGGTCGCGTGATCGTCCACAAGGTCAAGACATTCGCGCTGACCAGCCGTCAGCCGGGCGACCCGGGCTGCGAGATCAACGTCTGCCATGCGTGAAGACGCCACTGCTTCGATCCTGCCAGAAAGTTTCCCCAACACGAATCGAATCGCAAAGGATTGTCACCCCCTGCGGTCCGATGGGTTGGATACCACAGTCTCGCCGTTGGGCCATAGTTTCGTTAACCCAACAGCGTCCTTTTCGGGTGAATCGCGCTTAAAGTGCGGATTCGTAGATGCGGTAGGTCTTGGCGACCTTCGCCCCGACGGCGTCCGCGATGGAAATCATCGGGCCGTTGTCGTCCAGAATCCAGCCGATCTCCGCCCATTTGGCACCATGATTTCCCACGCCGGTGCGGCGCACATATTCGATCATCATGAACGCCAGCAACGAAGCCGTCCGCGTGGCCTGCAGCTTCGTGCGCACGCCCATCAGCGGCACGCGGAACCACTCCGTCTGGGGATTGCGCAGCCGCCACAACAGCTTCGCCCAGCCGAACGGCAGCAGGCGGCCGTTCAGCTCGCGAGTCAATTCATTGATATCCGGCAGCGACATCATGAAGGCGACGGGCTCGTCATCATATTCGGCGATCAGCACCTGATGCGGCAGAACGATGGGCTTCAGCTTCTTGCCCACATGCTCCACCTCGGCATCGGTCAGCGGCACGAAGCCCCAATTGTTGCCCCACGCCTCGTTCAGGATGTCGAGGATGATTCGCGCTTCCGAATCGAACTTCTTCAGATCCACCGGGCGGATGTTGATTCGCTTGTTCTTCTCCCCGGCGGCAACGATTCGGTTCACCACTTCGGGGAAGCCATCCGTTACCGGCACGTTCCACGCGAACAGGTCTTTCACGCCGGTATAGCCCGCCGCCAGCACATGCCGCTCGTAATAAGGCAGATGGTGCCCCATCATCACCTTGGGCGGGGTATCAAAGCCATCGACCAGCAGGCCGGGTTCATCCCAGATGGAGATGCTGATCGGGCCTTGCGATTGCGTCATGCCCTGCCCGCGCAGCCAATCTTCGGCCGTGCGGATCAGCGCGGAGGCGACTTCGGCATCGTCGATGGTTTCGAACAGGCCCCACTGGCCAAGGCCCGGGCGGCGTTCCTGCACCAGATCGCAGACCTGCGCAGAAATACGGCCGACGATCTTGCCGTCTTTCCGGGCAAGAAAGAAGGCCGCACGGCCGTGCAGGAACCATGGGTTGCGCCGTGGCCCGGAGATCAGGGCGTGGACTTCATCTTTCAGCGGCGGCCGCCAGTTCGGGTCGTTCGCATACAGCGGCCAGACCATGTCCACAAAGGCGTTCCGGTCGGCTTTGGAGCCGACCGGAGTTATGTCGACAGCCACGTTACGCAGCGTCCTGCCGGGGCTTTTCATTCTGGTTGGCGGCCCGCTTGCGGGGGTGGCCCTTCGCCACGCCGCCCGACATGCGGGAGACCCATGGGAAGGATTTCGCCACTTCCTCGGTATAGCCAAGGTTGAACACCGTGGCGGACTTCGCCGGGCGCTCGTCCCGCTCGTAATAGGAACCGAACAGCCGATCCGGCCAGAAGCTGGTGATGCCGAAATTGCCATTCTCGTCGTGGAAGTGATGCTCCATATGGCGCTTCTTCATGTTCACGAGCCAGGGGTGCTTCGGCTTGTAGCTGAGGTGCTGGATGCAGTGGAAATATTCATAGGCAGCCGTCACCAGCAGGCCGGTCGCGAAGGCGACGGCGGCGGCGCCCGGGCCACCGATCAGCCAGCCCACCGGGATCACCGAAATGGCGATGGTGGGCAGCGTGGTATAGAGCGCGCCGAACAGCACCTCCAGATGGTTCGGATCCTGGTGGTGATCATAGTGGATGCGCTTCCACACCTTCGCCGTCAGCGGCGATTTGTACATCCACTGGCTGTGCAGCACATAGCGGTGCAGCAGATACCAGATCATCGGATAGGCCAGCACGGTGAAGGCTGCAGCCGCCACGCCAGCCAGCAGGCTGGGCGGATTCCACACCACATAGGCAATGGAAACGGCCGCCAGCAGGAGATAGGCCTGAATGGCATAATATTGGAAATAGGCGACGGTGAGTTCCTTCAGCGTCATCCGATCCAGATAATGGGCACGGTTCCAGATTCCGGTGCGATTGCTATGGTCTGCGAACAAGGTTCTGCTCCGAGTGTGGACTTGGATTCTGCATCTAGGAAGCCATTGCGGCAAATGTGGGACCGGCTGTGGCCGAAGCAAGGCGCAGGATGGGGTGAGACAATCCGTCCATACGACAGGCCGTTGCCGTCACCCGCCCGGCTGTTTCCCGGTTATTCCTCCGTGCGGATCAGCACGCTTTCGCCCACCAGCAGGAACAGCATGAAGGGGGCCCATGCCGCCGCCCATGGCGGATAGGTGCCGAAATCCGCCATCGCCATGGCGAAATTGTCTGCCACGAAGAAGGCGAAGCCCAGCGCAAGCCCCGCCACCGCGCGGATGAACAGCTTGCCCGACCGCGCCAACCCGAAGGCCGCCACGGCCCCCAGCAGCGGCATCAGCACGGCCGACAGCGGGCCGGAAATCTTGTGATTCAGCTTGGCGACGAGTTGGTCCGTCGGCTTCCCCGCCTCTTTCAGCGCAGCGATCGCGGGCACCAGCTCCCACATCGGCAGATGATCCGCATTCACCCCTTGCGTGGTGAACTGCTGCGGCGTGGCGGGCGAAATGATCGTCTGTTGCGGCAGGGTCTGCAGCCGCCCCGTCTGCACATCGAAGCGGCGCACCATGTTCAGGGTCCAGCCGCGATCATTGGGCGTCGCTTCTTCCGCGCGGATGATCTCCACCAGCTGATCCGCCTCCCGGTTATAGACGGTCACATCCTTCAGCAGGGTGGCGGTCCCCTGCCCCGTCGCACTGGCGGCGTGCCACAGATCGTCTCCGGCACGCACCCACACTTCACGGTTGTGGCGGGTTTCCGGTGCCAGCGGGCGATATTCATTCGCCTTCCAGCGATCATATTCGGCGTTGGCGCGCACCAGCACCCGCTCGTTGAAGGCGAAATTCAGCGCGGCGATGCCAAGGCCCGCCACCATCAGCGGGGCCAGAATCTGGTGCGCGCTGATCCCGGCAGCCTTGAAGATGGTGATTTCGCTGTTCTGGTTCAGCGTCATGAAGGTCAGCAGCGTCGCCAGCAGCACGGAAAAGGGCAGGAACAGGGCTATGATCTGCGGCATACGGATGCTCACATATTTCCACAGCTCCGCCTCGCCATTGCCGGGCACAGCCAGAATGCGGGCGGATTCGCCCAGCAGATCCAGCGTCATCAGGATCAGCGCCAGCCCCGCCAGAAAGGCGAAGGTGCGCATCAGGAACATCCGCGCCGTGTAGAGCGCCAGCGTGCGGGAGGGGAACATCCGGCTGAACATCAGGGCTGCGCCTGCGGTTCGGGTTCATCCGGCACCAGCCCGATCTTCGCGGCAGGCTTGCGCAACCCCTTGAACAAACCGCCGATTTTCTTGAACAGTCGGTCCAGCGCGCCAATGGGCTGGCCGCCGGGCTTGTGCGCCAGCACATGATAGAACCAGACGCTCAGCGCCGTGAACAGCGCGAACGGAATCCATTGCGCCAGCATCGGATCGATGCGGCCGATGGCCCCCATGCGTTCGCCATATTCGGAAATCTTGTGGTAGGTCACCAATATCACCACAGACAGGAACACCCCGATTGCAGAGGTGGAGCGCTTGGGCGGCACCGCCAGCGCCACCGCCAGCAGCGGCAGCACGAACATCACCACCCACTGCACCGTACGGCGGTGGAAGGTGGCAGAGGCCTTGCGGCGATCATCCGCAGACACGCCGGGATCGCGCATCTTCGCCCACAGTTCGGGCACCGTGCTTTCCAGATTCTCCAGCCCGCGGGAGCGGAAATTCTCCATCGCCGGCAGGTTCACCGGCAGATCATGCTGCACGAAGGTCAGCACGCGCGGCGTCGGCGTGTTGGGCGCATCATGCACCAGCGTGCCGGTTTTCAGCCGCAGGATGATGATGTCCGGATCGTCGGTGATCAGGAACTGGCCGCGCGCGGCAGAGACTGCCAGCGAGCGACCATCGGCCTGCGCCGCGCGCACGAACACGCCGCGCAGGTCCGCGCCCTGATCGAAGCTCTGTTCCACGCGCAGCGTGGTGCGTTCGGCGATGCGGGTGAATTCGCCCACCTTGATGGAGGCCCCGAGCGCGCCCGAGCGCAGTTCGAAGCGCAGCCCTTCATAGGCATAGCGGGAGTACGGTTGCAGGAAGCCGACGATGCCGAAATTCAGCAGCGCGAACACCGCCGCCAGAATATAGGGCACCCGCAGCATCCGCCCATAGCCCACCCCAACCGAGTTCAGCGCATCCAGTTCGGATGACAGCGCGAGTCGGCGGAAGCCCAGCAGGATGCCCAGCGTGACGCCGATGGGGATGCCGAGCGAGAGATATTCCGGGATCAGATTGCCCAGCATCCGCCACACGACAGAGACCGGCCCGCCTTCGTTCACCACGAAATCGAACAGGTTCAGCATCTTCTCCAGAAGGAGCAGCATGGCCGCGATCACCAGCGTGCCGACAAGGGGCACGATGATGAGCCGGAACAGATAGCGGTCGACCGCGTTCAGCATTGTGCAGCGCCCTTAGCAGCAGCTTTGCCTGCAAGCCAATGCCGCTTCAGGAAATGGGGCCGCTTCCGCAAACGGGCGATCCGGGCTAGCCGCGGGGCATGTCCGTTCTTGCCGCACTTGCCGCCGCCGCCATCTTCGGAACCCCCGCCGCCTGCGAACCCGGTGCAGCCGGAAACGCCGCGCTGGTCACGGTGCATGGCTTCAAGGATCGCGAAGGCCAGCTTCGAATCGCCATCTACCCGGCGAACGAGGCGGATTTCCTTGCCCCCGCCCGCTATGTGCAGCGCATCGATGTGCCGCTGACGCCCGAAGGAGAGATGACGGTGTGTGCGCCGGTTCCCGCCGCCGGGCAACTGATCATCACTGCGCTTCATGATCGGGATCTCAACGGCAAACTCAGCCCGTTCCGCGATGGCGTGGGCTTTTCCCGCAACCCGAAGCTGGGACTGGGGAAGCCGAAGGTGGCGGCCGTGGCCATCGCCGTGGACGGGGTGACGCCGGTGCGCATCGAGCTCAACTATCTGCAGGGCTTGAGTGTAGCACCCGTGCGAGCGCGACAAACTCGTTGACGGAGAGCGTTTCGGCGCGACGGGTTGAATCGATCCCCAGCGCGGCCAGCGCCTCCAGCCCGCCCGGCAACCCCTTCAGGCTTTGCCGTAGCATCTTGCGCCGCTGCCCGAAGGCCGCCGCCGTCACCCGTTCCAGCAGCGCCACCGGCACATCCTCTGGCGCAGGCTTCGGAACCAGCCGGACAACGGCGCTGTCCACCTTGGGCGGCGGGGTGAAGGCGCGTGCGGGCAGGATGGTTTCAATCGCCACCTGCGCCCGGTGCTGCGCCAGCACAGACAGCCGCCCATAAGCGCCGGTGCCGGGGGCCGCGACGATGCGGTCCGCCACTTCCTTCTGGAACATCAAGGTCGCGGAGCGCCACCAGCCGGGCCATGGAGTTTGGGTGAGCCAACCCGTGAGCAGCGGGGTGCCGATATTATAGGGCAGGTTCGCGGCGATATGCGCGCCCTCCCCTGCCAGTTCGCGCGCGTTAACTGCCATGGCGTCGCCGTGAATCAGCGTCAGCGCGCCGTCGCTGGCGGCAGCCAGCCGCTGCAATATCGGCAGCGCCCGCGCGTCCCGCTCCACCGCGATCACCTGAGCGCCGGTTTTCAGCAGCGCCCGCGTCAGCCCGCCCGGCCCGGGGCCGACTTCGAACACCCGGTCTCCGGGTTGCAAGCCGATGGAGCGGACGATGCGATCCAGCAGGTTCAGATCCAGCAGGAAATTCTGCCCCAGCGCCTTGTCCGCCCTGAGGCCTGCAGCCGCGATCTCGTCGCGAAGCGGCGGCAGTGCCGCGATCCGCTCCGCGATCGCTTGGCTCAAGCTGCGCCTTCCAGCTGGCGGGCGCGGGCGCATTGCCCGGCCAGCGCGATGGCCGCGATCATCGCGCGCGGGTTTGCCGCGCCCTTCCCCGCAATGCCAAAGGCCGTGCCATGATCGGGCGAGGTGCGCAGCAACGGCAGCCCCAAGGTCATGTTCACGCCGCTATCGAAATACAAGGTTTTCAAGGGGATCAGCGCCTGATCATGATACATGCAGATGGCCGCATCATAATCGGCGCGGGCGGCGGCATGGAACATCGTATCGGGGGACCATGGGCCGGATACCTCCAGCCCTTCCTCGCGCAGCTGGGCGATGGCGGGCAGGATGATGTCGATTTCCTCCCGCCCCATGGTGCCGCCCTCCCCCGCATGCGGGTTCAGCCCGGCCACCGCGAGGCGCGGTTTCGCGATGCCGAAATCGCGGATCAGCCCTCGCGCCACCGTGCGCGCGCGGGAGATGATCAGCTCCGCCGTCAGCACGTCCGGCACGCTGGCCAGCGGACGGTGAATGGTGACGGGAATGGTGCGCAGATCCGGCCCCACCATCATCATCGCCACATTTTCCGCAGCCACGCCGCAGCGTTCGGCCACGAATTCCGTCTGCCCCGGATGCGCGAAGCCGATGGCATAGAGCTGCGCCTTCGCCACCGGGCCGGTCACCAGCCCCGAAACCGCGCCGGATCGCGCCAGCCCCACCGCCATCTCCAGCGAATCGAGCGCGCAGCGCGCGCCTGCCAGATTGGGGTTGCCCGGCTCGATCTCGCCCGGATCGTCCACCTGCAACAGCGGCAGGCCGCGCTCGAACTCCGCCATGGCATCCGCCGGATGGGCGATGGGGATGATCGGCCCGTCCCACACGGCCTCAAGGCTGCGCCTGTCGCCGATGCCGAAAAAGGGCGGAAGCCGGTGCGCTGACCGAACCGCCCACGCCTTGGCGATCACCTCAGGGCCGATTCCGGCCGGATCGCCCAGCGACACCGCCAACGGCGAAACGGCAGGCGGCGCTGCGGGAGCGATCTCCGGAGCAGCGCCACTTTCGGCGGGGGCGATCATGTCAGCGGTAGTCGATGACGGCGTCGCGCCTGAGATCTCTCAGGTAGCGGCGGGCCGCGCTGTTCACGCGGGTGTCGTTCAGTTGCCCGTAAACCTGATCGAAGCTGGGCACATTCGCATTGGCCGGCGGATCATCGCGCCCGCACAGCACCAGCACGCGCAGGCCGTCCTGAGCTGAGCCGAAGGGCGGTGTCGCCGCGCCGATCGGCATCTGCCCCAGAATCTGCTGCAACTGCTGCGGCAGATCGCCCATGCGCAGCTGATCGTTGGAGACAATCGCCGCGCCGATGGAGCGCGCCACTTCATCGGCCTTGCCGCAGCCGCCCATATTGCGGGTTTTTTCCTGCATATTGGCGGCCAGCTTGCGCGCCTCTGCCTCGGTGATGTTGTCCGGCAGCGGCAGCGTCATCTGCTTCAGGCTGAGGATCGCGGCAGACGGATCGGCAGACAGAACCTGCCGTTTATCCACCAGCGCGATCACCGTAACCCCGCCCGGCACCGGCACCGGATCGGAGACGCCGCCGCGCGGCAGCGCCGTGACGATCCCCTGCAACGCTGGCGACAGCTGTTCGGCCCGCACCCAGCCCAGATCGCCGCCCAGTGCGGCGCTGGAGGCTTCGGAGAATTGCCGGGCATAGGCGACGAAGCTTGCGCCGTTGCGCACCTGCTCCACAATGCGCGCGGCATCGGCCATTGCCTGCCCCTGCGTTTCCGGCGTGGCCGACAGGAAGATTTCGCCAACACGGAACTCGTCCTTGCCCTTGGCTTCCTCCAGCTTGCGGATCACCGCCTGGACTTCATCGTCGCCGACGTTGATGAACGGTTCCACCTTGCGCCTGAGCAGACGGTTCCATGTGATTTCCGCGCGAATCTGCTGCTTGATGGACGCCGGCGAGGAGCCGTTTTCGCGCAGGAAGACCTCGAACGCCTCTTTCGACTGGCGGAAGTTCGCCGCCACGCGCGAATAGGCCTGCTCCACTTCCTCTTCAGGCACCTTCACTTCATTCTGTGCGGCTTCCTGAATCTGCAGCTTTTCGTCGATCAGGTTGCGCAGCACCTGCAGGCGCAGCACTTCCTTTTCCTCGTGGGAGACATTGCCGCTGTTGGCGATCATCACGAGCGCCAGCCGGTGATCGACATCGGTATCGGTGATGATGTCGCCGTTCACGATCGCGGTTGCCTTGCGGACGTTGGGATCGAAGGTGCCGAACACTGTGATGTCGGGCAGTTGCAGAGCGGCGGCGGCGGCATGGCGCTGAGAGGCGGTCTGCCCGCCACCCGTCACCTGCTGAGCGTTGGAGGCCAGCGGAACCGCAGCCAGCACCGCCACTGCAACGCCGCGGCGGCAATATTTCTGAAAAGTCGTCATTCGGGCCGGACGATCCTGTGCAAACAATCCCTCAAGCCGCCCGCATAGACGAGCGGCCATTCCGGCGCCAGCACATAAGGCATCCTGCCTGAACCGGCGATGACACGCCCGAAATGCACGCTAACCCAGATTTCGCAGCGCCAGCGTGAACAGGATGGTGTCGCCCTGCCGCGCATTGGGGTTGTCGATATAGTTGCGCTTCCACGTCAGGCCGAAATCGAAACATTCGTCGGTATAGCTCACGCCCAGCCGGGCGCGGATCGGCTGCCAGCCGTCGTTCGTGGTCAACGGGTCTTCGGCGGTCGAGGTGAGGTCGATCACGGTGGAGCCGAAAACCGCCCAATATTTGCCGAAGGCCACGCGCGCGCCCGCCCGCACTTCCTCGTGATCGGGCAGATCCTCCAGCGCGATGTTGCGGTTGTATTTCAGATAGCCGACAGACAGGAAGGAGCGGCGACTGCCGATCGCCAGGTCCGTCTCGTTGCGGCGAATGGCAAGGCTGTCTTTGTCCAGCCGCAGGCGCTGCGTCACCTCCACATAGCGGCCGATCCGCACAGAGGCGCGGCCCACCACATCCGAGACGCGGCCGGCAAGGCCGGTTCCTTCGGGGAACAGATTGTCCTTGTCGTCCAGCCGGTAGCTTTGGCCGACCTGCGCCTGCACCGCGATTCCGGGCTTTTGCCAGCGCCAGTCCACGCCATAGGTCATGCGCGCGCCGCCCTCCCACCGGTCGTAGCCGGGGAAGCGGTTCAACGCGAACAGATTGGATTCCTCCAGATCGACGGCGCGGCTGTCCTCGTTGGGGATACTCTCGTTCGCGGTGGCGGTGGAGGCGACGAACTGCAGCCGGGGTGAGAGTGTTTGCGTGCCGCCAAAGAAGGGGCCTGCGAACGGCCATTCCATATCCACCGCCGCCAGCGGGATCAGCCGCGCCTTCCAGCCATCGCGCCCGGCGTAGAAGGCGATATCGGCCTCGCTGCTGTCGCTGGAGGTATACACATCGCCGCGCACCAGCCCGGTGAAGGTGATGCGCTGGCCCAGCGGCGTGAGCAGGCTGCGGTCCCATTGCGCGGACGCCAGCGCTCGCGCCATGGACTGCCCTTCCCGCCGATAGAGGCCAAGGCTGTTCGCCTGTAGCAGCACCGAGCCGCCCAGCGGGGTTTTATCCGGCAGTCGCCACATGAAATCCACCAGCGGCAGCACGAACGGAGACAGCTTGCCGTCCACCCCGCTCGTCAGATCCTGGAAGGCCCAGCCGCGCACCGAGAAATACCGGTTCGGCTCGAACCGCTCCAGCGCGTAAGTGGTGCGCAGGCGGGAATCCAAGCTTACCTGATAGCGGCCGAGGAAGTTATCGTCGTTGGTGAGGCGGCTGGAAAAGCTGGAGCGCCAGCCGTCGCCATGTTCGATCTGCCCGCGCGCATCGAACGCCCCGCGGAAGCGCGCGCCGGTGGTGACGATCTCGCCGGTTTGCGAATCCTCCGCCTCGCCCTTGGCATAGGTGCCCATCACGCCGATCTGGATCGGCCCGCCCGCGAACAGCTGGCGATACTGCGCCTCCACCATGGGCACCACATTGGTGTAGACATGGGTGGTTGCGGTGAAATCCTTGCCCGGCGCGATGGACCAGTAATAGGGGATGCGCAGTTCGCCGCCAAGTTCGCGGGTATAGCGCACGTCCGGCGAGAGCAGGCCCGACTGGTTGCGATCGAACCCGTCCGGATGCGAGAGGCGCGGCAGCGCCATCACCGGCACGCCGAACATCTCCAGCCGCGCGCCGGTGTAGAACACCCGGCCCCGCGCCGGATCATGCACCACCTTCACCGCCTTCAGCTGCCACACCGGCCGGGTGGGACAGCCCGCATCATCCACCACGGCGCAGGGCGAATAGGCCGCCCGGTTCAGCGTGGAGAGGCCGTTTTCCCGCTTGCCGTCTTTCGCGGCGAGGCGGCTGCCATCGGCCAGAATCAACAGCACATTGTCCACCGCGCCATCGCGCAGGGTTTCCGTCAGTTCGAAACCGTCCGCCACGGCGACAGTGCCGTCGCCGCTGTCCACCCGGACATTGCCGCTGGCGGACACCGTGCCGAGCTTGCGGTTATAGACGACCGTGTCCGCCGTCAGCCGCTGCCCGTCGCGCTGCACGGCGACATTGCCCTCAGCGGTGATGACATCCAGATTTTCATCGTAAGAGAGCGTGTCCGCCTGAAACTCCACCATCGGCGTCGCCAGCGCGGGCGCGGCAGACGGCGGCCCCGGCTCCTGCGCATAAGCGGCAGACGCGAGCAGCAGCGCCAGAACAGACGCGGGAAGGGAGGTTCGGCGAAGCATGGCCATCGGCGGCTTTAAGGGCGTTCAGGCGGCGCGTCGAGTGCCATGGATGCGGCTCAGAAGGGAATTACGCTGCCGCCCTTGGTGTATTTCAGATAACCGACGTTCGCGCCCAGCCGCCAGCCCGCGCCCAGCCGGATCGGCACAAGGATGATATTGCCGCGCTGGTGGTAATTGGCGGAGACGCCGCCGATCAGATAGGCCTTGCCCTCCACCGCCGGGAAGCGCTGATACAGCTCCTCGCTGTCGTGCAGATTGTAGACCAGCACAAAGCTGCGCGAGGCGTCGCCGCCGACATCCGGGCCGACGGACGGACCGGTCCAGTAAACCGGCCGCTCGCCCTCGATCTTGGAGAACAGCTTGCCACTGCCATAGCGCAGGCCGACGATGAAGGCGCCGCTGCCTTCGCGGCCAACGATATAGGCGGTGGGCTTGCCCAGATCGGCGAACACCTTCTGGACCACCATCGCCACCCCTTCGGTGGCCTCGCCGAACGCGCCGTCTGCCGCGGCCGTGATCTCGCCGATCTCATAGGCGGCGGCCTGCGCATCGCCCTTGAAGCTGCCGTCGCTGGGCGGCGGCGCAGGGACAGGCGCAGGCGCTTCGGCCTGCGCGAGCGCTGCGGCGGGGGCTGCTGCGATCAGCAGGGCGGAGAACAGGCGGACCATCATAAGCGCAGACCCTCGCATCTCAGCCTGAATCGCAGATGAATCAGACTTCCGCCACCACCGGGTTGCGGAGCACCGGGATACCGGAAACCTCCACTTCCACCACATCGCCGGGCCGCATCCAGCGCTGCGGATCGCGCTTTTCGCCCACTCCGCCGCAGGTGCCGGTGGCGATGATGTCGCCCTCGCGAAGCTCGGTGAAGGTGGAGATATAATGGATCAGCGTTTCGGCATCGAACAGCATCAGCGAAATGGCGGTGTGCTGCAGCACCTCGCCGTTCAGCCGGGTGGTGAGGCTGTGCGACTTGTAATCGCCAAACGCGTCGGCCGGGATCAGCTCCGGCCCGATCGAGCCGGACGAATCGAAATTCTTCCCCGGCGTGAACTGGGCGGTGTGCCGCTGCCAGTCCCGGATGGAGCCATCCAGAAACGGCGTCCACCCCGCCACATGCGACAGCGCCGCTTCGCGCGAAATCCTCCGGCCGGGCTTGCCGATCACCAGCGCCAGCTCGCCTTCATAATCGAAGCGCTCGGATTCCGGGGGCAGCAGCAGCGGCTCGCCCGCGCGCACCAGAGAGAAAGGCGTGCGCATGAACAGCATGGGGTTCGGGCCGCTTTCGCCGCGCCCCATCTCGTCGCGGTGGGCGGCGTAATTCACCGCTGCACAGAAAATCCGCGCTTCAGGCTTCGGAAACCAGCTCATTCAACCATCTCCCCTTTCGCGGCATTCACCTGCACAAAGCCCTGCTCCAGCGCCACCAGTGCATCGGGCGCGCGGCCCAGCGCCTGCACAAAGGCCGGGTCATCCACGAACAGGCCGCCCGCATAGGCCCCATAGGCCGGAAGCACCAGCCGATCCCCGGCGCGCGCCATGCAACGACGCGCGACCTGCCGCCCCCCGCGCAACGGCACCCGCACCTTGGGGTGGAAATGGCCGCTGATCTCCGGCGCGGTGCAGCCCGGTTCCGCCTCATGCCGCAGCCAGATGCCGCGCAGTTGCAACTCCACCTCCGCCGTGCCGCCCAGCCCTGCCCCGCTGTCCCCATCATGATTGCCGGTGATCCACAGCCAGTCCGCCGCTTCGAACAGTTGGCTCAGCAGCTCGCGCGCCGGTCCCGGCAGACGGCCCGCACCGCGTTGATCGTGGAAACTGTCCCCCAGCGCGGCCACCCGCCGCGCGCCCGTGCGGCGCACCGCCGTCAGCAGCCGCTGCAACGTATCCTGGCTGTCATGCGGGGGCAGCAGCCAGCCCTTCGCGGCGAAGGCAGAGCCCTTCTCCAGATGTAGGTCCGCCACCAGCAGCATCTGCTCCTCTTCCCAGAACAGCGCGCCGCAGGGCAGCGCCCGGAAGCGGCTGTCGCCGAGCTGCAAAAGCGGGAACGAAAGGGAAACATCGCCCATGCGCGGGCTGTAGCCAGATGGCCGCGCCACCGCAATCCTGTTCAGAAACGCGTCGTCCAGCTCAACTCGCCCTGCACCCATGTCGGGTCATAATCGGGCGTGTTCGGGCCGTTCTTCTGCAGCCGGGCAGACGCCTTCACATCGCCCAGCTTCGTCGGCCAGTTCACCCCGCCTTCCACCTGCACGATTTCCTCGCGGTTGCGCGAGATGCGATATGCTTCATAACTGTGCAGGTTCAGGATGATGTGCCGGGCAGAGAGGTTCCAGCGGCGGTTCTTCGGGTCTGTCAGCGCCCAATGCACCGTCATGCCGCGCGCATCCCCGTCCAGCGAATGGCCCACCGGGCGGCGGCCATAGGTCCAGCCGTCATAATAGATGAAATTGTTGTAGAGCGACCCGGGATAGGCCTTGCCGCCCATCAGCCGGCCCAAGAACTTGGCAGCCTGACTGTCCACATATTCAAAGCCCGCATCCAGCAGCGCGCCCTTCTCGCCCACCGGGCCGGAAATGCCAGCGCCGATCTGGCGGCCAAACTGCTCGATCAGGATATTGTCGGCATCTTCGGCGACGGTGGAAAAGTGCAGCTTTAGAATCTGCCCGGTTTTGCCGATCGGCCGCTTATAGCTCATGTCGAACCCGGCCAGCTGGTTGCCCGGCTCGTCCAGTGTGCCGGTGTTGTCGAAATCGCCGAAGCCGATCAGCGCCTTGGCAATGGTTCGCGCGTCACAAGGCCGCCCGCTTCCGCACAATTGCAGCCCACGCACCAGACCGATCTCGAACCATGGCGTCGGCTGGAAGGCCAGCCGCATGCCGATCATCGCCGGATTGTCCCAATCCCGCTCCTCATTGGCCACGCCCACGAACATGTCGAAGGTCGTCGGCCCCAGCCAGCGCAGCACCGGCGCGTCGATGCTGAACGGCTCCAGCCGCCGGAAGCCCACACGCGGGAAGGGTCGCGCGCTGGTAGAGAACAGCATCGCGCCGTCCTGTCCTGCCCCCCACCAATTGTCCATCCAGCCACCGTAGATCGCCCAATTCTGCCCCACCGTCAGCACCACCTGCGTCGGATCGGGGGAAAAGCCGTTCTTATGCTGCGTCGCCTCTTGCCGGTCGGTGCCGTCGCTCTGCCATGTCGCGCCCCATTGCACATAGAGCGCGCCACGATCATGCGCGGCGGACACGCTGACATCACCCTGATTGCGCGCAACGCGATCGAAGGTGCGCACCAGCGCGGCATCGTTGGTGACGGATGCGCGCACTTCGTAGGTGGTGCGCTGATTGTAATGATCGGATAGCGCGGCCACGCGGTTCACCGCCAGCAGCAGGTGCGGCGGCAAAGCGGGATCGCTGCGCGCCCGTTCGATCCCGCGATCGATCTGCGCCCATGGCAGCGGCCATGCGTCCACCGGGCCGACGATATAGCCATGCGCACGCAGCAGCTCCACATCGGTGCGCAACCGTGCATCGCCGGGCGCGGCCAGCGGCGCGGCCAGCGTCGGGGCAGCCAGCAACAGGCAGATCAGGGCCAACAAGCGACGCATCAGATTCTCCATTTGCGGCGCGCCAGCTCCAGCGCCCGGGCGTCGTCCACGTCCAACCATGGGGCGTCGCCGATATCGATGGCCTCGGCAAGCCCCAGCCGCGCCAGAACGGCCACGCCGTCAGACAGGGAGGGGGATTTCTGCTGCCGCAGCGCTTCCACCAGCTCCGGCCCGATCAGGAACAGGCCGGTGTCATAAGCGTCATACACGCAAAGCCGCTTGCCGATGGCCCGAATCGCCCGGCCCGCCGTGCGCACCCGCGTGACATCGGCTTCATCCACCCACGGATGGCCCAGCCGCCGGTCCACCGCCAGAGACAGCGGCGCGCGGGCCTCCGCCACCAGCCGCGTCGCCAGCAGCGGATCGATCAGATGGTCCGACATGCATAGGAAGCTGCCCGGCCGGATGCTGTCTGCCGCGGCCAGCACGGAGACGCCGTTCGGGGCAGACGCCCAGTCCGGGTTGCGAACGGCCTCGGCGGGAATGGGTGAACGCGGCAACACCGCCTCGATCTCCGCCGCGCGATGGCCCGTCACCACACTTGCCCCCGTCGCCCCGGCCGCCGCCAGAGACGCCAGCACATGCAGCAGCAGCGGCTGGCCCTGCACTTCGGCCAGCGGTTTCACCGGCTCTACGTCAGACATGCGCGAGCCTGCCCCCGCCGCAAGCACGACGGCATGACGACCGGCCGGATGATCATGGCTCATCGCCATCCCCTGCCCTGTTCGCGTGACGGCTTAGTGTCGGGTTCCCGCCGCCCCGGCGATGAACGCCTCCAGCGCTTCATGCGCCGCGCCGTCCTCAATCTGAACCGGGGGGTGTTTGCAGAAGGCTGCTGCCGGCGCTTCGATGATGCCGCCCTGCCCGCGCGACCGCGCCAGCGCCGCGCAGCGCACCAGATCGATGGCGACGCCCGCCGAATTGGGGCTGTCCTCCACCGAAAGACGAAGCTCCAGGTTCATCGGCACGCCGCCGAACAGCTCGCCCTCCATGCGCAGGAAGCAGACCTTGTTGTCATTCTGCCATGCGACATAGTCAGACGGGCCGACATGGATATTCTCGTCGTCCAGCCGCCGGTCGGTGGCGGACTGCACCGCTTCCGTCTTGGAAATCTTCTTCGATTCCAGCCGCTCGTGCGAGAGCATGTTCAGGAAATCCGTGTTGCCGCCGGTGTTCAGCTGATAGGTGCGCTTCAGCCGCACGCCGCGCCGGGCGAACAGCTCCGTCAGCGTGCGGTGCACGATGGTCGCGCCCAGCTGCGCCTTGATATCGTCCCCGATCAGCGGCACACCCGCGTCTGCAAAACGCTTCGCCCACGCAGGGTTGCTGGCGATGAACACGGGAATGTTGTTCACGAACGCCACGCCCGCCTTCAGCGCGGCTTCGGCATAGAATTCCGTCGCCTTCTGGCTGCCCACCGGCAGGTAGTTCATCAGCACATGCGCGTCTGCCCGCTTCAGGCTTTCCACCACGTCCGCAAGGCTGGGTTCAGCCGCGTCAGACAAGCGGAAGCTGCGGTCCTCCGCCGCCTCCAGCATGTGCGGGGCCACGCCGTCCAGCACTGCGCCCATCTGCACGATGGCACCGGTGGGGGCGACATGGTCGCAGAAAACAGCGGTGGAGTTGGGCTTGGCAAAGATCGCCTCGGCCACGTCGCGGCCCACCTTGCGGCGGTCCACGTCGAAGGCGGCGACCACGCGCAGGTCTTTCGGGCGCCAGCCGCCCAGATCCCAGTGGCTCAGCCCGATGGCCTCGTTGGCGCCGCCGTTGGAATAATGGGCAATGCCCTGCACCAGCGAGCTGGCGCAATTTCCAACTCCCGCGATCGCGACATTGATCGGCGTCATTCGGCCTGTCTGTCCTTCTGTTCAGGCGCTCGAACCATCCCCCCAGGGGCCGAAGCGTCAACAATCTGCAATGTGAAGGGGCTCACCTAGCCCCCGTCTGCTGCTTCGGCAAGAAATCATAGGACGTTCCGGCGAAATTCGCGCGCACCTCGTCGCTCACCTGTTGCCCATAATCCCCGATCGCCTTCAGCAACCGCCAGTGGGAAATGGCGAATGTCAGCACGGCATAGCCCAATATCATCAGGAAACCCTGCCACCACAGACCGAAGGCAGCGAAGGGCAGCAGCGTCCAGAAAAAGGTGTTGCGTCGCCCGCCGATCAGGCGGAACCGGCGCTCGAACGGCCCCCAGTCATCCAGTTGCTGACCGGTGAAGCGGCGGAAGAATTCGCCGGAAAGCGCCTCTGCCAGCGCGAAGATGATGATCCCGCCCGCCGCCAGCCATGCCGCCAGCCCGTGCGTTTTCGAAAACCAGAAGCCCAGCGCCAGAATCCAGCCATATTCCAGAACCTTGTCCAGCACATGCTCCAGATCGCCCCATCTGGAATATTCGTGGCGGGTGCGCGCCAGCTTGCCATCCACCCCGTCCAGCGGCCCCACCAGCAGCACGATCGCCAGCGCCCACCACAGATGCCCGGTGGCGAACAGCCAGATCGCACCCAGCCCCAGCACGCCGGTCGCAATGGTGATCATGTTGGGTGTGACCGGCGTGTTCAGCAGCAGCCGCACCAGCGCATTTTCCACCGGCGGGTGAATGAAGCGCGCAGGCCAGTCGAGGCAGCCCTTCTGCGCAGAGGCCAGCAGCACATCCGTGCCCGCGGCGCGCTCCGCCTCTGTTTCCGGCATGGCCCAGATCAGCGGCACGTCCCGCCGCCGGTTGGAGACATAGGCCGGGATCGATTCCACCGCCACGCGCGCCGCGCCCGATTCGCAAGCCGCCCGGATCAGCGTGCCGGAAAGCTCCCAGTCGCCCAGCCCGGCCGCCACATCCTGCACCAGCGCAGCGGGCAGCAGGGCCGCGCCCGCCCAATGACTGTTGGCATCCAGCCGCTGCGCAGCCGACGGCGGGGGGGCTTCGAACACCGCCAGCAGCGGTGCCTGCCCTTTCAGCAGCGTCGGGATCAGCCTCTCATCCGCCAGCAGGCCGGGGGCCAGCATCAGCACGGGGCGCTCTTCGTCCTCCAGCGCCTCGACCAGCGCGGCCTCTGTCGGCAGGCGCACGATCCGCGCATCGTCCGACAGGCGCGCACCCAGATCGGCCGGAAGCGCGGGCGCGACGAGCAGAAGCTGCGCCGCCCCCGCCTTCAGCGCCATACGGCACTGCCGCTCCAGCAGGCTGATGCCGCCCACCTGCCCCAACCCCGCCGGTTCGGAGCCGCCAAGGCTTTCGCCCACCATCACAAGCGCAAGAAATTCCATCGGCCACGTCCTTAATGGCACAGCAGCGGGCTTGCCAGCCTGCCGCCGCTTTTGCGAAGGATGATCGGCGATGACAGGCGCACGCCCCCCCGAAATCGAGACGATTCCCAATCGCTTGCTGATTCACGCCTGTCGCGCGCACTGCTGCCCGGCGCGATCCGGCTGGGGCTGCACCCGAATCTCGTCACGCTGGCCGGGCTTGGATTCGGCCTGTGCGCGGGCGCGGCCTTCACCCGCTGGGCCGATCCGCGCTTTGCCACGCTCGGGTTCGGGCTGCTGCTCTGCTGGCTGGTGATGGACGGGCTGGACGGCCAGCTGGCGCGCGCCACTGGCAAGAGCAGCGACATCGGGCGGCTGCTGGACGGGCTGGCGGATTATGCCGCCTTCGTCGCCACTTATCTGGCGCTTGTGCTCACCCATCCGCGTCCGCTTCTGGCGACAGGGCTGGCGGCGGCGGCGGGCGTGGCGCATGCGTTGCAGGCGCAATTCTATGAGGGCGAACGCGCGACCTATGTGCGCCGCCTGCGCGGCCAGTTCGAAGCGGTGGTCCGCCCGGAAACCGGCGGGCCGTTCGAACGCTTCTACAACCGCGCAGAAGCGCTGCTGGCCAACCGCACCCGCCCGTTCGATCAGGCACTGGCCGCCACGCCGCCCGAACAGCGGCAGGCAATGCTGCAGCAGTGGCAGCCGCGCGCGGCTGAGACGCTGCGGCTGATGTCGCCGCTCAGCGCCGACGGGCGAGTGATCGTGATCTGGCTGGCGCTGCTGATCGGCGAGCCAATCTGCTATTGGCTGTGGGAGATTGCAGGTCTCAGCCTGTTGGCGCTTGCCGCCAACGCGCGGCTGAGGCAGGCGGAATCCACGCGCACCGATGTTGCGGTGCGGGATTGAGGGGCGAAAAAGTGAGGGGCCATGTCTGAAATCACCACCGTCCGCCTTCCGTTCGTGATCGCGAGCCTGCTGAGCCTGCTGTGGCTGGGCTTCGGCGTCTGGGCAATGACGGCCGATGGCACCGGCCCGCACACCATTTCCGAAGCGGTTCAGCAGGTCGGCATCCTGCTGATGCCCATCGCCGCCATGTATGCGCTGGCCTCTGCGCTGCAGAACCGCGAACATATCCCCGTTCTCGACAAGTCCGATGCGCTGGAGGAAACCGAAGCCCGCGTGTCCGGCGCGGCCGCGCGGATCGATGCGCTGAAGGAATCGCTGAACAAGGATCTGGGCCTGCTCGCCTCCACGGCAGACCTGCTCGAATCCCGCTCACGCGAGGCGCAGCGCCTCGTGTCGGATCTCACCACCGCCACCAGCGGCGCGCTGGAAGCCAGCCGCGTGCTCGAATCGGTGCTGCCTCAGGCGGCCTCCGCCGCCGAACGACTGCGGCTGGCACTGGGCGAAACCGGGGCCGTCGCGGAAGCGCAGGCAGACCGGGCGCAACAGGCAGCCCGCTCCGTGGCAGACGGGCTGGACGCGCTGAGCGCACGCGGCGCGCAATCCGCCGATCAGCTGTCGCAGGCGCTCGCCACGCTGGAAGCGCAGGCAGACCGCGGCCGCAGCCAGAGCGAGGCGGGTATGCGCGCCATCCGCAGCGAGGCCGACAGCCTGTTCGAGCTGCTGGAAAACACGCTGACCGCCAAGCGCGAAGCCGCCCGCCAGCAGGGCGAGGCGATGTCGGCGCAGATCAACGAAGCCTATCAGCGGCTGGACGCCATGGGCACCGCCGCCACCGCGCAACTGGGCGAACGGCTGCGCGAACTCGGCAATCAGGCCGAAGCCATCGAAGGGCGGCTGAAGGCGCAGGGCGCGCTGACGGAAAGCCTGTCCGCCTCTGCGGAACGGGCGTTCAAGCTGCTGGACGCCCGCTTGCAGCATAGTCAGGATACCTCGGGACAAGTGCTGGAGCGGCTGTTGTCGCGGGTGCAGGGGGTGAATGGCGAACTGGGCCGCATCGCCGAGCCGCTGAAAGACAGCCAGGCCGCCACGCAATCGCTGGAAACCGCCGTGAAAAGCCTGCGCGAAACCGCACTGCAAACGGTGGACGTGTTGGGCGAAACCCTGCCCGCGCGCACGGTGGACGCGGGGCGCGCCGCCGAAACGCTTTCCGCCGAGCTGAACGGGTTGGTCAGCGCCATCGACAAGGCCCACAGCAAGGCTGCGGCGCTGGCCGCCCCCATCGCCGAAAGCCGCGCCGCGCTGGAAGCCGCGAGCCTTGGCTATGCCGCCCAGCGCGAGGCGATCGAGGCTGCCGGACAAGCACTGGTCGCCGAATTGCAGCAGGCCAGCCGCCTCATCGGCGAAGTGGAGGAACAGACGCGCGACACTTCGCTCGCGGCCGCCACCCGTCTGGTGGACGCCATGGCCCGCGTGCGCGATGTTGCCACGCAAACCACCGGCACCATGCGCGAAATGCTGGACAATGTTCTGTCTGAAGCGAAGGAAGCACTGTCTGACGCGGCCGATGACGCCATGCGCCGCAGCTTCGCCGAGCCCATCGCGGAAAAGGCGCGCGAAGCCGAAGCCGCTGCTGCATCCGCCGCAGAACGCACCGCCACCAGCATGGCCGCACTCGCCAACACGCTGAAGCTGCTGGAAGAACGCTCGACAGACCGGGTCGTGCAGTTCGAGGAGGCGCGGCAGGCCGAACTGCTGGCGGCATCGGGCGTGCTGACGGAACGGCTGTCCGACGCCTCCGTCTCCATCGCCTCTGCGCTGGGAAAGCCGATGGACGATGCGGACTGGGCGCAATGGCGCAAGGGCGAGCGCGGCCTGTTCAACCGCCGTGCCGTCGCCCTGCTGGACAAGCGCGAAGCGAAGGAGCTGAAAGACCTGATCGCCCGGGACGACAGTTTCGCCAGCGCCGCACGGGATTACACGCGCAGCTTCGACGCCCTCGTGCAGCGGTTCGAGGGGCAGGCCCCGGCGCTGGCGGCAGCCCTGCTCGGGTCCGAGCAGGGGCGGCTGGCGGCGGCGCTGAGCGAAGCGCTGGAGGGGTAAGCGGACCTCCACGCGTCACCCCGGACTTGATCCGGGGTCCAGCTGTTCTTCGGCGACGTTGCAGTTGAGGAGGCTCTGCCCCCTCAAACTCCCCCGGCAGGGGAATGATTCCCCTGCACCCCCGAACTTTTTGCTTAGCCCCTCCCGTTGACGCTTCGCGTCAGCTTCGCTTCGAGGGGAGGGGTTGGGGTGGGGGCCATCCGCTCGGCGCAAGGTTGGAGGCTTAATGCCTGCGGCGCTTCGGGGGGTGTCCCACCCGCCTCTCCACTCGTCGCCCAGGACTTGATCTGGGGCTGCGCTTTCGTCTCCGACGTTGCTGCAGAACAGCGGGACCCCGGATCAAGTCCGGGGTGACGGTTGGGGTTGTGACGAGCGCTGGTTTATCGCCTGCGGCGCTTTTGGGTGGGCCCGGTTATCCCTTCGCCCGCTCAGGCTGGCCCCACTCCGCTCAGGCTGAGCTTGTCGAAGCCCTTTGTGGGGTGAGTGGGGCTGAACCGTTGCGCTTTTGCGTTGGGGGCTTCGACAAGCTCAGCCTGAGCGGGTTGAGGGGTGGGTTGGGGTGGCGGTGGGTTTTTGAGGTGGTGGTTTGTGGGGAGGTTTGTGGATCAGGCCAACCGGTGACACCCCCTCTCCATCTCTCCCCCTTGCAGGGGGAGAGAGCTGCGTAGCGCCGCAGGCAATGGAATCTGATCACCTGCACGGCGCTGGAGTTGAGCCGCGACGTGAATTTCGAGGGTGCAGGGAAATCATTTCCCTGCCCGCCGGAGGCAAAAAAACCTGCCCGCTCGGCCCCCTCCCCCCGCCGCGGCTAAACCGGCGGCAGCGAGCGGCCGGATTTTGGCAGCAGGGCGTCCAGATCGGCGCGGGTGATCCATCCGGTGTTCCAGTTCAGCCAGAACAGGCCGAAGAACAGGGCGGAGATCAGCGTGGTCCACAGCAGCTTGCGCGGCAGGGAGAATTGGTGTGGCGCGCTGTCGGCCTGCCCGGGCACTTGCGCCTCGCCCAATTCGCGGGAGGTGCGCACGCCGTAGGGCAGGACGAGGAACAGGGTGAACACCCAGAACAGCATGTAGATGGCAAGGGCCGAATACCAGGGCATTACAGAATCCGGGGCATCAGGGGGCTGCGCGCAATCAGATGCTGATGATCTGCACTTCGGTGGGCGGCTTCTTGCCGGTCCACTGGCGGGCGACGCGGCGGACGGCGATTTTCACTTCGTCTTCCAGCCTGCGGCGGTCTGCCATGCCATATTTTTTAAAGGTCGCTGCAGCGGCATCGGCGGCTTCGGCGAGGAAGGCTTCCTCATCCTCCTCCACCGGCACGCCTTTGGCGATCACGCGCGGCTCGGCGGCGAGCCTGCCCTTGCCGGCCACCACCAACGTCACCAGCATCAGGCCGGACCATGCCATCTTGCGCCGGGCGGCGATGGTCGCGCCGTCGGCGGGCAGGATCACGTCGCCGTCCAGCACGAGGCGGCCATGATGTTCATGGCCGATCACCTGCGGACGGCCGGGCGCGAGGCGGATGACGGAGCCGTTCATCGGCACGATGGCATCGGGCACGCCCCAGCCGCGCGCGAGGCGGGCATGTTCTTCCATGTGCCGCCGCTCGCCATGCACCGGCACGGAAATCTTCGGCTTGATCCAGCTGTACATCGCCTCCAGCTCCGGGCGGCCGGGGTGGCCCGAGACATGGACATGCGCCTGCCTGTCCCCCACGATCTCGATCCCGCGCGCGGCCAGCGCGTTCTGCACCTTGCCGATCGCCAGTTCGTTGCCGGGAATCTGCTTGGAGGAATAGACGACGAGGTCACCCGCCTGCAGCTTGATATAGGGGTGGTTGCCGTCGGCGATCTTGGCGAGCGCGGCCTGCGGCTCGCCCTGCGTGCCCGTCACCACAATCAGCAGCGATTCCGGCGCGGCATCGCCTGCGGCATCCTGACTGAGCGTTTCGGGGAAATCGCGCAGGTAACCGGTGGAGCGGGCGACGGCGATGATGCGATCCAGCGAGCGCCCGGCCACCACGAGGCGGCGGCCGGTCGCCTTGGCGACTTCGCCCAGCGTGTGGATGCGCGTGGCGTTGGAGGCGAAGGTGGTGACGACGACGCGGCCGCGCTTGCGGCTTTTCACCAATTGCATCAGCCCGTCGAACACCTGCGATTCACTGCCCGATGGCTCGGCGTTGAAGACGTTGGTGCTGTCCCCCACCAGCGCCAGCGTGCCTTTGCCGCCATTGTCGCCGATGGCGGTCAGTTCTTCGGCGGAGGCCGGGTCGCCCAAGATGGGCTTCGCGTCCAGCTTCCAGTCCCCGGTGTGGAACAGGCGGCCATAAGGCGTGTCGATCACCAGCGCATTGCCTTCGGGGATCGAATGGGCGAGCGCCACATAGCCGATCCGGAACGGCCCCAGATCGAAGCTGCCGCCCATGGGAATGATGTTCAGCTTCACATCGTCGGCGATGCCTTCCTCCTCCAGCTTGCGGCGGATGAGGCCGGCGGTGAAGGGGGTGGCATAGAGCGGCACGCCCAGTTCGCCCGCCAGATAGGGGATGGCGCCGATATGATCTTCATGGCCGTGCGTCAGGATCACGCCCAGCAGATCGTCGCGCCGCTCCTCGATGAACTGCAGGTCCGGAAGCACAAGGTCCACGCCGGGCAAAGACGGGTCGGCAAACGTCATCCCGAGGTCGCACATGATCCACTTGCCACGGCAGCCATAGAGATTGACGTTCATGCCAATCTCGCCGGACCCGCCCAGAGGCAGGAAAATCAGTTCGTCACCGGGTGTCAAAACGGTCAGGCCTTTCCGAAAGCGCCCCGGTTGGCCGCGTGAATGCGCGCCAGTCCCTTAATCATCAGGTCCGGGTCTACATGAGAGATAGCGTCGGTATGGCGGCTGAACAATGGCGCAAGGCCGCCGGTTGCGATCACCGTGACGCTTTGCCCCGCGAACAGGCTGCGCTCGCCGCCGAGGATTTCCGCCGTCATGCGCGACACAAGGCCCTCGATCAGGCCGACATAGCCCCAGAACACGCCCGATTGCATGGCGTGCACGGTGCCCTTGCCGATCACGCCCAGCCCTTGCGAGGGCGGCTCCACGGCGATGCGCGGCAGCTTGGCGGCGGCCCTGTAGAGCGCATCCATCGACAGGTTGATGCCCGGCGCGATCACGCCGCCTTCATAGCTGCCGCTGGCGGAAACGACATCGAAGGTGGTGGCGGTGCCGAAATCGATGATGATGAGATCGCCCGGCCAGATGGCGTGCGCGGCGACGGCGTTCACCACCCGGTCTGCCCCCACTTCCGCCGGATTGGGCAGGTTGATGGGCATGCCATAGTCCACGCCCGGCGCGCCGACGACCATCGGTTCCACATTGGCGAAATGCCGGGCGAGGCCGCGCAGGTTGAACAGAGTCTGCGGCACCACGCTGGCGATGATCACATCGTCGATGGCGTTGCGATCCAGCCCCTGCATCTGCATCAGCTGGTTCAGCCAGACGGCATATTCATCCGCCGTGCGCTTGGCATCGGTGGAGATCCGCCAGCGAAAGGCGATCTCGCCATCCGCCACCAGCGCGAACATGATGTTGGTGTTCCCCACATCGATTGCGAGCAGCAT
Source organism: Sandaracinobacter neustonicus (assembly GCF_006385875.1). GTDB lineage: Bacteria > Pseudomonadota > Alphaproteobacteria > Sphingomonadales > Sphingomonadaceae > Sandaracinobacteroides > Sandaracinobacteroides neustonicus. Next base: position 63,449 of record NZ_VFSU01000024.1, on the reverse strand, counting down.
CAGCCCCGCTCCCCATTGGTTGGCCCTATGGCAGGCGGCGCACCCCACACATCGCCCGCATGGATCACATGAACCCGCCCGTCCTCGCCGTCCAGCCGCAGCGCGCCATCGGGATCAAGCCCGGCGAAGCGACCGGCCACCCGGCCTTCCTGCTGCGAAGCCCAAAGCGGGGTGCCGATGGGGTGGGCGCGGGCCAGCCACTCCGCACGGGTGGCGGCGAAGCCCCCTGCCCGCCATTCCGCGCGGCGAGCGGCGAAGCTGGCGGCCAGCCGCTCGGCGAAATCGGCAGCGGCGATCACCAGCCCCAGATCGGCCAGCGAAATGGTGGCGCGATCCGGCAGCTTCGGCGCGGCGACGATGTTCACGCCGATGCCCAGCACCAGCTGATCGCCCTCCCGCTCCAGCAGGATGCCCGAGAGTTTCGCGCCGTCCAGCAGCACGTCATTCGGCCATTTCAGCTGCAGCCGGGCGGTATCCGTCAGGCCCGCCATCACATCGTGCAGCGCCAGCGCCGCCACGAAGCCCAGTTCGGCGGGGTTGCCCTCGCCCGGCTGCGGGCGGATCAGGCCGGACATGGCAAGATTGCCTTCCGGCATCTGCCACTGCCGCCCCAGCCGCCCCCGGCCGCTGGTCTGGCGTTCGGCGCGCACCCACTGGCCGTCCGGAAACTGGCTGGCGTTTTCGCGCAGCCAGTCGTTGGTGGAGCCGACTTCGGGAAGGGTGAGGATCAGATCAGGCCCAGCCGGTTAGAACAGGCTGCTCGCCGCAGTGCGGGTCGCCTGCGCCAGCGGCCCCAGCAGCAGATAGCCGATGGGCGAGCAGAACACAGCCGCCGCGATCATCATGCCGTTGTTGATGACAGCCCCGCCCTCCCCGTTCACCACCACATCGGCTGGCGGATCGAAGAACAGGATTTTCACCACGCGCAGATAATAATAGGCCGCGATCACGCTGGAGAGCACGCCCAGCACAGCCAGCAGCCACAGGCCGGCATCGACCGCGGCGTTGAACACCGCCAGCTTCGCCATGAAGCCGAACAGCGGCGGCAGGCCCGCCAGCGAGAGCATGAAGATCGCCAGCGCCGTCGCCAGCCATGGGCGGCTGCGGGCAAGGCCCGCCAGATCGTCCAGCGTCTCCACCGCATTGCCGTCCGCATCCGTGAGCGACAGCACCACGAGGAAGGAGCCGAGCGTCATCACCAGATAGATGGTGAGATAGAGCAGCACGGCCGACGCCCCGGCGGCGTTGGCCGCCGCGAGGCCGATCAGCATGAAGCCGACATTATTGATGGAGGAATAGGCCAGCAGCCGCTTCACATTGCTCTGGCCGATGGCCCCCACCGCACCCACGAACATGGAGGCGATGGACATGAAAATCACGATCTGCCGCCAATCCGCGATCATGCCGGAAAAAGCGTCCAGCGCCACACGCATGAACAGGCCCATGGCCGCCACCTTGGGGGCCGTGGCGAAGAAGGCGGCAACCGGGGTCGGCGCGCCCTCATACACGTCCGGCGTCCACATGTGGAACGGCACGGCCGACACTTTGAAGGCGAGGCCTGCGAACACGAACACCAGCCCGAACAGCGCGCCCATGTTGCGCTCGCCTCCGGCGGAAAGCCCGGCAGCGATGCGGGTGAATTCGGTGGAGCCGACGAAGCCATACACAAGGCTGACGCCATAAAGCAGCATCCCCGACGACAGTGCGCCCAGCACGAAATACTTCAGACCCGCCTCGGTCGAACGCTGTTCGTCGCGGTTGAAGGCGGCCAGCACATAGGCGGCAAGGCTCATCAGTTCGAGGCCGATATAGAGCGTCAGCAGGTTGTTGGCACTCACCATCACGCACATGCCCAGCGTCGCCAGCACGATCAGCACCGGATATTCGAAGCGGTGCTGCTTCACCCGCTGCATATAGGGCAGCGCCATCAGCACGGCGGCGGCAGCCCCGGCCAGAATCAGGATTTTCAGGAAGGCCGAGAGGCTGTCCGCCACATAGATCTGGTTCCACGCCAGTTCGCGCGCGGGGGCGTCGTCGATCACCGTCAACGCGGTAAGACCGAACAGGATCACCGCGCCCCAGCTGAGGCCCTTCAGGCTGTCATTGCCGCGGAACACGCCCAGCAGCAGCAGCACGAGCGCGCCGGCCGCCAGCACCACTTCGGGTGCGCCGATGGAAAGCGATTGGGCGAGCGTCACTTGGTCTCTCCAGCGCTGGCGGCGGCCAGTTGCACCGGTGCCGACGCCACAAGGGGGGTAAATTGCGTCTGCGGCGGATCGGCCCGGTCAAGCCGCGCCATCAGGCTGGCGACGGGGGCCTTCAGCGGCGCAAGGAAGGGCTTGGGGTAAACCCCCATCCACAACGCCACTACGGCGAGCGGCAGCATAACTGCCCATTCCCGCTTGTTCAGATCGGGCATGGCGGCGGCATCCGCATTCTTTTGCGCGCCATACATCACCCGGGCGAACAGCCACAGCATATAGGCCGCGCCAAGGATCACGCCGGTGGCCATCACGAACACAACCCAGGTGTTCACCTTCCAGATGCCCGTCAGCGCCATGAATTCACCCACGAAGCCGGAGGTGCCGGGCAGCGCGATGGAGGCCATGGTGAACAGCAGGAAGAAGATGGCATAGCGCGGCATATTCGTCGTCACGCCGCCGTAACGGTCGATCTCCCGCGTGTGCAGCCGGTCATAGATCACGCCGACGCAGAAGAAGAGCGCGGCGGACACCACGCCGTGGCTCAGCATCACCACCATCGCCCCTTCAACCCCTTGTGTGTTGAAGGCGAACAGACCGCCCGTCACAAAGGCCATATGGGCAACGGAGGAATAGGCGATCAGCTTCTTCATGTCCGCCTGCACCAGCGCGACGAGGCTGGTGTAAACCACCGCGATCATCGACAGCGCCAGCACGATCCACATCAGTTGCACCGAGGCTTCCGGGAACATCGGCAGGCTGAAGCGGATGAGGCCATAGCCGCCCATCTTCAAGAGAACGCCCGCCAGAATCATCGAACCCGCCGTCGGCGCTTCCACGTGCGCGTCCGGCAGCCATGTGTGCACCGGCCACATCGGCATCTTCACCGCGAAGCTGGCGAAGAAGGCCAGCCACAGCCATGTCTGCGCCTTCACCGGGAAATCATAGGCCATCAGCGCCGGAATGTCCGTGGTGCCCGCCACGCGCACCATCCACAGCATCGCCAGCAGCATCAGCACCGAGCCGAGCAGCGTGTAGAGGAAGAATTTGTAGCTGGCGTAGATGCGCCGCTTGCCGCCCCAGATGCCGATGATGAGATACATCGGGATGAGGCCAGCTTCGAAGAAGATGTAGAACAGGAACAGGTCCAGCGAGGAGAACACGCCGATCGTCATCGCCTCCATGGCGAGGAAGGCGGCGATATATTCCGGCACGCGGGTCTTCACGCTGTCCCACCCGGCGAGGATGCAGAGCGGCATCAGGAACACCGTCAGCAGGATCAGCACGAAGCTGATGCCGTCGATGCCGAGGTGCCAGCTGAACAGGCCACCGAACAGTTCCGCGCGCTCCGTGAACTGGAAGGCGGCCGTGGAGGTGTCAAAGCGGGACCAGAGCAGAAGCCCCATCAGGAACAGCAGCAACGTGGTGCCCAGCCCGATATAGCGCGCGGTGCGGGCCTTGGCAGCCTCGTCTCCGGGAAGGAACAGCACCACCAGCGCGAGCGCGAGGGGCAGGAGGATCATCGCGGAAAGCATCGGTCAGCGCACCATGAACCCCGTGCGCGGCTGCGCACAGACAAAGAGAATGCGCGGATGCGCACAGATGAAAGGAAAAGGGTTCATGCGACTGCTCACCTGACCATGAACCATGTTGCGAAGGCAGCGACGCCGATCAGCATCACCAGCGCATAGGAATAGACGAGGCCGGACTGGAAGCGCTTGGCCACCACCGAGCCATGGGCGACCACCGCCGTCAGCCCATCCGGGCCGAAGCGGTCGATCGTGCCCTGATCACCCACCTTCCAGAAGAAGCGGCCCAGCCACAGCGCCGGCTTCACGAAGATCGCCCGATACAGCTCGTCGAAATACCATTTGTTATAGAGGAAGGCGTGCAACTGCCGGAACTGCTTCACAAAGGTGTCGGCGAAGCCCGGGTTGCGGATATAGACCGCCCATGCCGTGGTAAGGCCGATCAGCATCACGATGGCCGGGGCCCAGTGCACCAGCGCGGGCACATGGTGCAGGCTTTCAAAGAACTCGCCATCATGCACGATCACGCCGTTCCAGAAGGCATGCTCCGCGCCGCCCACGAACCAGTCGTTGAAGATGGCACCCGCGAACAGCGCGCCGAAACTGAGCACCACCAGCGGGATCAGCATGACGATCGGGCTTTCATGCGGATGATAGCCCGCCGTGCCGGTCGCCGGGGCGTGGTGGTGATCGTCATGATGCGCATGATCATCGTGCCCATGCGCATCATGCACGGCATGCTGGATATGCTCCGAACCCGCCCAGCGCGCTTCGCCGAAGAAGGTCTTGAAGATCAGCCGCCAGCTGTAGAAGCTCGTCAGCAGAGAGGCGAAGATGCCCGTGAAGAAGGCGACGCGCCCTGCCTCCGTGCCGGATTCCCATGCCGCGAACAGCACCGAATCCTTGGAGAAATAGCCCGAGGTATAATTCACGCCGGTGATGGCGATGGTGCCGATCACCATGGCCCAGAAGGTCAGCGGGATCGATTTCCGCAAGGCCCCGTAATAGCGCATGTCCTGCTCATGGTGCATCGAGTGGATCACCGACCCTGCGCACAGGAACAACAGCGCCTTGAAGAAGGCGTGGGTGAACAGGTGGAACATCGCCGCGCCATAGGCACCGACACCCGCCGCAAAGAACATGAAGCCCAGCTGCGAGCAGGTGGAGTAAGCGATCACCCGCTTGATGTCGTGCTGCGTCGTCGCGACGGTCGCGGCGAAGATCGCCGTCAGCGCGCCGACATAGGTGACAACGGTGGAAGCCGTCGGGCTGGCTTCGAACAAAGGCGACATCCGGCACACCAGGAACACGCCCGCCGTCACCATGGTGGCGGCGTGGATCAGCGCGGACACCGGCGTCGGCCCTTCCATCGCATCCGGCAACCATGTGTGCAGCGGCACCTGCGCGGATTTGCCCATCGCCCCCACGAACAGCAACAGCGCGATGGTGGTGATGGCATCGACCTGATGGCCGAGGAAGGTGAAGGTCGCCCCCTTGGCCAGCGGCACGCCTTGCAGGATGGTGTCGATATCCACCGTGCCGAACAGCATGAACAGGCCGAAGATGCCCAGCATGAAGCCGAAATCGCCCACCCGGTTCACCACGAACGCCTTGATGGCGGCGGCCCATGCGCTGGGCTTCTTGTACCAGAAGCCGATCAGCAAATAGGAGGCAAGGCCCACGCCTTCCCAGCCGAAGAAAATCTGCACCAGATTGTCCGCCGTCACCAGCATCAGCATGGCGAAGGTGAACAGCGACAGATAGGCGAAGAAGCGCGGCTGATCCGGGTCTTCCGCCATATAGCCCCAGCTATACAGGTGAACCAGCGCCGACACCGAGGTGATCACCACCAGCATCACGCCCGTCAGGATATCCACCTTCAAGGTCCAGTTCACGGCGAGGTCGCCGCTGCTGAACCATTCGGCCACCACATGATCCTCAGCGGGCGCGCCGCCGATCAGGCCGATGAAGATCACCCACGACAGCGCGCAGCTGATGAACAGCGCGCCGGTGGTGACGAACTTGGCCGCCGTGTTGCCGATGGCCCGATTGCCGATGCCGGCGATCAGGAAGGCGATGAGGGGAAGGAAGACGATTGCCTGGATCATGTCAGCCACGCATCTGGCGGACATCATCGACAGCGATGGTCCCGCGGTTCCGGAAATAGATGACGAGAATGGCCAGCCCGATGGCGGCCTCGCCCGCGGCGACGGTCAGCACGAACATGGCGAAGATCTGCCCCACCATATCGTTCAGGAACACCGAAAAGGCGACGAAATTGATGTTCACCGCCAGCAGGATCAGTTCGACCGACATCAGGATGACGATGATGTTCTTGCGGGTGATGAAGATGCCGAACACGCCCAGCGTGAACAGGATCGCCCCCACCGTCAGGTAATGGCCGATGCCGATCATGAACGGCCCTCCTTCTCGATCAGCGGCTGCACGCCTGCGCCGGTATCCACGCCCGCGCCGATGGCGGGTTTGGTGATGGTCACGGCGCTCGCGGGTGTGCGCGCATTCTGTGCCGCCACATTCTGCCGCTTCACGCCCGGCCGATGCCTGAGCGTCAGCACAATCGCGCCGATCATCGCCGTCAGCAGGATCATCCCCGCCATCTGGAAGATGAAGACATAATCCGTGTAGAGGATCGTCCCGATCGCCTGCGTGTTCGAAAGCTGCGCATCCACGCCGGGCTTCGGTGCCATCCGCGCTTCGGGCACCATGTCGCCAAAGGCCCAGGCCCCGGCCACCATCACCAGCTCGACTGCAAGGATCAGCGCCAGCACCATGCCGAACGGCAGATATCGCACGAAACCGGCCCGCATTTCGGTGAAATCGATGTCCAGCATCATCACCACGAACAGGAACAGCACGGCGACCGCTCCGACATAGACGATCACCAAAATCATCGCCACGAACTCCGCCCCGATCACCAGGAACAGGCCCGCCGCGTTGAAAAAGGCAAGGATGAGCCAGAGCACGGAGTGCACCGGGTTTTTCGCAAGGATCACCATCAGCCCGGAGGCGACGACGACGGTTGCGAACAGATAGAAGATTGCGGCCTGTATCACGGCTGTGCGCGGCCCCTGTTGGAAAGAGTCATCGAAAAAGCCCCGGCAGCCGTTAGCGATAGGGGGCGTCGGCGGCAAGGTTTGCCGCAATCGCCCGTTCCCAGCGCTCCCCATTGGCGAGCAGCTTGTCCTTGTCGTACATCAGCTCCTCGCGGGTTTCGGTGGCGAACTCAAAATTCGGCCCCTCCACGATGGCGTCCACCGGGCAAGCCTCCTGACAGAGGCCGCAATAGATGCACTTCGTCATGTCGATGTCGTAGCGCGTGGTGCGGCGCGATCCGTCCGCGCGCGGCTCCGCCTCGATGGTGATCGCCTGCGCCGGGCACACCGCTTCGCACAGCTTGCAGGCGATGCAACGTTCCTCGCCATTCGGGTAGCGGCGCAGCGCATGTTCACCCCGGAAGCGCGGGCTGATCGGCCCCTTTTCATAAGGATAGTTCACCGTGCGCGTCGGCTTGAACATGTAGCTGAAGGTCAGCGCATGGCCGCGGATAAACTCCAGCAGCAGCAGCGACTTGGCGGCTTGAAAGATGCTCATGCTGCCCCCCCTGTAACAACCGTCGGCGCGGCCACCGGGGCCGAATAATGGCCCGTGAACACCAGCCAGCCGGATACCAGAACCACCCAGAACAGGCTCAAGGGCAGGAACACCTTCCAGCCCAGCCGCATCAGCTGGTCATAGCGATACCTTGGCACGGTGGCCTTCACCCATGCGAACACGAAGAACATGAAAACGATCTTCACGAACAGCCAGATCAGCCCCGGCACGAAATACAGCGGCGCCCAGTCGAAGGGCGGCAGATAGCCCCCCAGAAAGAGGATGCTCGCCAGCGCGCACATCAGCAGGATGTTCATATATTCGCCCAGGAAGAACAGGGCGAACGTCATGGAGGAATATTCGATCTGATAGCCCGCCACCAGTTCGGATTCCGCTTCCGGCAAATCGAACGGGGGCCGGTTGGTTTCCGCCAGCGCAGAGATCAGGAACAGGATCGCCATCGGGAACAGCAGCGGGTTGAAGATATGCCCGTTCAGGATACCGAAGATGTTGCCGCGCTGGCTCTCCACGATATCGGTCAGGTTGAAGCTGGAGGCATAGAGCACCACCGTCACGATCACGAAGCCGATGGAGACTTCGTAAGACACCATCTGCGCGGCGGAACGCAGCCCGCCCAGAAACGGATATTTCGAGTTGGAGGCCCAGCCCGACATGATGATTCCATAAACCCCCATGGAGGAGACGGCGAACAGGAACAGCATGCCCACATTGATGTCGGCCAGCACCCAGCCCGCATCGAACGGGATCACCGCCCAGCTGACGAGCGCCAGCACGAAGGTGATGATCGGCGCGATGAAGAACACGCCCTTGTTCGCGCCGGACGGCACGATGGTTTCCTTCAGGAACAGCTTCAGGCCATCCGCGAAGGGTTGCAGGATGCCGATGGGGCCAACCACGTTCGGCCCGCGCCGCAGCATCATCGCCGCCCACACCTTGCGGTCCACCCATGTCGCCAGCGCCATGCACAGCATCACCGGCAAGGCGATCAGCAGGATCAAAATCAGATGGGCGACGAACCAGCCAAAGCCGGTGCCCAGATAGGTCTGGAAGAATTCGACCATTATTCAGCCGCCTCCAGCTGAGGCACGCGGCCTTCAAGGATCTCCGCCACGCAGGCCCGCATGGTGGGGCTGGCGCGCAGGATCGGGTTGGAACTGTAGAAATCAGTGGCGCGCGGCTTCGAAGGACCGGCGGGCTTGCCCGCCTTCAGCTTCGCGGCTTCCCAAGCTGCCGGGGTAAGCCCCTCGCGGCCCAGTTCCGGCCATTCCGCCGCCATGCGGGCACGCAGCTGGTCCAGATTGTCATAACCCAGCTTGATGCCCAGCACATCGGCCAGCGCGCGGAAGATCGTCCAGTCCTCGCGGGCTTCGCCCGGCGGGAAGGTGGCGCGCAGCGAACGCTGCACCCGGCCTTCCATATTCACCCATGTGCCGGGCTTTTCCGCCCAGGCCGCGCCCGGCAGGATGATGTCCGCGACAGCCGCGCCGCGATCACCATGGCTGCCGATGTAGATTTTCGTCGCACCCCCGAACGGGGCCAGCGCCACTTCGTCCACGCCCAGCAGGAACAGCAGCTTCGGCGGGTTGTGCGCCAGCGCGTCCAGCCCTTCGCCCACCCATCCGGTGGTCAGCGCGCCCACGCGCGCCGCCGCCGTGTGCAGGATATTGAAGCCGTTCCAGCCGTCCTTCACGAACTGTCCCGCCAGCGCATGCGCGGCCGCCAGCACCTCGGCCGAAGCATTGCGGCTGCCGATCAGCAGCGCCGGGCGCTCGGCCTTGGCCAACTTTTCGGCGAGGTCAGCAGGCAGCTTCGCCAGCAACGCCAGATCGTTGCCCAGATCGGTGATCGGATAGGCCGGTTCCGTGCCCGCGCCGATACGGAACACCTGCGCGCCCTTGCGGCGCACGGCCTTCAGGATGCGGCTGTTCACCAGCGGCGCGTCCAGCTTCGGATCACAGCCCACCAGCAGGATCAGGTCCGCCGTTTCCAGCGCGGCGATGCCGGTGTTGAAGCGCCAGTGCGCGGCCGGGCCTTCATAGGCCGCGCCATCCGTGCGGGATTCGAGCCGCGTCACGCCAAGCCCGGTCAGCAAATCCTTCGCCGCCACCAGATCCTCGACAGCCGCCAGATCTCCCGCCAGCGCGGCGACCTCGCCAGCGTCCACGCCAGCCAGCGCCTTCTTCACGGCTTCAAACGCCTGACCCCAGCTTGCTGGCTTCAGTTCGCCGTTCACGCGCACCCACGGCCGGTCCAGCCGCCGTTCCTTCAGCCCGTCCACCGCGAAGCGGCCGGTATCGGCCACCCATTCCTCGTTCACATCGTCGTTCAGACGCGGAGTCACGCGGATCACTTCGGCGGTGCGCGAATGCACGGTGATGCTGGCGCCCACCGCGTCCATCACGTCGATGCCGTCGTTCCGCTTCAGCTCCCACGGGCGATAATGGAAAGCCGTGGGCTTCGACGTCAGCGCGCCCACCGGGCACAGATCGATCACATTGCCGGACAGTTCCGAGGAAACGGCCTGCTCAAGGAAGCTGGTGATCTGCATATTCTCGCCGCGATACAGCGCGCCGATTTCGTTGGTGCCCGCCACTTCTTCGGTGAAGCGCACGCAGCGTGTGCAGTGGATACAGCGGGTCATCACCGTCTTGATCAGCGGACCCATATTCTTTTCGGTCACGGCGCGCTTATTCTCGTCAAAGCGGCTGCCGCCCCGGCCATAGGCCATGGCCTGATCCTGCAGATCGCACTCGCCGCCCTGATCGCAGATCGGGCAATCCAGCGGGTGGTTGATCAGCAGGAATTCCATCACCCCTTCCCGCGCCTTCTTCACCATCGGGCTGTCCGTCAGGATGGTCTGCCCTTCGGACGCCGGCAGCGCGCAGCTGGCCTGCGGCTTCGGCGGCCCGGGGGACACCTGCACAAGGCACATGCGGCAATTGCCAGCGATGGAGAGGCGTTCGTGATAGCAGAAGCGCGGGATTTCCTTGCCGGCCGCTTCGCAGGCCTGCATCACCGTGGCGCCAGCAGGCACCTCAACTTCGATCCCGTCTACGGTTACCTTGGGCATCAGATGGCACTTCCTGTGGCAGACGGAGATGCGGCTGCCGTGCTCAAGCGATAGAGCGTCTCAGCGACCAACCCCTTCAGGATGGTTTTCGAAAATTCTATCGTGCGATCCTGCGGCAGGCACGCGCTGAACGACGGCATCATGGCGTCGAAAGCCCTCTTTTCTCCATCGGAAGCTGTATTACTCAGTGTCAATGTACGCGCATCAGATGGGTTCGCGCGAGTAACACAATCTGCGAAATTTCGAAGTGCGATCTCGTTCGACGCCACACCAACGGGGGCACCAGCGCTGTAGTCGAGCGGCGGGACCGTAGAAAAATCCGGCAGTTCTTTGTCGCGGAACGTTTTATTGTAGAGAATTTGATAGAACAGCGCTCTCATAACCTGTTCTTGAAACTTCAATCCGCCACTCGAAAGGCAATCGCTGTCTGCCAGCTTACGCCCAATGTCGCGAGCTTCAGCTGTTCCGGGAAAGCTCGCCAGATATTTCTCCACCCGGCCGCGTGAGCGATCTACAAGACACTCTGCGAAGGCCGCCGTCGCACGCCGCGCGCGTTCCGCATCGGAACCTGAACCAGTCGGAATCTGCGCGGGCGCGCGCCGGATCAATGAACCGGTGTCCTGCGCATGCGCGACTCCACTGAGCAGCATCGCGGTCACAACTGCGAGGAGTAATGCCTGCGTCATTCAGCGGCCTGCGGCAGTTCGGGCACCACGGCAAAACCACGGCGCTTGGCAATCCGCGCTTCAATCTCGGGCCGGAAATGGCGGATCAGGCCTTGGATCGGCCATGCCGCCGCATCACCCAGCGCGCAGATGGTGTGGCCTTCCACCTGCGTGGTCACTTCCAGCAGCAGGTCGATTTCCGAAGGCTCGGCATCGCCCGTGACGAGCCGTTCCATCACCCGCCACATCCAGCCGGTGCCTTCGCGGCATGGCGTGCACTGGCCGCAGCTTTCATGCTTGTAGAAGTAGGACAGCCGGGCAATCGCGCGGACGATGTCGGTGGATTTGTCCATCACGATCACCGCCGCCGTGCCAAGGCCGGATTTCAGATCGCGCAGGCCATCGAAATCCATCGGCGCGTCGATGATCTGGTGCGCGGGCACCAGCGGCACCGAAGACCCGCCCGGAATCACCGCCAGCAGATTGTCCCAGCCGCCGCGAATGCCGCCGCAATGGGTCTCGATCAGTTCCCGGAAGGGGACGCTCATGGCATCCTCCACCACGCACGGCTTGTTCACATGGCCGGAAATCTGGAACAGCTTGGTGCCCAGATTGTTGGGGCGGCCAAAGCCCGCGAACCACTCCGGCCCGCGCCGCAGAATTGTGGGCACCACTGCGATGGATTCCACATTGTTCACCGTGGTGGGGCAGCCATAAAGGCCCGCGCCCGCCGGGAACGGGGGCTTCAGGCGCGGCTGGCCCTTCTTCCCCTCAAGGCTTTCGATCATCGCGGTTTCTTCGCCGCAGATATAAGCCCCGCCGCCCCGGTGGACGAACACGTCGAAGTCGTATCCGCTGCCGCAGGCGTTCTTGCCGATGAAGCCCTTGGCATAGGCTTCCTCAACCGCCGCGAACAGCACTTCGGCCTCGCGGATATATTCGCCGCGAATATAGATATAGGCCGCCCGCGCCCGCATCGCATAACCGGCGATCAGCGCGCCTTCGATCAGCTTGTGTGGATCGTGGCGGATGATTTCCCGATCCTTGCAGCTGCCCGGTTCGGATTCGTCGGCGTTCACCACCAGAAAGCTGGGGCGCCCGTCCTTCGATTCCTTGGGCATGAAGCTCCACTTGGTGCCAGTGGAGAAGCCCGCCCCGCCGCGACCGCGAAGACCGGAATCCTTCACCTGCTGAATGATCGTGTCTTGCCCGCGCGCCAGCAGCTCTTTGGTGCCCGCCCAGTCGCCACGCTTCATGGCATGTTCCAGCCCCCACGGCTGGAAGCCATAGAGGTTGGTGAAAATTCTGTCTTTATCCGCCAGCATCAGGCGATCTCTTTCAGGCTGGTCGGCCCGCCTTCGGGGCAGCTGGCGGTGCGGCCGATCTGGCTGCCTGCCTTCGGCGTGCGCCCGGCGATCAGATCGTCCAAAATGGCCGTCATCGTCTCGTAGGTGAGGTCTTCGTAATTGTCGTCATTCACCTGCACCATCGGCGCGTTGGCGCAGGCGCCAAGGCACTCCACCTCCGTCAGGGTGAACAGGCCGTCATTGGTGACTTCGCCCTTTTTCAGCCCCTTGTCCGCACAGGCGCGCAACACATCGTCTGACCCGCGCAGCATGCATGGCGTGGTGCCACACACCTGCACATGGAAGCGGCCGACGGGCTTCAGATTGTACATGGTGTAGAAGGTCGCGACTTCCAGCGCGCGGATCTTCGGCATGCCGATCTGGGCGGCGACGAATTCGATCACCGGCAGCGGCAGCCATGCCACGCCGGTTTGCGCCGCCACCTGATATTGCGCCAGCCACAACAGCGGCATGATCGCGCTGTTTTCCCGGCCCTTGGGATAGCGGCCGATGATGCGCTCTGCCTCAACGGCGTTGGCGTCGCTCCATTTGAAATCCGTGAAATCGCTCACCGATCAACTTCCCCGAACACGATATCCAGCGAACCCAGCACGGCGGGCGCGTCGGCCAGCATGTGCCCCTTCAGCAGGAAGTCCATCGCTTGCAGATGGCTCATCCCCGTCGCGCGGATATGGCAGCGATAGGGTTTGTTGGTGCCATCACTCACCAGATAGATGCCGAATTCGCCCTTGGGGCTTTCGGTCGCCACATACACCTCACCGGCAGGCACCTTGAAGCCTTCGGTATAGAGTTTGAAGTGGTGGATCAGCGCCTCCATGGAGCGCTTCATTTCACCCCGCTTCGGCGGCGACACCTTGCGGTCCAGCGTGCAGACCGGTTCGCCCTCGCAATGGGCCAGGCGGTTCAGGCACTGCTCCACCAGTCGCAGCGACTGGCGCATTTCCTCCATGCGCACCATCCAGCGATCGTAACAGTCGCCGTTGTTGCCCACCGGCACGTCGAACTCCAGATCGGCATAGCATTCATAGGGCTGCGCCTTGCGCAAATCCCATGGGATGCCCGAGCCCCGGATACAGGGGCCGGTGAAGCCCCACGCAATCGCGTCCTTCGCGGAAATCACGCCGATATCCACGTTGCGCTGCTTGAAGATGCGGTTGTCGCCAGCCAGCGCCTGCACATCGTTCAGCACGTTGGAGAATTGCGCCGCCCATTCGCGGATCGTCTCGGCGAGACCAGCGGGCAGATCCTGATGCACGCCGCCGGGGCGGAAATAGGCCGCGTGCATGCGCGCGCCCGAAACCGCTTCGGAGAATTGGTAGATGCGCTCCCGCTCAACGAACAGCCAGAGGATGGGGGTGAGGCCGCCCACATCCATCACATGTGCGCCAACGTTCATCAAATGGTTGGAAATGCGCATCAATTCGGCGAACAGCACGCGGATCAGCTGCCCGCGCATCGGCACATCCACCCCCAGCAGCTTCTCGATGGCGAGCACATAGCTATGCTCCATCGACATCGGGCTGCAATAATCCAGCCGGTCCATATAGGGCAGCGCCTGGAGGTAGGTTTTATACTCGATCAGCTTTTCGGTGCCCCGGTGCAGCAGGCCGATGTGCGGATCGCAACGCTCGATCAGCTCGCCGTCCAGCTCCATCACCAGCCGCAGCACGCCGTGCGCCGCCGGGTGCTGAGGCCCGAAGTTGATCATGTAATTCTGGATCTTGGTGTCGGGCGCGACCAGAGTCGGGTCCAGCACGATCTCGCCGTCAAGAATCTCGGTCATGCCTGATCCCCTTCAGCTTTCTGGTCGCCTCCGGCTCCGGCAGCCTTCTCGTCACCCGGCAGTTTCCACTGCCCTTCCCACGGGGAGAGGAAATCGAAGCTGCGGAAATCCTGCTTCAGCTTCACCGGTTCATACACCACCCGGCCCTGCTCTTCCGAATAGCGCAGTTCCACATGCCCGGTCAGCGGGAAGTCCTTGCGGAACGGATGCCCTTCAAAGCCATAGTCGGTCAGGATGCGGCGCAGATCGGGGTTGCCCTCGAACAGCACACCGTAGCAATCCCACACTTCGCGCTCCAGCCAGCCCGCGTTGGGCCACAGCGCCGTGACAGAGGGAACCGGCTTCACCTCGTCCGTCAACACTTTCACCCGGATGCGGCGGTTGTGCTTCAGGCTCAGCAGGTGCCAGTTCACTTCCAGCCGCTCGGCGCGCTCCGGGTAATCGGCCCCGGCGATGTCCAGCAACTGCTCGTAAGAGAGGTCCGGCGTGTCGCGCAGTTGCTGCAGCACCGAACCGGCGGCCTCGCGGGCCACCGTGAGCGTCAGCTCGCCAACCACTTCGGTCGCGGCGATCAGGTCAGGCCCGAGGATCGCGCTGGCGCGCTCGGCAATGCCTTCATTTCCGGGGATCTGGGGAAGGTGCGACATGATTCAGCGCTCGAACGTGCCCTGGCGGCGGATTTTCCGCTGCAGGGCCATGATACCGTAAAGCAGCGCTTCGGCGGTGGGGGGGCAGCCGGGCACATAAATGTCCACCGGCACGATACGATCGCAGCCGCGCACCACCGAATAGCTGTAGTGATAATAGCCGCCGCCATTGGCGCAGCTGCCCATGGAGATCACGTAACGCGGCTCTGGCATCTGATCGTAGACGCGGCGCAGCGCCGGGGCCATCTTGTTGCACAGCGTGCCCGCCACGATCATCACGTCGGACTGGCGCGGGGAGGCGCGCGGCGCGGCACCGAAGCGCTCCATATCCCAATCCGGCATGGAGGCGTGCATCATTTCCACCGCGCAACAGGCGAGACCGAAGGTCATCCACCAGAGCGAGCCGGTGCGCGCCCATGTGGCCAGATCTTCAAGGCTCGTCACAAGGAAGCCCTTGTTCGAAAGCTCCGAATTCACATCGGCGAAAAACTGATCCTGCCCGGCCAGATCCCGCGAAAGGGGGTCCCGCGAAAGCGCGGTGCCGTCAGGGTTGATGAGAGTGGTGCTGCTCATTCCCAATCCAGCGCCCCCTTCTTCCATTCATAGATGAAGCCGACGGTGAGGACGCCCAGAAACAGCATCATCGACCCCCATGCGAAGTAGAGTTCAGGCCCCATATGCGCGAGGCTGACAGCCCATGGGAACAGGAACGCCACTTCCAGATCGAAGATGATGAACAGGATGGACACCAGATAGAAGCGCACATCGAACTGGCCGCGCGCGGACGAGAAGGCGGGGAAGCCGCTCTCATATTCGGTCAGCTTATCGGCATAGGGCTTGTTGGTGCCCACCAGGTTCGAAACCAATATGGGCAGCCCCGCGAACACGCCTGCAAAGGCGATGGCGACGCCAAAGAAAAGGAGAATCGGGAGATACTCCCGGCCGATGTCAGTCAGGTCGGACATTGGGCGTCTCTAGGCCTGTGAAAAGGCGTGGGCAAGCCTTTGCCGCACTGCACAACCAACGGATTGGCCATGTTTTTTACGCATGGCCGCTATTGCGAATCAACCGCGTTAGCGCAGGGCTCCGGCGACCAGCCGATGCAGCCGCGAATGCAGCACATCATTGCCCGCGATCAGCTCCCGGCGCTCCACCATTTTCTCGCCGCCCCGGAAATCCGAGACGAAACCACCGGCCTCTTTCACCAGCAACATCCCGGCGCTGACGTCCCAGTGAGACAGCCCCTGTTCCCAGAATCCGTCAAACCGACCGGCCGCGACCCACGCCAGATCGAGGCTGGCCGCGCCAAAGCGGCGAACCCCCGCCACTTCCGGGATCACCCTGTTCAGGATGCGCTCGAACTGGTCCTGATCGCCATGGCCCTTGTAAGGAATGCCCGTCGCAATCAGCGCTTCAGACAGGTCGCCCCGGCCAGACACCCGCAGCCGCGCATTGTGCAACCACGCCCCGCGCCCGCGCTCGGCCCAGAAGCTCTCGTCCGTCAGCGGCTGATAGATCATGCCCGCCACCGCCACGCCCATATGCTCCACGCCGATGGAAATGGCGAAGTGCGGGATGCCGTGCAGGAAGTTGGAGGTGCCATCCAGCGGATCGATGATGAAGCGGGGAGAGTTCTCCTCCTCTCCCGGAATCTCGCCGCCTTCTTCCAGCAGAAAGCCCCAGCCGGGCCGGGCCTTCTGCAATTCCTCCAGCAGTGTGCGCTCGGCCGCTTTGTCGGCCTGACTCACGAAATCGGCCGGGCCTTTGCGGGACACCTGCAACTGGCTGACTTCGCCGAAGTCCCGGCGCAGGCGCGGGGCGGCCTTGCGGCACGCCCGCTCCATAACGGTGATGATCGCAGACTGGCTCATGCTCTACTCAATCCGCCCGGCGGACGTAGGCTTGCTCATACACATCCACAACGATCCGCGTGCCCGCGCCGATATGCGGCGGCACCATCACGCGCACGCCATTTTCCAGCACGGCGGGCTTGTAGCTGGACGAGGCCGTCTGCCCCTTCACCACCGCGTCGGCTTCCACGATCAGCGCTTCCACCTGATCGGGCAGCTGCACGGAAATGGCGCGCTCGTCATACAATTCCATCGTCACGTCCATGCCGTCCGTCAGGAAGGCGGCGGCATCACCCAGCAGGTCGCGCGACAGCGTCACCTGCTCGTACGTATCCTTGTCCATGAAGACGAGATTGTCGTCCTCGGCATAGAGATATTGGAAATCCTTGGTGTCCAGACGAACCCGCTCCACCACTTCGGCCGAGCGGAAGCGGATGTTGGTTTTCCGCCCGTCGATCAGGTTCTTCAGCTCCACCTGCATATAGGCACCGCCCTTGCCGGGTTGGGTGTGCTGCGTCTTCACCGCGCGCCAGATGCCGTTTTCATATTCGATGATGTTGCCGGGACGAATGTCCACGCCGCTGATCTTCATGGGGATTCACCTGTAGAGCTGGAAAGAGCAATTGTGGCCGCGCCTTTAGCCGGTCGGGCGCAAAGTCTCAAGTCGGGCAGCAAGAAGGGCGGGCCCTCGCAGGCCCGCCCTCCCCGCAAAGCCCTTCGGCAGGCTTATTTCGCGTCGGCCGGGAAGCCCCGCTTCTTCAGAAGCGCCTTCACGTCCGGGTCGCGGCCGCGGAATTCGCGATAGGCGTCCGCCCGGTCGGTTTCGTTGCCGGTAGACAGCAGGATGGTGCGGAAACGATCCGCCACGCCCTTGTTCCACGGCGAACCCGCCTCCTCGAACGCGGCCCATGTGTCCGCGTCCATCGTTTCAGACCAGAGGTAGGAATAATAACCCGCCGAATAGCTGTCGCCGGAGAACAGGTGGCTGAACTGCGGCAGCCGGTGCCGCATCACGATCTGCTTGGGCATGCCGATGGCCGCCAGCGTGTCGCGCTCGAACGCGTCCGGGTTCACCACGCCGTTCGGCACCAGATGCAGCTTCATATCCACGATGGCGGACGACAG
Source organism: Sandaracinobacter neustonicus (assembly GCF_006385875.1). Lineage (GTDB taxonomy): Bacteria > Pseudomonadota > Alphaproteobacteria > Sphingomonadales > Sphingomonadaceae > Sandaracinobacteroides > Sandaracinobacteroides neustonicus. Next base: position 45,579 of record NZ_VFSU01000024.1, on the reverse strand, counting down.
GTAAGAGACCGTCGCATAGCCCTGATTGAAGGTCTGTGACTTCTCGATCTTGTCCACCAGCGCTTTGGGCATGGGTTCGCCCGTTTTGTAATGCTTGGCGAACCGGTCCAGCACTTCGCGCGTCAGCAGCCAGTTTTCGTTCACCTGGCTCGGATATTCCACGAAATCGCGCGGGGTGTTGGCAAGGCCCGGATAGGTCACATTCTGCAGGAAATAATGGATGGCGTGGCCGAATTCGTGGAACAGCGTTTCGGCATCGTCATAGCTGATCAGCACCGGCTCGTTCGCGCCGGGCTTGGCGAAATTGTTGTTGTTGGAGGCCAGCACCGTTTGCGGCGTGGGGAACTTCCGCTGGTTGCGGTAGGTCGTCATCCAGGCGCCGGATCGCTTGCCGGTGCGGGCGAAATCGTCACGGTAGAACAGCGCGACATGCTTGCCGCCGCGCGTGACTTCGTAAACCCGCACATCCGGGTGGAACACGGGGATCGTCCCCGTCACTTCCTTGAATTCCAGCCCATACAGCTGACCGGCGGCCCAATAGCTCGCTTCGATCATGTTGTTCAGTTCGAAATAGGGCTTGGTCTCGGCAGCCGAGAGGTCATAGCGCGCCTTGCGCACCTTCTCCGCGAAATAGAGATAATCCCACGGCTCGATGGGGAAGCCGGAGATTTTCTCCATGTCCGCCACTTCCTCACCCACACGGGCGACCGCGGGGCCCCACACCCGCATCATCAGCTCTTCCGCGCGCGCCGGTTCCTTCGCCATGGTGTCGGCCATGCGGAGATTGGCGTGGGTGGCGAAGCCCAGCAGATGCGCGCGGTCCGCACGCAGCTTCACGATCTTCTCGATCACGGCGTTGGTGTCATTGCCGTCGCCATTGTCGCCCCGGTTCACAAAGGCGCGCCAGACCTTCTCGCGCAGCGCGCGATCATCGCCGAAGGTCAGGATCGGGTCCACGGCGGAGCGGGTGTTGACGATGGCATAGCCGGGCAGCTTGCGCTCTTCGGCGGCTGCACGCGCAGCCGATTTCACGCCATCCGGCACGCCCTTCAGTTCCGCTTCGGTGGCGGGCAGCGCTGTTTCCTCGTCGCGCAGCAGCCGCTGGTTGAAATCGGTGAACAGGGTGGCCAGCTGCTGGTTGATATTGGCCAGCTGCGCCTTGTCCGCATCGTTCAGCTTCGCGCCGCTGCGCACATAGCGGTCATAGGTGCGCTCCAGCAGGCGGAGCTGCATCGGGTTCAGCTTCAGCGTGGCGCGCTTTTGATACAGCGCGTCGATCCGGGCGAACAGCTTGGGATCCATGGAGATTTCGTCGCTCAACGCCGCGAACTTCGGGCTCCATTCCCGGTCCAGCTCCTGATAGGCCGGGCTGTTCATGTTGGAGGTCATCAGGTCGAACATGGTCGCGACCTGATCCAGCTGCTGCCCGCTCGCTTCCAGCGCGCCGATCACATTGTCGAACGTGGGGGCAGCCTTGTTGTCGGCGATGGCGCGCACTTCCGCGCGCAGATCGGCAAAGGCGACTTCAAACGCGGGCGGGAATTGCTCGGGCTTCACCTTGTCCCACGGCGGAACGCCGCCGTGCGGGCCGGTCCATGGTTGCAGCAGGAAGGGAAGCTGCGCCTGTGTGGCGGGCTTTGGGGCGGTCTGGCTCTGGGCCATGGCGGGGGTCATCATCATCATCGCAGATGCGAGCAGCATAACTGGTTTCAAGTGAGGCAACCTTCTCGAACATCAGAAAGCTGCCTTGCTACGCCTCGGCCACCCCGCCTGCAATCAGGCTTTCGACGAACGCAGTTCGTCGCTGAACCGCCCGATGGCGTCCGCGGGGCCGTCGGCAGCTTCCCACACGGCGGCGCTGACAGCCAGAAAATCGGCCCCCGCGCGCACCAGCGGCGCGCAATTTTCCACCGTGATGCCGCCGATGGCCACGCACGGAATCGGGGACAGCGCCGTCCACCAGTTCAGGATATCGGGCGTGGCGTGATGCTCCACCAGCTTGGTGTGCGTCGGGAAAAAGGCCCCGAACGCCACATAATTGGCCCCGGCCTCGCCTGCGTCCATCGCCAGATGGCGGCTGCCGTGGCAGGTCACGCCGATCTGCGCATCGCGGCCCAGCAGCGCGCGGGCTTCAGCCACCGATCCGTCCGTCTGCCCCAGATGCACGCCGTCCGCGCTGCACGCCTTCGCCAGATCGGCGCGGTCATTCAGGATGAATGCCACGTCAGCCGCCTGACAGATGGGCAGCAACCGCGCTGCGGCGGCCAGAATCGCCTCGTCGGCGTAATCTTTCATCCGCAGCTGATAGGCCGCCACCGGCCCGTCTGCCGCCAGCGCCGCTTCCAGCGCCGCGGCATGGCTCTCCAGATCCAGCGACGGCGGAGAGATCAGGTAAAGCTGGCACGGCGGCCGCTCGTCCTCGATGCCCAGAAAGGCCGAGAAATCTTCGGTAGAGGCCGGTTCGATGGCCATGTCAGCTGCTCCCGGTCGTCCGCCCGCCGCCCCTTATCCTATTCCTTGTTCAGGTAAATGCGGACGATCTTGTCCAGCAACTCCAGCGCTTCGGCGCGCGGGCGCTGGAAGCTGTTGCGGCCGATGATGGAGCCATTGCCGCCGCCATCGCGGATATCGCGCGCATCCTGATACACCGCATCAGAGCCCTTGGCGGCTCCACCGGAGAACACCACCAGACGACGGCCGTTGAAACAGGCCTTCACCACATGCGCCACCCGGTCGGACTGTTTCGACCAGTCGGTTCCGGCATAGCTCTTCTTGGCGTCTTCCTGCTCGACATGGTCGGACGGCAGCTTCACCTTGATGATGTGCGCCCCCAGCAGCGCCGCCATGTGCGCGGCATAGGCCCCCACGTCCAGCGCCAGCTCGCCCGATTTCGGTAGCTTGCCGCCGCGCGGGTAGCTCCAGATCACGGTGGCGATGCCAACCGATTTCGCCTCGGCCGACATCTCCTTGATCTCTTCCATCAGCTCGAAGCAATCGTCGGAACCGGGATAGATGGTGAAGCCGATGGCCGAGCAACCGAGGCGCAGGGCGTCGTCCACGCTGCCCGTCAGCGCCTGATTGGCCCCGCTCGCCCAGCTGTTGGAGGAGTTCACCTTCAGGATGGTCGGGATCGCACCCGCGAACGTGTCCGCACCGGCCTCGATCATCCCCAGCGGCGCGGCATAGGCGTTCAGGCCCGCGTCAATCGCCAGCTGGAAATGGTAATGCGGATCATAGGCCGGGGCGTTCACCGCGAAGCTGCGCGCGGGGCCATGTTCAAAGCCCTGATCGACGGGCAGGATCACCATCTTGCCGGTGCCGCCCAGACGCCCCGCCATCAGGATGCGGGCAAGGTTCGCCTTGGTGCCGGGATTGTCGCTCTCATAATTGTCGAGAATGCGCTTGACGGTTTTCGTGATCTTCATTCTGCCGCTCCTGTTTGCCCGTTTTCGCCTGTTTGAAGGGCCTGAACCCCCGGCAATGCCTTGCCTTCCATCCATTCGAGGAACGCGCCCCCGGCGGTGGAGACGAAGGTGAATTTGTCGCCCGCGCCCGCATGGTTCAGCGCGGCCACGGTGTCGCCGCCGCCCGCCACGCTCACCAGCGTGCCGCCCTCCGTCAGCGCGGCGGCCGTTTGCGCCAGCGCCACGGTCGCGGCATCGAAGGGGGCTAGTTCGAACGCGCCCAGCGGCCCGTTCCACACCAAGGTCGCGCAGGTTTTCAGCACGTCGCCCAGCGCTTCCACCGCATGCGGCCCAAGGTCGAGGATCATCTCGTCTGCGGCCACGTCGTTCACATTGGCCACGCGGTTCTCCGCATGCGCCTTGAACTCTTTCGCCACCACCACGTCCCACGGCAGGTGCACGGTGCAACCGGCGGCTTCCGCGCGGGAAAGAATGCTGCGCGCGGTGTCGGCCAGATCATGCTCGCACAGGCTTTTGCCCACGCTGATGCCCTTGGCCGCCAGAAAGGTGTTGGCCATGCCGCCGCCGATGATCAGATGATCCACCTTGCCCACAAGGTTGGTCAGCACGTCCAGCTTGGAGGACACCTTCGCCCCGCCCACCACGGCCGCCACCGGCCGCTCAGGCTTGCCAAGGGCGGCTTCCAGCGCGTTCAGCTCCGCTTCCATCGAGCGCCCGGCATAGGCGGGCAACACATGCGCCAGCCCCTCGGTGGAGGCATGCGCCCGGTGCGCGGCGGAAAAGGCATCGTTCACATAGATGTCGCCCATCTCCGCCAGCGCGGCGACGAAGCCCGGATCATTCGCTTCCTCGCCCGCGTGGAAGCGGGTATTTTCCAGCACGGTGACGCTGCCGTTTTCCAGCTTCCGCGATTCCTCGACCGCATCATCGCCCACGCAATCCGGCAGGAACCCCACCCAGCGCCCCAGCACCTCGTGAAGGGGGTGAACGACCTTCTTCAGCGAGTATTTCTCCGACGCCTCGCCCTTCGGCCGCCCGAAGTGAGACAGCAGCAGCACCTTCGCCCCGCGATCCGCCAGAAAGGCGATGGTGGGCACGGCGGCCTGCAACCGCGTTGCGTCGGTCACATGCTCGCCGTCCATCGGCACGTTCAGGTCCACGCGGACCAGCACGCGCTTGCCAGTCAAGCTCGCGGGAAGATCGTCCAGCCCCCGGAACGGCATCAGAGGAACTTGCCCATCTGCACTGCCGTATCGGCCATCCGGTTGGAGAAGCCCCATTCATTGTCATACCAGCTGACAACGCGGACCAGCTTGCCTTCCAGCACGGCAGTCTCAAGGCTGTCCACCGTGGACGAGAAGGGCACATGGTTGAGGTCGATGGAGACCAGCGGCTCGTCGGTGTAGTCCAATATGCCCTTCAGAGAGCCTTCCGAAGCCGCCTTCAGCGCCGCGTTGATCTCGTCCTTCGTCGTCTCCCGGCCGGGCACGAAGGTCAGGTCGACCAAGCTGACGTTCGGCGTCGGCACGCGGATGGCGGAGCCGTCCAGCTTGCCCTTCAGTTCCGGCAGCACCTCGCCCACCGCGCGGGCCGCGCCCGTGGTGGTGGGGATGATGGACATGGCAGCGGCCCGCGCCCGGCGCATGTCGGAATGGATCTGGTCCAGAATCTTCTGATCATTGGTGTAGGCGTGCACCGTCGTCATCAGGCCGCGCTCGATGCCCACCGTCTCGTTCATCACCTTGGCGACGGGGGCGAGGCAGTTGGTGGTGCACGACGCGTTGGAGACGATCTTGTGGTCGCCGGTCAGCTTCTGGTGGTTCACACCATAAACCACCGTCAGGTCGACGCCCTTGCCCGGCGCGGAAATCAGAACGCGCTTGGCCCCGGCCGTCAGATGCGCGCCCGCCTTGTCGGCGTCGGTGAAGAAGCCGGTGCACTCCAGCGCGATGTCCACGCCCAGTTCCTTGTGCGGCAGCTTGGATGGATCGCGCTCGGCGGTCACGCGGATGCGCTTGCCGTTGATCACCATGTCCTGCCCGTCGGCCTCCACCGTGCCGGGGAAGCGCCCGTGCACCGAATCCCGCTTGAACAGCAGCGCGTTGGCCTTGGCGTCACCCAGATCGTTGATCGCGACCACCTCGATATCCGTGCGGCCCTGTTCCAGAATGGCCCGAAGAACCAGCCGCCCGATCCGACCGAAACCGTTGATCGCAACCTTCATGTCCCGCTCCTTTATGTATGACGATTTGTCGTCTATTTCCGTGAGTTAAGTCGCGCCAGCACCCGTTCGCAGATTGCAGGCGAGGTCAAGCCGAAATGTTGGTAAAGTTCGGGTGCCGGGGCCGAAGCGCCGAATGTGTCGATGCCGATCATCAGCCCGTCCGCGCCCACGATCCGCTCCCAGCCGAAGGTGGAGGCCGCCTCGACAGAGACTTTCAGCACATCGGCGGGCAGCAGGCTCTTGTCGCCCTTTTCCCGGTACAATTCCCAGCTGGGCATGGACACGACATCCGCGCCCACGCCTTGCGCTTCCAGCAGCTTCGCCGTTTCCACCGCGATGGCCACCTCCGAACCCGTCGCCACCAGCACCACCTTCAACGGCGCAGTCGCGGCCAGCAGCCGGTAACCGCCTTCCGCCGAGCGGTTCTCGGCCCACTCCTTGCGCAACGTCGGCAGATTCTGCCGCGATAGCGCCAGCACCGAAGGCCGGGTGCGGTCCGCCAGCGCCAGTTCCCAGCACTCCGCCGTCTCCACCGCGTCCGCCGGGCGATAGACCGCCACGTTCGGAATCGCGCGCAAAGAGGCCAGATGCTCGATCGGCTGGTGCGTCGGCCCATCCTCGCCAAGGCCGATGCTGTCATGCGTCAGCACATAGATCACGCCCTGTTGCTGCAGCGCAGACAGGCGAATGGCCCCGCGCGCATAATCGGCGAACACAAGGAAGGTGCCGCCATAGGGGATCACGCCGCCGTGCAGCGCCATGCCGTTCATCGCCGCCGACATGCCGAATTCGCGGATGCCATAATGCAGGTAGCGCCCGCCATAATCGGCCGCATCCAGCACCTTCATGCCCGCCGAGCGCGTGAGGTTGGAACCGGTGAGGTCCGCCGAACCGCCGATGGTGTTGGCAAGCTGCGCGTTGATCACGTCCAGCGCCATTTCAGAGGCCTTGCGGCTGGCAACCGCCTTGCCGTCCGCCACCAGCTTTTCCTTGAAGGCAGACATGTCCAGCACCGGGGCCGTGTTCGCCATCCGCGCGCGCAGGTCCGCCGCGCCGGGGAGAGCCTCCCACGCGGCCTTCGCCGCCTTTCCGCGCGCGCCAACGCCGCGCCATGCCGCCAGCAGGTCCGCCGGAATCTCGAACGGAGCCGCAGTCCAGCCCAGATGCGCCTTGGCGGCTTCCACCTCGGCGGCGCCCAACGGGCTGCCATGCACCTTTTCCGTGCCCGCCTTGTTGGGCGCGCCAAAGCCGATCACCGTGGTGCAGCGGATCAGGCTGGGCAACGGCGAGGCCTGCGCCTCGTCTAAAGCCTTGCGGATGGAAGCCGGATCGTGCCCGTCGCACGCCACCACATGCCAGCCCGCCGCGCGGAAGCGCGCAGGCACATCCTCGCTGGAGGACACCGTGATCGGCCCGTCGATGGAGATGTTGTTGTCATCCCACAACACGTTCAACCGACCCAGCTTCAGATGCCCGGCCAGACCGACCGCTTCGTGGCTGATGCCTTCCATCAGGCAGCCGTCGCCCGCGATCACCCATGTGCGGTGATTCACCAGCGCATCGCCATGGCCCGCGTTCAGATGACGCTCGGCAATCGCCATGCCCACGGCCATCGCCAGCCCCTGCCCCAGGGGCCCGGTGGTGCATTCCACGCCGGGCAGCTCGAAATTCTCCGGGTGGCCAGCGCACGGTGAGCCAAGCTGGCGGAAGTTGCGAATGTCGCCAATCGTCGGCGCATCAAACCCGCTCAGGTATAGCAGCGCATAGATCAGCATCGAGCCATGCCCGGCCGAGAGCACGAAGCGGTCGCGATCCGGCCAGCGCGGATCGCTGGCGTCGAACTTCAGATATTCGCCCCACAGGATGGTAGCGGCGTCGGCCATGCCCATCGGCATACCGGGGTGCCCGCTGTTGGCGGCCTCCACGGCATCCATCGCAAGCGCGCGGATACAGTTGGCCATGGGGCGGATTTGATCGTCGGCAAGCCGTGCGGAAGCCATCGGGGCCCTTTTCAGACACATAATGGGCAGGAAATGCCCGAATCGCATACGAATGCAGCCCGGAACGGGCCGCGTGCGCGGCGTCCTCCTTGCAAAGGCAGGCGTGGAAATCAACGCCGGAGGGAACAACAGGTTACAAAGGCGGCATTGACGCCAAGGGAAACAAACCCTTATCTCCGTTCGTCAAGAATTTGGAGGAACGATTCTTGATCGGTCGGAGCGAATCCATGGTGCGTGAATTGCAGATCGGACAAGATCGGGCCGGTCAGGACAGGGTCAGTCAGGATATGCCGGAACTGCTCGCCCGGATTGAATCCGCGTTGCAGCGCGCCGAAGTGGCCGCCGAACGGCTGCGCCAGCGCCATCGCGGCCTGCGCAGCGCCACGCGCGACACGCTCACCCACCTCGACCGGCTGATCGACAGCGAACGGACACGCAGCCATGGCTGAAGTCACCCTCTCCATCGGCGGCCGCGCCTATAAACTCGCCTGCCGCGATGGCGAGGAAGAGGATCTGCGCGCGGCGGGCGGGCTGCTCGAATCCCGCGTTTCCTCTTTGATGGAAGCGCATGGCGCGGTGGCCGAACCCCGGCTGCTGCTGATGGCGGCGCTGCTGGTGTCTGGCGAACTGCTGGAGCGCAAGGCGACGGAAGCCCGGCTTTCGCCCTTCCCCGCCCCGCAGCAACTGCCAAACCTCGCGCAATATGAAGCGCTGGCCGCCCGCGCCGAAGCGCTGGCACAAAGGCTTGAGGAAGCGGCCTCGGCATCTTAAGTTAGCCCACGGCGGGATCTGCACGATGCGCGCAATCGAGCATCCCTGAGGCGATAAACACATCCAAGGGGGTTGTCCCTGCCGGGCCCGTGGGCCTGATCATACGGCTCCCACCTGACGTTCTGGCGTCAGTGGATCTTCATGCAAACGGTCGCAGCGGACCCGCCACCTCAGTTGCAAAATCAGTTGCGAAAGCAGTTCCCCTGAACGAGCAGCCCACCGAACGACAGCAGCTGCGCCGCGCCATGCGCAGCAGACGCGCGGCGTTCACGGGCGCGCTCGCCCCGGCCGTGCGCGGTGCGCTCGAATCAGCACTGGTGCACGCCCTGCCCCGGCTCGGCCCGCCCGCCATCCTCGGCTCTTACGCGGCAATGGGCGACGAGATCGACCCGCAGGCGCTGGAACAGGCCGCCATCGCCGCAGGCTGGCAAATCGCCTTCCCGCGCGTGACTGAAGGCCCTCTCAGCTTCCACAGCGCCGCCTATGCGGCGCTGACTCCCGGCTACAAGGGCATCGCCGAACCGCCCGCCACGGCCCCCCTCGTCCGGCCAGACACGCTGCTGGTTCCGCTGCTGGCAGTGGATCGTGCGGGCAACCGGCTGGGGCAAGGCAAGGGCCATTATGACCGCACGCTGGCCGCCCTCCGCGCCAGCGGCCCGCTACGCGCCATCGGCCTCGCGTGGGACATGCAGCTGCTGGATTCCCTGCCCGCAGAGCCATGGGATCAGCCGCTGGATGCAATCGCCACACCCACGCTCTTTCACACGCCGTCACCCCGCGCTAAAGCCGGGGCATGACACCGTCCCTCCGGCGGCCGCTCGGCATCCTCGCCGTCCTTGTCGGCATCTTCGCCTATTGCCTGTTCGCCGTCTGGCTGTTCGAGCCTGTCGGCCGCCTGCACCCGCTGTTGCAGCTGCCCATCTGGGCGGTGCTGGGCGTGGCATGGGTGTTCCCGCTGAAGCCGGTGATGATCTGGATCGAAACCGGCAAGTGGCGGCCATGAGGATCGCGCCCGAAGCCTGCGCCAGTATGGCCGAAGTCCGCGCAGGCGTGGATTCGCTGGACCGCGAGCTGGTCGCGCTGCTGGCGGAACGCTTCCGCTTCATGAACGCAGCCGCCCGCATCAAGCCGGACCGCGCCATGGTGCGCGATGAACCCCGCAAGCGGCAGGTAATCGAGAACGCGATTGCAGAGGCGCGGGCGCAAGGCCTGAACCCGGCGCTGGCGGGCGAATTGTGGGATTGGCTGGTGGAAGCCTCGATCGCGCATGAACTCGCCCGCTGGGACGAACGCGCCTCAGACGCCTGAGGCGGCAACAAATCAACTGATTTTGCGGGAAGGGATGGGGCGCGAACCGCAGCCCCTAAGGGCCGGCTGGTTCGCGCATCACCGAAATCCAAAGTGGCGCGAGCGACGGGGCTCGAACCCGCGACCTCCGGCGTGACAGGCCGGCACTCTAACCGACTGAGCTACGCCCGCGCACTTTGGAGGCGCGGCTTTATGCGGGGGGCCATGGGCTGTCAACACCCATCAGCCCTGTTTTCCCGCCCAGCGCACAAGTTCCTGCGCAATCTCCTCGCCCGCGTCCTCTTGCAGGAAGTGCCCGGCGTTTTCGATCAGCCGGTGCGGCTGCCCCTTCGCGCCGGGGATGCGCGCCTGCAGAATCTTCTCCGTGCCCAGCGTCACCATGTCCTTTTCCCCGAACAGGGTGAGGAAGGGTTTTTCGAACTGCTCCAGCACGCCCCATGCAGCGCGATTCTCGGCTGCCGAGGGCATGTCCGGCTCCGTCACCACCAGCATCGGGAAGATTCGCGCGCCCGCCTTGTAGCTGTCGTCGGGGTAAGGCGCATTATAGGCGGCGCGCTCCGCCTCGCCGATGCCGCGCGCGGTGCCGCCGTTCACGATCCAGCCCGAATCGAAATCCGGCACATTCTGGCTGAAGTTGCGCCACGCCTCGAACGCCGGAGAGGCCTTCCCCTCCCCGGTCGGCAGGAAAGTGTTGGCCGCGCACACCCGCGCGAAGCGATCCGGGAAGGCCGCCAGCAGCCGCAAGCCGATCAACCCGCCCCAATCCTGACAGAACAGCGTAACCCCTTCCACAGCCTGCGCGGTGAACCACTGGCTCATCCAGTCCACATGCCGCTCATAGGTATAATCCGTCCGCTCGGTCGGCTTATCTGAACGACCAAAGCCCACCAGATCGGGCGCGAGGCAGCGATAGCCCGCCGCCACCAGCACCGGGATCATCTTGCGATAGAGGTAAGACCAGCTCGGCTCGCCATGCATCAGCAGCATCACCGGGCCGTCGGCAGGCCCGGCCTCCACATGGGCGATGCGAAGCGGCCCCAGCGGGCCGCCGTCCACCATGGTGTAATGGGGCTGATAATCAAAACCCGCCAGCCCCTCGAACCGCGAATCGGGTGTGCGCAGAACCGCCATTTCTCTCTCCTTCATGGCGACACTGCCCGCGAACTATCGGCACTTGCAAGGCCATATTTTGAATGGCACCTGCCCGCCATGCCTGAATTCGATGAACAGCAGATCGCCGCCCAAAGCTGGTTCCGTTCCCTGCGTGATCGCATCACCGCCGAGTTCGAGCGGATCGAGGACGAAGGCGCTGCCCTTCCCGCCCTGCCCAACGCACCCGCCACGCCGGCCCGCTTCAGCTTCACCCCATGGGAGCGGACAGACCACGGCGGCGCGCCCGGCGGCGGTGGCACCATGGGGGTGATGAAGGGCCGCATCTTCGAGAAAGTCGGCGTGAACATCTCCACCGTGCACGGCCAGTTCAACCCGGAATTCGCCAAGAACATCCCCGGCGCGGCGGAAGACCCGCGCTTTTTCGCCACCGGCATCAGCCTTGTGGCGCATATGGCGAACCCACATGTGCCCGCCGTGCACATGAATACGCGCTTCCTCGTCACCACCAAGCGCTGGTTCGGCGGCGGCGCAGACCTGAACCCGGCGCTGCCGCAAGACGAAGACACCATATTCTTCAAGAGCGCGTTCGAGCGGGCCGGAAACCGCCATTCGCCGGAATTCTGGCCCAAGCACAGCGCCTGGTGCGACGAGTATTTCCACATCCCGCACCGCAAGCGGAACCGGGGCGTCGGCGGCATCTTCTATGATTGGCTGGGGGCAGACACGCAGGCCGAATTCGACCACCATTTCGCCTATACGAAAGACGTGGGCGAAACCTTCCTCAGCACCTTCCCGGCCATCGCCCGCCGCCGCATGGCGCAAGGCTGGACAGCGGAAGACCGGCACGCCCTGCTGAAATATCGCGGCCTCTACGCCGAGTTCAACCTCGTCTATGATCGCGGCACGACATTCGGGCTGAAGACGGGCGGCAACACGGAGGCGATCCTGATGAGCCTGCCGCCCGAGGTGATTTGGGAGTAGTGGGGGGTTGCGGAGGCGGAGCCTCTTCAAACTCCCACGTGCCTGTCCTTAGTCCCGCTCAGGCTGAGCTTGTCGAAGCCCCGGACGCAAAAAACTCAACGGCTCAGCCGGGGGCGTATGCTCCATGGGCTTCGACAAGCTCAGCCTGAGCGGGTGTTGGGGTACGGCGCTGGGCGAAAGGTTGGCGGTATATAGGCCTGCGGTACATTGGGGTATGTCCCACCCACCTTTCCAATCGTCACCCCGGATCAAGTCCGGGGCGACGGTTGTGGTCGGTGGATCAGGCCCCACGTTGCTCCCCTCTCTCCAGCTCTCTCCCCAACGGGAAGAGAGAGCCTCCGTTGCGCCGCAGGCAATCGAAGCTGATCACTCTCACGGTGCTGGAGTTGGGGCGCAACACGAAGTCAGAGGGTGCAGGGAAATCATTTCCCTGCCCGCCGGAGGCAAACAAACGCCGGACGCCCCGCACCCCCAACCCCGCCTACCGCAAATCCTCCAACCGCCACACGATGCTGCGCTCGGCGGACGACGGCACTGCCACACCGTCCTCTGTCGCGGGCGAGAAGCGCCAGCGGCGTTCGGCGACCTGGCAGGTTTTGCGGTCCAGCCGCTCGTGGCCGCTGGAGGCGATGACGGTGCAGTTGCTGACACTGCCGTCTGTGCCGATGCCCACGCGGATGGTCACGCGGCCCTCCTCGCCCGCGCGGCGGGAGGCGTCCGGGTAGTCCTCCGGCCTCAGCGCGACGGTGCCCGGCCGGGCGAGCGCGGCGCGGCGGACGGGTTGGGCGGGCAGCACCTCCGGCTTCGCGGTCTGCCCGTTGCCGGAACCCGGCTGCCCTTCGCCTGTTACCGGCGGCACGACCGCCCCGGCCACCAGCGGCGTGTCCTGCGGCTCGCGATACTCGATCACCGGCTCGTCCGCCTGCACACGGATGTCGCTCAGCCTTGGTTGCGGCATGGGCAGCGGTTCGGGCTTCGGCTGCGGCTTCACCGGGTCCAGCCGCACGACGATCGGATCCGGCGCGCGATCCGGCGCGACCTTCACCGCCAGCCCGATCAGGAGCCCCGCACCCAGCATGAAATGCAGCGCACCGACACCCAGCGCCGCGTTGACCCTTTGTTTGCCATTGCCTCCATCCAGATACGACATCGCAGTCTCCCTTTCGGCGAGGCGCTGCGTGCAGCGCCAGAGCGCCGTCCCTGCCCGGCCGGTCCCTCAACCGGCACCCAGGCAGCCTGATAATTCTCATAGGTGGGGGCCGCTGGCAAGGCGGCGCGCTATACGACTTTCGGCGCGACGATCAGCCCGGCTTCCGCGTCCTGCCGGACCAGCATCTCCAGCCCATAAGCCTCTGCGAGCAGCGCAGGCGTCAGCACCTCGGCGGGGTCACCCTGCGCGAGGCAGTGTCCGTCCGCCAGCAACAGCAACTGGTCGGCGGCGCGGGCTGCCGCTTGCAAATCGTGCAGCACCAGCACCACCGCAGCCCCGGCGTCGGCGGCGCGGCGGAACAGCCGTAGCGCATCCACCGCATGGCGCGGATCGAGGTTGGCCAGCGGCTCGTCCGCCAGCAGCAGTTCAGGCTCCCCGGCCAGCACGCGGGCCAGCAGCACCCGCGCCCGCTCCCCGCCAGAGAGCGCCAGCACCGGCCGATCCGCCAGCGCCGCCACATCAGCGGCGGCCATGGCGCGGGCGATGGCGGCCCGGTCAGCCCCAGATTCACCTGCAAACGCGCCCCGGTGCGGCAAGCGCCCCAGCGCGACCAGCTCGTGCACCCGCAAATTCCAGTGCACTTCGCCGCCTTGCGGCAGATAGCCGATGCGCCGCGCCCGTTCGCGATGCGGCATATCCGCCAGCGCCACGCCGTTCAGCCGCACCGTTCCGGCATCGGCCGCGCGCAGGCCCGCCATGGCGTCCAGCAGGGTGGATTTCCCTGCCCCGTTCGGCCCCAGAATCACGCTCACGCTGCCGGGCGCAAACGCCGCCGACACGTCGCGCAGCACGGGCCGCCCGCCGCGTGACAGGGAAAGCCCGGAGATTTCCAGCGTCATGGAATCAGCTCCCGCTTGCGCCACAGCAGCCACAGGAAGAAGGGCGCGCCCAGCAGCGCCATGGCGATCCCCAGCTTCAGCTCACCCGCGCCCGGAGACAGCCGCACCAGTGAATCCGCCAGCAGCAGCAGAATCGCCCCGCCCAGCGCAGAGGGCAGGATCAGCGCCGAGGGTCGCTCGCCTGCGAACGGCCGCAGCAGGTGCGGCACGATCAGCCCCACGAAGCCCACCACCCCCGTCACCGAAACAGCGGCTCCCACGCCCAGCCCGGTGCCCGCGATCACCAGCCAGCGCGTGGCGCGCAGATCGACCCCCAATGATCGCGCCGCCGCTTCCCCCAGCGCCAGCGCGTCCAGCGCCCGGCCCGTCAGCATCAGCAACCCCAGCCCCAGCGCCGCAAACGGCGTCACGACCCACAGCTGCGGCCAGCCGCGATCCGTCAGCGCCCCCATCAGCCATGTCACGATCTCCTCCAGCGCGAAGGGGTTGGGCGCAAGGCTGATCAGCAGCGCCGTCAATGCGGCGGCAAGGCTGGAAAGCACCACGCCAGCCAGCACAAAGCCGGTGGCGCTGGCAGACCGCCCCGCTAACAGCGCCAGCAGCGCCATCGCCGCAACCGCGCCGCCCATGCCGAACGCCGCCACCAGCAAGGGCGTGGCCGAAAGCCCCAGAAACAGCGCCAGCACCGCGCCGAACGCCGCGTTGGCGGAAACCCCCAGCACCCCGGCATCGGCCAGCGGATTGCGCAAATAACCCTGCAACACCGCGCCAGACGCCCCCAGCATCGCCCCGATCACCAGCCCCAGCAGCGCGCGGGGCAAGCGCAGCTCCGCCATCACCAGCGCCTCCGGCGTGCCCGCCGCCAGCCCCCATGGCGCGATCCACACCTTCCCCGCCATCAGGCTCAGCAGGAAGGTGGCCACGGTTCCCAGCGCCAGCAAGGCGATCAGTTGCGCCCGCCTCATGGCCGCGAATCCCGGATGGCGGCCAGCTGCTTCGCAGCTGGGATCAGGCTTGGCCCGCCGCAGTTCAGCAGCCGCCGGTCAAACCCCGCCACCGGCACCCGCAGCCGCTTCAGCACCGGCGGCACTGCCTCTGGTCTGTCCGTAATCAGCAGCGGCGGCGGCTTCAGCGCCAGCGGCTCCAGCGTGAGCAGTCCGGCATGGGCAAAGCCATAATCCGCCGCCACGCTGCGCAGCCCGCTGTTCGCCATCAGCGCTTCAGACAGGCTCCCCGGCCCCGGCACCAGCCCGGACGCCATGCGCATCAGCGCCGGGCGCGGCTGAGGCCGATGCGCCTGCACCAGCGCCGCCTCGATCCGCCGCACCAGCGCCTCCCCTCGCACGCCCTGCCCGGCCGCATCCGCCACCTGCCGCACCTGCGCCAGCGAGTCCGCGATGGTCGCAGGCACCCCCATGGAGACCATCGGAATCCCCAGCCGCCGGAACGCCTCGCGCGTGGCCATCGGCGTGTAGGGGGAGATAAACAGCAGGTCGGGCCGCCGCGCGATCACCTCCTCCGCCGTGCCGCCATGCGCCGGGAAGCGCCGCGCCTGCTCCAGCGGCGCTGACGTGCCCGCCGGATCGTGCGACCAGTGGCTGATCGCGGCGATCTGCCCGGCATCCGCCACCTCCAGCAACACGGCATCCACGCAGGGATTCATGCTGACGATGCGCTGCGGGCGGGCGTCTGCCGCACCCGCCCACAACGCGATCAGCGCGGCGATGACCTTAAAGCTTCGCACGAATCCCCACGAACGCCTGCCGCCCCGGCGCGCCATAGAAGCTGGCCGTTTCGTAACGCTCATCGAACAGGTTGGTGATCCGCCCGTAAAGTTCGAACCGCTCCGCAAAGGCGATGCTCGCCCTGATATCCGCCGTCAGATAGCCGGGGATGCGCCGCATATTCGCAGCATCATCGAAGCTGGAGGAGACCTGCGACAGCGTCGCGCCAAAGGCCCAGCCAGCCGGGGCCTGATAATCGCCGACCAGAGACAGCGTCTGCCCCGGCCGCCGCGCCAGCCGTTTGCCTTCGTTGGCAGCCCCTTCGGTGCGGTTGCGCGCGTTGATCCAGCTGGATTGCACGCCCAGCGTGAAGCCCTCCACCGGCTTCAGCCCCAGCCCCAGTTCCACGCCTTTGGCGCGGGTGCGGGCGACATTGTCATAAGTGCCCCACGGCCGGTTGGTGCAGATCGGGTCGGTCACGCCCCAGCAGGACACGAAGTCGATCTGGTTGCGCGTGACGCGCTGGAACAGCGTGACCGACGCCGTCAGCGCGCCGTGCAGCAGGTTCAGTTCCGCGCCCGCGTCCCAGCCCTTCGCACGTTCCGGCTGCAACGTCTCGTTCCCGTAATCGGAGAACAGCTGATACAGCGTCGGTGCCTTGAAGCCTTCGCCCCAGCTCGCCTTTAGCCGCAGCGGTTCGATCAGCTGATAGGAACCGCTGGCGGCGAAGGTGGTCGCCCCGCCAAAGCGGCTGTGATCGTCATGCCGCACCCCCGCTTGCAGGTTCAGCCCCTCGATGGGGGCCAGCAGCGCCTGCCCCCACACGCCCTGCAAACGGGACCGCGCGCGGAACGGCTCCACAGACCATTGGTCTTCCGTGCGGATTCGGCTGATTTCCCGCTCCGCCCCGCCCGCCAGCGTCAGCCAGCCGGTCGTGCGCCAGTCACCGCGCAGGTCCAGCCGCTCCAGCCGCCCGTCTGACGTGAAGGTCGTTTCCGGTGTCGCGCCCGGCGTGGTGCTGCGCCGGTCCACGTCGGAAATCTGCCAGCCCGCGCGCACGAAGAAGCTCTCGCCACGATAGCCCAGCCCCGCCACGCCAGAGAGTTCGCGCGTGCGCTGCCGGTCATCGGTGTCGGCCAGCGCATAGGTCGGCGGCGGGAAGCCATCCAGCCCCACATCGCTGTGCTGAAAGCGCCCGCGCAGGTCGGCGATCAGCCCCGGCACGATCTCCACATCGGCCCGCGCATTCGCGCCATAGCTTTCGAAATCGTCACGCTCGGTCGCGCCGCGCGCTTCGGAGGCCGCCGAAATCCCGTCCGTCTTCTGCCAATTGCCGCCCACGGAAATCGCCGCCGGGCCAAGCTTGCCGGATGCATCCGCCCGCGCCAGCCAGCTGTTGCGCGAACCCGCTTCCAGCCGCGCATCGGCCGCCAGTTCCTCGCCGGGCGCAGCAGTTTCCACCGCGATTACCCCGCCGATGGCCTGACTGCCCCACGCAAGGCTCTGCGGCCCGCGCAGGATTTCCACGCGCCCCACATTGGCAGTGGAGATGTTGGCGAAATCCGCGCCGCCGCCGGGGCTGGCGGTATCCGCCACCTTCACCCCGTCGATCACCAGCGTGGTCTGCTCGCCCTCCGCCCCGCGCAGCCGCACGGCGGTGAAGCCGCCGGGGCCGCCGTTGCGGCTGAAGGTGACGCCCGGCTGCAGCTTCAGCACGTCGATCAGCAACGGCACCTGCAACCGATCCAGATCGGCCTTGGTCAGCACGGTGACGCTGCCGCCCAGTTCGGCGGCCGTCACCGGCACGCGGGCAGACACCAGAATCGTCTCGGGCGCGTCGGCCAGCGCCGGAACGGCGACAGCCGGAATCGTGGCCAGAACAGCAAGAGTTTTCAGCATTTATAGTCCTTCGATCGGTTCGACACATGTCGCCCGTTCGAGGGAAGAAGGCCCGCCAGCCACGCCGACGCACCTTCGTCTCGGTCGCGCCGGTGTTCCCGCCGGCAGGACTGGACGACCGACGAAGGCAGGTCTCCTGGCTTCCGGGATATCGGCTCGAAGCGCCTTCCCGCCCGTTTGTGGGGGCAGTGGCATATGGCTTCGCGCCATCCCGGTTACAGTTGCGGGCACAGCGCCGGAGTGGAGGATCTCTCCCCGCACCGGCTTCCCTTTTCACCCCGGCTCACGCCGCGGCACCTTCACCGATGGGGCCGCGCTAGCGCCGGAAATCGCTGAACGCAAGTCAGGCCAGCTTGCCCGGCACGGTGGGATGGCTGGAGGACAGCCCGCCATCCACCGCAATCGCCTGCCCGTTCACATAGCTCGCCGCGTCAGAGGCAAGGAACAGCGCCACCGCCGCCTGCTCCTCCGGCCCGGCATAACGGCGCAGCGGATTCAACTGCCCCAGCCGCCCCTCATTGCCGCGCGCCCGCGCGCCATCGAAGATGGGGGCCGTCATGCCGGTATCCGTCAGCCCGGGGCAGATGCAGTTCACCCGCACCCCCGTTCCCGCCAGCTGGTTCGCGGCCGTCTGCGCAAGGCTGATCACCCCGGCTTTAGAGGCGGAATAGGGCATCCCGCCCGCGCCGGATCGCAGCCCCGCCACGCTGGCGGTGGCGATGATCGCGCCTTTCCCGCGCGGGATCATCGCCCGGCTGCCCTCGCGAATCGCCAGAAACACGCCGATCAGGTTCACCCGCAGCACCTTCTCCCATTCGTCCACCTGAAGTTCGGCAAGCGGGGTCAGCCCGCCGGAAATCCCGGCGTTGGCGAACAGCGCGTCCAGCCGCCGATGGTCCGCCAGAGCCTTGTCCACGGCGGCCTTCACAAAAGCCTCGTCCCCGGCATCGCCCACCAGCGCCTCGGCCCGGCCACCCGCGCTGCGCACCTCCTCCACCGTCGCCGCCACCGCATCGGACCAGTCCGCCGCCAGCACCGTCGCGCCTTCGGCCGCGAACATCAGCGAAGCCGCCCGCCCGATGCCGGAGGCCGCCCCCGTCACCAGCACCACCTGCCCTTCGAACCGCATATCCCTCTCCCGCATTTTGCCCGATCGTCGGGGCTTGTGCAGCGCGCCGCAACCCGCCAGCAGTAACAGCCATGGGAGACTTAATACTCGCGATCGACAGCGGCACCACCTCCACGCGCGCACTGGCCTTTGATCTGACGGGCCGGATCGTCAGCGTGGCGCAGCACGCCATTACGCAAAACTACCCACAACCGGGCCATGTGGAGCATGATGCCGCCGAAATCTGGCAACTGACAGACCGCGCCGTGCGCGAGGTTCTGGCCGAAGTGGGCGATCGTATCCACACCATCGGCCTGACGAACCAGCGCGAGACGGTGGTGTTCTGGAGCCGCCGCAGCGGCGAACCACTAGCGCCCGCAATCGTCTGGCAAGACAGGCGCAGCGCCGACATCTGCGAGGCGCTGCGCAAGGCGGCCCACGAACCGCGCGTGCAGGCGCTGACGGGCCTGCTGCTGGACCCTTATTTTTCCGGCACCAAAATCCGCTGGGCGCTGGAGAACTGGCCGGAGGTGAAGGCCGCGGCAGACAGCGGCGATCTGGCGCTGGGCACGGTGGAAAGCTGGCTGCTGTTCAAGCTGACGGGCCAGCACCTGACAGACGCGACCAACGCCTCGCGCACCTTGCTCATGGACCTCGCGCAAGCGGAGTGGAGCGCGGAGATGCTGGACCTGTTGGGTGTGCCGCCCGCTGCGCTTCCCGCCATCTGCCCCACGGCCGGGCTCATCGCCGAAACCCGCCTCTATGGCCGCCCGCTGATGATCTGCGGCCTCGCCGGGGACCAGCAGGCCGCCACCATCGGCCAAGGCTGTTCACAGCCCGGCATGGCGAAATGCACCTATGGCACCGGCATCTTCATGCTGGCGAACGCCGGGACCACCCCGCCCGCCAGCGGCAACCGCCTGCTCTCCACCTTCCTCAGCTCCGCGCCGCGCGCCTATGCGCTGGAAGGCTCCATCTTCGTCGGCGGCAACGCGGTGAAATGGCTGCGGGACGGGCTGGGAATATTGGACACAGTCGCTGAATCCGCCAACCTCGCCGCCAGCGTGCCGGACAGCGGCGGGGTGACCTTCGTGCCCGCCTTCGCAGGCCTTGGCGCGCCACACTGGGAACCACTGGCGCGCGGCACGCTCACGGGCCTCACGGCGGGCACGACCCGCGCCCATATCGTCCGCGCCACGCTGGAAGCGATGGGCCAGCAGACGGCCGACCTGATCGACGCCTTCGCCGCAGACGGCGTCCGCCCCTCCAGCCTGCGCGTGGATGGCGGCATGGTTGCGAACGAATGGCTCTGTCAGGACCTTGCAGACGCAACCGGCCTGCCGGTGGAACGGCCGCGCAGCATCGAAACCACCGGCCTCGGCGCGGCGATGCTGGCGGGCGTCGGCTCGGGCCTGTTCGATGCCCTTTCAGACGCGGAAGCCGCGATGGTGCATGCGGATCGCCGCTTCGAGCCCGCCAACAGCGCAGACGCCCGCGCTGATCGCCGCAAGGCATGGGGCCGCGCCGTCGAACAAACGCTGGCAGGGCTATGACAGGCGCACTCTACGGTCTCGTCATGCTGGGCGCCTTCCTGCTCGCCATCGGCGGCGTCTGGATGTGGCGGCGCAACCGCAAGCGCAGCCTGATGCTGTTCGCCATCAGCGCCATCCTGATCTTCAACGTCTGGAGCTGGTCCACCCTTCCCCCCCATCAGCCTGCGGCAGCGCAGGACCGTCAACCGCCAACCCCACAGGGGATGGCGGGCGCGGCAAAGCCCTGATAGGGCAGCGATCATGCGCATGCGCGAGCTGGAAAGGGCCAGCGGAGTCTCGCGGGAGACAATCCGTTTCTATATCCGGGAAGGCCTCCTTCCCGAACCCGACCGCACGCACCGCAACAGCGCCACCTATTCCGAGGAACATCTGGCGCGCCTCATCACCATCCGCCGCCTGAAGGATGAGCGTTTCCTGCCGCTCTCGGTGATCCGCACCCTGTTCGCTGGCGGGCAGCAGGGCTGGCTGGAGCCGCAGATGCTGCCGGAAATCGATCATCTGCTGCGCGCACGGCTGGATGCCGAAGGCGAGCGGGTGAACGCCGTGGAGTTCGCGATGGCGAACGACGGAGACCCGGATCATCTGGCCGACACCATCGCCGCAGGCGTTATCACGCCCGCCACAGACGGCACGATTTCGCCCAGAGACCAGCGCATCCTGAGGCTGCTGATGGAGGCCGCGAAGATCGGCTTTACCCGCGAGCGCGGCTATGCCGACGCAGACATGGGCCGCATCGCCGCCGTGATGCACGAACTGGCCGATCTGGAGGTGAAGGATTTCTTCGCCTATGTCGCCCCGCATGTGGGCGAACTGGAAGCCGCCGACATGGCCGAGCGCGGCATCGGCATTCTGAACCAGCTGATGGCGGAGATTTTCACCCGCGAAGTGCTCACCCTGCTGTCCGAACGGCGGCGCAGCGCCAACGACAATCTGACCAGCAGCGCGACAGCCGCCAAGGACGCCCCCGCCCCGTGACAGACCCGCAGCCGCCCGGCACCCATATCCGCTATGATCTGACACAGGCGCAGCCGCACCCCTATCGCGGCTTCGGCCCGGAGCTTTACCGCTGGGCCTCGCACGCGCTGTTCTTTCTGGTGCGCTGGAAGGTGGCGGGCAGCTTTCCGCATCACCCGAAGGCCGTGATCCTCGCCGCGCCGCACACTTCCAACTGGGACGGGTTGTGGATGGTGGCGGCCGCCGGAATCTACCGCGTGCGGCTGCGCTGGATGGGGAAGGCGGCACTGGGCAAAGGCCCGTTCGGCTGGCTCGTCCGCCTGTCGGGCCTCTACCCCATCGATCGCTCGGGTGGAAAGGATCTGGTGAAAGCCACCGTCGAAGCCTTCGAGGCCAGCGACAATCTGCAAATGGCCATCGCCCCGGAAGGCACCCGCGCGGCGGTGGGCGAATGGAAATCCGGCTTCTATCACATCGCCCGAATGGCCAATGTGCCCATCGTCTTCGCGGTGATGGATTATGGCACCCGCACGGTGAACATCTCCGGCGAAATCTGGCCCAGCGGAGACTATGAAGCCGATCTGGCCGTGATGCGAAGCCATTACGCCAACGCCCGCGGCAAGCACGCCGGGCGGTTTTCCGTGGGATCGGGGAAACAGGTTTAGCGAGGGCGGCCGCCTTACCCGCGTCCGATTTCGTTTCCCCTGCCCTCCCCGCCGTCACCCCGGGCTTGACCCGGGCTCCAGCTTCTCTGCGGCAACGTTGCAGTTGAGGAGGCTCCGCCCCCTCAAACTCCTCCGTCCCCACCCCATGAACAAGTTCATGGGGACCCCGGGCAGGGGAATGATTCCCCTGCACCCCCAAACTTTATTGCTTAGCCCCTCCCCTTCAGGGGAGGGGTTGGGGTGGGGGCCATCCGCTTGGCGCAAGGTTGGAGTTTAGTGCCTGCGGCGCTTTGCGAGTTTCCCACCCACCTCTCCACCCGTCACCCCGGACTTGATCCGGGGTCCAGCTGGTCTTTGGCAACGTACGAGTAGAAAGCTGGACCCCGGATCAAGTCCGGGGTGACGGTTGTGGTTGGTGGGGAGGTTGGCGGATTTGCTCAGGGGCCTTCGACAAGCTCAGGCTGAGCGGGTGGGGAGGTCGGTGGTTTAGGCCCGGCGGTGACACCCCCTCTCCTACTCTCCCCCTTGCAGGGGGGAGAGAGCTGCGCAGCGCCGCAGGCAATCAAAGCTGATCACTCACACGCCGTTGGAGTGGGGCAGCAACGCTAACTTCGAGGGTGCAGGGAAATTATTTCCCTGCCGGGTCCGGGCAGAGCCCGGCCGCGCGGCGCGCAAAAACATCTTGCCCTCCCCCTAAAACTCCCCAGCCACCGTCAGCACCGGCCCTGACCCCGGCAGCGCATTTCCTGCCACCTTCTGCCGCCAGTCGATCTGCGCATAGAAGGGCCATGGCCCCGTCCACACCCGGCTGGAGGGGCCGATATCCAGCCGCGAGGCCGCCACGCCGTAATTGCGTTGCGCGCCGCCCCATAAGCCCACGCCCGCGTCGATGCGGGTGTCGCCCAGTGTCAACAGCGGCGTGCCGCCGCGCGCCTGTGCGCCGACATAGAGGTCCGGCGTGCGGGTGAAGCCTTCCACAACACCGCCTTCGGCATAGCCCTCCAGCTTCAGCCTTGCGCCCCTCACCTCTGTTTCGCGCTGCGCCCCGCCGGAAATGCGCCCGGCCCAGGCGTTGCGCGAGTAAGTGCCCAGTGCGATCCGCCGCTCCACATCGATGGCGACGGGGATCTTTCGGGATGGTTCCCAGCGCAGCCCCAGCGCGGCTTCGGTCGTTTCGCCATCCAGTCCGCCTTGGGGCGCGGATGCGACAGAGAGCCGACCGATGATGGAAACACGCTGTTTTCCCAGCGGATTCAAGCGATAGCCCAGCGCGACGCCCGCCTGCCCGCCCCCCAGCACCGGGGAGGCCGCCAGCGCGTCGCCGCCGCCCGCCCCCTCACGGGTGAGCACATAGCCGCCGCCGGACCAGCGCTTCGTCAGCTGCGCGACGTCGGCGCGCCATGTGTCCGCCTGCGGAGCCTTTGGGTCCATCGCTTCGGCGGCTTTCAGCAGACCCACGCCCTGCTTCAGATCCCCGGCGCGGATCGCGGCATAACCGGCCGTCGCCGTGGCATGCGCTTCGGGCGAAACAGCGGGCGGAGCCGGGGGCGGCGCGACCATGGGCTGGGCAGCCGCCTGCGCCTGCCCCGGCGGCAGGTTATAGCCGAACCAGCCCCCTGCCTGCGGCTCTGTCACCACCCGCACCACGGTTTGCTGCGGCGGCAGCGCCCGGGGCGCTTCCAACAGGATGCGGTGCGGCGGCACCGGTGCGGCCCCACCCCCCGGCCCCCAGCCCGCCGCGATCAGCCGCGCGACCGTCGCATCCGCCACTTCAGCTGCCACCTGCGCCGCAATTCCCGCAGACATCCGCGCCAGCGCCGCCGGGTCCGCAGCCCCCGCTTCGGCGGGCGCATGGGGGGACAGCGCCGCGGCCAGCTTCACTGCTTCGGCGGTTTCCGCCTCCAGCCATTGCGGCAGCCGCCCCAGTGCCCAGCCCAGCACCAGCACCAGAATCAGCTGATAGGTCCTGAGCGCGCGGCCTTCCACAACCCGCTCAGCCATTGGCCGTCTCCACCCCGGCATCCGGGAAGCGATGCTCCGTCTTGCCCCATTCGGGCGGCGCGCCGCTGCCCAGCGCCTGCCGATAGCGCGTCACCGCCTTGATCGCGGCGAGGAAATTGATCGCATTGGCCAGCACCGCGCGCGGCATCGCGAACAGCCCTTCGCGCCAGCCATAGGCCGCGCCGGTGAAGCCCGCACGCATCACAAGCCGCCAGCCCAGCAGCACTGCGTTCAGCATCAGAAACCCCGGCAGGATCGAATGCGCATCCACGATCAGCGGCGGCAGCGGCACCCCGGCCCGCGCGGACACCCACGCGCGCAGCGCCAGTTGCAGCAGGACAAGCACCGCCACCGCATAGCCCAGCATGGCGATGGCGGCGGTGAACAGCCCCTTCCTGTCCCGCGCCAGCATCCAGCGGGTGGCCAGCCCGCCATCCCACCCCAGCCGATCCCAGCCGGACAGCGCGATCCCCGTCAGCCAGCGGCTTTTCTGCCGCACGGCGGTGTCGATGGTGGCGGGGAAATAGGCCCGCGTCGCCACCAGCCGCCCGCCCACATGCGCGCGCACCATCCGCCCTTTCAGCCCCAGCCGATGCACGCGGGTGCCCATCTCATAATCCTCGGTCAGGCTGGCGGCATCGAAGGGGGCGTTGCCCGGCCCGGCCAGCCGCGCCAGCACGTCGCGCTCGATCGCGGTGCCCACCCCGGCTGAGGGCACCGGCGCGCCCAGCAGCCCGCGCACCATCATGTCTTTCGCATGCGCCTGCGCGAATTCATCGCAATAATGGCCGGAAACCCAGCGCGTCTCCGGGTCCTGAATGGGCAGCACCGGCACCTGCACCATGGCGAGCGCGGGAATGCAGCGGTCATAGAGATCAAGGCTCGCCGGATCGACGACATCCTCCGCATCGTGCAGCACCACCGCCTTGAAGCGCTGCCCCGTTCGCGCCTCGTGTGCCAGAACCCCGCGCCACAGATGGTTCAGGCAATCGGCCTTGGTGGTGGGCCCTGCCCGGCTGGTGATCACCGCCTGCACCCGATCATCCCCCACCGCCTGCACGGCCGCCAGCGTGGCGGGATCGTTAGGGTAGACGCCCACGAAAATGCGCAGGCGCGGGTTTTGGATCGTCTGGCACAGCCGCCCCACCATCGCGCCGATCACCGCGGATTCGTCCCACGCGGGCACGATCAGCGCGAATCGCCCCGGCTCGGGCGGCAGCGGCGGCAGCGGCCGTTCGCGGCGAAAGGCAAAGCCCCCCAGCCACAACAGGTCCACCGCGATATCATCAAGGCTGGAGAGGAAGATTCCGCAAGCGGTCAGCCACAACAGCTCACGAGTCAGGATGGCCAATATGGCCAGCACCGGCACCAGTTCGATCAACGGCCAACGCCCCAAGCAATTTGGCCGACCCCCTGAGGCGATTTGCTAGCAGATGGGCGGGGCTTGGCAAGGCCTCCCTTCTTCCCCCCGCCCCCCAGTTCCGCTAGCACCCTGCGATATGACATCCCCGCACCCGGAAACCGCCGTGATCGACCTGATGCGTCAGGTCTGGACGAAGGGCAGCGAGCGGCGTGACCGCACCGGCGTCGGCACCCGCGCGCTGTTCGGGGCGATGCTGCGATTCGATCTGTCGGATGGCACGGTGCCGCTGATCACCACCAAGCGGGTGTTCTGGAAATCGGCGGTGAAGGAACTGGTGTGGTTCCTTGCAGGGCAAACCAACATCCGCCCGCTGGTGCAACAGGGCGTGCACATCTGGACGGACTGGCCGATGGAGCGCCACCGCAACGCCACCGGCGAAACGCTGAGCCGCGACGCGTTCGAAGCGCGCATCCTGTCAGACGAGGCCTTCGCCGCCGAATGGGGTGAACTCGGCCCTGTCTATGGCAAGCAATGGCGGCGCTGGCTGGGGCCGGACGGGCAGACGCACGACCAGATCGAGGCGCTGCTGTCCAGCCTGAAAAACAACCCCGCCAGCCGCCGCCACATCTTCACCGGCTGGAACGTCGCCGAACTGGGCGGGATGGCGCTGCCGCCCTGCCACATGACCTACCAATATTTTGTGGAGCCGCGCTCAGACGGGCCGGATCGCCTGTCCGGCATCCTGTACCAGCGCAGCTGCGATCTGGGGCTGGGCTTCCCCTTCAACATCTTCGAAGCCGCGCTTCTCGTCCGCATGCTGGCCGCACAATGCGGCTATGCGCCCGGCGAAATCATCTGGATGGGGGCGGATGTTCACCTCTATCTGAACCATGCGCATCTGGTGGAAACCATGCTGGCACGCGAACCGCGCCCCTTCCCCACCCTGTCGCTCAGCCCCGCCGCCAGCCTGTTCGACTATCGGCTGGAGCATGTGACGCTGACGGGCTATGATCCGCATCCTGCCATCGCAGCACCAGTGGCCGTATAAAAGAGCCACCCCCTTCGGGAGACCCCATTGAGCACCGCAACACCCGTGATCTCGGCCACCGGCCTGTTCACCCCCATCGACAGCATTTCCAACGAGGAATTGGTCGAAAGCTACAACGCCTGGGTCGAGCGCTTCAACGCCGACAACGCCGCGGCCATCGCGGCAGGCGAGGTGCAGCCGCTGACGCCATCCTCCGCCGAATTCATCGAGAAGGCGAGCGGCATCAAGGCGCGCTACGTTCTCTCCAAGGCGCCTATTCTCGATCCAGACATCATGTGCCCGCGCCTGCCTGAACGGCCCGATACGGAATTGTCCGTGCTCGCCGAAATCGCCGTGAAGGCGGCGCGACAGGCGCTGGAGCGCGCGGGTCGCGACGCGAAAGACGTGAACGCCGTGCTCTGCGCCTGCTCCAACCTGCAGCGCGCCTACCCGGCCATCGCCATCGAAGTGCAGGCCGCGCTCGGCATCGAAGGCTTCGCCTTCGACATGAACGTCGCCTGCTCCAGCGCGACCTTCGGCATCCAGACGGCAGCCGATTTCATCCGCGCAGGCCACGCGAAAAGTGTGCTGGTGGTGAACCCGGAAGTCTGCTCCGGGCACCTGAACTGGCGGGACCGCGACAGCCATTTCATCTTCGGCGACGTCGCAACCGCCATCCTCGTGGAAGCGAAAGACATCGCGCCCGTCGCCCATTGGGAAATTCTCGGCACCCGGCTGAAAACGGAATTCTCCAACAATATCCGCAACAATTTCGGCTTCCTGAACCGCACCGCCCCCGAAGCCGCCAACCAGCCGGACAAGCTGTTCCGGCAGGAAGGCCGCAAGGTGTTCAAGGAAGTGGTGCCGATGGTCTCAGACATGATCGTGGCGCACATGGGCGATCTGGGGCTGCCTGCCACCTCGCTGCGCCGCATGTGGCTGCATCAGGCCAACGCCAACATGAACCGTCTGATTTCATCAAAGGTGCTGGGCCACGAAGCCAGCCCGGACGAAAGCCCGACCGTGCTGGACAGCTACGCCAACACCTCGTCTGCGGGTTCCATCATCGCCTTCCACCTGAACAGCGACGATCTCGCCACCGGAGACACCGGCCTCATCTGCTCGTTCGGCGCGGGCTATTCGGCGGGAACCGTTTTCCTGCGGAAAGCCGCCTGAGGGGGCATGGGAAAAACTTGTCTGAACCGATCTGGCGCGCCTGCTAGGGCGCGCGCTCACCAGTCGGCGGGGCACCCCGCTTTTGGCATCGGCGTGCGGTCGTGGCGGAACTGGTAGACGCGCAGCGTTGAGGTCGCTGTGGCCGAAAGGCCGTGGAAGTTCGAGTCTTCTCGACCGCACCAGACAGTCCGACAAGGTAACTGACTTTCGCCTTCGGGCGCGTGGTCGCACACAATGGCCCAGTTCCGCGGGCTTTGGCGGGGCATCCAAACCGCAGTGAAGCCAGAGACGCGCATGAGGCTGAGAGTTGAGGCCAAAAATGAGCCGGATGCTCTTTTCTCAAGAGCCCGGCTTCACCTCGAACCTCTTGGTTGATCTGCAGCTCAGTTGGCGAGGATCACCCAAGAGACCGGTTCACCACCTCATCAAGTGACCGCGAGATGCCAGACGTTCCGGCGATGCGCTGCAGCTGTTCGCGCATCAGCGTCTGCCGCGGTTCGTCGTGGCGTCGCCACTGGTCGATCTGGGCCATGAAGAAGGCCGGGTGGCCGCGCCCCATCTGGTCCATCATCAACAGGCGGTCCGCGAGGAAGCGATAGCCCTTCCCGGATGCGTCGTGAAAGGCGACACGGTTCTGCCGGAACAGGCTGCCGTAATAAGCGACCGCGCGTGACGTGTTGCTGATGTCGAACGCCGAATGCCCTTCCAGCGCGATGATCTCGTCGATCACGCCGGTTGCGCGCGAGAGCGCATAGGCCTTGAACCATTTGTCCACCACCAGCGGCTGATCGCGATAACGGTGATGGAAAGCCTCGAACGCCGCCTGTCGCTCGGGCCGGTCGCAATGGCCCAGCAGGCAAAGCGCTTCGAACGCCTCGGTAAAGGATGGCCCCTCTTCAATCTGCGCCAGGCAGGCAGAAACTCCCTTCTCGTCGCCAGCCGCGAGCCGGAAATCGAGCAGAACGGAGCGCAGGTTGCGACCGGACATGGCCGGGGCGGAGAGGTCCAGCGGGTCGATTGCCGACAGCTGCTCGTAGAGCGAATGGATGGGGTCCGCCAACGCGCGGCCGATGGCACGCCGGATCGCGTTGCGCGCCGCCATGTGGCTGTCGAGCGGGATGCGGTCCAACCCTTCGCTCAGGGCAGGCTCGTCGGGCAGGGACAAGCGGAGTGCCGTCAGCCCCGGCGCGCGCCGGGCATCGGCGAGCAGGCGGCGGGCGATCTCCACCATGGCCGGAGGCACCAGCGCATCCATCGCCGCCGGTTGTTCCAGCGCCAGTTCGCGCACCCCGCGCGTGAACAGCTGCTGTGCGCTGTTCCAGGCGACGAAGGCGTCATCGTCGGCAACCGCGAGGTGCATCAGTTCCTCGTCCGACAAGTCCGCCTCAAGGCTGACGGGCGCGGAAAACTGGCGCAGGATCGAGGGCACCGGTGCGCGCGGAAGGTCGGCGATCACCAACGTCTGCGACCAGTCCCGCAGCTCGATCAGTAGCGGCTTTCCGAAATGCCCGCCCTGTGGATCGAACAACGCAAACGCTATGGGAATATGCAGCGGCTGGCCCGGCTCGCCGTTTACCGGGAGGCGCTGGCTGAAGGTGAAGCGGGCTTCCCTTCGCTCCGGATCATATTCGCGCGCAACCGTCACTGTCGGTCGGCCCGGCTGGTGCAGCCAGCGGCGGAACTGCGCGAGATCGACGTCAGCTTCCCGCTCGATGGTATCGAACAAATCGTCGATGGTGACGGCCTGCCCGTCGAAGCGGACGAGATAGGCCCGGATCGCGGCAACGAAGCGTTCTGCACCCACCAGCGTGCGCAGCATACGCAACAGTTCAGCGCCTTTTTCGTAGATGGTCGCAGTGTAGAAATTCTCGATCTCGACGAATTCGGCCGGTTGCACCGGATGCGCCGCCGGGCCGTCATCTTCCGGGAATTGATTGCGACGCAGCGTCTTCACCTGCTCGATGCGGTAGGTGCCCGGCTCCAGCTCGTCTTCCATGAACAGCTGGTCGCGCAGCCGGGTCAGCCCCTCTTTCAGGCTCAGTTGGAACCAGTCCCGGCAGGTGACGCGGTTGCCTGTCCAGTTGTGGAAATATTCATGGCCGATGATGCGCCTGATCAGCGCGAAATCCTCGTCCGTGGTGATGGCGGGATCGGCGATGATGCCGTCCGCGCCGAAAAGATTCAGGCCCTTGTTCTCCTGCGCCCCGGCATAGGCTGGAAGCGCAACCACATTATAGACCGGCAGGTCGCAGGAGAGGCCGAACACCCGTTCATCCCAGCGGAATGCGGCCTTCAGACTGTCCATCGCGAAGGCGCAGCGCGCGGCCTCGCCCGGTTCGGCATGGATCGCGAGGCTCACCTCCTGCCCCTCGGCCGTGGTGAAATGGTCTCGCAGCGTCTCGAACCGGCCTGCCATCACCGCGAAGATGTAGCTCGGCTTGGGGAAGGGATCGCGCCACAGCGTCCAATGCCGCTGCCCGGCCTCCCCGCTTTCCATCGGGATACCGTTCGACAGCAGCAGCGGAAACGCCTGCCGATCCGCCTCCAGCCGGACGGTGTAGGTGGCGAGCACGTCGGGCCTGTCCGGGAAATAGGTGATGCGCCGGAAACCTTCGGCCTCGCAATGGGTGATCAGCCGGTTGGTGTGCCAGAACAGGCCCTTGCCCGACTGGTTGCGCGCAGGATGGATCGCCACTTCGGTTTCAAGGGTGAACTCGGCCGGTGGCGCCATGATCTCCAGCCGGTCCGGCGTCGCCACGAAGCCGTCCGCTGGCAACTCTGCTCCATTCAGCCGCAGCTGCCGCAGCTGCAGATTCTTGCCGTCCAGCACCAGCGGTTCGGCAGCGGCACCGCGGCGGCGCACGGACAGGGTGGCGCGGACGATAGTCTCGTCAGCATCGAGCGCGATGTCGAGCGCGATCGTGTCGATCACATAAGGATAGGGGCGGTAATCCGCGAGGCGCACGGGCTGCAGCGCCATCACATGTCGCCCACGCGCTCGGCCCGCAGCAGCTCAATCTCGCCATCGGCGTAGGCGATCAGGGTGACCGCCTGTCCGGCGGCGTCATAGCGAACCTCCGTCTCGCCGGGCATCTGCTGCGAAAAGAAGCGACCGTTTTCATCCATGTAAATCGGGCCGGGCGGCAGGATCATCCCCTCGATATGGCTGGTGAGCCGACCGTCCCGCACAGAAATGTCGATATAGGGGGCATCCACGCCGGAGACGATGCGGTAGCGCCCGGCATAGCGCCGTGTCTCCTCGCCCTCGATGGGGCGGACACGGCGCGGCTGGCGCAGATAGCCGTCCCAACCGAACGTGGCGGCCATGCCGTTCAGCACCTCATGATAGAGCATCAGGCCGCCGAGGCCGTTGGTGAGCACCACCCCGCCCCAGCCCTGCTCCAGATTGCAACTGCTGTTGCACTGATAACCCTCATTCGAGCCGCCATGGCCGAAGCGCGCCGAAGCGCCGCTGCCGAACACTTCCCAGCCGAGCGCGAACTGGCCGCCCCCCTGATTGGTCATCATCTCACGCGCGAGGGGCTGGCCGAGGAGAAGCCGGTTGGAACGCCCCGCCCATGCGTTGCGGCATTCGATCATGAAGCGCGCATAATCGGGTGCGCTGGTATAGACGCCGCCTGCCGCCAACTGCGGGGTGAAGGTGAAGCGGCCATCGACAACACGACCATCGGCATGATGACCTTGCGCGGCCAACGGCTCCAGCACGGCAGGCAGCGGCTGCGCGAAGGTGGAGCGGTGCATGGCCAGCGGCGCGAAGATCTTTTCCTGCGCGACAGAGGCATAATCGCTGCCATAGGCTTCCTCGATAATCAGTTGCACAATCTGCGTGCCGCCACCGGAATAGCGCGCTGCTTCGCCGGGCAGGCGGTCCACCTCCACCCGTGGCGTGGGCGATGGCGGGCGGCCGTCCAGAATGTCGAGCAGGGTAGGCACGGGCTTGTGGCGGGGATAAGCACCGAAGCCATGAACGGTGGTGCCCGCGCGGTGGCTCAGCAGATGGCGGAGGGTGACGGGGCGCTGCTTCGTGAAATCATTCTCGGGAATCTTCCAGCTTCGCAGATAGGTGTTAACCGGCGCATCCAGTGAAATCCGGCCCTGCTCGACAAGTTGCAGCGCCAGCACGGCCGTCAGCGGCTTGCTGATCGACGCCCCCGCGAAAATGGTATCCGCCTGAACCGCCGCCCCGCCGGGCGTGAGCATGCCGAAACCCGCCGACTGGGCGATTTCGCCATCGGCGATCACGCAGACCGCCATGCCGGGGCAGCTATAGTGCGACAGCCGCTCCTCCACGGTCCAGCGGACATCCTCGCCCTCGATGCGGTTGATCGGCAGCAGGCTGGCCGCGAACCTTTGCATGTCGGCGTTCAGTGCGGCCATCCGGCGTCCCTCTTTCCCGAATATGATCAATGATCATATAAGGACTGAGTTGGCGCCCCTTGTCAATGCCGTCACCGGTCACCCACCGGCTCGTCCACGCCTTCCACCACGCACAGTTCGATCTCGGCGGCATGCAGGCGATGGCGGCGCGCGTCCTGATATTCGGGCGATTGCCAATAGCGCAGCGCAGCGTCGTAGCTGTCGAACTCCAGGATCACGTTGCGCGGACGAGCAGCCCCTTCCAGTTCGTGATAACGTCCGCCGCGCGCGAGGATGCGCGCACCGTGGCGTTCCATCGCGAGACGCGCCAGTTGGGCATAGTGGGCATAGGCGTCGCTGTCCTGCACGCTCACACGTGCGATCACATAGCCCTTGGCTGTCATGAATGTTCCTCTGCCTGCCGGTCTGAAACCCAGCGCGCCAGCCGGGCAAGCCCTTCATCCAGCGCACCCTGCCCGGCGGCGAAGCACCAGCGCAGCCAGCCCTCGCCTTCCGGCCCGAACGCCGCGCCGGGTGCAAGCCCCAGCCCTGCTTCGGCGACAAGGCGGCGGGCCAGCTCCACCGAGGCGGGATGGCCGCTGATGCGGAAAAAGGCGTACATGCCGCCTTCCGGGCTTGGCGCTTCCACGCCCCCGATCGCACGCAGGCCCGCGATCAGCCGGTTCCGATTCTGCGTGAGGTCTGCCTTCAACGCCGCGACATGCGGTTCGCCTTCGGCGAGCGCCGCGATCCCGGCGGACTGGATGAAGCCCGGCGCACAGGAGGTGTTGATTTCGATCAGCTTGCCAAGATCGGTGAACAGCTCTGGCGGGGCGACCAGCCAGCCCAGCCGCCAGCCGGTCATCAGCCACGCCTTGGAGAAGCTGTTGCTGCTGATCAGCCGGTCGTGCGGATCGGCGATGGGCAGGAAGGAGGGGGCGTTGCCCGCGCCTTCGCCCAGCAGCAGCCGTTCATAGACATCGTCGGCCAGAATCCACACGCCGAGCCGACGGCAATGCTGCAGGAGGGCGGCCTGCTGCTCACGGCTGATGGTCCAGCCGGTGGGGTTGCCGGGGGAGTTGATCACCAGCAGGCGGGTGGCGGGTGTTATCGCCGCCAGCAGTTCATCGAGGTCCAGCGCCCAGCCACCTGCCTCGCTTCGGACGGGAATGCGCGTCACTTCGGCACCCAGCAACTGCGGAATCTGTGCGACATTGGGCCAGATGGGCGTCACCATCACCACGCGGTCGCCGAGGCTCAACAGCGCCTGCATGGCGATCATCAGCGCCGACACCCCGGAACTTGTCACCGTGACCCGGCCGGGATCGAACCGGGCCGTGTGCAGGCGCGCCAGATAGGCCGACAGCGCCTCGCGCAGATCCTCACGGCCATTGTTGTGGGTGTAGAAGGTCTCGTCTGCGGCAATCCCCGCAATGGCGGCCTGCTTGATAACCTCCGGCGTGGACCGCGTGCTTTCGCCGAACCAGAAGCGCAGCAGATCTGTGCGGCCGAAGCCCGCATTGGCGATTTCGCGGATTTTCGAGGCCGGGAGGTCCGCGACCGGCTGGCGGGCCTGAGGCGGGATGGCCGGGCGGCCGTTCGCGATTCGGTTCATTGCGTCGGCCTCCCTTGCATTGCCGTTTCACTTATGTAATCAGTGCATATATTAGGGCATTGAGTCAATCCGGCTCGTCACCGCCCTGCCGGGGTGAGCCGACGTGGACCTGCTTTTCGCCTATCAGCAATGGCCATATGCCGAGACATTCCGGATTTCACGCAGCGCGCAGGCCAATTCGGAGCTGTTCACCGTTTATCTGCGCGACGGCGGGCTGGTGGGGCG
Source organism: Sandaracinobacter neustonicus (assembly GCF_006385875.1). Taxonomy (GTDB): domain Bacteria; phylum Pseudomonadota; class Alphaproteobacteria; order Sphingomonadales; family Sphingomonadaceae; genus Sandaracinobacteroides; species Sandaracinobacteroides neustonicus. Next base: position 12,021 of record NZ_VFSU01000024.1, on the reverse strand, counting down.
CGGCGAATGCGGGTTGCTGCCGCAATATGGGCAGGGCCGGGAAGATGTGGAAGCCGCGCTGATCGCGGCCGCGCCGCTCCTGGCAGAAGGGGCCACGCGCGCCCGCATCGCCGCAGAGATCGCGAACAGTTCTGCCCGTAACGCGCTGGACAGCGCGCTGTGGGATCTGGAATGCAGGCGCGCGGGGCAGGACATATGGCAGCTGGTTGGCGTGCCCCGGCGCGCGGAGATCGAGGTGGACCTGACGATCAGCGTCAACCCCACCGCCAAGATGCGCGATGATGCGCTGGCCGCCTTCGGCCGTGGGTTCCGTATCCTGAAGTTAAAGGCCGGGCAGGACGAAGTGCTGGAACGGGTGGAGGCGATTGCAGCCGCCTGCCCGAGCGCGCGGCTGATCGTCGACGCGAATGAGGCATGGGATATCGACACGCTGAACCGGCTTGCGGAGCCGCTCCGCGCACTGGGGGTGGAACTGATCGAGCAGCCGCTCCACCACAAGGCCGACGATGCGCTGGCCGGATACGGCGGGGCGATTCCGCTTTGCGCCGACGAAAGCTGCAGTTCGATCGCCGATCTGGACCGGCTGTCGCGTCTGTATCAGGCGATCAACATCAAGCTGGACAAGGTGGGCGGGCTGACGCCGGGCCTTGAACTGCAGGCGGCCGCCCATGCGCGCGGCCTGAAGGTGATGCTGGGGTGCAGCGGTCCCACCTCGCTTGGCGCGGCCCCGGCCTATGTGCTGGGCACCTTGTGCGACTATGTCGATCTCGACGGCCCGGCGCTGCTTCTGGATGATCGCGCGCAGCCGATGGCCTATGAACAGGGCAAGCTGTTGTGCTTCGACAGCGGGTTGTGGGGCGGCTGAGGGGGAGTGCTGATGGCAAGGCGGGTGCGGGTGATCGCGCTTGGCGGCACGATTGCGATGGAGGCGTCGTCCGGCGCGCTGCTGCCGGGTCTGGGCGCGGGCGATCTGGCGGCGCTGGTCGGCACGCGCGATGCCGGGCTGGAGATCGACTGGTGCGACCGCGCGCGGATCGCCAGCGCGAACATCGGCTTTGCCGATCTTGCAGGGCTGGCGGCCGAAATCGATGATCTTCACGCGCAGGGCTATCATGGTGTCGTCGTCTCGCAAGGCACCGATACGCTGGAGGAAACCGCCTTTGCGCTGGAACTGCTGGTGCAGGCACCGATCGACATCGCGCTGACAGGCGCGATGCGCGGGGCGGGCCAGCCCGGCGCGGATGGCCCGGCCAATTTGCTTGCCGCGCTCTGCTTTCTGGAGGCGTCGGCGGGTGGCGGCGAAGTCGTGGTGGTGATGGACGATTGCGTGCACGCCGCACGTCACGCCGAAAAGCGCCACACCAGCAGCCTTGCCGCCTTCTCCTCCGGCGAAGCGGGGCTGCGCGGGCGAATCCATGAAGGCCGGTTCCGCGCGCTGGCGTCCGCGCCGACGCGGCTGCCGAAGGTGAGGGACGCGGACACCGGGCGGATTCCGCAGGTGGAGCTGATCACCGTCAGCCTCGGCCAGTCCGCCCGCCTGTTCCGCGATGCCGGGCCGGATGCGGCAGATGGCTGGGTGATCGCCGCGATGGGGGCCGGGCATGTGCCCGAACATCTGGTGCCCGAACTGGAGCGGCTGGCGCGCGACTGCCCGGTTATCCTCTGCTCGCGCACCGGGGCCGGGCGCGTCTGCACGCAAACCTATGGCTATGCGGGCGGCGAGATCGACCTGCTGCGGCGCGGCCTGCTGCCGGCCGGCGCACTGCCGCCGCTGAAGGCGCGCATCGCGCTGACACTGCTGCTGATGGACGGCGCGGGCGACTGCCGGGCGCGTTTCGCCGACATCGTGGCGGCGATCTGACACGCAAATTGGGGAGGAACAACGAATGACAAACATATTCGAGGCCGGGCTGTTTCGCGGCAAGCGCGCTTTCGTGGCGGGCGGTTCCAGCGGCATCAATCTGGAAATCGCCTCGCGGCTGGCCGGGCTTGGCACCGAAGTGGCGATCTTCAGCCGCTCTCAGGAAAAGATCGACGCAGCGGTGGCAGGGCTGCGCGAAGCCGGAGGAAACGCAACGGGCTTCACCGGCGATGTGCGCCAGTATGAAGCGGTGGACGCCGCGATCAGCGATTTCGCGCAGGCCGGGGGCGGGATCGATTTCGTGATTTCCGGCGCGGCAGGCAATTTCGTCGCGCCCGCCGCGCAGATGTCGGCCAACGCGTTCCGGACGGTCGTCGAGATCGACCTGATGGGAACCTATCATGTGCTGCGGGCCAGCTTCGCGCATCTGCGCCGCCCGGGGGCTTCGCTGATCAACATTTCCGCCGTGCAGTCGCAGCAGGCGATTCCGTTTCAGGCGCATGTCTGTTCGGCGAAGGCCGGGATCGACATGCTGACCAAGGCGCTTGCGGTGGAGTGGGGACCGGCAGGCGTACGGGTGAATGCGATCCTGCCGGGGCCGATTGCCGATACGGAGGGCATGCGCCGCCTCTCCTCAACCCCGGAACTGGCAGAGAAGATCGCCAGGGCAATCCCGCTCCAGCGCTATGGCACCAAGGCCGAAGTCGCCAATCTCGCCGTCTTTCTCTGTTCGGACGCGGCTTCATATGTGAGCGGGGCGATTCTCGCCTGCGACGGCGGCCAACTCGCCGGGAACCCATCCGGCATCGTCGGCTGAACATATCATCCCCAAACGAGCAGGACAGCGTGATGTCGACCAGCCCGATCCCCAATGATCTTTCCGCCTATTGGCTGCCTTTCACCGCCAACAAGGCGTTCAAGGCCGCGCCCCGCCTCATCACAGGGGCGAAGGGGCAATTCTATACCACTGCGGACGGGCGGACAGTGCGCGACGGCTTTTCCGGCCTGTGGTGCTCGATCCTGGGGCATGGCCATCCGCTGGTGACCGAGGCGATCATCCGGCAGGCACAGGCACTGGATTATTCGCCCGCCTTCAACTTCGCGACCCCGGCCGCGTTCGAGCTGGCAAGCCGGGTGGCGGCGCAATTCCCGGCCGGACTGGAGCATGTGTTTTTCACCAATTCCGGCTCGGAAGCGGTCGATACCGCGCTGAAGATGGCGCTGACCCATCATCGCGCGCGTGGTGAAGGCACCCGCACCCGCTTCATCGGGCGGGTGAACGGCTATCACGGGGTGGGCTTCGGCGGACTCTCGGTGGGCGGCATGGCCAACAACCGCAAATTTTTCGGGCCGGGGCTGCCGGGCGTGGACCACCTGCCCTTTCCCTACGACCCCACGCTCGACGCCTTCACGCGGGGCGAGCCGCAGCGCGATCCGATGCTCTATCTGAAAGAGCTGGAAGCGATCATCGCGCTGCACGACGCCTCTACCATCGCCGCCGTGATCGTGGAGCCGATGATTGGCTCGGCCGGCGTGTTCATCCCGCCTGCCGGCTATCTGCAGAAGCTGCGCGAGATCAGCGAACGCCACGGCATCCTGTTGATTCTGGACGAGGTGATCACCGGCTTCGGTCGACTGGGCGCGGCGAACGGAGCCAGCTTCTTCGGCATCACGCCGGACCTGTGCACCATGGCCAAGGGCATCAACAATGCCGCCATACCGATGGGCGCAGTTATCGCCTCGCGGCAGATTTACGACACCATCCTTAACGCCACGCCCACCGGGGTCGAGTTTTTCCACGGCTATACCTATTCCGCCCACCCGCTGGCGGTGGCGGCCGGGCTGGCGACGCAGCAGGCGATCCACGAGGAGGGCCTGTACGAACATGTCGCCCGCCTTGCACCGCTGTTCGAGGAGATGCTGCACAGCCTGCGCGGCGAGCCTTATGTCACCGATATCCGCAACCTTGGCCTCGCCGGCGGCCTGACGCTGGCCCCACACCCGGACGGTCCGGGTCTGCGCGGCTACCAGCTGTTCGTGAAGGCCTATGAACTGGGCGTCGCGATCCGATCGAACGGCGATACCATCGCGATCGCGCCGATCCTGAACAGCAACGAGGAGGATATCGCGCAGGTGATCGAACTGGTCCGCCGTGCCCTGCGCGCGCTCGCCTGACGGGCGCGCCCGTCAGTCGGCCGCCGCGCCATAGGCCAGTTCGCGCCCGCCATAGCGGCGCACGCGCAGATTGGCCTGTTCGGCATGGCCGACAAAGCCCTCCAGCAGGCACAGCCGCGAACAATAAGCCCCGATTTCGGCTGCTGCCTCGTCAGTGAGGATTTTCTGATAGCTGTGGGTCTTCAGGAACTTGCCCACCCACAAGCCGCCAGTGTAGCGCCCGGCGCGGCGGGTTGGCAGGGTGTGGTTGGTGCCGATCACCTTGTCGCCATTGGCGACATTGGTGCGCGGCCCCAGGAACAGCGCGCCATAGGCGTGCATCCGCTCCAGAAACCAGTCGTCGCGGTCTGTCATTACCTGCACATGTTCCGACGCGATGGCATTCGCGACATCCAGCATCTCGTCATAGCTGTCGCACAGAATGATCTCGCCATAGTCGCGCCAGCTGGCGGCGGCGGTTTCGGCCGTCGGCAGGATTTTCAGCAGCCGCTCCACTTCAGCCAGCGTGTGCCGCGCCAGCCGCGCCGAATTGGTGACGAGAACCGCCGGGGAGTTGTAGCCATGTTCCGCCTGCCCCAGCAGATCGGTCGCACACAGTTCGGCATCGACCGTCTCGTCGGCGATCAGCAGGGTTTCGGTCGGCCCGGCGAACAGGTCGATCCCCACCCGCCCGAACAATTGCCGCTTGGCTTCCGCCACATAGGCGTTGCCGGGGCCGACCAGCATGTCGACCGGGGCGATGCTTTCCGTCCCCAGCGCCATTGCGCCAACGGCCTGAATTCCGCCCAGCACATAGATTTCATGCGCGCCCGCCAAATGCATCGCTGCAACGATGGCGGGATGCGGCGCGCCACCGTGCGGCGGGGCGGAGGCGATGATGCGCGGCACGCCCGCCACGGCCGCCGTCAGCACCGACATATGCGCAGAGGCGACCATCGGAAACTTCCCGCCCGGCACATAGCAGCCCACGGACTGCACCGGGATATTGCGGTGGCCCAGAATCACGCCGGGGATCGTCTCGATCTCCACATCCGTCATCGTGGCGCGCTGCGCTTCGGCGAAGCGCCGGATCTGCTGCTGGGCGAAGCGGATATCCGCCATGTCGCGCACCGAAACCTTCGCAGTCGCGGCTTCAATCTCCGACGCTGTCAGGCGGAAACCGGGGCGGGAAAGCCCGTCGAACTTAACCGAAAGCTCGTGCACGGCGCTGTCGCCTCGCGCCTCGATATCGGCGAGCGTGGCTTCCACCAGTTCGCGCACGCGGCTCTGTTCCAGCACGCGCTCAGCTTCGGGCTTGCCGCGCTTCAGATGGGTGACCGGCATGTTGCGCGCCCCTTCAATCGATCCGGCGGGTTTCAGCGAGGCTGGAACCACCGATAGTCTCGATCATATGGGCCCCCTGGAAGCCGTGATTCTCCAACTCCGCGAAGGCGTTCACGATGTGATAGAGGGTGGGGAGTTCTTCCCATGTCGCGCGGCGGAAAGCGAACTCGCCCTTGCCCACCTGCAGCGAATTGATGCTGAGATTCTTTCGAAGCTCGGTGTGCGGCGAAAGCGTGACATATTCGACATCCGCCGTCCCCCAATCGCCGGTGGCGGGGATATATTTGTAAGACAGCATGCCCTGATGATCCGGCTCGAACGGCGGGCCGGCTCCCTCGGGAAGCGGGCCGAGATCCCACACCGCCATGTCCAGAAAGGGCGTCTCCATCCAGCCGAGCCGGGTCGAGCGGCGGCCATCCAACAGGCGCGGTTCCGGGATTTCGCAATAGATCTTGTTATGGCCGAGTTCCTCGCGGCCACTGAGGATAGGATCGGCCAGATTCTCGAAACGCACCAGCACCAGCGTTCCGTTCACCGGGCCATCCTTGCCGTGGAACGTAACCTCGAACTTCACGTCGCACAGATTATAGCCGCGACCGGCCAGCCAGCCGATCTCGGTCATGTAATTCGCCTCGACCGTGATCACCGGCGGACCGCGCAGTTCGAAACGATCCGGCAGCATCGCCTTCAACTGGTCTGCGTTGGTCAGCATGCGCACGCCGATCATCTTCATGCGCGGGGTTTCGCGGAAATCGAAATCCCGGCCTTGCGGCCACTGGCGCGGGCCGGGTGCCGGGCCGAAGAAGATCGGCATGCGATAGAACTGCCCGGCTTCGGGTTTGAAAGGCATGGTTGCTGTCCTCCACCTGCGCCTGCGGAGTCGCAGGCTTGCTCTTAATATGATCACTGTATACATTTGAAGAATAGTGGCAATGGGGTTTGGGCGGAAGGAGGACTGCATGCGTGCACCATCGCTGACACTGGAAGGCCAGACCGCGCTGGTGACAGGCGGCAGTAAGGGGTTGGGAGCGGCCATCACGCGGATGCTGGCCGACGCGGGCGCAAAGGTGATCGCGGTGGCGCGCGAGCAGGCGGCGCTGGATGCGCTGTGCAAGCAGCACGAGCGGATCGAAGGTTGGACGGCGGACGTGCGCGATCCGGCGTTTCACGCTGCGCTTGCCGATCGCGATCTCGACATTCTGGTGAACAACGCTGGCACCAACAGGCCAATGCCAATGGCAGACGTGCCGGCCGACGTGCTGGACGAGATGCTGCAACTGAATGTGCGCAGCAGCTATCTGGTGGCGCAGGCAGCCGTGCGGTCCATGCTGCGCCGGGGCCAGCCCGGCTCGATCGTGCACATCAGCAGCCAGATGGGGCATGTGGGCAGCCCCGGCCGCACCGTCTATTGCATGACGAAGCATGCCATCGAGGGGCTGACGAAGGCGATGGCGGTGGAACTGGCGCCGCACGGAATCCGCGTGAATGCGGTGGCGCCCACATTCGTGGAAACGCCGATGACCGGGCCGATGTTGGCCGATCCCGCCTTCCGAGCCTTTGTGGGCCAGATGCTGCCGATGGGACGGCTGGCAACGCCAGAGGATGTGGCCGCCGCCGTGCTTTATCTAGCCTCTCCGCTGGCGGCGATGATCACCGGGACCAGCCTGCTGGTCGATGGCGGCTGGACGGCGCAGTAACGCTGGCTATTCGCCCGCCGCCTGCCGCAGCCTGCGCCGTTCCAGCCGACGCTGGATGGTCTGCTGGTTCCGGCGGGTGATCGGGAAATTCCACGCCATAATTGCCGTCGCAAGAAAGAACAGCATCGGCATGCCCACGAAGATCAGCACCAGCCCGGTTTCGGCGGCGGCGGAATTCTCGTGCTTCACATCATAACCGACGAGATCGAGCAGGTTGAAGGCGAGCGCGCCGCCGATCGCCATTGCAATCTTGATCAGCAGCATCTGCACCGCGAACAGGTTCCCGGCCTTGTTGGAGCCCGTTTTCAGCACGTCATGATCAATCACGTCGCCCAGAATGGCACCGGGCAGGAAATTGGTGGGCGCGGTGAGGAAGCCCTGCACCAGCACGATCCCCAGCGCCGGAATCAGCGCCGCTTCCCCGCGCGGCAGCAGCAGCACGACGGGCGCGATCAGCGCAGTAGCGCCGATGCAGGCCGCCCACACCCGGTTCCTGTCGAAGCGGGGCAGGATGCGCGACCAGAGCGGCAGCGACAGCACCTGCACCAGATAGAGCGCGCCCATGATCATCGCGAACTGGCCGCCCAGTTGCATATAGACGCCATAGAAGATGTAGACGCAGGCGATGACGATGCCCTGCCCCAGCCCCCACAACAGGGTGCAGCCAAAGAAGATCTGCGCCGGACGCGATTGCCGGATCGTGTGCAGGAAATCGGACATTTTCAGCTGCTTGTGATCGACCTTGCGGCCCTGAGGCACCAGCTTCAGCGAAAGAAGTACCCCCAGCGGCATCAAAACGGCATAAATGATCGCCGTGGTGCGCAGGGTTCCGGCATCGATTTCGGAATTGCCAATCAGCAACCCCATGGCGATCGGCAGCAGGAAAAACGCCAGCGAGCCCGAAATGTTGAACCCGCCCACATACATGCCGATGGTCGCGCGTTCATTGTAATCGCGGCTGAGTTCCGCCCCCCACGCCGCGCGCGGGACTTCGAACATGGTAAAGCCGGTGTAAAGCACCTGCGCCCAGATGAAGAAATAGAGCCAGGTCGCCTGCGGGCCGGGCGTGAATAGAAAATAGACGCCGATCACGCAGAACAGGATCGAAGCCGCGACCCACGGCTTGCGGCTGCCGAAACGGGTCTGCGTCTTGTCAGACATGTAGCCCATCACAGAATCGTTCAGGGCATCGATAATCCGGCTGATGCCGGCGATCGTGCCGATCTGCGCAAGGCTGACGGCCGTGTTCGCAGCATAGAATGTGGGCAGAATGGTATAGACCGGCCCGGCAACCATGGCATGCGTGAAGGCGGGGAAGCCGAACGCAAGCAACTGGGCGGTGGAGAGGCGGTCACTGCCCCGGCTGTGCATTCGCGTCATTCGGCATGCGGGGCCTCATCCTGTTGTCCCGGTTGCCCGGGCGGTCAGCACAACTGACCGCACGGGCCCGACAAGCTCAATAGCTGAATCTGAGATCCACGCTGAATGTCCGTCCCGGCGTGACTGTGCGTGCGCCATTGTAGAAGTAGAATTGCGCGACATGTTCATCGAGCAGATTCTTGACGCTCGCCGTCAGCCGGATCTGTTTGCGGAACTCAAATCCACCCTGCAGGTCGATCCGGTTCAAGGCCGGATAGGGCTCGTTCACGCCGACATAATCGCCCAGCCGCCCGCCCCATTCGAAGCGGAACAGGCCGGTGCTGATGAAGTTCACCTCATCGCTGACCGGGGCATCGACATTGATCATCGCATTGATGGTGCCGCTGCGCGTGTAGGGCAGTTGCTTGCCATCCAGCTTGATGGCCGACGGCGTGCCCGCATTCACGGTCGCGCGGCTGAAATGCGCGTCCAGCAGGCCCAGCGAAACCCCGCCACTCAGCCAGGACAGCGGCCGTGCGGTCAGTTCCAGTTCGATCCCCTTGGTTTTGCTCTGGCCGGCGTTGGCATAATAGGATTGGCCAAGCGGCGTCGATTGCGCGAGCAGCACATTGTCCTGCGGCATGTAGAAGATCGCCGCGTTGAACGACATCTTGCCGTCCATCAGGTTGGTGCGCACGCCCGCTTCGAAGTTGCTGGCGGTTTCTTCCTTGTAGGGGATGGTTTCCGCGGAAACCGGAGTCAGGTTGAATGCGCCGGGGCGGAAGCCCTGACCATAGGTCAGGTAAAAGTTCACATCCTTGTTCGGCATGTAACGCAAGGTGGCTGTCGGCGCGACGAAGTTGAATGTCTGTTCCGACTTGAGATCGAAGGTCGGGAAGGTGCTGCCGAAGGCGGCTGCCGCCACATAGGCCAGCAGCGGATTCGAAATCGGCATGATCCCCGACAGGAAGTTCAGCCGCTTCTGATCCGAATTGTACCGGATGCCTCCGCTCAGCGTCCAGTGCGGATCGAATTCATACGAGGCCGTGGCAAACACCGAGCGCGACCGGGTTGCGATCGAGGTGCCCGGTTTTGGCGAGCCGACCGGGATGGTCTGCACGCCAAGGCCCAGCGGCAAGCCGGTCACTGCGTCGACGTTCAGCGTGTAATTGCTGAGGACCTGATAATCATAATCCTCCTTGAAATAGGCGGCGCCGATCATCCAGGTGAAAGGCTGGTCCGGCTTCGAGGACAGCAGGGCCTCCAGATAGAGATTGTCCACCTTGTCGTTCGGGCTGGTGGAGGCCTTGATGTTGTAGGGCGGGCCCAGATTGGTCTGGTCGAGATCATAGGTGCTTCTGAACCGATATTCCCGGTAGCTGCCGTTCAGCGCCAGCTCGACGGGGCCGAAATCATAGCTCGTCTTCAGGAAGAAATAGGCATTGTATCTGTGCGACGTGGAGGTGGTGTCGCGATAGACCGCCTGCGGTGTTTCAGGCGTGGAGGGCTGAAACGTCAGCCCGTTGCCGCTGATGCCGTTCGGAGCATAGGAAATCAGCGCCGGGCCATCGACTTCCTGATACTCCGCCAGCGCCTGAATGTTCAGGCTGGGGACGGGATCGAACTGCACCGTTCCGCGCACGCCGCGATCGTTCGACTTGCCGATATATTCGTCGAGCGTCTCGTTCTTCATCTCCGCCCGGTTCTGGTTGAACCGCCAGCCTGTCAGCCGCACCGCCAGCGTTTCCGTCACCGGCACGTTGATCGCGCCTTCGAATTCGGTGCGGCCATAGCTGCCGATGCCTGCGCGGGCATAGCCGCCGAAATCCTGCTTCGGCATGGTGGAGATGATATCCACCGTACCGCCGATCGAACTGCGGCCATAATAGCCGCCCTGCGGCCCGCGCAGCACTTCAACCCGCTCGATATCCACTTGCGCGGCAAGGCTCTGGCGATGGCCGCCAGCATAAAGGCCGTTGCGATACACCCCGACATTCGGCTCGGCCTGAATGTTCACCAGCTGCATGCCGCGGATGTTGATGAAGGTGTTGAGGCCGGTGGCGGAATCCTGAATTACGGCGTTGGGCACCAGCGCCACGATCTCACGGATGTTGGAAATGCCCAGATCGCGAAGGGCGCTGCCGTCGATCATGCTGAACGTCACCGGCACCTCGACCGGCGCTTCGTTCACCCGGCGCGCCGTCACGGTGATCGCATCCTGATTGTTGTCAGCCGACGGCTCCTTGCCCGCCGTTGTGCCTGTGCCCTGTGCGGCGGCTGCACCCGCATCAACAATCACGCAGGCAGCAGCCAGAAGCAACGACCAGCGGACCTTACGCCTTGACTCCATCAACGTCTCCTTCGCGAAAATGTGCAAGCGCGACCCCCTTTATATGATCGCTGATTACTTTGGATGTTGAACGCAGATTGAATCGATGTCAACAGTGCTTACAATGATCGGGCCGTCGCCAAAAATTTTGAATTTATCCAGTTAAAGCAATAAATTGATATCAACCATGGAGCCACAGAACGATGAAGACTGCCGTGGAAACCGCCGGGCTGGTGCGCACCGGGAAGCTGGAGGCTCGGTCGCGGATTCGGGAGTCGCTCGACGAGATCGAGCGGCTGAACGGCAGGCTCAACGCCTTCATCCGCATCGATGCGGAAGCCGCAATGGAAGCCGCCGGACGCATCGATCAACAGGTGGCTCAGGGCATTGACCCGGGGCCGCTGGCCGGGGTTCCAATCGGCGTGAAGGATATGGAGCCGGCGGCAGGCCTTCCGATAACGCAAGGCAGCTGGTTTCTGCGCGACGCCCCGCCCGAAACGACGGATTCAAGACATGTGGCACGGCTGCGAAAGGCCGGAGCGGTGATCATCGGCATCACAGCCTGTTCGGAATTCGGGATGGATTCGGCCACCAGCACCCGATTGTGGGGCATCACGCGCAACCCATGGAACTTCGAAAAGACACCGGGCGGCAGCAGCGGCGGTTCGTCGGCAGCGGTGGCCGCCGGGATGGTGCCGCTGGCGACGGGCACGGATGCCGGCGGCTCCATCCGCGAACCTGCGGCTTTCACCGGCCTCGTCGGGCTGAAACCCAGCCACGGCCGCATTCCGAAGCTGAACGGCTTTTCCAACTGGTCTGTGCATGGCGCACTGGCGCGTACGGTGGCGGATGCGGCACGGCATCTGGATGTCGCCAGCGGCCCGCACGCTTTCAATTACCCACAAGTGGTCGCGAGCGTGATTCCGTTGGCCGCATGAGCATTGCCCGTCTGGAATCAAGCATGATTCATTCCCTGGCACCTGAATCGGTTGGCGGGGTGCAACGTGGAGACGTCCGTTTTCGATGCGGCAGGATGGGCTGACGGGGAAGTCGATCCCGCCGCCTTTCGTGATAAGCGACTGGGCGAACGGCTTCGAACGATGCTTAAGCAGATGGCAGGAGCGATTGGCGCACCGATACCGATGGCGTGTCAAGACTGGGCCAATACAAAGGCGGCCTACCGTTTTTTGTCTAATGGCTCGGTGAACGAGGGAGACATACTTGCCGGGCATTTTCAGGCGACACGGACACGCGCGGCGGCGCTTGAGGGGTTCATC
>NZ_VFSU01000023.1 GCF_006385875.1 Sandaracinobacter neustonicus | reverse complement strand
GTAGAAGAATCGGGCTTCTTCCAGCCGCTCATAGATCGCGGGGATCGCGTAGGCGGCGTCAGCCCGGAAGAACCGGCCGCAAAGGTCGCGCTCCGCGTAGCGGGCGATGACGGGGTCGAGAACGTCCCGCCAGCCATCGGCGCTGTGGACGTTGCCATGGCGCAAGGCGCAGCGCTCCAGCATGCCGAACTGGTTGAACAAAAAGTTCGGGTGATAGCAGGTGCAGTCGAAATGCCCGTTCCAGGCCGCGCCCTCCTGATCGCCATGGGTGGGGCTGACCGAACTGTCCATGTCCAGAACGATGTACTTCAGCCCGTTACGGTCATGGAACCGGTCGATCCATTGGCCATTCAGGTCGGCCAGCGCGGCACGGTTCTCGGGCTGTGCCAGTGTCTCGGTCTCGAACCGTCCCATCTGCGAGGCCGAGGCCGCTTGCGCATCGACAGCCCTTCCACCCACGACCTGGCGCATCACCGGATCGAGGGCCAGGCGGTCGGCGTCGTTCACATCCTCGTATCCGGCCAGTCGCCCGAACACCGATTGCCGGAACAACCCGTCAAGCCGGTGGACCGTGTTCTTGCCGCGCCGGGTGTCGCGCAATGCTTTTGCCGCCAGATCGGACAGCCCGAGCGCGTCATCCAGCTCGCGCATCACCAGCAGGCCGCCGTCGGAACTGAGCTGCGCACCTCGGAACTCCACATGCACCCGGCGGTCGAACTCGACCCGATCTGCCCGCTTCGAACCCGCACCCTCTGGGTGATCCATCAAACGCGCCCCTCACGGCCATCAACACCATGATTTATATCGGAAATATTGAGATCCTGACAGCAAAATCAGCGATTTACTTGGGGAATGTGGGATGATTTCCCTGCACCCTCAAAATTGGTGTTGCGGCCTAACTCGAACGCCGTGTGAGTGATCAAATTCGATTGCCTGCGGCGCTACGTGGCTCTCTCCCCCTGCAAGGGGGAGAGTTGGAGAGGGGGTGTCACCGCCGGGCCTGATCCACCAACCTCCCCACAAACCCACCGCCCCACCCCTCACCCCAACTCGCTCAGGCTGAGCTTGTCGAAGCCCCCAACGCGGAAGCGCAACGGCTAAGCCCCGGGTTGCGCAACATGGGGCTTCGGCAAGCTCAGCCTGAGCGGGGGGAGGGTGACGGGACGCTGCCCAAAAGCGCCGCAGGCACTAAATCCCCAAACTCGCGCCAAGCGGATGGCCCCACCCCAACCCCTCCCCTCAAGGGGAGGGGCTAAAACGTCGGGGGTGCAGGGGAATCATTCCCCTGCCGGGGGAGTTTGAGGGGGCGGAGCCTCCTTAACTCCGAGGTTGCCGACTTAACCGCAACGCCCTCAAGCCGCCTTCACCGCCGCATCCTCAGCCAGTTTCCGCGCGGCGTCGTAGTCCGCCTTGCCGTTGGGGGCGCGGGGGCATTTGGGGGCGATCACGACATGCTTGGGGGCTTTGTAGGCCGCTAGGTTGGCCTTCACATGCGCGATCAGTTCGGCTTCGGTGACGGCGGTTCGGGCTTCCACCACGGCGGTGACGGCTTGCCCCCATTTTTCGTCTTTCACGCCGAACACCAGCGCGTCTTCGATTGCCGCGTGGGTTTTCAGTGTTTCCTCAACCTCTTCGGGGAAGATTTTCTCCCCGCCGGAGTTGATGCACTGGCTGCCCCGGCCCAGCAGGACGATGCTGCCGTCTGCTTCCAGCACGCCGAAATCGCCGGGCATGGTGTAGCGCTGGCTGCCGATGGTGATGAAGGTGGCGGCGCTTTTCACCGGGTCTTTCCAATAGCCGCGCGGGATCAGCCCGGTGCGGGCGATGCGGCCGGGCACGCCATGTTCGGTGATGATGCGTTTTTCGCCGGTTGCCTCGTCGATCTCCACCAGCACGGTGCCTGCGTCGTGCAGGAAGCGGGTGGGGGCGTCGGCGTTGGCGGCGGTGGAGACGGACGCGCCATAGCCGAGGCCTTCGGACGATCCGTAGCTGTCATAGCAGATCATCGTCGGGCAATGGCCCAGCAGCCCGGCCTTGATTTCGGGAGACCACATGGTGCCCGAGGAAATCATCATCCCCACCTGCCCCAGCCGGCCTTCGCCGCCTTCGATGGCGCGCAGCAGCGGGCGGGCGAAAGCGTCTCCCACGATCACCAGCACGTCCGGGCTGTGCAGCTCAGACAGTTTCAGCGCCTCGGCCGCATCGAAATTGCGCGAGGCGGCGGTGATCACCGTGCCGCCCAGCGCCATCGCGTAAATCCCCATCAGCAGCCCGGTTCCGTGCATCAGCGGCGGCAGCGCCAGCACCTTGCGCCGGGCCGCGCCTGCTTCCACGGCGGCGATATGGGCTTCAAGGCTGTCCGGCGCGGGCATTCCGGGCAGCGGCGCGCCGCCGCCCAGCACCGTCCACAGCGCGGCCTGATCCCACATCACGCCCTTGGGCATGCCGGTGGTGCCGCCGGTGTAGATGAACAACATATCGTCTGCGCTGTGATCGGCCTGAACCGGGGCGGAGGGGCCATTGGCCACGGCATCGAAATCCTGCGCCCAGTGCGGCGGGGTGCCGCCCACCTGCAGCCACAGCTTCACGCCGGGCAGGCGGGGGCGGATCGTTTCCAGCACCTCTGCGAACTCCGCATCGTAAACGACGACGGCGGAGTCCGAATTGTCCAGAATATAGGCCAGTTCCTCGCCGGTGTAGCGGTAGTTCACGTTCACATGCACGAGCCGCGCCTTGAACGCCGCGCCGGTGGTGAGGAGATAGGCGGGCGAATTGCGCATCAGGTGCGCCACCCTGTCTCCGGCCTGCGCGCCCGCTGCCAGAAAGGCGTTGGCGAGCGCGTTGGTCTTGCGGTCATAGTCAGACCAGCTCACCACCTCGTCGCCGTGGATCAGCGCCGGGGCATCCCCGAGCCTGCCGCCGAGCGCCGACAGGATTTGTCCGAAGCTGAGCATCTCTCTCTCCCATTACCACTCCCATTTGTTGCGGAATTGACATGGGGGACAGCCCTGCCGCAACCCGCCATAAGGGAGAGACGCGAGGGAGAGGCGATTTGCGGGCATGGCTTGTGGAACGGCTGGCGGGGATCGACGCGCTGCGGCTGGCGGAGCTGCCGGACCCGGCCGCGCCCGGCGCGGGCGAAGTGACGATGGCGGTGTCTGCCGTGGGGCTGAATTACCCCGATCTGCTGATGCTGTCTGGCGGATACCAGTATAAGCCGCCCTTGCCCTTCACGCCGGGGATGGAGGGCGTGGGGCGGATCGTCGCCGTGGGGGAGGGGGTTTCCGGCGAACTGCTGGGGCACCGGCTGCTGATCGGCGGGCGAACCGGCTTGCTGGCGGAGCAGGTGACGCTGCCGCTGGCCACCTTGCGCGAAGTGCCCGAGGCGCTGAGCGATGCGGAGGCGGCTGGCTTCACCACCGGTGCGCTGACGGCATGGATGGCGCTGGCCGAGCGCGGGCGGCTGGCGGCGGGCGAGCATGTGCTGGTGCTGGGCGCGGGCGGCGGCATGGGGCTGGCGGCGGTGGCGATGGCGAAGGCGCTGGGGGCCGAGGTGACGGCGGCGGCCTCGTCGCTGGCGAAGCTGGAGGCGGCGCGGGCGGCCGGGGCGGACAGGTTGCTGCTGCTGGATCGCGATGCGCCGGACCTTTCCACGCTGAAGGGGGCGGTGGATGTGCTGTTCGATCCCGTGGGCGGCCCGGCGGTCGGCCCGGGGCTGAAGACGCTGCGGCGGGGCGGGCGCTATCTGGTGATCGGCTTTGTGGCGGGCGCGCCCGAGCGGGTGGCGACCAATCTGGCGCTGCTGAAAGAGATCGAGATTCTGGGCGTGCGCGCAGGTGAGGCGGGGCGGCAGGATCCGGCGCTGGGCGCGCGGGCGATGCACGAGATCGACCGGATCGCGGGCGGCGGCCATCTGAACCCGGCGATCGGGCTGGAGGTGCCATTTGAGCAGGCACCGGAGGCCTTCCGGGCGATGCAGGATGGAACGCTGCTGGGGAAGGCTGTGATCCGGGTAAGCGCCGGGTAAGCGGTTGACCGAATCGCGGCCGCCGGGCACAGCTTCTCGTGTCGGCGGGTCACAAGCCCGGCGGCGCTGCGGGAGAGTGAGGGGAGACCCTCCGCCGAAGGAGCAACCGCCCCCGGAATCTCTCAGGCCAACGGACCGCAGCGGCGCTTTCGTAAGGGAACGGCAGTCTGGAAAGCGGCTGCAGCGATGCAGCCCACCGAAGGGGTAAGCGGGCGCAAGCCCCGTGAAAGCTCTCAGGTACTCGTGACAGGCGGGGGCGGGGAACGCGCTTCTCATGGGGAGGAGCGTCTTCGCGTCACGAGGAGCCGTGCATGGCTGAGATCGATCTGTCGAGTTGCAAGACCCTGCCTCTGGATGCCTTGCACAAGCGGCTGGGCGGGCGGATGGTGCCCTTCGCCGGCTATGCCATGCCGGTGCAATATCCCACCGGCGTGATGGCGGAGCATCTGTGGACACGCGAAAGCGTCGGCCTGTTCGACGTGAGCCATATGGGCCAGCTGACGCTGGACGGCGAAGGCGCGGCGGAGTGGCTGGAGAGCATCGCGCCGGGTGATTTCAAGGCGTTGGCGGCCGGGCGTATGCGCTATTCGCTGCTGCTGGCGGATGATGGCGGGATATTGGATGACCTGATGGTCACCAACACGGGGTCGCGTTTCTACTTGGTCGTGAACGGCGCGACCAAGCATGACGACATCGCCCATATGCGCGCGCGCCTGCCCGCTGGCCTCACGCTGACGCACATGGAAGACGCCGCCCTGCTGGCGCTGCAGGGGCCGAAGGCGGTGGAGGTGATGTTGCGGCTGGGCGTGACGCCGGAGTTCCCCGATATCCCCGCCATCGATGCGATGAAGTTCATGACGGCCGGGCCATATCTGTGGAAGGGCGTGCGGCTGGGCATCAGCCGCTCGGGCTATACCGGCGAGGATGGTTACGAGATTTCGCTGCCCGCGAGTGAGGCGGAGGCCTTTGCCGAGGCTCTGCTGGCGGATGAAGCGGTGAAGCCGATCGGCCTTGGTGCGCGGGATTCGCTGCGGCTGGAAGCCGGGCTGCCGCTCTATGGCCATGATCTGACGCCGGAGATCGAGCCGGTGGAGGCAGGGCTTGCCTTCGCCATTTCGAAGCGCCGCAAGGCCGAAGGCGGTTTTCCCGGCGCGGCGCGCATTCTGAAGGCGCTGGCCGATGGCCCGGCGCGCAGGCGCGTGGGGCTGAAGCCGGATGGCCGCCAGCCCGCGCGCGAGGGCGCGGAGCTGTTTGTGGGTGACGCGAAGGTGGGCGTGGTGACGAGCGGCGGCTTCGGCCCCTCCGTCGGTGCGCCCGTCGCCATGGCCTATGTGGATGCGGCGCACGCCGCAGAGGGGGCAGCGCTGGAGATCGAGGTGCGCGGCAAGCGGCTTTCCGCCACCGTGGTGCCGATGCCGTTCCACCAGAAAAATTACGTTCGCTAGAACAAGGGGATAGAATATGCGCTACTACACGAAAGACCATGAGTGGATCGAAGTCGCGGGCGACACCGCGACCGTTGGCATCACCGATTATGCGCAGGGCCAGCTGGGCGATGTGGTGTTCGTGGAACTCCCTTCAGCCGGTGCGGCGGTGGCGGCCGGCAAGGAAGCCGCCGTGGTGGAAAGCGTGAAGGCGGCGAGCGAAGTTTATGCGCCTGTTTCCGGCACCGTCGTGGAAGCCAACAGCGCGCTGGAAGCGACTCCCGATCTGGTGAACACATCGCCCGAGGCGGACGGCTGGTTCTTCAAACTGACGCTGTCCAACCCGGATGAGCTGGACGGGCTGCTGGACGAAGCCGCCTACAAGGCGTTTGTCGAAACTCTGTAATGGGTTGGAACCCCGCCGATTATGCCGAACATGCGGGCTTCGTGCCCGCCCTTGGCGCGCCGGTGCTGGCGTTGCTGGCGCCGCAACCGGGCGAGGCGATCCTCGATCTGGGCTGCGGCGACGGCGTGCTGACGGCGCAGCTGGCGGCGGCGGGCGCGGATGTGCTGGGCGTGGACAGCTCGGCCGCCATGCTGGCGGCGGCGCGGGCAAAGGGCCTGAATGTGGAAGTGGCGGACGGGCAGGCGCTACCGTTCCACGCCCGTTTCGACGCCGTCTTTTCCAACGCGGCGCTGCACTGGATGCCAGATCAGCAGGCGGTGGCGGAGGGCGTGTTCCGCGCGCTGAAGCCGGGCGGGCGCTATGTCGGTGAATGCGGCGGCTTCATGAACATCGCCGCCATCCGCACCGCCTTGCGCGCCGTGCTGAAGGCGCATGGCTACAGCCCGGAATCGGGCGGCGGGCAGACCTATCTGACGGCCGAGGCCTTCGCCGCCATCCATCAGGCGGCCGGGTTTGCCGAAATCGACGCCCGCATCATCGCCCGGCCGACGCCGCTGCCCGGCGGCATTCGCGGCTGGCTGAAAACCTTCCGCGCCGGATTCCTCGACGAATCCGGGGTGCCGGAAGCGGCCCGTGCCCAAGTGATCGACGAAATTGAAACGCTGCTGGAACCCGTGCTGAAAGACAGCGCGGGCAACTGGAGCGCCGATTATGTCCGCCTGCGCTGGCAGGCGAAAAAGCCCCTTCAGGAGTAGAGCATGCGCTATCTTCCCCTCACGCCGGATGACCGGGCGGCGATGCTCGCCAAGGTGGGTGCGGCGTCCATCGACGATCTGTTCGTGGACGTGCCCGCGGGCGCGCGACTGGCGGGGCCGATCCCCGGCCTGCCCAATCATCAGCCGGAAATGCTGGTGGAGCGCGAGCTGACCCGCATGGCCGCGAAGAATATGGCCGCTGGGGCCTACCCCTTCTTTCTGGGCGCGGGGGCCTATCGCCACCATGTGCCTGCGAGCGTGGATCATCTGATCCAGCGCGGCGAATTCCTGACGAGCTACACCCCCTATCAGCCGGAAATCGCGCAGGGCACGCTGCAATATCTGTTCGAGTTCCAGACTCAGGTGGCCCGGCTGCTGGGCATGGAGGTGGCGAACGCCTCCATGTATGACGGCTCCACCGCGATGACGGAGGCCATTTTCATGGCCCGCCGCATCACCAAGCGGCCGAAAACGGTGATTTCCTGCGGCGTTCACCCGCAATATCTGCGCGCGGCGGAAACGCTGTGCCACTTCACCGGCGACGAACTGGTGATGGGCGTGCCCACCATCTGCTGCACCCCGCCGACCGAGGATCTGGCCGATGT
Source organism: Sandaracinobacter neustonicus (assembly GCF_006385875.1). GTDB lineage: Bacteria > Pseudomonadota > Alphaproteobacteria > Sphingomonadales > Sphingomonadaceae > Sandaracinobacteroides > Sandaracinobacteroides neustonicus. The sequence continues at coordinate 62,800 of NZ_VFSU01000023.1, read as the reverse complement.
GATCGCTCAGATCGACGATCAGACCTCCGCCGTAATCGTGCAGAACCCGGATTGCTTCGGCCATGTCGCAGACCTGACGGAACTGGCTGCGGCTTGCCACGCCAAAGGCGCGCTGCTGATCGTCGTTGTGACCGAAGTTGTTTCTCTTGGCCTGATCAAATCCCCCGGCGAGATGGGCGCGGACATCGTGGTGGGCGAGGGCCAGTCTCTGGGCGTGGGGTTGCAGTTCGGCGGCCCGCATCTGGGATTGTTCGCCTGCAATTCGAAGCATGTGCGGCAGATGCCGGGGCGGCTGTGCGGGGAAACCGTGGATGCAGACGGGCGGCGCGGCTTCGTGCTGACGCTCTCCACCCGCGAACAGCATATCCGCCGCGAAAAGGCGACGTCCAACATCTGCACCAACTCCGGGCTGATGAGCCTTGCCTTCAGCATTCACATGACCTTGCTGGGGGAAAAGGGGCTGCGCCAACTTGCGGCGCTGAACCATGCGCGGGCTTGCGAAACAGCCGAGCGCGTCTCCGCCATTCCGGGGGTGAAGCTGCTGACGGAGCGCTTCTTCAACGAGTTCGCGGTGCAACTGCCGGTGCCCGCAAGGGCTGCCGTGCGGGACATGGCGGAAATGGGCGTTCTTGGCGGCGTCAGTGCCGAACGGCTCTGGCCCGATTTGCCGGATCTGGCCAATGTCTTGCTGATCACGGCAACCGAAACGGTTTCGCCTGCCGATATCGATGCGCTGGTGCGCGCGCTGACCGAAGTGGTTTCGAAATGAGCATGAACATGCAGGGCCGCCCCTCCGCCCCCGCCGCCGCCAGCGCCGATGCTGCCCCCACCGTGACGGGCAATCGCGCGCTGATGCTGGAAGAACCGCTGATCTTCGAGATCGGCTCCACGGATGTGACCGGCGTCGATCTTGAAGACGCGCCCGCCCACGCCTCCCGACTTGGCGGCCTCACCCGCGAAGCCGCCATTGGCCTGCCCGGCCTCGCCGAAGGGGAGGCGGTGCGCCACTACACCCGCCTTTCCCGCCAGAATTACGGCATCGATCTGGGCTTCTTCCCGCTGGGCAGCTGCACCATGAAGCACAACCCGCGCCTGAACGAGAAGATGGCGCGGCTGCCGGGCTTCGCGGACGTGCACCCGCTGCAACCGCAAGACAGCGTGCAGGGCGCGCTGGAACTGATCCACAGCCTCGCGGAATGGCTGAAAACGCTGACCAATATGCCCGCCGTCGCCATGACGCCCAAGGCCGGCGCGCATGGCGAATTGTGCGGCATGCTGGCGATCCGCGCCGCGCATGAAGCGAAGGGCGATGCCCGCGCCGTGGTGCTGGTACCCGAATCCGCCCACGGCACCAACCCGGCCACGGCTGCCTTTTGTGGCTACAGCGTGGAAAGCATCCCCGCCAACGCGCGCGGCCGGGTGGATACCGATGCGCTGCTGGCCCGCCTCGGCCCGGACGTCGCCGCGGTGATGATCACCAACCCCAACACCTGCGGCCTGTTCGAGCCGGACCTGAAGCGCATCGCCGATGCCGTCAACGCCGCCGGGGCCTATGTCTATTGCGACGGGGCAAACTTCAACGCCATCGTCGGCCGCGTCCGCCCCGGCGATCTCGGCGTGGACGCCATGCACATCAACCTGCACAAGACCTTCAGCACCCCGCACGGCGGCGGCGGCCCCGGCTCCGGCCCGGTGGTGTTCTCCGAAGCGCTCGCCCCTTTCGCGCCGCTGCCGTTCGTGGTGGAGCAGGAGGGCCGCTTCCATCTGGTGGAGGAAGAAAGCGCCTCCGCCGAGGATCATGGCCAGAGCTTCGGCCGCCTCTCCGCCTTCCACGGACAGATGGGCATGTTCGTTCGCGCGCTCGCCTACATCCTCTCGCACGGGGCAGACGGGCTGCGGCAGGTGTCTGAAGACGCGGTGCTGAACGCCAACTACCTGCTGCGCAGCCTCGACGATCTGATGACCGCCCCCTTCGGCGGCACCGGCCCCTGCATGCACGAAGCCCTGTTCGACGACAGCTTCCTGAAAGACACCGGCCTCACCACCATCGACATGGCGAAAGCGCTGATCGACGAAGGCTTCCACCCGATGACCATGTATTTCCCGCTGGTCGTCCACGGCGCGATGCTGATCGAACCCACCGAAACCGAAAGCAAGGCGCGGCTGGACCAGTTCATCACCGCCATGCGCGCCATCGCCACCGCCGCCACCAACGGCGAAGGCGAACGCTTCGCCACCGCCCCGCACTACGCCCCGCGCAGCCGGCTGGACGAAACCCGGGCGGCGCGGCAGCCGGTGCTGAGCTGGCAGGGGTAGGGCCGGGGTTTTGCGCTGAGGGAGGGGTGTTGCCTCCGGCGGGGCGGGCTCTGCCCGCCACCCGGCAGGGAAATGATTTCCCTGCACCCTCTAACTTGGCGTTGTGCCCTCACTCCAACGTCGTGGTCATGATCAGATTCGATTGCCTGCGGCGCTACGAAGCGCTCTCCCCCTGCAAGGGGGAGAGATGGAGAGGGGGTGTCAACGCCGGTCTTGGTCCGCAACATCCCCACAAACCCACCGCCACCCCAACCCACCCCCCAACCCGCTCAGGCTGAGCTTGTCGAAGCCCCCGAGGCGAGAGCGCAACGGCTGAGCCCGGGGTTATGCCACATGGGGCTTCGACAAGCTCAGCCTGAGCGGGGGGAGGGCGGGACATCAGCTAAAAAGCGCCGCAGGCTATAACCTTTAACCTCGCGCCAAGCGGATAGCCCCCACCCCAACCCCTCCCCTGCAGGGAGGGGCTAAGAAAAAAGTCCGGGGGTACGAGCGGCGTCACGCCCTTGCCCGGGGTCCCCATGAACTTGTTCATGGGGTGGGGACGGGGGAGTTTGAGGGGGCAGCGCCCCCTCAACGACAGCGCGCCTTACTGGCACAGCCTTACTTAAATCGCGTGCCTTTCGGCACCTCCACCGGCGTGAATTTGCCCAGCGCGCAGGAACCCAGGTTCATGCGGCCTGCCGGTTCCACCACGTCGAACTGGTCCAGCGCGCAATATTGGCTGCCCTGCACGTTTCGGAACACCAGCACCCGGTCGTCTCGCAGCGCCGGGCAGCTGCTGCGCAGGTCGTTGCGATACCAGCGGCTGCCGGATTGGAACATCAGCACCGAGGATCCCGCCGGCGTGGTGGAAACCTGCGGCATGTTGGAGATGCAGTTGCGCGCGTCTCCAGTGGTTTTCAGCGTGGCCGGATCGGTGATGGGCGGTTTCGCCGCGAAGGCGCTTGCCGTGGCGAGCAGCAGGCCGGTGGCGATCAGCAATTGGTCAGAACGCATCTTTCGCTGTCCTCCTCTTGCCCAGTTCGTCTGCGCTGGTGGCGCGGACGAAGGGGTTTGTTTCCAGTTCGTCTGACAGGCGGAACGGAACTGTCGCCAAGCCTTTGGCACGGGCTGCCTGAACGGCGGCAAACCGGGCGGCGAGCGCCTGATTGCCCGGCTCTGCGGTGATGGCAAAGCGCGCGTTGGAGAGGGTATATTCATGCGCGCAATAGATTTCGGTGTCCGCCGGAAGCCGGGCGAGCTTGCCCAGCGCGCGGAACATATCATCTGCGCTGCCTTCGAACAGGCGGCCGCAGCCCATGGCGAACAGCGTGTCGCCGGGGAACAGCAGATGCGCGGTGGGGAAATGATAGGCGATGTGCCCGGCGGTGTGGGCGCCCACGAACAGCACGTCTGCCACAAGCCCGCCGAGTGTCACCTGATCGCCTTCATCCACCGCGCGATCGAGGCCGGGGATGCGCGCCGCTTCCCGCGCCGGGCCGATGATGGTGCAGCCGGTTGCGGCCTTGATGGCGGCGTTGCCACCGACATGATCGGGGTGCCAATGGGTGTTCAGGATATGGGTGATTTGCAGGCCATGGGCAGCGGCGGCTTCCAGCACCGGTTCCGTCACAGCCGGATCGATCACGGCGGCGCGGCCCGCAGCATAGGGCAGCAGCCAGATGTAGTTGTCCGAAAGCGCCGGAATCCGGATCGGCCGGGCGATCACCGCCGATGCTGCCTGTGTGCTCTCCTGTACCATAGCGACCATTCTACCCGAAAGCAGAAGCGGCCGCCATGATACTGGCGGTTCGGCCTGCCCGATCCTGTGCGAATCAGCGCGCTTTGGCGTCTGTGGCGAGCTTCACGATCTGCGGTTCCGCCGAGGCGATCACCGAATCATAGCAGGTGCTGGTGTTCGCCGTATTCTTGGCGGTTCCATCGGATTTGCCGCAGATCTTCCGCGCTTCGGCCTTCACCCGCTCCCGCAGGGTGGCGACACCCTTGTCGCTGGCGAGGTTGAGATCGCCATAGGGGACGAGCGTGGAAACCTGTTCCCAGCCCATCTTCAGATAATCCTGCGTAACGATCACATCGGCCTGCGCCGAGGCGGCCGATGTCGTGGCGAGAAGCCCGAAGGCGCAAAGAGTTTGTCCGATTTTCATAATGTGCCCCCTCTAGTAACCGCACCGCGGTCCCTCCGCCGAGCGACGGCGGAAGATAAGCGAAATATTAACCAAAAAGCAAGATGGTCGCTGATCTTACCAGCTGCCAATATTCGGCGCGGAAGCCCATGGTTCCGCAGGCGGGAGTGCTGGGCCCATTTGTAGCAGCTCAACCGAAATACCATCCGGCGTGCGCACGAATGCCATGTTGCCGTCCCTCGGGGGGCGGTTGATCGTCACTCCGGCGTCTGCAAGACGCTGACAGCTTTCGTAAATATTCTCCACCGCATAGGCGACATGGCCGAAATTGCGGCCGCCGGCATAGCCGGTTTCGCCGCAATTGTGGGTGAGTTCGATCTGCGCCGATTCGTCTCCGGGGGCGGCGAGGAAGATCAGCGTGAAGCGGCCTGCTTCATTCTCCATCCGGCGGATTTCCCTGAGGCCCAGCAGGTTGAAGAAGCGGATGGTTTCATCGGGATCGGAAACGCGGATCATCGTGTGCAGATATTTCATCGGGCTGTCCTGCGAATGGGAATCGGAGATGCGCATGCTTCATAGGCCGCCCGCCACCCCGCCGGAAGCGGCTTGACTGCAAGCCCGAAGCGCGCTGCATGGGCAACGAGGCAGGAGCGGGTGATGGACTGGACGAATTCCACGGTGGTTTCGGGCGCGCTGATCGGGGCCGGTCTGGCGCTGGCGGGGCTGTTCGTATCCGGCGGGCTGGCGGATATCCGCAAGGGCAATGCGGTGGTGACGGTGCGCGGCGTGGCCGAACGCGATGTGCAGGCCGATCTTGCCACATGGGTGATCGCCACGCAGGCGAACGGCAGCGATCTGGGCACGGTTCAGGCGCGGGCGGATGCCGATGCGGCGGCCGTGCACGCCTTCCTGTCTGCCAATGGCTTCACGCCTGCGGAAATCCAGCCGCGCGGCTCCTCCGTCAGCCAGTATATGGACAATTCGGCCGGGCGGCTGAACATCACCATCCGCCAGCGCATTCTGGCCCGCACCACCGATATCGCCCGCATGGAAAAGGCCTTCGCCAATCAGGCAGAGGTGATCCGCAAGGGTGTCGCGCTGGACAGCGATGGCGGCGGCGGCGTGACCTATAGCTTCACCAAGCTGAACGATGTGAAGCCCGCGATGATCGCGGAGGCAACCAAGAGCGCGCGGGAAGCCGCCGACCAGTTCGCGCGCGACAGCGACACCAGGGTGGGCGGCATCCGGCAGGCGACGCAGGGGCTGTTTTCCATCACCGGCCGCGACGGCGAAACCGGGATCGGCACCGACACGCCCTATCAGAAGGTGCGCGTTGTCACGACGATCGACTTCTTTCTGGACTGAGTGGGATCAGGCCGGCCAGCCGTCGCGCCAGAGGATGGCGAGGTGCGCCAACAGGCCCAGCAACAGCAGCGCGGAGACGATCATCACATAATCCCAAGGCACCAGCGAGAAGCGGCCGATACCGCGCCGCGCCTGCATCCAGCCCGCCAGCAACAGCGAAAACAACGCCGCGCCGGTGGCCACAAGAGAGAATGTCCAGCCCATTGTCTTGGCGGCTAACTGGGGATTGCCTATGAGGCTGACAAGCCCCGCCGTGCGGGTGAAATGGGATGGGAGAAAGAGGATGATGCGCACTCTGGTCGCGGCGGTTCTGGCGGTGACGGCGATGACGCCCTCTGCCGCGCAGACAAAGGCAGAAGCCGCAACGGCTGCGAAGATCGACGCGGCGCTGGCCGGGCCGCAGCGCAGCGAGGCGAACCGCGCGCGCGACCCATATCGCCATCCCAAGGAAACGCTGCTGTTTTTCGGCCTGCGCCCGGAGATGACAGTGGTGGAAGTGACGCCCGGCGGCGGCTGGTACAGCGAGATTCTGGGGCCGGTGCTGGCCGCCAAGGGGCGCTATGTCGCCGCGCACAACAACCCGATGGGATCGCCCAACGCACTGCGGCAGCGCGCCAGCTTTATCGAGAAGCTGAAGGCGAACCCGGAACTTTACGGCAATGTCGCGGTGACGAGCTTCGGCAAGGGCATTGAAACCAACCTTGCCGCGCCCGGCTCTGCCGACATGGTGCTGACCTTCCGCAATGTGCACAACTGGCTGATGGCGGATTTCGCGGCAGATGCCTTTAAGGCCTTTTACGGCGCGCTGAAGCCCGGCGGCGTGCTGGGCGTGGTGGAACATCGGATGCCGGAAGACCGGCCCGATACGGAGGAGAGCCGCCGCACCGGCTATGTGAAACAGAGCGAGGTGATCCGGCTGGCCGAGGCGGCCGGGTTCAAATATGTCGGCAGCAGCGAGGTGAATGCCAACCCCAAAGACAAGGCCGATCACCCCAAGGGCGTGTGGACGCTGCCGCCCACCTACGCGATGGGCGATACGGACAAGGCGACCTATGCGGCAATCGGCGAAAGCGACCGCATGACGCTGAAGTTCGTGAAACCCGCCAACTGAGGGGCGATGCGGCAAAACGGGGGGTTCACAGCCGGTTCAAGCCGCGCCAGACATGGCGCTGCCTCATGTCGTGCTGCGTCGAGACACTCCTGTGAAGCGCCCCCGTGCGGGAGGATTGCGCCTGCTTGCCGCCATTGCGGCGGGCTGCTGCTTCGCGCAACCGGCCGGGGCGCAGGTGGGGGTGGTGCCGGTGCGGCCGATGCCGCCTTCCGCCGCCGTCGAACATTGGGTGCCTGCCCGAACCAGCCGCACGGGCTGTTTCGACACGGCCAACATAGCCGGTGCCATCGTGGTGGATGCGCGGACGGTGGATGTGACGATGCGCGGCGGCAAGCGCTGGCGGCTGACGCTGGCGCAGCAATGCCCGCAGCTCAGTTACTATGGCGGCTTTTATTACCAGCCGCGTGTGCCGGGCAAATTCTGCGCCGGGACAGACCGGGTGATGAGCAGGGCCGGCGGGGCCTGTCGGGTGAGCACGATCAGCGAAATGAAGCCCGTTCGCCGCCGCTGATATGGGGCGGTTGATCGCTGGAAAACAGGCGCACGGGGCCATTCGTGGTTAACCCGCGCCCCATCAGTGTGTTGCCGAATAGAGACAAGGTCATGTCCTCATTTTCGTGAGGGGCGAAAAGCCCCTTGCACGGCTGGACAAGCCCGAGTGCTGCTGTTTCAATACCAACGTCGGCCTGGGGAGGACCGGCGGGAGAAAAGCCACACGGCCAGGGAGATCCACGGTTCGCGCCGTGGCGGTCGCAAGTGGTGGTTCCGTATGCCTCGCCAGGCTCGGTCAGACGCGAAACGCGTCTGGTGGGAAATCGGCCGCGAAAACGCGCCGGTGGGAGTTGGGGAGGTTCGATTATGAAGACCAGCAAGCTGGCGCTTCGCGCCGTGCTCGTGTCTGCCGTTTCGGTTCATGGATTGATCGGTGTGTTAAGCGCGGCGCAGGCGCAGACCGCGTCGTCCGGCGTGGAGGATATTATCGTCACCGCACAGCGGCAGGCGCAGAGCCTGCAGGATGTGCCGATCGCGGTGTCGGCCTTTTCCGCCGAGGCGTTGACGGAAAAGCAAATCAACAACGCCACCCAGCTCCAGCTGACGCTGCCCAACATCACCTTCTCGAAGGGCAATTTCACCGGCTCCAGCTTCACCATTCGCGGCGTGGGCGATCTGTGCGTGGGCGTGTCGTGCGACAGCGCCACCGCCATCCACCTGAACGATCTGCCGCTGTTCGCAACCCGCCTGTTCGAAACGGAATATTTCGATCTGGAACGGGTGGAAGTGCTGCGCGGCCCGCAGGGCACGCTGTTCGGCCGTAACGCCACATCCGGCGTGGTCAACTTCGTGACGGCAAAGCCCGATCCGCGCGAATTCAAGGCGAGCGGCGAGGCCAGCTATGGCAATTTCAACGAAATCCGCCTGCAAGGCATGGTCAACGTGCCGCTTGGTGAGAATTTCGCCGCCCGCGCGGCCGGTTTCTACCTGAAGCGCGACGGCTATACGGAAAATGTCTTCAACGGCGATCATTATGATGGCCGCGACATGTTCGCGCTGCGCGGCTCGCTGCGCTGGGAGCCGACGTCTGACACCACCGTCGATGTGATGGGCTACTGGTTCAAGGAAGACGACAACCGGATGCGCATCCAGAAGCAGATGTGCCAGCGCGACCCGACAGGCGTGCTGGGCTGTCTGCCCGGGCGGCGCGAATATGGGCTGACCAATTCCAACTCCACCTTCGTCGGCACGCTGACCTCGCGGGAATTCCTGCGCATTCAGGGCGGTGCGGCGTTCGGCCCCACGCTCTCCACTGTCGGACTTGGCAGCATCTATGGGCCGGATGCGAATACGGGCGGGCAGAACCCGGCCGATCCGCGCAAGGTGTATACGGACTTCGCACCGACCTACAAAGCCGAGGAAATCCAGGTTCAGGCCAAGATCGAGCATGATTTCGGCCCGGTGAAGGCCAAGCTGTCAGGCCAGTTCCAGGAAAACTCGGTGGACAGCTCGCAGGATTACAGCCTGTCGGTGCAGAACCGCGCCATTTACCAGACCGGCATCAACAACCTGCACGGGCTGGCGACGGTGCTGCCGCAGTTCCGCCCGATGCTGGCCGCGCTGTTCCCGAACGGCCCTTCCGGAGAGCTTTGCACCTCGCTGGCGGAAGAAACCGGGACGGGGGCTTTTGGCGGGCATAAATATTGCTCGTCCACCCCGCAGGATTTCGACCGTTCCAACCAGTATCTGAAGGCGTGGACGGTTGAAGGCATCGTCTCCAGCGATTTCGACGGGAAGTTCAACTTCCTGCTGGGCGCCATCTTCAACGACATGAAGATGAAGGAGAACAGCTATTATGTGAACTCCTTCGGGATCGACTATCTCTCGGGCGTTCTGGGTGCCGCGACCGCCGTGGGCACCCCGGCGCTGGGCAACATTTATCTGGGCACGCCCTTCTTCCGCAACAACACGCAGGACATGCGTCTGAAGAGCTATGGCATCTTCGGCGAAGCCTATTTCCAGGCGACCGACTCGCTGAAGTTCACCGTCGGCCTGCGCTACAACAACGACAAGAAGAGCCTGCGCGCCCGCTCCACGCTGGCGAGCTTTGCGGTTCCCTTCGGGCTGGACAACGCCTTCGATTCTCCGTTCATGGCAGGCTGGGATGCCGATCCCAGCACGCCGGGCATCCAGCCCTGGGCGGAACGCAGCGTGTCGTTCGATGAATTCACGGGCCGCTTCGTCGTCGACTATAAGATCACCGACGACAATCTGCTCTATGCGTCCTACTCGCGCGGTTACAAATCGGGCGGGATCAACCCGCCGCTGCAGCCGATCTTCGCGGTGCCGGACGGCTTCGAGCCGGAGTTCATCGACGCCTTCGAAATTGGTTCGAAGAACCGCTTCGCCGATGGCACGATCCAGCTGAACGCAACGGCCTTTTACTATAAATACAAGGCGTTGCAGCTGAGCCGGATCGTCGCCCGCACACCGGTGAACGACAATGTGGACGCCAATATCTGGGGGCTGGAAGTGGAAGGTATCGTCAACCCGATCCCGCCGCTCACGGTGAACCTCAGCCTGTCCTACCTGCACACCGAAGTCAGTTCCGACAAATATCTGGCCGATCCGTTCGATCCGTCGGGTGGCCGTTCCGATGCGGTGATCGTGAAGGATCTGACGAACGGAGCCAATTGCGCCGTCGTGCCCACCGGCGCGGGCGGCGCGGCGCTGACCAATGGCTATGTCACGGCGGTGAACACGCAGCTGGGGCTGCGCGGGCCAACCGCCTTCCCGACAGACAGCGGCATCAACGGCGCGACCGGGGCGTTCAGCATCTGCTCTGTGCTGGCCGCGACGGCCACGGCCAATGGTGTCGCCGTGCTCAGCCCGGGCGTGGAAAACAACATCAAGGGCAACAGGCTGCCGCAAGCACCTGAGTTCAAGATTGCCGGTGGCGTGCAATGGACGCAGGATCTGTCCAACGGGATGACGATCGTGCCGCGCTGGGATTTCGCCTTCACCGGGGACAGCTATGGCAGCATCTTCAACTCCACCCGCACCAGCATCCCCTCCTATCTGGTGATGAACGCGCAGGTGCAGTTGAACGGGCAGAATGACCGCTGGTTCGTCCGCGCCTTCATCCAGAACATCACCGACAACAGCGCCATCACCGGGCTGTATTCCACCGACCAATCCTCGGGGAATTTTACCAACATCTTCACGCTGGAACCCCGCCGTTACGGTCTGACGGCAGGTTTCCGCTTCTAGCTTTGCGGGGAGGACGGGCGGGCATACCGCCCGCAAGCGAGGGGAGGGGAGCGGCTGGTCCGCTCCCCTCTTTTCGTTGGGGACGGCAAGATCGGACGCGGCCCTTTTCTTGTGAAGCGCGGCGCGCTATTGCGCACAGCGCTGGCACATGCTGCGCCAATCTGCCCCCGCCAATATACCTCCCAAGGAATTGAATTGCCCTTTTCAGACCTGCACCTGTCGGATGCCCTGCTGAAAGCCGTTGCCGACAGCGGCTATTCCGAGCCGACCGCCATTCAGGCGGCCGCCATTCCGCCGGTTCTGATGGGCAAGGATCTGATCGGAGTCGCGCAGACCGGCACCGGCAAGACGGCGAGCTTCGTGCTGCCGATGATCGACATTCTGGCCGAAGGCCGCAGCCGCGCCCGCATGCCGCGCAGCCTGATCCTGGAACCCACGCGCGAACTGGCCGCGCAGGTGGCCGAGAATTTCGAGAAATACGGCAAATATCACAAGCTTTCCATGGCGCTGTTGATCGGTGGCGTGGCCTTTGGCGATCAGGACAAGGCGCTGGAAAAGGGCGTGGACGTGCTGATCGCCACGCCGGGGCGGCTGATGGACCAGCATGCGCGCGGCAAGATTCTGCTCTCCGGCGTGGACGTGCTGGTGATCGACGAGGCGGACCGGATGCTGGACATGGGGTTCATCCCCGATGTCGAGAAAATCTGCACCCTCATCAAGGCGGAGCGGCAGACGTTGCTGTTTTCCGCCACCATGCCGCCGCCGATCAAGAAGCTGGCGGACCGCTTCATGACCAATCCGAAGATGGTGGAAGTGGCGCGGCCTGCCACCACCAACAAGGATATCACCCAATCGCTGATGCCCGCGGAAAGCCGGCAAAAGCGCGACGTGCTGCGGCAGCTGATCCTTGACGACGATGTGAAGGCCGGGATCATCTTCTGCAACCGCAAGACGACGGTGCGCGATCTGGCAGCCAGCCTGAAGCGGCACGGCTTCAAGGTGGGGCAGATTCACGGCGATATGGAGCAAGCGGACCGCATCCGCGAGCTGGACCGCTTCAAGGATGGCGACATCAACCTGCTGGTCGCATCCGACGTCGCCGCGCGCGGGCTGGACGTGAAGGGCGTGTCCCATGTGTTCAACTTCGATGTGCCCTGGCACCCGGATGACTATGTCCACCGCATCGGCCGCACCGGCCGCGCCGGGCAAAAGGGCGTGGCGATCACGCTGATCACCGCCGAAGACGCCGAGGCGATTGCCAACATTGAAAAGCTGACGGGCCAGAGCATCCCGCGCCGCGCGCCGATGGCGCGGCAGGCCGCTGCGCCGGACGCGGAGGAGCGCGCCGAAGCCGCGCCCCGTCGCCGCGACGGCCGCCGGACGGAGGCGAAGCGGCAGGAGGAAGCCCCCGCCCGCGAGGCAAGGGTGGAGGAGCCCCGCCGCGAACGCAGGCGCCCGGAATCACGCCGGGACGAACCCCGCCGGGACAGCGGCCCGCGCGAGGAGAGCCGCCGCGACGAACCGCGCCGTCAGGACAATCGCCGCGACGAACCCCGGCGCGACGACTCTCGACGGGACGGGCGGGACCGCGGCGACCGTTCGCGCGGCTATCAGGATCGCGATGACGGCCCGCCGATCGGCCCCGGCTTCGGCGAAGAAGGCGTGCCCGCCTTCCTGATGGTGTCCGCGCGCACCTGACGCCTGCCTAGCCATTTGCCGAGCGGCGGCGCTGGCCGCTGCCGGGCTACATCCTCCACCTATCCGAACGGGAGGTTTTTCGAATGGCCTATGCGCATATCACCTGGACCGAAGCCGACGGCGTTGCCACGCTGACGATCAACCGGCCCGACAAGCTGAACAGCCTGAACACCGATGTGATCGGCGAAATGATCGACGCGGTGGACCAGTTGCGCGACGGCCTTTCCTCCGCGCGCTGCCTCGTGCTGACGGGCGCGGGCCGGGGCTTTTCCAGCGGTGCGGATCTGGCCCCCGGCACGGCGGGCGGTGGCCCGAGCACGGGCGGGCCAATCGACGCGGGGAAGGTGCTGGAAACCCATTTCAACGTGCTGATGGAGCGGTTGTTCGCGCTGCCGGTGCCCTTCATCACCGCCGTGAACGGCCCGGCCGCCGGGGCAGGCTGCTCTTACGCGCTGGCAGGCGATATCATCGTCGCTGCGAAGTCGGCCTATTTCCTGCAGGCGTTCGTGAACATCGGGCTGGTGCCCGATGTCGGCTCCACATGGATGCTGCCGCGCATGATCGGCCGGGCGCGCGCCACCCGCATGATGATGCTGGGCGAACGCATTTCCGCCGATCTCGCCTATGAATGGGGCATGGTTTCCGAGGTTGTGGAGGACGCCGATCTGGCCGCCCGCACGCATGAAATCGCGAAGAAGCTGGCGGGCGGGCCGACAAAGGCGCTGACGCTGATCCGCACCGGCATCCGCGATTGCATGGACAAGAGCCTGACCGAAGGGCTGATGGTGGAACGCCGCAACCAGATGCTGGCGGGGCGGAGTGCCGATTTCGCGGAAGGTGTGATGGCGTTCCTGCAGAAGCGCCCGGCGCAGTTTACCGGGAAATAGGGGTTTGGTGGGGGGCGTTATCTGACACCCGCAGCGTGCCCGCAGACCAGACCCGGGGCCCGGCTATTTTGCGGAGAGGTCAGAGTTGAGGAGGCTCTGCCCCCTCAAACTCCCCCGGCAGGGGCGTGACGCCCCTGCACCCCCGGAGTTTTTAGCGCCTCCCGTTGACGCTTCGCGTCAGCTTCGCTTCGAGGGGAGGGGTTGGGGTGGGGGCCATCAGCCCGGCGCGAGGCTGGAGGTTGAGGATGGGAGCTTATTGCCTGCGGCGCTTTTGGGGGTGTGTTCCACCGACCTCTCCCCACGTCACCCCGGACTTGATCCGGGGTCCAGCTGTTCTTCGGCAACGCTGGAGCAGAAAAGCTGGACCCCGGATCAAGTCCGGGGTGACTGTTGTGGGTGTGGGAAGGTTGGTGGATCAGGCCCGGCGTTGCTCCCCTCTCTCCACCTCTCTCCCCGGCGGGGAGAGAGAGCCGCGTCGCGCCGCAGGCAATCGAATCTGATCACTCGCGCGCCGCTGGAGCTTCCGCACGACGCCAATGTTGAGGGTGCAGGGACATCATGTCCCTGCTGGGGGAGTTTGAGGGGGCAAAGCCCCCTCATTTTTATCTAAAACACTTTTAAGATATATCTTGAAAATATCCAGACATGATGCGATATGGCTCCTCATGAAAGGATATTCCATGCATTTCACACATCATGAGGGCCGTCGTTGCGGCGGCCGTGGGTTTGCCCGTGAGTTTGGCGGGCGGTTCGGGGGCGGTTTCGGTTTTGGCCGATTCAGCGAGGGCGGCCGGGGCCATGGCGGGCCGTTTGGTGGCCCGGGCGGGCGTCATGGCGGGCGTCGTCGCCGCTTCGATGCGGAGGCGCTGCGTCTGGTGGTGCTGAAGCTGATCGCGGAGGAACCGCGCCATGGCTATGACATCATCCGCGCCATGGACGAGCTGAGCGGCGGCAATTATGCCCCCAGCCCCGGCGTCATCTATCCGATGCTGAGCATGCTGGCCGAAATGGGCCTGATCGCGCAGGCAGAGGGGGACAGCACGCGGCGCAGCTTCGCGATTACGCCGGATGGCGAGGCCTATCTGGTGGCCCATGCCGAAGCGGCGGAGGCGGCGATGGCGCGGCTGAAGGCGCTGGCCGAGGCGGCGGGGGTCGATCCGACGCCGGTGCGGCGGGCGATGGCCAATCTGGCCGCCGTGCTGCAGGCGAAGCTGCGCGAGGGCGGCGCGGACAAGGCCGCGCTGCTGGACGTGGCGGCGCTGATCGACGAAGCCGCTCAAAAAATCGAGCGCCTGTAGCACTTGTCTTGCATGCCCCGGCCGCACTAGGCCGGGGCATGACCGATCATCGCGCGCTCAGAGACGCCTTTGGCTGCTTCGCAACCGGCGTCACCATCGTGACCAGTTTCGACGAGGACGGAAGCCCGGTGGGTTTCACCGCCAACAGCTTCACCTCCGTGTCGCTGGATCCGCCGCTGCTGCTGGTGTGCCCGGGCAAGAATGTCTCCACCTTGCCGGCGATCCGCCACAGCGGGCTGTTCGGGGTTTCCGTGCTGTCGCACGCGCAGCGCGAGGTGGCGGACCGGTTCGCGCAGCGAGGGGTGGATCGTTTTTCCCATGGCGAATGGGTGGAATCGGAATCCGGCATCCTGTTGCTGGAAGGGGCCTGCGCGAATTTCGCCTGCGCGCTGGTGAACGATATCGATGCGGGCGATCACCAGCTGCTGCTGGGCCGGATCGACAGTTTTCGCTCTGCCGGCGAACGGCACCCGCTGATGTATGTGCGCGGCAACTATGCCTGAACGCGTTTGGCGGGTTGCCTGAGCGCCACCACCAGCCCCGTCAGCGCCACAACGACGCCTGCTGCGGCCAGTGGGGTCCAGCGATAGCCTTCCATCACGGTGGTGATGGCCATGGCGATGATGGGCACCAGCACGCTGGTCCATGCCGCTTCGGCCGGGCCCATCTGCCGGATCAGATCGAAATAAAGCGCGAAGGCGACGGCGCTGGCGAACACCCCAAGATAGAGGAAGCCCAGCCAGTAGCCGGGCTGCGGATCGAACTGCGGCGGCCCGGCGACGGCGAAGGCGAACAGGGCGTTCATCGCCGCCCCCATCAGCATGGCCCAGCCCAGCCCGGCGATCGCCGGGAAGGTGAGCGCGCGGGGGCTGGCCTGCATGACGTTGGCGATGCTGGCAGAGAGAATTCCCGCGATCACCAGAGACAGGCCGAGCGCCGTCTTTGCCTTGTCTCCGGGCAGTGAAAGCTGCTGCGCGAACAGCATGGCGACGCCCAAAATGCCCAGCGCAGAGCCTAGCGCGAAGCGGCGGCTGATGCGGCGGCCCAGAAACAGCCATGCGAGAATGGCGTTGGGCACCATCAGCAGCGCGAAGGCGACCGCCGGGATGCCAGACGGGATATAGAGTTCCGAGCGATAGACGAAGTTGAAATTCATCACGAACTGGAACAGCGCGAACAGGGCCAGAAAGGGCAAGGCCGTGCGCGGCACCCTGAGCGGCAGCCCCCGGATCAGGCACCACGCCAGCAGCGCCAGCCCGCCGGTGAGGAAGCGATAGCTGACAGACCAGCTGGGGTTCACATGGCCCAGCTGGAACTTGATGACGATCCACGTCGTCCCCCAGATCAGGGTGACGGCCGCGAATTGCAGGATGGTGCGCGGGCTCACAGCGCCCGCAGCGCGGCGGCCAGCGCGGCGATCACCTGAGGCTCCTGATCCCAGCGCACGACGAAGCGCGCGGCATCCGGGCCGGACAATTCCCAATCGTAAAAGCTGAAGCCCTGCGCCCGCAGCGTGTCGCGCTCGGCAGGCGTCAGCCGCAGGAACAGCTCGTTCGCCTGCACCGGCACCAGCAGCCGATCCGGCACGGCAGCGGCGATCGTCTGCGCCGCGCCATTGGAGGCACGGGCGTTCTCCAGCCAGACGCCGCCTTCGATCATCGCCAGCAGTTGCGCGGCAGCGAAGCGGCCCTTCGAAGGCATCAGCCCGGCGCGCTTGCGGCGCACCGGCAGGCTTTCCGCCAGATCGGGCCGAAAAAACAGCAGGGCTTCGGCCGACATGCCACCATTCTTGATGCAGCCGAACGAGAGGATATCGACGCCCGCCTTCCATGTGACATCGGCCGGGGAACAGCCCAGATGCGCCACCGCATTGGCGAAGCGCGCGCCATCCATCTGCACCGCAAGCCCGCGCGCCTTCGCCCAGCCGCTGAGGTTTGCCACTTCATCGGGCGTGTAAACGGTGCCCGCCTCCGTCGCCTGCGTGAGGCTGAGCGCGGCGGGCTGCACCTGATGCACATCGCCGCGCCGCCTGGCGGCCGCCGCATCCAGCGCCTCCACCGTGAGCTTGCCATTGGGCGAGGGCACCAGCATCAGCGTCGCACCCGCGGTGTAGAAACCCACCGCGCCCGCTTCGTCCACCTCGATATGCGCCTCGTTATGGCACCACACACCACCATAGGTCGGCACGCAGGCCGCAAGCCCCAGCGCGTTGGCCGCCGTGCCGCTGGGCACCGCAAACGCCCGCACCGGGGTTCCGAACAAGGTGCTGAACGCGCCATCCAGCCGCGCCGACCAGTCATCCGCGTCATACCCGCGCGGATGAGCGCCGGAGACGGCGGCAACAGCTTCCAAAACGGCGGGATGCACGCCGGCGGCATTGTCGGAATTGAAGTCCATCGCGCTGCCTTAGGGCGGTTCCCGTGCGGGGGCGAGGGGGAAGATCGGGGTTGGGCGGAAATGTGAGGGGCGTGGGTGGAGAGAGCGCGCAGTTCGCCTCCGGCGGGGAGGGCTCTGCCGTCCACCCGGCAGGGGCGTGACGCCCCTGCACCCCCGACGTTTTTAAAAGCCCCTCCTCCTTTAGGGGAGGGGTTGGGGTGGGGGCCATCCGCTTGGCGTGAGGTTGGGAGTTACTGCCTGCGGCGCTTTTTAGCTGATGTCCCGCCCTCCCCCCGCTCAGGCTGAGCTTGTCGAAGCCCCATGTGGCATAACCCCGGGCTCAGCCGTTGCGCTCTCGCGTCGGGGGCTTCGACAAGCTCAGCCTGAGCGGGTTGGAGGGTGGGTTGGGGTGACGGTGGTGGTTGGTGGGGATGTTGTGATCAGGCCAACCGGTGACACCCCCTCTCGTACTCTCCCCCTTGCAGGGGGAGAGAGTTGCGGAGCGCCGCAGGCAATCGATCTGATCGCTCGAATGATATTGGAGTTGGGCCGCAACGCCAATTTTGAGGGTGCAGGGAAATCATTTCCCTGCCCGCCGGAGGCAAAAATGCAGGCGTGTTCCAAGCGCAATGCCATCGGCCGCCAGAGGCGCAAACACTGCGCCACCAGCACCCCGCTTACTCGTAACTGTCGGGCACCCAATCCCCGTCGGCCGGGTCTCCGAAGCGGGTGAATTCGCGTTCGAAGATCAGCGGCACGGTGCCGGTGGCGCCATGGCGTTGCTTGGCGACGATCACTTCGGCGCGGCCGCGCAGGCGGTCTGCTTTTTCCAGCCATTGCTGGAACTTCTCGCTGCCGTCTTCGGGCTTTTTGGATTCGTGGTAATATTCTTCGCGGAACACGAAGAGCACGATGTCGGCGTCTTGCTCGATGGAGCCGGATTCGCGCAGGTCTGAGAGTTGGGGGCGCTTATCTTCGCGGTTTTCCACCTGGCGAGAGAGCTGGGAGAGGGCGATGACGGGGATGTCCAGTTCCTTGGCCAGCGTTTTCAGGCCGCGGGTGATTTCGGAGATTTCGTTGACGCGGTTTTCCGAGGCGTTTTTCGCGGTGCCTTGCAGCAGTTGCAGATAGTCGACGACGATCAGGCCGATTTTCTTCTGCCGCTTCAGGCGGCGGGCGCGGGCGCGCATGGCGGCGATGGAGAGGGCGGGCGTGTCGTCGATGTAGAGCGGCAGATCGAACAATTCCTCGGCCGCGCGGGCGAGTTCGTTGAATTCGGACTGGTTGATCTTGCCCATGCGCAGGTTTTCCGAGCTGATCCGGCTTTGTTCGGCGAGAATCCGGTTGGCCAGCTGATCGGAGGACATTTCGAGGCTGAAGAAGGCGACGGGCGCGCCCGAGCTTTGCGAAACGCCGTCGCGCTGGTCCTGCTTGTAGCGCAGCGCGGTGGAGAAGGCGATGTTGGTGGCGAGCGCGGTTTTCCCCATGGCGGGGCGGCCGGCGAGGATCAGAAGGTCGGAATTGTGCAGGCCGCCGATCTTGTTGTTGAGGCCGTTGAGCCCGGTGGTGAGGCCCGAGAGGTGGCCGCCGGATTTCATCGCCTTGGCGGCCATGTCCACCGCTTTGCGGGCAGCGCCCGCGAAATCGACGGTGGCGCCGGCGACTTCGCCCGATTCCGCGACCTTGTAGAGGGCTTCCTCGGCGGCTTCGATCTGCTTCATCGGGGCGACTTCGGCGCTGGTGTCTGTCGCGGAATGGACGAGATCGGTGCCTACCAGCACCAGCGCGCGCAGCAGCGCCAGATCATAGGTCTGCTGGGCGCAGTCCCGCGCGGCGATCACCACGGTCGGGTCTTCCGTCAGCCGCAGCAGATAGGCGGCGCCGCCCAGTTCGGCGAGCGCGGGATCGGTTTCGAACAGCGGACGCAGGGTGATGGGATTGGCGACCATGTTCAGATCGGCGAGCCGGCGGATCTGCGCGAAGATGCGGCCGTGCAGTGGCTCGTAGAAATGTTCATCGCGCAGATGCAGGGTGATTTCCTCCAGCAGCCGGTTTTCGACGAGCAGCGCGCCGAGCAGGGCCTTTTCGGCCTCGATATTGAAGGGCAGCCGCTGTGCGCCGTCGGTGCCGGATTCGATGATCGAAAGATTGGGGAGAGTTGCCATGGGCCGGGCTACATGCGCCTTTGCGCGGCCTCGCGAAAGACGCTTTCCGAACGGTGGCGTTCGACCGTGTGGATATCGGACTGAACAACTTTTCCACCCTAGCCGGGCGGGGCCGGAAACAGAAAAGCCGGCCCGCGATGGGCCGGCTTTTCCGCTGGCGAGGGGAGGGGAATCCCCCCGCCGCCTTAGTGAACCGCCTTGGTGGCTCAGGCGGCCAGCGCGCTGCGACGGCGGCGCATCATGGTGCCCACCAGCCCGAAGCCGGTGATCATCATCGCCCATGTGGCAGGCTCGGGCACGACGCTCTTCAGCCAATCCTTGTGGGCATAGACAGGGACATAGCCCGAATATTCGCCGAAGCTGCTGTTCAGCTCATCGTCGATGTCCCCGAGTTCGGAGCCGAACGTCAGGCCATAGGAATTCACCGAGGCGATCTTGCCATTGAGAAAGCCTGGTCCGCCGGAATCGCCGCCAGCCACGCCGACTTCGAGGCCGGTCATGGGGGTGCAGCCGAACAATGTGTCGGTCAGCACGATTCCGACGATGCAGCCCTGATCATTGCCGACGTACAGGTTGCCGCCGATAATCACCGGGCTGAAATTGTCGAAATCGCTGAGCCAGCTGTGGGTGACGTCGGCTTCGCCGAAGAAGCCGTCCCAGAAGCCGCCCCAGATCGGGTCGCCAAGGGCATAGTCATAGATATTCTCGCCCTGGCGCATCCGGCCGGTGCCCAGATTGGCCCCGACATCGCCGCCAACGTCCGAGCGGCGACCGTTCCCGACGACGTTGAACGTCTGATACTGCAGGTCGTCGTCGTAATAGAAATCATAGATTTTGGCGTAGGCGGGCGCGTCTTTCTTCAGCGTGAGAACCGCGATGTCGTTCTGATCGATCACTTCGCCGGTGTAGCCGGGGTTCACATGGATATAGCCCACCTCGACCGCGGTCACACCTGCTGTCGGCTTGAAGGTGTTGGTTGCTGAGTCATAGGCATAGCGAACGGCATCGGGATCGGGATTTTCGGTGAAGAAGGCCGTCACCTTGGCCGGACCCTTGGTGCCATAGCCATCCGACACGCAGTGGCCGGCGGTGACGATCTTGTTCCGGGCTGCGAGGCTTCCGGTGCAGATGTAGGCGTCACCGTTATCATATTGCATGATCAGAGTGGCGACGCCGCTATACTTGGGATCATTGGCGAAATAGGCCGGGTTGCCGCCGCCCGCGAGGGTCGCGGTGGAGTCGACGCCGACGATCAGGTTGCTGGCTGTCCAGCTGAGGCCCTTGCTAATGCCGGAGATTTCCTTGCGCTGGGCATGTGCTGCCGTCGGCAGGGCAAGGCTCGCACCTGCCAGGAGCGCAAGTGCGAGCGCGGACGTCCGCCCGTTCATTTTCATCGAAGTACCCCCTTGATGGTTACAATACAGGTTTATGAGCGCCGGTCCGGCCCCCGCCGGGCGACTCATTAAGGTTAATTGAGCGCGTTCGTAATCAAACTGCAATGGTGTTTTCGGCACGTTAACCAAAAAGTCATGTCGGCAACATTGAACCCGCCCGCATCGGCGCACGGAAAGGGCGCGGCATTGCCCTAGGCGCAGGCCATCCCCATCTTCGCCTCGCCGAAAGCCGGGAGAGACAGATGACCAACACCTCCACCCCCAATGCAGCGCAACTTGAAACGGCGGTGTTCGCCGGCGGCTGCTTCTGGTGCACGGAAGCGATCTTCGACAGGTTGCGCGGCGTGGCCAGCGTGGAGAGCGGCTATACCGGCGGGCATGTCGCGCACCCCGGCTACAAGCAGGTTTGCGGCGGAGACACCGGCCATGCCGAGGCGGTGAAGATCGAGTTCGACCCGGTGGTGATCCCCTATCGCGATCTGCTGGACATCTTTCTGGCCACGCATGACCCGACGCAGCTGAACCGGCAGGGCAATGATATCGGGCCGCAGTATCGCAGCGCGATCTTCCCGCAATCGCCCGAGCAGGAGGCGGAGGCGAAGGCGGCCATTGGCCGCGCGCAGGCGGATTGGGCCGATCCGGTGGTGACGACTCTGGAACCGGCCGCCCCCTGGTATGTGGCGGAGGGCGAGCACCAGGAATATTTCGACCGAATCGGTGACAAAAATCCCTATTGCGCGGCGGTTGTCAGCCCCAAGATGCGGAAATTCATGGCGAAATATGCGGATCGGCTGAAGGGCTAAGGCTGCGCGCAGGCGTTTTCAGCCACGCGATTTCCTGACTGGTTGGTGAAAGCGGCGGAATTGTTCCGCCGCTTGTCGTGATTCTGTTTCGACTCGTCACGGATTCAGCTGGTGGGATTCGGATGGTGACGCGGGCGCTGCTAGGTCCGGCGCACACAGGGCAAGTTAACCAAACCAAAAAGGGTCTTCCCGACAGTGCCAGCGCTCGACAGCCGGAACTCTCTCTCCGGCCGATGGAACAGATTGTTTCGCGATCATGAGCTGATCGTGCGCACCGACGGCCATGTCCGCTATCTGCGGCTGGGCGCGGGCGCACAGCGCAAGGCCGCCGTGGCGGCACTGGGCGTCGCCGGCGTGTGGCTGACGGGCACCGCCGCGCTGATCGGCTGGCAGGCATGGACCAGCCATCAGACGCGGGACATGGAGCAGCGCGCTGTCGCCGTCGCTCAGGCCGAAGTGCGGGTCGCAGCCGAGCGCCGCTCCGCCGAGCAGATCGCCAGTGACGTGGAAACGCGGCAGAAGCAGCTGGAAAGCCTGTTCAAATCCCATTTCGGCGATGATCCGGAAGCCGCCGCCGCGCTGGCCGAAGAGCCTGCGCCCGCAACCGCACAACCCGCCAGCGCAGAGGCAGACGTGCAGCCGGTGGCAGCCGTGATCGACCCGAGCGAGAGGCTGAAGTCCACAGGCGCGCGGCAGCAGAAGCTGGTCTCCGCGATGACGGACGCCGCCGCCCGCCGCACCGCGCGTGCCGAATCCGCGTTGGCCGCCGTGGGCCTTCGCCCCACCGCCCGGCTGGCGCAGGGCGGCCCCTTCCTGCCGTGGCGCACGGCAAAGCAGGACGCCCCCGGAGACCCGGATCTGAAGCGGCTGGCCACGACACTGATGCGCATGGAGCAGGTGGAATCGCTGCTGGTCGCGGTGCCGTCGGGCAGCCCGGCGGACGGCATGCAGATCACCAGCGGTTTCGGCACCCGCTATGACCCGTTCAACGGCGCGCGCGCCATCCATGCGGGGATTGATTTTCGCGGGCCCCATGGCAGCCCGATCCGCGCCGCTGCGCCGGGCCGTGTCAGCTTCGTCGGGCAGAAATCCGGCTATGGCAATGTGGTGGAGGTGGATCATGGGCACGGCCTGCTCACCCGCTATGCCCACCTTGCCGGTTTCAATGCCCAGGTGGGCGACGAGGTGCAATCCGGCCAGGCAATCGCCCGCATGGGCTCTACCGGCCGCTCCACCGGCACGCATTTGCATTTCGAAGTCCGTGTGAACGGCGAAGCCGTCAACCCCCGTCGCTTTCTGGAGGCCAACGCGAATGTTCTCGAAATCAAGGCAGACGCCCGCGAACGCGTCCTCGGCCGTGTCTCCGCAAGCTAGAGCGGCTGCCGGCGGCAGCTTTTCCGTGCTGGGCGCGGACGTGACGGTTACCGGCAATATCAGCGCCGGGGTGGACCTGCATCTGGACGGCCGGGTGGACGGGGACGTGAGCTGCGCCAGCCTTGTGCAGGGCGCGGGCAGCGTCATTCGCGGCGCGGTGACCGCCGACAGCGCCCGTCTTGCCGGCACGGTGGACGGCTCCATCAACGCCAAGGAGCTGGTGATTCAAGCCAGCGCCCGCATCACCGGCGACGTGACCTATGAGAAGCTGACGATCGAGCCGGGCGGGCAGGTGGACGGGCGGTTTACCCACCGCGCCAACGCCGCGCCGAAGGTGGAGCTGGTGGCGAGCAACTGAGGCTGACTACGGGAGCGTTTTTGAAGGGGCTCTGCCCCTTCACCCCGGCAGGGGCGTGACGCCGCTCGCACCGCCGAACTTTTTAGCCCCTCCTCCTTTAGGGGAGGGGTTGGGGTGGTGGCTGTCCGCCTGGCGCGAGGTTGGGGGTTATTGCCTGCGGCTTGGGGGTGTATCCCACCCACCTCTCCACTCGTCACCCCGGACTTGATCCGGGGTCCAGCTTTCTTCTCCAACGTTGCGGGTGGAAAGCGGGACCCCGGATCAAGTCCGGGGTGACGGTTGTGGGAGTGGGGAGGTTGGTGGGTTTGCTCAGTGGCCTTCGACCCTTCGGCAGGCTCAGGGCTCAGGCTGAGCGGTGGGGAGGTTGGTGGATCAGGCCAACCGTTGACACCCCCTCTCCATCTCTCCCCCTTGCAGGGGGAGAGGGCCTCGTAGCGCCGCAGGCAATCGAATCTGATCACTCACACGACGTTGGAGTTGGGGCGCAACGCCAACTTAGAGGGTGCAGGGAAATCATTTCCCTGCCGGGTGCAGGGCAGAGCCCTGCCCGCCGGAGGCAAAAACACCCCCCGGCGCGCCGCAGCACTCCCCCCCCGCCCGCTACTTCGCCTTGCGCTGGTTGAACCAGTCGATCGGGGCCAGCACGGATTGCAGCCATTGGCTGGGGCGGCCCATGCCATGGCCCGCGCCGGGCAGGCGGATCATTTCCGCTTCCACGCCGCGCAGTTTCAGCGCGCCGAACATCTGCTCCGTCTGGGCGATGGGGGTGCGATAGTCATTCTCGCCGGTGATCAGCAGCGTCGGCGTCTTGATCTGCCCGGCAAGGCTGAAGACGGAGCGGTTGAAGTAAAGCTCCGGCTTCTCCCACGGCGTCGCGCCCATCCAGTGCTTCATGAAGTAGGAGGTGCCGTCCGAGGTCGTCACCTGATTGGTCCAGTCCACCACGGGGCGCAGGGCGACTGCGGCGCGGAACTTGTCCGGCTCTTTGCCGATGGCCCACAGCGTCAGCACGCCGCCGCCGGAGCCGCCGCCGATGAACAGGTTTCGCGCATCGGCATAGGGGCGCTTCGCCAGCACATCCACCATGGTCATCAGGTCGTCATGGTCCTGCCCCGGATAGGCGTTGGTGATGGCGTTGGCGAAGGCGTTGCCATAGCCGATGGAGCCGCGCGGGTTGGTGTAGAGCACAAGATAACCGGCGGCGGCATACAGGCTGTGCGTCACGGAGAAGAAGGGGCCGTAATCACTGTTCGGCCCGCCGTGGATGTCGAGGATGACGGGATAACGCTTCTTCGGGTCGAAATCGGGCGGGAAGGCGATCCAGCCCTGCACCCGCTTGCCGTCTGCGCGGGAGGCGACTTCGAGTGCCTCGATGCGGGCGGCCTTGCGGGTGGCGGCCCAGGCGGCGTTGAAATCCAGCGAGTCCGTCTGGGTGGTGGCGCTGGCGATGCCCAGCCCGGCGGGGCGGTCCGTCAGCGGGGAGGTGAAGGCGCAGATCTGCTTCACGCAACTGGCCTGCCCGCCGGAGGAGGGCAGATAGAGCCTTGTGCCGCCCACAGACGGCACGAGGATGCTGGTCGCGCCTGTGGCGGCATCGATGCGGGCGATGCGCTGGGTGCCTTCATCGTTGTAGAGGATGGCGAGGCTGCGGCTGTCTGCGGCCCAGTCCATGCTGGCCACGGGGCGGTCCAGCGCCTTTGAGACATGGGTGATGGGGCTGCCGGGTGTAACACCGGTGGTCCACAGTTCGGGCATGTCGTAAAACTGGTCCGACGCAGGTGAGCCGAGGAAGGCGACCGTCTTGCCGTCCGGCGAAACGGCGGGATCATATTCGCTGCCGGGGCGGTTCGTCAGCTGCACGGGCGGCCACACCTTGCCGCCTTCGCCGACCTTCGCCTCATACAAATAAAGGTCAATTTCGCGCGGGCCGTTGATCGGGTCTGCGGTGAAGGGGGCGATGAGGGCGCGGCCGTCGCCCGTCCATGCAAGGCCGCCGTCGTCATTCACCTTGTCGGTGTCGCCCGTGGTCAGCTGGGTGATGGTGCCGGTGGCGGCGTCGGCGACGAACAGATGGGTGGCACCGGGCTTGATCTCGCCCGCGCCGTCCGCGCGCCAGAACAGGTCTGAAATGATCTTGGCATCCGGGGCGCTGTCTGTGCCCTTGGGCTTTTCCGGCAGGCCGGGGATGGTCACCGGCTTGGCGTCGATGCGGCCGACATAGGCGATGCGGCGGCCATCGGGGGACCATGCAGGCTGCGAGGGGTTGGTCTCTCCGCTGGTGAGCGGCTTGCCCACGCCGTCTGTCAGCGCCAGCACATGGATTTGTGGCTTGCCCAGCACCTGCGCCACATAGGCGATGCGGCTGCCATCGGGGGACCACGCCGCCTGCCGGGGCGAGACATCGCGCGCGACGAGCAACCGCTTGTCCACGATTTTGCCCGAGGAATCGAGATGCGCGAGCCACAATTCGCCCATTCGCCGATCCAGCGTGCGATCGAAGGTGACGCGGGTGAACAGCACCCGCGTGCCATCGGGCGACACCGAGGGCGAAACGACCATCGCGAGATCGTAGAGATCGGCGGGCTGGAAAGGCAGGGTGGCCGGTGCGGCGGCAACAGCCGGGGTGGTGAAAGCCGGAACGGCGGCAGCCGCAAGCAGCGCCGCGACGAGAATCTTCATATGTGTTTCCCCTTCGATCCCGCTTGCTAGACCGGGCCGAAGGGGGATGGCAATGTGTGGCACGCCGGGCGGCGTGCCCGATCAGAACGCGAAACCGGCTGGCACGGCGCGCATGGCGGCTTGCCACAGGCGGATTCGGTCTGTGGGGGGCAGCAGGTCGTTCAGCAGGCCGTGCGCGCCTGCTTCGTCTCCGTCAGCGGCGTGGGCCAGAAGATCGAGGAAGGTCGCTTCGTCCGGCGCGAGCTGGCTGGCGCAGGGCGGGAAGGTGGTGAAGGCGTCTGGCCATGCCGTCACCACGCCCTCCATCAGTGTGCAGAAGGCCGCCGTGGTGCTGCCCAGAAGCGCCGTGAGCACCGGCTTCGGGTTGCGCTGATGCCGGGCCAGCATCACCCACATGCGGGCGGCTTTCAGCTGCACACGGGCGTCTTCGGGAAGGGCGGTCACGGGCGGCGGGGTGAACTGGCGAATGCTGAGATCGGGACGCACGGGCATCTCCTGCGAATGAGTCGCAGGAAAGCTATTGCGAATGGTTTGCAGAAACAAGCTCTATTCTGCGGAACCGTCCGTCGCGGCCCGGCGGGTGAGCAATTCGGTGCGATAATGCCATGCGGTGCGCCCGGAACGGCCGCCGCGCGCCAGTGCGAAGGCGATGGCGTCCGTCTCGTCCAGCGGAAGGCCTTCGGGCTGAAGATGGCGGCGCACCATCTCCAGCCAGGTCTGCTGATCCGGCACATGGAAGCCCAGAATCAGCCCGAAGCGATCGACCAGCGCCAGCTGATCGTCTGCGGAATCGCGGGCGTGGCGGCTGTCTTCGGCGCTGCGCTCCACCAGATGCCGGTGGTTGGAGGTGACAGCGAGGCGCACATTCGCGGGCCGCTCCGCCACGCCGCCATCCAGCAGCGAGCGCAGGATGCGCACCTGCGGATCGGTCGCGGCAAAGGCAAGATCATCCACATACAGCAGGAACGGCCGCCCGGCAGCTTGCAGCCGGGCGAACAGAGCAGGCAGGGTGGCGAGCGAATCCCCGGCAGCCTCCACCAGCGCCACGCCCTCGGCTGCCGCCACCGCGCGCACCAGCGCGGATTTGCCCATGCCCCGGCTGCCCCACAGCAGCATGTCGTGCGAGGGCAGGCCTTTGCCCAGCGCGCCGACATTCTGGCGCAGCGCTTCGATCTGGCTGTCCACCCCGGCAAAGCGGTTCAGCGGCAGGGCGTTCAGGCGCGGCACGGCGTGCAGCCGCTGGCCATCCCAACGGAAGGCGTCTCCCAGCGCCGGGTCTGCCTCTGGCGTGGCATCCGGGGCCAGAAGCTTAAGGCTGTGGGCGATTTGCAACAGGATGGGGGCGATTTCGTTGGGCATGGCTTGCCTGTAGCCGCAGCTAACCCATTTGAAAAAGAGTGTCGCCACGTGTAAGCGCGGCCACTTGACGATTTCCAGCCGATTTTCCGGGCCGACAGCCCGGCACCATTTATGAGGGTCTGACAGACATGTTTTCCACCCCCGCCTACGCCCAGGCCGCTGCCGGAGGCGCCGCAACCGGTGGCATCGGCTATATGCTGATGCAGATTCTGCCGCTGGTGGCGCTGTTCGGCATCTTCTGGTTCCTCATCATCCGCCCGCAGCAGCAAAAGCTGAAGGCGCACCGCGCCATGGTGGACGCCGTGAAAAAGGGCGATGAAGTGGTGACGGGCGGCGGCCTGATCGGCAAGGTTTCCAAGGTGACGGATACCGAACTTGAAATCGAGCTGGCCCCCACCGTGAAGGTCCGCGCGCTGAAGGGCACGCTGTCCAGCGTGACGCCGCGCGGAACGCCGGCCGCCGCCAACGACAGCAAGGCCTGAGTTTTTCCCCATGCTTGATTTCCCGCCCTGGAAGATCTGGGGCATCGCGCTGACGATGCTGCTGGCCGCGATCGTGGCCGCCCCCAATTTTCTGTCCGAGCAGCAGGCCGCCAGCCTGCCCAGCCCCATCCCCAGCCGTCAGCTGAACCTTGGCCTCGATCTTCGGGGCGGCAGCCATATCCTGCTGGAGGCTGATCCGGCCGACGTTCGCAAGATGCGGCTGGAAGTGCTGGAGGAAGTGGTGCGGCAGGGCCTGCGCGACGCCAGCGGCGGGGCGATCCCCTATATGGACCTGTCGGTTGCCAATGGGGCCGTCAGCTTCACCGTGCGCAACGCGGGTGACGTGGACCGGGCGGTGGAAACCATGCGCGGCCTGTCGCAGCCGGTGGGGCAACTCTCCGCGCAGCGCGACATCGAGGTGAATCTGGCCGATTCCACGCGGGTTTCCGTGCGGCCGTCTGCCGCCGGGATCACGCAGGAAACGGATCGCGCCATGGCGCAGGCGGTGGAAGTGATCCGTCGCCGGATCGACGAACTGGGAACCCGCGAACCCACCATCATCCGTCAGGGCCAGACCCGGATCGTGGTGCAGGTGCCCGGCCTTCAGGAGCCTGAGCAGCTGAAGGCGCTGCTGGGCAAGACGGCGAAGCTGGAATTCAAGCTGGTCGATACCGAAGCCGATCCGGCCGAAGCTGCGCAGGGGCGTGCGCCCGCGGGTAGCCAGGTGGTGCCCAACGCCGATGGCGGGGTGCTGGTGGTGAAGCGCCGGGCGCTGATCACCGGCGATCAACTGGTGGACAGCCAGCCGTCGTTCCAGGAAGGCATGCCCGTCGTGTCGTTCCGCTTCGATGGCGTGGGCGGCAAGCGTTTCGCCAAGGCGACGCAGGAAAATGTCGGCAAGCCCTTCGCCATCATTCTGGACAATCAGGTGATTTCCGCGCCGCGCATCAATGAACCGATCCTTGGCGGCTCGGGCATCATCTCGGGCAATTTCACTACGGAAAGCGCGAACCAGCTGGCGATCCTGCTGCGCTCGGGCAAGCTGCCGGTGGAACTGAAGGTGATCGAGGAGCGCACAGTCGGCCCCGATCTGGGGGCGGATTCGATCCGCGCCGGGGCCATCGCCTCTGTGCTGGCCACGGTGCTGGTGGCGCTGTTCATGCTCGTCACCTATGGCCGTTTCGGCATCTATTCGGTGGTTGCGCTGCTGCTGAACGGCTTGCTGATTTTCGCGGTGATGACGCTGATCGGGGCCACGCTAACGCTGCCGGGCATCGCGGGCTTCGTGCTCACCATCGGCGCGGCGGTGGATGCGAACGTGCTGATCAATGAACGCATCCGCGAGGAATTGCGACGCGGCAAGGCACTCGTTCAGTCCATCGAGCTGGGCTATAAAGAGGCCTCGCGCGCGATTTTCGACGCGAACGTCACCAATGTGATCGCCGCCGTGATGATGTTCTGGTTCGGCTCCGGGCCGATCAAGGGCTTCGCCGTGGTGCTGATCATCGGCATCATCACCTCGGTGTTCACCGCCGTGACGGTGACCCGCCTGCTCGTTTCGCTGTGGCTGCGCCGGGCGCGCCCGCAGCAGCTGGTGCTGTAAGGAATAAGTGATGCGACTTCTGAAACTTGTTCCCGACGACACGAACATCCCGTTCCTGAAATGGCGCAACGTCGCCATCTGGTTCTCCATTGCGCTGATCGCGGCCTCCATCGCGCTGGTCGCCATTC
Source organism: Sandaracinobacter neustonicus (assembly GCF_006385875.1). GTDB lineage: Bacteria > Pseudomonadota > Alphaproteobacteria > Sphingomonadales > Sphingomonadaceae > Sandaracinobacteroides > Sandaracinobacteroides neustonicus. The sequence continues at coordinate 33,519 of NZ_VFSU01000023.1, read as the reverse complement.
GCGGCCTGAACTTCGGGGTGGATTTCGCGGGCGGGCTCATGATCGAAGCCCGCTTCGACAAGCCGGTGGAACTGGATGACCTGCGCGCGACAGTGAACGAAGCCGGGGCCGGGGACGGCAATCTGCAGACCTTCGGCGATCCGCGCACGGTGGCCATCCGCCTGCCGCTGCCCGAAGGTGACGATGCTGCCGTGCAGGCGGTGGTGAAGCAGGTGCAGGGCAAGATCGAGGCGAGCAACCCGGATGTGGAATTCCGCCGGGTGGAAACCGTTTCCGGCAAGGTTTCCAACGAGTTGATCCGTGATGGTGCGCTGGCCATGCTGCTGGCGATGATCGGCATTTCGATCTACATCTGGTTCCGCTTCGAATGGCAGTTCGGCGTGGGCGCGTTGTTCGCGCTGGTGCACGACGTGGCGCTGACGATGGGCTTCTTCGCGCTGACGCAGCTGGAATTCGATCTGAACACGGTGGCGGCACTGCTGACGATCATCGGCTATTCGCTGAACGACACGGTGGTGGTGTATGACCGGATCCGGGAAAATCTGCGCAAATACCGCAAGATGGACATGGCCGAGATTCTGAACCTGTCAATCAACGAGACGCTGTCGCGCACCATCGTCACCTCTTTGTCGATGATCATCGCGCTGGGCACGCTGGTGCTGCTGGGCGGTTCGGTGCTGTTCGGCTTCTCGGTGGCGATGCTGCTGGGGATCGTGATCGGTACCTTCTCGTCGATCTTCGTCTCCGCCCCGCTGCTGCTGTGGCTGGGCGTCACGCCCGACAGCTTCATCGCCAGCGAAGCGAGCGCGGAAGACCGGCTGAAGGCGAAGAAAGCCACCGAGCGCGGACAGGTCTGAGCGCCGCCACATGAGCGGGATGCGGATGCGCCCCTCGCCCTCGCGGATCGAGGGGCGGACGGCCGATGGCTGGGTGGTTGCCGGGCGGCTGTATCGCCCGGCGCTGTTGTTGACGCAGGCGTTCGCGGGCACGCTGCCCCGGCTGGACTTCGCGGCGCTTGAGAGCGTGCAACTGCCCGAACTGGAGGGCGTGGAGCTGCTGCTGCTGGGCACCGGCGACACACTGCGCCGCCCGCCCATGGCCTTCACCGAAGCCCTGCGCCCCCGCGGATGGCGGGTGGAGCCGATGGACAGCGCCTCTGCCGCGCGCACCTTCAACGTGCTGGCAGCCGAGGAACGGCTGGTGGGGGCGTTGATCCTCTAGCCGCAGTGGGTCAGGCGGCTCAGCGGCCGAGCACCCGGTCCAGCCCGTCGAAAATGGCGAGCAATTGCCGTCGCGCAACCTGTCCGGCGGGTTGCTGGAGGCGGCGTTTGTCGAGCGTGACGGGCTGCGACACCATCGCCACGCAATCCCGATCCAGCCCGCTGTTCAGCGCCGTCAGCAGCACGTTGCCGGGAAAGCTCGCCCATTTCAGATTCGATGTCAGCGGCACACAGAGTAAGGTCGCGATCCGGCTGGCGTTCAACGCGTCGCATTGCAACACGATCACCGGCCGATGATAGCCGGGTTCGGAGCCCTGCGGTTCACCGAGATCCACCCACCAGATTTCGCCCTGAGCGATGGTCAAGCCATTTACCACTCGATTTGGCGCAACCGTTGCAATCCCTGTTGCGCGACCATCTCCGTCAATTCGTGATCATCTTCCGCAAGGCTGTCGATCGCGGCATTGGCAGCCTCGGTAACCTGATCAGGTGCGTGGCTCGCCAGATACAGCCGCAGCGCGCGCGCATACAGGTCGCTGCGCGAGGTCTGCATCCGCTCGGCGAGGCCATCAGCTTCGTCAAACAGGGCATCCGGGATGGAAACGGCCGTCTTCATACTAGGGGTATAACCGAAGGCTAGCCACAGTTCAAGTCTGGCCAGCAATCCTTCAGTGCGCTTTCCGTCGCAGGAAGATGGCGATCAGCGCATACACAGCCGCCACGCCCAGACCATAGATCAGGCGGAAGCCGGAGGAGAGGGCGGAGGCTGTCCATGCCTCTTGATTGAGCGCTCGCAGCGACTCCACGAACATCGCGTAATAGAGCCACGCCAGCGCGGCGGTCGCGACAATCGCGCCCGGCACTGCCCATCTGAAAGTCGGCAGGCCGCGATGCAGGCTGCAGCCAAGCCCGACCAGCAGGAATGGGGCGAGCAACAGTAGATAGGCCAGAGGCGTGGTTTGGATGACCACATGGTCTGCAAGCGGGATTGCGCGTATCGCAAGCGCTTCGGTCGCCATGATGATCGCCAGCCCGGCCAGCGCGGAGAGGATCAGATAGGGCCAGCGGCGCGTGGCGAAGGCGCCGCCCATCGGTTTACTCCGCCGCCAATGCCGCTGCCGCGCCCCCGCTGATGCGTGCCCTGGCGGCGGCATATTCCCCCTTCAGCCGCGCGATCAGCTCGGCTGCGGGCAGCACGGACTTGATCGCGCCGATGCCTTGCCCGGACCCCCAGATGTCGCGCCAGGCCTTGGCATCGGTGTTGCCGCCGGAGCCGAAGTTCATGGTGCTGTAATCGCCCTTGGGCAGATTGTCCGGGTCCATCCCGGCCGCGACGATGGAGGGGCGAAGGTAATTGCCCGACACGCCCGTGAACAGGTCGGAATAGACGATGTCGGACGCCGTGCCGTCGACGATGGCCTGCTTGTAGCGCTCGTCCGCGCGGGCTTCCGTGGTGGCGATGAAGGCCGAGCCCATGTAACCGAAATCGGCCCCCAGCGCTTCGGCCGCAAGGATGGCGTTGCCGGTGCCCATCGCGCCCGAAAGCGCCAGCGGGCCATCGAACCATTCGCGGATTTCCGCGATCAGCGCGAAGGGGCTGAGCGTGCCGGCATGGCCCCCCGCACCGGCGGCGACGGCGATGATTCCGTCCGCGCCCTTTTCGATCGCCTTTTTCGCGAACTTGTTGTTGATCACATCGTGCAGCACCACGCCGCCATAGCTGTGGATGGCGGCGTTCACATCTTCCCGCGCGCCCAGCGAGGTGATGACCACCGGCACCTTATATTTCACCACCAGTTCCAGATCGGCCATCAGCCGGTCCGTCGACTTGTGGACGATCAGGTTCACCGCATAGGGCGCGTCATCCGGGCCCAGTTCCGCCGAAAGCCGTTGCAGCCACTCCTCGAACTGGGGCAGCGGCCGGGCGTTCAGGCTGGGGAAGCTGCCGATCACACCCGCCTTACACTGGGCGATCACAAGATCGGGGTTGGAAATGATGAACAAAGGCGAGCCGATCAGCGGCAATTGCATGCGGGCCTTCAGCTTCGCGGTGATCGGGTTCATTCGCCTTATCCTTCCATCTGTTTCAGCGGGGTGGTCGTGTCGGCGAGCATCGCGGGCGATATCCGCGCGCCGCGCTCCACCAGAGCCTTGCCCTGCACATAATCCCTTGGCGCGTTGATGCAGTCGAGCGCGATCACTGCGCCAGCCCTCAGATAGACGAGGGACCAGCCACCTGCCGCCGGGTCTCCGCGAACCACGGTTTCGTCATGGCCGAGCGACAGCCCCACCGTCTGCAGCTTCAAATCATATTGGTTGGACCAGAACCACGGGCAGGCGTCGTAAGGCTTCGCGCTGTCCCCGTGCACGATATGGGCGGCGGCGGCCTTCGCCATGTCCACCGCATTCTGCACCGATTCCAGCCGGATGCTGCCCCGCGCATAGCGGTTGGGATGGGCGGCGCAATCGCCGATGGCGTAGATGTGGGGCAGGCTGGTGCGGCAGTGGCTGTCCACCGTCACCGCATCCAGCCCCAGCGGCGCGACGGAGGGGACAAGCCCGATCCCCGCAATCACGAGATCGGCGGGCAGCAGGCGGCCATCTGCCAGCCGCACGCCGCTCACCCGATGCGCACCCTCCAGCCCTTCCACCTGCGTGTTGAGCAGGATGGTCACGCCATGCGCTTCATGCGCGGCCTTGTAATAATCGGACACGGCAGGCCCGGCCACCCGCGCCAGCAGGCGTGGCTGTGCTTCCACCACGGTGACGTCCTTGCCCTGTTTCGAAAGCACGGCGGCGGTTTCCAGCCCCACATAGCCGCCGCCGATGATGACGATGCGCTGCGCGCTGTGCAGGTCTGCGCGGAGGTCGTCATCGTCGCGGCGGGTGCGGATCATGTGCACCCCGCCCAGCTCCGCGCCCGCGCAGGACAATTTGCGCGCATGGCCGCCCGCCGCCCAGATCAGCGTGCCGAAAGCGAAGCGGCGGCCGTCATCCGCGATCGCCATACCGGCTTCGACGCTGACGATGGTGGTGGAGGTGAGAATCTCGACGTCGCGTTCGGCCCAGAAGGCGGGCGGGCGCAGCAGAAGCCGGTCCGCCGGGCGCTCGCCAGACAGGTAGTCCTTTGACAGCGGCGGCCGCTCATAGGGCAGGTCCGCTTCTTCTCCCACCATGGTGATGTGGCCGGTGAAGCCCTCTTGCCTGAGAGAGATGGCGGCCTGCGCCCCCGCCTGCCCGGCACCGACGATCAGAATGTCCGTGCTGTGTGTCATTCGTCTGCCTGCACCTTGATTTCCGGGGCGAATTCGACCGCCGCAGCGGCGACAGCCGAACTCATCCTCCACATGGGCCATGCGCATAGCGGCAAGTCACGGCCGTCGCCAAGCGGCGATTGATCGCGGACGCGCTGATGCAAGCCCGACTTGGCAACCTCCAGGAAGAACATGCCTTTGACAGTCAGGCCGGACAGGTTCAGGTTCCGCCTTCAACTATGGGAGCGAGCATCATGGCAAATCTGGTTGAGACGATATTGTCGAGCCTGCCTGCGAATACGGGCGACGCACTGGGGGCGGCATTGGGCGACAGCCCGGATGCCAGCTTCAAGGGATTGTCCGCGATCCTGCCGTTGCTGTTGGGCAGCTTTGCCGGGAAGGCCGCGTCCGGATCGGATTTGTCGGGTCTGCTCTCTCTGGTGACGGGCGCGCTGTCTGGTGGCAACCCGCTGGACAACCCGGCCGCGCTGCTCAGCGGCGGCACCTCGACTGCCGGGATCGGCGGGCTGGCCTCTCAACTGCTGGGGTCGAACATCGGCCCGGCGTCGTCCGTTGTCTCCAACCTGTTCGGGCTGAAGCCGGGCACGGTGCAATCGCTGCTGACGCTGGCCGGGCCGCTTCTGGCGGGCGGTATCGGCAAGGTGCTGGGCGCGACGCCCACGCCCGCCTCGCTCGGCAAGCTGCTGCTTTCCGAGAAGGACAGCTATGAAACGGCGCTGCCCGCCGGGCTGCGCAACCTGATCGGCCCTGTGGCGGCTGCCCCGGCTGCCGTCCCGGTGGAAACGGCCGCTGCCGCATCGGGCTGGTGGAAGTGGCTGCTGCTGGGCCTCGCGCTGCTGGGCCTGCTGTGGTGGCTGTTCGGCCGTGGCCACAAGGAAGAGGTCGCCGCCCCGGTGACGCCCGCCGTGGTGGAAACCGCACCTGTTGTCGAACCGGCCCCCGTGCCGACCGGGGCAGGAGTCGTTTCCGAAGAGCGCGAAGGCCGCCCGGTGCTGGTGGTGTTCTTCGACGTGGGCAAGAGCGACGTGACCAACGATCTGGCCCCCGCATCCGCCACCGTGAAAAGCTATGTGGACAGCCACCCCGGCGCCAAGCTGTCGGTTTCGGGCTATAACGACCCGACTGGCGACGCGGCTGCCAATGCGGCGCTGTCCAAGAGCCGTGCCGAGCAAGTGAAGGCGGCGCTTGTCGCGGCGGGTTTCGCGGCCGACCAGATCGACCTCGACAAGCCCGCGGCGACCACCGACACGTCTGACAGCTATGCCGCTGCCCGGCGGGTGGAAGTGACCGTGAAGGAATAATTTCCCGTTTCGTCACCGCAAGGAGGGGCCGGAGGCGCGAGCGTCCGGCCCTTTTTTGTGGGCGATTATATCCTTTGCAAGCAGGCATCGCGCCCGCCCTCCAGCCGCTCAGGCTGAGCTTGTCGAAGCCCCGGACGAGAAAGCGCAACGGCTGAGCCGGGCGGCATGCTCCATGGGCTTCGACAAGCTCAGCTTGAGCGGGGGAGAGGAGTGGTGGTGAAGGCCGGCGGGTTTGCAAGGGACGTAGTCGCCAATTTTCGTGGCCCGTTCCTGTGGGCACGCGATCCACTTTCGTCGCTCTTGCCAGTGGGGATTGCGCGCGATACAAAAACTGATGCGAACATCATATTTCTTTCGCACCTGTGCGCTTCCGCTTCTCGCCGGTCTGCTGGCGGCCTGCACCACGGGGCAGACGCATGATCTGCTGATCGTGGGTGGCCAGATTGTGGATGGCACCGGCGCACCGCCGAAGCCCGCCGCCATCGCCATCGACGGCGACAGGATCACGGCGGTCGCTCCCTCCGCGCGCGGCCTGAAAGCGAAGCGGATCATCGACGCGACGGGCTATGCGGTGGCGCCCGGCTTCATCGATCCGCACAGCCATGTGCCGGAATCGATCGGCAACATGGCAGGGGCGTTTCTGGACGAGCAGGATTTGACGCAGGGTGTGACCACCATCGTCGCCGGGCCGGACGGCGCGGGCAGCCCCGCTTCCATCCGCGCCTTCCATGCCGAGGCCGCGCGGCGGGGAAGTGCGGTGAATCACGCCTGCTACATCGGCCACAACGGCATCCGGGAACAGGTCATGCCGGGCCAGCGCCGGGCCGCGACAGACAATGAAGTGGCACGCATGGCGGCGCTGGTGCGCGAGGGGATGCAGATGGGCTGCGTCGGCCTCTCCACAGGCCTGATGTATGATCCCGGCATGTTCGCGAGCGAGGCGGAGGTGCAGGATCTCGCCCGCGCGGTGAAGCCGTTCGGCGGCAGTTACGACACCCACACCCGCGATCCCGGCTTCAAGATGCTGGAAAGCGAAACCGAGGCGGTGCGCTTGGGCGAGGCGACCGGCGTGCCGGTGAAGCTGGCGCATCTGAAGGCGGTGGGGCTGCTGAACAAGGGGCGGATCGGCGAGGTGATCGCCATGGTGGAGGCGGCGCAGGCGCGCGGCGTGGCGGTGGTGGCGGATCAATATCCGTTCGATGGCGCGACCGTGCGCTATATCCGCGAACTGTTCCTGCTGCCCAGCGGCAAGGCCCCCGATCAGGCGGCGCTGAAGGCGGCGCTGGCCGATCCGAAGGCGCGCGCGGCGATGCAGACCGCGACCGAGCAGGGCGTGAACGGCGGCTTTTCCTGGGTGAAGGCGGTGGGTTACGGCTCCATGCGGATCGTCGACGCGCCGGATGCGCCCGAACTGGTGGATCGCAACATTGAGCTTCTGGCGAAGGAATGGGGCCTCAGCCCGTTCGACACCTTCGCCCGGCTGGCGACTGAGCATCAGGATCTGCGGCTGACGCTGGGCAGCGTGGACGAAGCCGATATCCAGACGCTGATGCGCCGCCCGTGGGTGATGATCGCCAGCGACGGCTTCTATGCCGATCAAAAGGTGCTGGCGGCGGGCAAGGCGCACCCCCGTTCATGGGGCAGCTTCACCCGCGTGCTGGGCCATTACAGCCGCGACGTCGGCCTGTTCCCGTTGCAGGAAGCGGTGCGCCGGATGACCTCGCTGCCCGCCGATCATCTGGGCCTTGTGGACCGGGGGCGGATCGCGCCGGGCAAGGCGGCCGATATCGTGATCTTCGATCCCGCCACGGTGAATGCGCGGTCCACCTATCTGCAGCCCTCCGCGCCATCCGCCGGGATTCGCACCGTGCTGGTGAACGGCCGCGAGGTGCTGCGCGACGGCAAGGTGACGGGCGACACGCCGGGCATCTTCCTGAAGCGGCAAGCCGCGCCGAAATGAGCCGCTGGCGCAAGGCCGGGCGCATCGCGCTGTGGACGCTGGGCGGCGTGGCGCTGCTGGCGGTGGCGGGCGGCGTGGGCGGCTATGCGTGGCTGCGCACCTCTGTGCCGGACTATGCGGGCACGCTGGAACTGGCGGGCGCGCAGGCCCCGATCCGCATCGTCCGCGATGCGAACGCCATCCCGCACATCTTCGCGCAATCACGGGCGGACGCCTTTTTCGCGCTGGGCTTCGTGCACGGGCAAGACAGGCCATGGCAGCTGGAAATGGCCCGCCGCGCCGCACGGGCGGAAATCTCTGAAGCCGTGGGAGACAGCGCGCTGGCGACGGATCGGCTGGTGGCGGCGCTGGATATCCCCGCGCTCGCCGCGCGCACCGATGCGCGCAACAGCCCCGCCACGCGGGAGGCGATCCGCGCCTATGTGGCCGGGGTGAACGCCGCGATCGACAGCCACCGGGGTGCGCCCGCGCCGGAGTTCGTGCTGCTGGGCATCCGCCCCGGCCATTGGACTGTGTCAGACGTGAACGCGCTGGGCGGGCTGATCGCACTGGGCTTCGGAGACTGGCGCGACGAGCTGATGCGGGCACGCCTGCTGCCCCGGCTGGGCTGTGAGAAACTGCGCGACCTTTACGCCTCCCCGGCGGACAGCGGGCCGCCGACCTATCCGGATCAACCCGCCGCCGCGCCTTTGGCGGACAGTTGCGGCTTGCTGGCCTTTGGCGCGGGGGCGAAGGCAGCCGAAACCGGCCTTCCCCATGGCCGGGCCATGCCTGCTTCCAACAGCTGGGCAGTGGCGGGCAACCGCACCGCCAGCGGCAAGCCGATCCTCGCCAATGATCCGCATGGCGGGCTGACGGCACCGGCCGATTATTACCCGGTGCGGCTGAACTGGCCGGGGATGGAGATCGTCGGCGTGACGCGGGCCGGGTCTCCGGTGATTGCCTCGGGCCGCAACCGCGACATTGCCTGGGGTGTCACCGATATCATGGCCGATCAGGCCGATCTGTTCGTGGAACGGCTCGATCCGGCGGACCCGTCGCGCTACCTGACACCGGATGGGCCGCAGCCGTTCCGCGTGCGCCATGTGAAGATCGCGCGGAAAGGCGGCGGGGCCGAGACGCTGACGCTGCGCTATACACGGCATGGCGTGGTGATTTCCGATTTTGACGCCGATGCAGCCGAATTGCTGCGCACCGGCATCGGCCCGGGCCATGTGATCGCGCTGGCCGGGCTGGAGTATCCGGATGGCAATCCGCTGGTACAGGCCTTTCTGGGCATGGCCGAAGCAAAGGATTGGGCGGGTTTCCACGCCGCCTCGCGCGAATTCCTGTTGCAGCACAATTTCGCCTTCGCATCGCGCAGCGGCGACATCGGCATGGTCTCCGTCGGCTGGTTGCCGCAGCGCCGCAGCGACGGTTTCCTGCCGGTGCCCGGCTGGGACGGGCGGCTCGACTGGGCGGGGCATCTGCCGTCGGCGAACTGGCCGCAGGTGTTGAACCCGGCGCGCGGATACCAGTTCAACGCCAACAACCGGCTGCTGCCCGGCAGCGGCGCGGCGCTGGACAGCCACAGTTTCGAACCCGGCTGGCGCGCCACCCGCATCGGCGAGACGCTGCAAGGCACACAGGGCGCGACACTGCGCTCCATGGCGGCGCTGCAACTGGATGTGCGATCAGCCGAAGTGCCGGTGCTGATGCCGCTGATCCGCGCGGCGCGGCCGCACAGCGCCGAGGGCAAGGCCGCGCGCGAGGCGCTGCTGGCGTGGGACGGCACGATGGCGCGGGACCGGGCCGAGCCGCTGATCTGGGCCGCATGGCAGCGCGATCTGGCGCTGCGGCTGATGAAGCCCGCAATGGGGCCGCTGGCGGACGCATGGCTGGCGCAGAACAAACCCCGCTTTGAACGGCTGCTGCGCCCCGGCAGCCCATGGTGCACCGATTGCGCGGGCGAGGCCGGGGCCGCGCTGGACAGCGCCATGGCCGGGTTGCACGCGACGCAGGGAGACAGGAAGGGCTGGCGCTGGGGGGAACTGCACGCCGTGACCTTCCGGCATGAGATTTTCAGCTTCGTGCCGCTGATCGGGCGGTGGATTTCGCCGCGCGCGATTGTGGGCGGGGATGCGAACACGGTGAACGCAGCGCAGGGCAAGCCGTGGGGGGATAACCCCTTCGCCACCGATTATGGCCCGCGCTATCGCCAGCTGATCGACCTCTCAAAGCCTGAGGACAGCCTGTTCATGATCGCGCCGGGGATGTCCGGCAACCTGCTGTCGCCATGGTTCGGGCATCTGGCCGGGCGCTGGAGCGAGGGCCAATATGTGCGGATCACCGGATCAGCGGCGCAGGTGGCCAACGGCGGCACGGGGACGATCCTGATCGAGCCGAAGCGCTAACGCGTCAGCCGCCCATGCGCTTTCAGGATCGCCACCAGCTGGTCCGTCGGCAGGGCATGAACCGTCACGCCGTTCGCCCCCGTCATCGTCTCTGAGGCGACCAGCTGGTTCACCAGCGCCTCCTCCGTCGCCTGCACGGTGGCTTCGAACAGCGGGTTCAGGATGTCGCTGCTGAGGTCTGAAATCGGCTTCAGCGGCGGCGGGGTTTCGCCGGGCATCAGGCGATTGGTGGTGGAAAAGGCCAGCGCCATTTCGCCGGACAGATTCGCCGCCGTGCTGCCGTTGCGGCCCACGCCAAGCACGGCGCGGCGGGCCATGCGCTCCAGCTGGTGCGGTTGCAGCGGCGCATCGGTCGCGATCACCACCAGCAGCGAATTCTTCTCTTGCGGCTTGCCCTTATCCGGCCCCATCACCGCGACTCCATTCACCTCCGGCCATGCGCCGGTGATGGCGTCCCCCACCGGGATTCCGGCGATGCGCAGATCCTGCCGGTTGCCATGATTGGCCTGCACCAGCACGCCCACGGTGAAGCGCCCGGCCGGGGTTTCCACGATCCGGGAAGATGTGCCGATCCCGCCCTTGAACGCATAGGCGATCATGCCGGTGCCGCCGCCCACATTGCCTTCGGGCACCGGGCCGCCCTTCGCGGTTTCCAGCGCCGCGAACACGTCGGCCGGGGTAACGGGCTTGCCGAACACATCGTTCAGGCGGCCATCCAGCGTTTCCGCCACCACCGGCAGCACACGGGTGGTGAGCAGGGCGGGCGGCACCGTTTTCAAAGACCAGTCCATCAGGCTCTGGTGGACGATGCCGACATTGCCCGAACCCGTCAGCGCCACCGGCCCCATGAACAGCCCGGCTTCATCCACAAGGTGCATCCCCGTCCACTCGCCGGTGCCGTTGATCACGGCGCGACCGGCGGCAACGCCCGCCAGACCCGCCCGGCCCAGCGGATGGATGATGGTGACGCCGGTACGCACGGGTCCGCGCCCCGGTTCCAGCCGGCCTTCTCCCCGGATCAGCGTGACATGGCCCACTTCCACACCGGCCACATCGGTGATGGCGTTGAACGCGCCGGGGGTGCCATCGAAGGGAATGCCCAGATCGCGGGCGCGCGGCTTCGCGTCTGCCGCGGCTGCGATCAGCAGCGCGCAGCCGCACAACAGGATGGCGAAGCGGGGGAGGGCGGGGACGGCGCGCGGCATATGAAAGGGCTCCGGTCAAAAAACTGACGTCAGTATCAGTTTTTGTCAGAACCTTGTCAACGCGGCAGGGCCGTCAGCCCGGATCACGTCCCACCAGCGCGGTTGCCGCAGCGGCGGCCGGGCGAAGATCGATGTCGGCCGGAATCCGCCCATACAGCGCCTGATGCCACAACACGGAGAGATAATCGGCCAGATCCTCATGGCTGGGCGCGACCCGCAGTTGCAGGTCCACCAGCGCCGGGTCCGGGTGGATCAGCAGCTTGCGCGCCAGTTCATCCATCATCGAGCCGAGCGCATAGGCCGACAGCAGCGCCACATCATGGGGCAGGGCGGTGCCATGTTCGCGCAGGATCGATTGCGCAATCCGTTCATACCATTTCTTGTTGGCGGCGTTGGAGAGATTGCGGAACTCCTCCACTTCGTCGCCCAGTTGCAGGATGCAGCGCATCAGCCCGGCGTTCGCGGCCGTCACCTGCACCCATTTCATGTTGGAGGCGCGAATGGCTTCGAAGGCGCTTTTGCCGGAATGCCGTGTCGCCATCATCTTCATCGAGGCTTCGAGGCATTCGCCCAGCACCACGCTGGTCACCTGCTCTTTATTGTCGAAATAGAGGTAGAATGTGGCCGCCGCCACGCCCGCCGCATCGCAGATGTCGGACACGCGCATGGCGTGATAGCCCACTTCGTCCAGCACCTGAATCGCGCCGAATTTCAGCTTGTCGCGCGTGCGTTCGCCCTTGGTCTGCTTGGGCGCGGTTTCGATCAGATGCGCCAGATAATCGGCATAGCGAATGAACGAGGTCACATCTCTGGGCACCGCCTGAGCCGCTTCGTCCTGCTGCTGTCGTGCTGCTTTTCCCATCGTCCCCGAACCTTGCGTGAAAAATATGATACTGATATCAGATTTTGAAATCTTCGAGGGATATAATGGCGGATCAGCGGAAAAGCGCAATTGCAACGGCACAAACAGGCGATCTTCTGGGGGTATCCGAATGGGTTACCATCACCCAGCAGATGATCGACAGCTTCAGCCGGGCGACGCTGGACGATGATCCGATGCACACCGATCCCGTCTGGGCTGCGGAGAAAGGCCCGTTCGGCAAAACGGTATCCTATGGCTTCCTCACCATGTCGCTGCTGACGCACCTGATGCACGATGCGATGCAGGAAGGCCCCGCGTGCGAGCCGGAACAGACGGGCTATTTCCTGAACTTCGGCTTTGATCGGCTGCGGCTGGTGGCCCCCGTTCCGGTGGACTCCCGCGTGCGCGGCGAGTTCCGGCTGGCGACACGCAGCCGCGACGAGGCCGGGCGAATCCGCCTCGGCGTGGACGTGGTGATCGAGATCGAAGGTGCAGGGCGGCCCGCGCTCTCTGCCCTGTGGGTCGTGGTGTGGGTGCCGCCGGAACAGGCGTGACCGGGCGAGATTCGAATAGCGTTGGACAAATTTATGAAGCTGATGTCATAAACATAAAATTTCTCCAAGGAGGTTCAGGATGAGGGGTCTGAAGATGCGTGCGACAAAACAGGCGCTGATGTGCGGGGTGGCGCTGATGGCGCAACAGGCGGCCGCTGCCGAGCCGGACAGCGCCACCGATATCGTCGTTACGGCCGAGCGCCGGGCCTCGCGGCTGATCGATACGCCGATCTCGCTGTCGGCGTTCACCTCCGCCGATCTTCAGGATCGCGACGTGACACGGCTGGAAAATCTGGCGGGATTTGTGCCCGGCATGTTCATCGAGGAAGGCGCGCTGCGCACGCAGACGCTGGCCATTCGTGGCCTCTCCGCCGATCTCAACAACCCCGGTCTGGACCAGTCCGTCGGCATCTATGTGGATGGCGTCTATCTGGGCCGGGCGACTCCGGGCAACGCATCGCTGTTCGATCTGGAACGGATCGAGGTGCTGCGCGGGCCGCAGGGCGCGCTGTACGGCAAGAACACCATTGCCGGGGCGATCAACTATATCACCCGGCTTCCCGGCGACGAACTGCGCGGGCGGGTGGAACTGGGCTATGGCAATTATAACACTCTGCGCGTGCGCGGGGCCGTCAGCGGGCCGCTGGGGCGCGGCGTGTCGGCCAGCCTTGCGGGTGCGTTCGACAAGCGCGACGGCTTTTCCGAAAATGTGGCGACCGGCACGCGGGAGGATGACATCAACTCGCTCGCCGTTCGCGGCGCGCTGCGCTTCCAGCCGACGGACACGCTCGATCTGATCCTGCGCGCCGACTATAGCCGCGACCGCACCCATTCGGGCGCAGTCGATGTGCTGGACAATGGCGCGTTCGCAGGCTCCCCGCTGGCCGATGCGGACCCGTGGGACCGCAAGATCGCCAAGGATCAGGACAGCGTGCAGGATCGCGACGTCTGGGGCGTTTCGGGCGAAATCAAATGGGGCGTCGGCAGCGGCGAACTGGTTTCGCTCACGGCGCTGCGCGGCTTCAAATGGTCCAACATCGCCGACAATGATTATACCGTGCTGGATATCCTCGCGTCCGGCATCCACGAGAAGCAGTCGCAATTTTCGCAGGAATTCCGTTACGGCGGAACCGCCGGGGCACTGACCTATGTCGCCGGGCTTTATTACTTCCACCAAAGCCTCGACACAGAGGCGCGCTCGCATGTCGGGCCGGATCTGGGCGTCTATCCCAACGCCGTTACCGCCTCCATCTTCGGCGATGTCGATACCGACAGCTTCGCAGCCTTCGCCCATGGCGATTACGCCTTCACCGAACAGCTGAGCCTCACGGTCGGCCTGCGCTACACCTATGAGAAGAAGCTGCTGCAGCACAGCCAGACGGGCGATCCGTGGGGCGTTCTGCTGCCCACCACGCCCCAGCGGGACATCCGCCGCTCGGAAGATGATTTTTCCCCCACGCTCAGCCTGAACTACAAGCCGGCGGACGACGTGCTGCTCTATGGCCGCTATGCGCGCGGCTTCAAATCGGGCGGGTTCAATGTCTTTTCCGTCACGCCCACGGACGACGCCCGCTATGATCCGGAACATGTGGACAGTTTCGAACTGGGGCTGAAGGCGGGGCTGCCCGGCGTGAAGGGCTGGCTTTCGCTGGACCTGTTCCACATGAACTATGCGAATCTGCAGGTGAACCAGCTGCAACTGATCGGCGGCCTGCCGCAGTTCGTGACATCTAACGCCGGCCGCGCCCGCAGCCAGGGGCTGGAGGCGGAACTGCATCTGCAACCGCTGGACGGGCTGGAACTGGCCGCCACCTACAGCTATCTGAACGCCCGCTTCACCGATTGTCAGAACGCCAACACCTCGGGCGACGATTACACCGGCAACCGTCTGCCGTATGCGCCGCGCCACAGCGGCAGCGTCTCGGCCCAATATGTCACGCCGATCTCCACCAATCTGGAACTGTTCCTGCGAGGCGAAATGGCGCTGCGCAGCCGGGTGCATTTCGAAGCCGACAACGCGTTCAGCCAGGGCGGCCTGGCGCTGTTCAACGGCCGTGTCGGCGTGCGCGACGACGCGGCGGGATGGGGCGTCTATGGCTGGATGCGCAACATCGGCAACCGGGACTATGCCGTCAGCCGCTTCGGCGGCGCGATCGTGCCGGGGCAGGCGCTGCAAGCCATCGGCGCGCCCCGCACCTTCGGGATCGAGGCCAGCTTCAACTTCTGATCCCGACGGACTTCACGCCCCTGAGTTCGGGGGAGAGCCGGTCAGCTCTCCCCTGTTTTTTTGGGGCGATTCCTCAGCCCCACTCAGATATCCCCCCGCTCAGGCTGAGCTTGTCGAAGCCCCGGATGTGAAGGTTCAACAGTTGAGCCGGGGGGACTGCTCCATGGGCTTCGACAAGCTCAGCCTGAGCGGGCGGAGAGGGGGGCTGAGCGGGGGGAGGAGCAGCACGGTCGCAAAGCCGACGCGTTTGCAAAGCCCCTGATCGCCCTTTTCAGCCGGCCTTCCGCATCGGGATCGCCCCTTCATAATATCGCAGCGCCAGATCGACGGAGCCGTCGGCATTGCGCCGGAAGCCGAACAGCTGGGCCGGATCTTTTGAGGAGACATAGCGCCCTTCGCCAAGCCGGTTCAGCACGATCGTCGGCGCGCCGCTTCCCTGCGGGCCATAGCTCAGCAGCAATTGCCCGTCCGAGGGGAAGATGAACAGCTTGTCGAAGCCCATGCGCCGGTTGGTGATGACATAGCTGCCACCGATCCATTCGGCCTCTGCCGCATCGAAGGCGGTCGGCCGCTGGTCCGGCTCGGGCAGGTTCAGGAAGGCGCGGGCGACGGCCTGCTCGATGGTGAGCGCCGGGAAATTCTCGCCCTGCGCGTTGGTCAGCACCGTCACCGTCAGCCCCTTGTCCGGGTAGCGGGCGAGGTGGCTGCTGAAGCCATAGATGGAGCCTGCGTGCGAATATTTCCGCACCCCGTCCAGCTCCCCTTCGATCAGGCAGCCCTTCAGATAGATGTTCGGGCTGCCATCGGCCAGCCGGTCTCCGCTGAGCGCGGCGGCGCGGATGCTGTCCGGCGTGGCCGCGCCGAACAGCCCATCCGCGAAGCGGATCAGGTCCGTCGTGTTTGAAACCACCGCCCCGGCGGAAAAGGGCACCAGCCAGTCATAGGGGGTGCCGTCGCGCACGGCCCCGGCCCGCGTCAGGTAACCCTTGGCCCGATCCGGGCGTTCGCCAAAATCCGAGGAGGTCATGCCGAACGGGCGGAACACATTGGCGCGGACATACTCGTCATAGCCCGCGCCGGTGACGGCCTCGATCGTCAGGCCCAGCAGGAAGGTGTTGGAGTTGGAGTAATCGAACTGGCTGCCCGGCGTGAAGCGCAGCGGCTTGGCCGCGAAATAGCCCAGCATGTCCGCGCGGGAGAGGCCGACTGGCTTGTTATAGGGAAAATCCGGGTTTTGCAGATAGTTGAGGATACCCGAGCTATGCTCCATCAGGTTGCGCAGCGGCACGTCGCGGCTGGGGGCGGGCACATCGGGCAGGTAGCGGCCAACCGGTGCGTCGATGTCGATTTTCCCCTTCGCTGCCAGTTGCAGCACGGAGAGGCAGGTCATCGGCTTGGTGATGGAGCCAATGGGGAAGCGGGTATCCGGCAGCACCGGCGCGCCGGTCGCCCGGTCTGCCACGCCGAAGCCGCGGCTGTAGATGATCTTGCCGTTCTGCGCCACGGCGACCGCGACTCCGGGGAAGGGCCCTTGTTCCATCAGCGCCTTCACGGATGCGTCGGCGCGCGCGGCGGCATCTGCGGGCACAGCGAAGGCGCTTGCCGGGGCCTTTGGCGGCGCACTCGTTGCGCAGGCGGCGAGCGCGCCACCCAGCAACAGTGCGGCAGGGAGGAACGGTCTGGCTGACATGGCGGCTCTCCAAGAAAACTGACGTCAACGTCATAAATTGCTTGCGACGGGCGGGCAATGGAGGAAATATGATGTTGGCTTCAGATTTTAGACTCGAAAGCCGCCGGGCCGCCATGGGAGGGTGGAATATGATCGACGACAGCATCGCCACCGCGCGCATCGCCTATCGGCGCGACGGCGCAGCCGTCATCCGCGACGTGCTGGACACGGGCTGGATCGAGCGCATGCGCGCCGCGGTCGAACGCGTCATCTCCGCTCCGTCCGCCTCGGCGGTGGAATACACCCCCGGCGGTGCGCCCGGTCGTTATGTGGGCGATTTCTTCGTCTGGATGCGGGATGCGGATTTCAGGGCGCTGATGCTGGAGTCGCCGCTTCCGGCGCTGGCGCAATCGCTGATGCAATCGCAGGAGACGCGGCTGTTCTACGATCAGTTGCTGGTGAAAGAGCCGGGCACGCGGGAGGAAACCCCCTGGCATCAGGATCTGCCCTATTGGCCGGTGAAGGGGGAGGATGTGCTGTCCCTTTGGGTGCCGCTGGATCCTGTCCGGCTGGAAACCGGGGCGGTGCAATATGCGCGCGGCTCTCATGCGGAAGGGCATTTCTATGCCCCGCGCGCCTTTTCCGCCGGGTCCGGCTTTGCCGATCTCTATGCGCGGATGAATCTGGAGCCGTTGCCTTCGGAGGCGGAGATTCGCGACCGGCACGAAATCCTCTGCTTCGAGACTCAGCCGGGCGATGTGGTGGTGCATCACCCGCTGGCGCTGCATTATTCGGCGGGCAATCTTTCACCCACCGTGCGGCGGCGGGCGATCGCGATCCGCTATCTGGGCGATGACGCGCGCTGGGACGCGCGCCCCGGCACATTTGTCGAGAAGGAGAGCATCCGCACCGGTCTTCTGGCGCCGCTGGATTTCGCCGACGGGGCGCGTCTGGACGGCCCCAATTTTCCGCGCTGTTGAGATGCAGTCAAAGCCTGCCCGCCAGCGCCCGCGCCGGGTCCGACAGCTCCGCATCCAGCGGCAGACCCGGATAGAGGATGCGATGCCATACCGCAGACGCCGCATCGGCGACGGCATCCAGATCCGCGCCGACATCCTGAACCTTGGCCACCAGTTGCGGATCGGGATAGACCAGCAGCCGGCGGGTGATTTCGTCCATCATGCCGCCCAGCATATGCACGGCCAGCAGGGAGACTTCTGCCCCGCCCCGGCGTTCTGCGCCCGCCAGCACGCGTTCGTTCCACACCCGGTCGAAGCGCGTCACCAGTTCGGCGATTTCGGGCACCTCAGACGAGGTCTGCAGCACGCAGCGGGTGATTCCGGGGTTCGCCGCCGCCACCTGCAGCCAGCGGCGGTTCACCGCCTGAATCGCCTCCAGCCGCCCCATACCCCGATCGGAGGCAGCCGCAAGCGACAGGAATTCCAGAAAATAGGATTGCAGGATATCGACACTGATATCCAGCTTGCTCTTGAAATAGACGTAGAAACTGCCCTCGGCGAGGCCTGCCGCCTCTGTCACGTCGATGGCGCGCATGGTGTGATAGCCGCGCTCGTCCAGCACGCGCACGGCGGCGATCCGCAGCCGTTCGCGCGTGCGGTCGCGCTTGGGAATTTTCCCGGCCTGCTCCAGCTTCGTTTCCAGAAAGGCGCAGAAGTTCAGCATGTCCGGCGCGTCGTCCGGCTTTTCCGCTGGGGTTGGTTGACCATGCACGTAAATTGAGCCAATCCTCAAAAAATATCCCGCAGTTTGCCGAGGAAGGTCTTCCGTGTCCACATCCCAGCCGGTTCCCGCATCTGAACTGTTCGGCGGCAGCCCCACGGCCGAATCCGGCTGGCTGGAGGTGACGCAGGAGATGATCAGCGGCTTCGGCCAGAACACGCTCGATCCCGATCCGATGCACATCGATCCCGAATGGGCGCGCACGAACAGCCCTTATGGCACCACCATTGCCTTCGGCTTCCAGACGATGGCGCTGCTGTCGCACCTGATGCACCAGGCCAAGGGCACGCGATCGGAAGATGTGCGGGACACCGCAGGCACGGGCCATGCCCTGAACTATGGCTTCAACAAGCTGCGTCTGGTGGCCCCGGTGAAGGCGGGCAGCCGGATTCGCGGCCGCTTCCGGGTGCTGGAAAGCCATCTGGATGAAAAGGGCCGCCAGTTGACGACGGCGGAAGCCATTATCGACATCGAGGGCGACAGCCGCCCGGCGCTGGTGGCGGAATGGCTGTTCCTGTGGGTTCCGGCGGAATGAGCGATGCGCCGCTGCTGCCGCGCATCAGCGATTATGCCGCCCTGCATGCCCGCTCCCGGCCAGACGCCATCGCCCTGACGCTGGGGCCGCAGCGCGTTTCCTACGCGGCGCTGAATGCTGAAGTGGATGCGTTGGCGAAGGCGCTGCTGGCCGCAGACGTGGGCAAGGGGGACAGGGTCGCCACCTTGCAGGCGCCATGCCCGGATTTCTTTATCGCCTATCTGGCGACGGTTTCCATCGGCGCGATCTGGCTGGGGCTGAACCCGCGCTACCGACTGATGGAACTGGAACGAACGGTGCGCGATGCCCAGCCGCGCGTGCTGCTCGCGCGCGCCGAACTGGGCGGGCGCGGCTATGCCGGTGAGATCGCCGCGCTGGCGGGCCTGCCCGGCGTCGAGCGGACGGCCTGCTGGGGCGCGAACCCGCCGGGCACGCTGCCGATGGCCGATTTTCTGGCAAGAGGGGAGGGCATAGACGCCGCCACCCTCAACGCAGCACGGTCCGCCTGCGGCGGCGATGATCCCTGCCTGATGGTTTACACCTCGGGCTCCACCGGGGAGCCGAAGGGGGCGTTGCTCACCCATGCGCAGATCGTGGAATTCTGCCGCATCCAGAACCGCTTGTGGCCGACCGAGCCACTCTCGGTGCAGAATTTCCTGCCGATCAACCACATCGGCTGCGTGGTGGATCTGGGCACCCCCTGCCTGCTGGCGGGCGGGACCATTCATTTCATGGAACAATTCGATGCGGCCGAGGCGCTGCGCATGGTGGAAACCGAGCGGTTGACGCTGTGGGGCTCTGTGCCCAGCGTGCTGGCGCTGATCATGGCGCTGCCGGCGTTCGAGCGCACCGATTTCTCCTCCGTGCAGCTGATCGTCTGGGAAGGCGCGGCCATGCCGGACGATCTGCTGGAGCGGCTGCTGCGGATCGGCCCGCCACTGGCCACCAACTATGGCATGACGGAAACCACCAGCGCGATCACGATATTGCAACCGACGCGCGACCGGGAGCTGCTGCTGCGCTCCAGCGGCCGGGCAACGCCGGGGGTGGACATCCGCATCGCCGACGCCGCCGACAACGCCCTGCCGGATGGCGAGCCGGGCGAGGTGCAGACGCGCTCCGCGTTGAACACGCCCGGCTACTGGAACCGGCCCGAAGCAACGGCGGCGGCCTTCACCGCAGACGGCTATTTCCGCACCGGGGACATCGCCGTGCGCGGGGCGGATGGGCATGTCCGCATCGTCGGTCGCCTGAAAGAGATGTACAAATCGGGCGGCTACAATGTCTATCCGCGCGAGGTGGAGATGGCGATCGAGGCGCATCCGGCCGTCAGCCTCGCCGCTGTGGTGCCGGTGGCGGACCCGCTGTGGCAGGAGGTGGGGGTGGCCTTCGTGCTGCCCAATCCCGGCATGGCGCTGGCCGCCGATGAACTGGATCGCTGGTGCCGGGAGCGGCTGGCCAATTACAAATGCCCGAAGCGGTTTGAAATCACCACGGACATTCCGCTGCTGCCCATCGGCAAGGTTGACAGGGTGGCGCTGAAGGCGCGCGCCAGCGCGTCGAGCTGAGCATTGCGGCCCGGTGACAGCCGGGTGAAATATTTTTTGAGGAATTGCTCAATAATATTGACAGATTTGTGCGCCGCCAGCATGTTTTGAGGACAGACTCAAAAAATGTAGGGAGTGCCCATGACGAGCCGCCCGTTCGCAATTCTCGCAGCCCTTTCCAGCCTGCCGCTGCTCGCGCCGCCGCCCCCCGCACATGCACAGGCAGAGGGGCTGGAGGACATCGTTGTCACCGCGCGCAAACGCGAAGAGCGCGCGCAGGATGCGCCGGTGTCCGTCACCGTGTTCACGGCGGAATCGCTGTCAGCTGCGGGCGTGACCAATTTCGCCGGCATCGCCCAGCGCACGCCGGGCCTGCGCTATGGCAGCTACGGAGACCTCAAACTCTCCCCCACGTCGCTGCGCGGCATCGTCAGCAGCGCCGGGTCCGCCGGGGCCGATCCGGCCATCGGCTTCTATGTGGACGAAGTCTATGTGGGGCAGGGCGCGGGCGCCAATCTGGACTTGTATGATATCGCGCAGGTGGAAGTGCTGCGCGGCCCGCAGGGCACCTTGTTCGGCCGCAATGCCATCGGCGGCGTGATCAGCCTGACGACGAAGCGCCCGAGCGAGGATTTCGAACTCTCGGCCACCGCCGAAGCGGGCAATTATGACTATGTCCGTGGCGGCGTCTCCATCTCCGGCCCGCTTGTGGGGGACAGCGTGCTCGGCAAGATCGCGTTCGTGGGCCAGTCGCGCGGCGGGACCGAACATAATGAGCTGCTGGATCGGGCGGTGAACACGCAGGGCTTCTGGCACACGCGCGGGCAGCTGCTGTTCAACTTCGGCCCGGAAACCAGCCTGCTGCTCACCGGCGAGCTTCGGCGGGTGGATCAGGAACCGCTGGTGTTCGAAACGCTGAAATACAATGAAAATTCGCTGTTCGTGGCGGTGCTGGATGCCTATGGCTATCCGCGCAACGCCGATCCCTTCGATCGCATCGTCCAGTCAGACGTGCGCACCAAGGAAACGCTGAACGCGCACGCCATTTCCGCCACCTTCAAGACGCCGGTTCGCGACGCCAACCTCACCTTCATCGGTGCCTATCGCTACCATGATTATTACAGTTACACCGACACGGACCGTTCGCCGCTGCAATGGGTGTATGACGGAGACCCGGAAACGGTGAAGCGCCTGTCCGGCGAACTGCGGCTGGACGGCAGCTTCGGCAAGCTGGACTGGATCACCGGCGTCTATGTCTTCAACCAGCGCAGCTCCAACCAGAGCTTCGTCGATCTGGGCGCGGACCTTGCCGACCTGTTCGGCGACCCCTCCATCGCCGGGCTGCGCACCGGATCGGACGGCACGCTGACCACGAATAGCTTCGCCGGTTTCGCCAGCCTGACATGGCGCTTTTCAGAGCGGTTCGACCTGACGGTGGGCGGCCGATACACCATGGACGACAAGCGGATTGACTACAGCCAATATGATCCGCTGGGCATCTTGGGCGGCACCGCACGCATCCGCGCCAGTTCCAGCTGGGGCGAATTCACCCCCAATTTCAACCTGCGCTGGCATGTCACCCCGGACGTGATGGCCTATGCCGCCATCAGCAAGGGGTTCAAAAGCGGCGGCTTCAACGATGCGCTGGGCGACGCGGACGGCATCGCCTTCGGGCCGGAAGTGCTGTGGAACTACGAGGCCGGGGTGAAATCTACGTTGTTTGAGCGCCGCCTCCTCGCCAACGTCACCCTGTTCCGCATGGATTGGGACGATATCCAGATCACGCAGAACAACCCGGACACCCCCATTTACGATCCCACCATCGGCAACGGCGGCAAGGCCCGGTCTCAGGGCGTGGAAGCCGAACTGCTGGCGCGCCCGTTCGACGCGCTGACACTGGGCGCGAACATCGCGGTGGTGGATGCGAAATATCGCGGCGGCACGCTGCCGAATGGCACACCGCTGGCGTATATCCCGCTCGCCCCGGCCTATACCGCCGCGCTAAACGCCTCTCTCGAGGTGCCGCTGGGCGGCCGCTTCGGCCTGACGCTGCTGGGCGAATATAATATGCAGGGCCGCACCTATCTCACGCCGGACAATGACCCGGATGGCCGCGTCGCCCCCTATGGTCTGCTGAACCTCAGGGCGACGATCCGGCCGGACAAGGGCCGATGGTCTGTGGCATTGTGGGGCAAGAACCTGACGGACGAGACCTACATGGTGCGGCTTTTCAACCAGTATAACAGCGACCTGGTCGGCCAGAAGCACATCATCCTCGGCGCGCCGCGCACATGGGGCGTCACCATGCGGGCGGATTTCTGATGCGGATCGCGGCCGCCTGCCTCCTGCTGGCGCTCGCTGCCCCGGCGGCGGCAGACCCGGCGGCGGTGGGCCCGGCCGCGCTCTCCCGCGCGCTGGATGCGGAACTGGCCAGCAGCCTGCAAGCTGATCCGTCGCTGCCGGGAATCGTCGCCACCGTGTCCGCCCCGCGCCTCGGGCTGCAATGGTCCGGCGCGGTCGGGCAGGCGGCGGACGGCGCGCCGCTCACCCCCGCCCACGCCCTGCGGCTCGCCAGCGTGACCAAGGTCTATACCGCCGCCACGGTGATGCGGCTGGCAGAGCAGGGCAGGCTCGACCTGTTCAAGCCCATCGCCCCGCTGCTGTCCGACAAGACGCGCAGCCTTCTGGAAGCAGGCGGCTACCGGCCAGACAGCATCACCCTGCACCAGCTGCTCACCCACACCAGCGGCATCTATGATTATGCCACCTCGCCCGCCTTCGTGGCGGCGGTGCAGGCCGATCTCTCACACCGCTGGAGCCGCGAGGAGCATATCGCGCTGGCGATGACGGCGGGCGCCCCGGTCGGCGCGCCGGGCGAGCGCTTCCATTATTCCGACACCGGTTACGTGATTCTGGGCGAGATCATCGAGCGCACAACCGGCCGCCCACTGGGGCAGGCGATGGCGCACGAACTGGGCTTCCGCCGCCTCGGCCTAACCCAGACGCATTTCGAACGGCTGGACCCGACGCCGGGCGGCCAGAAACGCGCCCGGCAACTGTTCGGCAGCATCGACGTGGCGACGATCGACCCCTCCATGGACCTGTGGGGCGGCGGCGGCCTGATCAGCACCACGCCGGAAGTCGCCACCTTCATGCGGGCGCTGCTGCTGGGGCAGCTGTTCCGGAAACCGGGCACGCTGGCAGCAAGCCTGCTCACCCCCACCAGCCTGCCCGCCAAACGCCCGCCGCATTCCGCACTGATGGAGCCCGGCTCCACAGGCCGCGAATACTGCCTCCGCCACGCAGGCTATTGGGGCCTCGTCGCCATCTATTGCCCCGCCAGCGACACCAGCATCGTCGTCAGCTGGAATCAGGTCCAACCCGGCCCAACCACACAGGAAAACGGCCGCCTGAAACTCGCCGATCGGCTGGCGGAGATCGTGCAGGATTGAGGGCGGGTGGCGCTGGAAGCGCGTTCCTGCCTTGGAAGAGGGCTTGGGACGATATATAAGCCGATAATCAACATTGATTACGGATAGTCCATATGGACCCTCTCAGCGACCTGATCGCCTTGCTTCGGCCGAACACGGCCATTTCCAAGCCCATCACCGGGCGGGGCCAATGGGGTGTTCGCTATGCGGCGCGCAATTCGCCCGGTTTCACCATCATCCTGAAGGGAGCCTGCTGGATCGAATTCGAGGACGCGCCGCCGCTGAAGCTGGAAAAGGGCACGTTTCTACTCTTGCCCGCAATCCCGGCCTTCACACTGAGCAGCCACCCCGGCATCGCCTGTGAGTGGCGCGAGCCGGCCAGCAGGCCCATCCGCCATGGCGAACAAGAGGGAGAGGCGGACTTTGAATCGATCGGCGGCAGCTTTCATATCGAGGCGGCCAACGCGCCTCTGCTGCTCGCCCTGCTGCCGCGCATGATCCATGTGCCCCCTTCCGAAGGGCGGTCGGCCCGGTTCGGCCGGATCATCGACCTTATCATGGAGGAATGCAGCGCTGACGAGCCGGGCAAGGACATGCTGCTTCAGCGCATGCTGGAAGTGCTGCTGGTGGAGGCCCTGCGCGGTGGTGGCATCGCGGCCGACACCGATCGGACAGGGCTTCTCAACGGGATGCGCGATCCGGCGCTGGCGCGCGTGCTGGCTGCCATGCACGCCGATGTGCGGACCAACTGGACGGTCGCCAGCCTTGCCCGGATCGCCGGGCAATCGCGCTCTGCCTTTGCCGCCCGCTTCAACAGGATGCTCGGCTGTGGTCCGATCGAATATCTCGCCCGCTGGCGGATGGCGCTGGCGAAAGACGCGCTGCTGCGCGGCACCAAGACGCTGGACCGGATCGCCGATGAAATCGGCTATGAATCCGCCAGCGCCTTCAGCACGGCCTTCCGAAAACGGCTGGGCTGCCCACCCGGAAAATTCGCCCGCATCGGCGGCAGCCCCGAACCCGTTCAGGGTTGATCGATCTGGACAGTTGGAAATCTAAAATGGACTTCTGATTATATATCGTCCTGTTCCCAATCTTTATGAAGGCGCCATCCGAACCCAATGGAGGCTCCCCATGCAAACGATTCTGATCACCGGCGCATCATCCGGCTATGGCCTTGAGACAGCGCGCTATTTCCTTGGCAAGGGCTGGAATGTGCTGGCCACGATGCGCCGCCCGGATGCGACGGTTCTGCCTGCATCGCCACAGCTGCGCATCCTGCCGCTGGACGTTACCAGCGACGAAAGCATCGCCGCTGCCGTCGCGGCCGCTGGCCCGATCGATGTGCTTGTCAACAACGCCGGAATCGGCACCGTCGGCGCGTTCGAGGTGACGCCGATGGCGCATATCCGCAAGCTGTTCGACACCAATACATTCGGGGTCATGGCGATGTCTCAGGCCGTCATTCCGCAGATGCGCGAACGCCGATCCGGCGTTATCATCAACGTCACGTCGAGCGTGACGCTGACATCCCTGCCGCTGGCGGCGGCCTACACCGCCAGTAAGCAGGCGATCGAGGGCTTCACCGGCTCGCTCGCGCAGGAACTCGCCTGTTTCGATGTCCGTGCGAAGCTGGTGGAGCCGGGATACGCCCCCACCACCCGCTTCGCGCAAAATGCGGGTCTGCGTGTCGAGGATCTCATCCCGCCCACCTATGCCGGGTTCGCGGCCCCGATCTTCGCGGCATTTGCCAGCCCCGCGCTGACAACGAAGGAAACGGATGTCGCCGAAGCCATCTGGGCCGCCGCCCACGACATGTCGGGCCAGCTCCAGTTCCCGGCCGGGGCAGACGCCGTGGCCATGTATCAGGCCCGCCCGCGCTGAAGCCGGGTGCAATGGCGGACCTGATGGGATCAGGTTCGAACCAACTGTCGGATATGCTAATGGAATGGTCAGCCGTTCTCAAGCATTCCAGCCTCTGTTGCCCACAGGCCGAAAACAACAATGACCGGAAGGATGGACGCGCCCCGCGCGATAGCCGTCCGGCTGTCGGGCGGAGGCGCAAGACGGCATAGGCGGGGGGCAGCATGGCGGACAAACGCCCAGCCCCTTTCTCGCTTCGGCTCACTTTCGAACAACGCGCCCAATTGGAACAGGACGCGGGCGGCATGTCCCTCGCGGCCTATATCCAGTCGCGCCTCTTTGATTCTGAAAATCCCGCCCCGCGTCGCCGGGGAAAGCGTCCGGTCAAGGACCATCAGGCCTTGGCTCAGGTGTTGGGCAAACTCGGCCAGTCCCGCCTTTCGGCCAACCTCAACCAGTTGGCCCGGTCGGCTAATTCTGGGAGTCTGCCTGTCACCCCCGACACGGAAGCGGCGCTTCTCGCTGCCGTGGCCGAAATCCGGGAAATCCGCCTCCTGTTGATGGAGGCGCTGAATCTTGAGGTGGAGCCATGATCCTCAAGGCCTCCCAGCGCAGCGGCGCAAAACAGCTCGGCCTCCATCTGATGAAGACGGAGGAAAACGAGCATGTGGAAGTGCATGAGGTCAGCGGCTTCATGTCCGACGATCTCATGGGTGCGATGAAGGAAGCCCATGCGCTGTCGCTCGGGACCAAATGCAAGCAATTCCTTTTCTCTGTGTCCCTCAATCCGCCTGTCGGCGAGTCGGTGCGGATTGAGGTTTTCGAGAAGGCCTGCGACGTGATTGAAGAGCGGCTAGGACTGAAAGGCCAGCCGCGCATGATCGTCTTCCATGAAAAGGAAGGGCGTCGTCATGCCCATGCCGTATGGTCGCGCATCGACGCGGACACGATGACCGCGAAGCCGCTGCCGTTCTTCAGAACGAAGCTGCGGGACATTGCCAAGGAACTCTATCTCGAAAACGGCTGGAAGATGCCGGAGGGCTTTCGGGATTCCAGCCTGCGCGATCCCCGCAATTTCACGCTCGACGAATGGCAGCAGGCGAAGCGGGCGGGCCTAGACGCCAAGCAAATCAAGGCGACCATTCAGGAATGCTGGGCCATGTCGGACAACGGCCCTGCCTTCGCGAAGGCGTTGGAGGAGCGCGGCCTGTTCCTCGCGCAAGGTGATCGGCGGGGGCATGTCGCTGTCTCGATTGAGGGCGAGGCATTTGCCATCGCCCGGATGATCGACAAGAAATCGAAGGAAGTCACGGCGCGGCTCGGCGATCCGAAGGCGCTCCGCTCGGTCACGGATACCGCCCGCCATATCGGTGAGACGGTCGCACCTCGCCTTTCACGCTTCATCTCGGAAGCCAAGCGAGTAGCTCAGAACGCTATCAGGTCGCTCAATGAGCAAAAAGCAGCGATGAAGGATGTGCATCAATCCGAACGGGCAAAGTTGGACAGGATGCAGCGGGAGCGCCGGGATAGTGAGCAGCGGGAGCGGTCGGCCCGCGTCCGCACGGGTGCGAAGGGTCTATGGGACATCGTGACCGGGCGCTATTTCAAGGTGCGGAAGCAGAATGAGGTGGAAGCCTTCTTCGCGCTTCAACGCGACCGGGCGCAGCGGCACGATCTGGTTTCGGCGCAGCTTAAAGAACGAGCGGGCCTGCAATCGCAAATCGGCCTCCTGCGTGATCGTCATGCTCGTCAGTTGCTCGGCCTCTATCGGGACGCGGCCCAATATCGCCGCATGATGCGCGATGGACAGTTTGATCGCGATGGCACGGAACGCGCTCGGCCTGCGCCGCGCGGCCCGGAGTTGGGGCGATAGGCTTGGCCTGAAACTCAACCTGTCGTCCGTTCGGCCTGATCGCTTTGGCCTTCCAGTTTTCCTCCCCAGTCTTCGCGCCCCGCCGGGTCGCGTTGTGATCGTCTTATCGTCCGGTGAATGTCGATGGGTGCAAGGCGTGTGAACAGCCTTCTCCACCTCCGTTTCGCTTGGCGGGCAATGCACCTCATTCATCCGGCCTGATTTCTCCTTCCCAACGCGGCCCAACGGGGGCGGCGCAAGACAGACAGGAGGAATCCATGTTCAAAATGATCAAAGGCGATCTTGCCTCGAAAACGAACGCTCAGCTTTTCGCTCTTTTTCAGGAGGCAAGCAAAGGCCTGATCGCCACCAAATCCGATCTCGCATCAGCGCAATCGCTTCTCGCGATGATCCGCGCCGAAATCGCGAAACGCGGTCCATCCCCATAGGGACGGCGAAGGGGCGCTAACCGCGCCCCTTTTTTTCGTCCTTGGCATCGTTGATCCGCATGACGACGCGCCCGTTGAGCGGCAGCGCGTTGAGATTGAGCGTGAAGCCCTTTCCGTCGCGAGTTGCCCATGCCACGCCGATGTCTGTCCATCGGGCGTTGTCGCCTTCGCCGTTCACGGCGAATAGGCGATGGCTGGGGCGGTTCTGATTGGCGTCGGACATGATGTTCTCCTTCATGTTTGCCGAAGGATCATTCCCTCGGTTCATGGGGAGAGTGCGGAGCGGACGAACAAGCCGGGGATCAAAGGCTCAGGCGGAGCCTGACCATTGGCGCGGACCTGCACGAAGGAAGGAAGCGGCCTTGAACCCCGGCGCGTCCGGTCCAAAACCCATGAATAAAACCGATGGAATGCGCATCCGGCCTGCATCGAGAACCTACCGACATTTCAGGACCGCTTTCGTCTTATCCCCCCGAATGGCGACGGCGACGCTGGCAGGGAATGGGCATCGGTCGATTGGACCGACAGAGAGAACGAAAGGAAATGCGATGAACACTCCCGGCTTCAATCAGGGCAAGAACGACGGAGAGAGGCAGAACCCGGTTCCCAAACTCGATCAGGCTAGCGCCGCCGAGCGGGAAAATTATTGGCGCGGACGCCAATCGACCGAAAAGAAGTAGGTCCGCCAGACGGGCAGCGAAGCCGTCGCTGGGGAAACCCGGCGGCGGCTTTTTGGTATCGCATGGATATTCGCGGGATTATCTCAGGGAACAGCGTTAGGAGGGGCGGCAGGGCCATCCCCGAGGACTCGTTCGATCCAGCGCTCCTGCCGATCTGCCCAATAAGCTTGGAACGGTGGTCCTTTTGAATCTGGTGGAGATTTCGGCCTGAGCATTCGCAACGGCAGTGGAGTTGGCAAATCGGGGCCGATGATGATCGCTTCTCCGGGAGCCAGCATTGGAATGAACTGTGTGGCCGCACGGTCGAGGTCGCCACAGGCGTGTTCCACGGTGCCGCGATCCTGCTCGTTGGTGAGCCGATGCACAATCAAAGTGCCGAGTTGGCTCAATACGTCTTGGGGAACGTCCCGAGGACGCTGCGTGGCAAGCACGCAGGTCAGCCCGTATTTGCGGCCTTCCTTGGCGATGAGGCCAAAGGAATCCAGTCGAACACTGCCATATTCATCGCCGACCGTTCGCCCAAGAAATTGGTGCGCTTCATCCAGGAACACGACAATCGGGGCATCGCGGAACCGTCCCTCCCGTGCGATATTGAGGAGGAATCGACCGATTATATTGAGCAGCAATTCGCGCGTATTATGCTCGAAGCGCACTTCTTTGAACGAAATCAGGGCGATATCCCGCTCATCGTCGTTCAGGAAATTCGACAGTTCATCGACTAGCGAGTCCCCTTGCGTTCGGAAAATGCACTCCAGTTCGCGTGAATTGGTCAGCGTGTTGATGCGTGAGGCCAAGGATTCGCAGTAGCTGGCGGCGTTGTTGTCTGGGCCACCGAACAGCGCGGCGTTGCCATTAGCGGTTCCCCACACGCATTCATTCTTAATCTGCTCTGAAAGGTGAGCAATGTCGAAATTGCATTTGGCGGAATGGACAGCTTGCGCGTTGTTTCTGATGGCATCGAAAAAGACCGTCCGCGACTTACCGGCCTTCTCCAATGCGCCGTTTGCTACGGAAAGCCCCTGCGGGATGGCGTTACCCACCGCCCTGACGAGTTTCAGGCTCTTTATGGCGTCACGGAGTTTCGGACCTTGGCTTTGCCCCGATGGACGGAAGAGCGAAAACAAGTCGTCTTCCGTGATCTCCGTGTAAGGAAAATGGACGTGCCGCGCATTCGGCACCCCAGCCTCGAACGCGAAAATCGTATCTATGCCGTCGATACCGCAGAACTCTCCGGTAGGGTCAAACACGATGGCCTTGCCGTTCATCGCCTTGATTTTCTCGATCAAGCTGGCAATCGTCCAGCTCTTACCGCCGCCCGTTGCGCCGAAAACCCCACAGTGGCGGCCAAACAGTTTTTCGGGCGAAAGTTCGACCTGAACGCTGCGACCGCCTGCCTCAATAGCGCCAACGGGTACGTTCTTTTCTCCCTGACGGGTGGTGCTTCGGCCAATCATCTGGGCGAGAATTTCAGCCCCAGCCAAGAAAACGCCATCCCCGATCTTAGGGTAGTGATCCACACCGCGCGAGAGTTTGCTATCGCCGTCGATCACGGTGGCCAATAGCTGAATCCGACCAATGGGATTCGGCGTGCTAACTGACCCGAGATGAGGTTCAACCGATAGCCTTTCGCCGTCCGGAATTTTCACTTCCGTGATCCGTCCCAAAAGCTTCGTGCGCTCGCAATCCACAAAAACAAAATCGCCAACCGCTCCCTTGGATAAAGCGCGCCTTTCCGGGTTCGCGCTGGCAAGCGGAAGGTTCGCCTGCACCTGCGAGGCGCTGACGACTGTAACGGTGCCGATATATTGGTCAGGATCGACAGGGCTGATGTTTGCCATCGTCAGAGCGCCTGATCCCGTAGAACCTTCACACGCTCGATATGCCGTTCTCTATCGGTTTCACCGATGAGATCGGGCAATCCTTCAGCCAAATCTTCAAAGCGGCCATTTATGAGATGAACACGCTGGTCGCCCGCTGCGGCAAGCGTCTTAATCTTGTTGAGAAAACTGTTCCGATGCGCGCCGCCATCAGCAATGACATGGGCAGCGGGGGCTGGCGCAATCCCGCGCAGATCATTCTCTGACGGTATGAAACTTGGGTCGCAGATGATGAGACGCAGCGATAGGTTTGTTTCGAGCGCCGAAATGATCGGACGGCTGACATGATCGTCATTGAATCCGAAACCAGCAATGACCAGCGACGTGTCCGGCTCCCGCAATGCTGCCTGAAATGCTCCCATCATATCTAGGTAAGGTGGGTCGAACGCTTCCTGATATTTGCTTGATCTCGGATAGATAAGGACTGGCTTACCCTTGTCATTATCGCGTGACCGGAAAACGTCAGTGCCGATGCGCCGCCAGTCGGTGGAGCCATGAAGTTTGTAGAGGTGGAAAACATTCGGAATGTAATCCGGTGCATCCTTGTTGGCGTCTCGCCTTACAATGTCGAAATCGAAATGCTGCGGATCGTAAACCTGATCGAGCGAATGGGAGAAACCGTCTATGATCGTGAAGCGCAGCCGCCGCGCGGCCTCTTCCAGCGTCAGGTCATAGTTCGTCGTGAATATCTTGGCGCGCGCCTTTCGAAAGCCGCGTCGCCCGATTTTTCTGACATAGGCTTCATGTGCCGGCAAAGCCGTGGTCTGCGATACGAAATCCACCTTGGATAGGATGCAGGCTTCGGCCTGCGTGACAAAGTTTTTGACTACATTGACTTCAGCGTCATCGGCTTCGGCAGCTTCGTTCAGCTCCAGATAGACCTTGCACAAGCTCAGGAGCTTCTCGATGTTGTCTTCGATCTTTGCCTTAGGGAACTTTGCGCAAATCGCCGCGAAGGGGACAGGCCCGACCGCCGCGCTCACAGCATCCCACAAATCGACCATAGAAGGGGCGTGCGGTTCACCCGCACCATTGCGAGCGCACAGCGATGCACCCGCGCCGGTCAGGGTCAGGAAATTCGACGCCGACAAAGCGTTTATGAGTGCGCTATCGACCTGCTCCTTGCTGCCGCGTTCGACAACCTTGCCCTCGTCATCGAGGCGATCAGAAAAAGCCGTCCAACCTTTTCCCGAAATCAGAAGGCGGAGGTTTGCTTTGTCGGCGGGAGTAGCGTTCCAGTAATCCCAGACGCTCATATTAAATCCCCCATTCGCACCAATCGCGCCGCCGCTGGATCGTAGGTGTAATCTGTTATCGTGCCGTCCTTGATCCGCTCCACGGCATCATCCACAACGAAGCGCGGCACAAGGAACCATTCGCGCGGCACTATCGGATTGCCGAAGCGGTCATTTATCTCGATGTTCAGTTGCGCGGGCGCGAAGATGCGGTGGATCAGATTTTCGAGCTTCACGCGGTTGATGTTGTAGAGCGTGTAAGTCGCTACGATTTCCACATCCGCCATGAGAAAGGTTGGGTCCAGCTTCGCATTGGCAATACGTCGCGCTACGTCACCGCCGGTCACGCCGATCTTGTGCAGTACATCGCGATTGGCAGCGACAAGCGGATGGTCGGCCTTGCTGCGAAGGACATAGATGGTCCCGCTCGCAATATCCTCGTCGTCGTTTTCGTCGGCAAACAGCGGGCCAGCGGTTGGCTCTGTGATGCGCCGCCCAGCCTCATCCTTATAGAGTGCCCGTTGCAGCGAGCGGAGTAGCAGATTGCTTTCCGTCCCGTTGGAGTAGATGACGCGCAAGCGAGCATCACTTTCACCGTTAGGCGCGCGGAGGGTTTCACCAACTTCCGCAACATAGGCGACTTGACCGCCAAGGATGAAAAACTGGCCCTCGGTGATGTCAGCTTTCAGAAATCCGGCGTCCTTCACAAACTGTCGGGTAATGCGAACGCCGGAATCAAGGTCGATCCGCACCTGCTCGAATAGCGGCTTGAAGCGATCAAAGTCGGAGCAAGCTTCTCGGTTCGCGATTTCTTCGGCGGCGCGCTTTTCGGCGGTTGAGCGGACATGGCGAAGGTCGGTGATTTCGGAATCGCCAGCCGCCCCGGCAAGCTCGGCCATGAGCGCGTCGGTGTCCATGTCATCGGCGGAAACAGGCGCAGCGATTTCTGCGCCGGTCAAAAGTTCCTGACGGTCGAGCGGTGCGAGAAGCAACCGACATTCTTCCAACGCACGAAGTCGGTCCAGCCGCACGGCATAAAGCCGTTCGAATATGTCAGTCGTCAGAACATTTGGCGCAACTCGCGGCGTAAATTAGCGGAGTGCGGGCCTCGTCTGGGGGTTGATGTTACGCGGCGAGCTTGCGGTGCTGCAAGCGCCGATGTTCGATGGTCTGTCGCTTGATCCTTTCACGCTGTTGGATGATCGCCGGAGCCCTGCCGAAGTAGGCGTCGGCGGGCGTCACATTGTTCAGGCTCTCGTGGTAACGCTGGTGGTTGTAGTGCTCGACGAAGGCTTGGATCTGGGACTCAAGGTCGCCGGGCAGGAAGTAATTTTCCAGCAGGATGCGGTTCTTCAGGGTTTGGTGCCAGCGTTCGATTTTGCCCTGGGTCTGGGGATGCATCGGAGCGCCGCGTACATGGCTCATCTTCTGCGCATCGATGTATTCCGCCAGTTCGCCGGCGATGTAGCTGGGGCCGTTATCGCTGAGCAGCCTGGGCTTGTGCAGCACCGTGGCGCTGTCGCAGCCCGAGGCCTTGAGCGCGAGGTCCAGCGTGTCGGTGACATCCTCGGCCCGCATGTTGGTGCACAGCTTCCATGCAATGATGTAGCGAGAGAAGTCGTCGAGCACGGTCGACAGGTACAT
>NZ_VFSU01000022.1 GCF_006385875.1 Sandaracinobacter neustonicus | reverse complement strand
GGCTGCGACAGCGCCACGGTGCTGCACAAGCCCAGGCTGCTCAGCGATAACGGCCCCAGCTACATCGCCGGCGAACTGGCGGAATACATCGATGCGCAGAAGATGAGCCATGTACGCGGCGCTCCGATGCATCCCCAGACCCAGGGCAAAATCGAACGCTGGCACCAAACCCTGAAGAACCGCATCCTGCTGGAAAATTACTTCCTGCCCGGCGACCTTGAGTCCCAGATCCAAGCCTTCGTCGAGCACTACAACCACCAGCGTTACCACGAGAGCCTGAACAATGTGACGCCCGCCGACGCCTACTTCGGCAGGGCTCCGGCGATCATCCAACAGCGTGAAAGGATCAAGCGACAGACCATCGAACATCGGCGCTTGCAGCACCGCAAGCTCGCCGCGTAACATCAACCCCCAGACGAGGCCCGCACTCCGCTAATTTACGCCGCGAGTTGCGCCAAATGTTCTGACGACTGACAGCCACGTCAAGTAAAGTTCCGAACTGAAAGCGTTTCCCGAGGTTTCGCGCATCTAGCAGAACAATCCGGCGATAACTTCCCGGATGCTGTCCGCACCACCCTCAGCCTACTACGTCCCGTGGCGCATTTCGACATGATAGCTTATCGCCTCTCTAGAGAGCCGGAAGAAGGCACCAACGATTTTGCCCAGAAGTTTCCGCTAGAGACACTTCGACTACTTGACGCGTTGGTCGCGGATGACAGGTCGCAAATCCCTTATGAATTGGGCAAGGCATTGGAGAGCATCGCAGAAGCTGCCCCCTCCTTGCGACGCACAAGGGAATGGCGACGCCTATATGATCTGACCGTCTGAACTGCCCCGAGTTTGCCGGAGGGCGATAAACATGAGCTTCACTAAATGTAGTTCCGCTTCCGAAACTCCGATTGACCCCGCGAACGACAGCTATGTCGGCGGCAACGGGCCTACCATGGTGGGTTGGGGTGGCAGTAAACGGTCCATGTGGTCACACTCCCGCTATTTGCTTCATATCGCTATACCCCCCCCTGCAAGGGGGAGAGATGGAGAGGGGGTGTCACCGCTGGGCCTGATCCACTGACATCTCCTCTACCACAACCGTCACCCCGGACTTGATCCGGGGTGACGTGTGGAGAGGGTGGGTTGGACACGCCTCAAAGCGCCGCAGGCCATAAACCCCCAACCTCGCGCCAGACGGACAGCCCCCACCCCAACCCCTCCCCTAAAGGAGGAGGGGCTAAAACGTCGGGGGTGCGAGCGGCGTCACGCCCCTGCCGGGTGGCGGGCAGAGCCCGCCCCGCCGGAGGCCTCCAACGCCAACACCCCATTGCCCTCAACTCCGCCCGCTCCTACTCTCCCCCACATGGACAATCTGATCGGCTGGCTTGGCCCGGCGTATATGCCGTTGAAGGCCCTGCATGTGGTCTTCACCTTTTTCTGGATTGCGGGGCTGTTCATTCTGCCGCGTTATCTGGTGCATCAGGCCTCGGTTCCGGTCGGTTCGCCGGAGGATCTGAACTGGCGAGAGCGGACGGTTCGCATTCGCCGCATCATATTGGTGCCCAGCCTGATAATGGTGTGGGTGCTGGGGCTTGCGATTGCCATCAGTTACGGCTTTGCGCAGGCGGGCTGGATTCATGCCAAGATGTTTCTGGCGTTGCTGCTGTCCGGCTATCAGGGCTGGATGACGTCGGTGTCGAAAAAGATGGCCCGGGGTGAGCGCCCGGTATCGGAAAAGGCCCTGCGCCTCTGGAACGAGGTGCCGGCGCTGTTCACCATCCTGATCGTCGGTCTGGCGGTGTTGAAACCCTTTTAGGGCGTTTTAGCGCGATCCGCCGCCGCTGATGATGTTGGCGATCACGAACAGGATGCTGCAATTGGCGATCAGCCCGGCCAGCAGCAGGAACATCCCGGCGATGGGTCCGACACCCAGCATCGGGACGAGGTTGCTCCACGGCAAGGTCAGCGCGGGCGCGACCCATGTGGGCACGGGCGAATGGCTGCCCATATGGGCGAATTGCAGGGATGCCAGCGCGGCGATTCCGGTGATCAGCCACAGCCAGCCGATCGTGCGCAACGTATCAATCATGCGACCCTCCTTCTTATGATTGTTACTTAATAATAACCTATTCTACGCCTGAGTCCAACATGCCCCGTTAGGGGCGCGAGTCACCGATAATTCGCTTGACCCTCGCGGTGCACGGGCCTACCGGCGCGAAGGCGGGCCCCGTCCTGGTGCGCCCCCTTTCCCGCCAGAGATTAGGTCACCGTTCCATCGCGGTGCGCCACTGGCCCGAATACTCATTTTCGGAAAGCCTCCATGCATCTCCTCGAACTGAAGAAGAAGACTCCCGCCGATCTCGTTGCCATGGCCGAAGAGCTGGGCGTCGAGCAGGCCTCCACCCTGCGCAAGCAGGACCTGCTGTTCGGCATCCTGAAGGCGCTGGCGGATGCTGGTGAGGAGATCATCGGCTCCGGCACGATTGAGGTGCTGGCGGATGGCTTCGGCTTCCTGCGTTCGGCAGACGCCAATTATCTGGCCGGGCCGGATGACATCTATCTCCAACCCTCCATGGTCCGCCGCTGGGGCATCCGCACGGGTGACACCATCGAGGGCGAAATCCGCGCGCCGAAGGATGGCGAGCGCTATTTCTCGATGGTGAAGCTGAACAAGATCAACTTCGACGATCCGGAAACGCTGCGCCACCGGGTGAACTTCGACAACCTTACGCCGCTGTATCCGAACGAAAAGCTTAATCTCGACAACGCGGACCCGACCAACAAGGACAAGTCCAGCCGTGTCATCGACATCATCAGCCCGCAGGGGAAGGGCCAGCGGGCGCTGATCGTCGCGCCGCCGCGCGTCGGGAAAACGGTGCTGCTGCAGAATATCGCCAAGGCGATCAGCGCCAACCACCCGGAAGTCTATCTGATCGTTCTGCTGATCGACGAACGGCCGGAAGAAGTGACGGACATGCAGCGCTCGGTGCAGGGCGAAGTGATTTCCTCCACCTTCGACGAACCCGCCGCGCGGCACGTGCAGGTGGCGGAAATGGTGATCGAAAAGGCCAAGCGCCTTGTCGAGCACAAGCGCGACGTGGTGATCCTGCTGGATTCCATCACCCGTCTCGCCCGCGCCTATAACTCGGTGGTGCCAAGCTCCGGCAAGGTGCTGTCGGGCGGTGTGGATGCCAACGCCCTGCAACGGCCGAAGCGCTTCTTCGGTGCGGCCCGCAACATCGAGGAGGGCGGCAGCCTCTCCATCATTGCAACCGCGCTGATCGACACCGGCAGCCGCATGGACGAACTGATCTTCGAAGAGTTCAAGGGCACCGGCAACAGCGAAATCGTGCTGGACCGCAAGGTGGCCGACAAGCGCATCTTCCCGGCGATGGACGTCGGCAAGTCCGGCACCCGCAAGGAAGAGCTGCTGGTGGATAAGGCCACGCTCTCCAAGATGTGGGTGCTGCGCCGGATCCTGATGCAGATGGGCACGGTGGATGCGATGGAGTTCCTTCTGGATAAGATGAAGGATAGCAAGACGAATGAGGATTTCTTCGGCAGCATGAATCAGTAGCAAAGCTACTGATTCAGAAAGCCGGCTGCGATTAAGGCGTAGCCTTAACTCGCAGACTCGGCGGCTGCCGCGGCCGGCTGAGTCGGCGATCTCTATCGCCGACCAGTCCGACGAGTCCGGCTTTGCCGGACCTTTCTTCCTTTTTCTTCCCGCCCCCAGCCGGACTCGGCGGCTCAGTCGCCGGCCGGCCCCACCGCGTGCGTGCCCTCCACACCCTCCTTTCCAACACACCCCAAGATTGCGCCAAAAGCAGCAGTCTCCACCCCGAAGATGCGCCATCCAGCCAGCGCATTCATCCGGGAGACATATCTTGCGCCGCGTCCTTCTCGCCACAGCCCTCACCTCCATCCTCACGCTTGCGGCCTGCAACCAGAAGGCGGGCACGGCCGAAGGCGCAGACCTGATCCTGCACGGCGGCCCCATCCTCACCATGGAAGGCGATCAGCCCAGCTATGTGGAAGCGGTCGTGGTGGACGACGGCAAGATCGTCTTCGCGGGCAGCGACGCAGAGGCGATGAAGCTGAAGGTGTCCGGCACGGTGGTGAAGGATCTGGAAGGCAAGACGCTGCTGCCCGGCTTCATTGATCCGCACAGCCACTTCATCGATTCCCTCGTGCTGGCAGATCGCATCAACGTCTCCGCGCCGCCGGTCGGCCCGGCCTCCAGCCCCGATGAAATCATCAAGACGCTGACGGAAGGGGCCGCCGCCAAGGGGCTGAAGCCCGGCGAATTGCTGCTGGGCTGGGGCTATGACGAGAATCTGATGCCCAAGGGGCAGACCCTTTCGCGCGAACAGCTCGACAAGGCGTTCCCGAACAATCCCGTGGGCGTGATCCATGTCTCGATGCACGGTGCCGTCATCAACTCCAAGGCGATGGAGATGTTCGGCTATACCGATGGCATGCCGACGCCAGAAGGCGGCGTGATCCTGCGCAACCCCGGCACGCAGAATCTGCAGGGCCTGGTGATGGAAACCGGCTTCCTGCCGATGCACAGCAAGATGCCGACGATCGGCAAGGATCAGGAACTCGCCGCTGCTAAGGCGGGGCAGCTGATTTACGCGGCAGCCGGCGTCACCACGGCGCAGGAAGGCTCGACAACGCTGCCGGTGCTACAGCAGCTGCAACGCGTCGCCGCGCAGGATGGCATGATCATCGACGTGATCGCCTACCCCTTCATCACCGACGTGGCGGCGATCCTGAAGGAAAACCCCCCCTCCACTTTCGGCAGCTATAACAAGGGCCTGAAGCTGGGCGGCTGCAAGGTCACGATGGACGGCTCGCCGCAGGGCAAGACGGCGTGGTTCACCACCCCCTATCTCACGGGCGGACCGGCAGGTGAAAAGAACTGGACGGGCGGCCCCGGCATCCCGGTCGACGCCATGAAGGCCATGATCAAAACCTGCTACGACAATGACTTGCAGGTGCTGATGCACGGCAATGGTGATGCCGCGATCGATTTCCTCATCGCCGCCCACAAGGAAATCGGTGCCGCCGATCTTACCAAGGACCGCCGCACCGTCTGCATCCACTGCCAATTCATCCGGCCGGATCAGATCGCGGAATTCGCCAAGCTGAAGATCATCCCCTCGCTGTTCACCGATCACACCTTCTTCTTCGGGGATACCCACATCAAGAACCGCGGCCTGAAACAGGCGAGCTTCATCAGCCCGATGAAGGCCGCCATCGAAGCGGGCCTGCGCCCCACCAACCACACGGATGCCTTCGTCGTTCCCGTCGACCAGATGATGACGGTGTGGACCGCGGTGAACCGCCCGCTGCGCTCCGGCGGCGTGCTTGGGGCCGATCAGCGCATCACCCCCTATCAGGCGCTGCAGGCGATCACCACCAACGCCGCCTACCAGTATCGCGAAGAGGCCTCAAAGGGCTCCATCGCGGTGGGCAAGCGCGCCGATCTTGTGATCCTCTCGGCCGACCCCAACAAGGTCGCGCCGGAAACCATCAAGGATATCAAGGTGATCGAAACCATCAAGGACGGCAAGACGATCTACCCGGCCAGCTGACCGGATCAATCCTCTCCATAGGCAAAGCCGGACAGGGCCGCCACGTCCAGCAACCGCAGCCGGTTGTAACTCTTGGCGATCCAGCCCTGTTCGGCGAACTGGCCCAGCAAGCGGTTCGCATGGTGGCGCGACACATTGGCCATCTCGCCCAGTTCGCTTTGCGTCAGCAGGCAACCGTCCGGGTGCGACGACTTCACGCCACCCAGCGCGCCAGACACCCGCAGCAGCACGGCAGCGGTCCGCTGCCCGGCGTCGGGTATCAGCAGGTCTGAAATGATATGCGTCAGCAGCTGGCTGTTGCGGTCGGCCAGCTCGCCCACCAGCCGCGCGGCCTCAGTGTCCTCATGGATCCATGCGGTCAGCGGCGGCAGCGGCACCAGCAGCACCCGCGAATCCTCCAACGCCCGGCTACCAATGCTTCGCGCCGCATTGCCAAGCGCAGGCCCATGCCCGAACCAGCCGCCCTCGCGCACGACATGCCCCAGCCGCAGCGGGTGCAGATTGGTGCAGCCCTCCATGCCGATCCCGCCAGACAGCACGGCATACATCCCGCCGGGCGGGTCGCCGAACGCGAACAGCCGCTGTCCGCGCTTTACCGCCAGCTGACGCCCCATGCCCAGAATCTTCTGCCGGAAGCCCGGCGTGGTTTCCGTCAACCAGCCGCGCCGCATCAACACGTCCTCGAGCCCGCCCACAGATAGACGGTCCCGCACATCGGAAATCAACGGCGCAGACGTCGCCATTCAGTGCCCCTTCCGGCCATGCCCAGCCTTGCCCCTGCTTTCCCATGCCGCCCCGGTCTGCGCAAGCACATCGAACAGCCCGCGACAAACGCGGCGGAGCGATTTTGTCACGCTGGACGCAGCCATTGCCTTCTGCAACTGTCCGGGCGTCCAACTTGCAGCAGACAGGGCCAAAAAATGCGTAGCACCACCCTCGCCATCGTCTCGGGCATCGCGCTGGCGATCCCCGCTCACGCACAGGTCGCACAGACCTTGCCCGCCCGTCCCACGGTTCCCACCCGCCCGTCGCCCCCGGCGCAGACGCTGCCCGCCCCCGTCCCGCCCTCCGGCCCCGGCCACAGCTGGGATCAGTCGCACAACCTGCCGCAATATTTCGCGGGCACGGTGCGCTGCGAATCCCAGAACCACCGCACCCGCACCTGCCGCGCGAATACGCAGAACCGGGTGGAAATCGTGCAGGTGCACGGCGGCTCCTGCCAGCGCCACCGCAGCTTCAGCTACACCAGCACGAACATCACAGTTTCCGATGGCTGCCGCGCCACCTTTGCCTATGGCTATGGCAATGTCCGCCCCCGCGCAGACAGCGGCTCCAGCGCCCTGCCATGGGTGCTGGCGGGCGCAGGGGCCACCGCGGGCATCATCGCCATCGCCAATTCCGGCAACGACAAGCCGCAGGAAGAAGCCCGCCCGGCCCCTGTGCAACCCGCACCCCCGCCGCCGGCCCCGGAAACAAAGCCCGCGCCCAAGCCGGAACCGCAAACGCCGCAGCCGCCCTTCGCCTCTCTGCCGCCCGCCAAGCTGGATGCGAACATCCAACTGCTGACGCCGGATCAGCAACGCAGCATGCAGCCCTGCCTGTTCGAAGCCGCCCGGCAAACCGGCGTCACCGGCGGCAGCCACCTCCGTCTCGATTCCGTGGACGAAATCGTTCAGGGCAACGGCGGCTGGCGCTTCCGCTTCCGCGCCACCGGCACATGGCCCAACGGCCAGCGCCAATACAGCGCCTTCTGCCGCGCCACACCGACACAAGTGATCGAGTTCACCGTTTCGCGGCCCTGAGGGCGCGGAGGCGTTGTGGTTGAGGGGGCTTTGCCCCCTCAAACTCCCCCAGCAGGGGCGTGAGGCCCCTGCACCCCCGACGTTCTTAGCCCCTCCCCTGCAGGGGAGGGGTTGGGGTGGGGGTCATCCGCTTGGCGCGAGGGTGGGAATTATTGCCTGAGGCGCTTTGAGGGCTGCCCACCCACCTCTCCACTCGTCGCCCCGGACTTGATCCGGGGTCCAGCTTTCCACTCACAACCTTGCCGAAGAACAGTTGGACCCCGGATCAAGTCTAGGGTGACGGCTGCGGTTCGGGGGAGGTTGGTGGGTTTGTTCAGGGGCCTTCGACAGGCTCAGGCTGAGCGGGTGGGGAGGTTTGTGGGTCAGGCCCGGCGTTGCTCCCCTCTCTCCAACTCTCTCCCCAGCGGGGAGAGAGAGCCTTCGTTGCGCCGCAGGCAATCGAAGTTGATCACGCGCGCGGCGTTGGGAGTTCAGGCGCAATGCCAATTTTGAGGGTGCAGGGACATCATGTCCCTGCTGGGTGCAGGGCAAAGCCCTGCCCGCCGGAGGCAAAACTGCCCGCCTGCCCCGTCAACGCCCCTCCCCCTCCGCAGCCCGCCCCACTCGGTAGGCGCCGCGGATCAGCGTTCGCAGGGCCAGCCGGATGCGGATCCAGTTGCGGTCTTCGTTCAGCGGTACGGCGGCGAAGTGGCCGCGCTGGCTGGCGGAGAGGACCATTTGCTGGATGGCGCCCAGCAGCAGGGCGTTGATGGCGGGTCCGTCGATGCCCAGTGGCGGTTGCAGTTGGGGGTTGGCTTCCAGTTGCCGCATCAGGGCGGCGTTGCGCGCGGTGGCGAGCCGTTCAATCAGGGGGGAGTTGTCGGCCAGTTCCCATGCGGCGATTTGCCGGGCGAGCGGATCCCGGCGGAAGGATTCGAGATAGTTGAGCAGCGTCTGTTCGACGAAGTCGAGGTAGGTTGCGGGGGACGTTGCCGGGGTGTCGGTGGCGCGGGTGGCGATTTGCCGGCCGATGGCGTCGGCCAGCCCTTCGGCTCCGCCGAAGTAGCGATAGATCAACTGCTTGTCGCACCCGGCGGCGCGGGCAACGGCGTTGACGCCGAAGCCCTTGAAGCCGGTTTGCGCCAACTGAACTTCGGCGGCGGCGAGGATGGTGGCCTCTGTCCGCGCCCGGTCACGCGTTTGCCGTTGCTCTGTCATCCGGTGAATCTAGGCCCGTGCGGACGCAAAGTCACCTGCCAGAGACAGGAGCTCATTGTGCGGCGGGCGGGGCCTTGGCAAAGCGCTTGAAGAAGCTTTCCTCGTTCCAGCGCGGCCGTTCGGGCTGATCGGCCACAGAGAGAATCAGCCTCTCCAGATAACGGTTGAAGGTCACCGCATAAGCCGGGTTGATCGGTTGGGAGAGGTCGTCTGACGGGGCATGATAGCGGTTGGTCAGCCAGTCTTTCTGGATGGCCTGCTGTTCGGGATTGCTGGAAGCGAACTTCAGCGCCAGCGCGGGCACGCCGGTGCGCACGAAGCTATACTGATCGCTGCGCACGAACAGGTTCCGCTCGGGCGCTTCATCCGGCACCTGCGTCGCCCCCACTTCGCGGGCGGCGCGGGCGGACACCAGCCCAAGGCTCGATTCCTCCGCGCCCAGCGCCGTCACATGGGTGAAGGGCCACAGCGGCAGATACATGTCCATATTGATGTTGGCGACGATGGCGTCGGCAGGCACGGTGGGCCGGTTCGCGAAGTAACGGCTGCCCAGCAGCCCGCGCTCCTCGGCCGTCACGGCCACCAGCAGCACAGAGCGTTTCGGCTTTTTCGCCTTCAGCGCGCGCCCCGTTTCGATCATGGAGGCGATGCCAGAGGCATTGTCCATCGCGCCATTATAGATGGCATCGCCGTTCACCGGCTGGCCTACGCCCAGATGATCCAGATGCGCTGTCAGCACGACATATTCGGATTTCAACTTGCGGTCGCGGCCGGGC
Organism: Sandaracinobacter neustonicus; assembly: GCF_006385875.1. GTDB lineage: Bacteria > Pseudomonadota > Alphaproteobacteria > Sphingomonadales > Sphingomonadaceae > Sandaracinobacteroides > Sandaracinobacteroides neustonicus. Next base: position 69,970 of record NZ_VFSU01000022.1, on the reverse strand, counting down.
AGCAGCCCCACCACATTGGGGGAGGTCAGCTGCCGGTCCACCGCGGCGATTTCGCCCGCCAGCCGCCGGTTCAGCGGGAAGCGCGGCAGTTCCGCACCCGCATCGGCCAGCTTCACCATGTCGGCAAAGCTGTGCCCGGATTTGGCGAACAGCATGCCCGCCTCAGCGGGTGAGAAGCTGCCCGTGAAGAAGGGCTGCTTCGCATCGTTCAGGGCAGGGTCGCTCAGCCGCATACCCGGCGTGTTCGCGAACAGCTTCTGCCGCGCCCAGGGCACGTCCATCTGGTTGGGATTGGCGATGTTCAGCAACCCGATGGCCCCGGCCCGCTGCATCGCCGGCCACAGTTCGGCGCTGCGCGCATGGCTTTTCAATGCGCCGGAAATTCGCGCCGGCCCGCTTGCCAGCACCACGGCGATCTTGCCCTTCAGATCGATGCCCGCGAAATCGTCATGCCCCGCTTCCGGCAGGTGCAGGCCCGAGCCGATGAACACCAGTTCGGCGTCGAACGGCCCCTTCATCTGCGGCACCCGGTTGCCCGGCAGCACCTGCTCGCCCAGCTGCAATGGCGCGCCGTCCAGCGCCAGCTTCGAAGCGGGCAGGTTCAGCGTCTGCTCCGTCAGCGCCACACTCTGCAGATAGCCATCGGTGCCAGCAGGCTGCAGCCCCAGCTTCGCGAACTGCTCCGCCACATAGGCAGCAGCGCGGTCATAGCCCGGCGTGCCCGTCAGCCGCCCTTCCATATTGTCGTCGGCCAGCACCTTCACATGCGAAAACCAGCGGTCCCCGGCGGTGTCCGCAAGGGCGGGGGCAGACAGCAACAGGATGGAGGCAAGCAACAGGTGGCGCATCAATTTCTCCTTTGCACCCCCGGATGCCGCAGCCGCAGGCACCGTGCAACCTTGCCATCCTGTCGCGCCGGGCGCATCCCTTGGCGCATGCGCAAAACCCTGCTTCTTACCGCCTTGCTCTCCACCCCGCTCGCCGCGCAACCCGCCGCATGGCCGCTCAGCCAGACGGAGCAGGCCAGCCCCGCCGTCCCGTCCGTGCTCCGCTTACGCGAACGCGCGACGATCGAGGACAAGTGGCTGGCCGAACGGCTGGACACGCTCGCCCTGCCGCTGATGCGCGAGGCGGGTGTGGATATGTGGGTTCTCGTGGCCCGTGAATATGTGGACGATCCGGTGCTGAAAACGATGCTGGACGGCGAGAATTTCACTGCCCGCCGCCGCACCATCCTCGTGCTGACGGACCGCGGCGAAGGCCAGCCGCTGGAGCGCCTGACTGTCAGCCGCTATGGCCTCGGCGGCCTGTTTGACCCCAGCTGGAAACCCGAAGAACAGCCGGACCAATGGGCGCGCCTCGCCGAGATCATCGCCGAGCGGAACCCGAAGCGCATCGCCATCAACATCTCGCCCGAAACCGCCTTCGCAGACGGGCTGACGGCGGGCCAGTTTCAGGAATTGCGCGCCGCCCTCCCGCCCGCGCAGGCCGCGAAGCTGACGCAGGCCGGAGACCTCGCCGTCAACTGGCTCGCCACCCGCACGCCATCGGAAATGGCGCTCTACCCGATGATCGTGCGCACGGCCCACGCCATCATGGCCGAAGGGCTTTCCAACAAGGCCATTACGCCGGGCAAAACCAGCGTGGCAGACCTTGAATGGTGGTTGCGCGAACGCATCGCCGAACTGAAGCTGGAAACATGGTTCCATCCCGGCGTCGCCATTTTCCGGCAGGGTGAAGCGAAGGAGCTGACAGGTGACAGCATCTTCCAGCCCGGCGATCTCGTCTGGCTGGATTTCGGCATCAGCTACCTCGGCCTCAACACCGACACACAGCACCTGGCCTACATTCTGAAGCCGGGCGAAACAGACGCCCCCGCCGGTCTGAAAGCCGGCCTCGCCGCCGCCAACAAGGTGCAGGACGCCGTCACCTCCAGCTTCCGAACCGGCCTTTCCGGCAACGAAATTCTGCTGCAAGCCCGCCGCAAGGCACTGGCGCAAGGGCTGGAACCCACAATCTATTCCCACCCCATCGGCACGCACGGCCACGGCGCGGGCGCCGCCATCGGCTTCTGGGATGATCAGGCCCCCTCCCCACGCGGCAACCATAAGCTGCGCCCCAACACCGCATGGTCCATCGAACTCAGCAACCTGCACGCCGTGCCGGAATGGAACGGCCAGAAAGTCCGCTTCCAGACCGAAGAAGACGCCTTCTTCGACGGCCAGACAGTGCGTTACATGGACGGCCGCCAGACGGAGCTGAAACTGATCCGGCCGAAGTAGGGGGAGCCGTTGCCGCCGTTGGGCTTTTTTGCCTCCGGCGGGCAGGGAAATGATTTCCCTGCACCCTCTAACTTTGCGTTGCGCAGGAACTCCAGCGCCATTCGGGTGATCAGATTCGATTGCCTGCGGCGCTACGGAGGTTCTCTCTCCCCGCTGGGGAGAAAGTACGAGAGAGGGGAGCAACGCGGGGCCAAGCCCACGAACCTCCCCACGCTCTCCCAACCTCCCCACCCGCTCAGCCTGAGCTTGTCGAAGGCCCGTGAGAAACCCACTACCCTCCCCACACCCACACCCGTCACCCCGGACTTGATCCGGGGTCCAGTTGTTCTTCGGCAAGGTTGGAGATGAAAGCTGGACCCCGGATCAAGTCCGGGGTGACGAGTGGAGAGGTGGGTGGGATACGCTCCAAAGCGCCGCAGGCTATAAATCCCAACCTCGCGCCAAGCGGATGGCCCCCACCCCAACCCCGCCCCTCGAAGCGAAGCTGACGCGAAGCGTCAATGGGAGGGGCTCAGAAAAAGTCCGGGGGTGCAGGGGCGTCACGCCCCTGCCGGGGTGAAGGGGCAGAGCCCCTTCGTTCTCAAGCGCCACGCAAAGGCAACGCTCAGCGCACCCCCGCCCAATACATCACCCCGCCGGTCGCGCGGGGCCAGCCGTAGCCATTGACCCAGACGGCGTCGATGTCGCCGGGGCGTTGGGCGATGCCTTCGGCGAGAATCTTCCGGCCTTCGGCGACCATGGGGGAAAGTAGCCGGTCGAGGATTTCGGCTTGTGTGTGTTCCTTCACCACCCCGCCTTTTTCCGCCACGAAGTCGCGGATCATCTGTTCGACAATGGGGCTGGGGGTTCGGCTGCGGTCCGGGCCGTAATCGTAGAAGCCTGCCGATGTTTTCTGGCCCCGACGGTCCAGTTCGCAGAGGCGATCACGCAGGGTTTCACCTTTGCTGGTTTCCTTGCTCCAGCCGATGTCGAGCCCGGCGAGGTCTGACATCTGGAACGGGCCCATGGGGAAGCCGAAATCGGTCAACGCGCGGTCCACCTCCCATGGCATGGCCCCTTCCAACAGCAGCTGGTTGGCGGCTTGCTGTCGGGTGGAGAGCATGCGGTTGCCGATGAAGCCGTCGCAGACGCCGGAGACGACGGGGACTTTGCCGATCTTCACGCCGATTTCCATCGCGGTTTTCAGCACGTCCGGCGCGGTTTTCGCCCCGCGCACCACTTCCAGCAGCTTCATCACGTTCGCGGGCGAGAAGAAGTGCATGCCCAGCACATCCTGCGGACGGCTGGTGGCGGATGCGATCTCGTCCACGTTCAGATAGCTGGTGTTGCTGGCGAGGATGGCGCCGGGTTTGGCGATGCCGTCCAGCTTGGCGAAGGTTTCCTTCTTGATCGCCATATTCTCGAAGATGGCCTCGATGATCAGGTCTGCGTCTTTCAGGTCGCCGATGTCGAGGCTGCCGGTAAGGAGGGCCATGCGCTGCTCCACCTGTTCAGCGCTGAGCTTGCCGCGCTGGGCGGAGCGTTCGTAGTTGGCGCGGATGACCTTCAGGCCGCGATCCAGCGCGGCCTGCTCGCGTTCCACGATCATCACGGGGATGCCGACATTGGCGAAGTTCATGGAAATGCCGCCGCCCATGGTGCCTGCGCCGATCACGCCGACGCTGCGGATGGGGCGGGTCGGCACGTCTGCGCTGAGGCCTTCCACCTCGGCTGCCTTGCGTTCTGCCGCTGCGATATGCGCCAAAGCCCCTTCGTTCATATCTTTCCCAGTCATCTTTTCCTCCCCATATGCTTGGCCTAGAGCATGTCCTTCTAGGAGGCGATCACATGGATGCAAGGCTGAGAGAAACGCTGAGGGGGCTGGACCTGCGCGCGGAGATCGAGCGGCTGCGCAAGGAGCGCAACGCGGTGATCCTGGCGCATTATTACCAGACGCCGGAATTGCAGGACATGGCCGACTTCGTGGGCGACTCGCTGGAGCTGAGCCGCAAGGCGGCCGAGACGGACGCCGACGTGATCGCCTTTTGCGGCGTGCGCTTCATGGCGGAAGTGGCGAAAATCCTCTCTCCGCAGAAAACCGTGATCCTGCCCGATATGGACGCCGGTTGTTCGCTTGAGGATTCGTGCCCGCCCGACGAATTCGGGGCCTTCCGCGCCGCCCACCCGGACCATCTGAGCCTGACCTACATCAACTGCTCGGCGGCGGTGAAGGCGCATTCGGACATCATCGTCACCAGCAGCAGCGCCGAAAAGATCATCAATTCGCTGCCGAAAGAGCAGAAGATCATCTTCGCGCCAGACAAGCATCTGGGCGCGTGGCTGAACCGCAAAACGGGGCGCGACATGCTGCTGTGGGACGGCACCTGCATCGTCCACGAAGCCTTCAGCGAAACCGAGCTGCTGAAGCTGAAAATGCAATATCCGGACGCGCCGGTGGCCGCGCATCCCGAATGCCCGGCGCACATCCTGGATCATGCCGACATGATCGGCTCCACCAGCGCCATTCTGAAATTCGCGCTGGAAAGCCCGAGCGACCTGATCATCGTGGCGACCGAGCCGCACATCATCCACCAGATGGAGAAGAAGGCCCCGCACAAGACCTTCATCGGCGCGCCCGGGGCCGACGGCAAATGTTCGTGCAACATGTGCCCCTATATGGCGCTGAACACGGTGGAGAAGCTGTATCTGGCGCTGCGCGACCTTAAGCCGGAGCTGGATGTGCCCGAGGCGTTGAGGGTGCGGGCGCTGCTGCCGCTGAACCGGATGCTGGCGATTGCCAGCGGCGCGGCGACGGATCTGACGCCTGCGCAAACGATGCCCCCTGTGACGGGGGATTGACGCGGGGCGGGGGGGCCTCCGGCGGCCCGGGGCTCTGCCCTTCAGGCGAGGCGCTGGCAGAGGGCGAGCATGACTGGAGCGGCCGCATCGCCATGCGCGTCAGCCAGATCCGCGCGAACAACGGCGGCGACATCAACCTGCTGGTGCCGGGCGGCTCGATCCAGCTTGCCAGCCTTGCGGTTGCCAACACCAGCCCGGCGTCGGCGGGTGTCGTCACCCAGCGCGGAGGCAGCGTGAGCGCTGTCACCCGGGGCGACTGTATCGTGAACCAGAGCCGGACGATGACCGCTGACGATGGTGACATTCTGATCTGGTCGTCGTTCGGCAATATCGACGCCGGGCGTGGGCGCAAATCCTCGCTCAGCGTGCCGCCGGTGGTGTTCCCGGTCGACGCCTGGGGCAGACGCGGGTGCAGCTTTCGGGCCTGCCCAACGGTGCCGGCATCGCGACGCTGGATCAGGTGGATGGACGGCAGGGCGGCGACGTCGACCTGTACGCCTTCAACGGCATCGTCGACGCCGGCGACGCAGGCATCGGTATGCAGACCCGGCTTGAGTCCGACAGAAATCGACAATCAGCAGAGTGAAATCGAGATGGCTGGCGCGGAGCCGGACGATTCTTGGACGGCGGGAAAAAATAAATACTGGTGATTTGGAGCGAAGAATTTCTGGTTGGAAAGATGGTGGGAAAATGTCCCCAAAAAATGCGCTCAACATTCTAGATTTACTTGGTAAATTACGAGGGTTCAAATCCCTCCCTTTCCGCCGATTATTTAAATCTCATATTGATTTGTCATATTTTTTACGAAATCGCCGCCTCCATTGCACACCTTGTCTCACGGCCTGAAAGCCGGGGCGGTTGGAGGGAACGAGCGCTGTGCCTTGCGCGACTCCTGCCTTCAGAACAGGATGGTCAGCGTTGCCGTTCCCGAGTGCGAGCGGAAATCGCTGCCGAATTCAGGTGCGTAGCGAACCGAGAAGGTGACATTGTTCGCCCCCAGCAGGTCTGTGCCGATCGAGAAGCGGCCCAGTGTGCCGGGGCCGGCCGTGGTCTGGTGAAAGCTGTCGCTCTGCGGCTGTTCGGCAAGCCTTGCAGTCATCGTCCATGCACGGCCGTTGCCGAACTCGACTGCGGCGCTGGCTAAGGGGCGAAGCTTCACCTTGCCCGACAGCGCGACCGCCGTGCCCAGCTCCACGCCTGCCACGCCGATCAGCGCCGTGTCAGACCGTCCCTCAATCGCGAGACGGAATGGAGACTGGCCAGCTTCAGTGAACGCCTTGTTGGCGACGCGGACCGCATGGCCTTCCACGAACGGGCGAACGAAACTGTCGTCAGCCTCCAGCAGATCATAGGCCACCCGCAGATGGCCGCCGACTTGCGACTGTTCAGGTCTGGCGGTCGCAAGCTCGCTCACGCCGCCGATGGCGATGTCCCGGCGGGATTTGTACCAAGCGTAGGCGAAGTCGATCCCGGCGGAAAGTTCCAGCCGGTCTGGCGCATACAGAAGGCCTAGGCCGCCCATCAGCGTGTCGCCGCTGATCTTTGCCCCGCCGTCGCGGAAGGTCGTGCCCTCATAGGCGAACGATCCCGTCAGCGCGGCGGTGTCGGACAATGGCAGCTGCCCGCCCATTTGCAGGGCATAGGTATCTACGCTGTAGCCCAGCATGTCGGCGCTCGCGTCCTGCGTGGCGCTGCTTGCCAGTGCGCGCGCCCAGCCGCATTTTTGGGTGGACATGCCAGCCAGCCGGGCTTCGTCGCAGCCGCCGAACAGGCTGCCGGCAAAGCTGCGGCTGCTGTTGAAGCGGAATGCCCCGAACGCACCCAGCGCCTTGCCTGACATCTGCCCAAGCGCTGATTCGTAACTGGTTGCATCCGATACCCCGGAGAGGCGGCTGAACGCCGCGTCTGCACTGGCACCGCCATCGAACAGCGCCTGCAGATGGCCCGCCACCGCCTGATGGTTGGCACCAAATTGCTGCGCCTGCCGGGCGAACAGCGCCTGCGGCGTCACCTGCACATTGTTTCCGCTGACGGTGATCGGAAAGCGGTAAAGGCCATAGTCGCCGCTCGCCTGCTGGCTGGCGGGCTGCAGCATGGCCCCTGCGGTCGTTGTCAGGATGGTGACGGCGCGGTTTGTGATCCTTGTGGGCTGCAAGACGATGGCGCCGTCGATGTTGGCCGCGCCTTCCACGGTCAGCAGATCCGACGTGCCGCCACTGAAATCGACGGCGAACACCAGTCGGCCGCTGCCATCCTGCACGAAATTGCCCGTCAGCGCCGTGGTGCCGACGCGTTGCACGCCGCCGACTTCCAGCGTGCCGCTGTTCCTGAACCGGCCCTCTGTTCCCAGGTTGATCTCGTTTCGCGCATCGAAGATGCCGTCTTTCAGGTTGTCGACGCTGCTGCTCCCGATGGGGGCATAGACGGAGCCGCGGATGGTGCCGCTGTTCGAGATCGTCAGCGGGGCCTCCCATGCGTTGATCGCAACGGCCGGCTGATCGCCATCGATGCCGGAGATCAGCCCGGCGTTGGTGATGTTGGCGGGCGCGCCGCCCGCGATGTAGATGGCACCCGCCATCGGCATGAAATTGAAGTCCGAACTGCCGAGGCCGCCGATGACCTTGCTGTCTGCGTCGATGCTGATGCTGGCTCCGCCGGATTGCACGCCGCCGTCGACCTGCACCATGATCGCAGGCGAGCGAGTGCCGGTGGTGCTGATATTGCTGTTGGCCACATCGACGGTAACCGTCCCGCCTGAGCCATTGCCATAGGCTGTGCCATAGAGAATGCTGCCATTCGCGCCCAGCAGCCCGCCACCGCCGCCGACCGATTGCGCGAAGATCGCCGGTGCGAACTGGCCTTTGGTGCTGATCGCCGCGTGCGTCAGTTCGATATCGACATTGCCGCCATCGCCATGGCCGCGCAGGATACTGCCGTCGACCCGCGTGTAGATATTGTCGTCGCCGCTGCCCAGATCGCCACCCAATCCGCCGCCGCCGCCGATGGATTGCGCCAACAGGCCGTACGCGCCGTCGCCGCTGGTCGACACAGACGCCCCGCCCGCCAGCGAAATGCTGACCTTCGCGCCATTGCCGGTGCCGCCTTCCCCAGGCTCTGAGGCATTCCCGTGCAACTGGCCGCCGAACCCGGCCCCGCCACCGCCGCCGATCGATTGCGCGACAATGGCATGCGCGGTGCGGCCAAGGGTGACGATGGAGCCGGTATTGACGACTTCCACCTCCCCGCCGTCGCCGCTGGGATTGTCGGTGCCGCCGAATGTCATGGTCAGGCCATGGACATCGGCCACGCGCCCCTGCCGATTGTCGGGCAACAGATGCGGGTCGAACGTCTGGTCCGTCGTCATGGTGCGGACGGTGCCGCCGCCGCCGCCGATGGATTGGGCAAGGATGCCGATGCCATGCTTGCCTTCCGTGCGGACGCTGCCGTCGTTCCGGGCCTGAACATCGCCGCCATGACCCTGTGCCCCGCCATTGCCGCCAATCCCGACGGACAGGCTGAACAGGGAGCCGGCGACCGTTCCCGTCATCCCGCCAAAGCCGCCACCGCCACCGACCGACTGCACCACCATACCGAAGCCGAGCACGCCCTGCGTCAGGATGTTCCCGCTTGCCAGATTCTCCGCAGTGACAGCCCCGCCGCTGCCCCCCGCGCCGCCGCTGCCGCCGATGCCGATGGCGGCCTGATTGCGACTGTCGTCGCTGGAACTGCCGGTGGAGCTGGCGGCACCGCCCTTGCCGCCGCCGCCGCCCACACTCTGCACGAACATCCCGTCTGACTGGGCCCCGAAGGTGGTGATATCGCCGCTGTTCGTGGCACTGGCGACACCGCCGTCTCCGGCCGCGCCGCCGCTGCCGCCGACAGACACCGCGACATCCAGATTATCGACCTGGCCGATGTCGTAAGGCGGGCCGCCCGCCAGTTGCTTCAGGATTTTCTCCAGTTCCTCGGCGGAGGAAATGATGTTCTCCGTCAGGCCGGCGATTTCGAACAGCCCCTCCACATCCTCGTTGACGGTTCCGCCCATGTTCAGGCCGCTCTGCAGCGCCTCGACAAGGGATTTCACCAGATCCACCTTGGTGTTGCCGCCGGCAGTCGCCGCCGCCTTGCCGGCCTTGCCGCCGCCGCCGCCGATGCTCTGGGCAAACAGGCCCGCCGCATCCGCGCCGCGTGTCACGATGGCCCCGTTGTTGGTTGCGATCGCGTTGCCGCCGTTTCCGCCAGCGCCGCCGCTGCCACCGACACCCACGCTGATCGCCAGATTGTCGCCGCTGGCCGTGCCGACACCACCGCCGCCCGCGCCGCCGCCGCCGCCCACGCTCTGCACGAACATGCCGTCCGATCCGTCGCCGCCGGTGGTGATGCCGCCCGCATTCTCGGCCTGCGCCTGCTGTCCGTGGCCGCCGGTGCCGCCCTTGCCGCCCACCGCGATATCGGCGCTGAAGCTGCTGTTCGCCGAGTCTGCTGTCGCTGTCGCGTCGCCGCCGCCGCCCATGCCGCCGCCGCCGCCGATGCTCTGCGCCGCCATACCGTAGGCATCTGCGCCCATCGTCAGCAGCAGCCCGCTGTTCCGGGCGTCGGCTTCGCCCCCATCGCCGCCGCCGCCACCGCCGCCGCCCACCGCGACAGCAATAGAGACGGACAGGTCGCTGTAAGTTCCCTCGGAGAAAGACCCCGCCGTGCTGTCTCCGCCGCCGCCGCCGCCGCCGCCGATCGATTGCACCAGCATCGCGTGCGCGCCATGATTGGCGGTGGTGACGACAGCACCGGTGCCGCTGTTGTTGATGGAGGCTTTGCCGCCATGGTTGCCGGACCCGCCATTGCCGCCGATCGCCACATTGATGGAAACGGCAGGCAGCGGCACTGGCATCAGCGACGCCGTGCGGGCGGCGGCCGCCCCGCCGCTGCCGCCCCCGCCACCGATGGACTGCGCCATCAGCCCGACGGCATCCGCGCCAAAGGTGGAAACGCCGCCGCCGTTCAGGATATTGACGCTGCCGCCGACGCCGCCAACGCCGCCATCGCCGCCCACCGCGACGGACACCGTCGGCACCTCCTGCACGCCGTAGATCGTCGCCGCCCCGCCCTTGCCGCCGCCGCCGCCGATGGATTGCGCGTGAATGCCGGCCGCATGGTCGCCATAGCTGCCGATCACCGCGCTGTTGGTGACATTCACCGCACCACCGGCACCACCGCTGCCGCCCTTGCCGCCCACGGCAAAGGTGAACAGCGCCTCGTTTTTCACCGTCGCGCTGCCGCCGACACCGCCTGCGCCGCCGATGCTCTGCGCCAGCACGGCTCCATCCCCCATCGGGTCCCGAGATCCGACGATGGCCGGCCCGATCAGGTTCACATTCACGGTGCCGCCGTCTCCGCCGACAGCGCCGCGGCCACCGACCAGAAAATCGAGGACGCCGCCGCCGCCCGTCGAATTGCCGCCCACACCGCCGCTGCCGCCGATGCTCTGCACGATCAGCGCGCTGGCGGATGCCCCGTACGCCAACAGCTGGCCGTTGACGATATCGGCCGAGGCCGCGCCGCCGTCACCGCCCCCCTCCCCGCGGCCAGCCTGCCCGCCGAAATCCGCCTGTCCACCCTCGCCGCCGCCGCCGCCGATGCTTTGCACAAGTGCAGCAGTCGCCAGAGCGCCGTGCGCCTGCACATCCCCGGCCGTTGTCGCGCTGCCGATGGTCAGCGTGGCCGTGCCGCCCGCACCGGCATATCCTCCCGCGCCCGCCTCGCCGACGATCGAGGCAGAGCCGCCGCCCTCGCCGCCGCCGCCGCCATTCGTGTTCACATAAACACCGGCAGACGGATTGCTGCCCGTCCCCGTCACCTCAATCGTGCCGATCACGCTGGCGCTGGCGGTGCCGCCCGCCCCGCCATTGCCGCCGCTGCCGCCATCGGTGCCGATGGCGAAGTTGGCGGTGCCGCCCGCCCCGCCATAGCCGCCGGATGCCGACGCGACGGCCGCCCCGTCCATCGGCTGGTCGATGGCCGTCAACAGGATCGAGCCGCCCGCCATTGTCACCACGGCCGTGCCGCCGTCGCCGCCGTCGCCGCCGTTGCCACCCTTGTTTTCCAGCGCGTGTCCGGTGGAGCCACCGGCACCTCCTTGCCCGCCGATGGCGGTTGCGAACAGCCCGCCATCCTCGGCCACGATGTTGCCGCCAACCCAGGCGATGCTGCTGTTTCCGCCCGCGCCGCCTGCACCCCCGGTGCCGCCGAACAGCGCATTGATCTGGTCGCTGGTGTAAGGAACAGAGCCGCCTGCCCCGCCGATGCCGCCATCCGCCCAGGCCTCAATCGCGACGGAGTAAACGCGGATCTTGCCGCTGCCCGCGATTTTAACCGTTCCGCCTGCACCGCCCGCGCCGCCCGCGCCGCCATATTTCGCCCACATGAAGGCGCTGTCGGTGGTTCCCCCGGATCCGCCGGATCCGCCTGACGTCAGAACATGTATGCCGGTTGCAGCGAGCCGCTCATGGTCATCGTCATGGATCGAGCCGGTGAAATCGAAGGTGATGTCCGCGCCTGCGCCACCGACCCCGCCAGCCCCGCCGCGAACATCATTGGCAACAGGCTCTCCGCCGCTGCCGCCATTTCCGCCAGCGCCACCCGCAGCCACCAACTCCATGCCATAGCTATATTCCAGCGGCACGGAGACCGAGGGGCCATCGACGGTGGCATTGGTTGCAGCGCTGAAAATCGTGCCGGCCTGCTGGCCGGGCAGCCCCGGCGCGCCATCTTCATCTGTGCCGCCATCGGCACCGGCGCATCCGGCCATGCCCCTGTTGACGACATTGAAGGGGTTGCCGGCACCGAAGACCTCGTTGTCGGAATTGGCGGTGACGCCCGGCGCGGCCGAAGGTGCCGGGTTGGCGTTGCACTGTGCGTTCGCCGGAGCCACGAACAACCCGACAAGCGCAAAGCCGCCGAGTGCCAGCAGGCAGGGTTTCAGGGCGCAGTGGTTCGTGGCCGAACGCATCGGCGTTTGCACAATCTGGTTCATCGGATCCCCCGGACTTTATCTGGTGGAGAGGCTGGCGATCAGGCCGTTCACGGTTCTGGTGATATCTGAGAACATGGCGAAATCGGCGCGGTTGACGACGACCAGCACGGCGACATCGCGCCCCGGGGCCATCGCCACATAACTCATGAAGCCAAGGCCGGCGCCGCTCTTCGTCAGCAACATCGGCTTGATGCCGTCGGCCGCGACGGAGACCCAGCCCAGCCCCAGACCCGCCATGGAGGCCCCTTCATCGAAGCCGATGGCCGCATCCAGCCCCTGCCGCGAGCGATAGACGGCGTGGCTGATGCCCAGCCTTCCGTCCGGATCGGCAAGGCTGTGGATCATCCAGCGCGCCATGTCATCGCCGGTGCTGTAAAGCCCGCCGCTGCCGCCGGTGGCGCGCGTGTCGCCGCAGGGGAAGACGCCGCCAAGGCCGGAACCTTGCATCAGCCGCGCGCATTGCGCAGGGCTGGGCGTCAGCCCTGTATCCGGCATCCCCAGCGGCTGGGTGATCCGCGCCTTCAGCAATTCGGAATAGGGCATGCCGCCTGCGGTTTCGGCTGCATCGGCCAGAAAATCGAAGCCGACATTGGAATAAGAGGCGACGCTGCCCGGTGCCCATGGCAGCTTTTGCGCGGGCAGCCACTTCCAGCGGTCTGCGCGGGCGGGCCATGCGCGCGGGTTCACACCCTCCGGCGCGCCCGGCATTTCGCGCGGCATGGCGGCGGAATGGGTGGCGAGATCGAGCAGGGTGATCTGGCGTTGCCCCGAAGCCGGAACCTTCGTGCCGCCCGCATAATTTTGCAGCGGATCGGTCAGGCGCAACTTGCCGTCCGCCGCCAGAGAGGCGGCGACTTCGCCGACAAACACCTTGCTGATGGAGTTCAACCGGAACATCGACTGGCCGTCTGGCTGCCTGCCATTGCCCTTGGCGGTCTCGCCAAAGCCAAAGACTTTGCTCTGGCCGTTGCGCACGATCACCATCACCATGCCCGGCGCGCCGGATTCCATGAACAGCACTTCGCCTGCGAACTCGGCGGCTTCCACCACAGGGTCTGCTGCCTGTGCCACTGCGGGCGCGGCGGCGAGCGTAAGGCCCAGAAATGCCGCGCCACACAAGAGATTGCGAACCTGCATCATAGTCTCCGCACGAGTGAAACGGGCCGCAATAGCCCAAAGAATTAAGGTCGAACGCAACGGGCACAGCTCCGCCATCACGCTCAGGCCAGCGGCCGAGCGCCCGGTTTCAGGCCCGGATTGTCCGGGGCAGACTCCTAGAAGGCGGCCACCAGAGAGGCTCCGCCAAGGAACAGGATGATCAACGAACCCGGCGTCCACAAAGCGGCGCGCACTTCATGGTTTTGCGCCGTGAAATAGGCCACGAAATGCGCCAGCCGGGTGACAACAAAGCCATAGAACAACAGTTGCGCCAGCCAGAGCGGCGGCGCGGTGGTGACGTAAAGCAGCCCAGCCATGAAGAAATAGGGCAGGTTTTCCAGATCGTTGCGCTGAATGCGCCGGATGCGCTCCACCCGTTCATCCGGCTCCAGCTGGACGTCGGACGGATTGCGGTTGAACGGTGTGTTGCGCAGATCCTCCGGGTTCAGCAGCCCGGAATCGGTGGAGATCATCCGCGCCACCGTCAGCCACGACATGGCGACGCCCTTCAGCACCATGATGGCAGCGGCGATCGCATAGGCAGCGAACACCGGATTTGCCAAAGTCAGCTGGTCCAAATCGCATCCTCCGAATGCTCTGCACGATTCGTCCCTCGAATCGCAGAGACATTTTTAGACCGACGTTCGAAAAAGTCAATCAGTGGACTTTTTTCTTTCGCCCGCTATGCTCTCGGCAAATTGTCGCAAGAAGGAATGAAGCCCATCTCCCGCCCCGATCCGGCCCCAGACATGGCAGAAGCGCGCCGTGCCCGTCAGCAACGCAAGCGGGACCGCTCGCGCGAGGATATTCTGACGGCAGCCCGCGCCGTGCTGCTGCGCGACGGCATTGCCTCCGTCACTCTGGAGGCCGTGGCGCGCGAGGCCGGGATGTCGAAAACCGGGCTTTATTATTACTTTGCCTCGAAAGAGGCGCTGGTGTTCGAACTGATGTTCGCCGTCTGGGAAAGCCAGAGCGAGCGGGTACGGAACGCGGTGGACGATGTGGAAACCGGCCCGGAGGCGCTGGCGGCAGTGATCCGCAACACCATCGGCGGCTTTGCCCCGCAAATGGATGATTTCCGCCTCGCCTATCTGCTGAGTCAGGTTTCGGGGCAGTCCGGGCTGCAGTTATCGCCGGAGCAGTTCACGCGCATCCGCCCGCTGAACAACGCGCTGCTCAGCGGCACGGTGGAGAAATTGTCGGAGACTGGCCAGGCTTCGGTGGTGGAGCCGCGCCTGCTGGCCTTCCTTGCGTTCGTCTCCGCGCTCGGGCTGCTCACCATGAAGGGGCTGGCGGAATCTCAGGGTGATCCGCTGCTCTATTCCGACGAGCAACTGATCGACGGGTTGAGCAAGGTGTTCGCCGCCGCTGCGGGCTGAACGCGCACGCAGGCGACAAAGGGGGGGCAGGATGCCGAACACCGTTCCGACTTCCACTGCCGGTGCCATGACCCCGGCGCTGGGCTTTGCCATGGCGGTGGCGGCGGGGGTCGCCGTTGCCAACATCTATTACAGCCAGCCGATGCTGGGGCTGATGGAGCAGGACATGCCCGGGGCGCTTGTCGGCATGGTGCCGACGGCAACGCAACTGGGCTATGCTGCCGGGCTGTTCCTGCTGGTGCCGCTGGGCGATCTTCTGGAGCGCCGGCGATTGATCGTCGTGCAGTTCGCCCTGCTCGCCATCGCCCTTGCCGCCGTTGCCCTCTCGCCGGGTCCGCTCCTGCTGATCTCGGCGTCGCTGCTGGTCGGGCTGATGGCGACGGTTGCGCAGCAGGTGGTGCCTTTGGCCGCGCATCTCGCCTCGCCGGAGCAGCGCGGGGCCGTCGTCGGCAAGGTGATGGGCGGGCTGCTTTGCGGAATCCTGCTCAGCCGCACGATATCGGGCTTTGTCGGAGATCATTTCGGCTGGCGGGAGATGTATTGGCTGGGCGTGCCGGTTGCGATGGCCGCCGGGCTGTGGATGGCCGCCGTGCTGCCGCGCAGCCAGCCTGAGGCTGGCCTCAGCTATGGGGCGCTGCTCGGGTCGCTCAGATCCTTGTGGCGCGAGTTTTCCGAGTTGCGGCTGGCGGCTTTCACGCAGGCGCTGATGTTCGCGGCCTTTTCCGTGTTCTGGACGATCCTTGCCTTTCGGTTGCATGCACGCTTCGGATTGGGCGCGGAGATCGCCGGTCTGTTCGGCATCGCGGGCGCTGTCGGCGTGCTGGGCGCGCCGATCGCGGGCCGTGTGGCTGACCGGCAAGGCCCCGGCAACACCATCCTGTTCGGCGTGGCGCTCGCCCTGTTCGCATGGGCCTTGTTCGGCGTCTGGACCTCCATCCCCGGGCTGGTGGCGGGCGTGGTGCTGCTGGATTTCGCCGTGCAGGTCACGCTGATTTCCAACCAGTATATCGTCTTTTCGCTGCGGCCGGAGGCGCGGGCGCGGCTGAACACCATCTTCCTTGGCATCATGTTTCTGGGCGGGGCTGCGGGTTCAGCCTTGTCCATGCACGCCTATACGCGCTTTGGATGGACGGGCGTGGTGATCCTTGGCAGCGCCCTGATCACCGCTGCCGCCGCCTTGCAGCTTCGGCACCGATTCAGCCCCCGCTAGTCGGGCGCCCCTCGCTCAACCGCCCCCCCCGTACCCGCGCCGCCGCGCGGCACGCAGGCGTGCGCGTTCACCTGCGACAGCCCGACATCATGTGCCGCAGAGTCAAAACAGTCCGCATATTGACAAATTCGACCATTGGTCGGAAAACGGCATCATATTTCGATAAACGCATGTAACAGCGACTCGAGGGAGAGGGCGAGCACCGGCTTAAGCCGCTCGATCTCCTGCACATTTGAAGGATTTTTGAGGATGACAGCCGTTGCAAAGCCCCGGACGCAGATGGCCCGGATGAATGGGGCCCGGTTCGTTGCCAGATTGTCCGCCACAACCGCGCTGACCGGCCTTCTCGGCCTCGGCCTGTTGGCAAGCCCCGCGCAGGCGACCCAACATATCGTAGAGAATGAGGGCGATCTCAGATACGCCATCACCAACGCGCAGGATGGCGACAGTATCTACATCGTCCTTAACATCACGCTCACCGAAAATCTGCCGGTCATCACCAAGAATCTGACGATCCACGGCGACAAATTCTATGGCACTACCATTTCGGGCGACGGCAAGTATCGCGGCCTGTTCGTGCAGTCTGGCACCGTTAACTTGCAGGATCTCAACATCACCAACAGTGTGGCGCAGGGCGGCGCGGGCGGCAATGGCTGGGGCGGTGGCGGCGGTGGCGGCGGGGCCGGGCTTGGCGGTGCACTGTATGTCGGGAATGGCGCACATGTGACGCTCGACAGTGTCAACCTGATAAAGAACAGCGCGCGCGGCGGCGCTGGCGGCAGCAGCGAGGGCGGCTACACATGGACCAGCGGCGGCGGGGGCGGCTATTACCCGACCGGTGCGGATGGCGGCAATGCCAACGGCTTCACCAGCGGCGGCGGTGGCACGGGCGGTGGCGGCGACGGTTATGACAATGATTATGGCGATGATGGCGCATTCGGCGGCGGCGGCGGCGGCTCCGGCCAGTGGGACGGCGGCAAGGGCGGCTTCGGCGGCGGGGGCGGCGGCAGCGCCTTTAACACCAACGCAGAAGGGGGTTTTCTGGGCGGTAACGGCGCGCCGGGCGCGGATTATGTAGGCGGCATCGGGAAATTCGGCGGCGGCGGCGGCGGCGGTGCCGGCCTTGGCGGCGGGCTTTTCATCGAGAACGGCGGCACGCTCACGGTGGTCGGCGGCTTCGAAGCCTCGGGCAATGCGGCTGTGGCCGGCGCGGGCGGAATGGGCGGCTGGAACGGGACGTACAAGGCAGATTCCGGCAGCGCCGCCGGCGACGGCATATTTCTGGCGGGCAACGGGACACTGGTCTTCAAGTCGAACACATTCCAGACGTTCGTGATCCCGGACTCCATCGCCGATCAGACCGGTCTTGGCGGAGAAGGTGCCGAAGCCGGCAGCTGGGGGCTGGTGCTGGATTCGTCGAGCGAACTGCGGCTGACAGGCGTGAACAACTATACCGGCGGCACCACCGTCAACGCTGGCGTGCTGATCGGAAACACCGACAGCCTGAAATATAATGTCTTCGTCAACGCCCATGTGATCTTCGATCAGAAGGTGGACGGAACCTATACGGGCCTGCTCGCGGGCGCCGGACTTTTTGAGAAGGAAGGTGCGGGCAATCTGATCCTCACGGGCGAAAACCGGCTGACCGGGAACATCAATGTTCTGCAGGGCAATTTGCTCTTCGATTCCGATGCCAATCTTGGCACGTCCACCAGTCCTATCCGGCTCATCGGCGGCGGCGGGGACGGCGGCGTCGGGGTCGTGGCGGCGAACGGGCAGGCCATCAGCCGCGCTTTGCGACTGGAAGGGGGCGGCCGCATCCATGTCGGGGAGGGTCAAACCACCGGTCTGGAGCAGCTCAGCTGGAACGGGACGATCAGCGGGAACGGCAGGCTGACGGTGAACGGCGGCGGCATTCTCGAGCTGACGGCGGACAACAGCTACACCGGCGGCACGCGCATAACCGGAGACAGCTACTACCACTCGACCACGCTGCGCTTCACCACCGACTCCAACCTTGGCGCAGCCGGCGGCGGCGTGCTGCTCAACAACGGCATCATCGCCACCACGAACGACGCCGCAGACGGGCTTTCCATCCATCGCGCCCTCTATCTGGAAGGCGATGGCACCATCGAGGTCGGGCTGCGCCCGCTGATCTGGAGCGGCGACATCAACGGCGGCGGCAGGCTGATAAAGAGCGGCGCCGGCGTGCTGCAGTTGACCGGCAACAACAGCCATAGCGGCGGCACCGAAATCTGGGGGGGTGTTTTGCAAGTCGCCTCAGACGACAAGCTAGGCGCGGCCGGGGCGGGGATCGCCATGGGCAACAACGGGCTGCTTCGGGCCAGCGAGAGCTTCACCACCGCGCGTCCCATCCGGCTTGAAGGCGGCGGCGGTGGCTTTCTGCTGGATACGGGCACGACGCTGACCCTCACCGGAACGGTAGCCGGAGAAGGAACGCTCAGCCTTGTCGGCACGGGCACGCTCGTCCTGAATCTGACGTCAGCCAATTATACCGGCGTCTATAACTATGGCGGCACCATTCAGGCAGACAGCAAATTTCTGAACGGGAACATCGCCTTCGACACCAACCCCCAGAACAGCAACGCCCGCACCATCCTGTTCGATCAGACCGAGGACGGGGTTTTCGCCGGCAACATCGGCGGCATCGGTGAGGTGCAGGGGCTGGGCAACATCATCAAGTTGGGGGCCGGAAAACTCACCCTGTCGGGCACGAGCAACTACAAATCGCAGGACGCCGAGGTGTCCGCAGAGGTGACGATTTTGCAAGGCACTCTGCAAGGCACGACCAACAACCTACAAGGCGCCATCCTGAACAATGCCGCGCTGATTTTCGATCAGGATTTCGACGGCAGCTATGCCGGCCATATGAGCGGCACCGGCACACTCACCAAGAACGGCACGGGAAAGCTGAACCTCACCGGCAACAGCCGCGTCGGCGGCGGCACCACCATCAATGCCGGTACCCTCGCGGTGAACGGTCCGCTCATCAGCGACATCGTGCTCAACGCAGGCGGCACGCTCAGCGGCGTGGGCAATATCAAGGGCGACATCACCAACAATGGCGGCAGCATCCGGCCGGGGAACTCGATCGGCCATCTTGTCTTCGACGGCAACTTCGCCCTGAACAGCGGAACGCTGGGAATCGAAATCAACGCTGGCGGCAACAGCGACCGGATCAGCGTAATCGGGGCCGGGCACCGCGTGAACATTGACGCAGGCATGCTGGAAATCACCGCAGATCCCGGCCGTTACATCCCCAACACCCGCTATACGATTATCAGCACCGAAGGCGGCGGGCGCGTGCATTTTGATCAGGTGGTCGGCGGCGTGGGCTTCCTGACGCCCAAAGTGTCGCTGGATGCGAACAACATTTATGTCACGCTGGCGCTAGCGCCGGACGCGTTCAGCGCGGCGGGCCAGACCCGCAACCAGCAGGCGGTCGGCGCGGCGCTCGACGCGGCTGCGGCCAGCGGCAATGTCGGCGGGATCGTGACGACGATGGCGAACCTGCAGACCGCGCAAGGCGCCGCCGCGCTGCAAACGTTGAGCGGGCAACCCTATGCCGACTGGGCCACCGTGAACCTGCGCGCCAGCCAGCTGTTCACGAGCACGGTGGGGCAGCAGATGTCGATTGCGCGCAGCGGCAGTTCAGGCGGCAACCGCGCCGCGCTGGCCGAACCCGGCTCGGACACGCTGGCGGGCGTTTCGATGTGGATCAGCGGCGTCGGCAGCAGGGGCAGCGTCGATGGCGACGGCAATGCGGCAGGCCACGACACCTCGCTGGGCGGCGTGACCGTCGGCTTCGATTATCGGCTGAACCCCGGCCTCCTCGTCGGCGTGGCGGGCGGATACGTCAGTGGCTCGCAGTCGGTCGACGGTTTCAGCGGAGACACGGATGCCGAAACCCTCAGCATCGCTGCTTATGGGTCATTCGGGCAGGGCGCGCTGCATGTCGAGGCGCTGGCTGGCTATGCCAACGCCCGCAACAGTCTGAAGCGAGATGTCGCCAGCGCCGGACTGGCGGCGGGACGGGCCAAGGGCGAAGGCCGGGCCGACCAGTTCCTCGGCCAGTTGGAAGCTGGCTACAGGATTGCCCTTGGCGCGTCCGAGAAAAGCGCGATCACCCCGTTCGGCCGGTTGCAGATCCTGACGAACAGCCAGAACAGCTTCACCGAAAGCGGTGGCGGCGAATATGCGCTTGCCGTGGAGTCCCAATCCACGACGTCGGTGCGAAGCGTGCTTGGTGGGGATTTCGCGGCGGGGTTCGATCTCGGCAAATCGACGCCGGTCGAAGTCGGCCTGCGGCTGGGCTGGGCGCATGAATTCGCCGATACCGGGCGCTCCATGACAGCGGCCTTCGCATCGGCCCCCGGCAGCGCGTTCACCGTTCAGGGGGCCAGCCTGCCGCGCGACAGCGCACTGATCGGCGTGTCGGTCGCGGCCAAAGTCAGCCGGACCGGTTCGCTGTTCGTCAGCTATGAGGGCGAGCCGGGCGGCGGCAGCAGCAACAACCAGTTCCGGGGCGGCATCAGGCTGTCATGGTGAGATCGACGGGGGCCAACATGTTGTTCCGCGACGCGTTCCACGACGGCTTCGGCACATGGCCGCTGGCCTATATCTCCACCGGCGGGGCCGATTATGGGGAGATTCAGGCCGTCGCCGAAGCGGTGGGCGACGGCGACGATGGTGCCTATTACGACGCGTGGATGGCCGCCGGAGAGCGGCTGGAACAGGAAGCGCAGGTCTGCCTGTCGGCAGGATCGCGCGCGGGGGCAGAGGCCCAGTATCTGAAGGCGGCGGCCTTCTATGCGACATCTTACCATCCGATATTCGGCGAACCGGTGGACCCGCGCATCGTCCGTGCATTCGGCAAGCAGAAGGCCGCGCTGGAAGCGGCGCTCCGCCTTCGCAGCAACGGGTTCCGGCCGCTCAGCATCCCGTTCGAAGGGCAAACGCTGCCCGGCTACTTCATCCCCGCCGAAGGTCGGGCGGCGGAGGTGCGGCCGCTGCTGATCCTCACCAACGGTTATGACGGCACCATCACCGACCAATATTTCGCCTCTGCCGTCGCCGCGTCCCGGCGGGGCTATCACTGCCTGTTGTTCGATGGCCCCGGGCAGGGCGAAGCGCTGATCCTGCAGGGCCTGCGCCTCCGGCCCGATTGGGAGGTGGTGGTGAAGGCGGTGGTCGATGTGGCGATCACCCTGCCCGGCGTCGATCCGGCGCGCATCGTGCTCAGCGGCTGGAGCCTTGGCGGCTATCTCGCCCCCCGCGCGGCATCCGGCGAACATCGTCTTGCCGCCTGCATCGCCGATCCCGGCCTGTGGGATATGGGCGGCAGCTTTCGGGCGGTGGCGGTGGCGATGGGCGCAACGCTTACGCAGGCCGAAAATCTGGGTGAACTGAACGATGCACTGGTGGGCAAACTCGAGCAGTTGCTGCTGACCAACCGCAGGCTGCGCTGGTCGATCGTCCAGCGCGGCTTCTGGGTGCATGGGGTAGACAATCTGCGCGACTATCTGCGCTCGGCCGAACTGTTCACGATGAAAGGCCGTGCAGCCGAAATCCGCTGCCCAACGCTGCTGACGGCTGCGGAAGGCGACCCTCTGGCGCAAAGCGCGGCCAGCTTCTTCGAGGAACTGCGCTGCCCAAAGACGTTTCTGCAGTTCACCGCAGCGGAAGGCGCTGGCGGCCATTGCGAGATGATGAACCGCTCCCTGCTGAACCGCCGGGTGCTGGATTGGCTGGATCAGCTGTTCGCAGACTGAATCAGCCAGAACGGTTTTCACCTACCGCCGCAGCAACCGCCCGAACAGCGACCGCTCCGCCAGAATCTCGTGCGCCGCGTTATGCCCCGGCGCGCCGGTGACGCCGCCGCCGGGGTGGGTGCCTGCGCCGCACATGTAAAGGCCGCTGATCGGCCCCCGGTATGCGCCGTTGCCCAGCATGGGGCGGGCGGACCAGAGCTGATCGAGCGACATATGGCCGTGCATGATGTCTCCGCCCATCAGCCCGAACTTGCGTTCGAGATCGAGGGGCGAGTGGATCTGCCGGGCGATGACGCTGGATTTGAAGCCCGGCGCATATCTCTCCACCGTGTCGATGATGAGGTCGGCAGCGGTTTCGCGCTCATCGTCCCAGCTGCGGCCATCCGGCAGCACCGGCGCGAATTGCTGGCAGAACAGGCTGGCGACATGCTGGCCGGGGGGGGCGAGGCTGTCGTCGACGATGGAGGGGATCAGCATTTCGACGATGGGGTTCGCCGACATACCCGTGCGCTTCGCGTCGAGGAATGCCTTGTCCATATAATCCAGCGAGGGGGCGATGATGATGCCGGATTGCAGATGCTCGCCATGGCCCGGCAGCGCGGAGAAGCTGGGCAGTTCAGACAGCGCGACATTCATGCGGAAGGTGCCGGAGCCGACCTTGAACGCCTTGATGCGGCGGCGGAAATCGGCGGGGAGGTCGGCTGGGTCCACCAGCCGGTCATACAGCAGCTTCGGGCCGACGTTGGCGGCCACCAGCGGGGCAGCGATTTCCTCACCGCTTTCCAGCTTCACGCCGCTGACCTTGCCGCCGTTCACCAGCAGCTTCGCCACCGGCGCTTCCAGCGTGATCTCCACGCCGAGGCTGCGGCACACATCGGCCATGATGCGGGTGATGTTGCCCATGCCGCCGACGCTGTGGCCCCATGCGCCCTTCTTGCCGTTCACTTCGCCGAACACATGGTGCAGCAGCACATAGGCGCTGCCCGGCGTATCCGGGCTGGCGTAATTGCCCACCACCGCATCGAAGCCGAAGCCGGCCTTCACGGGGGCGCTTTCGAACCAGCCGTCGAGGAAGCTGGTGGCGCTTTTCACGAACAGGTCCAGCACATCGCGCTGCTGGTTCAGCGGCATCCCCGCAAGGCCCCAGCCCTGCTTCACGGCATCCACCAGCGATTTCAGCCCGTCCCCCACGTTCGGCGGGGCCTGCAGTGAGAGCGAGCGGAGCACGTCCGCCACATTCTCCAGCGCGTCATAATAAGCGGGCAGCGCCTCTGCGTCCTTCGCGGAAAAACGGCGGAATTCCGCCTGCGTTCGCTCCAGCCCACCGCCCATCAGGATGTAGTCGCTGTCGCTCAAGGGCAGGAAGTTGGAGACGGGCCGCTCGATCACGCGATAGCCATGATCGGCCAGCTTCATGTCCGCGATCACCTTGGGGTTCAGCAGGCTGACGGTGTAGCTGGCGACGGAATTGCGAAATCCGGGCGCGAATTCCTCGGTAACGGCCGCGCCGCCGATCACTTCGCGCCGTTCGAGGATGCGCACCTTCAGCCCCGCACGGGCGAGGTAGAAGGCGCAGACAAGGCCGTTGTGCCCGCCGCCGATGATGAGGGCGTCATAAGTCTTCGTCATGGGGCGGTCTTTCGGCTTGTCAGGCGGCGGGGGCGGAGGTGCGGCTCCAGCCCGGCGCGGGGGCGCGGTGCTGGCGGGCTTCCGGGATCAGGCGGCGGATTTTGCGCGCGAAGTTGCGCAGCGCCACTTCGGCTTCGCTCAGCGGCCCCACGGTGAAGCTTTCGGAGGCCATGCCGTCCTGCACGCGGGTGATCAGCCATGTGTCTTCCGCGTTCACCTGCCGGTTGATGCGCCAATTCAGGTAACGCGCGGCCTTCATCTCGCGCCGGTCATCGGGGATGGCATAGCTGATCTCGCGGATCAGGCATTCCGTGGGGGATGTCGGCAGCCACTGCATGAAATCCACCTGATCCGGGTAGATATCGAAGGCCACGTTCGGCCACAGCTTGAAATAGGTCCACAGCGTCTGCCGATCCTCCGGCAGATGATCGACGCGCGGCAGATACTTCAGATAGGCGCGCTCGGACGGGTTGCGGTTCATCCGCATCAGCAGCGGGCCCCACATCTTGTCCACATTGGGCTGCGCTTCCACGCCATAGCCCGTGCCCATCAGCCGGGTGAGGCCGGGGTGGGCGACGGGGATGTGCAGGCCGTCGGAATAATTGTCGCCCACATTCTTCCAGTTCACGCCGCGCGGCCGCATCGTCACCCGGCCGATCGCGCGCAAATCCTCGAAGCGGTAATGCGCCACTTCATGATCATAGGGCGCGATCATCTGGGCCACGGACGGCCCGCCGTCATCCTCCAGCCGCACGAAGATGAAGCCGCGATAGATTTCGAGATCGACCGGCGCGAGGCCGTGCTTCGACATGTCCAGTTGCGGGTAGGTGCCCCTGATCGGCACGGCGGAGAGTTGGCCGTCCAGTTCATAAGCCCATGCGTGATAGGGGCAGACCAGTTTCTTGGCGCAGCCCGAAGGCCCGTCCACGATACGCGCGCCGCGATGGCGGCAGACGTTGGTGAAGGCGCGGATCACATCATCCTTGCCGCGAATGACGATGATGCTTTCGCCCGCATATTCCAGCGTGTGATAATCGCCCGCGTTCGGCACATCGCTGACATGGCAGACGATCTGCCAAGATGGGCGGAACACCCGGCGCATCTCCAGCGCATGGAATTCCGGATCGGAATAGGTCCATGCAGGCAGGCTCCAGCCGTCATCCGGGTCCAGATTCGGGATCGATGCGGGTTGAGTCGCCACGGCTGTCTCCAGTTTATTGGACGAGTGTATAGCAGTGGAGAAAAAGCCGCAAGCGCCGTTGTTTGACAAGTGTATAACGCCCCGGCAGGATGCCCCATGACAAGGGGAGACCAGATGTTCCGATCCGCCACCGCCCTGTTCGCCGCGCTCGCCGCCGCCATGGTTGCACTCGCCTCTCCCGCACACGCCGATCCGGAGGTCAGCTACGTCCGCGCCGGGCGGCTGATCGACACGCTGAAGGGCGTGGTGCTTCAGGATCAGTTGATCCGCATCGAAAATGGCCGCGTCACCGCCGTCACCCCCTATGCCCCGCCGCCACCCGGTGCGGCCGTCACAGACTGGTCCGCCTTCACCGTGCTGCCCGGCCTGATCGACAGCCACACCCATTTGTCTGACGCGCTGCAAAGCAACAACCCGGCCGAACCGCTGCTGCATTCCGCCGAGGATGTCGCCTTCATGGCCGCCCGCAACGCCCGCGACACGCTGAACGCGGGCTTCACCAGCGTGCGCGACGTCGGCACCTTCCGCGCCTTCGGCGACGTCTCCCTGCGGAACGCCATAGACGCCGGGCTGGTGCAAGGCCCGCGCATGGCCGTGGCCGGGGCCTATCTGACGGTGCCCGGCGGCGGCGGCGAAGTGACTGGCTTCGCCCCGGACGTGGAAATCCCCGCGCTGATGCGCGCAGGCGTGTTTTCCGGCCCGCAACAGGCGCGGGACAAGGCACGTTACCTCTTCCAGCACGGCGCGGACTTCCTGAAGATCATCGCCACCGGCGCGGTGCTGGCGCAAGGTACGGAACCCGGCGCGCCCGAAGTCACGGTAGAAGAGGTGCGCGCCATCACCGACGAAGCCCGGCGCTACGGCAGTTACGCCACCGCCCACGCCCATGGCGCAGAAGGAATCAAGATCGCCCTGAATGGCGGCGCGCGCTCCATCGAACATGCCTCCCTGATCGACGACGAGGGCATCGCCCTCGCCAAAGCCAAGGGCGCATGGCTGGTGATGGACATCTACAATGGCGACTACATCAGCGAAATCGGCCGCAAAGAGAACTGGCCCGCCGACATCCTGCGCAAGAATGACGAAACCACCGAAGCCCAGCGCATCGGCTTCCGCAAAGCCGTGAAAGCAGGCGCAAAAATCGCCTACGGCACCGATCCGGGCGTCTACCCCCATGGTGCCAACGCCCGCCAGTTCCGCTACATGGTCCGCAATGGCATGACGCCGATGCAGGCCATCCAGTCCGCCACCACAAGCCCCGCCGAGCTGATGGGCAAATCCGCCGACATCGGTGCCATCGCGCCGGGCCGCTACGCCGACATGATCGCCGTTTCAGCCGACCCGCTGGCCGACATCGGCGCGCTGGAGACGGTGGCGCATGTGATGAAGGGCGGGGTGCTGGTGCGGTAGGTTGGTGGGTTGGGGCTTTTGCGCGCCGCGCGGGCAGGGAAATGATTTCCCTGCACCCTCTAACTTTGCGTTGCGGCCCACCCGCCGCGCCGTGTGTGTGATCAGATTCGATTGCCTGCGGCGCACCGCAGCTCTCTCCCCCGTGCCAAGGGGGAGAGTTGGAGAGGGGGTGTCAACGCCGGGCCTGATCCGCTGACATCCCGACAAATACAACCGTCACCCCGGACTTAATCCGGGGTCCAGCTGTTCTTCGGCAACGTCGGAGTAGAAAAAAGCGAGGCCCCGGATCAAGTCCGGGGGTGCAGGGGCGTCACGCCCCTGCCGGGTGCCGGGCAGAGCCCGGCCCGCCGGAGGCCTCCATCCGCAGCCGCCAGCTCGACGCCCTCAACCCGGCGGGATCAGCCGCCGGGCCGTCAGGCAGCACAGCTCCAGCGCGCGATCGCGGGTGGTGCGTGTGGGGGAGAGGCAGTAATCCAGCCACAGCCCGTCCATCACGGCGGAGATGATCACCACGGCATCTTCGGTTTTCACCGTCTGGCCGCCCGTGGGCAGGCGGCTGATGGCGAGGGCCAGCAGTTCGCGCAGGCGGACGTTATGCTCCTCGCTTTTGGCGGCGAAGTCGGCATTGGTGCGCACCATGGTCCAGAAGGCCATCCATGCGCCCAGCAGGTCTGTGTTGGCCCATTCCTCCGAGTAGAGCACGGCGAAAAAGCGGTCGAGCGCGTCCCATGGTTGCAGGCTGTCGTCTGCCAGCACGGCTTCGAAGCGGGCGATGAAATGGTCGCACAGCTCTTCGTAGGTTTCGTACAGCAGGTTTTCCGGGTTGTGGAAATAGTGCCGCAACAGCCCATGAGAGACGCCCGCCTGACGGCAGATTTCTCGGCCGGTGGTGCCGCGCGGGCCGAGCCGGGCGAGGCAGGAGACGGTGACGGCGAGCAAATCCTGCCGGCGCACGGTGGGAGCCTGCCGGCGCGCGCGGGACCGGGGCGGCGGCTCGATCTTCACGGATGCGGTCTTGGTCATGGCTGTCCTCTGCTCGCTCTGGTGCCGGGGGACGCCCCCGCGTCTCTGCACATGCGCAAGATTGGACAATTGTCTACCTCAGGGCCTTGCGGCGGGGCAACCTGTCAAGCTGATGCGCTCGTCCGTCCCTTCGACGCGCAAATCATCGGAGGTTCATCTCGCCCGCGCCAAAGGGGCGTCACATCCAGCGGATTCAGCCCCACGCTGAACCGCGGCCTGTCGCTTGCCCCGCTTGAATGCGGGCGCCGCTGCACAGGCGAGACCATCGAAATCTGGTCCGAAGGGCAGACGTGGAAGGCGCAAGTCGCCCCGCGCTGCTCGTTCGACCGCAATGGAGTGCAGTTGCATGTGTGACGTCCCGGCTGAAACAGCGCCAGCCGCCGGGCTGTCGCGCAGCCGCCCGCTGGACAGCGAAGCCCCGCGCGAGATCGGCGCGTGGCAGATCGCCCCCCGCCCCGGCCAATCCGTCTGGCTCGCCCACAGCCACGATCCGCTCGCAATCGCCGGTGCCCTCTATCGCGGCCCCGGCGAATTGCTGCTGCTCTCGGGTGAAGCCGAATTGCCCGCCGCCGCCAGCCTGCACGAGATGAGCGCCGCCTTCACCTGCATCGACCTCAACGGCCCCGCCCCCCTCGAAGCCATCGGCCTCGCTGGCCTCGAACCGCTCGCGCCCGGCGACAGCCTCACCACCCGGCTCGCCGACATCCGCGTGACCATCAGCGGCACATCGGACGGGCTGCTGCTGATCGCCGAAACCCCCGATGCAGACTTACTGTGGAACTGGCTGCTGGAGCGGCTGGCGGCGGCGTAGGGGGGGAACCCGGCCCTCCGGTTCTTTTTTGCCTCCGGCGGGCAGGGAAATGATTTCCCTGCACCCTCAACATTTGCGTTGTGACCCAACGTCCACGTCGTGCGTGTGATCAGATTCCATTGCCTGCGGCGCACCGCAGCTCTCTCCCCCTGCAAGGGGGAGAGTTGGAGAGGGGGTGTCACCGCCGGGCCTGATCCACCAACACCTCAACAGCCACAACGGAAAGCGCCGCAGGCTATAACCCCGAACCTCGCGCCAAGCGGAGAACCCCCACCCCAACCCCTCCCCTGCAGTGGAGGGGCTAAAAAACGTCGGGGGTGCAGGGGCGTCACGCCCCTGCCGGGGTGAAGGGGCAGAGCCCCTTCAATGATTGTCGCGCGGCAGCCCCTTGGCGGCGATCCGCTGATACCGCTCCGCCCCTTCCAGAATCGCCCCGGATTCCAGCTGCCCCACAAGGCGGCGCTGGATTTCCTGCCATGGCGTCTGCGAGGCGGGGTGGGCATAGCCTCCGCTTGCATCGAGGGCGGCGCGGCGGCGGGCCAGTTCCTCGTCGCTGATCAGCATGTCGGCGGTGCCTCGGCGCAGGTCGATGCGCACCCGGTCGCCGGTTTGCAGCAGGGCGAGGTTGCCGCCCGCGGCTGCCTCCGGGGAGGCGTTCAGGATGGAGGGGGAGCCGGAGGTGCCGGATTGGCGGCCGTCTCCGATGCAGGGCAGCGCGTGGAGTCCGGCGCGGATCAGGTAGGCGGGCGCTCGCATGTTCACCACTTCGGCGGCACCCGGGAAGCCGATGGGGCCGGCCCCGCGCATGAACAGCAGGGTTTGCGCCGTGATCTCCAGCGCCGGATCGTCGATGCGGGCGTGATAATCCTCCGGCCCGTCGAAAACCACGGCGGGGCCTTCGAAGGCGTCCGGATCGTCCGGGTTGGAGAGGTAGCGGGCGCGGAATTCGTCCGAAATCACGCTGGTTTTCATGATCGCCGAATGGAACAGATTGCCGGACAGGATGACGAACCCGGCATCCGGCTTCAGCGGGCGGTCGAACGGGCGGATCACCGCTTCGTCGGCGATGGCCACGCCCGCGCAAGTCTCGCCGATGCTGCGGCCGGTGACGGTGCGCGCGCCTTCGTGGATCAGCCCTTGCCGCATCAGTTCCGCCACCACGGCGGGGACACCGCCCGCGTGATAATAATCCTCGCCCAGATACTCGCCCGCCGGTTGCAGGTTCACCAGCAGCGGGATGTGATGGCCGGTTCGCTGCCAATCCGCCAGTTCCAGTTCCACCCCGGCATGGCGGGCGATGGCGGCCAGATGGATCGGCGCGTTGGTGGAGCCGCCGATGGCGGAATTGACCATGATCGCGTTCAGAAAGGCCTCGCGCGTGAGGATGTCGGAGGGTTTCAAATCCTCCCGCACCATATCAACGATGCGCTTGCCGGTGGCCCATGCCATTTCCTGCCGGGCGCGATAGGGGGCTGGAATCGCGGCCGAGCCGGGCAGCTGCATGCCCAGCGCTTCGGCCAGCGAATTCATCGTCGTCGCTGTGCCCATGGTGTTGCAATAGCCGGTGGAGGGCGCGGACGAGGCGACCAGCTTCACGAACCCGGCCTTGTCGATCTCGCCTGCGGCCAGCAATTCGCGCGCTTTCCAGACGATGGTGCCGGACCCGGTGCGCTGCCCGTCGTGCCGCCCGTTCAGCATTGGCCCCACGGACAGCGCGATGGCCGGGATATCCACCGTCGCCGCCGCCATCAGCAGGGCAGGTGTGGTCTTGTCGCAGCCGATGGTCAGCACCACGCCATCCAGCGGATAACCGTGCAGCACCTCCACCAGAGAGAGGTAGGTCAGGTTGCGGTCCAGCCCCGCCGTGGGGCGCTTGCCGGTTTCCTGAATGGGGTGAACCGGGAATTCGAAGGCGATGCCGCCCGCGTCGCGGATGCCTTCGCGGATGCGCTCGGCGAGCACCAGATGGTGGCGGTTGCAGGGGCTGAGATCGGAGCCGGTCTGGGCGATGCCGATGATCGGGCGGCCCGATTGCAGTTCTTCCTGCGAAAGCCCGAAATTCAGGTAACGCTCGATATAGAGCGCCGTCATGTCGATATTGTCGGGGTTGTCGAACCAGGCCTGGGAGCGCAGCTTGAATGGCTTGCTGTCAGACACCGTTTCTCAAACCTCCGCTTTATCAGCATGTTGCCGGTTTTCGGGCAGGGCCGCCCCGCATTGACCGCGCGGCGGAAGCTATATAGTCATATAAATCAAAAGGGAAGCCGGGAGGAGAGTGGGATGGCGGCGGCAGGCGGCGAAGGCAGCGGATTCAAGCTGAACGATACGGCGATGCCCTACCGGCAGGCGCTGGCGCTGCTGGCCACCCTGTTCTTCATGTGGGGCTTCATCACCGTCATCAACAACACGCTGCTGCCACATCTGCGCAGCGTGTTCGACCTGAGCTACACGCAGGCGACGCTGATCGAATCGGCGTGGTTTATCGCCTATTTCTTCGCCTCCATCCCCTCGGCAAAGCTGATCGAGCGGGTCGGCTATCGCCCGGCGCTGGTGATCGGACTGGGGATCATGGCGGTGGGCGCGCTGCTGATGATCCCGGCCGCGCGCATCCCATCCTATCCGTTCACGCTGGTCGCGCTGTTCATCATCGCGTCCGGCATCACCCTGCTGCAGGTGGCCGCCAACCCCTATGTCGCGGTGATCGGCCCGCCGGAAACCTCGTCCTCGCGGCTGAATCTGGTGCAGGCCTTCAACTCCATGGGCACCACTTTCGCGCCGCTGTTCGGCGGCTGGCTGATCCTCTCCCGCAGCACCGGCGGCACCTCCGGCGCAGACCGGGTGCTGACAGACGCCGAACGCCTCGCAGACGCCCGTTCCGTGGAGTTGCCTTACCTGATCGTCGCCGTCGTGCTGATCCTGCTGGCCTTCGTGATCTACCGCTCCCGCCTGCCGGACCTCAGCCGCTCCGACCTCGCGCTGGAAGCCGCCGAGCGCAAGCAACTCTCCTTGTGGAACCACCCCAATCTCATCTGGGGCATCCCCGCCATCTTCATATACCTGATCGCGGAAATCGGCGTCGCCAACCTGTTCATCAACTTCGTCTCGCAACCCGAGATCGGCAACCTCACCCACGCCGAAGCCTCCAACTATCTGTTCCTGCTGTGGGGCGGGATGATGGTGGGCCGCTTCATCGGCTCTTTCCTGATGCGCGCGATCGAACCCGGCCATGTCCTCGCGGCAGCCGCCGCACTCGCCTGCGCCGTCATGCTCGTCACCGTGTTCAGCACCGGCAAAACCGCGATGTGGGCGCTGATCTCTGTGGGCCTGTTTCACTCCATCATGTTCCCCACCATCTTCACGCTGGGCATCCGCGGCCTCGGCCCGCTCACCGAAGAAGCCTCCGGCCTGCTGGTGATGGCCATCGCCGGCGGCGCGCTGGTGGTCGTGCACGGCTGGCTGGCAGACCGCTATGGCCTGCAACCCTCGTTCCTGCTGACAGCGGCCTGCGAAGTGTATGTGTTCTGGTATGCGCTGTGGGGGAGCCGGTTGAAGTCGGAGCGTAAGGCGTAAGGGGGGGTGCCTCCGGCGGGCAGGGAGCCGTGCTCCCTGCACCCACATTACCATGCCACACGGATAAGGCTGTGCTGACGGTTGGTTTTGATTGCCTGCGGCGCTTCTGCAGCGCTTCCCACTCACCTCTCCACACGTCACCCCGGACTTGATCCGGGGTCCAGCTTTCTTGCCCACACGTCGCCGAAGAACAGCTGGACCCCGGATCAAGTCCGGGGTGACGGTCGTGGTTGGTGGGGATGTTGTGAATCAGGCCAACCGGTGACACCCCCTCTCCATCTCTCCCCCTTGCAGGGGGAGAGTGCTTCGTTGCGCCGCAGGCAATCGAATCTGATCACTCACACGGTGTTTGAGTTTTGACACGACGCCAATTTTGAGGGTGCAGGGAAATCATTTCCCTGCCCGCCGGAGGCGCAAACACCCCCCAACTTCACTCAAACGCTGGCACCGTCACCCGTTCCCCCAGCAGGAACGCGTCGGCCACCAGCTGTAGCGGGCGCAGGTCCACCTCGCTTTCGCGGTGGTTCACCAGTTCGGCGAAGCGGCGGTAGAGTGGGGGGTATTCGCCTTCGTTGCCGACTTCCTGCGGCACCTCGTCCAGCGTCAGGCGGGAGCCGCCGTGGGAGAGGAGGAGGGTGTGGCCCTCGAAGCCGATGTGGATGTTCCAGCGGTCGTCTGGTTCCAGCCAGTCGAACAGGCCGTGGGCGTTGGCGGGGATTCCGGGGCCGCTGAAGTCCAGCCGGGCGGCGATGGGGGTCTGGTGGTTGGCAGGCGTCTCCAGCCGGGCGGCGGAGATGGCGAGTTCCACGGGGAGAATCTCGGACAGCAGGGAGAGGCCGTTGATACCGGGATCGAACACGCCGAAGCCGCCGGGTTGCCAGATCCATTGCTGGCCGGGGTGCCATTTGCGGACGTCTTCGCGCCAGTCGATCAGCAGGCTGTCGATGCGCCGCCCGCTGAGCAGGGCTTTGGCGGCGGCAACGGCGGGGCCGAAGCGGCAGTGCCAGCTGGCGAACAGACTGACCCCGGCGGCGCGGGCGGCGGCGGCGATCTGTTCGGCGACGGCCAGCGTGGCGGCGGGCGGCTTTTCCATCAGCACATGCCAGCCAGCGGCCAGCGCCTCGAAGGCGGTTGCGGGGCGTTCGGTGGGGGTGTTGCAGAGCGCGACGGCGTCGATGGGCAGGCCGCTGGCGCTGAGATCGGCGATGGAGGCGAAGGCGGGGACGCCCGGCGGCCCGGCGAGGCGGCGGCTGACGCTGGCGGCGAGGTGGAAATCCGGGTTGGCGCGGATCGCCGGGACATGCTGATCCTCGGCGATCTTGCCATAGCCGATGATGGCGATGGCGATGCTCACAGCCGGTGTTCCGTGCGGAAGGCGGCGACGAAGCGGGCGGCTTCGGCCCCCACCTGCGCTGGGCTGCGGCCGGGGCGATAGAGGCTGGAGCCGATGCCGAAGCCGTTCACCCCGGCGGCGAGCCATGGGGACATGGTTTCGGGGGAAACGCCGCCCACCGCGAGCAGCGGCACGTCGCGCGGGAGCACCGCGCGCAGCGCTTTGGCGACGGCGGGCGAGGCGGCTTCGGCGGGGAAGAGCTTGAGCGCGTCGGCGCCTGCCTCCAGCGCGGCGAAGGCTTCGTTCGCGGTGAAGAAGCCGGGCACGGACCACAGGCCGCGCCGCTTGGTTTCGGCGATGACGGCGGGGTTGCAGTTGGGGGAGACGATCAGCTGCCCGCCCGCCTCGGCGACGGCGGCGACTTCGGCGGGGGTGAGGACGGTGCCCGCGCCGACGCTGGCGCGGCCGTGCAACGCTTTGGCCAGCAGGGCGATGCTGTCGAGCGGGCGCGGCGAGTTCAGCGGCACTTCCACCAGCCGGAAGCCTGCGCCCACCAGCGCTTCGCCCACCGGCAGCGCTTCCTCGGGCGTGAGGCCGCGCAGGATGGCGACGAGCGGCAGATCCCTGAAGGCGTTTTTCATGCCGAAAGCTCCCGGATGCGGCGCATGCCCGCCAGAAAGGCCGCGCCGGATTCATGGGCGATACTGTGCCCGCCCAGCGTGCCGATGGCGGCGGCATACAAGCCCGCCAGCGGTTCTGCCGCAAGGATATGGATGGGGCCGGGCTGCAATCGGGGCGCGACATCGGCCCCGATCAGCAGGCCGGAGGCGAAGGAAGCGGCATCGGCCAGCGGCAGCCGCTTCAGCAGCACGGCGGCGCGCACCTTGAACAGGGAGGCGGAGAGGTCGCGGGCTTCGGCGGCTTCAGCCACGCCCGCGCGGAAGGCCGGGCTGTCTGTGGCGTCAGCGTCCAGCATGCCCGCCAGCACGCCGCCGGATTTCAGCAGCGCGAATAGCTCGCCCGTCATCACCGTGGTGAAGCCGGTGATGCGGCCGGCTTGCAGTTTCGCCCATTTGTTGTGCGTGCCCGGCTGGCAGACCAGCGCGTCTGGCGGCACCAGCCCGGCTTCCACCGCGCCCAGCAGTTGCACCTCCTCGCCGCGCATCACGTCTGCGGTGTCGGCGAGGCCGGGGACGATGGTGAAGCTTTCGCCCGGCACGTGGGTCAGCCGGGCGGCGAGATCGGGCAATCCGGCGGGCAGCGGCTGGTAGGGCGCCTCCACCCAGCCCCGATTGGAGCCGACCATTCCGGCCGCCAGCGCGGGCAGCTGACCCAGTCGGTTGCGCAGCGATGCCAGCTCCGCCAGGAAGCCGCCGGGGGGGATGGCGAGCACGCCGCGATCATCCTCCAGTGTGTCTTGAACGTCGCCCGTGGCGGACATGCGCCACGCCCGCCGCCGGCTGGTTCCCCAGTCGATCGCCAGCCATTCGCCGCCCTTGTTGGCCTTGCCGTTGCCCGTGTCTCCCATGGCGCATTTGTCCTACAAAATTGCGGGGGAGAGGCAAGAGGCGCATGATACATGGTTGAAATACGCCTTAGTTTAGCGCTAACATTTTGCCGGGAGTTGGGGAGAATCGTTCTGAAACCGCTGCATCTGCTGCTGTCTGGCCTGTTGCTGGCTGCCTCTCAGCCAGTGCTGTCGGCCGAGTTGCCGAGGCTGGTTGCGAAGGACGGCCGCCACGCGTTGCTGGTGGATGGCCAGCCCTTCCTGATCCTTGGTGCGCAGGCCAACAACAGCAGCAACTACCCGGATATGCTGCCGAAAGTCTGGCCGATGCTGGACCGCATCCACGCCAACACGCTGGAAATGCCGGTGGCCTGGCAGCAGGTGGAGCCGAAGGAAGGCCAGTTCGATTTCAGCTTCGTGGACGAGCTGCTGAAGCAGGCCCGCGCCAACGACAAGAAGCTGGTGCTGCTGTGGTTTGGCACTTGGAAGAACACCGCGCCCAGCTATGTGCCGGATTGGGTGAAGCTGGATAACGCCCGCTTTCCGCGCGCGAAAAAGCCGGACGGCAGCGATCATTATCTGCACAGCCCGCACGCGCGGACCACGCTGGAGGCGGACAAAAAGGCCTTCGTGGCGCTGATGCAGCATCTGAAAAAGGTGGATGCCGAAAACACAGTGATCCTCGTGCAGCCGCAGAATGAAGTGGGCAGCTATGGCAACCCGCGCGATTACTCGCCGCAGGCCGAGGCGCTGTTCCGCCAGCCCATCCCGCCCGCGCTGGCGAAGGCGACGGGCAAATCCGGGACATGGGCTCAGGCCTTTGGCAAACAGGCGGACCGTGCCTTCAACAGCTGGTATATGGCCCGCTTCATCGACGAGATGGCCGCTGCCGGGAAAGCGGTGAAGCCCATTCCGATGTTCGTGAACGCGGCGCTGCACAGCCCCTTCGGGGAACCTGACCCCTCCAGCGTCTCCTCCGGCGGGCCGCAATGGGACGTCCTGGACATCTGGAAGGCGGCCGCCCCCCACATCGATTTCGCCGCGCCCGATATCTACAGCCGGGAGGAAAAGACGGTGTCGGCCTGGCTGGATGGTTATGCCCGGGCCGATAATGCGCTGTTCGTGCCGGAAATCGGCAATGCGGCGGATTATGCCCGCTTCTTCTGGGCGGTGCTGGGGCGCGGCGGCATCGGCTTCGCCCCGTTCGGCATGGATGCCACCGACTTCTACAATTATCCGCTGGGCGCGAAGCGGCTGGACGAGGAAACGCTGGACGCGTTTGCCGACAAGTTCGCCCTGTTCAGCCGCATCGGTCAGGACTGGGCGCGGATCGCTTATGCCCACCCCACATGGGGCGTCGCCCGCCCGGATGATGGCAGCAGCCGCACCACGCAGATGGGCGACTGGAAGATCGAGGCCAGCTTCGAACAATGGCAGTTCGGCCACAAGGACTGGACATGGATGAAGCGCGACCCCGTGCCATGGGCCGGAAAGCCGGTGGGCGGCGCGGCCGTGGCGCAGATCGCGCCCAACCAGTTCCTTGTCGCGGGTGATCATGTCCGCGTCACCTTCTCTCCGGGGCCGAATGTGAAAAACGGCCTGATGCTGAAGGTGGAGGAAGGCCGGTTTCAGGATGGCCAATGGGTCACAAGCCGCGTGTGGAATGGCGATCAGGTCGATTACGGGCTGACGTTCAATGAAAAACCCGCCCTGTTGCGGGTGACGATGGGGAGTTACAAATGAAGAAGACCGTCGCGCTGATCGCGCTGTTGCTGGCAGGCACCGCACAGGCCGCAAGCTGGACCCGCACGTCGAACGGCGTCACCGTCACGCCCGATTCCGGTGCCGCGAAAACGGTGACCGTCAGCGTCTATGGCGATGGAATCCTGCATGTGGTGGCGACGCCCGCTCAGGCGACGGTGGCGCGCGAGGGCAGTTTGATGGTGCCCGCGCCGCCCGCCGCCACGAAGTGGAGCGCGCGCGAAACCGGCGGCAAGCTGCGGCTGGAAACCACGCGCGACACCGCCGAGATCGACCTGAAGACGGGGCATATCCGCTTCCTTGCGGCAGATGGCAGCGTGCGGCTGGGGCAATCCGTCGACCCGGCGTTTGCGCCCGTCAGCGTGGACGGCAAACCCTATGTCTCCGTCTCCGCGCAGTTCAACCGGGGCACGGACGAAGCGGTTTACGGGTTGGGCCAGCACCAGCAGGGCGTGATGAACCAGCTGGGCGAGGATGTGGAACTCGCCCAGCACAATATGGAAATCGCCATCCCCTTCATCGTTTCCACGAAGAATTACGGCCTGTTGTGGGACAATGACGGGATCAGCCGCTTCGGCCGCCCGGCCGCCTATCCGCTGCTGGGTTCGGGCACACAGGTGACGTCGAACGGCAAGCCGGGCTTCACCGCGCGCTATTATCTGGGCGACCGGCTGGCGGTGGAGCGGCAGGAAGCCACCATCAACTACCAGTTTATCCGCGATCAGAAGAACTGGCCGGAAGCCGCCAAGGCGCAAACCACCGCCGCCACCAGCGGGCAGAACACGGCGGGCAATGCGGTGGAAACGCAGCGGGTGGTCTGGTCCGGCGAGTTCACCCCCACGGCCGCCGGGCTGCACCGCTTCCAGCTCTATGGCTCCAGCTATTACAAGCTCTATGTGAACGATCAGCTGGTGCTGGACCGCTGGCGGCAGAACTGGAACCCGTGGTTCGCCAACGCCGACGTGGAACTGCCGGCCGGCAAGCCCGTGAAAATCCGCCTCGAATGGGAACCCAACGCCGGTTACATGGCGCTGTTCCACGCCGATCCTGAGGCAGAGGCCGACCGCAACTCCATCCGCTTCACCTCTGACGTGGGGCGTGCGGTGGATTATTGGTATGTGCCCGGCCGCGACATGGACGATGTGATCGCCGGGCTTCGCCACCTGACCGGCAAGTCGGAAATGATGCCCAAATGGAGCTATGGCTTCTGGCAATCGCGCCAGCGTTACAACACGCAGGACGAACTGCTGGGCGTGGTGCGCGAATATCGGCGGCTGAACATCCCGCTGGATGCCATCGTGCAGGACTGGTTCTATTGGCGCGAGGATGATTGGGGCAGCCACCGCTTCGATCCCAAGCGCTTCCCCGATCCGCAGGCGATGGTGGATGAAGTGCATGCGGCGAACGCCCGCATCATGATCTCCGTCTGGCCGAAATTCTACCCGACGACAGACACTTACAAGGAGCTGGCGGCGAAGGGCCACGTCTACAAGGGCAATCTTGAGATGGGCAACAAGGACTGGGTCGGCCCCGGTTATCTGAACACCGATTATGATCCCTATTCCGCCGAGGCCCGCGCCATCTACTGGCGGCAGATCAAGGAGCGGCTGGCGACCTATGGCTTCGACGCTTGGTGGCTGGATGCCACCGAGCCGGACATGCACTCCAACCTCTCCATCGAGGAACGGATTCTGACGATGGGGCCGACGGCGCGCGGCCCCGGCGCGGAATTCTTCAACAGCTTCCCGCTGGTCCACGCCGAGGGCGTGCAGAAGGGCTGGCGCGAGCTGAAGCCCGATGTGCGGCCCTTCATCCTCACCCGCTCCGGCTTTGGCGGCATCCAGCGCACCAATTCCGCGCTGTGGTCAGGCGATGTCGCCAGCCGCTGGTTCGATCTGGGCGCGCAGATTTCGGCGGGGGTGAACCTCTCGCTGTCGGGCGTGCCGAACTGGACGCATGACATCGGCGGCTTCGCGCTGGAAGACCGCTTCCTGAACGCCAAACCCGGATCGGAAGATCTGGCCGAATGGCAGGAACTGAACCTTCGCTGGTTCCAGTTCGGGGCCTTCACCCCGCTGTTCCGCAGCCATGGCGAGCCGCCGCACCGGGAAATCTTCGAAATCTCCCCCGAAGGCTCGCCGATGCGCGCCTCCATGGTCTGGTTCACGGAATTGCGCTATCGGCTGCTGCCGTGGGTCTACAGCCTCGCAGGCGCGACCTATTGGCAGGATGGCAGCATGATGCGCGCCATCGCCATGGATTTCCCGAACGACCTGAAGGCGCGCGAGGTGACGGACCAGTATCTGCTGGGCCGCGATTTCCTCGTCGCCCCCGTCACCAGCTACAAAGCGCGCACCCGCGACGTCTGGCTGCCGGGCACGGTGCGCTGGGCGGATTTCTACACCGGCCAGCGCGTGGCAGGCGGGCAGTCCGTCAACGCCGCCGCCCCGTTCGAACGCATGCCGCTATTCGTGCGCGAAGGCGCGATCATCCCCATGGGTCCGGTGCGCCAGCATGTGAACGACAAGCCCGGCGCGCCGATCACCCTGCATGTCTATACCGGCGCGGACGGCCAGTTCGCCTTATATGACGACGACGGCAGCAGCGAGGCCTTCCGCAAGGGGGCCTACAGCCGCATCGCCATCCGCTATGATGATCGCAGCGGCACGCTCACGCTGGCCCCGCGCGAAGGCAAGGGCTGGAAGGGCATGCCCGCCAGCCAGACCATCAACATCCGCTGGGAAACGCCGGGCCGCGCGCTCGATCTGGACGGCGCTGCCGACAGCAGCATCAGCTACACCGGTCGCGCCATCACGGTGAAACGCCGCTGAGGCAATTGACTTCGCGCAATGCGGGCGGCCACATCCGCCCGCATTGTGGGAAGTGCAATACCATCAGGAGCATCGCATGAAGGGCTATGTCGACAATATCGAGCAGGTGACCGAGGAGAATGGCGACTTCCGCCGCGTGCTCTACACCGGCAGCCGCCTGCAACTTGTCGCCATGTCGCTGCTTCCGGGCGAGGAAATCGGCGAGGAAGTGCATGACGACGGCGACCAGTTCTTCCGCTTCGAAACCGGCACCGGCGAAGTGCTGATCGACGGCACATGGAGCAAGGTCGGCCCGCATTTCGGCGTGGTGGTGCCCGGCGGCGCGGCGCACAATGTGCGCAACACCGGCAGCACGCCGCTGAAATTCTACACCATTTATGGCCCGCCGGAACATGTGGACGGCACCATCCACAAGACCGCCGCCGAAGCCCATGCCGCGCATGAACATTGGGACGGCAAGACGACCGAGTAACCGCCGGGCAGCGCGGAATCAGACAAAAGTGTCGGATTTATACAAGGCCGCATGGTGAATCTGCGTTAGTTATAACCAGACAGCGGAGTCGGAACCGTCTGCACGGGTCTGCCTGCCTGTCGGGGCAAACGGGAGCAGATCATCATGCGAATTCTAACCGGCCTTTTGCTGGGCTGCGCGAGCTTTGTCGCGCTTTCATCAACACCAGCCAGCGCCGCCACATGCTTTGGCAATTGCGGCGAAACCAACATCAACGGCGGCCAGACCGGCTCGGTCGGCGTGCCACCACTGCAGGGCGACAACGTCTACTATTGGGTATCCACCAATGGCGGCTCCACCGGCGGCGGCACGCTTCCGGGGCAGGAAAGCGGCTCCACCAACGGCTCGCGCCTTGTGTCGGACTCCTTCTATGCCGCCGCCGGTCAGAAAGTTTCCTATTATTTCAATTATATCACCAGCGATGGCGCGGGCTATGCCGACTATAGCTGGTCTCAGCTGCGCGATGTGAACGACAGCAGCAACGTCACGAACCTGTTCACCGCGCGCACCAAGCCCAGCGGCACCATCGTGCCGGGCCTCGACCTGCCGGATGTGGAAGCAACGCTGTCCCCGGCAACCGTGCTGATCAAGCCCGGCACCACCTTCGCGCCGCTCGGCGACTCGTCTGGCGCGTGCTGGAGCGCAGGCTGTGGCAACACCGGCTGGATCTATTCCGAATATACTATCCAGACCTCGGGCACCTATGAACTGGTGTTTGGCGTCTCCAACTGGGACGACACGGCCTTTGACAGCGCTTTGGCCTTCGACGGCCTGCTCATTGGCGGGATCGTCATCGGTGACGGCAGTAGCCCCACCAACCCGCTGGCACCAACCGACCTGCAGCCGGACGGCAGCTTCGTCTTCTCGTTCGAAGTGACGCAACCGGAACAGCCAGTGTTCATCGATCCCTATGTCGCCGTCGGCTATGAGTATGAAGTGATCGATGGAAGCCTCGCCTTCAGCCAGGCCTGGTTCGGCGATGTCGGTGACCCGGACGGTTACCAGATCTGGGGCTGGGACGGCGCAGACTACTACTTCCTCACCGATATCACCGCCGAAACCTGGTATGCATTCGCGTCGCCGGTGACGAAGTTCAAGCTGCTGGGGATCGATTCCGATCTCGGCCTTGATCCGGAAGATCCGAACGCCTTCGTCAGCGGCTTCATCTACAACGGCACCGGCAAGGTGGACGTCAGCATGAAGCCGATCACCGAATGGGTCGAAGGCGGCGGCGGCGGGGTAGTGCCCGAACCCGCAACCTGGGCGATGATGATCCTGGGCTTCGGCGCAGTGGGCCTCGCCGCCCGCCGTCGTCGCAGCCACAGCGTCACGGCCTGATTGGTCCGGAGGTTTAAATGAAGGGGCTCTGCCCCTTCACCCCGGCAGGGGCGTGACGCCCCTGCACCCCCTGACTTTTTAGCCCCTCCTCTTCAGGGGGAGGGGTTGGGGTGGGGGCCATCCGCTTGGCGCGAGGTTGGGGGTTTGATTGCCTGCGGCGCTTCAGGAGCGTGCTCCACCCACCCCTCCCCACGTCACTCCGGATCAAGTCCGGGGTGACGGGTGTGGTTGTGAGAATGGTAGTGGATCAAGCCAACCGCTGACACCCCCTCTCCATCTCTCCCCCTTACAGGGGGAGAGAGCCGTATTGCGCCGCAGGCAATGGAATCTGATCACCCACACAGCGTTGGAGTTAGGCCGCAACACCAACTTAGAGGGTGCAGGGAAATCATTTCCCTGCCCGCCGGAGGCAAAAAAAGCCGGGGAGGGGAGGCGGGTTCCAAGGGCAGACCCGCTGGTGTTACAACCTCTCCAACCTCTTCAACCTCACTTCGCCGCCACCGGCCCCGCGATCGGGAATTTCCCGAATGCAGCCGTCACGGCGGCGTCCAGCGCCGCGGTCACATTCTGCTGATCCTTGTCTGTTACGCTTTTGGTGACGGTGCCTTCCCAGATCATCTGTTTCCGCGCGGCGTCCACCACGTCGATGGTCAGCGTGCCCTCGCGATACTGGCTCACTTCGGTGCGGTCTGCGTAGAGCGGCCACGGGTTGTAGAAGCCGCGCCGATATCCGTAATAGCCATAGCCGGGCGGCAGCGGCTCGGGCACCGTCGTCACCCGCATCTTGTCGTTCAGCTGGGCGTTGAAATTCACCAGCAGTTGCGGGCTGGCCGGATCATAGCGCAGGCCGCGCGCTTCCATTTCGCGCCGGGTGGAGGCGATCAGCTGTTGCGAGACGACGGATTGATAGCCTGACCGATCCGTGCCCAGCGGGCTGACGAAGCCGAATGTCTGATATTGGCTGAAGTTCGCGGACGGGTCTGACAGCGCCTTTACGTCCGGCCCGCTGGAACAGGCCGCCAGCGCCAGGAGCGGCGCGGCGAGCAACGCCATCCCGATCATCCGTTTCGTCATCTAAGTCTCCCGGTTCCCAAGGTTTGAGCGGTTCCCTGAATAGCGACAAATCCGCCAGACCGATTGTGCAATTTGCGCCAATCTCTCTTGACTGCCAAGCTATTGAGGGCGCTACTGTTCAGACAGCTTATCAAAGGCGTGTAAGGGAAGCCATGGCCGATCAGCCGGAAGGGCAGCTGGTGTCAGACGCGCATGGTCCGGGGGCGGCTTCCAGCCATCGCGGCCGCAACCTGTTGCTTGCGTTGGTGGGCGGCGCGTTGCTGCTTCTGCTGGCCTATTGGGCGGCCGGGCGCTTCCTTGCGCCCCGGCTGATCGAGGATCAGGCCAAGGCCTGGACGAAGGAGAAGCTGGGTCTCGATCTCGCGCTGGGCGAGGTGAAGGTCGATCCGTTCGGCTTCAAGGTCACGCTGTCGGGCATTGCGATTCCGGCGGCCCAGCCGATGGTTTCCGTTGAGCGGCTGCATCTGGATTTCGATATTCGGTCTGTTTTCGCGGACAGTTACCGGTTCGACCTTGTGGAGGTGGATGCCCCGCGCCTGAACGCGGTGATCGGCGCGGATGGCAAGCTGAACCTGCTGAAGCTGGTGCCGCCGCCCAGCCCAGATCCGATGCCGGCGGTGCTGATCAGCGAGCTGAAGGTGGCGGGCGGCCGCGCCGATTTCGCGGATCTGTCCAAGCCGAACAAGCCGGAGGCGCATCTGGCCCCC
The DNA here is from genome assembly GCF_006385875.1 of Sandaracinobacter neustonicus. Classification (GTDB taxonomy): domain Bacteria; phylum Pseudomonadota; class Alphaproteobacteria; order Sphingomonadales; family Sphingomonadaceae; genus Sandaracinobacteroides; species Sandaracinobacteroides neustonicus. The sequence goes on along the minus strand of NZ_VFSU01000022.1, from coordinate 27,575 downwards.
GTCGCCTTCAGCATCCAGAACCTGCACACCACCCGCGATGAAGGCGGCGGCTTCCGCCTTGCCGCCACCTCGGACAAGGGCGAGGTTTTCCTGCTGAAGGGCACGGCCTCCATGGCCCCCATTCATTCGCACGGCGGGCTGGTGATCCGCAGCCTGAAGGCGGAAAGCATTCAGGATTTCTTCGGCCAGCAGCTGCCGCTGGGGCTGAGCAAGGGGCTGGTCGATCTCGACCTCGCCTATGCGGTGAAATATGGCGATGACGGGCTGACGGCGGCGGCCGAACTGCCGACGCTGGGCGTGCGCGGGCTGGATGTTGCGGGCAATCCGAAGCTGCTGAACGCCGATCTCAGCCTTGGTTCCGTCCGCCTCGCCAACATCCGGGCGGATGCGCGGATGCCGGCGGGGGGCGAACTGGCGAGCAGCGCCAGCGTTGGTGGAATCGCCCTGAAGGACATCGCGCTGACAGGCACGGGCGCGGCCGCCGGGCAGAAGCTGGCGCTGAAATCGGCCGATATCGAGCGTGTCTCCATGGACCCGGCCACGTCCGCCATCTCAATCGGCGCGCTGCGCCTGTCCGGTCTCGACACCAGCGTCACCCGCGATGCGAAGGGCGGCATTTCGCTGATGAAACTGGTTCCCGCCAGCACATCACCGGCCAGTGACAAGCCTGCCGCTCCCATGCCGCTGGTGGGCGAATTCTCTTTGTCGGATGCGCGCATCCACTTCGTCGATCAGGCCGTGCGCCCCGCCGCCAGCTGGACGGTCACACCACTCACCGTCACCGCGCGCGGCGAAACGGCGGGCGGGCCGCTGAAACTCACGGTGGATGGCCGACTGAACGGCAGCACCCCCTTCGCCCTTGCCGGGGACGTGAACCCCGCGACCCCCAGCGCCGACCTGAAAGTGCGCCTCGCCAATTTCCCGGTGAAGGCCGTGGTGCCCTACACAGTGGATTTCCCCCGGCTGGAGATCGTCTCCGGCACTGCCTCGGCAGACGGCCGCCTGCGCTATGGCCCGAAGCTTGCCAGCTATTCCGGCGCGGCCTCGGTGGACAATCTGAAACTGGTGGAAACCTATCAGGGCAGCGATCTCGTCAGCTGGAAGCGGCTCGCGCTCTCCGGCATCGAGGCGACGCCCGCGCGTGCCACGGTGGATCGGGTGCGGGTCAGCCAGCCCTATGGCGCGGTGATCATCCTGCAGGACGGCACTGTGAACTTCCAGCGGCTCGTCACCATGAATCCGCAGCCGGTCGTCACCCCGGCGGCAGACGCCGGGCCGCCGCCCAAGCTGACCCGCGCCCAGCGCCGTGAGCAGGAAAAACAGGCTGCAGCCGAAAAGGCCGCAACCTCGGCGAAAGCCCGCGCCGCGCTCGTCGCCCCCATCCGCGAGCCGGACATTCCAGTGCTGGTGCGCCGCATCGACGTGGAAGGCGGCACGATGAACTTCGCGGACCATTCGCTGCGCCCCAATTTCGCGGCGAAGGTGCAGGGCATCAACGGCGCGATCCTGAATGTCAGCAACAGCCCGCGCGGTGTCGCGAAGATGAAGCTGAACGGCTATGTGATCGACAAATTCTCCCCCGTGACCATCGCGGGCGAACTCACGCCGCTGCAATATGATCGGCGGACCCATGTGGACATGGCCTTCCGCAACATCGAACTGCCGGTGTTCAACCCCTATTCCGGGCGCTGGGCGGGCTATTCCATCGCCAAGGGCAAGCTCACCACCGAACTCAGCTACGCGATCGACAACCGCGCGCTGGACGCGAAACACCATATCATCATCGACCAGCTGGAATGGGGCGACGCCACCGACAGCAAGGAAAAGGTCTCGATGCCGATCAAGTTCGCGACCTCGCTGCTGAAAGACAAGAATGGCGTGATCGACCTCGACGTGCCCGTTACCGGCTCGCTGGACGATCCCAGCTTCAAGCTGGGGCCGATCATCTGGAAAGTGATCGGAAACCTGTTCGAAAAGGTGCTGACCGCGCCGTTCCGCGCGCTGGGCGATCTGTTCGGCGGCAAAGAGGATGTGCAGTTCGTCGATTTCGCCCCCGGCTCCGCCGCCGTGCCGGACGAGGCGAAAACCAACCTCTCCGGCATTGCCAAGGGGCTGGCGGACAAGCCCGAACTCAGGCTGGATATCCCGGCCGCGCCGGGCCTGAAGCTGGATGCGCTGGGCCTTGCCGACCAGAAGATCGCCACCGCCGCCATGGCGAAGGAAGTAAAGAAGGGGCAACCGGCCGATCTCGGCAGCCTCGAACTCGCCACCCGGCTGGACCGGCTGCAAGACCTGTACAAGGCCCGCTTCAAAACCGGGCCGAAATATCCCGAAGGCCCGAAAGACGAGCCGAAGGACGACCGCCGCACCCGCGAGATCGAATGGCTGACCGCCGAACTGCGCAACAGCTATGCCCCCACCCCCGACGAACTGGCCGCACTGGGCAAAGCCCGCGCCGAAGCCGTCCGCGTCGCCCTGCTGGAAGGCGGCGCGCAGGTCGATCCGGCGCGGCTGTTCATCTCCACCCGCGATGCCGCCACCGAAAAAGACGGCAAGGTGCGGATGGAGCTGAAGCTTGAGGGGAGTTGAGGGGCGGATGGGTTGTGTGTTGAGGGCATGAGCGTTTGAAACGAAGGGGCTCTGCCCCTTCACCCCGGCAGGGGCGTGACGCCCCTGCACCCCCGGACTTTTTCTGAGCCCCTCCCGTTGACGCTTCGCGTCAGCTTCGCTTCGAGGGGAGGGGTTGGGGTGGGGGCCATCCGCTGCGCGCGAGGTTGGGATTTATAGCCTGCGGCGCTTTGGAGCGTATCCCACCCACCTCTCCACCCGTCACCCCGGACTTGATCCGGGGTCCAGCTTTCATCTCCAACCTTGCCGAAGAACAACTGGACCCCGGATCAAGTCCGGGGTGACGGGTGTGGGTGTGGGGAGGGTAGTGGGTTTCTCACGGGCCTTCGACAAGCTCAGGCTGAGCGGGTGGGGAGGTTGGGAGAGGGTGGGGAGGATGGTGGATCAGTTCCGGCGTTGCTCCCCTCTCTCCACCTCTCTCCCCAGCGGGGAGAGAGAGTCTCCGTAGCGCCGCAGGCAATCGAATCTGATCACACGCACGAAGCTGGAGTTCAGGTGCAACGCCAATATTGAGGGTGCAGGGAAATCATTTCCCTGCCCGCCGGAGGCAAAAAAACCGCTGAGGCCGGGCTCCCCACAACCGCGCGCAGCACAAAACCCCGCGTCAGTGGTGACCGCCCCTCCCCGTCACCCGAACGTCCGCCCCAGATAGGCGACGATGGCCTTCGCGTCGTCGGGTGGAATCTCCGCGCCGTGGGTGTCGATCATTTTGGCGACGCTGCCGGCCCAGAAGGCGGTGCCTTTGCCGCGGGGTTGTTTGGTGATGAAGTCCAGTCCGTGGCAGCTGGTGCAGTGGGTTTCCACCAGTTTCAGCCCCGGCCCGGGTGGCAGGGTGACAGGGGTTTGGGCGTGTGCGGCCGCTGTTGCCAGTGCGGTGGCGATCAGCAGCAGCGGCAGTCCCGGCGACCAGTTCATGCAGTTTGCATCCTTTTAACTTGCGCGGCCCTGTTTAGCGTGGCGCGTTGCGCGCGGCTATTGGGGGCATTTGTTGCCGCTGGCGCTTGGGGCCGGGTGAAGGCATAGGAATAGTCCATGCGCCATTGCCTTGCGATTCTCTGTTTCGTCTTTTTCTCCATCCCGGCCGTGGCGCAATCGGAAGCGGTTGCGGATCATGCCCGCCCCGGCCCTCGCATCGGCCTGGTGCTCGGTGGCGGCGGGGCGCGCGGTTTTGCCCATGTGGGCGTGTTGCAGGTGCTGGAGGAGAACCGGATTCCGGTGGACGCCATTGCCGGCACCAGCATGGGCGCGGTGGTGGGCAGCCTTTATGCATCCGGCAAGTCCGCGACGGAACTGAAGGCGATTACGGACGAGATTCCGTGGACGAACGTGTTCAACGACAATATCCCGCGCGATCGTCTGAGCTTCCGCCGCAAGCGCGACGAGCGGGATGTGCTGATCGATTTCCGCATCAGCTTCGACGACAAGGGGCTGGTGCTGCCCAAGGGCGTGCTGCGCGGGCAGGATCTGTTCCTCACGCTGGCTGAGTATCTGGCCCCGGTGCGCGGCACGCAGGATTTCAACAAGTTCGCCATTCCCTTCCGCGCCGTCGCCACCGATATCGAAACGGGCGAGACCGAGGTGATGGGGGATGGCGACATCGCGACCGCGGTGTTCGCCTCCATGGCGGTGCCCGGCGGGCTGCCGCCGGTGGAGCGCAACGGCAAGCTGCTGGTGGACGGCATGGTGTCGGACAATGTGCCGATCGATGTCGCGCGTTCCATGGGGGTGGATCGGCTGATCGTGGTGGACGTGGGCACGCCCCTGCAGCGCCGCGACCAGATCAACAGCTTCGTCTCCGTGCTGAGCCAGATGCAGCTGCTGCTGGGCCATAAGGCCGTGGCGCAGCAGATCGCCAGCCTGTCCCCGGCTGATGTGCTGATCCGGCCCGATCAGCCCGACATCGGTGCCACCGCTTTCGGGCGCAGCGTGGAGGGTATCGCGGCGGGCCGCGCGGCGGCGCTCGCCGTGGTGGACAAGCTGCGCCCCTACGCCCTGCCAGAGGCGGAGTGGCAGGCGTATCTGGCTGCCCGCAAGGCGCGTGCACCAAGCTATGCGCCGAAGTTGCAATTCGTGAAGGTCGACAATCACTCCGATCTGCCGGATCGCACGATCAAGGATCTGGTGTCGGCGGAACCGGGCAAGCCGCTGGATGCGCCGCAGATGACGGCCGATCTTCAGGATGTCTATGCGCTGGGCGGCTTCCGTTCGGTGCGCTACACGGTGGGGCCGGACGGCGTGCACCCCGGCGAAGGCGTGACGATTACGGCGGACGGCGACCCGACTTCGGCCAACTGGCTGCAACTGGGGCTGGGCATCAGCACCGATTTCAACCGTAACAACAATGTGCGGCTGGGCTTCGCCTATACGGATCGCAACTTCTTCGGCACCGGGATCGAGTGGCGGTCGGACGTGCGGGTCGGTTCGAACCTGCTGATCGAATCCGGCTTTTACACGGAATTCGGCCGCAACAGCGCGCAGGCGGGCCTCACGGGGCGCTATTTCGCGGAATTTACCCCCTTCTGGTCGCGCGTGGATACCTCTCTGTACATCGATAAACAGGCCATTTCGGAAGTGCGCGATTCCCGTGTGGGCGCGCGGATGGATGGCGGGATGCTGTTCGGCAACTGGGGCGAACTTCGCCTTGGCCTGTCCGTCGCAGATGTCAGCCTCAGCACGACGGTGGGATTCCCCGGCTTCACCGACGACAATTTCATCGACACCGACTGGCACGCCGCCTTCACCGTGGACAGGCTGGACAATATCCGCTTCCCCACCAACGGCTTCTATACGCGGTTCGTCTTCACCGATCATGTCCGCTGGCTGGGCGGGGACCTTTCCTATGGCGTGGGCAGCATGAAGCTGCTGAAGCCGATCAGCTGGGGGCGCAACACGCTGCTGCTTTCGGGCGAGGCTGGTTTCACCACCAGCGGGGATGGCCGTTCGCTGGGCGATTTCCGGCTGGGCGGCTTCCTGAACCTTTCAGGACTGGACGAAAACCAGCTGATCGGCCGCCACAAGCTGATCGGCCGCACCGTCTTCTATCACCGGCTGTCGGCGCAGGCCCCTATCGTCGATTTCCCGGTCTATGTGGGCGGCAGCTTCGAACTGGGCAACACATGGGAAGGGCTGGACCGGATCGGTTTGGACAGCCTGCGCCCGGCTGGAAGCGCCTTCGTCGGCGCGGATACGCCGCTGGGTCCGTTCATCATCGCTGCCGGGGTGACGCGCGGCAACGGGGCGCTCTACCTGATTCTGGGCCGCGTGTTCTGATCGGCCGCCTGCTCGCGCTGCTGTGGCTGCTTGCTGCCGCGCCGCTGCTGGCACAGGTGCCCGTCGCGGCGGCTGCCAGCCTGCGCTATGCGCTGGACGATGCCGCCGCCGCCTACAGCAAGGCCACGGGCGAACAGCTGCGCATCAGCTATGCGGCGTCGGGCAATCTGGTGCAGCAGATCGAGGCGGGCGCGCCCTATCAGCTGTTCCTTTCGGCAGACGAGGATCATGTGTTTCGGCTGGCGGACAATGGCCTCGCGCCCGATCGCGGTCGCATCTATGCGGTGGGGCGGCTGGTGCTGATCGTGCCGCCCGGCAGCCCGATCAATCCCTCGCTCGCCGCGTTGAAGGCGGGGCTGGCCTCCGGGCAGGTGAAGCGGCTGGCCATCGCCAACCCGGAAACCGCCCCCTATGGCGCGCGCAGCGTGGAGGCGCTGAAGGCCGTGGGCCTGTGGGCGCAGGCGCAGCCCCGGCTGGTGACGGGGGAAAATATCGCCCAGGCCTTCCAGTTCGTCGCCAGCGGCGCGGCGGATGCGGGCTTCACCTCGCTCAGCCTTGTGAAAAGCCCCGGCTTCAAGGGTCGTTATGCGCTGGTTCCGGCGAACCTGCACCAGCCGCTGACGCAGCGCATGGTGCTGCTGAAATCCGCAACACCGGCCGCGCGCCGCTTTCACGACTGGCTGCTCTCCCCGGCCGGGCAGGCGCTGCTCGCGCGGCACGGCTATCTGCCGCCCGCCTGAGATGGCCCGCGCTTAGATGGACTGGCAGGCCCTTGCCCTTTCGCTGCGTCTGGGCGCGGCCACCCTTCTGGTGCTGATGCCGCCCGCGATCCTGCTCGCGCGCTGGCTCGCCACCACGCCCAGCCGTTGGAAGCCGCTGGTGGAAACGCTGGTGGTGTTGCCGCTGGTGCTGCCGCCCACCGTGCTCGGCTTCTATCTCCTCTCCGCGCTCGGCCCCCGCTCTCCGTTGGGGCAGGCGTGGGAAGCGCTGACCGGCGGCAGCCTCGTGTTCAGCTTCCAGGGCCTCGTCGCCGCCTCTGTGTTGGTGAACATCCCTTTTGCCGTGCAGCCCGCGCAGCGCGGCTTCGAAGCGGTCGGCGCGGAACTGCGCGCGGCGGCGGCCACCTGCGGCCTCTCCCCGCTCGCCACGCTGCGCCGGGTGGAACTGCCGCTGGCCGTCCCCGGCCTGCTCACCGGGGCGATCCTCGCCTTCGCGCACACGCTGGGCGAATTCGGCGTGGTGCTGATGGTGGGCGGGGCGATCCCCGGCGAAACCAAGACGCTGTCGCTCAGCATCTATGATCGGGTGCAGTCGCTGGACAATGGCGCGGCCGCCACCATGGCCGCCGTGCTGCTCGCCATCGCCGTTATCGCCGTCGGCCTCGCCTACCTGCTCACCCGCCGGAAGCCCGATGTCGGGGCTTGAGGCGGATATCCGGCTGGAACGGCCGCTGCCGCTCAACGTGCAACTGCAAGTCGCGCCCGGCGAGATCCTCGCCCTCGTCGGCCGCTCCGGCGCGGGCAAATCCACCTTGCTGAAGGCGCTGGCCGGGCTTGTCCCCATGCAGGGACATGTCCGCGTCGGCGCTGAGGAGTGGACCGGCCTTCCCGCCCACCAGCGGCAGGTGGGCTATCTGTTCCAGTCCTACGCGCTGTTCCCGCACCTTTCCGCGTTGCAGAACCTGCTGCTCGCCATGCCCGCGCCGGACCAGCCCCGCGCCCGCGCGCTGCTGGCCGCTGTCCACCTCCCCGGCCTTGAAGATCGCCGCCCGCACCAGCTCTCCGGCGGCCAGCAGCAACGAGTCGCCCTAGCCCGTGCGCTGGCCCGCAACCCCCGGCTGCTGCTGCTGGACGAGCCCTTCTCCGCAGTCGATCGCCCCACCCGCCGCGCGCTGGCCGCCACCCTGCAAGATCTGCGCGCGGACCTCGCCATGCCCACCATCCTCGTCAGCCACGACATCGAGGACGTCGCCGCTCTCGCCACTCGCATCGCGGTGTTGGAAGGCGGCCGCATCGCCCAACTGGGCGCGACCGCAGACGTGATCGCGCGGCCCGCTTCGGCCAGTATCGCCGAGCTGGTGGGGAGATAGCTCGCCGTTAGGCCTCGCGGCCTGAAGCCCGCCTTGACAGCGGCCCGCCCAGCCGCGACTTCGGGCGGCAGATGGAACCTGTTCTCAACGTCACCCGCTCCGCCACGTCCCGCAGCTGGGTGTGGCGGGCACGGCCGCTGCCGCTGGGCGCGGCCGAGCGGATGGGAGTGGACGAACTGGCCGCGCAACTGCTGATCAGCCGCGGCTGCGCGCCTGCCGATATCCAGCGTACGCTGAAACCCAACCTCAGGGACTGGCTGCCCGATCCTTCCATCTTTCAGGATATGGACGTCGTCGCGAACCGGTTGGCAGACGCCGTGCAGCGGGGCGAGAAGATCGTGCTGTTCGCCGATTATGACGTGGACGGCGCGACCTCCGCTGCCTTCCTGTGGCGGCATCTGCGCGCGCTGGGCGCCGATGTGACGCCCTATATCCCGGACCGGATTCTGGAGGGCTATGGCCCGTCCGCCGCCGCGCTGCTGGAACTGCAACGGCAGGGCGCGCAGTTGCTGTTGCTGCTGGATTGCGGCACGCAGGCGTTCGGCCCGCTGGAGGCCGCGCGGGATGCCGGGCTGGATCTGCTGGTGGTGGATCATCACAAAGCCTCCACCGCGCTGCCCCCGGCGCTGGGCATCCTGAACCCCAACCGGCTGGACGAAACGCCGGAAGCGGCCAGCTTCGGCACGCTGTGCACGGCCGGGCTGGCCTTTCTTGTTGGCGTTGCACTGAACCGGGAGCTTCGCCAGCGCGGTCACTTCGCGGTGACAGCGGAACCGAACCTGTCCGAATGGCTGGACATCGTGGCGCTGGGCACGGTGGCCGATGTGGTGCCACTGCTGGGGCTGAACCGGGCGCTGGTGTCGCTGGGGCTGCGACGGATGGCGAACCGCCGTTCCGTCGGGCTGACGGCGCTGGCCGATATCGCCAAACTGGATCGCGCGCCGCGCTCGGATGATCTGGGCTTCCATCTGGGGCCGCGCATCAACGCCGGGGGGCGGGTGGGGCAGGCCGATCTGGGCGTGCGCCTGCTGGCGAGCGAAGACGGCGACGAAGCCGCGGCCATCGCGCAGGAACTCGACAGGCTGAACCACGAACGCCGCGCGATCGAGGCTGCCGTCACGGCGGAGGCGCTGGCACAGGCGCTGGAAACGCAGGGCAACAGCCCGGTGGCGGTGGTCGCCGGGCAGGGCTGGCATCCGGGCGTGGTGGGCATCGTCGCGGCGCGGGTGAAAGAGCGGCTGAACCGTCCGGCACTGGTGCTGGCGCTGGGCGAAGACGGTGTCGCCAAAGGGTCTGGCCGCTCCATTCCGGGGGTCGATCTTGGCGCGGCGGTTCTGGCGGCGAAGGCGCATGGGCTGATCCGCGAAGGCGGCGGCCACGCCATGGCCTGCGGCGTCACGCTCGATCCGGGCCAGCTGGAACCCTTCACGGCCTGGCTGGCCGAGCATCTGGCCGGGCCGGTGGCAGCGGCGGAATCGGAACGGGTGCTGTCCATCGATCTGGCCGTCGCGCCGCGCGCCGTCACGCCGGAGCTGGCGCAGGCGCTGGAGGCGTGCGGCCCCTATGGGCAGGGCTGGCCCTCGCCGCGCGTGGCGGTCGGCCCGGTGCGGCTGCTGAAATGCGATCCGGTGGGGCGCACGGAACCGAAAACGCACCTGCGCTTCGTGGCCAGCGGCCCGGACGGCGGACGGGTAGAAGGCATTGCCTTTCGCGCGCTGGAAGGCGAACTGGGCCAGATGCTGATGGGCGCCGGATCAGAGCCGGTGCATCTGGCCGGCCGCATCACCGCTGACGAATGGCAGGGCCGCACCCGCGCACAACTGCAACTGGAAGACGCCGCCCGAGCCTGAACCATCTTTGCATTTGCGCTGATATCCAAGCATTTCCGCCATCGCAGCCATTTCCCGACGTGAATCGCTTGACGAGCAGCCGCCCCCCGGCTAATCCGCCGCCTCTCCGCAAGCACGGCCCCTTCGTCTAGCGGTCTAGGACGTCGCCCTTTCACGGCGAAAACACGGGTTCGAGTCCCGTAGGGGTCACCAGCTTGAAAAGGTTGGGGAATTTTCAGCGGCTGGCAGTTAGTTCCCCCCGGCTGCGACTTCAGTTCCCCCCGGCTCGTTCCATAGGCCGACGATGTTACCCGCCAGCACGGTAGCAGCGCCGCTTTTCACCAGCATCAGAATGCGCTTCCTACGGCTGTAATAGCGGACCATTTCCGGGCTCATACCCAGCATGCCTCCAACCTGACTGTCACTGAGGCCAATCTCTATCAGATAGCAGCAGGCGTTCTTCCGCAGGCCATGGAAGACAAAGGTGTCTTCCGGTTCGCATTCCCCCCTGCTCGCAGCCTCTACGATTGCCGCCTTCACTTCGTTGGTGGGCGAGGCGGCGGCTTTCATTCGGATCGCTGTCCTTGTCACTTGGTGCCGGAGCTGCCTTTGGCGAGTATGGTCTGACCAGTCATCCCTATGCAGCAGTGTCAGATTCGGCACGAATAGGGACCCATCCTCGTCGGACATCTATTAGGGCTATAGCTTGGATGTATATCTGGCCAACTATTTGAATTATTATGGCATCATAAGCCCGCAACAACAGCTCCGGGTGGTGGCCATCGTCAAGGCTGGACCTTGCGCGCACGACCATCGCGAAAAACGGGCTGGGTCCATGCCTTTTTGCCATTGCTGTCGGTGACGGTGGCGCGGACATAGACCTCATTGCCGGTGAAGCGATAGCTCGGTCTGAGACCAGCGATTTCGGCAAGCACCTTGCCGTCTTGTCCGGTGAAGCGCGTGAGATAACGCGGACCGTTTTTGGCCGCCGGGATTGTAACAGTCAGGCTGTTTGCGTCGATGGCGATGTCGCTCAGCGCGACGCCGTTCGATGCATAGAAGTCCCCCTTCATCATCGCAGTCTTGATAGCAGTGGGCGTAAGCTCGGGCGCGCGCACCATGATCCACGCCCTGCCGGGTGTGGGATGATTGCCCTGAAAGATATGCACATCGTCGGCACCCACGGCCCATACAATCTTGCCGCGACCAAGGAGATAATCCCAATAGCCTTCGGCTGAAGGTTTCACATCGCCGTTGCCGTCATCGCCGCCCAGATTGTTGCTTGGGTCCAGACCGTTCCAGACTTCGATCAATGCGCCATCGGGCACATCCTCAAGATCGGGCGGATTCAGCGACCATTTGTAAACGGGATGATTGATCTGAACCAGGGCGCCTTGCTCCAGGATTGGAGCGACGGCATCTCCCAATGTCGTGCCGCCTGCTGCCGGCCGGATCACTTCGTTCGTAAACAGCGCGTTGAGATGAAGATCGCCCGGAAGCCGACCCTTGCGAATGAGTATTTCTCCGATCTCCTGACCGGGCAGGATCAGGAACCAGTCACGCCTCCCGATCAATGCGTTCAACGGCGCGACATCGGTCAGATATTCGTCATGATCGGTAATGAATACAAATTGATACCCATTCTCTCTATACCAGCGGGCGGCAACATCGGGGTTGCTGTCGCCATCGCTTGAATTGTTCGTGTGGGTATGGGTGTTCCCTTTGCACCAGTACAATCCGGGAGCCTGGGCATGGGATTGAGATTCCACACCAGCGCACAGCACAACCGCCAATGTTGCGATCGACAGCAGCTTCCTCATCGTCAATTCTCCTCAAAATCGGTCACATTTCAGGGAAGCACGTCACTCGACCTGAGGCTGAAGCCGCGGTAAGAAAATGCCGAAGGACGAACCGAAATTCGTCGATCCTCGGGTAGGACTTCCAGAGGATTGGCAAAATTCGATAGTGGGAGATACTATCTCCTTCTGGTGTGTGTGCGCTTCAAACTTTCTATTTCAATACTGAGAATTTTCATTACTTCCGGCCAATCGGTGAGAATTCCATTCACTTTTAACTGGATGAGTTCATCGAGATCCGCATAAGGGGCGTCGATCGCGGACACCCATACAGGCAAGCCAAGGTCATGAACCTTCTGCACCAGACATGATCGCGAACCTGGATCATCCCTGCGACCGGTTTCGTAATCATGTTGGCGCCGCGCAACCGCTGCTTTGCACGCCGGGGAATCCCGATCATCATAGATCCAGTTCTCGGTCGGACGGGTCGTCGTGGCGGCGGCGGTCGTCGAACCATCTGCTTCCGTTATGGACCACAGCCGGATGATGTCCACGCCAGCTGAGGCAAAAGCCTCGATCTGATCCGGCGATGTTATGAAGCCAAGTGTCCGAATATTCGGATTGAGAGCTTGAAATTCTCTCAGATGTTCAAAGCTGCGAACGCCGACGACGACATCCAGTTGCCGCCCGTGAGCTTCGGTCAAACGGACCACCTGTTCGATATTTCCAGCATTCTGGAACTTGATATCGAGCAGCAGCTTCACTCTGGTTCCCGTCACAAGGTCCAGAACCTCTTCATAGGTCGGAATGCGCTCTCCTGCGAAGCGGGCATCAAACCTGCCGCCCGCATCCAGAGCCTTCACCTGGTCGAGAGTGAGAGTCGAGACATCGCCTGTGCCATCGGTCGTGCGATCGACCGTTGGATCGTGCAGGATGACGATCTCTCCGTCTGCCGTCATGCGCAGGTCGATCTCTATGATGTCCACGCCCAGAGCGATTGCTTGTCGAAACGCCGCAAGCGTGTTTTCCGGTCGATCCGGTGAGCGTCCGCGGTGGGCAACAAGTTCGACATGCCAGTCCGGATAGTCGGCGGCATGACCGGATGGCGCGGCCGGCAAAGGGGTGGTGCACATGCCAAGCGAGAACATGGCAGCGATCCGCGTGACATGGCCGGTCCGGATCATCGCAAACCTCCAGAGAAGCAAGTGGCTGGCCGACGCGCGCTGGTCACATGCCGTACTGCATGGAACCAGTGCGTGCCGGGCGGCAGTTCACATGGCGAGGGTCAGAACCGGATGTTGACCCCGAAATCCGCCGTGAAGGAGTAGACTTCATCGGTAACAAGCTGGCTTGGCGTGGCCTGGTAGATGATGACCGACGCGTTGTTCAGATCGGCGCCCGAAGCGAAGACTTCGATGCGATCCGTCACGCGATAGGAGACGCGGGCATCGACGACAGTCCGGCCTTTCACATAGGTGTCCCCTGCCTTGCTTGCCCCGACGCCTTCCAGATAGTCATCGCGATAGGTGACGGCGACGCGGGCCTCGAAGGGGCCCTTCTCGTAGAAAAGAGCAGCGTTGAAGAGCCATTTGGACTGACGGAAAAAGGGCAGATCCTCTGTCTCCCGGCCCGGCACATCGACGCTGGAGTCCACATAGGTCACGTTCGCCGACAGACCCAGGCCATCGAGCGGCCTGGGCAGGAAAGTGAAGCGCTTCTGCATTGCCGCCTCAATACCAAGCAACTCGCCGGAGTCGGCATTTTGCGGCTGGGAGAGCGTAAGCAGCGGCACACCGGCGAAGCTGGTATTCTGGATCGTCCGCGTGAAAATCGGATTTTCGATCTTCTTGTAGAAACCCGCCAGAGAGAAAAGTGTGTCCGCATCCGGATAATATTCCAGCGACAGATCGAGGCCCATGGCGCGATAAGGCTGCAGATTCGGATTTCCGGCCGTACCGGAGCCATCCTCTTCCTCAAAAGTCGGCACCTGTGCATCATAGTTGGGGCGGCCGATCGTGTTCGTCCATGCCGCGCGCACCAGCAAATCCTGCTGGAGCCGATAGTTGAGATGAAGGCTCGGCAGCACGTCCGTGTAGTTGGTGCTGAACTGGACCGGCAGGATGTCCGATGGCTCCAACGTGCCGTCGCCATCGCTGTCACGGATCGCGAAGGCGCTATAGCTTCCATCGGTCTTTTCCACGCGCACGCCGCCGATCACGGTCAGTTCGCCAAGCTGCAGGCTTGCCATGCCATAGCCGGCATAAATCTTCTCATGGATGTCATAGTCCAGCCTGAGGTCGTTGATAGCGGTCGCAGCCGTATCGAGTGCCAGCGAGCCGGGGCGGGATGCGAAATAATCGAGGACCCCCTGATAGTTCATGCCCGGACCGAAATCATACACGCCGTCGAAGAAGGGGATGTCCGCTGTGAAGGCACCCGTCTGGGCGAAGGTCACGGCGGTGGTCGGCGTCTCGAGTGACTGGCGATTATCGCGATGCTTCTTGCGATCGGTGAACTTACCGCCGAACTTTAGGAAGCTACCCTCCATATTTGGAATATCATAGCGAAGGTCCGCGCGGAAGGCGTGGAGGTCTTCGTCAATCTCTTCACTCCGCATGCGGATGCGGCGCAGCGGATATGCTGCGGGATCGAGCGCCGCGGGATTATAGGTGACGAACGTCGGGCTCGGTTGGGTGAGGTCAAGCGTACTGGACAGGGTATCGGTAGACCGGAACTCGATATCGGTACGGACGGGGGTGTGCTCTTGCGCACGGGCATAGGTGTAGTTGAGGTCCAGTTGCACATTGCCCAGCGTGAGTTCCGTGCCCGGTGAGATATTGTAGAGCTTCTGGGTCTGGTTGTTCTGGCGGAATTCGCGCGTCGCGCGTCCACGAGACCAGGCGATCTGGTCGGCGGCGGGGAAGGTCTGCGTCCCGCGCGCCAGATCCCAGTTGAACTGGTCGCGCTCCTCCTCATCCGTATATTCGTTGTAAATGGTACGCAGATAGAAACGGGTGTCGTCGTCGGGACGCCAGTCAAGATTGACGATCCCGCCGATCCGCTCACGCATGATGCGATAATCGTAAAGCACGAACGAGGTCGGCGCCATCTCCTGGCCGAAGGCCGTCCAGCCGCGCGGTCCGGCAAGCTGGCTGTGAATGAACCGCTTGAAATAGCTGCCCGCCGCGACGATGCCGAACTGATCGTCAGCACCGAATTTGGCGCCATAAGTCACACTGCCGCCATAACCGAACTTGTCGGCCGCGTCGGAATAAGAGATCTTGGCTGAAGCGAAAAGGAAATCGTCGGTACGGTCAAAAGCCGTGGGCGTGACGATGTTGATGCTGCCGCCAACCGCGTTGGCATCATAGTCCGGCGTCACGGCCTTCACCACTTCGATAGCGGCGACAAGATCGGACGGGATGGTGTCGAGCGCGACCCGACGCCCTTCCGCCTCGGGAATGCCGACGAGATTGCCGTCCACCGTCACCTGATTGAGATTGGGATCGACGCCGCGCACCACCACATAGCGCGGCTCGCCCTGATCGGTCTGGACGGATATGCCCGGAAGGCGCTGGAGAG
The DNA here is from genome assembly GCF_006385875.1 of Sandaracinobacter neustonicus. Lineage (GTDB taxonomy): Bacteria > Pseudomonadota > Alphaproteobacteria > Sphingomonadales > Sphingomonadaceae > Sandaracinobacteroides > Sandaracinobacteroides neustonicus. The sequence goes on along the minus strand of NZ_VFSU01000022.1, from coordinate 12,381 downwards.
CCTGCGCCGTGTTATAGTCGGGAAGCTGCCCGATCGTATCGGCGGCAACCACGTCGGCGATCACGGGGAGCGAGCGCTTGCGCTCAAGGGCGGCCAGCCGCGAGGCCCGCGACCCGAGAACGACGATTTCACTTTCCGAACCGCCGGCGAGCGCGATTTCCACGTCGCGCGTCACGTCGCCGGTTTCGGGGATGACGATGCTGGCGCTGAAGGGCGTGTAGCCGGGCAATTCGATGCGCAGTTCATGCTCGCCGGCCGGGATATCCGTCAGACGATAACGGCCATCTGCATCGGTCCACACCGGCTGCGCGATGCCATCGACCGTGACACGAGCACCGCTCAATGGCCGTGAAAGTGCAGGATTGGTCACGGTTCCCCGCAATTCGCCTGCAAGCGCGAGACTTGGCAATGAAACAGTCGTCGCAAGAATGACGGCCGTGGTGCGCAACAGCCGGTATCCCGGCCTGTCAGCGTTCGCAGAATGCATGAACTGGTCTCCAGAAAAGAGCTTGAAGGTGTGAATGGATGTGAAGCGGGGTCAGGCGGCGGTCAGCCGATGACTGCGCAGATCAGATGTCAGCCTGTGTGTGCCGATCAGCCGATGTGAATTTTCATGGCGAGACGGGAAAAACAGCCACTCGCAGGACAGGCTCGTGGGTGTGAGATCGACGACCATGTACCCCCTGCGACTGGTGTCGCACCAACGCAGGTCGGGATTTGTCGCCAGGAAATCGCGCGCAATGCTGGCCGGATCGCCGCCGAAGTTTTTCTCCATGCCCTGTGACGAAACGGACTGCACGCAAAGCTCAACGCCAGCAGGCTGGCTGCCGAGCCGCAGATCGCTGGCCCAGGCATTGTGACTGTCACCACTCAGCGTGACGAGATTGGCGCCGGCAGCCGCCGCGGCCTCCAGCACGCGCGTCCGTTCGGCGGGATAACCACTCCAGCGATCCATGCTGATGGGCATGCCGGCACGGCTGACTCGATTGGCGAGGTCAATCTCGGCGCTTGTCTTGGCATCGAGTGTCAGACCGGGGGCATGCCAGCCTGACGTAATCGAAGGCAGCACGAGCGGTGCCATGATGACCTGCTGCGCCAGCAACTGCCATTTCGTACCCGTCGCGACCGAAGCCTTCATGCCGTCGGCCAGCCACGCAAGCTGCGTTGGGCCGAGCAGCTGCCGGTCTGGATCGGCCAGCGGCCCTCGCAAGAAATCAGCGACGGCCTGCTCCGGATTTGCTGCGCGCCGGAGCATCGGTTCGGGATCGAGTTGCCTGGTGCGGGCCAGCAGGCGGGTCTCCAGCCTGTACATGGTCGCCAGGTCGCCAAGCTGATAGGCGGCATAGTCACCACTGACCGGAAGCCATTCGCGGAAGGCACGGACACCGGCGGCGGCGCGCAGCGCCCACAGTCCCTCCGTGTCGCTGTGATTGCTGGCGCCGCCGGTCCAGCTGTTGTTGGCCGTCTCGTGATCGTCCCACATGACCACCCATGGATGGCGACGATGCAGTTCCTGAAGGGCTGGATCGTTGCGGTAGCTGGCGTAGCGCAGCCGATAGTCGGCAAGTGTTTCGAGCTCGCCAAACGGCCGGACATCTCGCTGCTTCGCGAGTTCGGCCAGCGCGTCCGAGCGCGTCGTCGGGGATTCGTAGATATAGTCGCCCAGATGCACGATCAGGTCGATATCGTCGCGCGCGGCGGCATGGCTGTAGGCCGTGAACCAACCGGAGGTGATGTTCGAACAGGACATCACGGCGATGCGATATCGCGCTAGTCGGCCGGCGGGCAGCGTCTTGGTCCGACCGACCGGCGACATCTCACCGCCGGGCGTCGTGAAGCGATAATGATAGCGGCGTCCCGGGCGAAGTCCGGCGGCCCGGATATGCGCGCAATAGTCGGTTTCCGGGCCGGCGACGGCTTCACTGGTCGCTACGATTGACTGGAAGCGCTCATCCTCGGCGATTTCGATCCTGAGCCGAACGCTCTGCGCATCGGCACCTACATAGCGCGTCCAGAGTGTGACGGCGTCTGCGGACGGCTCGCCACTGGCGACGCCATGCGTAAAGCCGCGTGTCGGCCATGCCCAGGCGGCGGCGGGCATGACGGCGGACAGGCCTGCACCCAGCAATGTGGCTTCGATGAGCGATCGACGGCTGATCGGGCGCATTGCGAAATTTTCCCTCGGTCTGGTTGCGAACCCTGAGTCCGGGCGAAATGCAGTGACCGCGATGCGCTCACCCTGCCATTGCCCCTTCATCGTGGATGCAATAGGCCGCACGCGTGACTCTATTGTGTGCGATTCAAACGTGTTTTATATATATATGTAACGATATTTTCGATGGGTTTACGAAGTGACACTGAACCAGCTCCGCAGCTTCATTGCGGTCGCCCGCCACAATGGGTTCACGGCGGCGGCGCGTGCACTTCGGATGAGCCAGACGACGATCACCTCACAAATCCAGGTGCTGGAGGAGGAGCATGGCGTCCGCCTTTTCGAACGGCGCGGGCGAAGGATCGAATTGACGCAGGTGGGGAGCGAATTGCTGCAGTTCGCGCGCCGGATGGTCGATCTGGAAGACGACGCGACGATGATGCTGAAGGACAGCGCCGGCCTGCGCAGCGGTGAACTGAAGATCGGCGCCGTCAGCCCCTATCATGTCATCGAAATCGTCGAGGCGTTCAACACCCGCTATCCTGACGTCTATCTCGCGATGACCTTCGGCAATTCCGAAGCTGTTCTGCACGACCTCGGCAGCTATGGCTGCGACGTCGGCATCCTGGCGCGGGATACCGATGATGACCGGTTTCACGTCCAGCATTATGCGAGCTATCCGGTCATGGCTTTCGTTCACCGCGATCACCGGCTGGCGGGTCTCAGGAGTATCGGACTTGAAGCGCTCGGCAGGGAAAAGCTGCTCATGCGTGAGCGCGGTTCGACCACGCGCCGCGCGCTGGAAGAGGGGCTGGTCGCGATAGGCCTAAAGCCGCGTGTGGCGATGGAGATCGGCAGCAGGGAGGCCATTCGCGAAGCCGTCATTCGCGGTCTTGGCGTCGGTACTGTCTCGGAATCGGAATATGTGCCGGATGAACTGTTGCATCCGCTCCCCATTATCGACGCGCCAGTCCTGACACATATCTATGTCTGCTGCCTGCGTGAGCGGCGACGCAGCCGGATGATCGCCGCCTTCTTCGAGGCCTTGCAACGAACCGGCCCGCGAAAGGGCATGGCCATCTCGCCTAAAGCGCGCACGGCAAAGCCTGCGAAACGCCGTCAGCCTCCCGATGAAGCCGGCACCGATTAACTCACTCTGCAGCCCGCCTAACGGCGGATAAACAAGGCCAATGATGCACTGGCCGCGCTGGCGCCGGCAACGATCAGGAACACCAGTGATGTATTGTCATGGGCATCCATGAAGCGACCGATCAGGGGTTCACCGAGACCTGCGAACAAATAGGCGAAGAAGTTCATGACGCCGATCGCTGTACCGGCCCGCCTGTGCCCGACAAGATCGGGGCACAAGGCCCAGAAGGACGACTGCGGACCGTAGACAAAAAAGCCGCAGAGAAACAATGTGGCGATCCCGAGATAGATATCGCTTGCCGGGATGGTGAACATGATGAGCGAGGTCATGGCCGCCAGCACCATGTAGAGGACGATGGCGACATAGCGCTTCGAACCAAAGATGTTGTCGGACACCCACCCATTCGTGGCCGCGCCGATCGCCATGCCGAGCGGGAGCGCGATACTGATCCATTCAGGGGCGATGATTGAAGTAGAGGATTCCGGTCCGCTTCCGTCACCCAGAAAATGAACCGGGACCCAGACGAGTAGCCCGTAGCGTGCGCTGTTCTGGAAACCGATGGCCAGGCTAGCCAGGATGAGCCGCCAGTTTGACAGCACAGCCCTGTAACGCACCCGGCTTGTCTCGTCCCCGACGGCGCCGGCGACCGGATCGGCGTCTTCCGGCGAGATATCGTCATGCGGTGACTGGAAGCCCATCTCCTCGGGCGTCTCCCGCGCCACCAGATAGAAGATCACGCCTCCGACGAGCATGAGGATCACCGGCAGGCGGAAGATCCATCGCCAGTCCAGACTCAGACTATGTACGACGATGATCGAGGTCACGAATGAGAGGACCGACGCCATGCCGGCCGCGAACACATACCAGCCGAACACCATGCCGCGTTCATGCCGCCCGAACCAGTTGGACAGAAGCCGGCTGCCCGGTGCCCAGCCCATCGACTGGAAGAGTCCGTTCACACCCCACAGCGTGCCGAGACTGAAGATGGAGGTTGAAAAACTGACCGCCCAGTTCGCCAGGCAGGAAAGGATCGCGCCCGCGCTCATGACGCGGCGTCCGCCGAATTTGTCCGCCATGTTGCCGTTGATCGCCTGACCGATGGCGTAGCACCATAGCAGGGCGGCACTGACCCAGCCTAGCGCTTCCTTCGAAACGCCGAACTCCGCCTGAATGCCGGGAATCGCGAAACCGAACGTCTGGCGGCCCGTGTAGAAAAACAGATAACAGAACATCGCGGCGAACAGCATCCGATGCTGGGCGCGCCGGAAGGCCGGGACATTGCTTACTCGCTGGATGGGTCTGCCTTCGTTCACGACTGGCCTCGATCATCATCCGGCGCCCCGGTGCGCCAGGGGAAGCGGGCCTGCGCGCCGATGAAGTTCCGCCCGCGTGGACCGGCGAAGGCGCGCTCCACGATCATGCGCCACTCACTGTCCTCGACGCCGAACGCCGCTGCGGCGGCAGGCACATCCAGATCGTTCAGAAATGCTCTCAGGCGAGCCGGTGCATCGGGCAGCACGCCGAATATCTCCGCCAGCGCTTCGTCGCTGGCGGCATCGATGCCGATCACGGCCTCCATCACCTCAGGCAGGCAGAAGGAACAGGCAATGCCATGCGGCACATCATGGTTCAGGGTCAGCGGATAGGAGATATTATGGGCTACGGCCGTGCGCGTGTTCGAGAAGGCAAGGCCAGCCCGCATCGCGCCCAGCGCCATCTGCAGGCGACCATTCCGGTCATCCGGGTTCCTGCCGAGGCGCTGCAATGCTGCCATGATGTCGCGTGCTGCATTGACCGCAAAGCGCCGGGTCAGTGGATTGGCGTTGACGTTCCAGATGCTTTCCAGCGCATGCGACAAAGCATCCAGTCCGCTCGACAACGTGACCGACCACGGCAGGCTTGCCATCAGCAATGGATCGATGACCGTTGCTTCCGGGTAGAGCCCGTCATGTTCCAGTGACAGCTTGCGTCCGCGCACCGTATCCCAGACCGTCGCCCATTTGGTGAGGTCGCTGCCTGTCCCGGCCGTGGTTGGAATGGCGATAATCGGCAGCGGACGGCGTGGAAGCGGTGTGCCGCCATCGATATACTGCACGGCGGCCCGATAGCAGCCTCTGCCCGCAGCAAGAAACTTCGCAGTGTCGATCACGGATCCGCCGCCCAGGGCAATGATCACCTCGGGCTCGATATCGGCCGCGCTCATGACAGTCGTCAGACGGCGCAACATTTCCAGCGAAGGGTTCGGCTCGATCTCGTCCAGCGCCAGATCGGGGGCACCGCAATGCATGGCGATACGGTCGCGCCATGGCGACATCACATCGTCCCGATGTGTCACGAGAAGATATGACCTGCCGCTAAGGAGCGTGCCGATATCGTCAAGCACGCCTTCGCCGAAATGCAGATGAACCGGATTGTGGAAGGACCACTTGTTCATGGCTGGTCACCGGCCGCGAGCCTTTGCTCAATGTCTTCGATCACAGGAATCAGATCGGCAACGCTGTCAATGACATAGTGTGCGCCGGCGTTACGCAATGCCCGGCATGCCGCATCCCGCCTGTCGCTGCGCGCACGATCATCCAGGGCGTTCCAGTCATCGAGGGACAGCCCGACCTCGTTGCCGCTCACGGAGATCCCCACCGCCCACATGCCCGCCGCCCGCGCGGACAGGAGACCGCTCGGACTGTCATCGACGACCACGCATCCGCGCACATCCGGGGCATTCAACGCAAGCAGATTGGCGAGCGGCATATCCGGCCACGGGCGCCCATGCGCGACTTCGCTCACCGTGACGCAATGGTCCGGGCAATAGCCCTGCGCCTGCGCCAGCGGCATGAGCATGTCCATGATACTGCGCGGATAGCCGGTGGTGCTGCCGATCGCGACGCCCCTTCGCCGGAGCGCACTCACGGTCTCCAGAGCGCCCGGGATCAGAGTGCTGTACCGCGCGGAACCGGCGGCATCGATCTGCAGAAAGGCTTCATAGATGCGATCCACATCGGCCTGGGTCGATGCCTGCCCCATCTGGTTCAGCCAGCGCGTCTGCACGGCGGACTGGGCGAGGATCAGCTCGACATGTTCGCGCTTCGCTGCGCCCATCGGCTCTCGCGCTTCGGCTTCGCTGATTGCGACACCGGTTCTCGTGAAGGCTTCCCGAAAGGCCGCTACCGGCGCGATGCACCCGAAATCGAGGATGGTGCCCGCCCAATCGAAGATGACGGCGGAAACGGCGACCGGCCACGCCCCGAAGAAGGAGGATTTTTGTTGATCTGACATATGGGCCCATAGTGTGGATTTCTGAACTTCAAAGACTGACCGTATGGGCGTGACATGACAGTATCGTTATTAATTAAACCGTGTTTATTTGATATATTAAACGATAATCTCGTGCAACAAAATGCGGCATTCGGTGTGTTGGTTCATCCTTCCTGAAGGAAGAGCTATGCGGAGACGTCAGGCACGCTTGGCGTGATCAAGCATTCGCGCCGTGCAATACGGTCCGGATGCCGGGTTCGCTATCCTGACTATGCATCTGACCGGTTCCTTGGCCTTGGCGGCGGCCTTCTGACATGCAGCGATAGTCTCGCGGTTCCCCCCGCCGCATATCGGCGGCCTCAACGATCGCCTGCCAGCCTTCCGGGTTGTCGGCGCGCATGAGCCGGATATTCAACGGCTTCAAAGGATCTCCACGGTCCTCGTCGATAGATGACCTCGGCCTTGTAAAGGCCATTGATCGTCTCAGCCAAGGCGTTGTCGTAGCTGTCGCCAACGCTCCCGACCGACGGCTCGATGCCTGCCTCGGCAAGGCGCTCGGTATACTTGATCGAGACATATTGGCTGCCGCGGTCGCCGTGGTGGATCAGGCCACCACGATGGACAGGGCGCCGATCATGGATCGCCTGGGTGCGGGCCGACACGCCAGCCCGCGTTCGTGAGCACGATAGGTGAGAATGACCCGGATTTTGAAACCCGCCACCCGATTATAGTGGTGGAAACCCTTCACCAGCGGCCCTCTTATCAGACTTTTCATCTGTGACTTTGGTGATCGGAATCCCGACGAGTGTAGCGCCAAAACTTGATCGGGTTTGGCCTCGATGGTCTATTCGCCCAGGGGGGCGAGTTCGAAGCGACACCGTGATCGTCAATCGGGGAGGGTTTCGTTGCGGCCGTTTGCCGCCTTCAACCTTCTGCCAGGTCTTGGGGAGAATGTGTCGGCAAATGGCCGACACACCCCCTACGCAAGCTCGCTCATGGATTCGCGCAGCATGCGCTCCACGTCGCCGGACGTCACGCGCCGACCATCCTCTCCGGGAGTTACGCCGCCCATGTCTTTGGGTTCGGTGTCGACCCCCTGCGCGAGCGCGCGTAAAGCACCGACGGTGCAGCGTTCGCGAGGGCGGCGCGAGAAAGCGTCGAACTTATACTCACGCATCGCATTTCCATGGGTGATCTTGTTGATCCGCTCGGCGGGCAGATCCTTCACGGCTTCCCAGAGGACTTCGGGTGACCTCGGCCAGGTTGTATCGGCATGAGGATAATCGCACTCCCAGGTCACCATATCGTCGTTCAGATAGTCGAGAATATCGACACCGAACCGCTCCTCGATAAAGCAGGTCATGAAGTGCTTCTTGAAGACTTCGCTGGGTAGCCGCCCGCCGAATTCGGCTCGCGTCCATTCATGATGCCGATCATGGGTAATGTCGGCGCGCTCGAGGAAATAGGGAACCCAGCCAACGCCCCCCTCAGCCAGAGTTATGCGCATGTTGGGATATTTTTCCCAGATCTTCATATGCATCCAGTCGGCTGCGGCGACTGCGATCGAAATCGGCATGGTAAGGATCCATGCATCGATCGGCGTCTGGTCTGACGCGTGGGTAGCGGCATTTCCCGTGCCCATATGCGCCGTGATCATCATGTCGGTATCGGCGATCGCCTTCCACAGCGGTTCCCAGCTTTCATCGTGGATGCTGGGAAAGCCTGCCTGCGTCGTATTGTCGGGAAGGCTGACGGTATTCGTGCCTTTGGCGTGAACCCGGCGAACTTCTGCGGCGGACAGTTCCGGGCTCCAAAGCGGGAGCACGGCGAGCGGGATCAGCCTGTCCGGATAGGTTCCGCACCATTCATCGACGTGCCAGTCGTTGTAGGCCCGGATGCAGGCGAGCGCGAGATCCTTGTCCTCCATGTCGAAGAACATCTTGCCGCCGAAAGACGGAAAACTTGGGAAGCAGAGCGCGCCGAGCACGCCATTGGCGTTCATATCGTCGATCCGCGCATGGACATCATATGCCGCAGAGCGCATCTCGTCATAGCTTGCCGCTTCCATGCCATATTCATGTTTGGCGCGACCGGCGACGGCATTCATGCCGATCATGGGGATCGGCTTTCCATCGAGCGTCCAGATATCCCGCCCCTTGGAAGACCGAATGACCCGTGGCGCGCGATTCGCAAACTTGGCGGGCATGCGCCCTTCGAACATGTGGGGCGGCTCGATCACATGGTCATCCACGCTCACGAGAATCATGTCGTTCATCTGCATAGGAACCTCCCAGTCGCCGCCATTGCGGTCGTCGGAGCGACGATAGACAAAATGTCATCATCACTCAACCAGTATATACAGTTTAGAGATGTGAGGCGTCAGCTAACGAATGACAGGGCGTTGCTTTGTTCGACAACCCGTTGGTGATGATGCAGGAGTTCGCCCATACGCGATCGCAGCAAGCTTTCGGCAAGCACCCCGTCACGATCCCGGATTGCGTCCAGAACATGCATGAGGCGTTTGCGCGAAGGGGCGATGTCACGCGCATTTTCAACCGGAAGATCCGAACTGGATTCCGGGATCGTATTGATCTGCAAGTTGATAATTTCGGCCATCATCTGGCTGACGAGCTTCAGCACTTCGTTGCCTGACAGATCGCAAAGGGCGAGGTCGAACTCACGGATGAGGCGTGCGAGTTCGCGGGGATGATCGGCTTCGCGCTCCAGCGCCGCATAGATGGCTTCAAGCCGCGACAAGTCGGCTGGAGGGTCCAGCTCTGCCACCTTGCGCGCCGCAGCCGGAACCAGCAGCGCGGCCAGTTCAAAAACGTCGGTCACCGTCGCACGCCGCAGCTGGAGAACCAGGCCTGCAACGCGCGCCGCCTGAGCGGAAGATGGGTGATGAACCTTTGCACCCTTGCGCCCGCCGCGCGTCGTCGTCACCAGCCCCTCTGTCTCGAGAATTCGGATGGCTTCACGCAAGGTCGGGCGCGATACGCCGAAGCGCTGCGCCAGCTCCGGCTCGGGCGGCAGCAGATCTCCATCCTTGATGTCGCCGCGGGCGATGTCGCCGCGCAGTTCTTCGGCCACGATCTGTGAAACCTTGCGCACGGTTACGCCACGACCGGAAGCTTGCCGCGAGACAGTCTTCATGTGCGTTTCCGGGCCAACCAAAAGCCGATCTCCCATGATGTAGCTTCAATGTATTTTGCATGCCCCTGAAAGGGAACAACGGCGCCTGTCAAACGTGCAGCTGCGACCGCGACGGCCGGCGTACGCCTGGTGGAAAAGACCATGCTCATGGGCGGGAGCCGATCTTGAGATGTGGAGGGCATTGTCATTTCCATAACCAATATATACAGTTAATATAGAAATTGGGGGAATGGAAGAATTTATGCGAGATAGGGCGGATGTTTGATGGCCGGAATCGCTGGTCGGACCAGGCGTTCCGTCACATATCTGTCTGCGCTGCATGAAAAGACCTGCGGGCTTGTGCCTTTTGCGAAATGCGGTTCGCGGGGCGGGTCTTTCCGGAGCCCATATCGCCCCTGTCTCGCGGGGCGCGGTGTCTGCTGGCCCGGATTCCGCCGGATATCCTTGACCGTATGAACCGGCCGGGCGCTACAGTGAAGGCCGCAGGAGGCTTGCAGCCGTCGCTGCGACCATTTGTCCCGTTTCTTGCGGCGTTGTGGGTCGCGGAAATGACCGGCGCGTTCGAATCTGCGATGATTCTTGCGGCGATGAAGCCACTTATCGAGGATTTCGGCAGCCCGGTTCTGGTTGGCTGGCTGATCACATCCTACCTGATCGTGGGCGCCGCCTCTGCCGCCATCGTCGGCAGGCTGGGGGATCTGTTTGGACGACGGCGGATTCTGGTGGTGACGCTGTTCATCGCTCTGATCGGATCGCTCATCAGCGCCTATGCCATCAACTTTCCGATGCTGCTTGCGGGGCGGGTGCTGCAGGGTCTGACGGGTGCGGTGCTTGCGCTTTGCGTTGGCCTGGTGCGTGAGAACATGCCCGAACCTCTGGTCCCGATGGGCATAGGCCTGATGATCTCGGGTGCGTCGATAGGAACAGCGGCCGGATTGGTCGTCGGCGGCTGGATCGCCGACAATTTCAGCTGGCACGGGCTGTTTCTGGCAAGTGCGGCCTTCTGTGCCGCCACGATCGTCGCGATTATGGCTGCCGTTCCAGCCTCCCGTCGCGGAGTGGCCGGCCAGCCAGTCGACTGGCTTTCCGGCATCCTTTTCGCGCCCGGTGTGATGCTGCTTCTCTATTATGCAGGCTCGATTGCCGCAGTCGGCCTGTTGGCACCCCTTCCCCTTCTGGCGGGAGTGACCGGCCTTGCCCTGATCCTGATCTGGGTCTGGCGAAGTCTGTCGTCAGCGCATCCTCTGCTGGACGTGCGGCAGTTCCGCAATCGGGAAGTTCTGGTCGCCAATGGCATCACTGCCGTAGTTTCCATGAGTTCGCTGCAGCTTCCGGTCATCTTCTCCGTGTTACTGCAGGCCCCGCTCTGGACCGGCCTTGGCCTGGGGTTGACGGCTTTCGCTGCCGGTCTGGCCAAGCTGCCATCGAGCATATTGTCGACCTTCGCCGGGCCGCTGAGCGGCTGGATGACCGGGCGTGGGGGTGGCCGGACCACGATGATCTTCGGAGGATTGCTCGCCTCGGTGGGATGGCTGCTGCTGTATTTCCTCCACGGCAGCGTGCTGACGGTTATCCTTGTCGTATGTGTCATATCCTTCGGCACCACCATATTGTTCGCGGTTGGGCCAACGATTGTCGCGCAGGCGGTAACCGATGACAGAACGAGTGAGGCGTCAGGCATGCTTTCAGTTGTGCGCGGCCTGTTTCAGGGGATCGGGGCGATGATGGTGACGTCGCTGCTGGCAATGGATGTCGTTGCAGATACCGGCAGCAAGGCGACTTATCCGACAGAGTTCGCCTTCCAGGTAACGATCGCTGTGCTGGTGCTGCTGAATCTGCTGGCGATGACGATCGCGCTATGGCTGCCACGAAATGATCGCCGACAGGGATTCTGAATCCGGACTGTGCGCGAGGAAAGTCGACTGTCCTGAGCAGCCTGATCCGGAAACATGGCCTTCAGCCCGGCACCAGCTCCGTCACCAGTCGCAGCGCTGTCCGCCGTCAGCACCAATGGCACAGATTTGAGGTTGTGATTTAAGGAGGGTTGGGGCTTCGTCGTAGTGACGAAGGAACGAAGATGAAGGCCCAACCCTCCTTGAAAAAATCGCCGACCAAGGCCCCTGCTGAGCGGGTGGTGAAGGACATTCGGCGGCAGACGCGTCGCCATTTCTCGGCGGAGGACAAGATCCGCATCGTGCTCGATGGGCTACGCGGCGAGGACAGCATTGCCGAGCTGTGCCGCAAGGAAGGCATCGCGCAGAGCCTGTACTACACCTGGTCGAAGGAGTTCATGGAAGCTGGCAAGCGCCGCCTGGCCGGCGACACCGCTCGTGCCGCGACCACCGGCGAGGTGCAGGACCTGCGCCGCGAGGCCCGCGCCTTGAAGGAATGCGTGGCCGACCTGACACTCGAAAACCGTCTGCTGAAAAAAAGCATGATCGCGGATGGGGGCGACGACGAATGAGGTATCCCGCATCCGAAAAACTCGAGATCATCCGGATCGTCGAGCAGTCGCACCTGCCCGCCAAACGCACGCTGGACAAGCTCGGTATCGCCCGCCGGACGTTCTATCGCTGGTATGACCGCTACCTTGAAGGTGGGCCGGAGGCGCTGGAAGATCGGCCATCGGCTCCAGGCAGGGTGTGGAACCGCATCGGCGGCGACATCCAAGACC
>NZ_VFSU01000021.1 GCF_006385875.1 Sandaracinobacter neustonicus | reverse complement strand
GGCTCACATTGGCGATCGAGTGACCGACCTTTACGAGTTCTTATGCGAAACCCAGGCGCTCGGCACGCATTTCTTGGTCCGCTCCTGCGTCGATCGCCTGGCGGGCGACGGTGGCCCTCCGATCGCCGACGAAATGAGCGAAACCACCGTGCAAGGCACGCATCGGATCACCATTGGCAAAGACGATCATGCCGACATCGAACTGCGCTATAGGCGCATCCAAGTTTTGCCGCCGATCGGAAAGCAAAAGCGCTATCCTTCACTCAGCCTGACCATCTTGCATGCCCGTGAGAGTGGAACGCCTGAAGGGCGCCCCCCAATCGACTGGCGGCTCATCACCGATCTGCCGGTAACGACGCCTGACGAAGCCATCGAAAAGCTCGACTGGTATGCTCAGCGTTGGAAGATCGAACTCTTCCACAAGATACTCAAATCTGGCTGCCGAGCCGAAGATGCGCGGCTGCGGACCGCCGAACGCCTCGCCAATCTGATCGCCATATTCTGCATTCTGTCATGGCGCCTGTTTTGGATGACCATGATCAATCGCGCTGCTCCTGACGCATCGCCTCGGCTGATCCTGACCGATGTCGAAATTACCCTGATCGACCACCTCGCAGCTTCCCGAAGGAATGAACCGCCAGGCAGAACCCTTTCCGACTATCTAACCCAAATCGCCCGGCTCGGAGGCTATCTTGCGCGAGCCCATGATCCGCCGCCTGGCAACATCGTCATCTGGAGAGGATGGTCTCGCCTGATGGACATCAAAATCGGTGCTAACGTCAGCCGCAACATTTGTGGGTAATTGAAAGGGGTTTCCCCCGCATACGAATGCGAATTGCAGGGTCGCTCGCCTCTTGCCAAGTCAGGCGCGGAGCGGCATGGATGGAAGTGGAGTTACCGCTAACATTGAATGCGGACATGGGAGCAAAAGGGACGCGAGAGCCTGAACGAGGGGCTGCCGGTCCATTTGGGGAGAGTGCAGGATGACCGAGGCCACAAGCCGGGTGAATTACGGCTTCATCGCCATCATCGTGGCGGTCGCCACCATCGGTGGCTTCATGTTCGGTTACGACAGCGGCGTGATCAACGGCACGCAGGAGGGGCTGGAAGGCGCCTTCGGGGTTTCCGAATTGGGAACCGGCGTGCTGGTGGGGGCGTTGCTGATCGGCTGCGCCGTGGGCGCCTTCACGGCGGGCCGCCTGTCTGACCTGATCGGCCGCCGCAACGTGATGATGCTGGCCGCCGGACTGTTCCTGTTCTCCGCCTTTGGCGCTGGCGCTGCGCCCGAAGCGTGGGTTTTCGTGCTGGCGCGCTTCATCGGCGGGCTGGGCGTGGGCGCGGCTTCGGTGACGACGCCCGTCTATATTTCGGAAGTGACGCCTGCCTCGGTGCGGGGGCGGTTGTCCACCGTGCAGCAGATCATGATCATCACCGGCCTGACCGGGGCCTTTGTCGCCAACTATGTTCTGGCGAAGACGGCGGGCGGCTCCACCGCCGAATTCTGGTGGGGCTTCCCGGCGTGGCGCTGGATGCTGTGGCTGCAGATGATCCCGGCCGCCATCTATTTGCTGGCGCTGACGCTGATCCCGGAAAGCCCGCGCTATCTGGTGCTGAAGGGGCGTGACGCCGAAGCGCGCGGCGTGCTGACCAAGCTGTTCGGCGCGGAAACGGCCGACGCGAAAGTGGGGGAAATCCGCCACACGCTGGCGACGGACCATCAGCCGCGCCTCTCTGACCTGAAAGACCCGGCCACCGGCAAGCTGCGCACCATCGTCTGGGCGGGGATCGGCATCGCCGTGTTCCAGCAGTTGGTGGGGATCAACATCGTTTTCTATTACGGCTCGGTGCTGTGGCAGTCCGTCGGTTTCTCGGAAAATGACGCGCTGCTGATCAACATCGTCTCGGGCACGGTTTCCATCCTCGCCTGCCTGACGACGGTGCTGCTGATCGACCGCATCGGCCGCAAGCCGCTGCTGATGATCGGATCGCTGGGCATGGCGGTGACGCTGGCGACCCTCGTGGTCTGCTTCGCGCAGGCGACCATGGTGGATGGGCATCTGACGCTGTCCGATCAGGTCGGGCTGATCGCGCTGATCGCGGCGAATGTCTATGTGATCTTCTTCAACCTCAGCTGGGGCCCGGTGATGTGGGTGATGCTGGGCGAAATGTTCCCCAACCAGATTCGCGGCTCTGCGCTGGCGGTTTCGGGGCTGGCGCAATGGGCGGCCAATTTCGCCATCGTGCTGAGCTTCCCCTGGGCGGCCAAGCATATCGGCCTGCCGATCACCTATGGCTTCTACGCCGCCTCTGCCCTCATCTCCTTCTTCTTCGTCCGCGCGGTGGTGAAGGAAACCAAGGGCAAGGAACTGGAAGCGATGCAGGGCTGAGATGACGGCCCGAACCCCTGTCCGCCCGTTCCGTTCGCGGGACTGGTTCGCCAACCCGGAACGGGCGGACATGACGGCGCTCTATCTGGAGCGCTTCATGAACTACGGGATCACCCCCGCCGAACTGCAATCCGGCAGGCCCATCATCGGCATCGCCCAGTCCGGATCAGACCTCAGCCCCTGCAACCGCATCCATGTGGAACTGGCCACGCGCGTGCGCGACGGCATCCGGGACGCGGGCGGGATTCCGATGGAATTCCCGCTGCACCCCATCTTCGAAAACTGCCGCCGCCCCACCGCCGCGCTGGATCGCAACCTCGCCTATCTGGGGCTGGTCGAAATCCTGAACGGCTACCCCATCGACGCCGTGGTGCTGACGACGGGTTGCGACAAGACCACGCCTTCGCAGCTGATGGCGGCGGCCACCATGGATTTGCCCGCCATCGTGCTGTCCGGTGGGCCGATGCTGGACGGCTGGCACGAGGGCGAGCTGGTCGGCTCCGGCACGGTGATCTGGCGGGCGCGGCGCAAGCTGGCCGCCGGCGAGATCGACGAGGCGGAGTTTCTGGCCCAAGCCTGCGCCTCTGCGCCGTCTGCCGGGCACTGCAATTCCATGGGCACAGCCTCCACCATGAACAGCATCGCCGAAGGGTTGGGCATGTCCTTGCCGGGCTGCGCGATGATCCCCGCGCCCTATCGCGAGCGCGGGCAGATCGCCTATGAAACCGGCGCGCGCGCGGTGGAGATCGCCTATGAGGATTTGCGCCCCTCGTGCATCCTCACCCGGCAGGCCTTCCTGAACGCGATGGCGCTGACGATTGCCATCGGCGGCTCCTCCAACGCGCAGCCGCACATCGTCGCCATGGCCCGTCATGCCGGGGTGGAGATCACCCCGGACGACTGGCGCGCCGTGCACGACCTGCCGCTGCTGGTGAACATGCAGCCCGCCGGGCGCTACCTGTCTGAACGCTTCCACCGCGCGGGCGGCATCCCTGCCGTGCTGACCGAACTGCTCGCCGTCGGGCGCATCGACGGCAACGTTTCCACCATCACCGGGCGCACGCTGGCGGAAAATGTCGCGGGCCGCACCGCGACAGACCGGGAGGTGATCCGTCCCTACGCCGATCCCCTGCTGCCGGACGCCGGATTCCTCGTGCTGAAAGGCAATCTGTTCGACTTCGCGATCATGAAGACGAGCGTGATTTCCGACGCCTTCCGCAGCCGCTACCTCTCCCGCCCCGGCCACGAAGGCGTGTTCGAAGCCCGCGCCGTGGTGTTCGACGGCTCCGACGATTACCACCACCGCATCAACGATCCGGCGCTGGCGATCGACGAGAATTGCATCCTCGTGATCCGCGGTTCCGGCCCCATCGGCTGGCCCGGATCGGCCGAGGTCGTGAACATGCAACCGCCCGACGCGCTGATCCGGCAGGGCATTTCCAGCCTTCCGACGCTGGGCGACGGGCGGCAATCGGGCACCTCCGACAGCCCCTCCATCCTGAACGCCTCCCCCGAAAGCGCCGCCGGCGGCGGGCTGGCATGGCTGCGCACCGGGGACATGCTGCGCATCGACCTGAACGCCGGGGCGTGCAACGCTCTGGTGGAACCAGCCGAAATCGCCCGACGACTGGCCGAAGCCCCGCCGCCAATCCCCGTCAGCCGGACGCCGTGGGAAGAAATCTACCGCGAGAAAACCGGGCAACTGGCCGAAGGTGCCGTGCTGGAAATGGCGCTGAAATACCGGCAGGTGGGCGACGAGGTGCCGCGGCATAATCATTGATTGGGGGGCGTTGGTTTGCGCGCAGCGTGGCCAAGGGGTCTGCGCTTGGAACCCGGTTATGGTTTTCGCCTCCGGCGGGCAGGGAAATGATTTCCCTGCACCCTCAAAATTGGCGTCGCACCTCAACTTCAGCGTCGCGGGTGTGATCAGATTCGATTGCCTGCGGCGCTACGGAGCGCTCTCCCCCGTGCCAAGGGGGAGAGATGGAGAGGGGGTGTCAACGCCGGGCCTGATCCGCTGACATCACAACACGCCGAACTGGAGAGCCGCAGGCTATAAACTCGAACGTCGCGCCAAGTGTCGAGCCCCCACCCCAACCCCTCCCCTAAAGGAGGAGGGGCTTAAAAAACGTCGGGGGTGCAGGGGCGTCACGCCCCTGCCGGGGTGAAGGGGCAGAGCCCCTTCAAAACCCCCGTCACCCTCAATCGAAGCGCAGATCCCCGCCCGCCGGTTCCACCAGATAGGGCGCGATATCCACGTCCTCCAGCCTCGCGGGGGACCATTTCGGGCTGCGGTCCTTGTCGATCAGTTGCGCGCGAACGCCTTCGTAGAAGTCGTAGCCCTGCTTGATCGCGTTGACCATGCGATACTCCAGCTTTAGCGCCTGTTCGATGCTGGCGCCTTCGCCTGCGCGCAGGCCGTAGAGCGTGAGTTTCAGCGAGGTGGGGCTCATGCGGCGGATGATCGCGGCCTGCTCCATCGCCCAGTCGTCGCCTTCGTCCAGCAGGGAGAGGATATCTTCCACCTGGTTCTGGCTGAACAGATAATCGATGCCGTCCCGCAACGCGGGCAAGGTGAGGTGGCCGGGATCGGTGTGGAACGTGCCCAGCACGTCTGCGAAGGGTTCGTGGCTGATCGCGAGCCGTTCCTTCAGCACCGAAATTTCGGCGGACGGCGTATAATGGGTGCAATAGCCGATGGCGACGCAATCGCCGCCCTTCACCCGCGCACCGGTCAGCCCCGCCCATGTGCCGAATTCGCCGGGGAAGCGGGGAAGGGCGTGGGTGCCGCCCACATCCGGGATCAGGCCGATGCCGGTTTCGGGCATGGCGAACAGGGTTTTTTCGGTTGCCACGCGATAGGGGGCGTGCACGGAAATGCCCACGCCGCCGCCCATGCTGATGCCGTCGATCAGGGCGATATAGGGCTTGGGATAGTGGGCGATGGCCTGATTCATGCGATATTCGTCGTGGAAGAAGCCTTCGAAATCCGGCGAGCCGGCCTGCCCGTCGCGGTGCATGGCCACCACGTCGCCGCCCGCGCAGAAGGCCTTACCGCCCGCGCCTTCGATCACCACGGCCTGCACATCATCGTCGATGGCCCAGTCCATCAGCTGCCGGTGCAGCGCCACGCACATGGCGCGGGTCAGCGCGTTCAGCGCCTGCGGCCGGTTCAGGGTGATCAGGCCGATCCGGCCCTGCTTTGCGAACAGGATATCGTCGGTCATTGCGGCTCCATCTTTCCATCGGCCCCGGCGAACAGCCCCGGCCCTTCCAACTCCATGATCACGCAACTGGTCGTCAGCCGCGCCAGCAGTTTGCCGGTTTCGTCTGTCATATCGGCTTCGGCGAAGCTGATGGTGCGCCCCAGCTTCAGCACCCGGCCAGAGAAGAAATAGGTGCCGCCCAGCCGTGCGGGGCCGAAGAAGCTCACCTTGAACTCGATCGTGGGCACGCCCACGCGCCGCCCGGCCTTCACGATCACGGCGGTGGCCGCGGCGTCATCCAGCGCGGTGGTGATGATGCCGCCTTGCAGATTGCCCATCGGGTTGCAGAATTGCGGCGTGGCCAACATGCGGTAACGGGTGGTGCCCGCGGCCTGATCCACCGCTTCCAGTTCCATCCCCAGCAGCGCCGTGGTGGGAGCCTTCTTCGCCCGCATCCGCTCCAGCAATTGCGTGTCGTCCGCCATCAAAGCCCCTCGATCCGTGTGAGGCCGAAGCCCTGAAGCGCGGGTGCCAGCGGCGCAACCCCTTCAATTCCGCCGGTGAAGATCGCACGGCCTTCGGGCTTCGGCCCCTCCCACGCCGTCTCGCGCAACAGATGCGCGCAGCGCCGGGCGATTCCGTCTGCGCCGTGCACGAAGCGCAACGGTCGCGGAGCAACGGCGGCCAGCTCCGCCTCCACCAGCGGGAAGTGGGTGCAGGCCAGCACCACCATGTCCATCCGCTCGCCGCCGGGCTGGTTCAGCAGGCCGTCCAGCGCGCCGCGATAGACGGCCGGGTCCACGGCTTCACCGCGCAGCTTCGCCTCGGCCGCGGCCACCAGCGCGGCGGAGCCATGTTTCAGCACGGTGCAATCGCCCGCGAACCGGGCGGAGAGATCCGCGACATAGGGCTGGCGCACGGTGGCGTCCGTCCCCAACACGCCGATCACCCGCGTGGCGGTCTGCTCGGCGGCGGGCTTGATGGCGGGCACCGTGCCCACCACCCCCACGTCCAGCACGGGGCGCACATAGCCCAGCGCGATGGTGGAGGCGGTGTTGCAGGCGATCACGATCAGCGCGGGATCCAGCCGTTCGGCCAGCCGCCCCAGCAGCCCGGCCACCCGGGCGGAGACTTCCGCCTCGCCTTTGGTGCCATAGGGATAGCCCGCCGAATCCGCGCAATAGACGATGGGCGCGTCCGGCAGCTTCGCGGTCACGGCGCGGAGGACGGAGAGGCCCCCCACACCGGAATCAAGAAACAGGATCGGGCCAGCGCTCATACCCCGATGCCGATAACGCGGCTGGCTGGCGGGGCAAGTGAAACTCTGCCCCGCCTGCGCTCAGGCCGCTTTCGCCAGTCGCTCCCGCGCGGTGCCGCAGGCCAGTTCCAGCCGCTTCACCGCTTCCAGCGCTTCCGCTTCAGACAGCAGCAGCGACGGCAGCAGCCGCACGCAATTCTCGCCGCCGCCTGCCACCAGCAGGTCATGATCGCGGGCCAGCGCCATGAAATCCCGATTGTTGGGGATCAGCTTCAGCCCGATCAGCAGGCCCTTGCCGCGAATTTCGCTGACGATATCCGGGTTGCGGGCGGCCAGCGCCTGCAATTCGCTTTTCAGCAGCGCGGCAATCGCCTGCACATGGCTCAGCGTTTCCAGCTTGGCGATTTCGTCGAAGGCGGCGATGCCCACCGCCATCGCCAGCGGGTTGCCGCCAAAGGTGGAGCCGTGCACGCCCGCGACCATGCCCTTGGCGGCTTCGCGGGTGGCAAGGAACGCGCCGATGGGGAAACCGCCGCCCAGCGCCTTGGCGATGGCCATGATGTCCGGCTCCACGCCTTCGAACCACTGGTGCGCGAACAGCTTGCCGGTGCGGCCCATGCCGGACTGCACCTCGTCATAGATCAGCAGCACGCCATGCTGCGTACACAGGTCGCGCACGCGCTTCAGCCATTCGCCGGTCAGCGCCCGCGCGCCGCCTTCGCCCTGCACCGGCTCCACGATCAGCGCGGCGGTGGTGGGACGGGCGATGGCTTCGGCGATTCCCGCTTCATCGTCGATGGTCAGCTGCACATAGCCGGGCAGGCGCGGGCCGAAGCCCTCCACATAGCTGGGGTTCCCGGCCGCGTTGATGGCGGCATAGGTGCGGCCGTGGAACGATCCGGCAAAGCCGATCACGTCGATCCGCTCCGGCTGGCCGTTCGCGAAATGATAGCGCCGCGCTGTTTTCAGCGCGCCTTCCACCGCTTCGGAACCGGAGTTGCCGAAGAACACCACATCGGCGAAGCTCGCGCCCGTCAGCCGTTCGGCCAGCGCTTCCTGCCCCGGAATGCGGAAGATGTTGGAGACATGCCACAGCTTCGCCGCCTGTTCGGCCAGCGCCTTCACCAGCACGGGGTTGGCATGGCCCAGCGCGTCGGTCGCGATTCCGGCCACGCAATCGAGGTAGCGGCGGCCGTCCACATCGAACAGCCACGAACCCTGCCCATGCGACACCGTCAGCGGTGCCCGGTTGTAGACGCCCAGAAGTGCGTCGGTCATTCCCAATTCCTTTCCTGCGGCGGGGGCGCTCAGGCCGCCCGCGTCATCGCGAAAATGCCAGTCGCATTGCTGCTGTCAAACGACAGATCGATGCAGCCGGTCGCCGGGTCAATCTCCCGGCTGATGAATTCATAGAAAGAGCCGGGGACTCGTCGCGAAATCTCACCCTCCGCCGTGGTGAAGCTTCGCTCCACCCTATCGGCCTTCAGCGCCGTCTGCCGCACCCGGCCCTCGCGCGCGACTTCCACCCGATCCTTGATGGGGAAGCCTTCCGCGCGCAGCGAATCGGCCAGCGATTCCACATGCGCCACGCGATCGGTCACATGGTTGAAGCTGTTGCCCTCGGTGGCGATCCAGCCCGCCTCGGCCGATTGCGCCAGCAGGATTTCATAGTCGCCGAGCGCCACCGGCCCATGCTGGCGCGCGAACGCTGCCGCAATGCCTGGCAGCGCTGCCAGCGCCAGTTCCAGCGGCGCCTCGCCCGCCTGCGCCATGGCGGAGAGCAGCGCCTGCTCCGTCTGCCCCAGCGGATCGCGCGAGCTGCCGAACACGCGGGCCGCGGCTTCGGCGAAATCCGCATCGAAGCGGTCCACATGCAGTTCGCTCACGAAATATTGCGGGATCGCCTCGGGCAGATCGGAATGGGCATAGGCGTGGCCCGTCATCTTCAGACGGGGCAGCGGGTAAGTGTTGGCCTTCTGATAGCCCAGCGGTTCCAGAATGCGGGCGAAGGCCAGCTGCCCGGCGGGCAGCGCGCCGGTTGCCCCATCGGCAAACAATATCGTGCGCAGCGCGCCATGATCGAAAAGGATGCGCCGCCCCGAAGCCGCTTCGCGCCGGGCATAGTCCGCCCCGCTCGGCACCCGCTTCAGCAGATCGTCGGACAGCAGAACCGCCAGCGCCATGGCGAAGGCCGCGCGGGAGACCGGGCCATCGGCCTCCGCCAGCAGGTCCGCATGCACGTCTAGCGCTGTCAACGCAGCCGTGTCGCCCAACACCGAGCGCACCAGATGTTCCACCATGCCTTCATTCATGCTGCGCATGAAAGTCTCCATCTTGCCAATCAAGGGCAATCGTGCGCCCTTCTTTGTGCGGATACAAATCGGAAAGGCTCATACGCTTATGACAAACAGGACTGAGGGCGCGCGCCGCTTCCTGCCGCCCATGGGCGTGCTGAACAGCTTCGCCGCCGCCGCCCGGCTGGGCAGCTTTTCCGCCGCAGGCGCGGAAGTGGGTCTCACGCAAAGTGCCGTCAGCCGCCAGATCGCCCTGCTGGAGGATGCGCTGCAGCGCCCGCTGTTCGATCGCGCCGGACGCCGCATCAGCCTGAACGCAGACGGCCAGAGCTACGCCGACGAGATCGCCCCCGCGCTGGACCGTATCCGCCGCGCCACCGCCCGCCTCGCCAGCCGCCGCCCGGCCAACGAACTCAACATCGCCACCCTGCCCAGCTTCGGCATGCGCTGGCTCGCCCCGCGCCTGCCCCGCCTCAGCGCCCGCCACCCCGATCTCGTCGTCAACTTCGCCGCCCGTTCCATCCCCTTCGATCTCTCCACCGAAGGCTTCGACGCCGCCATCCACTTCGGCCTGCCGGACTGGCCAGACGCCACGCATGATTTCCTGTTCCGCGAACAGGCCCTGCCCGTCTGCGCGCCGGGCTGGCTGCAAACCCACCCCATCCACGTACCGGAGGATTTCCTGAACACCCCCCTGCTGTTCCAGAGCAGCCGCCGCAGCGCCTGGGACCGCTGGCTCGCCCACGCGGGGGTCGACGCCCCGCCCGTGTCGCCCGGCCCCGTGTTCGAACATTTCCTGATGCTGGCGCAGGCCGCAGCCGCGGGCAGTGGAGCGGCGCTGATCCCCAGCTTCCTCATCGAACCCGAACTGGCCGCCGGAACGCTGGTCTGCCCTCTCCACATCCCGCTCTCCACCGACGAGGCCTATTGGCTGGTCCACCCGCGCGGTGGAGCCGCGAACCCGGCGCTGGAGCGGTTCCGTGCATGGCTGGCGGATGAGGTTGGGTGAGCGTGGGGCGGTGGTTTTGCCTCCGGCGGCCCGGGCTCTGCCCGGGACCCGGCAGGGGCGTGACGCCCCTGCACCCCCGACATTTTTTTAGCCCCTCCTCCTTTAGGGGAGGGGTTGGGGCCATCCGCTGCGCGTGAGGTTGGGGTTTGATTGCCTGCGGCGCTTTGGGGCGCGCCCTGCCCACCTCTCCACGCGTCAACCCGGACTTGATCCGGGGTGACGGTTGTGGGGGTGGGGAGGCTGTGGATCAGGCCAAGCGGTGACACCCCCCTCTCCATCTCTCCCCCTTACAGGGGGGGAGCGCTCCGGTGCGCCGCAGGCAATCGAATCTGATCACTCACACGAGGTGGGAGTTTCAGCACAACGCAAAGTCAGAGGGTGCAGGGAAATCATTTCCCTGCCCGCCGGAGGCGAAAACCTGAGTCCGGGTTCCAAGGGCAAAGCCCTTGGCCGCACGGCGCACAAACAACCGCCCCCGCCCTTCAGGATCACCCCCCGCCGCTGCCCGGAAAGATCGGCGTCGTTTCCGTCCGCTGCCCCATAGGTCCGCCCGGCCCGCCGGGGGGCGGGCCGTCTGGCCGTCCGTCGCGCATCCCCGGCGGCGGCCCCGGCGGGCGGCCCTTTAGCCCGCCCGGCGGAGGGCCTCCCGGCCTCATGCCGTCCGGCCCGCGTCCGCCGGGGCCGCCTTCTGTCCAGCGGGCGGCGGGGTCGATGCCGACGACCAGCGCCGCGATATAGCGGTCTTTCTGTTCGCGGATGGCGGCATAGGCGCCTTCGCCGGCTTCGGCCGCGATACCGTCGATACTGTTCAGCGTGTCACGCTGGCCGCTGCGGCGGTAGGCGGGGGCTTTTTCGAAGATATGTTCGCTCAGCGCGTCGGGGAAGAAGATCTGGCTGGTGAGAACAGTGCGGTCGTTCAGGAAGATTTTGTAATGGATGTGGGTGGTGCGGCCGCGATACCAGCCGGGATAGATGGTTTCGAAGCTGGCGATGCCATTGGCGTCTGTGGGCTGGGTGCCGCGCAGGAAGGTCTGCCCGGCAGTATCGGAGACGGCGTCTGATCCTTGCCCTGCGAAGCCGGAATAATCCCCCTGCGCATCGCAATGCCAGATATCCACCCGCGCGCCGGAAAGCGGGCGGCAATCGGCCGTTACCACTTGCAATTGCAGGCGCAGCGGAATTCCGGGGCGGCCTTCGCTGATGTCGCGGCGCACCAGCTTCGGGTCCAGATAATAGGGCCCTTCGGTGGTGGCGGGCATCACCGAGCAGACGTTGGAGGAGATCAGCCCCAGCGTGGCCGCAAGATGGTTTGCATCCGGTGTGGCGGCGGCGCGGGCAGCGCTGCCCGGTGCGAGCGCGGCGGCCGGGGCCACGAGCAGGGATTGCAGAAGCCGGCGGCGGTTCTCGTCGGCTGTTGGCGGGCTGGGCGCGGTCATGGCTTGGGTTTCGGCTCCGAAACGGGTTGAGGCGGCCTTTCAGTCAGGCGGCGGCTGAACCCGGGCTGAGCGGAGCCCGATCAGAACAGCCCGCCCAGCAACATGCCGCCCACCCCCAGCGCCGCGCCCAGCAGAATCCAGGGCCAGCGCGCCGGGCCGCGTTCGGGCAAGGGCGGCAGCGGCGGCAGCGGCGGGGCGGCGCTTTCGGCGGGCAGCGCGCGCACGAAGCGCTGCGCCAGCCCCGGCAACTTCTTCAGCAGCCGCACATTGGCGATCAGCGCGTCGGCAGCCTTCGCCTCCGGCCCCAGTTCGTCGCGAATCCAGCCCTTCACATAGGGCGCGGCGACGTCCCACATGTTCACATCCGGGTCCAGCGACAGGGCGACGCCCTCCACCATCACCATGGTTTTCTGCAGCAGCAACAGGTGCGGCTGCACCGCCATGTCGAACTGGCGGGTGATGGAAAACAGCCCGTCCAGCAGGTTGGCGACGGAGATGTCGCGCGTGCGCTGGCCGCGAATCGGCTCGCCCACGGCGCGCAGCGCGGTGGCAAAGGCGCCGATATCATGGTGCGCCGGCACATAGCCCGCCTCGAAATGGATTTCCGCCACCCGCCGGTAATTGCCGGTGATCAGGCCATAGAGAATCTCGGCCAGATACACCCGCGCCCGCCGGTCCAGCCGCCCCATGATGCCGAAATCGATCAGCACCAGCTCGCCGCCGGGCGTCAGCAGCATGTTGCCTTGATGCATGTCGGCATGGAAGAAGCCGCCGCCGATCGCCTGCTTCAGGAAACCCCGCACCAGGGAAGCCGCCAGCCGGCTCTTGTCCACGCCGCTGGCGTTCACGGCGGCCAGATCGGTCAGCTTGATGCCGTCCACCCACTCCAGCGCCAGCGTGCGGCGGGTGGTCAATTCCCACAGCACGGCCGGGATGCGGATGCCCGGTTCGCCGCGCACGGCTTCGGCCAGTTCGCTGGCGTTGCCCGCCTCGCGCCGAAGGTCCAGCTCGGCATGGGTCCATTGCCGGAAGGTCTCGATCACCACGCGCGGCTTCAGCCGGGCGAACTCGCCGCCCAGCCGCTCCACATGCGCGGCGGCCCAGGCATAGCTGGCGAGCGCGCTGCTGAACTCCGCCTCAACGCCGGGCCGCAGCAGCTTCAGCGCAATCGTCCGCCCATCCTTTGTCACCGCCCGGTGAACCTGCGCGATGGAGGCTGCGCCTGCGGGCGTTTGCGAGATATCGGCCAGATTGGCGCGCCAGCCGCCGGGCAACGCCGCGTTCAACTCCGCCTCCACCTGCGGCCATGGCGCGGGCGGCAGATCATCCTGCAACTTCCGCAGGTCCGCCGCCGCCTCCGGCCCCACCAGATCGGGCCGGGTCGCCAACGCCTGCCCCAGCTTCACGGCCGCCGGGCCGCAGCTTTTCAGCCCGCCCGCATAATCGGGCAGCATCGGCGCGCCGGTGCCAAAGCGCAGCAACCGCGCCCCGAATCGCGCCAGCCCCGGCACATCCGGGTTGTGCTCGAATGGCCGCAACACCCCATGCGCCGCCAGCCGCCGGGCATCGCCCAGCAAGCGCCAGCCATGCGTCACGCCGGGCAGGTCAGAGCTTCCAGCCGCTGTGGATCGCCACCGCGCCGCCCAGAATCGGCCGCGCCTTCACCTGCCGGAACCCGGCCTCCCCGATCATCTGCGCGAATGCGGGCATGGGCGGGAAGCGCTTGATCGATTCGGCGAGGTAGCGATAGGCCTCCTCGTCATCGGCCACCACGGCCCCCACCTTGGGCACCAGCTTCAGCGTATACTGGTCATAAATCTTGGCGAAACCCGGCCATTCGCTGGCGGAGAATTCCAGACAATAGAATCGCCCGCCCCATTTCAGCACCCGGCGGATATCGCGCAGCGCCTTGGGGATATCCGTCACGTTGCGGATACCAAATGCAATCGTCACCGCGTCGAAGCTCGCATCGGCAAAGGGCATCGCCTCGGCATTGGCCTCCATAAAGTCCAGCGCCAGTCCCTTCTTCTCCGCCCGCTCGCGGCCGACTTCCAGCATACCGGGGTTGATATCGGCCACCGTCACCTTCGCGCCGCGCTTGGCAATCCGAAAGGCGATGTCGCCGGTGCCGCCCGCCAGATCCAGCACCGTCTCATGCGGCTGCGGCTTCAGCAGGGACACGAACTCGTCCTTCCACAGCCGGTGCAGCCCGCCCGACATCAGATCGTTCATCAGATCGTATCGAGAGGCCACCCGGCGGAAGATATCCCCCACGGCCTTGGTCTTTTCCTCGGGCGCCACATCGCGGAAGCCCAGCGAAACCAGTTGTTCGGTGTCTGCCATGCGCCCACCCCTAGCGCGAAGCGGGCCGCGCTGCCACATCCAACCCATGCCCGAACTGCCCGAAGTCGAAACCGTCGTCCGCGGCCTTTCGCCGCTGCTGCTGAACCGTCGCCTCACCCGCGTCACCGCGCGGAGACCCGATCTGCGCTGGCCCCTGCCCGACGATCTCGCCCAGCGCCTCTCCGGCGCGACCGTCACCGCGCTCCACCGCCGCGCCAAATATGGCCTGATGGAAACCGACCGTGGCGACACGCTGATCTTCCACCTCGGCATGTCCGGCAAATTCCACCAGCTGGCCGCCGAACCCGGCGCGCACGATCATGTGTTGTTCGTGCTCGATGATCTGACGCTCGCCTACAATGATCACCGCCGCTTCGGCTCCATGCACCTCACCCCCACGCCAGAGGCAGCCCGCCACCCGCTGCTCGCCCGCCTCGGCCCGGAGCCGCTATCAGAAGCGTTCTCGCCCCAGTCGCTCGCCGCCAGCGCCAAAAACCGCGCCACCTCCATCAAGGCGCTCATCCTCGATCAGCAGACCGTCGCGGGGATCGGCAACATCTACGCCTGCGAAGCGCTGTTTCAGGCGCGAATCGATCCCACCCAAAGCGCCGGAACCCTGAAACCCAAACAGCTCGCCGCGCTGGTGGAGGCGCTGAAAGCCACGCTGGCCGGCGCTATCGAAGCCGGCGGCTCTACGCTCCGCGACCACGCGCAAGTCTCCGGTGACCTCGGCTATTTCCAGCACAGCTTTCAGGTCTACGGCCGTGAAGGCCAGCCCTGCCCCATGTGCGGCGGGCCTGTGCGGCGGCGCGTGCAGGGCGGGCGGTCTACCTTCGATTGCCCTTTGTGCCAGCGGTAGCAGGAAGGGGCTCTGCCCCTTCACCCCGGCAGGGAGCCGTGCTCCCTGCACCCACATTACTATGCCACTCGGCGAGGTTGTGCTGATGGCTTGGTTGACTGCCTGCGGCGCGAGCGCGCTCCAGCGCCGCAGGCAGTCAAATCCCGTCACACGCGCGACGCCCGGCATAGAGCACAACGCAAATGTTGAGGGTGCAGGGAAATCATTTCCCTGCCCGCCGGAGGCAAAGTAAACCTCCCCGCCAACGCCCCCCACCGGCTGCAATCTTGACGCAGCACCCCCTCGCCGCTATGAGCGCCGCCTTTCCGGCGGGTAATATGCCTTGCCGGTGGCATTTATTGATTCTTCGAAAGTGACAGGACGACATGGCGAACACTCCGCAGGCCGAAAAGCGCATTCGTCGCAACGAGCGTCGCGCAGCGGTCAACAAGGCCCGGCTGTCGCGGATTCGCACCCAGGTGAAGAAGGTCGAGTCGGCGATTGCGGCTGGAGACAAGGCGGCGGCTTCGGTGGCGCTGCAGGCGGCTCAGCCCGAGCTGGCGCGTGGCGTGGCGAAGGGCGTGCTTCACAAGAATACGGCGTCGCGCAAGCTGTCGCGCCTGACCAAGCAGGTCGCGGCGCTGGCCTGATCCGGGTGGATGCCCCGGCGGCCGTTGAGGCCCGGGGCGTCACTTTCCTGTAACTGGAATGAAACAGCGGGTGACGGCTACGTCGCCCGCTTTGTGTTGTTCTGCAAGCGCTTGGGCACAGCCGGTTCGGTCCGGGCGAGACTCGCGATTCGCAAATGTGCAATCAAAGCGTCATAATATAATTCAGCAATTTCAATGAATTGTAGAAAAGTGGCGCAGAATCCGCTGCTTGCGCTGTCAATCGAATTATTTGTGCGTGGATGCATTTTGCGCCCTTGTGCCGGCCCGTCGGGGCTGTTCTAGTCGCCCTCCAAGCCGACCAGACGGCACTTGGGAAGGGAGAGGGCAGCAGCCCGATTCGCTTCCCGGGGCCAGGGTCGGCAGACCAGACATTCGGCGCGACGGGGCGGGATTTGCCCGTGTTTGTTCGTGCGCTGCAACCTGAAAAGCATGCTTTTCGGGAGCGGTGGAATTTTGATCGCCCGACTTTGGGCGGAAAAGTTCGCAGGAATGGCTCTGGTGGGACGCGTTCAGGCGGACATGGCCGGTTACGGCCAGTTGGTCGGCTATCTTGGGCAGACAATTAGGGGAGGGCACAACCAACATGGGTCGATCGGCAAGCCTCGGTAAATTCGCGGGCCTCAACCGTCTCGCGGCCGCTCTTCAGGGCTGGTCTCCGCTGGGCGGCCTGCCGGATTGCGAATCCGGGTTGCGAAACGCCTCGGCTGGCTGCCCGCCTTCATTTCGTGCCGCTGTTCCGTCGGGCCATCCGCTGAACTGACCTTTCCCGGTCCGTTCCGCTTTCGGCCCCGCTTCTTCGCCGGGGCCGGGCCCCGCACCATTTCAGCCGGCAGGTTCTTTTGAAAAATGCACAGTTCGCTTCCCAATGTGTCCCGCTCCAATGCGGCCCGTCGCGCCTCTGCTGAGTCGGCCGCCCCGCTTGGCGATTCGCCCTTCGCGGATGCCGGGCTGCAAGACGGCCAGCTGGACGGCGGGCTGGATCCCGATGCCGCCCGTGGCAGCCTCGATGCCCAGGCGCTGCGCGCATGGGGCCTCGTGCGCGCCCATCTCCTGTCAGACCTCGGCGAGAAAACCTTCAACAGCTGGCTGAAGCCGCTGCAACTGTCGGGCGTGTCGAACGGAGAAGTGCGACTGTCGGTGCCGTCGCGCTTCATGGCGGACTGGGTGAAGAACCACTTCGCCGATCGCCTGCGCCACGCCTTCGCCCAGCATATCCCCGGCATCCGGCAAGTGACGATTGATGTCTCCGCCGCGGCCATCGTGGAAGCCGAACCGGAAACCGCCCCGGCCCAGCCGGCCAGCGCGGATATCCCCAGCTTCGAACCGCGCTACAGCTTCGATTCGTTCGTGGTGGGCAAATCCAACGAACTCGCCTTCAACGCCGCGCACACGCTGGCCTCCTCCGTCACCTCCGGCAAAGCGGCGGGCTTCAACCCGCTGTTCCTGCACGGCCCCACCGGCCTTGGCAAAACCCACCTGATGCACGCCATCGGCTCGCAGGTGCTGGCCGCCAACCCCAAGGCGAAGGTCGTCTATCTCTCCGCCGAGAAGTTCATGGTGGAATTCCTCGCCGCGCTGCGCGCCAAAGACACCATCGCCTTCAAGCAACGCCTGCGCTCCGCAGACCTGCTGATGGTGGATGACGTGCAGTTCATCGCCGGCAAAGACAGTACACAGGAAGAATTCTTCCACACCATGAACGAGATCATCTCCGCCGGGCGCTGGCTGGTGATCTCCGCAGACCGTAGCCCGCAGAATCTCGAAGGCATCGAATCGCGAATCCTCTCGCGCCTCGCATGGGGCCTCGTCGCCGATATCAACCCGGCCGATTTCGAGCTGCGCTACAACATCCTGAAAACCAAACTCGCCGCCATGCCGGACGCGCAGGTGCCGGACGATGTGGTGCAGTTCCTCGCCCGCAAGATCGTCGCCAACGTCCGCGAACTGGAAGGCGCGCTGAACCGCGTCATCGCCTACGGAAACCTCGTCGGCCGCAAGCTGGACCTCGATTTCACTCGCGAAGTCCTCGCCGACGTGCTGCGCGCCCACAGCCGCAAACTCACCATCGACGAAATCCAGCGCCGCGTGGCCGATCACTACGCGCTGAAAATCAACGACCTCATCTCCCCCCGCCGCGCCCGCGAAGTCGCCCGCCCCCGGCAAGTGGCGATGTATCTGGCCAAGATGCTCACCCCGCGCTCCCTGCCGGAAATCGGCCGCAGGTTCGGCGGCCGCGATCACACCACCGTGATGCACGCCGTGAAGCGCATCGAAGAACTGCGCGCCACCGACCATGAGCTGGATCGGGACATCAACCAACTGCGCCGCGCTTTGGACAACTGAGTCCGCCCGCCATGCTCGTCACCCCGGACTTGCCTGCCCCGGCGAAAGCCGGGGATCCGGGGGCCAGCTTTCTTTCTGCCTCCGGCGGCCAAGGGCGCTGCCCTTGGAACCCGGCAGGGAAATCATTTCCCTGCACCTTCATAATTGGCGCTGCGGTCCGAATGCAATGTTGTGTGTGCGAGGTTTGGTTGCCTGCGGCGCTCGCCTTCCTCAGCCGGACTGGGCTGCGCGTTGCTCAAGAGCCTTCCGAGCCCGGGGTGCCGATTGGGCCCCTCAATCGAGGGCTGCCGGAATCCGGGGGCCGTGCCATTCCTCCCGTGGTAAGTCGCATACTAGGCTCATGTCGATGCCGTCCGTCGCCCGCACGGGCAGCGATGCAACGTCGAAGCCATCCAGGCAGAAGATGTTTACGCCATAATGATCCGGAGCCGCGCGCTTGCGGTGAAATACATAGATTCCACAGCGTTTGCAGAAATGGTGCTTCGCCGTCCTGCTGTTCCACTCATAGGTGGCGAGCAGATCGTGGCCCTCCTCGATTGAGAGCGCGGCCTCCGGAACTTTCGTCATCAGGGCGTTGCGCTTCACGCAGAGAGAGCAATCACAGGTTGTCAGTTCGACAAGCTCGCAGTTGAGGGTGAAGCGAATGGCACCGCAATGGCAGGAACCGCTGTATATGGTCATGGCCGGATGCTAAACCACAGCGCGCGCACGCCGCCACCCCCCCCACAACCGTTTGACACAATCCTCAACGAAATAGCCAAACAGGGGGGTGCAGGGGCGTCACGCCCCTGCCGGGTTCCAAGGGCAGCGCCCTTGGCTTGCCGCCTCATCCCTTGCCGTCTGACCCCTGCCGTCCTAGGGAGCGCCGTTGAATTCAAAGGAGTGCTTGCCCGGTGTCTGCCCTGATCCACCTGACCCTTCCGGATGGCTCGGTTCGCGAAGTCGCGGCCGGGACGACCGCTGGCGATGTGGCGCGCTCCATTGGGCCGGGGCTGGCGAAGGCGGCTTTGGCGGCTCGGCTGGATGGCGAGGTGGTCGATCTGGAGCGGCCGATTGAGCGGGATTCGAAGCTCGCCATCGTGACGGCGAAGGACGAGGCGGACGCGCTGGAGCTGGTGCGGCATGATTTCGCGCATGTGCTGGCGGAGGCGGTGCAGGGGTTGTTTCCCGGCACGCAGATCACCTTTGGCCCGGCGACGGATGACGGCTTTTACTATGACCTCGCGCCTCCGGCGAACCGGGGGCCGTTCACGGACGAGGAGCTTCCGGCGATCGAGGCGCAGATGCGCCGCATCATCGCCGCTGATAAGCCGCTGGTGCGTGAGGTTTGGAGCCGCGATGCGCTGATCGGGAAGTGGGCGGCCGAGGGCGAGAGCTTCAAGGCCGAGTGGGCGGTGGAGCTGCCCGAGGGCGAGGAACTGTCGGTCTATTGGTCGGGCAAGCCCGGCGAGGCGGGCGCGTGGATGGACATGTGCCGGGGGCCGCATTTGCCCTCCACCGGTAAGCTGGACCCGGCGGCGTTCAAGCTGACGCGGGTGTCTGGCGCTTACTGGCGCGGCGATCAGAAGAATCCGCAGCTGTCCCGCATTTACGGCACCGGCTGGCTGACGAAGAAGCAGCTGGATGCGCATCTGCTGATGCTGGAGGAGGCGGCGAAGCGCGACCACCGCAAGCTGGGCGCGGAGATGGACCTGTTCCACCTTCAGCAAGAGGCGCATGGCAGCGTCTTCTGGCATCCGAAGGGCTATCTGATCTGGCGCAGCCTTGAGGCTTATATGCGCCGTCGGCTGGATGCTGCGGGCTATGTGGAGGTGAAAACCCCGCAGGTGATGGACGCGCGGCAGTGGGAGCAGAGCGGCCACTGGGGCAAGTATCGCGAAAATATGTTCGTGATCCCCGATGAGGTTCCGAATACCGAGGACGAAGGGCCGATCATTTCGGATGATGCCGAATGGATGGCGCTGAAGCCGATGAACTGCCCGGCGCATGTGCTGATCTTCCGGCAGGGCATCAAATCCTACCGCGACCTGCCGATGCGCATGGCCGAATTCGGCTGCTGCCACCGCAACGAGCCGCATGGCGCGCTGCACGGCATCATGCGGGTGCGGCAGTTCACGCAGGATGATGCGCATATCTTCGTGCGCGAGGATCAGCTGGTGGCCGAAGTGGCCGCCTTCATCGATCTGCTGCACAGCGTCTATCACGATCTGGGCTTCGACAGTTACGCGGTGAAGCTGGCGCTGCGGCCGGAAAAGCGCTTCGGCTCGGACGAGATGTGGGACACCTCCGAGGACGAGCTGCGCCGGGCGGTGATGGCATCGAACCTGCCGGCGGACATCAAGGCCGGGTTCGAAGAGCTGGAGGGCGAAGGGGCATTCTATGCGCCGAAGCTGGAATTCCACCTGACGGACGCCATCGGCCGAACATGGCAGGTGGGGACGATCCAGTCTGACCGTGTGCTGCCCGAGCGGCTGGATGCGAGCTATGTGGGCGAGGATGGCGAACGTCACCGGCCGGTGATGTTGCACCGGGCGATCCTTGGCACCTTCGAACGCTTCATCGGCATATTGATCGAGCATCACGCCGGGCGCTTCCCGCTGTGGCTGGCCCCGGTGCAAGTGGTGGTGGCGACCATCGTGTCCGACGCGGATGACTATGCCGTTGGTCTTGTCGAGCAGCTGAAGGCGGCGGGGATTCGTGCCGAGGCGGACCTTCGCAACGAGAAGATCAACTATAAGGTGCGCGAGCACAGCCTCGCCAAGGTGCCGGTGATGCTGGTGGTGGGCCGCCGCGAGGCGGACGAAGGCACGGTTGCCGTGCGGCGGCTGGGCGAGGAGCGGCAGCAGGTGCTGCCCTTTGCCGACATGCTGGAGACGCTGCGTGGCGAGGCGCTGGCGCCTGACCTGAAACGGGGGAACTGATGGCCGACATCCGCCGCCTGACCGACAGCTTCGCGGCCGCGCCGCAGATCACGGCGTCGGATATCGCCGGGATCAAGGCGGCGGGTTTCGGCTTCATCGTCAACAACCGGCCGGACGGCGAATCGGCGGACCAGACGCCGGGCGACGATATCGAGGCCGCCGCGCTGGAAGCCGGGCTTGGCTATTGCGCCATCCCCATCGATCAGTCCGGCTTCACGGTGGAGCAGGTCGCGGCGCTGTCGGCGCTGATGGTCTCCCCCCGGCCGATCCTTGCCTATTGCCGCTCCGGCACGCGCTCCACCAACCTGTGGGCGCTGGCTGCGGCAAGCCGTGGCGAGGATGTTGAAACCATTATAGATTCGGCGTTGACTGCAGGTTATGATGTTCGGGCGCTCAGGCCCGCGATGGAGCAGCTGGCCGCGTTGAGTTGAAGGAGTGACGGATGGCGACGGAGACGAAGAGCAGCAAGTCCCGATCGCCATTGATCGATTGCAGCGTCACCCCGGTGGACGCCCGCCCGCCGCATCTGAACGTGCTGGTGCTGCAAGGCGGCGGCGCGCTGGGGGCCTACCACCTGGGCGTGTGCGAGGAACTGGCGCTGATGGATGTCGCGCCGGACTGGGTCTGCGGCATCTCCATCGGCGCGATCAACGCCGCGCTGATCGCCGGAAACCGGCCCAGCAAGCGCATCCCGGCGCTGATCCAGTTCTGGGAAAAAATCTCCTCCGGGCTGGTGCCGATGATGGGCATCCCGGACGGCACCGCGCGCGATCTCTGGTCTGAAGGCGCGGCGCTGTGGATCGCGGCAACCGGCGTGCCCGGCTTCTTCAGCCCACGTCTGCCGCCCGCCAAGTTCCAGCCCAGCGGCACCGTTGGAGCCATCAGCTACTACGACACCGAGCCGCTGCGCCAGACCCTGAACGAGATGATCGATTGGGATTATCTGAACGACGAAAGCCCCATTCGCCTCTCCGTCGGTTCCGTTTCCGTCACCACCGGGCGGATGCACTTTTTCGATTCGCGCGGCGGGCCGGATCATTGCCGGATGACGGCAGAGCATGTGATCTCGTCCGGCGCGCTGCCGCCGGGTTTCCCGCCGGTGCAGATCGGCGACGACTGGTATTGGGACGGCGGCGTCGCCTCCAACGCGCCGCTGCAGCATGTGCTGGACGAAGCCGTCGAGCATGACAAGAATGTGTTTCAGGTGGACCTGTTCCCCGCCGAAGGCCCGTTCCCGCAGACTTTGCTGGATGCGGAAACCCGCGCGCAGGACATCCGCTACGCCAGCCGCACCCGCCTTGGCACCAACTTGGAAATGGCGATGAGCCCGGCCCGGCTTGTGGTGCGCCGCATCCTCGACAGCTGCTCCCCCGACCTTGACCTGCTGAACGCACAAGAACTTGAAACCCTGAGGCAATTCGCCTGCGAGCAGCATATCGAAATCGCCCAGATCATCTATCGCGACAAAGCCTATAGCGGCAAGGCACGCGGCTATGAATTCAGCCGCCCCACCATGGAAGCCCACCGCGCCGCAGGCCGCCGGGACGCCGCCAAGGCGCTCTCCGTGCGCGACTGGCGCCTCCGCCCGGCGGTAGACGGCGTGCACTGCATCGACGTGGGCGCGGAAACGCCGGAACTGCGGGCGAAGGCGAGCCGTTAGGGCGGGGGCTGCGCCGGTATCGTTCGATATGCGGCAGGCGAAAGGCCAGGGGCCCTGCCGTTGGAGCCCGGACTGCTGATTTTTGCGCGCCGCGCGGCCAAGGGCTCTGCCCTTGGAACCCGGCAGGGAAATGATTTCCCTGCACCCTCGACAGTGGCGTTGCGCTCGAACTCCAACGTCGTGGACGTGACCAGATTCGATTGCCTGCGGCGTGACGCGGCTCTCTCTCCCCGCTGGGGAGAGAGGTGGAGAGAGGGGAGCAACGGTGGGCCAAGCCCACGAACCTCCCAACCCGCTCAGCCTGAGCTTATCGAAGGCCCCTGAGGAACCCACCAACTTCCCCACCTCCCACACCCGTCAACCCGGACTTGATCCGGGGTCCGGTGTCTTGCCCACACGTTGGAGAAGAACAGCTGGACCCCGGATCAAGTCCGGGGTGACGGGTGGAGAGGTAGGCGAGACAATCTCCCCAAAGCGCCGCAGGCACTAAACCCCCAATCTCGCGCCAAGCGGATGGCCCCCACCCCAACCCCTCCCCTGCAGGGGGGGCTTAGAACATCGGGGGTGCGAGCGGCGTCACGCCCCTGCCGGGATGAAGGGGCAGAGCCCCTTCGTTCACCACCGTCAGCGCATCACCCAACAATCGATCCCGGCGAACCCCGCCGCGCCCAGCGGTTTCAACCGCCGCGCGCGGGAAGCCGTCATCCCGCCAAGTGCGATCACCGGGCCGGGGGCGTTGCGGGCCATCAGGCCGAATCGGGCAGGCCCCAGCGCGGGTGCACCGGGGTGGGAGGTGGTAGGGAAGGCGGGGGAGAGGAAGATCAGGTCCGCGCCGGATCGGAAGCCTTGCAGCAGTTCGCGGCGGTTGTGGGCGGCGGCTGTCAGCAGTCCGCGCGATTGCGGGTGACGGTGGCGGTGGCGGTGGCGGGCGTGGGCGGGCAGGTGGCGTCCGCCCGGTGTGGGGGCGGTTTCGCTGCCGATCAGGGTGAGGTGGCGGCGGCGGGCATGGGCTTGCAGTGCGGCGAACAGGGCGCGGCGTTCGGTGGCGGGCCAGCCATAGTGGCGAAAGACGATGCCGCTGCCGCGGGGCAGGCGGTCCAGTGCCGCCCACAGCGGGTCGTCGGGGTGCAGGCCGCCCAGCCGCTCGTCGGTGAACAGCCACAGGGTCGGAACTCTTGCCCGGCGCATGGGCAGGGCTTACCGCAACGCCATGAAGAAGGCCATTGCAGCTTCCGCCCCGCAGCCGGAGGGATCCGCCGCCGAACGTTTGCGCGAGATTCAGGCGGTTGCGGCCGCCGAGGCGCGGGCGGGCGGCCATCCGGCGCCTAAGCTGGTCGCGATTTCGAAGACGTTCGAGGCCGATGCGATTCGCCCGCTGATCCACGCCGGGCAACGGCTGTTCGGGGAGAATCGGGTGCAGGAGGCGGCGGCCAAATGGCCGGAGCTGATCGCGGAATGGCCGGATATCGAACTGCATCTGGTGGGGCAGCTGCAATCGAACAAGGCGGCCGACGCGGTGCGGCTGTTCGGGGCGATCCATTCGGTGGACCGCAGCTCGCTGGTGCAGGCGCTGGCGCGGGCGATCGATTCGGAGGGCAGGGTGCCGCAGTTGTTCGTGCAGGTGAACATCGGCGACGAGCTGCAGAAAGGCGGCGTGGCGATTTCCGGCCTTCCGGCGCTGCTGGCGGAATGTGCCGACTCGGGTCTGCGCATCGGCGGGCTGATGGCGGTGCCCCCGGCCGAGCGCGATCCGGCCCCCTATTTCGCGCTGCTGGCAAAGCTGGCTGCCCGGCACGGGCTGGCGGGGCTGAGCATGGGGATGAGCCATGATTATGACATCGCCGTGCGGCTGGGCGCGACGCATATCCGCGTGGGCTCCGCCCTGTTCGGCGGGCGTTTCTGAACGGCGATTATCCCCATTTCGCTGCCCGACTGTAAACAATCTTCACGTTAACTTTTCAATCATTTGAATTTGGCGTGCAACAGGCCGATATTGGTGCTGGTCGCAGCGCCGTCAGAGCGCGCCAACAACAAATCGTCGCAAATGCATCAGGCCCGCATGGCCTGGGCCAACTTTGTTCACGTTGGATGCGGAACCCGCAGGGGATCTGTCCGGCGGAGGGCTTCTGTGAAAATTCCCACAGCAGCTGTCCGGACACTCTCACGACCGGGTTCTCAGCGGTCGGAAGTTATGGCGATGATTGGAACGAAGGAAATCTGCGCACTGTTGCTCGCCGGAGGCATGGGTGCCGGTTCTGTCGTGGCGGTGCAGAAGGCGAAGCCTGTGATCAGCAAGCAGCGCCCGGTGTCGAAGCCGAAGGTGCAGAAGACGACGCAGAGCCGTGTGCAGACGGCTTCCATTCAGGAGTGCCCCACGGTGGGGCCGGTCGGCAGTGCCGAACTGTCGCCGATTCTCGATCTGCCAACGCAAGCGCTCACCGGCTTCACGCCCTCCGGTCCGTCCGCGTTCGGCGGCGGCGGCGGCCTTGGCGGCGGTGGTGGCGGAGGCGGCAGCGGAGGCGGCGGGTTGCCGGATCCGACTCCGCCAGTGCCGGGCGTTCCGCAGCCGGATACCTGGGTGATGCTGGTCGCCGGATTCGGCTTCATGGGAATGGCGATGCGCAGGCGTGCGCCGCGCGTGCAGCATATCTCTGCTTGACTAAAATATTGCAGTATTGAAATATCGTGTCACAATGGTTGACAACGGTGTGCGGTGGAATCTGCTAACCGGTTGTTTGATTGCCGCAACTGATGTATGGCTTCGAGTCATATAAGAACAGCGGCGAGAAGGGCCGTGATATGTCGCTTGAAATGAACAGGGGTGCGCACCCCTTTATGTGCGCATATGCAGAATCCGTGTGCGCACAGTCGGGGCGGCTGGAGCCGCGCCAATTGAACGCGGGGGGGCATGGGCTTCTCCGGCGTTTGCGGCGGCGTCGCGATGGCGCGGTCGCGGTGGAATTCGCACTGGTTCTGCCGGTCCTGATGGGCTTGCTGTTCGGCACCATCGAATATGGGCTGACGCTGTTCACCTATAGTTCCATGCAGACGGCAGCGCGTGACGTCACGCGGCAGATGGCGGTGAACACGGTCGCCTCAGGCTCGGCTGTTACAGAGATCCGCAACCGGTTGCCCGGTTGGATGCGCACTAGCGCAACGATCACCGTTTCGCAGAGCGCGGCCGGAAATGCGGCAACGAATGTCTATACCACGGTGGTGTCGGTGCCGATGTCGAAAGCATCGCCGCTGGCCTTCTACACCAAGGCGACAAGCGAGTCGCTTCGAACGGAAGTCAAGATGAAGCAGGAGCTGCCGTTTACCAACTGAGTGGTGGCGGCTGAAAACCAGACAAGAACAATAACGGCAGGGGTTGTTTTCATGAATGGCTTGTCGAGAAATTTGCGGCGGCTGCGCCGCGACAAATCCGCAGCGGTGGCCATGCTGGTGGCACTGTCTCTTCCCGTGCTCATCGGCGCGGCGGCGCTCAGCATCGATATCGCCAACTTCCGCTATGTGCAGGGCCGGCTGCAGTCGGCAGCCGATGCGGGGGCGCTGGCGGCGATCTCCAAGGTTGACAAGGCGAGCGACGCGAAGGCCGCCGGCGTGGACTATGCCGGTCGCAACGTGCCGACGGGCTTTGGCACCGTGACGCAGAGCAGTGACGTGGAGATCGGCATCTGGGATCCGGTGGCGCGCAGCTTCACGGTGTCGGCCGATGCAACGCAGATTAACGCGGTGCGAGTCTCGGCGGTGCGCAATGTGCAGCGGCGCAACGGCGTGCCCACCATCTTCCTGCAATATTTCGATCAGAGTTCGCCGAACATGCAGGCGCAGGCCGTCGCCGCGCGCCAGCTGATCGTGCAATACGAACCGCCGGAAAAGACCGACCTTGATAACGAGGCGTGGGATTACAACCGGCTCTATGCCTATTGCTACAAATATAGCGGCACGGGAACAGCGGCATCTCGCCGCTCGCAGATGTCGCTGATTGCGGACAACATCCCGACGAGCGGCTCCGGCGTCAGCAACTTCTGGACGGAGGCCGGCAAGCGTGGCTTCGGCAAGGTGCCAAGCCCGCTGGTCTGGCCTGAGTGCGCCAAGGGCGAAAGCCTGAGCTTCCGGCTGGAGAATATCCGTGAAGTGAAGCAGGCCATCTCCAACACCACGACGACCAAGAACGCCTGGGCTGCGTATGACGCCAACAAGTCGACGAAATTGTACAACCACTACACCGACACCACGATCGCAAGCGGTGTGGAGACGTTTGGTGGCTTGACCGAATCCGTGCTGGAAACGGTGCGGTGCGACACCAAGGATCTGTGCGATCCAAACAAGACGGGCACGGTGATCCCGAAGGGCAAGAACCGCACGCCACAGGTGTCCGGCCTGCCCTGCCTGCCCGGCAAATATATGTATTTCGGATGGGAAGATCGCCCGCCGACGCATGGCAGCGACCGGGACTATGACGATATCCGTATCCTGATGCGCTGCCCCAAGACCGGCACGCTGGGCGACGGCATGTCCCGACTCGTCAGCTGACAGGGCACAATCGAACAGGGCCGGACCATCCCGGAGCGAGCGAGGGCGGATAACCGAATCGGTTGTCCGCCCTTCGCTTATGGGCTGCTGGCCAGTGAGGCTAAAGCCATGCGCGTTTCCGGGCCAACGCGGGTGGTGATCAGGCTGTGGCTTTCCGATTCGCGGGGATGGCCAGCCGGCAGCATCGGTGCCGGTTGAGCCTTGGTCAGCTGGCTGATCGTGCTTAGCGCCCCGATCCGGGGGCGAATCGATTATCTTTCCAGTGACTGGCCGGATTGATGCTTCGTTTGTGTTGAATATCTTCGATTCATGGCATTTTGAATGTGACGAACATGAAATCTACAGAATGTGGAGTAAAGCATGGTTCGCGTTTCATATGCTGATCCCCGCCGCTCATTCGTGGATTCCATGCCGCAAATGCGGTGCCCGGCTGCGATTCGCACCACATGATCTGGTGTGCGGCATATCCGATTCGGATCATTCTGCCGCCGGGATTTGCGCCGTGGCACGGATGTCACAATGTTAAGAAATGCAAAAAACCTTGGTTCCCAAGGGGGTTCCGGCATTTTTTTCTATTGCATCCAAAGCGGGTCATGGTTACCACTGTGGATGAGACACGGTCCGGGCCGACAGACGGAAAGCTGCCAATAGGCAGACAGTCTGGAAGCCACCCTCGTCGCGGGGGACCTGAGCTCGGAAATGCCTGGCGGCAATAACGCCAGCCAGGAAAAACAAGTCCGGCAATGTCCGGATAAAAATAGAGGGTAGTCGCTATGAAAAAGATCATGCAAAAAATGCTCGGCGATAAGGCTGGTGCTTCGGCCGCTGAATACGCCCTGATCCTCGCCGTCATCGGCGTGGGCGTTGCGGTTGCGTTCGGCCAACTCGGCGGCGCGATCAAGGGCAAGGTGGAATCGGCCACGAGCAAGATCAGCACTGCTGACGCCAGCTAAGCTGCGACAGGGTAAGTCCGGGTCCTCGCTCCCTGAGGCGCGAGGGCCCGGGCCCCGAAATGAGGCCATATTGGTCATCACACACTGGAACCGGGCTGCATTGCTGGCATTTTAGTCATCCCTGCCCGTTAACCATAATGACAATAATAACTGCGCTCTGACGGAGACGCGCGGCCGCGCCAACACCATCGCCTCGGCCAGATTGCTCCGCGTGCGCCAACTGCAAGGTGTCGGGCCATGCGTCGTTCATCCATTTTCCTGCTGCTGGGGGCGGTCCTTCTGGGCCTGCTTGCCGTGCTTGCGGCGCGCATGGTCATGAACAAAGGGCCGGCTGCCGCGCCTGAAGCCGAAGCGCCCAAGACCTTCGTCGTCGTCGCGGCCAAGCCGCTGAAGTTCGGTGATAAGCTGACGCCCGACATGCTGAAGACGCAGCCCTGGCCGGGCGCGCTGCCGGCCGACGCTTTCGGCAAGACGCCGGACGCCGTCGGAGACGGCAACCGCACCGCGCTGCGCGATATCAATGAAGGCGAAGTCATTCTGGCCACAGCCGTCACCGGCGGCGCGGGCCGGCTTGCCTCGTCCACCCTGCTCGGCCCCGAAATGCGGGCCGTCTCCCTTCCCGTCTCTGAAACCTCCGGCGCGGGCGGCTTCCTCGCCCCCGGAGATCGTGTCGACGTATTCCTCACCCGCACTTTTAACGATCAGGCCTTCGCCGGGGTTGTTGTGCAGGGCGCGCGGGTTCTCGCCGTCGGACAAGTGTCCGACACCTCCACCAGCGAACCCACCATCGTGAAATCGGCCACCATCGAAGTGACCCCTGCCGAAGCGCAGAAGATCGCGCTGGCCCAGGCCGTGGGCACGCTGCAGGTCGCGCTCCGCGCCACCGGCGACGAATCGCGGGTGCCGCTGCAGACGGTGAACGCCTTCGACACCTTCAACATGCGCCCGCCGCCGGAAGCCAATGCCGGCGCTGCCGCCTCTGCCCCGGCCGCTGCGGCCGCGCGCTCGGGCGGAACCGCCCCGGCCCAGCCGCGCCCCATCCCGGGCGGAACCGAAGTGCGGATCGTCCGCGGAACCGAAACCTCTGTCTATCAGGTGCCGAAATGAGCGCCCCCGTGACCGCCCCCAACGTCGGACCCACGTGGCCAAAAATGAGGACCCCTTTCATGTCCAGCAAGCCTGACCTGCGCAACATGGCGCGCAGCCTGAACGGAGTGGGCGCATTTCTCTTCCTCACGGCCTCGGCTTCCGCCCTCATCGCCCTTGCCGGACCTATTGCATCGCCGGCCGCCGCGCAGAGCATGAGCCAGTCGGACGGCAAGTCCGGCGCGGTGATGGCGGTTCCGGTGAACAAGTCGCAGGTTCTGAAGCTGGACCGCGCCTTTTCCCGGGCGATGATCGGCAACCCGGAAATCGCCGACGTGATGCCGCTTTCGGCCAACAGCGTCTATGTGCTGGGCCGCGCAACCGGCTCCACCAATCTCGCGCTCTATGATCGCAGCGGCGGCCTGATCGCCGTGGTAGACGTAGTGGTCGGCCCGGATACGCAGGGGCTGAAGCGGCAGATCGCCGACACCTTCCCCGGCGAAGATATCCAGATCAACAGCGCCAATGATTCGATCGTGGTGCGCGGTCAGGTTTCCAGCCCGATCGCTGCCGAACGCATCGTCGCGCTGGCGGAAACCTATGCGCCGCAGAAGGTCGTCAACATGCTGTCGGTGGGATCGCCGCAGCAGGTTCTGCTGGAAGTGCGCATCTCGGAAATGTCGCGCGGCACGGTGAAGCAACTGGGGATTTCGCAGGCGAGCTGGAAGGACGGCTCCATCAGCCGTGCGACCGACATGGCGCAAGGCCCGTTCGCGGGTGTTCTCACCAGCCTGTTCGGCTCCACGCTGGACATCCAGTTCGAAGCGCTGGAGCGTCAGGGCCTCGTCCGCACGCTGGCCAATCCGAACCTTGTCGCCCTGTCCGGCGAAACCGCCAACTTCCTGGCGGGTGGGGAATTCCCGGTGCCGACCGGGGTGGACATGCAGGGCCGGGTGCAGATCGAGTTCAAACAGTTCGGCGTCGCGCTGGCCTTCACGCCAACGGTGCTGGGCGATGGCCTCGTCAACCTGCGCGTCGCGCCGGAGGTCAGCTCTCTGGATCGCGATGCCTCGGTCGAGCTGGACGGCACCACCATTCCGGGGCTGAAAGTGCGCCGCGCCGTCACCTCGCTGGAGCTGCGCGATGGGCAATCCTTCGCCATGGCGGGGCTTATCCAGTCAGACTTTTCGGATTCGGTACGTGCGGTGCCGCTGCTGGGCAAGCTGCCGATCATCGGCGCGCTGTTCCGCTCCACCGCCTTCAACAAGCAGGAAACGGAACTGGTCATCACCGTGACGCCGCGGATCGTCCGCCCCGTCCGGCCGGACCAGATCGCCGTTCCCACAGACCGAATCCAGGCGCCAAGCGCCACGGACCTGTTCCTTCTTGGAAAGACAGAATCCCGCAAACCGGTCGCCAAGCCGTCGTCAATAGGGGCGAACACCCCGACGCCCGGCGGAATCGACGGCGAAGCGGGACATATCGTGAGGTGAATCATGGGTCGTCGCTTTCTCACTCTCCTGCCGCTCGCCGCCTCCGGTCTTGTGCTGGCGGTCGCCCTTTCCGCCCCCGCTGTCGCCAGTGAGGACAAGGATTTCGGCTGCAC
Organism: Sandaracinobacter neustonicus; assembly: GCF_006385875.1. Lineage (GTDB taxonomy): Bacteria > Pseudomonadota > Alphaproteobacteria > Sphingomonadales > Sphingomonadaceae > Sandaracinobacteroides > Sandaracinobacteroides neustonicus. The sequence goes on along the minus strand of NZ_VFSU01000021.1, from coordinate 135,698 downwards.
CGTCACCCGCAACATCGAGACGCAGACCGTCGACATGAACCCGCGCTATGCGGGTACGCTGATGGAAGGCGGCGTCGGCAAGCGCAGCGCCGCGGCCGTCGCCCGCTATATGACGGACAAAATCCGCCCGCTGACCAAGCTGGACGGCAGCGCCGCCGTCGGCGCGCAGGGCGGTGCCGATTCAAAGGCAACCGGCTCTGAAGTGGTGCTTGGGGGGAACTGAGGATGGGCTACGAGCAGACAGGGCTGGACAAGACGGGGCTCGACATGACCGGGCAGGGCGATCCGAATGGAGTGGAACCCTGGCGTCGCAATGACGGCCGGGCACCCGGATCCGGGCCGCTGAAAGTCGTCTTCGTGCCGCGCGGGGAAGGCCGTGCGCCGGATGCCGAGGCGCTGTCGCAAGCGGGCATCACCCTGCAGCAGCAGCCCGCCGATCTCTCCACGCTCGCGGAAAATTCCCCGCTGCTGAACGAGGCGGACGCCGTCGTCGTGGAAGTGCAGCCGGGCGACGCCGCCAATCTGGACGCGTTCGACAGGCTGATCCATCTGGCGGCGGGCGGCGTGGCCGTGGTCGCCGCGGTGGAGGGCCTGACAGTCGCCGACACCCGCACGCTGCTGCGCGCCGGGGCGCTGGACGTGCTGCCGATTCCCTTTTCCGCCGAAGAACTTCGGCAGGCGGTGGAGCCTGCGCGGCGGCCGGTTCGCCCGGCGCTTCGCCATGCCACGCCGCAGCGCCGGCAAGGCAAGGTCGTCGCCTTCATGGGCGCGCTGGGCGGGGTGGGCACAACCTCTATCGCCGTGCAGACCGGCGCGGTGCTGGCCGCCAGCAGCCGGGTGGGGCTGGTCGATCTGGACGTGCAGTTCGGCAGCGCCGCGCTGTTCCTGAACCTGCACCCCAGCCTGCACATCGGCAATCTGATCGAGGACGCCGAGCGGCTGGATGCGGAATTGCTGCAATCGGTTGCGGTGCGTCACGCCTCCTCTCTGGAAGTGCTGCCCAGCCCGCCCGACGTGATGCCGCTGGACATCGTCACCCAGGAATTTGTGGATCAGCTGCTGCGCACGGCAGTGCAGATCTATGACGTGGTGCTGGTGGACCTGCCGCAAGCGTGGACGGAATGGAGCGTCCGCGTGCTGCAACGCGCCGACGCCGTGGTGCTGGTGACGAACCTGTCCGTCTCCGGCGTCTATCAGGCGCGGCGGCAGTTGGAGGTGTTGGAAGCCAACGGCCTGACCTCCAAGCTGAAAATCGTCGCCAACCGGGTGCCCACCAACCTGCTGGGCCGCAAGGCGGATACCAAGGAAACCGAAGCCGTGCTGCGCCGCAAGGTCGATTACACGGTCGGCAATGATTATCCGGGGATGAGTGGCGCGAACGACGAGGGCGTGGTGCTGAAGGCCAGCCGGTTGCTGAAGGATGTCCAGCTGCTGGCTGCCAGCCTTGCCGAATCCCTCGCGGCCGAAGCGAGTCCGCAATGATCTGGCCGAACCGCAAGCCCGGAGCGGCAGCGCCCGGCGGACCCGCAGTGGCGGAAGCCCGCCCGGCAGCGGCCGCCCCCGTGCCGAGGGCGGAAGCACCCAAGGTTTCGGCTGCGCCCGAGCCGTCTCGCATGGACATGAAGACCGACCTGAAGGTCGAGCTTCACCAGAAGCTGCTGGACCGGATCAACCTCGCCGCGCTGGAAAGCATGACCCGCGAACAGGTGGGCCGCGACATCGGCGATATCGTTGCCGAGATGCTGAAAGAGCTGAACCACGCGCTGAACCTCGCAGAGCGCAAGCAGCTGGTGGAGGATATCCTCGACGAGCTGCTGGGCCTCGGGCCGCTGGAACCGCTGCTGAAGGATGCGACGATCACCGAAATCATGGTGAACACCGCTTCTATCGTTTTCGTGGAGCGTGCCGGCCGGATCGAGGAAACACGGGCCCGCTTTGCCGACAACAAGCATTTGCAGCGGATCATTCAGAAGATCGTCTCCGGCATGGGCCGGCGGATTGATGAAAGTTCGCCAATGGTCGACGCCCGACTGCCGGACGGCAGCCGGGTGAACGCCATCATCCCGCCGCTGGCGGTGGACGGCCCGATCCTGACGATCCGGAAATTCTCCAAAACACCGGTGGATATGGACAAGCTGGTGAGCTTCGGTGCCATGCCACAGGCTTGCGCCGAAGTGCTGCGAGCAGTGGTGATGGGCCGCCGCAACGTCCTTATTTCCGGCGGCACCGGTTCGGGCAAGACGACGATGCTGAACGCCATGTCGGCCTCCATCGGTGCGCATGAGCGCGTGGTGACGATCGAGGATTCGGCTGAACTTCAGCTGCAGCAACGCCACGTGATCCGGCTGGAAACCCGCCCTGCCAACATGGAAGGGCGCGGCGAAATCAACCAGCGCGACCTGGTGAAGAACGCCCTGCGGATGCGGCCTGACCGCATCGTGCTGGGGGAATGCCGGGGCGGCGAAGCGTTCGACATGTTGCAGGCGATGAACACCGGCCACGACGGCTCCATGACCACGGCGCACGCCAACACGCCGCGCGACGCGCTGTCGCGACTTGAACAGATGATCGGCATGTCGGGTCTGGAAGTCAGCCCGAAGGCCGCGCGCTCGCAGATCGCCTCAGCCATCCATGTCGTGCTGCAGCTGGAACGTCTGTCAGACGGCAAGCGCCGCCTCACCTCGCTCGCCGAAGTGACGGGCATGGAAGGCGAAACCGTGCTGTTGCAGGAAATCTTCCGCTTCGATCGTCAGGGCATCGATGCGCAGGGCAATGTGATCGCCGAACTGAAGCCCACGGGCATCCGGCCGAAATTCATGGAATATCTCAGCGCACGCGGCATCCACCTGCCGTCACATCTGTTCGATCCCTATCGCAAGCTGGACTCGGCCGCCTGATGCTCGACAGTTCCATCATCCTGTTCGGGGTGCTGTTCCTCGGTGTCGTCCTCCTCGTGGAGGGGGCATGGTATTATTATCAGGACGTCTATGCCCCGCGCACCCGCGTCGGGCGGCGGTTGGAAACGCTGAAATCCGGGGTCATGCGCGAGCAGGTCGAAAGCTCGCTGAAGATGTCCCGCTCGGATCGCGGCGACGGGCTGCTGCCCGGCTTCATGACGCGCACGGAAGGCAAGCTGACGCAGGCCGGGATCAGCATGACGGCCGAGCGTTTCGTGATGCTGATGGGCGTGGCCACGCTGGCGCTGGCGATCGCCACGCCGGTGCTGCTGGGCTTCGCCAACATGCTCAATTCCGGCGGCTCCATCCTGCTGGTGCTGGTGTTTGCGGTCGGTGTCGGCTGCGTGATCCCGCTGGCGCTGCTGGACCGTAAGGCCACCAAGCGGATCAAGAAGTTCGAGGAACAATTCCCGGTCGCGCTGGACATTTTCGTGCGCGGCCTGCGTGCCGGCCACCCCGTTACCGGTGCGCTGGACCTGCTCGTGGAGGAAATGCCTGACCCCAGCGGTTCCGAATTCGCGACCGTGATCGCCGAAGTCGCCTATGGCGCGGACCTGCGTGACGCGCTGGAAGCACTCGCTGTCCGCGTGCAGACGACGGACGTGCAGATGTTCGCCGTCTGCGTTGCCATTCAGGCGGAAACCGGCGGCAACCTCGCCGACATTCTGGAAGGCCTCGCCAATGTCATCCGCGAGCGCAACTCGATGGTGCTGAAGGTCCGCGCGCTGGCCTCGGAAGGCAAGATGACGGCGGTGGTGCTGTCTGTGCTGCCGATCGCCGTGTTCGGCTTCATTTTCATGTCGAATCCAGATTTCTATCTGAGTGTCGCCGGTGATCCAAAATTCATGCCGGGTATGCTGGGCCTGATCGGCTGGTATTCTGTCGGCATGCTGACGATCCGCAAGCTCGTGACGCTGAAGGTCTGACGCATGAGCCAGGATATGACCACCTATCTCATCCTCGGGCTGGTGTTCGGTGCCGTTGTACTGGGCGTGCTCGCGGTTGCGCCGATGTTCGGCCGCAAGGTTGACTTAGCGAAGCGGCTGGCGACCCCCGCCCCCGGCGGTGCGGTCATGTCAGGTGGCTCGTCGCAATCGCTGCGCAACGATTCCAGCGCTAGCTTGTGGGCGAGGTTAATCGCCGAAGTCGAACGGCGCGGCATCTCGCTGAACGACGACAAGGCCCCAGTGTTGCAGGAGAAACTGGCACTGGCCGGTTACAGCCAGCCTTATGCTGTCCGCGCTTACGTGCTGATCCGTAGCGTGCTGACAATCGTGTTCCCGGCCATCACCTACGGCTATTTGATTCTGACGGGCAGCACCATTACCGGCAGCAAATTCTACCTGATCGTGTTGGGTTCGGCGGTGTTGGGCCTCTACCTGCCCAACGTCATCGTCAGCGGCCGCGCTGATCGCCGCCAGCAGGAAATCCTGAACGGCTTCCCCGACGCGCTGGACCTGATGCTGGTCTGTGTGGAAGCGGGCCTCGGCATCGACGCCTGCTTCGCCCGGGTGGGGCAGGAAATCGTCAACCTGCACCCCCGGTTGGCCGAGCTGTTCGCCACCGTCTCGTTGGAACTGCGTGCCGGTCGGCCGCGTTCCGAGGCGCTGAAGAACATGGCCCGCAAGAGCGGCGTGCAGGAAATCCAGTCCTTCGCCACCTTGGTAATCCAGTCCGACAAACTGGGAGCCAGCATTGGTCAGGCACTGAAGATTTACGCAGCCGAAATGCGCGAATCGCGACGGATGCGCGCGGAGGAAAAAGCTCACCGCCTGCCCGTGCTATTGTCTGTGCCGATGGTGCTATTCCTGCTGCCGGTTGTCGTTGGGACACTTGGTCTACCGGCAGCGATACAGATTTCCAACTCGAGCCTCGGCGAATGAAACAGCCCGCCACCCCCCGCCTCCACCCGCTCGCGCCGCTGGCGCTGGGGGCGGCGCTTGCCGGCCATGCCGCGGCGGATGCGAAGACGGCGGACCTTGCCAATCCCCGTGCGTCCGGCCCCGATCCGGTGGTGGGCGCCAGCGCCGAAGCCGCGCGGGAAATGGGCAAGGCGTGGCTCGGGCTGAACAAGGTGCCGGAGGCGCTGCAGGCCTATCGGCAGGCGCTGGCGCAGGATCCGGATTCGGTCGAGGCGCTGAACGGCATGGCCGTCTGCTTCGACAGGCTGGGCCGGTTCGAGGATGCGCGCACCCATTATGAAGCGGCGCTCGGCATCGACCCGACGTCGCCGGTGCTGCTGAACAATTACGGCCTCTCGCTCTATCTGCAGGGCGCTTACGACGAGTCCGCCCGCTTCCTGCGGCTGGCCGCTGCCGCCGGAGACCCGGCGGTGCAGGCCGCCGCGCTGCGCACGCTGGCGAAGATCGAAAACGGCAACCGCGCGCCCGTGCAGACCGCCGCCGTTCAGGCCTCCCCGGCCGAGTCCGGCCCGCGCATCGTCCGCACCAGCGGGCACGAGCAGCGGCTGGTGCTGGGTTCGCCGAAGGGCGCGGCCCCCGTCCGCTTTGCGGCTACCACGGCCTTGTCCGGCGAGGACACCGCCGCCATGGCCGCCATCGGCGGCCTGTCCGATTGGGACGATGCCCGCATCGCCAGCCGCGAAGCCGGGGCCATCGCCTCTGAGCAGGAAGCCGCCGCCCGCGCCGAAGCCCGGCGCGAGGCCGCCCGGCTGCTGGCGGAGGCGCGCGCCGCCACCCCGGCCGACATGCAGGTCGCCGCGCTGCTGGAAGCCGCGCGCAAGGCTGCCGCCAATGCCCCGGCCACGCAGGAACAAGCCACTTCGCCTTGGGGCGATCCGGCCGATCCGCTGCTGCAATCCCCGGTTGAGCGGGACTGGTATCGCGACCAGATTCTGGTGATCGCCCCCGCATCCGCCGGGCAGGCCCGGCGCGAGGCGGACCGCGCGAGCGCCGGGATGGCGATGCTCGCGGCCGGGCTGGCCCCCCCGCGCAACGCCCGGCGCGAAGCGCTGGCCGCGGCAGCCCGCAAGGCGCTGGACGAAGCCGCCCCGCGCCGCCAGTTCGGATCGCCCTTCGCGTCTGATAACGACCGGCTGAACGGCTTCGCAGAGCGGCTGCACCGGCCGGATGAAGAACCCGCCGAACTCAGCGTCGCCGAAAAGGTCGCCCTGCTGGAGCAATTGATCGAAAGGGTGAAAGCGGCATGAAAGCCGGAAGCGTGCGTTTTCTGGCGACGGTCGCGGCCGTCGTTCTGGCCAGCGGCTCGGTGGAGATGCGCGCCGAGGCCGCCGAACCCGCCGCCGTCAGCCAGCTCGATGGCGAGACGCTGACGCTGGAGTTCATCGACAAGGCCATCGCCGAGGGCCGCTATAAAAGCGCGCACGATCTGCTGGCGCGCGCCCGCATCCGCTTCGGCGGCCCGGAAGTCTCGCTGCGGGAAGCCGAACTGCTGCTGGCCGCCGGATCGCTGGCCGAAGCCGCCACCGCCTTCCAGCTGCTGGAAAGCGACCCCGCCGTCGGTGCCCGCGCGCAGGCCGGGCGCGGCATCACCGCGATCCGTGCCGGGCATGCGGAGGCTGCCGAATCGCTGCTGGCCGATGCGGTTGCGCGCGATCCCTCGCTGGCGCGCGCATGGTCCGCGCGCGGCGTGCTGGCCGATCAGCGGCAGGATTGGGCGGCGGCCGATCATCATTATGCGCAGGCGCTGGCGGCCGCGCCCGGCTCGGCCAATATCCTCAGCAACCGCGGCTATTCCCGCCTGCTGCGCGGCCTGTATGCAGAGGCAGAGGCTGATTTCAACGCAGCGCTGGCGAAGCAACCCGGCCTGAAGGTGGCGGCCACCAACCTGCAACTCGCCAAGGCGATGCAGGGCCGCTATGCCGAGGCCTTCACCGGCACCAGCCGCGACGAGCTGGCGCGCGATCTGAACACCGTGGGCGTGGCGGCGATGTTGCGCGGCGATCACCGTATCGCCGAAGGCTATTTTGCCCGCGCCATCGACATGAACAGCCGGTATGACAAGGTGGCGAGCGACAATCTCGCCTATCTGAAGTCCATCGCCCCCGAACTGAAAGACGACGACCGCGCCCGGCCATGAACAGCCTTTCCGTTTCCCCTCTGGTCTTTTCATGGCCCCTGTTGTTCGCCGGAATTGCCGCGCTGATGCTGCTGGCCTCTTGCGTGTGCGACCTGCGCCGTTTTGAAATTCCCGATACCATCTCCATCGTGCTGCTGATCACGGCGGTGCTGTTCGGCCTTGTCACCCCCGGCTTCGGCTGGCTGTCGCACGGGGGCGCGGTGCTGCTGATGTTCGGCATCGGCCTTGGCCTGTTCGCGCTGGGCTGGATGGGCGGCGGCGACATCAAGCTGATGGTGGCCTTCGCCGGGTGGACGGGCCTGTCCGGGCTGATCCCCTTCCTGCTGGGCACGATGATCGCGGGCGGTGGGCTGGCGGCGATCCTGTTGGTGGCGCGCAGCGGCTTCCGCCTGGCCGGTTTCGAATCCGAACGCATGCCCGGCCCGCTGCAACCCGGCGCGCCGCTGCCCTATGCGCTGGCGATCACCGCCGGTGCGGCATGGTGGGCCAGCAAGACGCTGGTTTAAATCCGCTCAATCGCCTCCGCGTGCGCGCGCCGGTCTCCGGCGGCCAGCACCCGGCCTTCGCTCGCCAGCGTCAGCGGCTTGCCCGCCCAATCGGTGATAAGGCCGCCCGCGCCCTCGATCACCGGCACCAGCGCGGCCCAGTCATAGGGCTTCAGATTTTCTTCCATCACAAGGTCCAGCTGCCCGGCGGCGAGCAGGCCATAATTGTGGCAATCCCCGCCGAAGATCATGTCCGCCACGGATCGGCCCACACGCTGAAAGGCCGCATGCCCGGATGCGGAAAAGGCGAGCGGATGGGTGGAACCCGCGCGCGCCGCCGAAAGGCCGGGGCAGGGCCGGGTGCGGATGGGCTTGCCGTTCAGCACCGCGCGCGGCTTGCCCACGGTGCAGCCCAGCCAGCGGTCCCCGGCCGCGCCTGCGGAAATGATCCCCAGCACGGGGCGGCCATCCTCCACCAGCGCCACCAATGTGCCATAGAGCGGGCGGCCCGCGACGAAGCCACGCGTGCCGTCGATCGGGTCGATCACCCACAGCCTGCCGGATTGCCCCCGGCTGATGCCATATTCCTCGCCATAGATGCCATCCGTCGGCCGGTCGGTTTCAAGGATGGAGCGAATGGTGGCTTCCGCCGCACGGTCTGCCGCCGTCACGGGGGATTGATCCGCCTTCTGCTCCACGGGCAGCTGTGCCCGGAAAAAGGGCGCGACCACGCGATCTGCGGCGGCGGCCAGCCGCTGGATCAGGATGATGTCCGCTTCGATACTCACAACTGCTCCACCCCAAGGGAACAGCGCCTCAATCGGCGAGTGTATCCAGTTCGGCAAGGCTTTTCATCTTGTCTGCCGAACCCAGTTCGGCGAGGATTTTCGCCCGGTCCGCATCCAGACGCGGCGCGGGCCTGCGGCTGGCCGGGTCTGCATGGCCGCTCAGCTTCACCGGGTTTCCGGCGATTTTCAGCGGCGCGCCACCCGGCGTCTCAGTCTCAACCAGCATGTTGCGGGCCTGCACCTGCGGCTGGGCGATCGCCTCTGCCACGCCGTTGATCGGGCCGGAGGGCACCCCGGCGGCGGCCAGCAGCGCCAGCCAGTGATCGGCAGGCGCCGTCAGCAACCGCGTTTCGATCGCTTCGGCCAGCGCGGGCTGGTTGCTGTTGCGGCTGTCCACGCTGGCATAGCGCGGATCGGCAGACAAGGATTGCAACCCCAGCGCATCGCGGCAGGCGGCCCACAGATTGTCGTTCCCTGCCGCGATGACGATTGCGCGGTCGGCGCAGCGGAAGGCCTGAAACGGGGTGATGGCGGGGTGGCGGCTGCCCAGCGGCGTGGGGTTTTGCCCCGTCACCTGATAACGGGCGATGGCGCTTTCCAATATGGCGAGCTGGCAATCCAGCATGGCCACATCCACCTTCTGCCCAAGCCCGGTGCGCTGCCTGTCGATCAGCGCGGCCTGAATCCCGATCACCGTGAACATCCCCGCCGCGATATCGCCGATGGAGGTGCCCACGCGGGTGGGCGGATTGTCCGGCTGCCCCGTCATGGACATCAGCCCGCCCATCGCCTGCACCACCAGATCATAGGCGGGGCGGCTGCTTTCCGGCCCCGTATGGCCAAAGCCGGAGGCCGCCGCATAGATCAGCCGGGGGAAGCGCTCTTTCAGCACCTCATAGCTCAGCCCCAGCTTCTCCATGGTGCCGGGGCGGAAATTTTCCACCAGCACGTCGGCACGGGCCAGCAGCGCCTCCAGAATGGCGAGGTCCGCCGAGGCTTTCAGGTTCAGCGCGATGGATTCCTTGCCGCAGTTGATGCTGGCGAAATAGCCGCTGTCTCCGGCGGCGAGGAAGGGGGGGAATTGCCGCGCATCGTCCCCCACGCCGGGCGCTTCCACCTTGATCACCCGCGCGCCCAGATCGGCCAGCACCATGGTGGCATAAGGCCCCGCCAGCACACGGGTCAGATCAATGACGAGAAGGCCGGAAAGCGGGCCTGCGGCTTGCGGTTCGGAGGACATGGCCAAGCCCTACCCGCACCGCAGATGCCCGAAAAGCACGATCAAAGTCGTTAACAGCGGATGAACCGCTTCGACGAACGGCGGTGCATGCTCGACAAAGGACGTCGCGCAGCGGGCATGCTTCCCCTAATGTGGCAGCCATGAACCAGCTATTCCGGCCCGGCCCGGCGCGGCACTCCGCGCGCCAGCCCGGCCAAGACCCGGATGATGCAGCCGACCGGCCCACGGCGAAGATGGCGTTTGTCTCCATCCTCGGCTTCTGGCTGGTCTATTTCGTGCTCGCCACCGCGCGGGCGCTGGTGAACGATCTGCCCGCGCAGGGCGAGATGCTGCTGCGCCGGGCCATTGTCACGCTGGCGGCGATGGCGCTGACGGGCCTGCTCTATGTGCTGCTGCGCCGCTTCGACGATGTGCGCACCGGCAAGCTGCTCACCATCGCCTTTGCCGCCTCGGTGCCGCTCGCCTTCGCCTATGCCACGGTGAACTACATCGCCTTCTATGGCTTCCCCATCGCCGAGCATCTGGACATGGAGATGGAGAAAAGCGGCGGCGCGCCGATGGACCCGGTTTCGCTGATCTCTTCCACGGCGATCGAATGGTATTTCTTCATCGCTTCATGGGCAGTGATGTGGGTCGCGCTGTCTTATGCGGCGAAAGTGCGCCGGGTGGAGCGGGAATCCGCTGAACTCAGGCAGGCGGCGCAATCCGCCGAACTGAAGGCGCTGCGCTATCAGGTGAACCCGCATTTCCTGTTCAACACGCTGAATTCGCTCAGTTCCCTCGTGATGCGCCAGCGCACGGAGGAGGCGGAGCAGATGATCCTGAACCTCTCCACCTTCTTCCGCGCCTCGCTCACCCGCGAAGCGAGCGAGAATGTGCCCTTGTCCGAAGAAGTGCGGTTGCAGCTGCTCTATCTGGATATTGAGAAGGTGCGTTTCCCGGAGCGGCTGGTGGTGAAGGTGGCGGTGCCAGCCGGGCTGGAGGATGCGCTGGTGCCCGCGCTGATCCTGCAACCGCTGGTGGAAAACGCCATCAAATATGGCGTCTCGCGCAGCCAGCGGCCCGTGACGGTGACGATCGCCGCCGATCAGGTGGGCGACAAGCTGGAACTGTGGGTGCGCGACGATGGCGAGGCCCCAGCCACCGCCGCCGAAGCGGGCACCGGCGTGGGGCTGGCGAATGTGGAGGCGCGGCTGAAGGCGAGCTTCGGCGACGCCGCCGATTGCGTGTCCGGCCGCCCCTCCGCCGGGGGCTGGCTGGTGCGGCTGACGATGCCGCTGGTGCGCGCCTAGGGCGGGCAGGCATGGCTTGCGCAATGCGCGCAGCCGGGGCAATCCTTGGCATCCATGACGCAATTGAAGACCCTGATCGTCGATGACGAGCCGCTCGCGGTGGAGCGGATGCAGATTCTCTGCGCCCGCCTGCCCGGCGTGCAACTGGTGGGCACCGCCGCCGATGGCGAAGCCGCGCTACGCCTGATCGAGGCTTTGCAGCCGGACCTCGTGTTTCTGGACATCGCCATGCCCGGCATGACGGGAATCGATGTCGCCAATATGCTGGAAGGCCGCACCAACGCCCCGGCCATCGTCTTCGTGACGGCCTTCGATCAATATGCCATCGCCGCCTTCGATGCGGCGGCCGTGGATTACCTGCTGAAGCCGGTGGCCCCGGAACGGCTGGAAAAGGCCGTGGCCCGCGTGGCGGAGCGTGCGCGGATGGCAGCGGAAGCCCCGGCCGATGCGCCGCCCGCTGCCAGCGCGCGCTATGCGCAGGAATTCTGGGTTCCCAACCGGGGCGAACTGGCCCGTGTCGCCGTGTCAGACATCGAGCGGATCGAGGCCGAGCGCGATTATATGCGCCTGCACGCAGGCAGCCGCAGCTGGCTGATCCACGAAACCATCGGCGCGCTGGAAGCCCGGCTGGATCCGGCGCAATTTCTGCGCCTGCACCGCTCCACCATCGTCCGCCGCGACAGGATCATGCGCCTCGCCCATGACGGGCAGGGCAATTGGACGGCGGAACTGGCCAGCGGGCAGCAATTGCGCATCGGCCGCACCTATCTCGCCAGCGTCCGCGCCAGCGTCACGCGGGGCTGATCCCCCATCCTTTGCAAACAGGCATCGCCTGCCCGTCCTTGAATTCCGCTCAGGCTGAGCCTGAACGGGTGGAGAGGGGCATCGATAAAGGCGAAAGGCCGACGGGTTTGCGAAAGCTGCAACCCCAAAACAGAAATGGCCCGCCCCCCGGCAAGGGGAGCGGGCCAGTCAGGACTGACTGGGTAACTGATCAATCGGCGGTCACGGCAATCCGCGAGGCGCGGCCGGCCAGTTGATCGGCCTGCGCGCGGGCGACCAGCACGTCGCGCTTCGCCGTCGCAGAGGCGATGGCCGCCTTCTCGCAAGCGGGCCGCTCGGCCAGCGCGCGGAGGTCGCGGTAATTGTCCAGCCCGCACACGGCGCGGGCGGCGCGGCGGATCTGCGCGTCCACATTCGCCTGCGCTTCGGGGCTGGCAAGGTTCAGCCCGGCCACCGGAATGGCAACCGTCTTCTGAACGGGCTGCATCGGAACTTCGGCAGCAAAGGCAGCGCCTTGCAGGCAGGTCATGGCAACGGCGGCGATCAGCGCCAGCGGCATGAAGGTGCGGGATTTGGAGGGGGCGTACATCGGGATTCTCCTGTTCGGGGGGTGCTGCCGAACCCGGTCGAGAGGGGGGATGACCGGCCCCGGCAGCACCATGTGTCCCTTTTGCAGGAGGCTGTTTCGCCTGTCCTTCGCGGCTCGACCGATAGCGGTTCAGTTTCGTCCGTCGCCACCTGCTTCGACGAACGCCATAACCGGCTCGACGAACTGCAGGTGGCGGGGATGATTTCCACGCAGGATCAGAAGCGGGTGGAGAACTCCACCCCGCCCAGCCGCGGATTGCCGCGGATGAAGGTGGCGGTTCCGAACGCGCCGCCGGTGTTGCCCGCGTCGATGATATAATCCTTGTCCAACAGGTTCGAAACGAAGCCCGCCACCTGCCAGCGGCCATCCTTGCCGGTGAAGCCCGCCCGCAGGTTCACCAGCGTGACGGGCCGTTCGGAAATCGCCTCCTTGTTGGGCACTTCGAAATAGATTTTCGAGCGATAGGTGACGGTGGGGGTGATGAAGGCCTCCATGTCGCCGCCCATGGGCAAGCGCGCGTCGATGCCGCCGGCGGCCTGCCATTCGGGTTGCAGGCGGAAGCGGTTGCCGGCGAAGATGCCGTTTTCCGGCTTGTCGTCGATCTTGCTGTTGATCCAGCCGAAGTTGCCGAAGATCAGCAGGCCCTTCATCGGTCGCACATTGGCTTCGCCTTCCACGCCCACATTCTTCGCCGAACCGGCGTTGCGCGAAACCGACTGGCCATTCTCGATGATGGTGACCTGGAAGTTCTCGTAAGTCTGGTAAAACACGCCCAGGCTGCCGCTGAACAGGCCGGTGCTGGCCTTCACCCCGCCTTCGTAGTTCCACACCGTTTCGGCGGGCACGTCGGTACGATCGGCGACAGGCCCGCTCGTGGTGTTTTTCGCGTTCAGCTGGATCACCGGGCTGCGGCGGCCCTTGGACACGGTGACATAGCCGTTCACGCCGTCGGTCATGCGGATCAGCGCGTTGAAGCGCGGCAGGAACGCCTTGTTGCTGCCGCTGGCGCTGAAGGTCTGCCCGCCGGTGCCCGCGAACGGCAGCAGCGGCGCACGGCTCAGCACCGAATTGGGCTGATAGGCGAAATAGGTGGAGGTGCGATCCTCCCACAAATACCGCCCGCCCGCCGTCAGCTCCAGCCAGTCCGTCGCGTCAAAGCTCACATCGGCGAACAGGGAGATCGTCTCAAAGGTGCCGCCGTTGCGGAAGGTGGAGCTGTAGGGGATCTGCTTCAGCAGCCCGCCCGTCAGCAGCGACGTCGTCTGCGCCGCCGTCACCACGCCCGCCGGGTTCACGCAGCCCAGCCCCGGAATTAGATCGGGAAGTTGTTCCGAAAGCGCCGTCACACACTGTAGATAAGTGCCTTCCTCGGTGCTGAACGGCACTTCCTGCGTGCCGGTTTCCCAGAACCAGTTGAAGCCGGCAAAGGCGCGGAGGCGGCCGCCGTCATAATTCACCCGGCTTTCGTGGCTCAACTGCTCGCCCTTCGAATCCTCGGCGAATTCCAGGAACCATGCGCCAGAGCCATCGGCGTCGAACACTTCATAGCTGTCGAACTTGCGATAGCCGAAGATGTGCACGGTGGACCAGGCGCTGCCGTCGGGCTGATAACGCGCGGTGAAGTTCACATCATGCACGTCGCGCCACAGGCCCAGCTTGTCATGCTCGAACACGCTGGCCGCCACCGGCGAACCGCCCAGTTCGGCGAAGGTGTAGGGCGAGGTGGTGCCGCCATAAGGCGGCAGCGTGCCGGATTTGAACGAGGTGCCGGGGTTGCGCTGCCCATCATAGGTGTAGATCAGGTCGGTGCGGATCGGCCCTTCGGGATCGAACTTCAGCGAGATGCGCACCCCGCGCTGATCCTGCCCGTTCAGATCGTCCTGCTCGGTGGTGCCGTTGGGCGTCTCCCCGGCGATATTTTCCACCACGCCGTCGCGCTTCTTCCACGCAAAGGCGATCCGCGCGCCCACAACCTCGTTGCCGACGTTCAACATGCCGGAAATCTGCCGCTGGTTGAAATTGCCCAGCGCCACCCGCGCATCCGCCTCGAAATGGTCGGCGACCGGGTTGCTGATCACGCTGACAGCCCCCACCGCCGCCGCCGTGCCGAACAAAGTCGCCTGCGGGCCCTTCACCACTTCCACGCGCTGGATATCGAACAGGTCGAAGTAAGACCCGCGCGACCGGCTGACGTCCACGCCGTTGTAATAGATCGTCACCCGCGCCGCTTCCTGAGCGGAACCGGAATCCGAGGTGATCCCCCGGATCACGAAGCCCGGATTGTTCGCCGATTGCTCCTGAATGTTCAGGCCCGGCACGAACGCCGACAGCTCGTTGAACTGGCTCACGCCCAGACGCTGCATCTGCTCACCAGACCATGCCGTCACGTTCACCGGCACATCCACCAGCTTCTGGTCGCGCTTCTGCGCCGTGACGATGATGTCCTCGCCCAGATCGACAGAGGCAGCCTCCTGCGCAACGGCGGGGACAAAGGCGATGGTGGAGGCGGCCAGAAGGAACAGGCTTTTCATGAGGAGAGGCTCCGCAAACGGGGATTGGTAAGGTTGGGGGCGGCCCTGCGCCCGTCATGTTGCAGTGCGGTGTCACCCGTGTTGCACTGCGGTGACGCCGCCGGGGTGTGGCAGCCCGGCCACGCCTGCCCCACACGCGTCTCCCCCCTTTTCGCGGGCACCCGAAGCCGTTACAGGCAAAGCCATGGTCACCGCCCCGCCCCCGCCCGAAACCCGCACCGTCCACAGCCGCCGCGTGGCCTGCGACGGCGACGAAGGCGCACTGGGCCACCCACGCATCTGGCTGCAAATCGACGAGCGCAACTTCGCCGACTGCCCCTACTGCGACCGCCGCTTCGTACTGGAAGGCGACGGCGGGGGGGATCACCACTAAGCGCTCTGGAAGGCTCCGGCTTCCGGCGGCCAAGGGCTTTGCCCTTGGAACCCGTGCCAAGGAAATGATTTCCCTGCACCCTCAAAATTTACGTCGTGCCCAAACTCCAGCGCCGCGCGCGTGATCCACTTCGATTGCCTGCGGCGCACCGCAGCCCTCTCCCCCTGCAAGGGGGAGAGTACGAGAGGGGGTGTCACCGCCGGGCCTGATCCACAACGGCAAAACACGCACAACAAAAAGCGCCGCAGGCCATAAACCCCCAACCTAGCGCCAAGCCGATGGCCCCCACCCCAACCCCTCCCCTGAAGGAGAGGGGCTCAGAAAAACTAAGGGGGTGCGAGCGGCGTCACGCCCCTGCCGGGTCCCGGGCAGAGCCTGGGCCGCCGGAGGCCTCCAACGTCAGCCCCACCACCCCCATTGGCCTTTCCCCCCGAACCCCCTATCTCCGCCCCATGGACACGCTTCTCTACACCGAACTCGATCCGCACGAGGCTGAGCGCCTGACGAAGCAGGCGCTCGACGGGATGGAGGATGGCGAGCTGTATCTGCAGGTCGCCACGTCCGAGAGTTTCGCGTTTGACGACGGGCGGCTGAAGTCGGCGAGTTTCGATCAGAGCCGGGGCTTCGGCTTGCGCGGCGTGGTGGGCGAGGTGAGCGCCTATGCCCATGCGAACGAGATTTCGGCGGCGGCGATCCGGCGCGCGGCGGAGACGGTGGCGGTGGTGAAGTCCGGCCATGGTGGCGTCGCCGCAGCGGATGCGCCGCGCGGCACCAATCGGCGGCTGTATACCGATGCCGATCCGTTATCGGCGGTGCCGTTTGCGGAGAAGGTGAAGCTGCTGGAGCGGATCGACGCGGTGGCGCGCGCGAAAGACCCGCGCGTGGCGCAGGTGACGGCGAGCCTCGCGGCCAGCTGGAGCCATGTGGAGATCATCCGCGCCGATGGCGTGCGGGTGAAGGATGTGCGGCCGCTGGTGCGGCTGAATGTGGGGATCGTCGCCGAGAAGGACGGGCGGCGCGAATCCGGCAGCTGGGGCTTTGGCGGGCGGCAGCTGTATGACCGGCTGTTTCAGGAAGGCGAATGGGAACGCGCGATCGACCTCGCGCTGGCGCAGGCGCTGACCAATCTGGAGAGCGTGCCCGCGCCGGCTGGCGTGATGCCGGTGGTGCTGGGGCCGGGCTGGCCCGGAATCCTGCTGCATGAGGCGGTGGGCCATGGGCTGGAAGGCGATTTCAACCGCAAGGGCAGTTCGGCCTTTTCCGGCCGCGTGGGCGAACGGGTTGCCAGCCCCGGCGTGACGGTGATCGACGACGGCACCCTGCCGGACCGGCGCGGTTCGCTGAGCGTGGACGATGAAGGCACGCCCACCGAGCGCACGGTGCTGATCGAGGACGGTTATCTGCGCGGTTACATGCAGGATCGCATGAACGCCCGGCTGATGGGCGTGGCGGCGACGGGCAACGGGCGGCGGGAAAGCTTCCGCCATCCGCCGATGCCGCGCATGACCAACACCTTCATGGCGGCGGGGTCCGAAGACCCCGGCGAAATCCTGCGAAGCGTGAAGAAGGGTCTGTATGCCAAAAGCTTCGGCGGCGGGCAGGTGGATATCGTCTCCGGCAAATTCGTGTTCAGCTGCACCGAGGCCTATCTGGTGGAGGATGGGAAAATCGGCGCGCCGGTGAAAGGCGCAACGCTGATCGGCAATGGCCCGGAGGTGATGCAGAAGATCGCGGCCATCGGCAACGACATGGCGCTGGACGAAGGCATCGGCACCTGCGGCAAGGGCGGGCAATCGGTGCCTGCGGGCGTGGGGCAGCCGACTTTGTTGGTAGAAGGGCTCACCGTCGGCGGAACTGCCTGAAAATCAGGCATCAGGCAATTTGCCCGGAGCGGCTTGCCGCGATTTTGGGCAATTGAAAGTCTGCATTGGGTGCGACTCAATGTGACAATCACTTGGCACGGGATGTGCATGGGACCCCTGCTGCGGGCGCATTTGCGTTCGCCAGTCAGAAAGAGGGGGTTCGGCAGCTGTGAAATTCATCGTGGCCGTGATCAAGCCGTTCAAGCTCGACGATGTCCGTGAAGCGCTGACGGCGCTGGGCGTTTCGGGAATGACCGTGACTGAAGTGAAGGGTTTCGGGCGCCAGAAGGGCCAGACCGAAATCTATCGGGGAGCCGAATACACCACCAACCTGGTGCCGAAGGTGAAGATCGAGGCGGCAGTGCCGACGGAGCTGGCTCCGCGCGTTGTCGAGGCCATCCAGCAGGCGGCGCACACCGGTGCCATCGGCGACGGCAAGATTTTCATCTTCGACGTGGCGGGAACGGTTCGGATCCGCACCGGCGAAACCAACGAGTCGGCGCTTTGATGCGGCCGGGCTCGATATTCAAGGCGGGCAGCAAGCCCGGCCTGTTCAAGGAGGGGTCTCATATGGAATTGCGACACCTGCCCTGGGGCAAGATCGCCCTGGGCCTGGGGATTGCGGGCATTGCCACGGCACATCCCGCGTTCGCGCAGGAAGCGGCGGCTGTCGCCACCGAAGCTGCAACCGTGGCCGCCGAAGTGGCCGCGCCGGTTGCAGCTGCAGTGGCTGAAACGGCGGCTGCCGATCCCGTTCCCAACAAGGGCGACACCGCCTGGATGATGGTCGCCACCGTGCTGGTGATGATGATGATCGTCCCCGGCCTCGCCCTGTTCTATGGCGGCCTTGTCCGCACCAAGAACATGGCCTCGGTGCTGACGCAGATCATCGGCGTGGCCAGCCTCGCGATGATCATGTGGGTCATCTATGGCTATGGTCTGGCCTTCGGCGGAGACGCCAACCAGTTCATCTCCAGCGGCAAATTCTTCCTGTCGGGCCTGACGGCCGATTCCAACGTCGCCACCTTCACCGATGGTGTCGTCATTCCGGAATTCGTCTTCATCGCCTTCCAGATGACCTTCTCCGCCATCACCGTGGCGCTGGTCGTCGGTGGCCTTGTGGAGCGGATGAAATTCTCCGCTCTCATGGTGTTCGCCCTCGTCTGGCTGACCATCGTCTATTACCCGATCGCGCACATGGTGTGGTATGCGGGCGGTGACGACGCCTCCACCGGCCTGATCTTCGGCTGGGGCGCGCTGGACTTCGCGGGCGGCACCGTGGTGCACATCAACGCGGGTGTCTCGGCTCTGGTTGGTGCGATCATTCTCGGCAAGCGGATCGGCTATCAGAAGGAACTGATCGCCCCGCACTCGCTGACGATGACGCTGATCGGCACCGGCCTGCTGTGGGTTGGCTGGTTCGGCTTCAACGCGGGTTCCGCGCTGGAAGCCAATGGCTCGGCCGGTCTGGCGCTCATCAACACCTTCACCGCGACAGCTGCCGGTGTGCTGTTCTGGATGCTGACCGAGAAGCTGCTCGGCCACTCCGGCTCGCTGCTGGGTGCCTGCTCCGGTGCGATCGCCGGCCTTGTGGCGGTGACTCCGGCTGCCGGCAACTCCGGCCCGTTCGGTGCGATCCTGCTGGGCGCGATTGCGGCCATCGCCTGCTGCATCTTTGTGATGAAGGTGAAGCTGAAGCTGGGCCTGGACGACTCGCTGGACGTGTTCGGAATCCACGGCATCGGCGGCATCATCGGCTCCATCGGCACGGCCTTCACCATGCTGACGGTGCTGGGCGGGCCTGCCGGGGACGACTACACCCTGTGGCCGCAAGTGTGGATCCAGCTGAAGTCTGTGGCGGTTGCCATCGTCTGGTCGGCGGTCGGCGCTGCGATTGCCTTCTACATCGCCAAGGCCCTGACGGGGCTGCGTGTGAGTGAAGAGGTGGAGCGCGAAGGCCTCGACCTCGGCGAGCATGGCGAGCGTGCCTATAATTACTGAGTTCGGCGACGCCGGGTGAACCGGCGCAGCCCATGATTTCCTCCCCAAGGAACCAACCTCCCCCCGGTGGTAACACCGGGGGGATTTTTTTGGCCGAAGGCGGCGAAGATTTGCGCAAAGCGCAAACTCTCGACTCGCCGCGGGCCCGGACGGCGGGGCGGAGGGCTTGTCCGACGAACCCGTCCGACGAATCCGGCTTTGCCGGACTTTTCTTGGCCCCCTCAAACGCTAGGCGCTTCGCCTAAGTTTCCTGCGCAGGCTCGGGCGCGCGGTCATGCCTGCGGCCCGTGGCTACGGGATTCGCCGCTAGCGGACTCGCTGGCTTCGCCAGCGGCCGCGCCCGAGATCAAACGCTGACCCGTCCACCCGGAACACCGGATAACCACATCGGTTGTTCCACGTGGAACATCATCCAACACTGCAACATCAACGGCTTGGGTGTAGGAGCTGTTGGAGTTGTTGGAGGCTCCCCCGGCGTTGGCGCGCGCGGATAGGCCGGCCGCGCGACAAGTCGCGCGAGTCCGGCTGGGGAAAAGAGAAAAGAAAGGGTCCGGCAAAGCCGGACTCGTCGGACTGGCCGGGGGTAGAGACCCCCGACTCAGCCGGCCGCGCTTTCGCCGAGTCTGCGAGTTAAGGCTTCGCCTTAATCACAGCCGGCTACCCCGTTGACGCCTTGCGTTAACGGGGGCGCGGCAAGTTCGGCCCGAACGGCCTCGGCGGCCCACCCGGCCGATCCCGGCGCGGCATCTGCGCCTGATACGCCACCAGGCAATGCTCCCCGCAATAAGGGAACCCCGGGTTCACCGGCTTGCCGCAGAAGTGGAAATCCGGCTCGTCCGGGTGGCCGATCGGCCATTTGCAGATGCGGTCGTTCAGGTCGAGCAGGGTCACACGCTCCCCCTTGCCGCGCGGCGCTGCCGGGCGGGGGGCTGGTTGCAGGCCCGGGGACAGCGCCGCCGGGGCCGGAGCCACGGGCGGGGCCACCGGAGCGGCGACAACGGGGGTCGGGGCCGGTTGCGGAGCCGGGGCTGCCGCCACCGGTTGCGGCGCGGGGCGTGGCGCCGGTTTTGGCGCGGCCGGTTTCGCCTCCGCTTTCGGGGCCTTGCTTTCGGCCTTCGCCTCGCCGGTCTTCAACGGAGAGGGGCGCGACGCGAGGCCGAGGCGGTGCGCCTTGCCGATCACCGCGTTGCGCGACAGGCCTTCGCCCAGAATCTCCGCGATCTGGCTCGCGGAGCGGCCTTCTTCCCAATATTGCTTCAAGAGAGCGATGCGCTCGTCTGTCCAGGCCATGGTTTTGCTTTCGGCTGGCTTGCGGGAGTTGGCCGACCCCGATAGACGGCGTGGCAACGATGCAAGCGCAAATTCCTCCCCAACCTGTCGCGCCGACACTGCCGGAACCCGGAGTTCCGGTGATCGACGGCGTCAACTGGCTGGGAATACGCACCCTCTATGTGAAGGAAGTGCGCCGGTTCTTCAAGGTTCAGATGCAGACGATCTGGGCCCCGGCCATCACCACGCTGATGTTTCTGGCGATCTTCACCCTCGCGCTGGGCAGCGCCAAGGGCGAAGTGCTGGGCTTTCCCTATGCCACCTTCCTCGCCCCCGGCCTGATTATCATGGGGATGACGCAGAACGCCTTTCAGAACAGCATGTCGTCGCTGATCATTGCCAAGGTGCAGGGCACCATCGTCGATGTGCTGATGCCGCCCTTGAGCCATGGCGAGTTGCTGGCCTGCTATGTGGCGGGTGCCGTCACGCGGGGCTGGGCCGTCGGGCTGGCGGTGTGGGCGGCGATGCTGCTGTGGCCGGGGGTACAGGTGAGTGTCGCCAACCCGTTGCAAGTGCTGCTGTTTGGCACGTTGGGTTGCCTGCTGCTGGGGCTGCTGGGGGTGCTGACGGGCATCTGGGCCGACAAATTCGATCATGGCGCGGCCGTCACCAACTTCGTGGTGCAGCCGCTGACGCTGCTCTCCGGCACCTTCTATGCGATCGATCGGCTGCCGCCGGCGATGCAGGCCGTCAGCCGGGCCAATCCCTTCTTCTATATGATCGACGGTTTCCGCGCCGGGTTCATCGGTGTGGCGGAAGCGCCGGTGTGGCTGGGGGCACTGATCGTCGGCGGGCTGTGCGCGCTGCTGTGGGCACTCGCCTACGCGCTGCTGA
Source organism: Sandaracinobacter neustonicus (assembly GCF_006385875.1). Taxonomy (GTDB): domain Bacteria; phylum Pseudomonadota; class Alphaproteobacteria; order Sphingomonadales; family Sphingomonadaceae; genus Sandaracinobacteroides; species Sandaracinobacteroides neustonicus. The sequence continues at coordinate 114,575 of NZ_VFSU01000021.1, read as the reverse complement.
AGTCGGGGTGGAAATTACGCGCCTGAGCCATTATGTGGGTTCGAAATAGGTCAGGCGGCGTTTCGCCGCCTTTTTTATTTCCGCTGCTTGTTCCCGAACGAGGTTGCCATGGCCGTGTCCCAGCTGATCCTTCTTTCCCGGCGCTCTGGCGCGCCCGTGCTGGCGAAGGCTTCCGCATGAGCGGCGTGCGCCATGTGCTGAACCTGTCAGACCTTGGCCCCGGCGGGCTGCGGCTGGTGCTGGATCAGGCCCGCGACCGCAAGGCGGCGCGCAAGGGCTGGCCGCAGGGCCGGGCCGATGCCGATGCGCCGCTGGCCGGGCATGTGCTGGCCGCGATCTTCGAAAAGCCCTCCACCCGCACCCGGTTGAGCTTCGACATCGCCATGCGCCAGCTGGGCGGGGCGACGATCACCCTGTCCGCGGGCGAAATGCAGCTGGGCCGGGGCGAAAGCATCGGCGACACGGCGCGCGTGCTCTCCGGCTTCGTGGATGCGGTGATGATCCGCGCCAACCGCCATGCCGATGTGGAGGCCTTTGCCGCCGCCGCCGACGTGCCGCTGTTGAACGGGCTGACGGATGTGTCCCACCCCTGCCAGGTGGTGGCCGATCTGCTGGCGGTGGAGGAACGGTTGGGCCGCAATGTCGATGGCACGCATTGGGCGTGGATCGGCGACGGCAACAATGTGTGCAGTTCCGTGATCGAAGCGGCCGGGTTGCTGGGCTTTGCCGTAACGGTCGCCTGCCCGGACGGCTATTCGCCGGACCCGGCCTTCGTGGCGGAAGCTACGGACCGGGGCGCGACCATCCACATCGTGCGTGATCCGGCCGAAGCCGTGCGCGGGGCGGACGTGGTGGTGACGGACACCTGGGTCTCCATGGGCGACACCGACATTGCCGAGCGGCAGGCGGCCTTCGCCGATTATCAGGTGAACGCGGCGCTGATGGCGCTGGCCGCGCCCGGCGCGCTGTTCCTGCACTGCCTGCCCGCGCATCGCGGCGAGGAAGTGACCGACGAGGTGATCGACGGCCCGCAATCCGCCGTGTGGGAAGAAGCCGCCAACCGCGTGCATGCGCAAAAGGCGTTGCTGCTGTGGGCGCTGGGGCGGCTGGGCTGATGGCAGACCGGATTCTGGGCTTCACCATTCCCGGCCGCGCGGCGCGCGGGCGGGTGGTTCGGCTGGACTCCACGCTGAACGAAATTCTGGCGGCGCATGCCTATCCCGAACCCGTCGCGCGGATCGTGGCGGAAACGCTGGTGCTTACCGCCTTGCTGGGCGCGCTGTTCCGCGAGGACGAGGGCCAGCTGACCGTTCAGGCCAAGGGCGAGGGCGGCCAGCTGAAGCTGCTGGTGGCGGACTGGCGGCTGGGCGAGTTGCGCGGCTATGCCAGCCAGGATCTGGACCGCCGCTTCGCACCGCTGGACGAAGGGCGTTCGGCCTCGCTCGAGGCGCTGCTGGGCAAGGGTTATCTGGCGATCACGCTGGACCAGACCGCCTCGTCCGAGCGCTATCAGGGCATCGTCGAACTGGGGCGTGACACGCTGGAAGCCGCCGCGCAGGGCTATTTCGAGAACAGCGAGCAGCTGCCGACGCTGGTGCGGCTGGCAGCCCATCGCGGAGCCGACGGGCGCTGGAGCGCGGGCGGGATGATCGTGCAGCATCTGCCGCGCGCCGAAGACGGCGCGGCGCGGCTGCATGTGGAGTCCGGGCAGGAGCATTGGGCGCATGTGGAAGCGCTGGCCTCGACGGTGACGCCGGATGAGCTGACCGATGCCGGGCTGTCGCTGGACGCGCTGCTGTGGCGGCTGTTCAACGAGGATGAAGTGCGGGTGCTGCCGGAAATCGCCATTTCGCGCGGCTGCCGCTGCTCCGTCGAGCATATCCGCAACGTGCTGGGGCAATTCCCCGAGGAAGAGCGCGCCGAGATGCGCAACGCCGACGGCGTGATCGCGGTGGATTGCGAATTCTGCTCGAAACAGTTTCTGCTGGAGATCTGATCGGGCGCAATCCCGTCGCACGGGCCATGCTTTTGTCCAACTGTTGTGCCAGATTGGCCGGATGCGGTTGAGATTTGCGATTCCCCTGATGCTGGTGCCCTTCTCTGCGGAGGCCCAGCCCGCGCCCGATCTGAAGGCGCTGCAGGGCTTTGCCCCCGGTGCCTGGCAGGTGACCGCCATCGGCGGCCAATCCAGCAGCAGCCAGTGCCTGCAAGACAGCGCCGCCCTGCTGATGGGCGGGCGGCCGGGCGCGCAATGCAGCTTTTCCATCATCGCCGACAGCGCCGACAGCGGCACCGTGACCTACCGCTGCAGCAGCGGCCGATCCGGGCGGACAAGCATCCGCCGCGATGCCAAGGGCATCTTCACCGTAGACGCGCAAGGGCTGGAGAACGGGCACCCGTTTCAAGACCGCAGCGAATGGCGGCGATCCGGGGGGTGCTGAGGGGGAGGTGAGAAGGCCGGCGGTTTTGTTGTTTGAACTCGGCCACCACTCGGGTTTTTTGCCTCCGGCGGGCAGGGACATGATGTCCCTGCACCCTCAAAATTGGCGTCGTGTCAAAACTCAAATACCGTGTGAGTGATCAGATTCGATTGCCTGCGGCGCAACGAAGCACTCTCCCCCTGCAAGGGGGAGAGATGGAGAGGGGGTGTCACCGGTTGGCCTGATCCACAAATCTCTCAACCCGCTCAGCCTGAGCTTGTCGAAGGCCCCTGAGATACCCACCACCCTCTCCACATCCGCAACCGTCACCCCGGACTTAATCCGGGGTCCAGCTTTTCACCCGCAACGTTGGAGAAGAACAAGCTGGACCCCGGATCAAGTCCGGGGTGACGTGGGGGGAGGTGGGTGGCGCAGGCCCCGACATAAACCGCCGCAGGCAATAACTCTCAACCTCACGCCAAGCGGATGGCCCCCACCCCAACCCCTCCCCTGCAGGGGAGGGGCTAAAAACTAAGGGGGTGCGAGCGGCGTCACGCCCCTGCCGCGGTGAAGGGGTGGAACCCCTTCGTTCTCGAACCCCTTCGTTCTCGAACCCCTTCGTTTCGCAAACACCCAATCTTTGCGTCCACCCCCTCCCGCTGCTAAGCGCGCGGCCCATGAGCGACGAGACGAAACCGGCCAAGGTGCAGAAGGCGCAGCCCGTGCGCGGGATGCAGGATTTCATCGGCGAACAGGCGGCCCGCTTCGAGCATGTGGTGGGGACGTTCCGCGATGTTTCTCGCAGGTTCGGCTTCCGCCGGGTGGAAGTGCCGGTGGTCGAGTTCACCAGCGTGTTCGCGCGCACGCTGGGCGAGACGACCGACGTGGTTTCCAAGGAAATGTACACGTTCGAGGATCGCAACGGCGAATCGCTGACGCTGAGGCCGGAGTTCACGGCGGGGATTTGCCGGGCCTATATCTCCGAAGGCTGGCAGCAGTTTGCGCCGCTGAAGCTCGTCACGCACGGGCCGCTGTTCCGTTACGAGCGGCCGCAGAAGGGGCGCTATCGGCAGTTCCACCAGCTGGATGCCGAGGTGATCGGGTCGGCGGAACCGGCGGCGGATGTGGAGCTGATCGCGCTGGCCGATCTGCTGTTGAAGGAACTGGGTGTCGGCGGCGTGACCTTGCAGCTGAACACGCTGGGCGATGCGGAAACGCGCGGCAAGTGGCGTGAAGCGCTGGTCGCGCACTTTTCCGCGCACAAAGACGCCTTGAGCGAGGAGAGTTTGCGGCGGCTGGAGACCAACCCGCTTCGCATTCTGGACACCAAGGAAGCGCAGGATCGCCCGCTGGTGGACGCCGCGCCGTCGATCGATGCCTATATGAGCAGCGAGGCCGGGGCGTTCTTCGAAAGCGTGCAGGCCGGGTTGCAGGCGAGTGGCATCGCCTTCCAGCGGGCCGCGCAGCTGGTGCGTGGGTTCGATTATTACCGGCACACGGCGTTCGAGTTCGTCAGCGACGCGCTGGGATCGCAGGCCACCGTGATCGGCGGCGGGCGTTACGACGGGCTGATCGAGAGCATGGGTGGGCCGCACACGCCCGCCGTGGGCTGGGCTGGCGGCATCGAGCGGCTGATGATGCTGTGTTCGGAACCGGCGGCGGATGCGCTGGATGTGGCAGTGGTGCCGATGGGCGCGGCGGCCGAACTGGCGGCCAACGGCCTGCTGGCGGAGCTGCGCGCGGCGGGGCTGTCGGCCGAGCAGGGCTGGCGTGGCAATATGAAGAAGCGGATGGAGCGGGCGGCGAAAGCCGGCGCGCGCTTTGCGCTGATTCTGGGCGATGACGAGATCGCGAGCGGCGGCGTTTCGGTGAAGGATATGGCCAGCGGCGAGCAGCAGGCGGTGTCGCGGGACGGGCTGGTGAGCTGGCTGAAGGCGCGGGCCTGATGGTGCATCTGCCTGACCAGCGCCTCGCGCAACTGATCCAGCGCCATGAGGGGCTTTCGGCGGAGATGTCGAACCCGGCGCTGGAGCCTTCGAAGTTCGTCGCGCTCTCCAAGGATTATGCCGAACTGACTCCGGCGGCGGACGCCGCGCGCGAGGTGTTGGCGATGCGGCGCGAACTGGCGGAACTGGAAGCGCTGGCCGCCGATGCGGCGGGCGACGCGGAGATGCGGGCGCTGGCGGTGGAGGAATTGCCCGAACTGAAGGCAAAGTTGCCTGATGCCGAGCGCAATCTGGCGCTGAAGCTGCTGCCCAAGGACTCCGCCGACGCGAAGCCTGCGATTCTGGAAATCCGCGCGGGCACCGGCGGCGACGAGGCCGCCCTGTTCGCGGGCGATCTGGCGCGTATGTATCAACGCTATGCCGAATTGCGCGGCTGGCGGGTGGAAACGATCAGCGCGTCCGCCGCCGAACTGGGTGGCTTCAAGGAAGTGGTGATGGGCGTGAACGGCGAGGGCGTGTTCGCGCGGCTGAAGTTCGAAAGCGGCGTGCACCGGGTGCAGCGCGTGCCCGCGACCGAGGCGCAGGGGCGCATCCACACCTCCGCCGCGACGGTGGCGGTGCTGCCCGAGGCCGAGGAAGTGGATGTGCAGATCGACGACAAGGATCTGCGCATCGACGTCTATCGCTCGTCCGGCCCCGGCGGGCAGAGCGTGAACACCACCGATTCGGCGGTGCGCATCACCCACTTGCCCAGCGGGCTGGTGGTGATTCAGCAGGACGAAAAGAGCCAGCACAAGAACAAGGCCAAGGCGCTGAAGGTGCTGCGCAGCCGGTTGTACGACATGGAGCGGGAGAAGCTGGCGCGCGCGCGTTCGGCGGACCGCAAGGCGATGGTGGGCTCGGGGGATCGCTCCGAGCGGATTCGCACCTATAACTACCCGCAAGGCCGGGTGACGGATCATCGCATCAACCTGACGCTGCACCGGCTGCCGGAGATCATGGAAGGCAGCGGGCTGGAGGAGCTGGTGACCGCGCTGATCGCCGAGGACGAGGCGGAGCGGCTGGCTGCGCTGGATGCCTGAGGCGGGAGACCGTCACGCCCTGTTGCGGGCGGCGGCAGCGACTTTGCCCGGTGATACCCCCCGGCTGGATGCGGAACTGCTGCTCGCGCATGTGCTGGACGAGGAACGCTTGCCCATGCTGATGAGCCGTGCGCCGGTGGGTGCAACGGCGCAGGCTGCGTTCGAGGCGCTGCTGGCGCGGCGGCGCGCCCATGAGCCGGTGGCGCATCTGACGGGCGAGCGGGAATTCTGGTCCCTGCCGATTCGGGTGACACGCGACGTGCTGGTGCCCCGCCCGGACAGCGAGACGCTGATCGCCGAAGCGCTGGCGCATTTTGACGCGCGCCCGCCCGCAAATGTGCTGGACCTTGGCACCGGCTCGGGCGCGTTGCTGCTGGCGGCGCTGAGCGAATGGCCGCAGGCGCTGGGGTTCGGAATCGACCGCTCAGACGCGGCGCTGGCGGTGGCGCGCGGCAACGCGGCCCGGCTGGGGCTGGCGGCACGGGCGGCGTTCCGCAGCGGAGACTGGGCGGCAGGCGTGGAAGGGCCGTTCGACCTGATCCTGTGCAACCCGCCCTATATCGAGGATTCGGCAGAGCTGATGCCCGATGTCGCGGACTATGAGCCCGCAAGCGCGCTGTTCGGCGGGCCGGACGGGCTGGCCCCCTATCGCATCCTGCTGCCCGAAGTGCCGCGCCTGCTGGCCCCCGGCGGCGTGGCGCTGTTCGAATTCGGGCTGGGGCAAGGCCCGGCCCTGCTGGAGATGGCGGCGGCGCTGCACCTGCACGCAACGACGGTGCCCGACCTCAGCGGCCGCGCACGGGTATTGCGCATTCGCTGTTGATCGCACGCCCGCCGCTTTTTGCTTGGCACGGCGAATCGCAGCGTCTAGGAAGATTGTGCAGCGCAGCCGGGCCATGGGCCGGCCAGCCTGCTCCCTCATACTTGAAAGACGGGCCGAGTGATCGCCCGATCTGGCTGCAACGCAGCAAGTGTGACGGGCAGGCTGGATGATATGCCCATGGGCATATCTTAGGGTTCATGACGCTTTGGCGGCTGGCACATTCCGGCGCGTCGGCATGAGGCATGGGGCCTCTGCACATCAGGCGGAATCTGCCTAGAAACGAGGCGGCGGCGAAGGATCAGGCCGCCGCATCAAGCTGCACATTGGAAGGACGGCATCCGGGCATGCAGAACAGGCAGAATGGTCGCAGGCGGCGCGGCGGGGGCGGGAACAACGGCAGCAACCCGCGCCCGATGGGGATGGCCAGCGGCGGCCAGACCAACAACCGGCTGGAAGTGCGGGTGCGCGGCAACGCCCACCAGCTGCTGGAAAAATACAAACAGCTCGCCCGCGATGCGCATCAGGCCGGAGACCGGGTGGCCTCGGAATATTATCTGCAACACGCCGACCATTATTTCCGCGTCTTGAATGACAGCCGCATCCGCCAGGAAGAAATGCGCGCCCGCCGCGGCGTGTTCGATCCGTTCGAAGACGATCCCGTGGGTGCCGATGGCGACGAAGCCGAAGGCCAGAACGGCGACGAACAGCCCGAGGCCGAGCAGCAACAGCGCCAGCCGCGCGAGCAGCAGCCCCGCGAACAGCGCGGCGAGCGCCGCCCGCGCTATGAAAACCGCGATCGCGGCGACGAGCGTGGCGACTCCGGCGGGTCGCGCAACGAGGGCCGCAATGAGGCTCGCAATGAACCCCGCAGCGAGGACGGCGGCAACCGCCAGCGCTGGCAGGACCGCCGCCCGGAGCGTGTGCGCGAAGACCGCGTCGCGCCGGAGGCCACCGAACAGGCCCTGTCAGACGGCGAAGCCGCCCTCGTCGCCTTCGGCGGCGCGCCGGTGCGCGAAACCGTCGTGGAAGAGGCCGCTGCCGCAGACGAAGCGCCCAAGCCCCGCCGCCGCGGCCGCCCGCGCAAGACGGTTGAAGCGGAGACGGTGGAGAGCTGAGGCTGACGCGCCCGCCTTCGTTTGCGGGTGGGTTGGGGTTTATTCGGGAAGGTTTTTGCCTCCGGCGGGCAGGGAAATGATTTCCCTGCACCCTCTAACTTTGCGTTGTGCCTGAACTTCAGCGCCGTGGGTGTGATCAGGATTCGATTGCCTGCGGCGCTACGGAGGCTCTGTCTCCCCGCTGGAGAGAGGTGGAGAGAGGGGAGCAACGCCGGGCCTGATCCGCTACCCCCACGACCCGCTCAGCCTGAGCCTGTCGAAGGCCCCTGAGAAACCCACCAACCTCCCCACCAACCACACCCGTCGCCCCGGACTTGATCCGGGGTCCAGCTGTTCTTCGGCAACGCTGGAGAAGAAAGCTCGACCCCGGATCAAGTCCGGGGTGACGTGCGAAGAGGTCGGTGGGCAGCCCCAAAGCGCCGCAGGCAATAACCTCACCCTGGTGCCCAGCGGATGGCCCCCACCTCAACCCCTCCCCTAGGCGCTGTCTGCATTCATCGTATCCAGCTCATGGTGCAAGCGAGGTGGACGAAGCCCATGAAGGCTTGGAGTGTTTTCTCGCATCGCAGGGCGATCCTTCAGAAGCGATTGAGTTTGTTGAAGAAGCGTTCGATCTGGTGTCGCTCCTTGTAGAGTTTCCAATCGATGGTAGGGGCGCTGGCGCGACGGGGATCGGCCTTGATCTGTGCGGTTGCCCGCACATCGTGAGCGATGAAGGCGCGCAACGGATCGGCATCGTAGGCGGTATCGGCGATGATGTGGCCAACACCCTTCAAGCCGGACAGAAGTGCTTGGCCTGCGGGCTGTCGCCCCATTGGCCCGGCGTCGAGTGGATGCGCGGCGGCAGGCCAATCGCATCGACGGCGGCGTGCAGCTTTGTCGTCAGCCCCCTATATAACCGACCGACCGCGGCAGCTTCAGCCCCCCTTTTGCGCCCGTCGCGTCAGCGTGGACTTTCGATATGGTGCTGTCGATCAGGACATACTCAAAATCCGGCGTATCGGCCATGGTATGGAAAAGCCTCTCCCACACACCCGCATGGGACCAGCGCCGAAACCGCGCATGAACACCGCTCCACTTGCCAAACACCTCCGGCAAATCCCGCCAACGGGCCGCATTACCCGCCATCCACAGGATCGCATCCACAAACAACCGGTTGTCCACCCCACTGCGGCCCGGTGTATCAATCCGACCAGGAAGATGACCCTCTATCCGTTCTGAACCGCGCCGGGTTTGGCGGAGGCTGGTTGGTTTGAGTCACGCTGCCACATTCAGTGTGTTGATGGTAGCGTAGTAGTGTTCTTCGGCTTCCAGGCCCAACTCAATGACAACATGCAAGGAGCACAACTCGGCCCGACGGCAAAAGACCCCAGCTTGCTCGCAGGGAAGGTTGTGGACGAGCAGGGCCGGCCGCTGGTTGCCACCCACGCCAGCAAGGGGAAGGTCCGCTACCGCTACTATGTCAGTCGGCATCTCCAGCATGGGCTTGCAAAGGGGGACGGGAACAAGCGCCTGGATGGTCTGCGCATCCCCGCCAGGGAGTTGGAGCAGGTGGTGCTCCAGGCCATTGTCGGACAGCTCAAGGACCCCATCGCCATTGCACGACAGCTTGGGGCATCGACGGCTGACCCCAAACACCTGGCATCTATCGTGAGCCGGTCAGAAGCGCTGCTCGCCAAACTCGATGGCAAGCGAGGTCTTGCGGTGCAGGCTGTACTCGGCCGCATCGTCCGTCGCGTCGCCGTGCGGGAAGATGCCGTCGAACTCACCTTCGAGCCAACCACTCTCGGCAAAGAGCTAGGACTCCCCGCCGATACGGTCACTTCGGATGCAATGCATATCACCATCCCTGCTCGCATCCGGCGCTCCGGGCTCGCGGTGCGGTTCATTCTGGACAATGGCCAGCGCGCCGCCCCAGGCCTGGTCGACGCTAAGTTCCTTGCAGCCATTGCCCTGGGTCATAGCTGGTGGCAGCGCCTCACGGCCGATACCAATCTGACGGTCACCGATCTCGCAAGGGTCGAAGGCCTGTCACCCCCATACCTCGACCGCATCCTCCGCCTGACGTTCTTGGCACCCGATATCGTGGAAGCGCTACTCGACGGCACAGCACCCGCCGACCTCAATCTCGAGAGCACGAAGGACCTGAAGCGCATCGCGCCATCCTGGTCTGATCAGCGTCGGCTCATGGGCGTCGTCGCGCAACGCGTCTGAAGCCCCTCACCACACTCCCAACCGCCAAAATCCGCCACAGAGAATCCAGGCTCTTTCCGTCAACCTCCGCCGCCGCACGGCCAGGCCCCGGTTGGCCTGCGCCCGCAAACCCCCGGAAATCCGGGGGTAATTTGTGATATGTGATATATTATTCAATTATATCAGATGTTTGGCGGAGCGGGTGGGATTCGAACCCACGATAGGCTTTTGACCTATACACACTTTCCAGGCGTGCGCCTTCGACCACTCGGCCACCGCTCCGCGCTCTGGAGGGGCGGCCCCTAGCAGGGGGCGGGTATGCTTGACAAGGCGCTGTTGCGCGGCTTTGCCTTTCGCATGGGCCGAACGGTCTCCACATTGATCGCGGAAAGCCTCGCGGCTGCCGGAATCACTCATGCCTTCGCCGTGCCCGGCGAATCCTATTTGCCCTTGCTGGATGCCATGCGTGACGTGCCCGTCCGCCTTGTCACTTGTCGTCACGAGGCCGCCGCCGGGAACATGGCCGAAGCCGCCGCCAAGCTGACCGGCCTGCCCGGAGTCGCCATGGTCACACGCGGACCCGGTGCCACCCACGCGGCCATCGCCTTGCACACCGCGCAGCAGGATTCCACGCCGCTGCTGTTGCTGGTGGGGCAGGTGGGGGACGATATGATCGGCCGAGAGGCCTTTCAGGAGGTGGATTATCACCGCGTCTTCGGCAGCATCGCCAAGCAGGTGATCACCCTGCGCGAACCTGCGCGCGTGGCCGAACAAATGGCCTCTGCGCTGGCGACCGCCCTGTCCGGTCGCCCCGGCCCCGTGGTGGTGGTGTTGCCAGACGACAAGCTGGCGCTGGAGGCACCACCGGGCGTGGCGCTCGCCCCCGCCCCGCTGGAGCCTCCCGCGCCGCCTCAGCGGGCCATCCAGGCCATCTCTGCCCTGCTGGAGCACGCCGAACGGCCCATACTGCTGCTGGGCGGGCCGTTGTGGTCGGCGGACGACAGCCGGATGGCGGAACTGGTCGCGACCCGGCTTGGCCTGCCCGTTGTCACCAGCTGGAGACGCAAGGACCGGTTCGACAATGCCCACCCGCATTATGCCGGGGAGCTGGGACTGGGCGCCAACCCGGCGCTGTTGGCGGCGGTGAAATCGGCCGACTTGCTGCTGGTGGTGGGCGCGCGCCTCACCGAGAACGCCACACAAGGCTATACGCTGATCGACCCGGATTTCGCCGCCCGCGCGCTGGTGCACGTCTGCGCCGATCCCGAAGCTCTGCGCCGCACATGGCAGCCCCGGCTTGCCGTGCAGGCGAGCGCCGGGGAGGCGCTGGCGGCGCTTGCCACGCTGCCGCCGCATGAACGGACGCGCTGGGTGGCGGAGATGGCGGCGCTGCACCGGGATTGGAGCCGCCCCACAGCCGTGCAGTCCGGCGTGAACCCAGCCGACGTGATCCGTACCCTGTCCGATCAGCTGCCGCCGGACGCCATTTTCTGCAACGGCGCGGGCAATTTCGCCTCCTGGCTGCACCGCTTCCACCTGCACCGCCGGCCGCACACGCAGCTGGCCCCCACGTCCGGCGCGATGGGCTATGGCGTTCCCGCCGGGATCGCGGCTTCGCTGCTGCACCCGGATCGGCAGGTGGTGGTGGTGGCAGGCGACGGCGATTTCCTGATGTCTGCGCAGGAGCTGGCGACGGTGGCGCATGAAGGGGCCACGCCGCTGTTTGTGGTGATGGACAATGGGCAGTATGGCACCATCCGCATGCATCAGGCGCGCGATTATCCCGGCCGCCCCTCTGCCACGCGGCTGACCAACCCGGATTTCGCCACCTTCGCATGGAGCTTCGGCCTGCATGGCGAAACCGTGCGCAGCACCGCCGAATTTGCCCCGGCGCTGGAACGCTGCCGGGGCAAGGCGGCGTTGATCCATGTGCTGGTCGATCCGGACGAGATCGCGCCCGGCCGCAGACTTGCGGCAGACTTGTGAGCCTGTCCTCCGCCGAACAGGCCGCGCTCGCCACCATCGATCCCGCCGCCATGCTGGCGCAAGTCGAACGCTGGTGCGCGGTGAACAGCGGCAGCCGCAACCTGCCTGGCCTCGCCGCCACCGCCGGGCTGCTGGCCGACGCCTTCGCCTCGTTGGGCGAGGTGCGGGCGCTTGACCCGGCCGACGCCAGCCAGATGCTGCCCAGCGGCGACGTCGTCTCGCTGGCACATGGGCAGAACCTCCACCTCATCGTCCGCCCGCAGGCCCGCACCCGCGTGCTGCTGACGGGCCATTACGACACCGTTTTCCCGGTTGATCACCCGTTCCAGACGTTGGACTGGCGCGAACCGGGCATCCTGAACGGCCCCGGAGTGGCCGACATGAAGGGCGGCATCGCCGTGATGCTGGCCGCGCTGACAGCGCTGGAAGCCAGCCCATGGGCGCACGATCTCGGCTATGAAGTGGTGCTGAATTCCGACGAGGAAGTCTCCTCCCCCGGCTCCGCTCCGCTGCTGCTGGAAGCCGCGCGCCGGGTGGACGCAGGCCTGACGTTCGAACCCGCCCTGCCGGACGGCACATTGGCCGGTGCCCGCCCCGGCAGCGGCAATTTCGCCATCCACATCGCCGGGCGCGCCGCGCATGCGGGCCGCGAACCGGAAAAAGGCCGCAACGCCGTGATCGCCGCGGCTGACCTCGCGCTGCGCCTGTCCGCGCTGATCGCGCCGGATCTGAAGGTGAACGTCGCGAAGATCGAAGGCGGCGGCCCCAACAATGTCGTGCCAGACAGCGCAGTGCTGCGCGTGAACATGCGGCCCGCCACCCCGGAAGCCGAAACCCGCGCGCACGCTGCGCTGGAAGGCGCAATCGCCGCGGTCGCCCGCGCGCATGACGTCTCCGCCCACCGCCACGGCAACTTCGCCCGCCCGCCCAAACCACTGGATGCCAACCAGCTGCGCCTGTTCGAACTGGTGAAATCCACCGGCGCAGACCTTGGCCTGCCCATCGGCTGGCGCGACGCGGGCGGCGTCTGCGACGGCAACAACCTCGCCGCCACGGGCCTTGCCGTGGTGGATACGCTTGGCGTGCGCGGCGGGGCGATCCACTCGGCCGACGAGTATCTGATCGTCGAAAGCCTTGGCGAACGCGCACGACTGGCAGGGTTGCTGCTGATGCGGATTGCGCGGCTGGGGTTTTCCCGAGCGGCCTGAGGGCGGGCGTTTAACGAAGGGGGCCGCGACTCCCAATCTCAACCACAACAAAAGAGAAATGTGTCGCCCCAAAGAAAGGCTTTCGCCCGGCCCGGTTGCCAATCCCGGCCCCAGCCCATCTACTCGGGGCTGCGAGAGAGGTGGAATGACAGAGTTTCTACAAAGCATCGACTGGCAGGCGATCCTGCCGTTCATCGCCATCGGCTTCGCCGCCCAGATCGTGGACGGCGCGCTGGGCATGGCCTTCGGCGTGATCACCTCCACCCTGCTCGTCAGCGTGATGGGCGTGCCCCCGGCGCGGGCCTCGGCCAGCGTGCATATGGTGGAGCTGTTCACCACCGGCGCATCGGGCATCAGCCACATCCTGCACCGCAATGTGGATTGGAAGCTGTTCGCCCGCATCGCCATCCCCGGCGTGATCGGGGGCGTGCTGGGCGCCTATGTGCTCGGCTCGGTTGACAGCTCCGTCGCGCGCCCCTTCGTAATGACCTACCTCACCGGCATCGGCTTCTACCTGCTCTACAAAGCCCTTACCTACCCGTCCGAGCCGCCGGTGAAAGACCCGAGGCTCGTCACCCCGCTCGGTCTCGTCGGCGGCTTCCTCGATGCCTCTGGCGGCGGCGGCTGGGGGCCGGTCGTCACCTCCAACCTGCTGATTCAGGGATCGGATCCGCGCAAAACCGTCGGCACCGTCAACACCGCCGAATTCGTGCTGACGCTGGCCATCTCCATCACCTTTATCGCCACCGTCGGCCTGCACGCCTTCACGCTGGTCACCGCCGGCCTGCTGATCGGTGGCGTGGCGGCCGCCCCCTTCGGCGCATGGTTCGCAAAGAAAATCCCGGCCAAGACCCTGCTGCTGCTCGTCGGCATCGTGCTGACGGCAACCAGCTTCTTCAGCCTGTATAAGGCGATCGGCTGAAGGCGCGCGGTGGCGTCACGCGCCGCTATTTCGCATAGGCGATGATCAGGTCGTGCAGATAGGCGCGGCCGTTCAGCACGGACGAGACGCGGATTCGTTCGTTCAGGCCGTGAACCCCGCCGCCGTCAGCTTCGTAGAGGATGCCCGGAACGCCATAGACCGGGATTCCCGCTGCGGAGAGGAAGGGGCCGTCTGTCGCGCCCACCACCATGGTAGGAAGGACGGGCACGCCGGGGAAGTGCTTTTTCGCCACCGCCCTGGCAGGTTCGACCACGGCGGCGCTCATCGGCGGTTGGATCGCGATTTTGTTGCGGCTGATTTTGGGTGCAACCTTGATCGCCGGGTCGTTGATAGCGGTTTGCAAGGCAGCGAGGGTCGTTTCCACCGTTTCGCCGGGAATGATGCGGCAATTCACATTCGCGGTGGCGCGTTGCGGCAGCGCGTTCTGGGCGTGGCCCGCGCTGACCTGCGTTGCGACGCAGGTGGTGCGCAGCATGGCGTTCATCATCGGATCGCCGGACAGCAGCGCAGCGGCGGCTTCGTCCTTTTCATTTTTCGCGATGGCGAGCATCGCCGCGCCGACCGGGGCGGGCTGCGTGGGCGCGACGGCCGTGAAGAAAGCGCGGGTTGTGTCGTTCAGCCGGGCCGGGAATTTATACGCCTGCACCGCCTTCAGCGCGGTTGCCAGATCGTAGATCGCGTTATCCGGCACGGGGCGGCTGCTGTGGCCGCCCGGGTTCGTCGCGGTGACTTCGAAATCCTGATAATGTTTCTCGCCCACCTGCAGCGCCAGCAGTTCGGGCGTGCCATCGGGCTTCGGCCGGCCACCGCCGCCTTCATTCAGGGCGAATTCGGCGTCGATCAGCTCGCGGCGGTTGTTGGCCAGCCACTCCGCGCCGTTGAACGCGCCAGAGGTTTCCTCTCCGCAGGTCAGCGCCAGCTTCACCGTGCGGCGCAGCTTCGGCCCGGATTGTTTCAGGCGGATCAGGCTGTCTGCGAACACCGCCGCCATCGCCTTGTCATCCGCGACGCCGCGCGCGATGAAATAGCCGTCCTTCTCCACCAGCGTGAAGGGATCCTGCTGCCAATCCTCCCGCTTTGCCGCCACCACGTCGATATGCGCCAGCAACAGGATCGGCTTGCTGCGCTTGTCTGTGCCGGGAAGAATGGCGACGAGGCCGCCATCCTGCGGATGCTCGGGAACCGCGAACTGCACCAGCTGATCGTCCGTGAAGCCCGCCGCCTTCATCCGCGCGGCGATCTGCCCGGCCGCTTTGGTACAACTGCCCTCGTTCACGACGGTGTTGGTCTCCACCAACTCCTTATAAAGCGCGCGGAAGGCGGGCTCCGTGGCGTCAGCGGCAAAAGCGGGGGCGGCGGTGGCGGCAAGCAGGGCCGCGAGCAAGGGCAGGGTTCGCATGGCCCAAGAACCTGCACGTGCGGGGCGGGGGATACAAGGTGGGATTTTTTGGGGCGGTGTGGGGGCTCCGGCGGGCGGGGCTTTGCCCTTGGAACCCGGCCTTGGGCTTTTTTTGCGCGCCGCGCGGGCAGGGAAATGATTTCCCTGCACCCTCAAAATTCACGTCGCGCCCCAACTCCAACGCCGTGTGAGTGATCCGCTTCGGTTGCCTGCGGCGCCACGTGGCTCTCTCTCCCCGCTGGGGAGAGAGTTGGAGAGAGGGGAGCAACGCCGGGCCTGATCCGGGGTGACGGGTGGGGTGGTGGGTGGGACAGGCTCCAAAGCGCCGCAGGCCATCACCTCGAACCTCGCGCCAAGCGGATGGCCCCCACCCCAACCCCTCCCCTGCAGGGGAGGGGCTCAGAAAAACTCAGGGGGTGCAGGGGCGTCACGCCCCTGCCGGGTCCCGGGCAGAGCCCGGGCCGCCGGAGGCCAACCCACCGCCCCGCTAACCGATCCCAACCTCCCGCCGGATCTCCGCGCCATGCTCGCCTTGCAGCGGCGGCTGTGTCGGCCCCGGTGTTTCCCAGCCGGAGAAGGTCACCGGAGGCTTCAGCTGCAGCCATCCGCCTTCGGTCGGGTGTTCGGTGCGGCGGAAGAAGCCCACCGCGTTCAGGTGCGGGTCGTCCGGCACGTCTGCCATGTCGCGGGCGATCATGGCGGGGATGCGGGCGGCTTCGCAGCGGGCCAGCACGTCGGCGCTGCCGAGGCTGGCCGTCAGACGGGCGATTTCACGATAGAGGGCCGGCAGATTCTGCGCCCGCCCGGCGCGGGTGGATAGCTGCGGCTGTTCCAGAAAGACCGGGTTGCCAAGCGCCTCGAACAGGCGCGGCCAGGATTCGTCTGTGTAGGGCACGATGCTGACGAAGCCGTCTGCGGTGCGGAAGGGCTGGCGATCCGGGTCGATCTGCCGGGAATAGCAGATGGGCGCGGTGGGCGGATCGAAGGTACGCCCGCCCAGATGCTCCAGCAGCATGAAGTGGGCAAAGCTCTCCATCATCGGCACGTCGATCTTCTGCCCTTCACCGGTGCGCAGCTTATGGATGATGGCGGCCAGCACCGCATAGGCGGCGTGCAGCCCGGCCACCTTGTCGGCGATCAGGCTGGGCAGATAGCGCGCCGCCGGGTTGCCATCCACGCGGGAGAGCAGGCTGGTGGTGCCGGTGATAGCCTGAATCACATCGTCATAGGCCTGAAGCCCGGCGTAGGGGCCGTCTTCCCCGAAGCCGAGGCAATGGGCGTAGATGATATCCGGCTTCACCGCGCGGATGCTGTCATAATCCAGCCCCAGCGTTTCCGCCGCCTTGCCCCGCACGTTCAGGATGAATACGTCGGCCGTTTCCACCAGCTGCCGCATCGCGGCGCGGTCCTCGTCCGTCTTCAAGTCCAGCTCGATCGAGCGCTTGCCCCGGTTCAGCCCCATGAAGCCGGGGCTCATGCCCGGGGTTTTCGCATGCTTGCCGGCCCAGCGGAACTGGTCGCCGATGCCGGGCGCTTCCACCTTGATCACGTCTGCGCCCAGATCCGCCAGAATCTGCGTTGCATAAGGTCCGAACACCACCCCGGTGCAATCCAGAATCCGGATGCCCTCCAGCATGGGCGCGTTGCTCTCGATCATCGGCATTCCTTTCGGGCCCCTCATGCCGAAGGGCGAGCGGGCTATGCCATCTGCAATAGAGCTAGGTCAGGCCGGTTTTGACGGCCGGATGATGCAACGGAAGCCCAGATGGCTCATCGCGCTGTCCAGCATCTGCGCGTGGCGCGCGGCAGGGCGGTATCGGCGGCAGTAATCCGGGGTGCACAGGTGAGAGCCGCCTTTCAGCACCTTCCGGGGAATGCGGATGCCCGGCATGGCCGGATCGAAACTGCCGTCCATTGCCGCGCCGCGTGGATTGGCGGGCACGCAGCAGCTTTTGCCGACGGGCGGGCCTTCGTGGCGGGCAGCATACCAGTCGTCCGTCCATTCCCACACATTGCCGATCATGTCGTACAGCCCGAACGCATTGGCCGGGAAGCTTTTCACCGGAGAGGTGCGGGCGAACCCGTCCGCTTCGCTGTTTCGCCACGGGAACTGGCCCTGAAACACATTGGCCATATGCCGCCCGTCCGGCTCCAGCTCGTCGCCCCAGGCATATTCATGGCTGCTGTTGCCGCCCCAGCCGGCGAATTCCCATTCGGCTTCTGTCGGCAGCGATTTCCCCGCCCAGCGCGCATAGGCGGCGGCATCGTCGTGGCACACATGCACCACGGGGTGATCCTCCTCAGCCTGCGGCCCGCCCGGCCCCAGCGGCTGCCGCCAGTGTGCGCCCGGCACAAAGGCCCACCAGATCATCCAGTTGTCCAGCCGCACCGGCCCCGGCGGCGGGGTGAAGACAAGGCTGGACGGCACCAGCAGGGAGGGGTCCGCGCCGGGATAATCCTCTGCGCTGGGCGCGACTTCGGCCACCGTCACATAGCCGGTTTCCGCCACGAAGGCGGCGAATTGCCGGTTCGTCACCGGCGTTTCATCCATCCAGAAACCCGACACCTCTACGGCATGCGCCGGAGCTTCTTCCGGGTAATGCACGTCCGATCCCATGCGGAACTGCCCGCCCGGCACCCACAACATGCCCGGCGGCGGGCCGTCCTGCTGAATCTCGCTTTGCATCACCGGATATTAGCGCCGGGCGCGGCAGTGTCGAGCAGCCCGGCACCCGCGCACGTCTCATCATCCTTGAGAGTTCGACTTTGCCGCCGTTCGCGGGCATTCAGGGCGCGCGGCGACCCCATCCGGGGAGCCAGATGGGGAGAGAGAGATGTTCAGCCACATCATGCTCGGCGCAGACGATATCGAAGCGTCCAAGGCCTTTTACGATGCAACCTTCGCCGTGCTGGGGGTGAACCCCGGCTTCACAGACGATAAGGGCCGGGTGTTCTGGATGGCCCCCACCGGCATTTTCGCCATCACCAAGCCGCTGGACGGCAAGCCCGCCTCCTGCGGCAACGGCTCCACCATCGGCATCGCGATGAAATCCCCGGAAGAAGCGGACGCATGGCACGCCGCCGGGCTGAAGGCGGGCGGCACCGCCTGCGAAGATCCGCCGGGCGCTCGCAGCGGCAGCACCGGCAACCTCTACCTCGCCTATCTGCGCGATCCGTCCGGCAACAAGCTCTGCGCGCTGCATCGGATGTAGGTTGCGGACCTGTCCGGCGGGGTCAGCCTCGCCGGACAGGCTGCCATATGCTATTTGGGGACCCCTCCGAAAGTCGCGACTCGCTTGACCGGGAACGGGTGGATCGGCAACGGGCGCGCCAACGGATTTCTGGAAAGCTCCCCTCACATGTCGAACTTTTTTGCGCGCGCGCTTGCCGCTGCCCTGCCGCTCACGCTCCTCGCCGCTCCGGCGTTCGCCTCTGGCTTTGCCCTGCGCGAAGCCTCTCCGGGCGGCGTTGGCCGCGCCTTTGCGGGGGAAGGTGCCATCGCCGACAGCGCCGCCACGGTCTGGTACAACCCGGCCGGCATGACGAAGCTGGAAGGCTTCACCGCCACCGGCGGCGCGCATCTGCTGTTCGTGCAATCCAGCCAGAGCGACCGCGGCACCACCCGCAGCGTGCCCGGCCTTGCCACCGCGATCGCCACCGGCGGCGGCGATGGCGGCAATCCTTTCCACCCCGTGATCATCGTCCCCACCCTCTATGCCAGCATGCAGCTGACAGACCGGCTGTGGGCCGGAATGGGCGTGAACACCCCCTTCGGGCTGGTGGTGGATTATGACGACGGCTGGTTCGGCCGCTATGACAGCACCCGCTCCGTCGTGAAGACCTACAATGTCCAGCCCTCGCTGGCGTGGAAGCTGGATGACCGTTTCTCCATCGGCGGCGGCGTCAGCATCCAATATATCGAAGCGGATCTGAACAACGCCCTGCCCAACCTCTCGCCCCTGCTGGCAGACGGCAGCGCGCGGGTGAAGGGTGACGACATCTCCTTCGGCTGGGATATCGGCGGCCGCTTCGAATCCGGCCCCATCGCTGTCGGCCTGCACTATCGCTCGCAGGTGAAGCACAAGCTGAAGGGCAGCTTCACCGTCAGCGGCCTGCTCGGCCCGCTCGCCGGGTCCAACGGCGAAACAGACGCCCGCGCACCCATCACCTTGCCGGACAGCCTGGCTTTTTCCGCCGCCATCCGGGCCAGCGAACGCGCCCGCATCCTTGCCAGCGCGGAATGGACCAACTGGTCCGTGTTCGATGCCATCCGCATCGAAACGGTTGATGGGGTCTCCATCAGCAGCTCGCCGCAACATTATCGCGACAGCATGAGCTTCCACCTTGGCGGCGAATATGATGTGTCCGATCGCTGGACGGTCCGCACCGGAGTCGCCACCGATTCCACCCCCACGGTGGATCGCTATCGCACCAGCCGCGTGCCCGACGGAGACCGGGTGTGGCTGACGGCGGGCGCAAGCTGGAAGCTGAACGACAACATCGAAACCCGCTTCTCCTACGCCCATGTGTTCGTAACCACCGAAGCGCTGGACCGGGAGGACGACTTCTACAGCGGCACCCCCGCCGCGATCACCAGCACCCTGCGTTCGGAAAATCGTGGCAGCGTGAACATGGTTGGGGCGGACGTCACCGTCCGCTTCTGACCAGCCTGCATTGGGCTGATCCGCCCAAAACGAAAACCGCGCCGCCGGTCAGACCAGCGGCGCGGATTCATTTCAGGATCGGCACTGGCCGATCAGCCACCAGCTTTTCGGCTCAGGCGCTTTCCACGGGCTTCCGGCCCCGGCGCATGGACAGGCCGACAAGGCCGAAGCCCATGATCAGCATCGCCCAGGTGTCCGGCTCAGGGATTGCCCCGCCCGGCGCGGTGAAGCCGAAATTGCCATTCTCGTCGATGGTGCCCAGCTTCAGCACATAATCGCGCTTCTGGTCCCCTTCGGAACGGAAATCGTCGCAGGTCGGGTCTGCCAGATTGCTCAGCAGCGGGATCAGCGAGCCGCGCGTGCTGCCCCGGCCCACCGGATCGGCGAAGCAGGAGAAGGCGATGATCGAGCGGCTCGATTCATTGTCCCCCGTCAGCGAGTCGCCGAAGGTGCTGGTGGTGATCTGGTAGGTGATGCTGCCCGAATCGGTAATCGGCGTGTCGAAGTTGACAGTGAAATTGCTCTGGTCCCAGCCATAGATCAGGCCGTAGCCGTCATTCTGCAGCAGCTGGAAGCCGGGCAGCACTGTCGACAAATCGTCGAGCGCGCCCAAAACGCCGTTGATGTTGCTGTAGCTGAGCAGAACGGGCGGATTGGTGCCATTGTCGAACAAGGTCAGGCCGCCCCCAATCGAATATTGGGTGGTCCCGTTCACCAGCACATCAAATGAAAAATAGCTGCCCGCCATCCCCGGCGGCAGGACAGACGAGCCGCCATCGATCATGGCAGCGAAATCGACCGCGCCGGTGGTGGCACCAAGGCAGGTCGGCAAGGTCGCGCCGGTGCAGACCGGCACATTGTTGCCGAACGGGGCCATGTAAAAGCCGAAGGTCGACTGGAAGATCGTCGACGTCATGCTGTTGATCTGCGCCGCACCAAGATCACTGAAGTCCAGCGTCACGCCGACAAGCGAGCCAGAGCCATTGCCCGCGCCAGCCGATATCGAGCTGGACGAGAAGAACACGCTGCTGCCGGTGGTGGTGACATTGGCGGCATAGCCCGCGCCCTTGCCGGAACTGTCCGACTTGTAGAGCACTTCCGGCGTGGTGCCGAGGCTATCCAACGTATTTTCGATCACGAGGACATGCCCGTAATCAGGTGTTACGCTGACATTATAGGCACCTGCAGAGGTTGCCCACAGTGCGACTGTCGCAAGAAAAATGCCCTTTTCGAACCGCATGACTGCCCCCGATTCAATGCTCCGAATTGAGAAATAGTATAACGGATAAGCTGAAATGTCGAGTTAGCCCGCCCTGTTAACCCCCTTTTTTCCAATGGCGTCGCATGTCGCCTTCAGCCCCTTCGTGAAGCCGCTGTCCGCGCCCATTGTCGCGTTCAGCATTTCGATCCCCTCAGCACACTCCGCCACTGCGCGCGCATGATTTCCCGTGCGATCCAGCAAGGATGCCCGAGTCACCAGCACTTCGCCGATATTGGCGTGGCGCTTGCCATAGCTCGCCTCGTAGTTGCGCTGTGCTTCATCCAGATGCCGGATTGCACCGCGCAGGTCACCATGCTGCTCGGCGACCTGCGCTCGATAGAATTCGGCGATTCCGATATTGTAATGTGGGCCTTTATACACCGCGCGATAGGCGTCGATCGCCTCTGCCAAGGCCGTATCTGCAAGGTCCAGCTTGCCTTCCGCCTGATAGATGGAGCCTTGCAGAGACAACACATCGGCGCGGATCGGGTTGGTTTTATCCAGCACGCGCGACACGATCGCCAGCGAGCGGCTGATCCGCTGTTCGGCCAACTGATATTCGCCGCCATTATAGGCCGCCAGCGCCAGGTAGAAGAAATTATAGCCGGTGTTCAGATGCTGCTCGCCGCGATAGGCGCGGAACAGCCGGTTGGCTTCCTGCAAAGAGGCCTCCGCCTCGTCCAGCCGCCCCAGATCAATGAGGATGCGCCCGCGCCCTTCCAGCACATCGGCCCTCAGCTTCGGATCGATATCCTTTTCCGCCGCCACGAAGCGCACGGCTTCGTCGAAGAAGCCCAGCGCCTGATCGGCCTCGCCGTTGATATAGGCGATATTGCCCCGCATCGCCGCCAGCTGCGCCCGCAGCGCGACATGTTCCTTGCGATCCTGCCCCAGCATCGAATCCGCATTGCTGAGCGTCTGCAAGGCGCGTTCCGGCTGGCCCTTTCGCAGATAATTGTTGGCGAGCGCGATCAGCGCCGGCGCACCATCCGGCCCGGCGCGCTTGATCGCGGGCATGGCGCGCGCCAGCGCCACTTCGGAATCGTCCAGCAGACCAAGGTTGGTATAGGCGCGCCCCACCGCCGTCACCAGCCGCGCCTCGATCTCCGGCTGGTTGCGCAATTCCGTCCGTGCCCGCTCCGCCCCGCGCGAAAGGATCGTCACCAGGCTGACAGTGCGCGGATTTTCCGTCGCCGGATCGGATAGCTCGAAGGTGCCGATCAGGTAATCGGTCGCAGCCCGCGCCGCCGCCGTCTCTCGCTCGGCAATCACCCGCTGCTCCACCGCCACCGCCCGCTGCTGGTTGGCGTAAAAGGCCAGCCCCGTCGTCAGCAGCATCCCCACGGAGGCTGCGGTTGCAATCCATGTCAGCCGCCGCGCCCGGCGCTGCGCCTCGCGCTGCACCAGATCGTCCAGCCTCAGCCCGGTGATCCCGGCGATCAGCTTCATCAGCGCCAGCCGCCGCCCGTCCTTGCCGGGGCGGATATCCGCCGCGATCGGCTCGGCGGGCGTGTCCGTCAGTTGCCCGTCCGCCCCCAGCCGGTATCTCAGCGAGACTGAGAACGCCTCCTCCTCCTCCCGCCCCGGCATGGCAGAGGCATAGGGTTCGCCGCCCACGATCAGCGCGAACACCCGGTTCTCCCCATGCAGGGATTTGAAGTAGCGGATTTCCTCCTGAACATAGGTGGAGTGCGCCGACGCGGGCGACGCCACCACAATCAGATGCTCGCTATTCTCCAGCGCGCCATGCAGATCCCCGCCCAGATCGGCGGAAACCGCCAGCTCGTCCCGATCGCGGAACACCGGGATCAGCCGCGCGGGCACCTTGCCCTTCGCCGTTTCCCGCCCGACCAGCTTTTTGGGAATCACATAGCGTTCGAGCGCCTTATGCAGCCACTCGGTCTCAGCCTTGTTGCGGTGGCTGTAACTCAGGAACGCTACGTATCGCGCCATCTGCTTCGCGCCGCCCTCCTGCTGCACCGGATGCTAGGCGAATCGGGCGGCATAGGCAAACGGCATCACCAGTGCCGCTTCCTCGCGACGGTCAAGGGTGTTCGCCCGCAGATCAGCCTTCAGAGGCGATCAGCGCCCGCGCAGCCCGCAGAACCGCCTGTCGGCTTTCCTCCACCGTCAGCCCCTGTTGCTCCCGCAGGCGCTGCCACGCTTCCAGAGACAAGAGCAGCGACAGCAGCTCGAATTTCTCCCGGTCCGCCAGAAGTTGCGACGGCACGGAGGCCGCCAGCAGATCGCGGCTCATCACCGTTATCCGCCGGTGCTGCGCGGCGATTGCGCGGCTGCGATGGCGGTGCACGTCGATCGCCGTCTTGAACGGCGCCATCATCTCAAAAAACTCGGCGCGACGGGCGATGGCATCGGTCAGGCTGTCCGGCCATTCGCGCTGTTCTATCGGCCGGTCCAGAATCGGGCGGACCCGCTCGAACACCACGGCCGCAAGCTCCAGATGCAGCTTCTCCATCTCCTCGAAATGGCGAAACACCGTCCGCAACGACACACCGGCCCGCGCCGCCACCGTCTCCGCCGTGGGCGAAGGCTGGCCGGATTCCACAAGGTCGATCATCGCTGCCAGAATCTGACGGCGGCTGGCAGCCGAGCGCTCCCGGCGGCCATCAACCTTGGCAGGATGCAGGTTTTTCGGACTCGTTGCCATATCCATTGCCATTAACTACTCGATTTCCGGCTTTGTCTCAAAGCATTTCGACGCCATGCTTGAAATTCCGTCTTAGAATTCGAGCTGATGAGGACCTCAAGCCTGTCCTACATCGCAACCCCATCTTATGTTCCCGGGCATGACAAAAAAATCTTGCAGCCAGAAACTCGGCCGCCGCTCCCAACGGGACAGGCTCCCCCTCGCCAATCCCTCCCCCCGGCTCCGAGTCGCGCGCCGACGCGGGCAACGGCCCACGCGCGAAGGACATTTTCTGAACGGCCTGCTCGAATCCGGGCTGGGCGCGGGCCTCTCCCGCTCGGGCCTGAAGCTGGAGGATGTGCTGGCGCTCAGGCGGCACAACCACAGCTTCGCCGCCTCCTGGGCCGCCACGGACCTCGCCCGGCTGGAAGCCATCGACACCCTGCTGATCGACCATCTGATGGACGAACTGGGCAAATCCCCCACCGAGCGCAAAAAGGCCGAGCTGGACCGCAACCTCATCACCATCTGGCAACGGCTGAAAGACGAAGCCGCCACCCGCGCCACAACACCCACTACCGAACCAGCCGCCACCAACAGCGCAGACGACGAAGCCGAAATGGAACAGCTGATCGCCCGCGTGGAAGCCGCCATCGCCGAAGCGGAACGCGAACTGAACCTGCCCAACGGGTAGCCTTTCGCGAGCGGAGAGGTTTTCGAAGGGGCTCCTCCCCTTCACCCCGGCAGGGGCGTGACGCCCCTGCACCCCCGGACTTTTTACTTAGCCCCTCCCTGTCAGGGGAGGGGTTGGGGTGGGGGCCATCCGCCTGGCGCGAGGCTGGAACTTATTGCCTGCGGCGCTTTGGGACGGAGTGTCCCACCCACCCCTCCACTCGTCACCCCGGACTTGATCCGGGGTGACGTTGTGGTGGCGGGGAGGCATCGTTTACAGCCCCACACTCCACAGCGCCTCACGGCTGCGGAATATCCAGCTCCCGGATCAGATCATACAGCGTCGGCCGGCTGATCCCCAGCAACTTGGCCGCCCGGCTGATGCTGCCGCTGGTCGCTGTCAGCGCCGCGCCGATGGTCCGCCTGTCGGAAATCATCCGCGCGTCACGCAGCGTCTGGATCGCCGCTTCGGGCTGATCGGCCAGATCCATGTCGGCGGCGGTGATCTGGGTGCCGTCCGCCATGATCACCGATCGCTTCACCCGGTTTTCCAGTTCGCGCACATTGCCCGGCCAGCTGTGCAGGCTGATCGCCGCCAGCGCGTCCGGCCCGAAGCGCAGCGAAGGCCCCGGCCGCCCAGCGCTGAACTTGTGCAGGAAATGATTGGCCAGCAGCGTGGCGTCGCCCTCGCGCTCGCGCAGCAACGGGATGCTGATCGTCACTTCGGCGATGCGATAGAACAGATCTTCCCGGAAGCCGCCGTCGGCGATCATCCGCTTCAGATTGCGGTGGGTCGCGCAGATGATGCGCGTGTCCACCTCGATGGGCTTGCGTCCGCCGATCCGCTCGATCACCCGTTCCTGAATGAAGCGCAGCAGCTTCACCTGCAACGGCAGCGGAATATCTCCCACTTCGTCCAGAAACAGCGTGCCGCCCTGCGCCAGTTCGATCTTGCCCTCGGTGGTTTTCACCGCGCCGGTGAAGGCCCCGCGCTCGTAACCGAACAGCTCGGCTTCCAGCAGATTGTCTGGGATGGCCCCGCAATTGATGGCGACGAACGGCCCGTCGGCCCGTCGGGAGGACAGATGCACCCCGCGCGCCAGCACTTCCTTGCCGGTGCCGGACGCCCCCAGCAGCAGCACAGACACATCGGTCGGCGCGACTTTCTCCACCATGGTGGAGACTTTCAGCATTTCCGGCGCACCGGTGATCAGATTCGCCAGCGGCGCATCCTGCTGGCTGGCGGCCAGACGGCGGTTTTCCGCCTCGATCTGCGCCACATGGAAGGCGCGGCCCACCAGAAAGCCCAGTTCGTCGATGTCGATCGGCTTCTGATAGAAATCGAACGCCCCCAGCGCGATGGCGCGGCGCGCGCTGTCCCGCGCACCATGGCCGGATGCCACAATCACCTTGGTGTGTGGGGCCATCAGCAGGATCTCCTCCAGCGTGGCAAAGCCCTCTGTCGCGCCGTCGGCGTCCGGCGGCAGGCCCAGATCCAGCGTCACCACGGCCGGGCGATGCGCGCGCATCGCCGCCACCGCGCTTTCCCGGTCGCCTGCGATCACCACCTCATAATCCTCATAGGCCCAGCGCAGCTGGCGCTGAAGCCCGGCGTCGTCCTCCACCACCAGAAGGATGGGCTTTTCGATGGCCTGCGGCGCGGTACTCATGAGCGAACGACCTTTTTCAGCGTCTGTCCCGGTGTCTTGCCGGTGCGGGGAAGGGTTAGGGTGAAGGTGCTGCCTTCACCGGGCCTGCTTTCGACTTCCAGCCGCCCGCCATGGGCGCGGGCGATTTCCCGCGCTTCGAAGGCACCGATACCGAAGCCGCCGTCTTTGGTGGAGCGGAACGGCTTGAACAGTTCGTCGCGCACGAAGGCGGGCGACATGCCATGCCCGTTGTCGGATATGCTGATCTTCACGTCTGCCGCGCGCAGCTCCAGCTGCAGGCGGATGGGCGCGTCGGGCGCGCTGGCGTCGATGGCGTTCTGCACAAGATGGGTCAGCATGGCTTCCAAACGGCCGCCATCGCCCGGAATTTCAATCTGCCCGTCTGCGCCTTCCAGCTCCAGCGCGCTGTGCTGCCGCCGCTGCGCCGCCGCAACGATGGTCAGGATGCGGGCGATATCCACATAATCGCCCGGCTGCTCCCCGGCCGCGCCGCGCACTTCCGGCTCGCGCGCCATCAGCTTCAACAGGTCCGTCATCTTCGAAACGCTGGCGTTCAGCGTGGCGATCATGTCCGCGCGGAACTCCGGCTTGTCGGCATGGCGTTCGGCGTTGCGGGCCAGCAGGCCCAGCTGGCTCACCACATTCTTCACATCGTGCATCACGAAGGCGAAGCGGCGGTTATATTCCTCGAAGCGCCGCGCTTCCTCCAGCTGCGTCTGCGTTTCCGCTTCCGCCAGATAGGATGCCGATTGCCGCCCCAGCGTGCGCAGCAGATCATAATCCTCCCAGTTCAGGTCGCGCGCGGCGAGGCTGCGCTGCAACAGCAGGATGCCTGCCAGCGTGTCGCGGTGGATCAGCGGCACGCCCAGCCAGATGGATTTGTCGCCAGCGGCCCAGGCGGGCAGCGTGAGCGACCCGTGGCTGCCGCTGGTCCCGGCGGCCGCATCGGCGCGCAGCTGGTCGAAATCCGCAATCCGCCCGGCTTCGGAGAAATACAGCGTCAACGCCGCCGAATCCGCCACGGTGGACACGTCCAGATCGGGCCAGCGCCAGCGGCTCGTCAGATGATAGCCATGGCCGTCCAGCGGCTCGAACAGCGCGCCGCCGGGGCATTCCAGCACCGTGGCGATGGCTTCGATCAACCGCTCCCGCACGGGGGCCACCGGCAGTTCGGTGCGCGTGGCTTCCGCGGAATCGATCTTGTCGATGAAGCGCAGCCACTCCACCCGGTAATCATAGCGATAACGATAGAAGTTGCGGGCAATGCGCACGCGCAGTTCCGCGCGGAAGCGCGGGCTCAGCATCACCAGCACGCCCGCGATCATCGTCGCGGCCAGGAAGGTCACCTGCAGCAGCTGGCCCCAGCTGCCGCCGGTGATCTTCAGCCCATAGGCCAGCAGCGACATCACGATCAGATACAGGCCGATGATGGAGAAGCTGACAGTCTGGAACGCCGCCTGCCGCGAAAGGTGGAACCGCCCGTCGCCATCCTGCCTCAGCGCCAGATAGATCAGCGGCACCGCCAGTGCGTTCACCGCCCCCCGGATCCCCAGCAGCGACTGGTTGATGTCCCCCAACAGGAACTGCAGCGTATACAGGTTCAGATCATAGGCGAAGATCACCCCCAGCCCCACGGCGAACAGGCGGAACGACAGCCCCCCGCCATCGCCGCTGTTCACATACAGATTGTGCAGCAGCACCAGCCCGGAGATGGCGAGGATCAGCCGCCCGGCCACGAACAGCATCGCCCCGAACGGCTCATCCGTCAGCGATCCGCTGCTGGAGCCCAGGTTGAACATGATATCCAGCGCCAGCTGAAGCGCGATGATGAAGCCCAGCCCCAGCGCCAGCACGAAGGATTGTGAGGGCCGCTCCGCCAGCCCGAGGGACCGGCGCTGCAGCAGGATCAGCACGCCGATCCAGCTCGCCGTGCGCAGCGTCTCTGCGCGGGACAGCCACGGCACCTGTTCCGGCCCATAGATATCCGCCAGCACATGCCCCGCCGCCCAGAAAGCGGTTACGAACGAGGCCAGCGCCACCGCCAGCCGCACGCCCGTGGGGGCTCGGCGCACAGACAGCGCCAGCCCCAGCACCGCGAAGGCGATGGTGGCCACCAGATGGCTCAGCAGGCTGATCGTTCCCAGCATGGCCGGCATTTACCGCGCGCACCCCTCCCGAGCCAGCGGTCAGCGGGGGATTCCGCCTTCGCTGTCAAGATTCTTTACACCGTGCGGCAAAAATGCCGACAGCTTACGCTTGGGAGACGCCATTGCTCCACTGGCTTCGAAGGGCTTCAAATCCCCCGTCGCCGCCGACCCTTGAATGTGGCGCGGGAACGGATATCGCCAAGGCAGGCCGGGAAAGCAAGCCCGGGGTGGGGAAGGCAGGACTAATGACAGGTGGTAAGACAGAACGTGAGGCGCGGCTGAAGGCCGCGCTGCGCGACAATCTCAGGAAGCGAAAGGCGCAGGAACGGGCGCAGGATGCCCCCGCACCCGCCGCCGAGCCAGATGACGGATCAGCGCCAGCCGAGCGCTGAGGCGATGATGTGGAAAATGCTGTTCTGCTCGATGGTGCCGGATGCCAGCGGGCTACCCGGCCCCCCTGCGAACAGCGCCACATCCTCCCCGCCATGGGTTTCCGAATTCGTCAGGAACGCCTTGGGTTGCAAGAAGTTCGGGTCCGTCGGCGGATAGGTGGAGTTCAGCGTCTTGCCGCCCGATTTCACTTCCAGCGGCCCGTTCATATAGCCCAAAGTCGTCATCGGCCGCCCCAGCTGATCCACCACCGCGCCGTTCGCATCGGTGCGGCTGCCGCCCTCGCCGCCCTCGATGGGCCGATTGAAGCCCAAAATCGGATTCCCGCGCGGGGGGTAGCCCGCCATGGTGAACACATGGCTGTGATCGGCCGTCACCAGCACCAGCGTATCGCGCAGGTCCACGGTTTTCAGCACCTCCTCGATCGCGCGAGAGAATTCGGATGCCTCGTCCAGCGCGCGATAGGCGTTGGAGATATGGTGACCATGGTCGATCCGGCCGCCCTCCACCATCAGCACATAGCCCTTGCCAGAGCGCTTCGATCCGGCCTGCAACTTCTTCACCGCGAACGTCGCCAGTTCCGCCAGAGATGGCTCTTTGGCTCGATCCGCGTCCACGTTGAAATCCAGATGGTCGGCGTTGAACAGGCCGAACACCTTGCCCGGCGCCGCCGGATCCAGCGCCCGGAACGGCGCGGCCGAATCGACGAAGCGGCCCGTGGGCCAGCTTTTCTGCCATTCCGAGATCAGGTCGCGGCCGTCATCGCGGCTGCCGCCCGCGGCGGTGGGGCGGAACTTCGCCAGCCCGCCGCCCAGCACCACGTCCGCGCCGCCCTTGAACTGCACCAGCTGCGCCGCAATGTCCGTGCAGCCGGATTTGCGCGCCTCGGCCGGGTAATTGCGGTCCGTCGCTTCCCAGTCCCGCGAGGGGGAATGAGAATAGACCGCCGCCGGCGTCGCATGGGTGATGCGCGTCGTCGTCACGATCCCCAGCCCCAACCCGCGATCGTTGGCGATCTCGCCCAGCGTCTTCGGGAACAGGTCCGGCGTCTTGCAGGTGTCCGGCCCCTGCCCCGGGCGGATGCCCAGCACGCCGATCCGCGTCTTGGTGCCCGTGGTGATCGCAGCCGCCGTCCCGGCGCTGTCCGGCACCTGCGCGTTGGTGTTGTAGGTCTTCACCAGCGCCCGCTGCGGCAGCTTTTCAAAGCTCAGCAGATTTTCCTCGCCGCCCTCAAAGCCCGGATAGCTGCCGCCAGCCGCCTTCGCCCGCTTCTGCGCGTCATAGATTCGCGCGGCGGCGATGGTGGAAACGCCCATGCCGTCGCCAATGAAGATGATCACATTCTTCGCCCGCGCCGCGCCGCCGGGAATCTGCCGACGCGCCGCGATCTCGGCCTCCGCCTTCTTCCAGCTCGGCTCCTCGGAAGCAGTGGTCTTGATCGGCTGCGCGGCCAGCGGGGATGCGGCCAGCGCCGCGAGAATCAGGATTTTCTTCATGAAAGCTTTATCTCGGCCAGACGTTGCAAAAGAAAGTCATGCGCGGTGATCGGCGGCATCGCCGAATTCTCCACAAAGGGTTCGATCAGCCAGTCCGGCCGGTAATGCAGGAAAAACGGCATGGAATAGCGCGAGAGGTGCCGCCGCTCCGCCGGCGGGTTCACCACACGGTGCGTGGTGGAAGGCAATTGCCCGCCCGTCTGCCGCTGCAGCATGTCGCCCACATTGATCACAAGGCTGCCCTCGGGCGCGGGCACCTCCAGCCACTCGCCTTGCCGGGAGAGCAGCTGAAGCCCCGCTTCCTCCGCCCCCAGCAGCAGGGTGATCACATTGATATCCTCATGTGCGCCCGCGCGCACCGCGTCCGCCTGTGGCGAAACCGGCGGATAATGCAGCAGCCGCAGAATGGAATTGCCATCCTGAACCGGGCTTTCGAAGAAATCCGCAGGCTGTCCCAGATGCACGGCAATCGCCTTCAGCACCCGCAGTCCCGTCTGCTGCAACGCCCCGAACAGCGCCTGCAACGCCGGGCGAAACTCCGGCAGCTCCTCGTCCGGCCAGATATTGGGGGCCATGATCCCGCCGAACCGATGCCCCGGCGGCAGGTCCAGCCCCACATGCCAGAACTCCTTCAGGTCAGAGAGGCTCGCCCCCTTCGCCGTCTCGATCCCGAACGGCGTATAACCCCGCTGCCCGGCCCCGCCCGCCTGATGGTAACGCCGCTTCACCTCGTCCGGCAGCGCAAAAAAGCGCTTCGCCGCCTCCCACGCGGCCCCGATGGTGTCGGCCGGAATCCCATGCCCCTCCACCACGGCAAAACCGGTGCGCCGGAAACTGTCCCCGAACCGCGCAGCGGCCTCGGGGAGATTCTCCTCCACCAACGAAAGCGGAACGGGCGAAATATCGGCACGACTCGGCATGATGTTGCCTTAAACCGGGATGCGTCAGCGTTGAAGGGCGCGAATGTCGCGGCTCACTTCTCACCCTCTTCGGCGGCCAATTCCTCCGCAATCCCATTGCGGATCGCAGTGCGCTGCGTCCGCGCCGGTCGATCCAGCCGGAACTTCATCGCCGCAGAGATCAACGCCTTGTCCCAGCGGGTGAGTTCCTGCGGCCCATCAGCCGCAAACAGGTTCAGGATGCTCGGCGCGGCAGACGGATCGGCCGGGTGCCGCACCGGTGCAAGCGTCACCATCGCCACATAATCCACCACCGCATCCAGCGGCTTGCCGTCCGCCAGTTCCACATCCACCACCGCAAAGGCATGCGTCACCGAAATGCCCAGGTTCGTGCTGATCAGCGAGCTGTTATAGCCCGACGTCGCCACGGTGGAGGGAGACAGGCTGGCAAGCGCCCCGGACCCGGCGCTCTGCGCCCCCAAGATCGCCGCCGATCCGCTGCCGGCCTCCACTCCGGACGCGTCGCCCACAGCGGTCGCCCGCCACCACACCACAGGCCGCCGCACATCGCGGATATCCTTCACCTCGCGCGGCTCCAGCTGGGATAGCAAGCGGGACCGGCGGCGCAGCATCGCCTGCACGAAGGATTGCCCGTTGGCGGCAAAGGCGATCACCAGATTGCTGCGGCACGGGGCGTCCGCCACCTTGGCGCCCGCCTCCCGCGCCACCGCCGCCACCCGCTGGCGCACCCGCGCCTCCATATCGGGCTGCAAACCCATCACCCCCACACATACCGGAGAGGTCCAGCGCGCGAACTGCCCCATTTCCGGGGTGGGCATCACCTCTCCCACAAACTCCCGCGCCTGCTCCCGAATCTTCACCGTCGGGGCCGTCACGGTGATGGTATCCGCCTGACGCGGCGCTTCCACAATCACCGGAGGCGGATCGGGCGCGTCAAACATCGGCGGCCCAATAATCCATCCCCACATCCGCCGCAGGCGCGCTTTGGGTAATCCGCCCCACCGAAACGAACGTCACCCCCGTTTCGGCAATCGCGCGGATCGTTTGCAGATTCACCCCGCCAGACGCCTCCGTCGGCACCCGCCCGGCCACCAGCGCCACCGCCTCGCGCAGTTCCGGCGGCGGCATATTGTCCAGCAGCAACCGGTCTGCGCCCGCCAGAATCGCAGGCTCGATCTGGTCCAGCCGGTCCACTTCCACGGTGATGTTGGAAAGCCCGGCGGCCTTGCAGGCGGAAACCGCCTGCGTCACGCCGCCCGCCGCCGCGATATGATTATCCTTCACCATGGGTGCATCCCACAGCCCCATGCGATGGTTGGTGCCGCCCCCCATGCGCACGGCATATTTTTCCAGCAGCCGCAACCCCGGCAGCGTCTTGCGGGTGTCCAGTAAGGTCGCGCCGGTGCCCGCAATCGCCTCCACAAAGCGCCGCGTCAGCGTGGCGATCCCGCTCAGATGCTGCAACGTGTTCAGCGCAGACCGCTCTGCCGCCAGCAGCGCGCGCGCATTGCCCGCAACCCGCATCAGATCGGTTCCGGCCGCCACCGCATCGCCATCCGCCACCAGCAGTTCCACACGGCAATCCGGGTCCAGCCGCCGGAAGAACGCCACGGCCAGCGGCAGCCCCGCCACCACCACGGCATCCCGGCTGTCCAGCACCGCCGCCAGCCGCGCGTCAGGCCCAAGGCAGGCCGTCGCCGTCAGGTCGCGCGCGGCATCCGCCACGCCGCCCAGATCCTCGGCCAGCGTCGCCTCGACAAACCGGTCGAGGTCGAACCCGTCAATCACTTCAGTTCCTTGTTCAGATAGGCCAGCATCAGCGCATAGCGGTAAGCCGCCTCTTTCAAATTCGCCACGCCCGCATGGCCGCCGTCGATATTCTCGTAATAGTAAATCGGGTGGCCCTGCGCCTCCATTTCGGCCGCTATCTTGCGGGCATGCGCCGGGTGCACCCGGTCATCCTTGGTGGAGGTATAGAAGAATACGCGCGGATATTTCGCTTGCCTGCGGATGTTCTGATACGGGCTGTAGAGCTTGATGAACTCCCAGTCGCTCGTGTCCGGATTGCCATATTCCGCCATCCACGAAGCGCCCGCCAGCAGCAGGTGATACCGCTTCATATCGGCCAACGGCACGCCCACCAGCGCCGCATCATACAGGTCCGGCCGCTGGGTATAGGCGACGGAGGACATCAGCCCGCCGTTCGAACGCCCATGCACGGCGATCTTGCTGGCAAGCCCCGTCTTTTTCAGATCCTCGGCCACCGCATGCAGATCGTCATAACTATTCTGCCGCTTCTCCAGCAGCGCCGCCTGGTGCCAGCGCGGCCCATATTCGCCGCCGCCGCGGATGTTGCCGATCACAAACTGGTTGCCCGCTTCCACCCACATCTGCGCCTCGGGCTGCAGATAGGCGGGCGTCAACGCGATCTCGAAACCGCCATAGCTCCAGTAATAGGTCTTCAGCGGCCCCTTCGCGCCCTTCGGCCGGATCACGAAATAGGGCACCTTCGTGCCGTCCTTCGAGGTCGCGAAATGCTGCGCCACTTCGAACTTCGATCCGTCGAAGAAGGCAGGCGCAGTCGCCAGCACGGTCGGCGTGCCGCCATCCACGGCCTTCATCAGCCGCGACGGCTCGGTAAAGCCCACCACATTGGCGTAAAGCGTATCGCCGTCATCCGTCGCCACCAGCCCCAATGAGCTGTTGGCGGGCAACGGGACTTCCCGGCTGGCCCATTTGCCACCCTGCCGCTGCAAGCGCACCAGCTTGGCAGAAACATTGTCCAGCAAATTCACATAGATGGCCTTGCCGGTCGAATCCACGCCGTCGAGCGCCTGCGTGTCGGTGGGCGTGAACACCGGCTCCACTGCACCCATCGCCCCGCTGGCGGGCACCGCATAGGACACAAGGCTGCCCTTCGGAATCCCGTTGAAATCGGTGCGCAGCAAGGCAAAGGCGCGCGGCCCGTCGCCCACATCGGCGATGAACTGGAAATCCGCATCATCCGGCAACGGAGAGGCGATCAGCCCCCCATCGGCCGACAGATGGTGCAGCTTGCCGGTCCAGAAGGTCAGCGCCTGCATCAGCACCGCCCGCCGCCCAGCCCCGCTGCCATAAGCAGCCGGATTCACCGCCATATCGCCTTCCGGAATCGTCAGCAGCAGCTTCGCATCCGCCAAAGGCGTGCCACGAGTCCACAGCCGCGCCTCCCGCGCATAGCCAGACGCGCTCACCAGCCCGGTGGCGCTCGCGATCAGCAGCCGGTCCTTGTCCAGCCATGCGGTGGATTGCTTCGCCTCCGGCGCGGCAAAGCCACCCTCCGAAGCCGGCACGAACCGCCGCGCCCTAGTATCGAACTCGCGGATTTCCACCGCATCCTTGCCGCCAACAGACAACCGCACAAGGCAGCGCCCATAATCCGCGCCAAAGCAACTGGCCCCGGAAAACTGCAGATTCTTCTTCTCCGCCGCCTCCAGCGCATCCATGTCCAGCAAGGTGGTCCACACCGGCTTCCCGGCATCGAACGCCGCCCGCGGGCTCACCCGCCAGATGCCGCGCACATGATCCTTGTCCCGCCAGAAGTTGAACACCTCCGTCGCCGTCACGCCGCTCGGGCTTGCCCCCGTCGGGTAGGCAATCCGGCGCGGATCCTGCAAAATCGTCTCCGCCTTCGCCCGCCAGGCGGCAAAGCCCGGCACCGATTCCAGCTCAGGCAGATAACGCGCATTGTGGGCGCGAACCCAATCCAGCTGCTTCTCCCCCGTCACATCCTCCAGCCAGAGATGAGGGTCCTCGGCAGCCAGCACAGGCGAAGCGGCGGCGATCATGGCGGCAATAGCGATCTTTTTCATGGCCCGAACGCTAGCGGCTGGGTGCGGCGGGGGGCAAGCGTGAAGTCGCAGCGCTCTGGCGTTGGACCGCGGCCCCCCCGGGGGTTTTGCCTCCGGCGGGCAGGGAAATGATTTCCCTGTACCCTCTAACTTTGCGTCGCGCCTGAATTCCAGCGCGGTGCGGGCGATCCACTTTAAATACCTGCGGTGCTACGAAGACTCTCTCTCCCCCCGTTGGAGAGAGGGGGAGCAACGCTAGGTATGACCCACCAACCTCCCCGCCCCCCCAACCTCTCAACCCGCTCAGCCTGAGCTTGTCGAAGGCCCCTGAACAAACCCAACACCCTCCCAACCCCCACAACCGTCACACCGGACTTGATCCGGGGTGACGTGTGAAGACGTGGGTGGAACAATCCCCAACTAGCGCCGCAGGCAATCACTCCCCCGCCAGCACAACCTCAACGATTAACCTACTCATGTGGGTGCAGGGAGCACGGCTTCCTGCCGGGGGTTGAGGGGGCAGAGCCCCCTCAGTCTATGCGAGCCGCCGTCCGCCAACAGTCCCGCGTTTGCCGCCATCCGGCGGCGGGAGCATCAAACCCCGATGCAGAGATATTTCGTCTCCAGATACTCATCCAGCCCATATTTTGAGCCTTCGCGGCCCACGCCCGATTCCTTCACGCCGCCGAAGGGGGCGACTTCGGTGCTGATGAGGCCGGTGTTGATGCCCACCATGCCGTAATCCAGCGCTTCGGCGAGGCGGAACACGCGGCTGAGGTTCTGGCCGTAGAAATAGGCGGCGAGGCCGAATTCGGTGGCGTTGGCGGCGGCGATGGCGTCTGCGTCTGTTTCGAAGCGGAACACCGGGGCGAGCGGGCCGAAGGTTTCTTCACGGGCGACCGCCATTTCGGCGGTGACGCCCGAGAGCAGCGCGGGGGCAAGGAAGGTGCCGCCCATGCGGGTGCCGCCTGTCAGCAGGGTTGCGCCTTTCGCCACGGCGTCGGCGATATGCTCCTCGGTCTTCTCGACTGCCGCCATGTCGATCATCGGGCCGATGTCGGTGCCGGGTGCCGCGCCGTCGCCCACTTTCAGCTGTTTCACCCGTTCGGCGAGGCGGGCGACGAAGGCGTCGTGGATTCCGGCCTGCGCATAAATGCGGTTGCTGCAGACGCAGGTCTGCCCGGCGTTGCGGAACTTGGACTGGATCGCCCCTTCCACGGCGGCGTCCAGATCGGCGTCATCCAGCACGATGAAGGGAGCGTTGCCGCCCAGTTCCAGGCTGATTTTCTGCACATGCTGCGCGGCGGCGGCATAGAGTTGCTTGCCGATTTCCGTGCTGCCGGTGAAGCTGAGCTTGCGCACGGTGGCGTTGGCGGTGAATTCGGCGGCGATGGCCGAGGCGCTGCCGGTGATGACGGAGAGCAGGCGCGCATCCAGCCCGGCCTCCACCGCGAGGATGGCGAGCGCGACGGCGGACAACGGCGTGGCGCTGGCCGGCTTCACCACCATCGGGCAGCCGGCGGCGAGCGCCGGACCGGCCTTGCGGGTGATCATCGCGGCGGGGAAATTCCACGGCGTGATTGCGGCCGCCACGCCCACCGGCTGCTTCAGCACGAGGATGCGCTTGTCGGCCGCGTGCGGCGGGATCACGTCGCCATAGGCGCGCTTTCCTTCTTCGGCGAACCATTCGATGAAGCTGGCGGCATAGGCGATTTCGCCCCGGCTTTCGGCCAGCGGCTTGCCCTGTTCCGCTGTCATGATCTTCGCCAGATCCTCCTGATTGGTCATGATCAGGTCGAACCAGCGGCGCAGGATGATGCTGCGGGCTTTCGCCGTCTGCGCGGCCCACGCAGGCATAGCTTGAGCGGCGGCGGCGATGGCTTCGGCGGCTTCCGCGCGGCCCAGTTTCGGCACATGCGCCAGCGTCTCGCCCGTGGCCGGGTTGGTGACGGCGATGCCGTTCGCGTCGCCCTCGATCCAGCGGCCTGCGATCAGGTTTGCGCCGCGCAGCAGTTCGGGACGGGCGAGGTTCATTCGGCGGGCTTGTCCTGCGTGGCGGGCAATGTTTCGTCGCTGGCTTTGCGGCGTTCGGTGAAGCGGATGGTGATCAAGCTGATTTCATAGAGCAGCACCAGCGGCACCGCGAGGAGCAGCTGCGACACCACATCCGGCGGGGTGAAGATGGCCCCGATCACCACGGCGACGACGATGAAATAGCGGCGGAACGCCACCAGCTGCTCGCGGGAAACGATGCCTGCGCGGTTCAGCAGCACCAGCAGCACCGGCAGCAGGAAGGCCACCCCGAAGGCGAACAGGAACTGCATGATAAAGCTGAGATATTGTCCGACGGAGGGCAGCGCCTCCTGACTGACGCCGCTGTTGCCCAGATCGCCCTGAAAGCCCAGCAGGAACTTCAGCGCGGTGGGGATGGCGACGAAATAGGCGAAGCTCGCCCCGGCCACGAACAGGAAGGGGGTGGCGGCCAGAAACGGCAGCAGCGCCGTCTTTTCCTGCCGGTACAGCCCCGGTGCCACAAAGCGCCACATCTGCGTGGCGACCACGGGGAAGCTCAGCATCAGCGCGCCGAAAAAGGCCACGCGCACCTTCACGAAAAAGGCTTCGAACACCTGCGTGAAGATCACCCGATCCTGCCCGGCGGCGGCGAGCGGGCGCACCAGCAGGGCGAAAATCTGTTCCGCGAAGGCGAAGCAGATGAAAAAGGCGATCAGGATCGCGCCGACGGACCAGAGCAGGCGCGTGCGCAGCTCGATCAGATGATCGATCAGCGGGGCCTTGCTGTCGTCGATGTCGGGGATCATGGCAGCGGCTGCTGGTCTTGCGGGGTGGAATCTTCGGCGGCGGGCGCTTCGGGCGCAGGCGTTTCCGCCGGACTCTGGGCGGGCTGGTAATCCGGCATGGTCGGCGTTTCCGCCATGATCTTGCGGTTATGCTCCGCCCATTGCTTTTCCATTTCCTCCAGCTCGGCCTGCCGCATCATCTCGTCGAAGCCGGAGCGGAGGTGGCGCGTCATGGCGCGGGCCTTGCCGGTGTAGCGGCCCACCACGCGCAGCGCGTTGGGCAGGTCTTTCGGGCCGATCACGATCAACGCGACGACCGCGATCAACAGCAGCTCGGTTCCGCCGATCTCGAACATGGATGGGTCCGGTCAGGCGCCTCAGCGGGGCGCCTGATCCTGAACGGTGGTGGGCTGCGGTGCCGGATTCTGCGTCACCTGCGCAGGCGGCGGGGCGTTGATGGCGTTTTCTTCCTCCGCCAGCCCCTTCTTGAAGCTCTTGATGCCCTTCGCCAGGTCTCCCATCATCTCAGAGATGCGGCCCTTGCCGAAGAGGAGCATGACGACGATGGCCACGATGACCCAGTGCCAGATGCTCATGCTACCCATGGTTTCAAACTCCCGGTGTCGCGCGCGCAGGCGCGGAATTGCCTATCTAGTCGCTTGATGCGTCGGATGCCAGTGCGGCGGCCTCATCTTCGTCCTCCGCCGGATCGGGCAGCGGTTCCAGCAGCCCGGCGGCCTTCAGTTCGGCGAGGCCGGGCAGATCGCGCCGCGTTTCCAGCCCGAAATGCGCGAGGAAGGCGGGCGTGGTCGCATATTGCATCGGCCGCCCCGGCGTTTCGCGGCGGCCGGCGGGGCGGATAAAGCCCGCCTCCATCAGCGTGTCCAGCGTGCCACGCGCCGTCTGCACCCCACGGATTTCCTCGATCTCGGCACGGGTGACCGGCTCATGATAGGCGATGATCGCAAGCGCCTCCTGCGCGGCGCGGCCCAGCTTGCGCGGCACCTCGCGCGCACGCTCCAGCACGGTGGCGCAATCCGGCGCGGTCTGGAACAGCCAGCGACCGCCGCGCTGCACCAGATTCACACCGCGCGGCGCATAATCGGCCGTCAGGCTTTCCAGCGCCGCGCCCAGATCGCCCTCGCCCGCATAGGTGCGGATGTCGGCAGGCGTCAGCGGTTCGGCGGCGGCGAAGAGGACTGCCTCCACCCGGCGGGCGTAGTTGTCAGCGGGCATTGGGGCGACCTGAATTGAGGGGGCGCCGCCCCCTCAAACTCCCCTGGTAGGGAAATGATTTCCCTGCACCCTCGATATTGGGTTCCCAATCGGAGGTCGGGCTGAGAGAGGAGGTTATTGCCTGCGGCGCGAGCAAGCCCCAGCGCCGCAGGCAATCAAACTCCGCCACGCGCGCGTGTGTGGGGCGAGAGCACAACGCCAATTTAGAGGGTGCAGGGAAATCATTTCCCTGCCCGCCGGAGGCAAAAAAACCGCCAGCGCCCTTAATCGACATCTTCGACGTCAGCCTTTTCCCCCGTAACCCGCTGGCTCAGCGCGGCGGCCATGAACGGGTCCAGCGCGCCGTCCAGCACGTCTCCGGGGGAGGTGCTCGTCACCCCGGTGCGCAGGTCTTTCACCAGCTGATAGGGTTGCAGCACGTAGGAGCGAATCTGGTGGCCCCAGCCGATGTCGGACTTGGTGGCGTTCACCGCGTTCGCTTCCGCCTCGCGGCGTTGCAGTTCGGCTTCGTAGAGGCGCGCGCGCAGCATCTTCCACGCGGTGGCACGGTTCTTGTGCT
Organism: Sandaracinobacter neustonicus; assembly: GCF_006385875.1. Classification (GTDB taxonomy): domain Bacteria; phylum Pseudomonadota; class Alphaproteobacteria; order Sphingomonadales; family Sphingomonadaceae; genus Sandaracinobacteroides; species Sandaracinobacteroides neustonicus. The sequence continues at coordinate 75,170 of NZ_VFSU01000021.1, read as the reverse complement.
GCGACCGCTCCGTCTGGCAGGCCACCACGATGCCGCTGGGCAGGTGGGTGATCCGCACCGCCGAATCGGTGGTGTTGATATGCTGCCCGCCCGCGCCGGAGGCCCGGTAGGTGTCGATCCGGCAATCGGATTCCTTGATCTCGATCTCGATCGAATCGTCGATTTCGGGATAGACCCAGACGCTGGAGAAGCTGGTGTGCCGCCGCGCCGAGGAATCATAGGGGCTGATCCGCACGAGCCTGTGCACGCCCGATTCCGTCTTGGCCCAGCCGAACGCGCCTTCGCCTTTCAGCAGCATGGTGGCGGATTTGATCCCGGCCTGTTCGCCCGCGTTATAGTCGATCAGCTCCACCTTGAAGCCGCGCCGCTCGCCCCAGCGCATATACATGCGCTGCAACATCTCGGCCCAGTCCTGGCTTTCGGTGCCGCCCGCGCCGGAGTTGATTTCGATGAAGGCAGACAGGCCGTCCGCCTCTCCGGAGAGCAGCGCCTCCACCTTGTCATGCTCGGCCTTCTCGGCGAGCTCTGACAGGGCTTTCACCCCTTCGTCCGCCAGAGCCTCATCGCCTTCCATTTCGGCAAGCTCGATCAGCTCCACGGTTCCCCGCAGTTCCGATTCGATCTTCTTCGTGGCGGTGATCGCTTCATCCAGCTTGCGGCGTTCGCGCATCAATTCCTGCGCGGCGCGGGGATCGTTCCACAGCGTGGGATCCTCTGCGCGGTGGTTTAGCTGATCGAGTTTCTGAAGGGCGCGATCCCAGTCAAAGAAACCTCCTCAGCAGGGCAAGCGCCTGCTCGATTTTGTCGACGTAATTCTGGGCTTCTGCACGCATGATGGGGGGCGTTTAGGGGGCAGGGATGGCTTCGGGCAAGCCTTTTCCTGCGCCGCCGCGGTTCCACACCAGCAGGCGGAACAAGAGGAAGCCCACGCCGCCCACCACGGCAAAGCCCGCGTGCATCAGCCAGAAGGAGACGGGCGACATGGTGGAGAACAGGCCGCCGATCCAGCCGACCAGCGCGTTGCCGCCCACAAGGCACAGATAATAAAGCCCGATCACCGTGGAATTCAGGCTGGCGGGTGCGCGCCGCGCGAACAGCGCCAGCGATACGGGCATCATATGCGCAAAGCCGATGGAGTTCAGCACATGGAACAGCACCGGCAGCGCCAGCCCGATCTTCCCGCTTTCGCCCTGCACGGCGGCGGCCACCAGCGCCATCATCCCTGCGAAGCTGAACAGGCTGCCGATCAGCAGCTTGCCAACTTCGTCCGGCTCTTTGTGGTTGATGGCCCACCAGCGCCAGAACAGCGCCACCCCGGCCAGAAACGAGACGGAGACGATGGCGTCCAGCGTGATCAGCCATGTGGTGGGCAGTTGCGTGCCCCGGAACTGCAGATCGAAGGCGCCATCGCCCCACAGCAGATAGGCGTTGAAAATCTGCTGGTTGGGCACCACCGCAATCGCCAGCACCGGGATCAGCATCAGCAGCCCCAGCGTCTGCCGCCATTCCGTGGGCGTCAGCTTCGGCCGCGCCGCGCCCTTCACCCGCGCCGGTTCCGGGCCGAGATACTTTTGCCCGGCCACATAGATGGCCAGCCCGATCACCATGCCGATGCCCGCCGCGCCAAAGCCCCAGTGCCAGCCCTTGGTTTCCCCCAGCGTGCCCACGATCAGCGGCGCGGCGATCACGCCTGCGTTGATGCCCAGATAGAAGATCTGGAACGCGTCCGCCCGGCGGTTGTCCTCCGGTCCATAGAGCGCCCCCACCTGGCTGGCGATATTGCCTTTGAACAGCCCGGTGCCCACGATCAGGCACAGCTGCGCCAGCAGAAAGGCCGGTTCGAACGCCATCAGAAAATGGCCGACCGCCATTGTGATCGCACCCGCCAGCACCGTCAGCCGCTTGCCCAGCCAGCGGTCTGCGATCATCCCACCTGCAATCGGCGTGAGATAGACGAGGCTGGCGTAAAGCCCGAAGATGGCGCTCGCCAGCGGCTGGCCTTCCAGCCCGCCCAACAGCGATTGCAGCGGCTTCAGCAGCCACACCCGCTCGAAATTGCCGGGCAGCAGCAGATATTTCACCATGTAGAGCACGAGCAGCGCCTGCATCCCATAATAGGAAAAGCGCTCGAACGCCTCGGTGAACGAGAGATAGCCCAGCCCCTTGGGGTGGCCGAGGAAGGCGCGGTCGTCCGTGCTCAATAGATGCCGCCCTGCTGGCGCAGGAAGTCGCTGTCGGATTTCACCCTTGCCTTGGGGGTGGCGGGTTGCAGCGCCTTCAGATCATCGGCGGTGCGATAGATGCGGCGCGGTTCGCTCTCGGCCTTGAAGGCTTCCCAGATCACCGCCGATTTCGGATCGGCGGACGGCCATGCGCCATAGACGCGGCGGCCGGAGCGGCGGTCGATCCGCACCATGCGCACACCTGCCGGGGCGAGGAAGGGCATGGGCTCCTGCGGATTGTCCTTGAACGCCTCTGTATAGAATTGCTTCCAGATCGGCGCGGCGAAGGTGCCGCCCTGCAGCCCGCCCAGATTCCGGGGCTTGTCATGGCCGATATAGAGGCCCGCCACGATCGTCGGCGTGCCGCCCACGAACCAGACATCCTTCGGCCCGGTGGTAGTGCCGGTTTTCCCGGCGATGGGCACATCCAGAGAGCGAAGCACGGCCGCCGTGCCGCGCTGCACCACGCCCTCCATCATGTGCGTCGTCTGATAGGCGGTGCGGGCGTCCATCACCTGCCGCCGGGTGTCGCGCGGGCGGGGCATGGCCTGCCCCTGCCAGTTGGCGGCATTGCAATTCTCGCACGGCCTTGGATCGGCGCGATAAAGCACCTTACCGTTTCTATCCTGCACCAGATCGAACAGCACCGGCTCCACCGCCTTGCCGTTGTTCAACAGCATGGAATAGGCGTTCACCAGTCGCATCGGCGTGGTTTCGCCCGCGCCCAGCGCAATTGCCAGCACCGGCTGGTAATCGCCGATGCCCAGATCCTTCGCCAGCTTCACCACATTGTCCATACCGCTGTTATAGGCGATGCGGATCGTCATCAGGTTGCGGGATTGCTCCAGCCCCCAGCGCATCGTCTGCGCCCCGGCATAGCCGCCGGAGAAGTTGCGGAAGCATTTGGTGCCAAGGCTGCGCGACTGATAGACGCAATAGGGCGCATCAGAGACGATGGAGGCGGGCGTCATCCCATTGTCCAGCCCCGCCGCATAGACGAACGGCTTGAAGCTGGACCCCGGCTGCCGCATCGCCTGCGTCGCCCGGTTGAAGCTGGAGCCCTTCACGTCGAAGCCGCCCACCATCGCCAGCACCCGGCCGGTCTGCGGATCCTGCACCACCATCGCGCCGGACACTTCGGGAATCTGCCGCAAGCCATAGCTGCTGCCCGCAATCTGCGCGACGGGGATCACATCCCCTGCCTTCAATTGCTGCCATGCGGGCGCACCGTTGCGCGCCCGCATCGCGTCGCCGTTGGCCAGCCGACCCTTGGAGCCATCGGCAAAGCCCAGCGTCATGCCAGCGCCATCCTTGCCCAGCACCACAGCGATCTTCCATTCCGGCACGCCCGCGCCCACCGGCGCGGCGCGCAGGCGGTTTTCCCAGCCCTCGCCCGGATCGATGCTGGCGGCAGGCCCGCGCCAGCCGCGCCCGGCATCATAGCGCAGCAGGCCGCTGCGAAGCGCCTTTTCGGCAGCCGCCTGAATCACCGGATCGATGGTGGTGCGCACCCAGAGCCCGCCCGCATAGACGCTGTTCGGCCCGGATTCGGCATCCTCGCCGAACTTGTCGATCAGCTGGCGGCGGACTTCCTCGATGAAATAGCCGCCAATGGCAGACTGCCGGTTCGCCACCCCGCCTGTGGTGGTGACGATGGGCGACGCCTTCAGCACCACCGCCTGCTGCTGGGAGATAAAGCCGTTGTTGGCCATCTCGCCCAGCACATAATTCCGCCGCTCCAGCGCGCGCTGGTAGTTGGTGCGCGGGTTATAGTTGGACGGGGCCTTCAGCAGCCCGGCCAGAAACGCCGCTTCCTCGGGCCGAAGTTCGGCCGCCGGCTTGCCGAACCAGCTTTGCGAGGCTGCTTCCACCCCATAGGCATTCCGGCCGAGAAACACTTCGTTCAGATACAGCTCAAGGATCTGCTCCTTGGTGAACTGGCTTTCGATCCGCTTGGCCAGAATCGCCTCACGCAGCTTGCGGCCGATGGTGACTTCGTTGGTGAGCAGCAGGTTCTTCGCCAGCTGCTGGGTGATGGTGGAGGCCCCCACCGGGCGCTTGTCACTCGCCAGTGACTCGATGTTGGTGATCACCGCAGTCAGGATCCCGGCGTAATCGAGACCGGAGTGGCTGAAGAAAGTTTTATCCTCCGCCGAGATCACCGCATGCACCACGGCGGGCGGAATCTCGGAATAAGGCAGATAAACCCGCCTCTCCCGCGTGAAACTGTGGAACGGCGCGCCATCGGTGCTGCGCAGGGTGGTGGGCAACGGCGCCTGATAATTGGCAAGGCTGGCCGCATCCGGCAGCCCACGCCCCACCAGCAGCCACAACAGCAACAGCCCTGCCACCCCCAGCGCGAACAACACACCAAGAGCGATCAGGGCTTTCCGGGGCACCCGCCCCACCATCGCCCGGGCCTTGGCAAACAGGCCGGGAACGGGGGCGTCAGCCTCTGGGGTGACGGCATCCATCCTCCGCCTTTAGCGCGGCAGGCGAGCTTCGCAAATGCCGGGATGCACGCCTGATCGCATGCGGGGTGGATTTTGGGTGTGGTGTGGGCGTTGGGGTTGGGGGCCTCCGGCGGCCCGGGCTCTGCCCGGGACCCGGCAGGGGCGTGACGCCCCTGCACCCCCCGATGTTTTTATAGCGACTGTTGGGCGGGGGCGTTGCGGGCGCGCGGGTGGAGTTTATTGCCTGCGGCGCTTTCGCTTTGCGAGTTTAACCGTTGCGGATCAGGCCCGACGGTAACACCCCCTCTCCATCTCTCCCCCTTGCAGGGGGAGAGGGCTTTGTAGCGCCGCAGGCAATCGAATCTGATCACACAAACGTCGCTTGAGATAAGCCGCAACGCCAATATTGAGGGTGCAGGGAAATCATTTCCCTGCTGGGTTCCAAGGGCAAAGGCCTTGGCCGCCGGAGGCAACACAACCCCACCCCACCCAAACCCAGCCGCAATAGCGATTTTTGTCCCTCCCCAAGATTTCGCATCTGGCGGGATGCGTGCAACGCGCGCATCAGCGGCGGCATGGAACAGTCAGGGCAATTGTGGCTTGTGGGTGCCGGTCCGGGGGATCCGGATTTGCTCACGCTGAAGGCGGCGCGTCTGATCGGCGCGGCGGATGTGCTGGTGCATGACGGGCTGGTGGGCGAGGGGATTTTCGCGCTGGCCCGCCCTGATGCGCGGCGGATCAGCGTGGCGAAGAGCCGGGCGCGGCACACGATGGATCAGGGCGAAATCAACGCCTTGCTGGTGCGGCTGGTGCGCGAGGGGTTGAAGGTTGTGCGGCTGAAGGGCGGTGATCCGTTCGTGTTCGGGCGCGGCGGCGAGGAGCTGGAGGCGGCGCGCGCGGCGGGAATCCGTTGCGAGGTGGTGCCGGGTGTGTCGGCGGCGCTGGGCTGCGCGGCGGAGGCGGGCTTGCCGTTGACGCACCGGGCGCTGTCCAGCGCGGTGACGTTCGTGGCGGGGGCCTGCAAGGGTTTGAAAGAGCAGGACTGGCGCGGTCTGGCCGGGCCGGGGCGCACGCTTGTGATCTATATGGGCGTGAGCACGGCGCGGGCGATTGCCGAGAAACTGATGGCGGACGGCGTGTCGCCGGACATGCCGGTGGCCGTGCTGGAGCGTGGGACGTTGCCAGGTGCGCGGGCGGTTCGCACGCTGCTGGCGGAACTGGGCGATGTGGTGGCGCGCGAAGCCGTGCGCAGCCCGGCGGTTCTGGTGGTGGGCCGGGTGGCGGCGCTGGCCGATGCCGAGGATGTGATGGCGCGCGACGCCGTGCGCGAATTGCAGGAGTATGTGCCGTGGTGAAACTGCTGACGGCGAACGAGCTGCTGCGCGGCGACGTGCTGTGGTGGAACGGCAGCGGCTGGAGCCTCTCCATCGACGACGCGGTTGCGGTGGAGGATGGCGAGGCGCTGATCGCGCGCGAAACCCCGGCGGAACGGGTGTGCGATCTGGCGCTGATCGATGCCGACAAGGTGGATGGCCGCTGGCGGCCGATGAAAATTCGTGAGCGTATCCGCAGCTTTGGCCCCACAGTCCGCGCCGACCTCGCGCGAGAAGGACAGGACTGGCACTAAATGTATCGTTATGACGAGATCGATCAGGCGGTCGTCGACGCGCGCGTCGACGAATTCCGCGATCAGGTGCAGCGCCGCTTGTCCGGCGAGCTGGACGAGGATCATTTCAAGCCGCTCAGGCTGATGAACGGCCTCTATCTGCAGTTGCACGCCTATATGCTGCGGGTGGCGATTCCCTATGGCACGCTGTCGTCCGCGCAAATGCGGATGCTGGGGCATGTCGCGCGGCGGTATGACAAGGGCTATGGCCATTTCACCACCCGGCAGAACATCCAGTACAACTGGATTCGGCTGGAGGAAGCGCCAGACATCCTCGCCGACCTCGCCACGGTGGAGATGCACGCCATCCAGACCAGCGGCAACTGCATCCGCAACATCAGTTCGGATCAATATGCCGGTGCCGCTGCCGGGGAGGTGGACGATCCGCGCATCTGGGCGGAACTGCTGCGGCAATGGTCCAGCTTCCACCCGGAATTCAGCTATCTGCCGCGCAAGTTCAAGATCGCCATCATCGCCACCGAAACGGACCGCGCGGCGATGAAGCTGCACGATATCGGCCTGCAACTGGTGCGGAACGACGCGGGCGAAGCGGGCTTCCGCGTCTATGTGGGCGGCGGCATGGGCCGCACGCCGATCATCGCGCCGGTGATCCGCGAATTCCTGCCGCTCAGCGATTATCTCGGCTACTGCGAGGCCATCCTGCGCGTCTACAACCGCTATGGGCGGCGGGATAATATCTACAAGGCGCGCATCAAGATTCTGGTGAGTGAGCTGGGCGCTGCCGAATTCACGCGGCAGGTGGAAGCCGAACATCTGCATGTGAAAACGCTGGGCATCGACGCGCCGCAGGCCGAGGTGGAGCGCATCCGCGCCTTCTTCGCCCCACCCGCCTTCGAAACCGGCCTGTCGGACGAGATCGACCTCTCCGATCCCGATTTCGCCTTGTGGGTGAAGCAGCAGGTCGCCCCGCACAAGGCGCCGGGCTACGCCATCGCCAACATCTCGCTGAAGCCGGTGGAGGGTATCGCCGGAGACGCCTCCGCCGAGCAGATGGAGGCCATCGCCGACCTCGCCGAGCGCTACAGCCTCGACGATATCCGCGTGACGCATGCGCAGAACCTCGTGCTGCCGCATGTGCGCAAAACCGACCTGAAGGCGGTGTGGGAAGAGCTGCGCCGCATCGGGCTGGCGGACGCCAACCTCGATCTCGCAACCGATATCATCGCCTGCCCCGGGCTTGATTATTGCAACCTCGCCAACGCCCGCTCCATCCCGGTGGCGCAGGATATCGCGCAGCGGCTCGCGCCGAAGCAGGCGGAGCTCGGCGAGCTGAAGATCAAGATTTCCGGCTGCATCAACGCCTGCGGCCACCACCATGCCGGGCACATCGGCATCCTCGGCGTGGACCGGAAGGGGGTGGAAAATTACCAGCTCCTGCTCGGCGGCTCCGGCGCGGAAGACACCAGCCTTGGCCAGATCATCGGCCCCGGCTTCGATGAAAACGGTGTCGCAGACGCAGTTGAGAAGCTGACCAACGCCTATCTCAGCCGCCGCGAACCCGGCGAGCGCTTCCTCGACACCTATCGCCGCATCGGCGTCGCCCCCTTCAAGGAGGCGGTCTATGGTTGATCTCTTCGCCATCGACGAGCGCGCCCTTCTGGCCGCCGAACCCGATGTGGTGCTGGCCCCGGAAGACGATGTCCGCACCCACGCGGGGCTCGGCAACCACAAGGTGATCGGCCTCAGCTTCCCGAAATGGCGCGACGGCCGGGGCTATTCGTCGGCCCGCATCCTGCGCGAACAGGGCTTCACCGGCGATATCCGCGCCATCGGAGACCTGACGGTGGATCAGCTGATCGCCCTCAAGCGCTCCGGCTTCTCGTCGCTCGCGCCCGAACGGCCGGTGAACGTGCAAGTCGCCGCTGCCACGCTGGCGCGCTTCCCCTACGTCTATCAGCGCGCAACAGACGCAGCGCAACCGGCATGGGCGCTGCGCCACCCGGCGGACAAGCCCGAATGAGCCTCGCCGCGCAAATCCCCGAAAGCCCCCTGTGGCACGCGGCAGACGCTCCGGCCCTCTCCGCCCGCTATGGCGCGGACAGTGCCCGCGCGCTGGCCGACGCCCTGACGGACCCGGCCTTCGGCGATGTCGCCGTCGTGTCCTCCTTCGGGGCCGAATCGGCGGTGCTGCTGCACATGGTCTCGCAAATCCGCCGCGACGTGCCGGTGCTGTTCGTGGAAACCGGCTGGCTGTTCCCGGAAACCCTGCGCTACGCCGAAGACCTCTCCGCCCACCTGCGCCTCTCAGACGTGCGCTGGCTGCACCCGGATCAGGCCACGCTGGACGCGAAAGACCCGAAGCGCCTGCGCTGGTCCTACGACCCCGACGGCTGCTGCGAAATCCGCAAAGTCGAACCGCTCGATCGCGGCCTGCAACCATTCAACCTCTGGGTCTCCGGCCGGAAATCGCATCAGAACCGCGCCCGCGCCCAGCTCAGCCTGTTCGAAACACAGGACAAACGGCTGAAACTGAACCCGCTGCACGACTGGACCAACGACAAGCTGCGCGACTACGCCGCCACCCACCAGCTGCCGCCACACCCCCTCGTCGCAGACGGATACCCATCCATCGGTTGCTCCCCCTGCACCTCCCGCGTGCAACCCGGCGAAGACCCGCGCGCAGGCCGCTGGCGCGGCTGGGACAAATCCGAATGCGGAATCCACAAAGCCCCGGACGCCGACCACGAACCGGTGTTCTGAGAGACGTAAGGCAGGGGGCTTTGCCCCCTGCACCCCCACAAGGGGCGTGACGCCCCTTGACCCCCGAAGTTTTGGGAAGAGGCCCCCGTCACAGAACGGTTTGGCCCGCATGTTGCTTCACGGGGGCCTCTTCCCAAAACTTATGGAGGTGCAGGAGGGTCACCCTCCTGCCGGGGTGCAGGGGCAGAGCCCCTGCCTTATATCTCCCACACCCGTTCGAAGCGGGGCCCGAGGCGGGTGAGGAGTTCGTACTGGGAGATGCCGGTGGCGGGGCCGAGGGTGGGGAGGTGCCAGTCGAGGCTGAGCCAGTCGCCTTCGCTAAGGTCGAGGTTGGAGACGTTGGCGGCGATCATGTCCATGGAGATGAGGCCGACGGCGGGGATTGGTTGCGGCCCGGCGTGCAGTTGCAATTTGGGGGCGGTGGCGCGGCAGATGCCGTCGGCGTAGCCGATGTTCAGGATGGCGATGCGGCTGTCTGTGGGGGCTGTCCATGTCGCGCCATAGCCGACGCTTTGCCCGGCGGGCACGGTGCGGATTTGCAGGATGCGGGCTTCGGGTGTCACCACATGGTGGGGCGTGGCGTCCGGGTGGGCCTGGCCGCCATAGAGGCCGAGACCGGGGCGCACGGCGGAGAAGCTGAAGGCGCGGCCCCAGTGAATCCCGGCGCTGTTGGCGAGGGCGTGGCTGTGTGCGGGCGTGGCGGCGGCGATGGCGCGGAAGATGTTCAGCTGGCGCAGCGTCAGCGGGTGGCCCTGCTCGTCGGCGCAGGCGAGGTGGCTGTGGATCGTGTGGATGGGGATGGCGGCGATGGCGGCGGCGATGTCGGCCGGGTCGATCCCCAGCCGGTTCATGCCGGTTTCCACCATCAGGTCTGCCATGCGGCCGGGAAAGGCGGTGGCCCACGCCGCGATCTGCGCGGTGGTGGCGAGAACGGGCCGGGCGCGGGGCAGGGCCGCAGCGGCTGCCGCGCAATCGGTGGTGAAGCCGTGCAGAATCAGCATATCCAGATCGGCACGGCCCAGCGCCAGCGCTTCGGGCCATGTCGCCACCGCGAACCCGGCTGGGTTCAGCGGTTTCAGCCGCCGCACAACCTCTTGCGCGCCCAGCCCATAGGCGTCCGCTTTCACCGCCGCATAAGCCGGAACCCCGGCCCGCGTGGCCAGATCCCGGAAATTCGCCGCCAGCGCCGAGGCGTTCAACCGAAGGCGCAAGGGAGCAGGGGCGGTCGGCATGGCCCGGTAGCTTTCGCGGATCGGGGCTGTTGGCGCAAGCCGGGTGGGGGGATTTGGGGATGAGATGAAGGGAGGAAGCAAGTCAGGAAGGCCAAGGGCTCTGCCCTTGGAACCCGGCAGGGAAATGATTTCCCTGCACCCTCAACATTTGTGTCGCGGCCCAACTCCAGCGCCGTGCGGGTGATCAGATTCCATTGCCTGCGGCGCTACGGAGGCTCTCTCTCCCCGTTGGGGAGAGAGTTGGAGAGAGGGGAGCGACGCTGGGGCTGATCCACCACCGCCTCACCACCCGCTCAGCCTGAGCTTGTCGAAGGCCCCTGAGAAGCCCACCAACCTCTCCACCAACCACCACGGTCACCCCGGACTTGATCCGGGGTCCAGCTGTTCTTCGGCAACGTTGCGGGTGGAAAGCTGGGCCCCGGATCAAGTCCGGGGCGACGTGGGAAGAGGTGGGCGGGGCATGTCCCAAAGCGCCGCAGGCAATCAAATCCCCAACCTTGCGCCCAGCGGATAGCCCCCACCCCAACCCCTCCCCTAAAGGAGGAGGGGCTATAAAAACATCGGGGGTGCAGGGGCGTCACGCCCCTGCCGGGTCCCGGGCAGAGCCCGGGCCGCCGGAGGCAAATGCCGGCCGGCGCCCGCTCTTAAACCCGCAGCGTCATTGCGTTCAGAAAGCGCATTGTCTCCAGCGGGCTGAGTGCGCTGTTGTCCACGTCGATCCGCACGCGTTCGATGGAGCCGGCGAAGGGGAAGGGGGCGGTGTAGGCCGGGGAGACGCGGTTGCCGAGGTCTGCGCCCACCGAGAAGCCATCGTAGCTGGTGGAGAAGAGGGCGTGCTCCAGCGCCTGTTCGGCGCGTTTCTGGCCGTTTACGTAGAGCGCGCCGGTGCCGATGAAGGGGCGGCTTTTCATCGTCTGGCTGTAGCGCAGTTCGGCCTTGCCCTGCGGCACCGGCCCGCCGTCGATCACCACGCGCCAGGGCAGCAGCGATTGCTCGTAAAACAGGTGGCCGTTCTTCACATAGAGGGTATATCCGGCGGGCTGGCTGCCGTGGGCCACCAGCACGCCGTCGCCTTCCACGGTGCAATCGACGATGATGTCGTGCGGCAGGCCGCAGCAGATCGGCGCGACTTCGCGGGAGAGGCGCTCGATGGGCGGGCGCAGGTCCCATTTGGCGCGGATGCCGCGCCCCTGCCTGTCCTGCACCATGCGGATCACCATTTGCCGGTCGTCCAGCGGGAACACGTTGTTGGCTTCAGCCGCGCTGCGCCATTTGCCCGCCAGTTCGGCCACTTTCTCCGGCAGTTGCGCGGAGAGGTCGTTCAGCTCGTTCGGGTCTTTCGAGAGGTCATACAGCTCCCACTTGTCCTCCGTGAAGGGGCGGCCGCGTTCGTGGCGCGTCACCAGCCGGAAGGGCGCGGCATAATAGGCGCGGTGGCCGCCCAGCTCGAAATATTGCTCGGTGCGGGTGGGGGCCTGCGCCGCCTTAAAGGTGGGGGCGATGGATTTGCCCTGCACCGGCTTCAGCTTCACGCCGTTGCGGGTGGTGGGGGCGGGCACGCCGGTTACGTCCAATATCGTGGGCATCAGATCGATCACATGCACGAACTGCTGCCGCACCGCTCCGGCGTCGGGCTGACCCTTGGGCCAGCTGACGATCAGCGGGTCCGCCACGCCGCCCAGATGGGTGAATTGCTTATAGAGGCGATAGGGCGTGTTGGAGGCGTTGGTCCAGCCGATGGGATAGTGCGGGAAGGTCGGGTCTTCGCCCATCACGCCCATCAGCTTCTGCGCCTCGGCCACCGGCACCGGGCGGCCATAGGCGGCAGCGAACACGTTGGGCGTGCCGGTTTCGGTGCCTTCGGCCGACCCGCCATTGTCGGAAAACAGCAGCACCATCGTGTTGTCGGCGATGCCCAGCTGTTCCAGCCGCTGCATCAGCCGCCCGACATTGCTGTCCAGATTGGCGAGCATCGCCGCGTAGATTTCCATGTAGCGGGCATAAAGCGCCTGTTCGGCGGCGGGGATGTCCGCCCATGGCTTCGCGCTGGAACTCAGCGGCGGCAGCTTCGTGTCGGCGGGCATGATGCCCAGCGCCTTCTGCTTGTCCAGCCGGGCGGCGCGGATGGCATCCCACCCGTTGTCATATTGGCCCTTGAAGCGGTCGCGTTCGCGGCCCCGCACCTGCAGCGGGGAATGCACGCCGGGAAAGGCCAGTTGCAGGTAGAAGGGCCGGTCCGGCTCCAGCGCTTTCTGGGTGCCGACATAGCTGATGGCGCGGTCCGTCAGATCGTCCATCACATAATAATCGTCCGTGGTGGGTGGCTCCACCGGGGCGACGCCGTCGAACAATTCGCTGGGGCGGAAAAAGTCGGTGGAATGGCCCTGAAACCAATAGGCGCGTTCGAACCCCCGGCTGGTGGGCCAGTTGGTGTAAGGGCCATTGGCGCCATTGGAATGGGCGGAGTTCACATGCCATTTGCCCACCAGCATGCGGTTCCAGCCCGCGTCGCCCAGGATTTCGGCGATGGTCGCGGCCTCGTGCGTCAGGTCTCCGCGATAGCCGGGGTAGCCCGCGTCGACGTCGGCCAGCCAGCCCATCCCGGCATTGTGGTGGTTCAGGCCGGTCAGGAAGGCGGCGCGGGTGGGGCTGCACATGGCGGTGGTGCGGAAATTGGCATAGCGCAGGCCGCGCGCCGCCAGCGCGTCGATATGCGGCGTGGGGATTTCCGAGCCGAAGCAGCCCAGATCGGCGAAGCCCACATCATCCATGACGATCGCCACCACATTGGGCGCGCCCGGCTTCCAGCCATGTTTCGTCACGTCGATGGGGCGGCTGTCCTGAAAGCTTTCGGCGATCTCGGCCGGGCCGTCTTTCACGGCACCGGGGGTGATAAACTGCTTCGCGCGCTTCTCCACCGCCCGCGCGCCCACGGCCGCGGCCCCGGCCACGCCCGCGCCCACCGCGCCGCCCACCAGCAGGGATCGGCGGTCCAGCTTGCTGCGGCGATCATCCGCTTCGTCGGTCATGCGCGGGTCTCCAGAAAGGGCAGGCAGCCGGATTCGGCCAGTTGCGGGCGCACGCGCGCCGCATCGTCAGGCGCCAGCGCAGCCCATGCCGCCTGCAGTGCGTGCAGGCATTTCGCCTGATATCTGAAGGGCGGCTGGGCAAATCTGTGGCCCATCGCTTCAAAGCGCATGTCGGCTGCGCCCTGTTCCACCGCAGCTGCGTTCGCAGCCAGAAACGGCAGATAGACCTCGCCGATCACCGGCAGAAGTTCGGCCACCAGCGCGCCCGCCGCACCCCATTCGCCGTCTACGCCGGACAGATCGTCGATATGCGAGAGCCAGCGCAGCGCGAGCGGATAGTCGCTGCGCAGTATGGCGGCGGGGGTGGGATCGGTCGCCAGTTGCAGCAGCTGGCCATAGAGCGCGAACTCCGCCTCGCTGGGGCGGCTGCCGAACAGGAACAGCCCGTCCGGCGTGTGCCGCTCCAGCGCGGCCAGAACCCGGCGCGTGCTCGCCTCGATCAGCGCGAAATTGGCCGCCGTGCAGCCCACCAGCGGCATCCGCCCCACCTGCCGGTCGCGGAACTGCGCCGCCATCGCCCCTTGCGCGGCCGCTCCCACGCCGGGCATCGCATCATACATCAGCCATGCGCTCATCTGCTGCTGGTCCGGCTCGAACAGCCAGCGATAGCCGAACATCGCCTTCGTCAGCCATTCGTCGGCGAAATCCTCGATCAGGAAGGCCAGGAATGCCTGCGCCGGATCGTCCGGCAACACCCCCCGCCCGGGGTACAACGCTTCCAGTTCGCGGGTGAGAAGGGTGGAATCATTGGCCACCGCGCCGTCGGGAAAGCGCAGCAGCGGGATCACCGGGGCCTTCACCTGCGCGAACAGCCGGGTGCGCGCGTCATGATCCTGCACCCAGATGAAGGGAAGCCGCCTATAGCGCATCAGCGCCCGCATCTTCATCGAATAGGGTGAGCCCAATGCCCCATGCAGCTGGTAAAGCCCCGCGTCAGTTGGCCCAATAGACATAGTCCTGCCCTTCCTTCCACGGCGCGTTCATCGGCACGTCGATCCGCACGGGGCCCTCCAGCAGAGCGGGCCACAGCGGCTTGGGCATCTGCGCGGCCTGCGCGACGATCTTGGCGCGCAGCTCCGCCACCTTCTCCGGCATGGCGGCGGAAAGATCGTGCCGCTCGGTCGGGTCCGCCTTCAGATCATAGAGCCACACCCGGTTCGGCCGGGCGGAGACCTGCAGCTTCCAGTCCCCGTCGCGCACCACGCGATAATCGCCGGAGCGCCAGAATAGCGTGCGCGGCGGAATCGGCTGGCCGCTTTCCAGTTCCGGCAGCAGGTTCATACTGTCCATCACCCGGTCTGTCGGCAGGGGCGAGCCTGCGGCGGCGGCTGCCGTTGCAAACATGTCCAGATGGCTGCCCACGCCTGCAACATGGGTGCCGGGCTTGATGCGCGCGGGCCAGCGGGCGAACAGCGGGGCGCGGATGCCGCCTTCGAAGAAGGTCGCCTTCCAGCCGCGATAGGGCCGGTTCAGATCGGGCATGCCCACATACCAGGCCCCGCCATTGTCGGAGGTGAACAGGATCAGCGTGTTGTCGGCCAGCCCCTCCTGTTCCAGCTTCGCCAGAATGGTGGCGACGGAGCGGTCCAGTGCCACCAGCATTGCCGCATACACCCGGTCTCGGTGATCCTTGATGTGGCCCAGCTTGTCATAATCGGATTTCAGCGCCTGCAACGGCGTGTGCGGCGCGGTATGCGCCAGATACATAAAGAAGGGCCGGTTGCGGTTGGCATGGATGGCGTTCACGGCCTGATCGGTGAAATAATCCGTCATATAGCGGTCCGGCGCGAAATTCTTGCCGCCGTTCCAGCGCACCGCATGGCGCAGATTGGCCCAGATGAAGCGGTCGATCGGATCCCATGGCAGTTTCGCATTCACCACGTCGGGCGAATCGTCCGGCAGGAACTTGGCCGCGCCCGCCAGCACCGCCAGCGATTCGTCGAAGCCCTGATTTTCCGGCCGCAGCCCGTCTGCCTCGCCCAGATGCCATTTGCCGATGTGCAGCGTGTGATAGCCCGCTCGGCTCAGCACTTCGGGCAGCATCACTTCGGATGCGGGCACGCCCATCTGCTCATAGGGCATGATGCCCTTCACCTTGTCCTTGTGAAAAATCGCCTTCAGCGGGCCGATGCCATCCCCGTGCGACAGATTCTCTGCGAAGATCGGCGGCACGGCGGTGAATTCGAAGCCGAAGCGGGTGGGGTAGCGCCCCGTCATCATCGCCGCGCGGCTGGGGGAGCAGGTGGCGTTGCCGGTGTAGAAACTGTCCACCGTCGCGCCTTCCGTCATCAACCGGTCGATGGCGGGGGTGGGCACCAGTCCGCCGCTGAAGGCGGAGATGTCGTTGATGCCCAGATCGTCCGCCACGATCAGGATGATGTTGGGCGGGCGTTTCACAGCCGGAGTGGTGGCCGTGGCCGGGCCTTGCGACCAGTTGACGGGCTGGTTGGGCTGGACCGGGTTTGTCGCCGCCGCGATCAGGCCGGGGGTGTAATACCAGTAACGTTGCCAGCCGGCATAAGCCGCCGCGCCCAGCACCACGGCAGTGCCCAGCAGGATCCAGCGTTTCTTCATCATCGGCCTCCCAATGTGGAACGGGTCATGCCGCCGGTGGCGGGCAGGCTCAGCAGATCGCGGTCGCTGGCGATCCACAGTTCGCCGTGGAAGCGGCCGCGGGCGTCGCCCAGAAATTCGCCTTCAAGGCCGCGCAGCCTGAGCGGCGGCACGATATGGGTCAGCGCCAGCGCCTTCACCCCGGCCTTCTGCGCGATGTCGGCGGCCTGTTCGGGGGTGGTGTGATAGGTTTCGATATCGCTCAGCAACTGCGCCAGCCCCGTGTTGCCCGCGTCTTTGGCGGCCTGCACCAGCACCCGCGTCAGGCGCGGTTGCAGTGCCTCATGCACCAGCAGGTCGCAGTCCTTGGCCATCTGCGCCACGGCTTCGCTGGGCGCGGTGTCGCCGGAAACGGTGATGCAGCGGCCTTTGTAATCAAAGCGATAGCCGACAGCCGGATGCACCGGGCTGTGATCGACATCGAAGGCGGTGATTTTCAGCCCGCCTTCGTTCAGCACCACGCCGCGCCCGCCTTGTAGGGCAAAGGCGCGCGGGGAAAAGCCGAAGCCCGAAGGCGGCACCAGCGCCGCGCCATGATGGGCGGTGCGATAGGTGGAATCCTGACGGTAGGCCCCGTTGAACCCGGCTGCCACTTCGCCCACGCCCACCGGCCCTTGCAGGATCAGCGGCTGGGTGGCGTGGGCGTTCACCCAGCGCTGCATCCCCAGCGGGCCGAGGCCGTCGATATGATCGGAATGGAAATGCGTGAGCAGCACGCGGTCGATCCGGGCGGCGGGCAGGCCCATCAGTTGCAGGTTGCGCGCCGCGCCTTCGCCCGCATCCACCACGATCAGCCGCTTGCCCGCGATGATGGCAAGGCAAGGCCCGGCGCGCTCAGGGTCCGGCATAGGGCTGCCGGTGCCGCAGAAGGCCGCGTGCAGGCCGTCGGGCAGGCTGGCCAGCGTGTCGGCGGCCATCGCCTGCGCGGCCCCCCGCTGATAGATGGTGAGCGCGATGCGATCACGGGCCAGAAAGCCGCCCAGCCCCGCCAGCAGCAGCGCCAGAGCCCCGAACCCAAGCCAGCGCTTCATGCAATGCCTCCTGCGATGCGGCCGAGATCCTGCTCCACCGCCCAAAGCCTGTCCTGCCCCCAATGCGCGGGCAGGTTCCCCACCCGGAAGGCGGGGACGCCCCACAGGCCAAGGCCGAACATCCGCTCGCGATTCTGCTCGGCGATGGCGCGCCAGCTTTCATCGGCCAGCGCCGCCTGCACATCAGCGGCGCTCAGCCCGGTGCGTTCGGCCAGCCCCAGCAGCCCGGCGTCGGTGGTGGCATCCACCCCTTCGGCGAACGCGCCTTGCAGGAAGCTTTCCACGAAATCCGGCCCGCGCCCCAGCGCGATGGCCCGGTGCAGCACCGCCAGCCCGCGCTCCACGCCTGTGCCCACGGGATCGCAGATGCGGCCGAAGGGCAGCCCCAGCCGATCCGCCTCGCGCTTCGTGTCGCGCACGATATACATGCGCTTTTCCAGCGGCACCGGCAGGCCGCGCATCACCATCGGCAACACCGGCCGCAGCAGCAGTTCGGCATTCCAGCGGTCTGCCAGCGCCCGCACGCGGGCGGCGGCAATGTGGGTGTAGGGGCTGCGGAAGCTCAGGAAGAACTCCAGCGGCGCGCGCCGCACATCGCCGCGCCGATCGCTCGCCTCCAATTGCCGCACCACCGGCGGGCCCATAGGCGGGCTCTGCCGCAGATCGGCCAGCCGCGCCTCCAGATGCGGCAGCCGGTCCACGCCCCAGTAACATTCACCTTCGAAGGCGAACACGCCGGGCAGATAATGCCCCGCCTTCGCCAGCGCCGCCGCACCCTCGGCCAGCGCGGCCTGCGCATCGCGTGTGGGGGCGTCAAACGGCTGCCCGCGCCACAGTGCTGTTCCCACCCGAAAGGCAGCTTCGGAAAAGGCGGCCGGATCGGTCAGCCCGGCCAGCACCCCTTCGGCGGCGCGCACCGCATCGGCCGCAGGCGCGCGCGCATCCGCCGGAAACGCCAGCCCATGCGCCGCCGCCAGTTGCCCGGCATCGCGGATGGACCATCCCAGCAACCGCTCAGGCTCGGGCGCGACTTCGGCCGCAGGCGCGGGCACCAGATGCGGCACCACGCGCAAACCATAGGCCGCCGCCAGCGCGGGCAGCAGTTGCGCGGCGAGATGCGAATAAGGGTCTGCCACACCATGAAAATAATGCAGCGTGGGTGGCTCGCCCATCAGCCGCCGCCGTATGGTGCGCACGCGCCGCAAGCCGTCGCGCAGCCGCGTGCTGGTAACCAGCGCGCTGCCACGGCTTTCAAGCTGCCTCCGCATGTCCGTGGCATCCTTGATGCGCCATTCCCTCTCCCCAGCTTGCTCCGGCGCCCTTTATATGGCACTCGAAGGGCCAATAGTGACAGGTCGGCGGGTGCAGGTCAATCCGGATCAATGGGGCCTCGACGCGCGCCCATTCACAGGCCAAGGAGGGTGCATGCAGGGAGAAACCCCCGAACGCGACGGCCGCCGCCGACGCTCGGCCGACAGCAAGCGCCGGATCGTGGAAGCGATGCTGGAGCTGGTGCGCGAAGGCTCCATCTCGCCCAGCGCGGATGAAGTGGCCGCGCGCGCGGGCGTCGGCCGCCGAACTGTGTTCCGGCTGTTTTCCGATATGGAGGGCATCTACACGGAAATGCAGGCGATCATGCGCGATCAGGTCGCCCCGGTGCGGGCGCTGCCTCTGCTGGGCGATACGCCGACTGAGAGGCTGCACGCGCTGATCGACCGCCGCGTGCTGTTTCTGGAGCAGGTGATGCCCGTGGCGCTGGCGGCGGGAATCCACCGCCACCATTCGCCGCAACTGCAAGCCGATCATCTGGCGATTCAGACGGAATTGCGCGCCATCCTGTTCGATGTACTGGGCAAGGATCTCGCGCCGGACCCGACTTCACGCGAAGCGCTGGACGCGATCCTCAGCATCGACATGTGGCGGCGCCTGCGGCTGGAACAGGGGCAGTCCCCCGCCGCCGCCGCGCAACTGCTGCACCGGATGACGGACGCGCTACTTCAGGCCGAGTGACGCCAGCGCCGCCAGCAGCGCCAGCAGCAACGCCACCCACAGGCGCGGCCCGACGAACAGCTTCATCATCGGCTGCGTGGGGAAGGAAAAGGTCTCCCGCGTGCCCAGCGACTTATAGGCATGCACCGGCCCGAACGACGGGTCGGCGGCCAGCGCCAGCAGGTCGCGGCGGCTGCGATAACGCATGAATCCCACGATGGACCAGCCCGGATCGGCCGGCACATCCCCCCACGCATCCACATAGGGCCCGACCTTGCGCGCGACGATGGCCGGATGCCCGCCGCGCGCCACCAGCCGGCGGATGAAGTGGCGGGTGTAATGATCCAGCATGGCGCGACCCTCAACGGGCTCCCCGCTGATGGGATGCGGCACCAGCCCCGGGGTCACCTTCACAAGGTTCAGCATCACGAACTCGCGCCCGTCATCCGCTTCCAGAAACTGGCGGAACTGCCCCGTATCGGTGCCCGCGCTGCCGCCGCGCGCGGCGATGGCGGCCAGCCCTTCGTCGATCTCGGCCGCCGTCAGCGGCCCGCGCCAGCCGTCATACCACAGCCGGAACAGCAAATAAGCCACCAGCGCCCCTGCGAACGGCCACCACATACCTTGTCTCCTCCCGATCTATTGGCACCGAGAGTATCGTTAGATTGCGGCGATGAAAACCCCTACTCGGGCTTCTTGCGCTTCCAGCGATTCCACATGATCACCCGCACCAGATAGATGCCGAAGCAGATCAGGATCACACCGGTAGAGAGCGGCCCCAGAATCCGGTCGATCTCGTCGAAATTGCGGCCCAGATAATAGCCCGCCAGTGTGAGGCCCATCGTCCACAGGAAGGTGCCCAGCGTGGAATAGATCATGAAGGTGCGCACGTTCATCCGAACCAGCCCGGCGGGCACCGAAATCAGCGAGCGGATGGTGGGAATGATCCGCCCAACCCCCACGAAGCCCGCGCCATAACGGTCGAACAGCGCGCGGCCCTTGGCGATCTCCTCCTCGTCCATGGTGAAGATGCGGCCATAGCGCACCAGAAAGCCCTCGAACCGGTCCAGCCCCAGCTTCCACGCCAGCGCGAACCAGAAGATATTGCCCGCCATCGCGCCAGCCGTGCCCGCCAGCACCACGCCCGCCAGCGATCCCCCCTGCTGCGCCACATTCACGCCCGCCAGCGGCATGATCACTTCGGATGGAATGGGCGGAAACACCGTTTCCACGAACATCAGGAAGGCGACGCCCCAATACCCCCAATTGTCGAGCAGATGGCCGATCCAGTCGTTCATTGCGCGGCTTTCAGCATTGCCACCCGGTCCCAGAACAGGGCGGGTATGTTGGTTCCGTTGAAGCGATCAATGGCGACGATGCCGGTGGGCGAGGTCACGTTGATTTCCGTCAGCCGCCCGGCGATCACGTCGATGCCCACGAACAACAGGCCCAGCCGCTTCAGATCCGGCCCGATGCGGGCGCAGATCAGCTGTTCGTCGGGCGTCAGCTCGGTGGCGTGCGCCGATCCGCCGGCGGCGAGGTTGGAGCGGATTTCCCCATGCTTGGGCATGCGGTTGATCGCGCCCGCAGGCTCGCCGTCGATCAGCACGATTCGCTTGTCGCCCTTTGAAACGTCTGGGAGGAAGGCCTGCACCATGAAGGGCTCACGCCACACCTGCCCGAACAGCTCCACCAGCGCGGGCAGGTTGGAATCACCCGCCCCCACATGGAACACCGCCGTGCCCGCATTGCCATAAAGCGGCTTCACCACGATCTCGCCATGCTTCGCCCGGAACGCCTGCGCCGCCGACAGAGAGCGCGTCACCAGAGTGGGCGGCATCAGTTCGGCGAAGTTCAGCACGAACAGCTTTTCCGGCGCGTTGCGCACGCTGGCCGGATCATTCACCACCAGCACGCCTTGCGCCTGCGCCAGCTCCAGCAGGTGGGTGGCGGTGATATAGGCCATCTCAAACGGCGGATCCTGCCGCATCAGCACCACGTCGATATCGGCCGCCAGATCCAGCCGCTGCGGCTCGTCCAGCCAGCGGAAGTGCGGCTCTCCTGCGTTGCCGGGGCGCATCACTTCCACGGCGCGGGCGGTGGCGACCACACGGCCCTCCTCCCAATCCAGCTGATCCGCCAGATAATGCCACAGGCGGTGCCCGCGTGCCTGCGCCTCCAGCATAAGGGCGAAGGTGGAATCGCCCGCCACATTGATCTGGTTCAGCGCGTCCATCTGGACGGCAATTCGCAAGCCCCGTGCCATGGAACCGGGTGATAGGGGTTGGGGCGAAAAAGCGAAACCCCCTCGCGCGGCGGGACGATCATTGGCGAGCCTGTTCTTTGCGAACAAGCCCTCCCGCTCGCTCAGGCCCCCTCTCCGCCGCTCAGGCTGAGCTTGTCGAAGCCCGTGGAGCAGGCCCACCCGGCTCAGCCCTTGCGCGTTCACGCCGGGGGCTTCGACAAGCTCAGCCTGAGCGGCGGAGAGGGGGCCTGCGGAGAGGGCGGGGGCGGCGATAACCGCTAAAAGGCTGACGGGTTAGCAAAGACTATGATCGAGAAATGCGTTCCCGTCAGTTCGCGGGCGCGCCCCGCAACTGCGCCGCCATTTCCACCCATGCCGCGCGGATTTCACCCACCGAAGCCAGCGCTTCGCCCAGCCCATCGGCGCGGCCATCCAGCAGGCGGTTGCGCAGCAGGCCATAAACATCGTGCAGCGCCGCGGCGACATCGCCGCCGCGCGCGGTGTCCAGCGTGGTGTCCAGCCCCTCCACGATGGTCAGCGCCCGTTCGGTGGCGCGCAGGCGGCGGGCGGAATTGCCGAAACGGGCGGCCTCATGCGCATCTCGCAGCAGCGATTCCAGCCGCTGATACAGCATGGCGACAAGCTGGTGCGGCGAAGCGCCCGCCACCCGCGCGTCCAGCGCGATAAGGCCATAGCTTTGCAGGCCGGAATTTGGTGAAACGGCGGTCGGTCGGGTGGCGGTGTTCGGTCTTGCGAGGGTGTCCAGCATGGGCGTCTCCTGTCAGCTATCGGATTTGGTCCACAGCGCGATCTGCTGCTGCAGATAGGTCAGCAATTGTTTCGATTGCCCCACGGCAAGGTCCAGCTTGGTGAATTGCAGGGTGTAGCTGTCGGTCAGCCGCTCCATCCGCTCATCCAGCGCGGTGCGGTCCCTGGCAATCGCGGCGGCTTCGGTGGCAAGGGCCGTGGGCTGCCCGGCCTCCCCGTCCACCGCCAGCTTGAACAGCGCCGCCATCTGCCGAAGCGGCCCGGCGGCGGTGGTGACGCCCGACGTGGTGGTAGCCGGGGCGTTCAGCGCCACGATCAGCTTCTCCACCGCCTGCGGCTGCGTCGCCACGATCTTCGCCAGCCTGGTTTCATCCACGCTGTACGATCCGGTGCGGTCCACCGTGATTCCCAGATCGGCCAGCATGGTGGGGGCCGTGCCGTCGGCTTCCAGCAATGGCCGGGTGGACAGGCTGCCCAGCATCTGCACCACCCGCCGCGTCGTGCTGTCAGACACCAGCGCGCCCGCCGTCGCCGCGCTGCTGCCCGCTCCGGCGGAAAGCTCGCGGCCGAAACTTACCAGTTGATTCAGCGTTTCCGCGACATCGCGCACCGCCTGTGACAGTTCACTCGTGTCGCGCTGCGCCTCGATCGTCACCAGCGTGCCGGGGCTGGCCTTCTTCAGTGTCAGCGTCGCGCCGGGCAGCAGATCGCTGACTGTGTTGGAGGATCGCTTCAGCTCCAGCCCGTCCACGACCAGCAGCGCGTCAGACGCCGCCTGCGTGCGCGACAGGCTGCTCTCCACGCCCGCCCCGAAGGCATAGGCAGACAGCGCCGCATCGCCTTCGGCCGCGATGGTAAAGCCCTGCGCCTCCCCCGTCGCGCCGCGAATCTGCAACCGCGATCCCGACGAATCGGTGAGGATGCGCGCCTCGATGGCAACGCCCGCGCTTGCTGCCGCATCGTTGATGGCGTCACGCAGGCCCGTCAGCGAATCATCCTCCGGGCCGATCGTCACCACCAGATCGCTCAGCGTTCCGGCCGTGAACCCCGTGGCCGCGCCGCTGCCGCCCACGCTGCCAAAGCTGAAGGTCAGCGTGCCCTGCCCCACCGCCGCGCCCGCATCGGCCACCGCGGCAGACGACAAAGTCTGCCCCTGCGCCAGCGACCACACCTCGATCTGCTGGGCAGGCAGCACCGCGCCGGCCGAGAAGCTCAGCCCCAGCACGCTCACGTCGGACACGGAGGCGATGGCGGAGAGCACACCCGAACTGATCCGGCTTTCCAGCGCGGACACCACGCCGTCCAGCCCGGTGCGGAATTGCCCCAGCGCGGAAATGCGCGCGTCTACCCGCGCCTGCCGCTCGTCCAGCAACTTGGTGCGCGGTTCTTTCTCGGCCGCGACAAGGCTCGTCGTCAGCGCTTGCACGTCGATGCCGGACCCGGCGTTCAGAGACTGGATCACACTGCTCATGCCGGTGGAAACGGCGGCCGCGGCCAGTGCTTTAGCCACCCGCCCTTGCCGAGGCCGCAAGCGCCTGCTAGCTGAACCGTCACAGGCATGTTGGCCTGGAAGCCGGGGCGGGACCGCTGGGACCGCAGACCGCCGCCGAGCTTCCGGTTTGATGCCGCCCGGGCAGCCGCGCCGATCCTGTGCGCGGGCCGTCGTTCCCGGGCAGACTGTCGGGGTTGAATGCACGCGATCAGGCACGCAGAATCTGGAACAAGGCCGGGGGCGCACCACGCCGCGCCGGTCTCCGGTCTGCCATGCCCGCCTGCCGCCTCTCATCTCTTTCTCTCGTCGCGGGTGTCCCGGGCCCTGACGAACCACGCCTTTTCTGCCCCATTTTCCGGGCGTCGGCCCTTCGCCGCCGCCAGCCTTTCCGGCGCCACCCGCGCCGACCCAACCTACGCGCCAAGCGCGTCCAGAATCAGCGCCAAAGGCGCAGGGAGACTTTTCAATGACAACAAGAATGCTCATCGACGGCCGCCACCCGGAGGAAACCCGGGTCGCCGTCGTCAAGGGAAGCCGGATCGAGGAGTTTGATTTCGAGGCCGCCGCCCGCAAGCAGATCAAGGGCAATATCTATCTGGCGAAGGTGACGCGCGTCGAGCCGTCGCTGCAGGCGGCCTTCATCGATTACGGCGGCAACCGCCACGGCTTCCTCGCCTTTTCGGAAATCCACCCGGATTATTACCAGATCCCCAAGGAAGACCGCGACGCCCTGCTGCGCGAGGAACAGGCGCTGGCCGAAGAAGGCCATGGCGGCTACGACCATGAGGATGACGACGCCGACGCGCAGGACAGCACAGACGCGCACGACCATGCCGAGGGCGAAGCTGAGGGCGAAACCCCCCGTGCCCGTCCGGAAGAACATGGCAACACCGAAGAAGCCGGCGCCGAGGCGCTGCGCCGCCGCCGCATGGCGCTGCGCCGCCGCTACAAGATTCAGGAAGTCATCCGCCGCCGTCAGGTGATGCTGGTGCAGGTGGTGAAGGAAGAACGCGGCAACAAGGGTGCCGCGCTCACCACCTATATCTCGCTGGCCGGGCGCTACTCGGTGCTGATGCCCAACACGGCGCAGGGCGGCGGCATCAGCCGCAAGATCGCCAATGCGTCTGATCGCAAGCGCCTGAAATCCATCATGGCGGACCTGAACCTGCCCAGCACCATGGGCGCGATCGTCCGCACCGCCGGGCTTGAGCGCACCAAGACGGAGATCAAGCGCGACTTCGATTACCTCACGCGCCTGTGGGACGAAATCCGCGAGAAAACCCTCACCTCCAGCGCCCCGGCGCTGATCTACGAGGACAGCGACCTGATCAAGCGCGCCATCCGCGACATCTACACCCGCGAGATCGACGAAGTGCTGGTGGACGGCCCGGACAGCTATGCGCAGGCCAAGAGCTTCATGAAGCTGCTGATGCCCAGCCATGCGAAGAAGGTGCAGCCCTATATCGATCCGGTGCCGCTGTTCCACCGCGCGGGCGTGGAAAGCCAGCTGGCGGCGCTGCTGAACCCGGTCGTGAACCTGCGTTCGGGCGGCTATATCGTCATCAACCCCACCGAAGCGCTGGTCGCCATCGACGTGAACTCGGGCCGCTCCACGCGCGAGTATAATATCGAGGAAACTGCCCTTAAAACCAACATCGAAGCGGCCGAGGAAGTCGCCCGCCAACTGCGCCTGCGCGATCTCGCGGGCCTTGTGGTGGTCGATTTCATCGACATGGAATCGAACGGCAACAACCGCAAGGTGGAGCGCGCCCTGAAGGAAGCGCTGCGGCAGGACCGCGCCCGCATTCAGGTCGGCCGCATCTCCTCGTTCGGCTTGCTGGAAATGAGCCGCCAGCGCCTGCGCACCGGCGTGCTGGAAGCCTCCACACAGGTCTGCCCGATGTGCGATGGTTCCGGCTTGATCCGCACCGATGGCTCCGCCGCGCTCGCCGCGCTGCGCCTGCTGGAAGAAGAAGCGGTGAAGGGCCGCGCCAGCGTGTTCCGCCTGCGTGCGGACCGCTCGGTCGCCGTTTACATGCTGAACCGCAAGCGCGCCGAACTGGCCGAGCTGGAAGCGCGCTACGGCGTGCTGATCGAAGTGGTGCCGGATGAGTCGCTGATCGGCGGCCGCCTCGCCATCGACAGCAGCGGCCCGCCGCCCGCACAGGCCCCGCGCATGGCCGCGCTGGCCGCGCCGCAGGCCTATGCCGACATCGACGAGCCGGACGAGATCGAAGACGAGGAGGACGAGGCCGAGGAGGAGGATGTCTCCGAATCCCGGTCCGATGGCCGCCGCGAGCCGCGCGAAGATCGCGAGGACCGCAACGGTCGTCGCCGCCGCCGTCGCCGCCGGGGTGGCCGTGATCGTGCGGAAGGGGATCGGGGCGACGCGCCGGAAGCAGGCTTTGAGGCCGCCGATGGCAATGGCGTGGCGGATGGTGCCGAACCGACTGAGCGGCCTGTCGATGCAGCCGAGGGCGATGAGGCGGGCGAGGGCGGTGAGCGTCGTCGCAAGCGCCGTCGTCGTCGTCGCGGCGGTCGTCGCGACGGGCAGGAAGGTGCCGCAGAGGGCGTGACGGACGCGTTTGAGGGCGAGGCGTTTGACGGCGAGGAGGCTCCGGCCGAAGCGCAGCCGGACATCGCCGCCGAAGCCCCGGCAGAAGCGGACGCCAAACCGAAGGGCCGTCGCCGCGGCAGCAAGAAGGCTGCCGAGCCGGTCGTCGAAGCGGTTGTCGAAGCCGTTCCCGTCGAAGCAGCGCCGGAAGCAGTCGAGGCGTCCGAGGCCCCGGCGGAAAAACCGAAGCGTCGCCGTAGCAGCAAGAAGGTTGCGGACGCCGAAGCCGCCGTGGACGCGCCCGTTGTCGAGGCCCCGGTGGTGGAAGCCTCGGCAGCCGAAGCGCCCGCCGAACCGGCGGATGCTGAAGCCCCGACCAAACCGAAGGGCCGCCGCAAGGCCGCCCCGAAGGCCGCCAAGGCAGAGGCAGCGGAAACGGTCGCCGAAGTTCCGGCCGTGGAAACGCCCGCTCCGGCCGCCGAACTGGAAACGGCCGAAGCCGCCGAACCCGAAGCCGCACCGCGGCGCGGCTGGTGGCAGCGCACCTTCGGCGATTGATGGCACAGACCGGCGGCCGGCAGGGTCGGCCGCCGGTCGCTTCAAATCCCGCCATCTTCAAAACGTCGCAATCCAGCCGATATAAGGGCCGGATGCGCATCGAACCGGCAGACGGCGGACTTTCGCACGGCCAGCAGGCCGAAGCCGGGATCGAACAGGCCCCCGGCGCACCCTTTCCGGCCGCCATCGGCGATCTGCCACCCGTCACCGATCCCGGCCCGCCGGGGCGGCTGGCCTATGCGGCCGAACTGCGATCATTGGGCGAGTTGCAGGCCTTCCGCCGCCAGCGTCTGCAACTGATCCGCGAACTGCCGCAATGGCCCTCGCGCCATGTGCTGGTGCTGCCGGGCCTCCTCTCCGGCGATTGGGCCACGGCCCCGATGCGCGGCGTGCTTTCCGCCATTGGCCACAAGGTGGAAGGCTGGCAGCTGGGCCGCAACATGGGCCTGCGCCCCGGCCGCTTCGAACAGCTGGAAAGCCGATTCCTCACCTTCAGCGCCCGCGCGCGCGAACCGGTCGCGCTGATCGGCTGGAGCCTTGGTGGCCTTTATGCGGTGGAACTCGCCCGTCGCCACCCGCAGGAGGTGCGGCAGGTGATCACCATGGGCTCCCCGGTATCCGGCCTGCTGACCGCCAACAATGCGTGGAAACTGTATGAGCGGGTGGCGGGCCACGCCCTGCAATCCGCCCCGGTGGATTGGCAGCCGGGGGCCTTGCCCATGGTTCCCTTCACGGCCATCGCCGCACTGGGCGACGGCATCGTCCACCCGAAAGCCGCCCACGCCCGGCCGGGGCCGGAGGTGGAAAATCTCCACGTGCCGGGCACCCACAGCGGCCTCGGCTGGAATCCCCACGCCATTCGCCTCGTGGCAGACAGGCTGGCCCGGCGCTGAATTCGGCACCCCCCCTGCTTACAATCTCGCGCTCCGCCCCTTCCCCACCCCGCCCGACCTGCGCTAGAATCCCTTCTCGTCAACAAGGGGTATCTCGCATGGCTTCAACATGGCTCGGCGTTATCGTCATCGGCTTCTTCGCGGGGCTGCTGGCACGGATATTTTCCAGCAACCCGCGCGATCCGCAGGGGTGCCTGCTCACCACCTTCCTTGGCATTTTGGGGGCGGCGTTGTTCACATGGATCGGGCAGATCACCGGCATGTACGGGCAGGGCGAATATGCCGGCTTCTTCGGCGCAGTGATCGGCTCGCTGATCGTGCTGGCGATCTGGCGGATGATTTCGAAGAGATAGGGCGTTTTTTGCAAGGCCACCAGCCTTGCAGCCTTTACCGCCACCCTTTCCCTCCCCGCTCAGGCTGAGCTTGTCGAAGCCCCGGACGCGAAAGCCTAACGGCTGAGCCGGGGGGGGGCACGCTCCACGGGCTTCGACAAGCTCAGCCTGAGCGGGGGGAGAGGTTGCGGCACGTAGGACAGGCAAGCGATACCTGCTTGCAAGCGACGCAATCCGCAAGATCAGGGCCTGTCCGGGAACGAGATCGGTCTGCGGAAGGCCTCAGTCCGGTTTGCCCGGCGTGTCGATCAGCACCCATCGCATGCCGTTGCGCGCGGCCACGGCTTCCATATGTGTCCAGTCCGCACCGGCGCGCTGCTGGTAGCGGCAGACGAATTCGGTCGGGTCATTGGGCACCCGCTCGCAGCGCACATGCCGCAGCATGCCCACGTCTACGCCGATGGCGATGGCCAGATCTTCGGCTGAGGGTGCAGAGGCGGGGGTGCAGGCGGCAAGCAATGCCGCCATAAAAATCGCGGGCCTCATAGTGCGGCCTGCTTCTCCTCTGCCAGCCGATCCAGCTCGGCCCGGCTCAGCTTTACGCTGTCGCTTTTCAGCTGGCCGCAGGCGGCCATGATGTCGCGCCCGCGCGGGCGGCGGACGGGGGCGGAAATCCCGGCGCGGTAGACGATGTCGGAAAAGCGCTGCACCTGAGCCTCGTCGCTGGTTTCATAGGCCGCGCCGGGCCATGGGTTCCACGGGATCAGGTTCACCTTGGCGGGCAGCCGATATTGTTTGATCAGCCGCACCAGCTCATGCGCGTCCTCGTCGCGGTCATTCTTGCCCTTCAGCATCACATATTCGAAGGTGATGCGCCGGGCATTGTTGGCGCCCGGATAGGCGGCGCAGGCGGTCAGCAGCTCGTCGATGCCATATTTGCGGTTCAGCGGCACGATCTCGTCGCGGACGTCCTTCGTCACGGCGTGCAGGCTCACGGCCAGATTCACGCCGATCTCCTCGCCCGCGCGCGCCATCATCGGCACCACGCCAGAGGTGGAGAGCGTGATTCGCCGCTTCGAAAGCGCCAGCCCGTCCCCATCCATCACGATCTTCAGCGCGTCGCGCACGGCGTCGAAATTGTAGAGCGGCTCGCCCATGCCCATCATCACGATGTTGGTGAGCAGACGGCCATCAGGCTGACTTGGCCATTCACCAAGGCTGTCCCGCGCCAGCATCACCTGCCCGACGATTTCCGCCGCCGTCAGGTTGCGCACCAGCTTCATCGTGCCGGTGAAGCAGAAGCGGCAGTTCAGCGTGCAGCCCACCTGACTGGACACGCACAGGGTGCCCCGATCAGCATCGGGGATGAACACCATCTCATACTCTTCGCCCGCTGAACGCAGCAGCCATTTGCGCGTGCCGTCGGTGGAGACATGCGCCTCCACCACTTCAGGGCGGCCCACCACGAACTGTGTTGCCAGCCCCTCGCGCAGCGGCTTCGACAAATCCGACATCTGCGCGAATTCGGTGGCCCCGCGATTGTAGATCCAGCCCCAGATCTGCTTGGCGCGCATCTTCGCCGGTTTCGGCTCCACAAGGCCGGACTCCACCAGCGCTTCGGCGATCTCGGCTTTCGTCAGCCCGACGAGATCCCGCAGCCCATCGGCCCGGGGAACAAGGGTGCGCGGCACGGCGACAGGGTCGGCCGCGCCCGCAATCGGCATCAGGTTGGTGTCCATGGAAGCGCGCCCATAGCGCAAATGCGGGGAAAAGCGAAGCCGGTCCTGTTGTGTGGGTTTTACACTGATTCACTGGCCTTCCGCCGCGCGCAGGTGCAACCCGGCGCGGGAAGGCGACCATCCATGTTCAAACTGCTGTTCATCTCCAGCCTGATCGGGCTGTCGATCCTGACATCTCCGCCCGTTGGCTGGTGAATCGAAGCTTAGACGGGTATCACCGCGCCAGCCGATGTGGCCGTGAACAAGGCGCATAAAATCAAGAAAGAGCGGATCATAGCTGCCGCTCCTTCCCCAAGCATATATATTGAAACTTATGTTCCCTGCGATCAAGTGTACATAAATTGTGGCAGGAACCAGCACGTAGTAATTTTTTAGTTGTCCGGTGGATTCCAGAGGTTAATTTTTACAGCGCAATGGAATCTGTAAATTTTGCCGACTCTTTTGCCGGTCTTCACGCCGCGCGCGGCCCGGAGGCGCCGCTGCCGATGTGCAACGCCTGTTCCGCCCCGCCTGCGATGCGCATGATCGTGCCCTGCGGCACGTCTGCCGCGATCGGGATTCCTTCATAAGCCTGTCCGCCCGCCAGCAGGCCGCGCAGCACGCGGGCGGTGATGCCATGGCTGATCACGAGCGCCGGAGCCGCCCCGGCGTCGGCCAGCCAGCCCGCCAGCCGCTCGGCGATATCGGCATAATGTTCGCCGCCCGGAATGGGCATGCGGAACAGCCGGTGCGCATGATCCAGAATCTCGCCTTCCTCGGCGATGATCTGCGCGTAATCCCGCCCCGTCCAGCGCCCCACCTCGATCTCGCGCAGCCGTGTGTCCGGGCGAATCTGGAAAAAGGGAACGCCCAGATGTTCGGCGACGATGGACGCCGTCTGCAAGGTGCGGCCCGCAGGCGAGGCCCAGATTTGCGGAACCGCTTCACCGCTGCCGCCGAAATGCCGCGCCAGCGCCTCCCCCATGGCTTCGGCCTGCGCAATTCCGTCGCGCGTGAGGGGGGTGTGCGCATCATTGCCCTGCATGCGGCGGTGGCGGTTGAACACCGTTTCGGCATGGCGGGCGAGATAGAGCGGCTGTGGAGCAAGGATGGACATGGAAAGCGGCAAAGCTTGCCGCTAGACCATGGTCAAGACATTGATTAGGGAGCCTCGAATAATTCGAGAACCGAATCAGGTTTCAACTTCTGGGAGGATATGTGGCCAACAAGGTCTACAGCGATGCCGCCTCTGCCCTTGAAGGGCTGTTGTTCGACGGCATGACGATCGTGTCGGGCGGCTTCGGCCTGTGCGGCATTCCGGAAAATTCCATCGCCGCCATTCGCGCCTCTGGCGTGAAGGGGCTAACGGTGGTGTCCAACAATGCGGGCGTTGACGGCTTCGGGCTGGGGCTGCTGCTGGAAACCCGGCAGGTGAAGAAGATGATCTCCAGCTATGTGGGTGAGAATAAGGAGTTCGAGCGCCAGTATCTGAGCGGCGAGCTGGAGCTGGAATTCTGCCCGCAGGGCACGCTGGCTGAACGCATGCGCGCAGGCGGCGCGGGCATCCCCGGATTCTACACCCGCACCGGCGTCGGCACGCTGGTGGCCGAGGGCAAGGAGCATAAGGAGTTCGACGGCGAGACCTTCGTGATGGAGCGCGGCATCGTCGGCGACCTCGCCATCGTGAAGGCGTGGAAGGCGGACCGTTTCGGCAATCTGGTGTTCCGCAAGACGGCCCGCAATTTCAACCCGATGGCTGCCACCGCCGGCAAGGTGACGGTGGCCGAAGTGGAGGAAATCGTGCCCGACGGCGCACTGGACCCGGACCTGATCCACACGCCCAGCGTGTTCGTGCAGCGGGTGTTCGTGGGCACGTTCGAAAAGCGCATTGAACAGCGCACCGTGCGGAAAAGGGAAATCGCGTGATACTGGGTCGCAAGGCGCAGCATCCAAATGAAATCCCGCTGAAGGGGCATGATAGCCTGACCACGGATTTTCGTGAGATTGCGCGCTTTTGGGTGTCGCAAGAGCGCAGTTTCGTTCTTGTCGCTCCGGGTGTCGTCTCGTCGCCCTATTTGCTTGGATCGCTGATAGTTGAAAGCCTGCACACTGCGGCGGCTGGCTATGCGGCAATGGATGGATACAGCGCCGAATGGGCACTTGCCGAGTTGTGGCGAGGATTTGATGAAGAGCGCGCCAGAATTGGTGGAGCCGAAGAGCCAGAGGAGGGACACGCCTGATGCCATGGACTCGTGATGAAATGGCCCAACGCGCAGCGCGGGAGCTGAAAGATGGCTTCTATGTGAACCTCGGCATCGGCATGCCCACGCTGGTGGCGAACCATGCGGGCGATCTGGATATCACCCTGCAATCCGAAAACGGCATGCTGGGGATGGGGCCATTCCCGTGGGAGAGCGAGGAAGACGCCGACCTGATCAATGCCGGCAAGCAGACGGTGACGGAACTGCCGCGCACCAGTTATTTCAGCAGCGCCGACAGCTTCGCCATGATCCGTGGCGGGCATATGGACCTGAGCATTTTGGGCGCGATGGAAGTGGCGGAGAATGGCGATCTCGCCAACTGGATGGTGCCCGGCAAGATGGTGAAGGGCATGGGCGGGGCGATGGACCTTGTGGCCGGAACGCCCCGCATCGTGGTGATGATGGAGCATAGCGACAAGGCCGGGAATCCGAAGTTCATCCCGGCCTGCACCCTGCCGCTGACCGGCCGCAACGTGGTGGACGTGATCATCACCGATATCGCCGTGTTCGAACGCGCGGACCGCAAGGGCGCACCGTTCCGGCTGGTGGAAACGGCACCGGGGGTAACGGCCGAGGATGTGAAGGCACGGACGACGGCTGCGTTCGTGGTCTGAGGGGGCGGGGCGCAGGCCCGCAGCGCGACCCCGTCCCGAAACCCCGCCTTACAACCGGGGCAGTGTCACCCCGCGCTGGCCCATATATTTCCCGGCGCGGTCTGCGTAGCTGGTTTCGCAGAGGCCTTCGCCTTTCAGGAACAGGAACTGGCAGGCGCCTTCATGGGCGTAGATTTTGGCGGGCAGGGGGGTCGTGTTGGAGAATTCCAGCGTGACATGGCCTTCCCATTCGGGCTCGAGCGGGGTGACGTTCACGATGATGCCGCAGCGGGCGTAGGTGCTTTTGCCGAGGCAGATCACCAGCACGTCGCGCGGCACGCGGAAATATTCGACGGTGCGGGCCAGTGCGAAGCTGTTGGGGGGGATGACGCAGACGTCAGTCTTGCGGTCTACGAAGCTGGCGTCTGAGAATTGCTTCGGGTCCACCACGGCGCTGTCGACGTTGGTGAAAATCTTGAATTCGTCTGACACGCGGGCGTCATAGCCATAGCTGGAGAGGCCGTAGGAGATGCAGCCGTCGCGTTTCTGCGCTTCGACGAACGGCTCGATCATGCCGTCGCGCAGGGCGCGTTCCCGAATCCAGCTGTCGGGCATCACACCCATCAAGAAGTTCCTTTCGTTGAGGTGGTCGCGCTTGCGGCGCTTTGCGCCGAAAGTCCACCACCCCTGTGTGGCGTCACTGGCGGATATGCAGAACGCAGATCAGCGTGAACAGGCGGCGGGCGGTGTCGAAATCGGTTTCCACCTTGCCGTCCAGCCGTTCCATCAGCAGGTCTGCGGCGGAATTGTGGATTCCGCGCCGGGCCATGTCGATGGTTTCGATGGCGCTGGGCGAGGCGTTGCGAATCGCCTTGTAGTAGCTGTCGCAGATGGCGAAATATTCGCGCACCACACGGCGGAACGGGGCCAGCCCCAGCAGGATGGTGCCCGCCGGCTGTCCGCCATCCTGCGTGACGTCCATGGCGAGGCGGCCGTCTTCCACGCGCAGCGTCAGCCGCCATGGGCCGGTGCCGGGCAGGTCCAGCGGGCGGAACAGATTGCCTTCCAGCAAGTCGAAGATGGCGACCCGCCGTTCCTGTTCCACATCCGCGTTGCGCCAGAGAACGGTGCGTTCATCCAGCTCGACCGCCACGATGCGATGATCTCCGCCGACGTCCGCCATTCAGGGGACCGTAAAGCCCGCGCGCCCAATGGCAAGCAATCCGCGGCGAATGCGGGCGTCTGACGGCGGGACGCGTGGGAATTGCGCCACAGTTTGCGTAGAACAGCCATCGCAAGAAGGAGAGACTTGATGATCCGCCAAGCCATGTTTGCCGTTGCCGCCCTGCTCGCCGCCCCCGCGCTGGCACAGCAGCCGCCTGCCGGGCATCAGCCCGGCCGCTTTTTCGACGCGACGGATACCAACAAGGACGGTGTTCTGTCGAAGGCGGAGTGGGAAGCCGCAGGCCGCCGCCCCGAAGGCTTCGCCATGATGGACGCCGACAAGGACGGCAAGGTGACGAAGGAGGAAGGCCGCGCGGCAATGCAGAAGATGATGCAGCAGCGCGCCGCACAACAGCCGCAATAAGCGGCTGACGCCGAGGCGATGGTGGGCTCGTCGGGATTCGAACCCGAGACCTACAGATTAAAAGTCCGTTGCTCTACCGACTGAGCTACGAGCCCACTGCCTTTGCGTCGCGCGGCTGTAAGGCGGGCTTTCGTCCGCGTCAAATGCCTGCGTCAGATGAAGGGGCGCGGTTTTTGCAATCGTGCCGTCATCTGGCGGACCGTGAGCCGGAGTTGCGGGTGCCGCCAATTGGGTGCGATCTCTGCCAGCGGGTGCAGCACGAACAGGCGTTCGGGCAGGGCCGGGTGGGGCAGTTTCAGCCGCTTTTTCGCCAGCTGCAACTGTCCGAAGGCGAGGAGATCGAGATCCAGCACGCGGGCACCCCAGCGGCGCCAGCGTTTGCGGCCGAACTGCCGTTCGATGGACTGGAGCAGCGTCAGCAGCGCCTCTGGCGTGCCTGCCCAGTGGATTTCTGCGGCGGCGTTGGCGAATCGGCGGTTGGATGGGCCGAGCGGCGGGGTTTCCACGATCCTGGAGACGCTGAGCAGTTTGACGCCGTCTGCCTCCAGCGCGGCGAGCGCGGCCGCGATCACCCGGCGGGGCGGGCCGTGGCGGCCGTGGCAGCGGTTGCCGCCCAATCCGATCAGGACGGGCCCAATCAGGACGGGGCCTGTCGCTGATCGCGGTGCTGGAGTTTGCCGGGCCATGCTGTTAGCCGCCATGGCCATGCAGCCTGACGCCGATTGCCAGCTTTGTCCGCGCCTTGTCGCGCATCGGCAGGTGCTTCGTGCGCGTGAGCCGGGCTGGTTCAATACGCCGGTGCCCGCGTTCGGCGACGAGCAGGGCTGGCTGGCGATCGTGGGGCTGGCACCGGGCGAGCGCGGGGCGAACCGCACCGGGCGGCCGTTTACCGGCGATGCGTCGGGTGAGTTGTTGTACCGGACGTTGTCCGACCTTGGGCTGTCCAGCGGCAGCTATGGCGGAACCGTGGACGACGGGCTGACATTGAATGGCGCGCTGATCGTGAATGCGGTGCGTTGCCTGCCGCCCGCGAACAAGCCGGACAGTGCGGAAATCCACCAGTGCCGGCCGTTCCTGAAGGAGCAGTTGCGCGGCATGCCCCATCTGAAGGTGGTGCTGGCGCTGGGGCAGGTGGCGCATCAATCCGCTTTGAAGGCGCTGGGCGGCAAGCTGCCCAAGCACCCCTTCGGCCATGGCGCGGTGCACCGGCTGCACACGGGATACACGCTGGTCGATAGCTATCATTGCTCGCGCTACAACCAGAATACCGGCCGTTTGACGGGCGAGATGTTCCGTGAAGCCGTGAAGGCTGCCATCGCCGCCCGGGCCTGAGGTTCAGATATCCTCTGCAATGCGGCCATAGAGGTTGGGCCGCCGATCGCGGAAGAAGCCGAAGGCGGCGCGGTGGCGGGCGATGGTGGCCAGATCGAATTCGGCGGTGATGACGCCTTCGCTGGCGGTATCCATTTCCGCGACCCTATCGCCGCGCTGGTTGCTGATGAAGCTGTTGCCGTAGAAATGCGCGCCTGCGCCGTCTGCCGTGGGTTCCGTGCCCACGCGGTTGGCGGCGACCACGGGGACGACGTTGGAGACGGCATGGCCGATCATCGCCCGCACCCAGAGGCGGCGGGTGTCCAGCTCAGGGTCATGCGGTTCGTTGCCGATGGCGGTGGGGAAAAACAGCACATCCGCTCCCATCAGCATCATGGAGCGGGCGGTTTCCGGATACCATTGATCCCAGCAGATGCCGACGCCGATGGTGCCATAAGGCGTGGGCCACACCTTGAAGCCGGTGTTGCCGGGGCGGAAATAGAATTTTTCCATGTAACCCGGGCCATCGGGGATGTGGCTTTTGCGGTAGACGCCCTCCACCATGCCATCATCCCGCACGAAGGCGATGCTGTTGTAATAATGATGGCCGTCGCGTTCATAGAAGCTGGTGGGGATGAAGATTTTTTCCGCGCGGGCGACTTCGCGTGCGGCTTCCACCGCCGGGTGGCTTGCCACCGGCGCGGCTGTCGCGAACAGCGATTCATCCTGCGAGGTGCAGAAATAATGGCCTTCGAACAGTTCGGGCGGCAGGATCACCTTCGCCCCCTTTGCGGCGGCCTGACGCACCAGCTGCATGGCTTTCGCGATATCGTCATCGCGGCGACCGCTCATCGCCATCTGCACCGCGCCCACGTTCAGCATCACTTCGCCTCCGGAACCTGTTGCGAGATGCAGTGGAAGCTGCCGCCGCCCGTCAGGATATGGTCGGCGCGAAGGCCCGTCACCCTATGCCGGGGGAAGCAGCGCGCCACCGCCGCCACCGCCGCTGCATCGTTCGCCGCACCATAGAGCGGCACGACGACCTGCCCGTTGGCGACGATCCAGTTCATGTAGGAAGCCGGGACCAGTTCGTCATCCATGTGATAGGCCCCGACGGAG
Source organism: Sandaracinobacter neustonicus (assembly GCF_006385875.1). Taxonomy (GTDB): domain Bacteria; phylum Pseudomonadota; class Alphaproteobacteria; order Sphingomonadales; family Sphingomonadaceae; genus Sandaracinobacteroides; species Sandaracinobacteroides neustonicus. The sequence goes on along the minus strand of NZ_VFSU01000021.1, from coordinate 38,722 downwards.
GGGATCGTCACGGCTACCAGCCCGGCCGCGCGGATGCGGGCGGCGGCATCGGCGAACACGGCTGCGTTCGGATCGTCCGGGCCGCCTTCGGGCACTGCCACTGTGCCGGGGGCGACGAAGCGGGCGAGATTGTCCACATGGCCGTCGGTATGGTCGTTCAGCAGGCCGTCCCCCAGCCAGACGATGCGACGCGCGCCGATGGCCTTTGCCAGTGCCGCTTCAGCTGCGGCTTTCGTCCAGCCCGGATTGCGGTTGGGGTTCAGCAAACATTGTTCGGTGGTGAGCAGCAGCCCTGCGCCATCATATTCGATGGCGCCGCCTTCCAGCACGAAATCGAACGGATCGACGGCGGCTGACATCAGCCCGGCCATGCCAGCGCCGACTGTATCATCCCCGGGAAGATCATATTTGCCGCCCCAGCCGTTGAAGCGGAAGCGCACGGCGGTTTCCGCGCGGGTGAAGACGGGGCCGGTGTCCCTCAGCCAGATGTCGCCGAAGGGGATATCGTCCACCTGAACGGCGGCGGGCAGCAGGGTGCGCGCGGTGGCTGCGGCTTCGGCTCCGCTGGCGATCAGCCGCACCGGGACCGTTTCGGACAATTGCCGCGCCAGTGCGGCGACTTCGGCCTGCGCGGGGGCGAGATCATCCTCCCACAACTCAGGGTCGGACGGGAAGCCCAGGAACAGCGCGCGCTGCGGGGCCCATTCAGCGGGGGGGATTCGGTTCATGCAACGCCCCCTACAGGCCAAGCCATTGCATTTCCACCTTACCCCACCATATCGCCCCATCGAGAGAGCGGGACATTCAGTAGCGGAAAGATTGCACACTCATGCTTAACGTCCTGTCCCTTTTGATTGGCATCGTCGGCGGTATCATCGCGGCGTTCGGCATCATTCCCTTCGTGGGGTGGGCCAACTGGTTTGTGATTCCCATTGCTGGTTTCGGCCTTGTGCTGGGGCTGATTTCCCGCCGGAAGGAAGGGCAAATCCTGAACCTTGTGGTGATCGCGATTGCGCTGGTGCGGCTTTCGCTGGGGGGTGGGTTTATTTGAGGTTGGGGGCTTTGGCCTGCGGCGCTTCTGCTGTGCTTGTTGTGATGTCGGTGGATCAGGCCAACCGGTGACACCCCCTCTCCTACTCTCCCCCTTGCAGGGGGAGAGAGCCGCGTAGCGCCGCAGGCAATTGAATCTGTTTACCCACACGGCGCTGGAGGTTGGGCACAGCGCCAATTTTGAGGGTGCAGGGATATCATTTCCCTGCCGGGTCCGGGCAGAGCCCGGCCGCCGGAGGCAAGAACCCCCGCGCCCCACTACCCCCCAAGTGCCGCGATCACCGGCGCGTCGCGGCCATAGATGTCGGGGTGGGTGGCCAGCACGCCGTTGCGATCTGGCAACACGGTGAAATAGGCGACGTGCACGGGGATTTGCGTGGTCAGCGGCACGCGGACGGTTTCGTTGTGGGCGGCGGTTTCGTCGATTCGGGTGGCGGTCCAGTCGGGCTGGTCTTCCAGCAGGCGCAGGGCGAGGCCCAATATGCCTTGGGTGCGCATGCAGCCGTGCGAGAAGGCGCGAACCGGCTTGGCGAACAATTGCTTGGCGGGGGTGTCGTGGAAATAGATGGCGTAGGGGTTGGGCATTTCGATCTTCAGCGTGCCCAGTGAGTTGTTCGCGCCCGGCAGCTGGGTGACGTTCAGCTGGCCGTCCGGCCCGCTGGTCCAGCGATAGCCGCGTGCGCGGGCCGCCCCGGGGCTGCGGCGGATGAGGGAGCCGACGGATTCCTTCACGATGCTTTGCGGCAGAGTCCAGTCCGGGTTGATGATCACGGCGGTGGCCACTGCGGAGAATTGCGGCGTGGGGGTGCTGGTTTTGCCGACGATGATCTTGTGGCGGGCGACGGGCTTGCCGCCGTCCCACAGGTCCACCTCGAAGGAGGGGATGTTGGCCATCAGGTAACGGTCGCCCATCTGGCGCGGCATCCAGCGCCAGCGGTCCAGATTGGCGCGCAGCCGGGCGCGGGCGGCTGGATCGGTGGCGGCGGGCAGGCCTTCCTTCAGCTTGCCATACCAGGGGTGGCTTGGCAGCAGCGCCGTCAGCGCCGCGCCGGGTGCACCGGATTCGAGGCCCGCCGCCAGCTTCGCTTTCAGCCAGTCCGCGTCTGAGCGGGGCGGCGGCGATTTCCAGCCGACGCGCGCGGATTCGGGGGTGCGGCCTGCGGCATAATCCTTCGCCAGCGCCATCCAGCTGGCCTCGGCGGCGGCGGCGATGGCGGCGGCGTCTCCGCTAGCGAGCGCGGCCTCCAGCTTCTCCGGCGCGTAATCGGCCGGGATCAGCCCTTCGGCACCTGCGGCCTGCACGGCGGCGAGCGTTTCACGCGCGGCGGCATCCGTCCATGCGGACTGGGCCAGCGCCGGGGAACTGATCAACAGGGACAGGATAAACGCACGCATCGGGCTAATCATCGGCCAGTGCCTTCAATTCGTAAAGCAGGTCCAGCGCGGCGCGCGGCGTCAGGCTGTCGGGCAGGATGTCGGCCAGCCGCGCGCGTAGCGCATCGGCGGGCGGCGGCGCGGCGGGGGCTGCTGCGAACAGTGGCAGGTCGGACAGCGCCTCTTTCGCGCCGCGCCCGGCATCGCCCTGTTCCAGCCGCAGCAGGATTTCGCCCGCGCGCGCCAGCACATCGGCGGGAACGCCCGCCAGCCGCGCCACGTCCAGCCCGAAGCTGCCGGGGGCCGCGCCCTCGCCCACTTCGTGCAGAAACACGAGATCGCCCTGCCATTGCCGGGCTTTCATGGTGCGCAGTGCAAGGCCGTCCAGCCGCGATTTCAGCGCCGCCAGCTCGTGATAATGGCTGGCGAACAAGGCCCGCGCGCCGATGCGATCATGGATGGATTCCAGAATTGCCCAGGCCAGCGCCAGCCCGTCCCATGTGGCGGTGCCGCGCCCCACTTCGTCCAGCAGTAGCAGCGATCGGTCGGTCGCGCCGTTCAGGATGGCGGCGGTCTCCACCATTTCCACCATGAAGGTGGAACGCCCCTCGGCCAGACTGTCCGACGCGCCGACGCGACTGTAGAGCCGGTCGACAAGGCCGATGGTGGCTTCGGCCGCAGGCACGAAACTGCCCGCCTGCGCCAGCACCGCGATCAGCGCATTCTGCCTGAGGAAGGTGGATTTGCCGCCCATGTTCGGCCCCGTCACCAGCCACACCCGCGCAGCACCCTCCAGCGCGCAGTCGTTCGGCACGAAGGCCTCGCCTTTGCGCCTGAGCGCCGCCTCCACCACCGGATGCCGCCCGGCGGCGATGTGGAAATCCATGCCCTGCGTCAGCCGGGGCCTGACCAGCCCCTCGCGCGCCGCCAGTTCGCCCAGCGCCGAAGCGCGGTCCAGCGCGGCCAGCGAATCCGCCACCCGGCCGATCTGTGTGGCCGCCGCCAATGCGCCCTCGCGCATCGTTTCCAGATGCGCCGCTTCCGCCGCCAGCGCATGGGCCTGCGCCTGCGCGATGCGGCTGGCCAGCCCGCGCAGCGCCTCCGTATCGAAGCGCATGGCGTTGCCCAGCGTCTGCCGGTGGAAGAAGGACGGGTCCGCCATCAGCGGATCGGCAGCCTTCGGCGCGACCTCCACATGATAGCCGATCACATTGTTGTGCTTCACCCGCAACGTCTGCACGCCGGTGCGCGCGCGCAAATCACCCTCCAGCGCGGCAATCGCGGCGCGGCTGTCGGCAGCCAGCAGCCGCAACTCGTCCAGCGCGGCGTCATAGCCGTGCGCGATCACCCCACCGTCATTCGGTTGCAACGGTGGGCTTTCCACCAGCGCCGCCTCCAGCAGCGCCAGCAGGTCAGCGGGCGGTTGCAAGCCATGGCGCAGCGGATCGAGCGCGGGCGGCGCACCCCCGGCAGAGGCCGAATCCAGCAGCCCGCCCAGCCGCTGCGCCGCTACCAGCCCATCGCGCAGCGCGGCCAGATCGCGCGGGCTTCCCCGCCCCGCCGCAATCCGCCCGAGCGCCCGCGCGGCGTCCGGCGCGCCCTTCAGCAGCGCCCGCGCTTCGTCGCGCAGGCCGGAATCCGCCGCAAACCATTGCACCAGATCCAGCCGGTCCTCGATTGCGGGCAAGTCGGCCAACGGCGCGGCCAGTTCGGCGGCCAGCAGCCGCCCGCCGCCCGCCGTCACAGTCAGGTCTATGGCGGACAGCAGGCTGGTCGGCCCGTCCGTCAGTTCAAGGCTGCGGCGCGTGGCCCCGTCGATCGCCATCACCCGGCCGGGCAGGTGCAGGCGCGGCGGCTTCAGCAGCACCGCCTGCCCGCGCGCCGTCATCTCGATATGCGTCAGCAGCCCGCCTGCCGCCGCCAGCGCCGCGCGCGGGAATTGCCCGAACCCCGCAAGCGTGGAAACGCCCAGCCGCGCCGCCAGCCGCTTTTCCGCTGCCGCGCTGTCGAACGCCGCGCGCGGAAGCTCGGCATAGCCCGCCCCTTCCGGGGCCAGCACTTCGGCGGGGGCGATTCGCGCGATTTCGTCGGCCAGCGCGGATGGCCGGGCGGTGCCCAGCCACAAATCCCCGGTGGAAATATCGGCCCACGCCAGCCCCACTTCGTCCGTGCTGGGAAACAGGCTCAGCAGCCAGTTGGCGCGGCGGCCGTCCAGCAGCCGCTCCTCCGTCAGCGTGCCGGGCGTGATCACCCGCACGATGGCGCGGTTGACGATGGATTTGGAACCCCGCTTCTTCGCCTCGGCCGGATCCTCCGTCTGTTCGGCGATGGCGACTGCATGGCCCGCCTTCACCAGCCGCGCCACATAGGCTTCATGCGCATGCACCGGCACGCCGCACATCGGCAGCGGCTGGCCCAGATGCTCCCCCCGGTGCGTCAGCGCGATGTCCAGCGCAGCCGCCGCGACTCCGGCGTCGGTCAGGAACAGCTCATAGAAATCGCCCATGCGGAACAGCAGCAGCGCAGAGGGCACTTCGGCCTTCAGCGCCAGATACTGCTGCATCATCGGTGTGCCCGCTGGCTGATATGTGTGTGTGGCAATTGCCGCCGTCATCCCGAGAGCCTATCAGCCGTGGAGACGCGCGAGACAAGAGAGACGGAACAGCATAGTGAGCGACGACACCAACGAGAGGCTGGTTTTCTCTGACCGGGAGGCCCTGCTGTTCCATTCCAAGGGACGCCCCGGCAAGATCGAGATCATCGCATCGAAGCCGATGGAGACCCAGCGCGACCTGAGCCTCGCCTATTCCCCGGGCGTGGCGATCCCCGTGCAGGCCATCGCGGACGATCCCGCCACCGCCTATGATTACACCGCCAAGGGCAATCTGGTCGCGGTGATTTCCAACGGCACCGCCATTCTGGGCATGGGCAATCTGGGGGCGCTCGCCTCCAAGCCGGTTATGGAAGGCAAGGCGGTGCTGTTCAAGCGCTTCGCCGATGTCGATTCCATCGATCTGGAATTGAAAACAGAGGATCTGGACCGCTTCATCGATGCGGTGGAGCTGATGGAGCCCAGCTTCGGCGGCATCAACCTTGAGGATATCAAGGCCCCCGAATGCTTCATCATCGAGCAGACCCTGCGCGAGCGGATGAACATCCCCGTTTTCCACGACGATCAGCACGGCACCGCCATCATCACCGCCGCCGGCCTCATCAACGCGGCCTATGTGACGGGGCGCGAACTGAAAGACGTGAAGGTGGTGGTGAACGGCGCGGGCGCGGCGGCCATCGCCTGCACCGAACTGATCAAGGCGCTGGGCGTCCGCCACGACAATGTGATCATGTGCGACCGCGAGGGCGTGATCTGGCAGGGCCGCGAAAAGGGCATGGACCAGTGGAAATCCGCCCACGCCTCCACCACCAAGGCGCGAACGCTGAAAGAGGCGCTGGTCGGCGCGGACGTGTTCCTCGGCCTTTCCGCCGCCAAGGTGCTGACGGGCGACGACGTGCTGGCGATGGCGCCCAAGCCGATCATCTTCGCCATGGCCAATCCGGAACCGGAAATCCGCCCGGAAGTGGCCAAGGCCGCCCGGCCGGATGCCATCATCGCCACGGGCCGATCCGATTATCCCAATCAGGTCAACAATGTGATCGGCTTCCCGTTCATCTTCCGCGGCGCGCTGGACGTGCGCGCCACCAAGATCAACGAGGAAATGAAAGTCGCCGCTGCACAGGCTATCGCCGGGCTTGCGCGCGAAGCCGTGCCGGATGAAGTGGCCGCCGCCTATGGTGCCAATCAGTGTTCGGCGCGGATTACATCATTCCCGCCCCGTTCGATCCGCGCCTGATCGAGCGCGTGCCCGCCGCCGTGGCGCAGGCCGCGATGGATTCGGGCGTGGCGAAGAAACCCATCTTCGATATGGACGCCTACAAGCTGGAACTGCGCGCCCGGCTGAATCCCACCTCCTCCGCGCTCGCCGCCAGCTTCGAAGCCGCCCGCGCTCGCGACAGCCGCGTGGTGTTCGCAGAAGGCGAGCAGGAAGTCGTGCTGCGCGCAGCCGTGACCTTCCGCACGCAGGGCTATGGAACGCCGCTGCTGATCGGCCGGGAAGAGCCGATTCAGGAAGGCTTCCGCCGCATCGGCGTGACGGACCCGGAAAACTACCCCGTGCACAACAGCGCCAATTCGCCGCTGGTGCCGGAAATGGTGGAGCGCCTCTATGCCCGGCTGCAACGGCAGGGCTATCTGAAGCGCGACGTGCAGCGCATGGTGAACAACGAACGCAATGTGTTCGGCGCGCTGATGCTGGAAATGGGCGAGGCCGACGCGATGGTGTCGGGCGTCACGCGTCACTTCCATCAGGTGCTGTCGCAGGTGCGCCTCGCCACCGATCCGGTGAAGGGGCACCAGCCCTTCGGTTTCCACATCTTCGCGGGCCGCTCCCACACCATCCTCATCGGCGACACCACGGTGAACGAACGCCCCGGCGGGGCGCAGCTGGCCGATACCGCGATCAAGATGGCGGGCGCGGCGCGGCGGCTGGGAATGGAACCGCGCGTCGCGTTCCTGTCCTACTCCAACTTCGGCAACCCGCCCGGCTCCTATCTGGGTGCCCTGCACGAGGCCGTCTCCATCCTGGACGATCTCCGCCCCGGCTTCGAATATGAAGGCGAAATGTCGGTGGACGTCGCGCTCAACCGCTCGCTGGCCGATGTCTATCCCTTCAACCGCCTCACCGGCCCGGCCAATGTGCTGGTCGCGCCGGGCCTGCAATCGGCCAATATTGCCGCCAAGCTGCTGAAGGAACTGGGCCGCGGCCGGGTGATCGGCCCGGTGCTCGTCAACATGGAAAAATCGGTGCAGATTGCGCCGATGACCTCCGGCGCCACCGACCTCGTCACGCTTGCAGCCCTCGCGGCCGCCGGCGTCGTCCAGTAAAGCGCGGCATGGCGCTGCCGCCGATCCTGATGATCCACGGCATGTGGAGCCGGCCCTCCACCTTCGCGCAACTCCGCGCGGAGCTGGAGCCGGCCGGGATCCGCAGCGCCGCCGTCACCCTGCCCCACCATGACGTTCCGCCCGGCAGCCCCGCGCCCACGCCGCTCGGCAGTCTGCGCATCGCCAACTACCTTTCCGCGCTGGAACGCGATGCGGCCGACATGGGCGAAACCCCCGTCATCATGGGCCACAGCATGGGCGGCATCCTCGCCCAGCTGCTGGCGGAACGGCTGCAGCCTAAAGGCCTCATCCTGCTCTCTACCGCGCCGTCCATGCAGGCGTCAGGGTCGGCCACCAGCCTCTCCACCCTGCGCGCGACATGGGGCATCAGCAGCCGCTGGGGCTGGTGGAGCGCCCCCACCTTGCTGGACGAGGAAGGCGCGCGCTTCGGCGTGTTCAACGGCGTGCCGGAAGCGGAAATCCGCCCGGCGCTGAACGAACTCACATGGGATTCCGGCCCCGTCCTCGCCCAGCTGGCCGCCCCCTTCCTCGATCCGGACAAAGGCAGCCGGGTGGATTACAGCAAGCTGAAAATGCCCACCCTCGTCATCACCGGCCTCGACGATCATATCCTCCCCGCCGCCGTTTCCCGCAAAACAGCCCGCCTGCTGTCCAGCGCGGGCACGCGGGTGGATTATGAGGAATGGGCCGGCGTCGGTCACTGGCTGTTCCACGACGCCGTCCGCCCGCGTCTTGCGGCTGCGATCTCGCGGTTCATGGCATCTTTGGGCTAAGGCGGGGTTTCGAGGTCCGCGCCGAAGGCGGACTGTTCCCCCGGATTACCCCAGCATCGTCTCGATCGGCAGCCCGGATTTCAGCGTCAGCGTCACCGGCGTGCGTTCGGCGATTTCGGAGAGGCGGGCTTTCTGCGCGTCGTCCAGCCCGCTGATCAGCAGAACCCGTTCGATCCGCCGGTCCTCCGTGCCGGAGAGTTTCAGCTTCACATCCAGCGATTGCAGCGGCCAGCCTTTGCGTTCGGCGTACATTCGCAGCGTGATCGCGGTGCAGGCGCCAAGGCTGGCGAGCAGCAGGTCATAGGGGGCGGGTCCGGCACCTTGCCCGCCCAGCGCGGGGGGTTCGTCTGCGATCAGGCTGTGCCGCCCGGTGCTGATCTCGGTGCGATAGGCGGTTTCGGCGATGTGGGCGGTTGCGTGGGCCATGGCGTGTCTCCGTTCAGTGGCGGCAATCTTACCAGCCGCCGCCCAGCGCGCGATAGAGTTGCACGGTGGCGCTGGCCTGCGCGATGCGGGCCTGTTCGGCGGAGTCCTCGTCTTTCAACACCTGCAGGCGCGCCTCGATCACGTCCGACAGGCGGACCCGGCCGGAACGGTAGAGCCGCGCCTGCTCGTCTGCGCGGCGGCTGGAGATGGCGTTGGCGGCGCGCAGGCCTTCCAGCCGGGACTCGAGGCCCGCGCGGAAGGCGTAAGCCGTTTCCACATCGCCCAGCGCCTGCAACACGGCGGCATCCTGCGCGGCGAGCGCGGCGCGAAGTTCGGCATCCCCGGCGCGCACTCCCGCTTGCAGCCGGTTGGCGGTGAACAGCGGAATCCATGCGGAAAGGCCCAGAAGCGCGCTTTGTCCGTTGAAGCCGGGCAGGCCGCCCAGCGCGATATGGCCTGTCTGCCCCACGAAATTGACGCTGAAACGCGGCAGCAGATCGGCCCGCGCGCGTTTCAGTTGTGCGGCGCGGATATCGGCCACGGCGGCGCTGGCCAGCACATCGGGGCGGCGCGCCAGCACGTCCGAGGGAAGCTGCCCCGTGGGCGCGGCGGGCACCAGCGGCAGCGACGGGTCTGACAGTTGAACCGGCGTTTCCGGCGTGGCCCCGGCCAGCACGGCGAGGCGGCGCTTGCGGCCATCCAGCAGCGCGTCGAGCATTCCCTGCTCCGCCTTCAGCGCGGCGGCGGCATTTTCCGCGCGGCTGATATCGGCGGCGGTCGCTTGGCCCGCGCGCATCCGTGCGGCGGCATAGGCGGTCAGGTGATCGGCCTCGGCGATGCTGCGGGTGAGCAGCGCCTGCCTGCGGCGGATGCCCTGCGCCTGCTGATAATTCTCCACGATGTCGGCCACCAGCGTCAGCCGCGCGCCGCGTTCGGCATTTTCCTGCACCTGCACCATGGCGCTGGCAGCGGAGATGTTGGCGCGCGCGCCGCCGAAGATGTCCGGCTCCCATGTCGCGCCCAGCCCGACGATATGGCCTGTGCCGCTGCGGCCGCGCTCATAGGGGGCCAGCAGGTCGCCCGCCGTGCTGCTCAACCTGCCGTCCATCGCGGCATGCCAGGCTGCCCCGCCCGCCGCGATGGTGGGATAGAGCGCGGATTCGGCGGTGGTGACGGTGGCGCGCGCGGCCTCCACCCGGGCGCGGGCTTCGCGCAAGCCGGGGCTGGCGGCCAGCGCCTGTTCCACAAGGGCGTTCAGCCCCGGATCCTGCCACGCAGCCCACCAGCGGCTGATATCGGTGGCGGCGGCCGTGTTGGCAGCGGCGGCCTCGAACGTCTGCGGGGGCGCCACAGGCACCGTGCGTTCGCCGGGCGGCGGGGCGGTCACGCAGCCGCCCAGCAGCAGCAGCGCGGCCATGTTCAGGCGGTTGGCTTGCATCTGTTTCACCCCTGTTTCGCCAGCATCTGCCGGAAGCGCCCGATCGCCAGCGCCATGAAGATGGCTCCCCAGACGGCGATTATCGCCAGTTGCGGCAGCACCATCCGCAGGTTGGCGTCGCGATAGAGCACGGCCTTGGCCAGAATCACGAATTGCGTGCTGGGCAGCGTGGTGGCGATCGGCTGCATCAGCCCCGGCATGCTTTCCAAGGGCGTCGCCGCGCCGGAGAGCATGTAGAGCGTGACATAAACCGGCACCGCGAACATGCCGAACTGCGGCATGCTGCTCGTCATCGTCGCCATCCACATGCCGAGCGAAGTGGCGGAAAACAGGTAGAGGAACAGCGCGAAGCCGAACAGCAGCAGCGATCCGGCCAGCGGCACCCCCATCAGCAGATGCACCACCACGATGAGGGACAGCATCGCGGCCACGAGGATGACGAAGCCGTTCGCCAATATCTTGGCAAAGGCGATCTGGCTGGCACGCACCGGCATCACCAGCAGATGCTCGATGGTGCCATGCTCGCGCTCGCGGATGACGGCCGCGCCGACGAGGACGATGGACAGCACCGTCACGTTCATCACATTCTGCATGACAGACATATACCATGGCGACAAGGCATTGGGATTATACAGAATTCTTGGCGAAATGCGGTAGGGCAGCTCCGCCATCAGCCCGCGCATATGCAGGAAGCCCAGAATCTCGTCGGTGAAAATCTGCTGCAGATAGGAGGCCCCCAGCCCGGCCTGCGTCATCGCGGTGGCATCCACCAGCAGCTGCACCGTGGGCTGGCGGCCGGCCAGCAGGTCGGATTGGAAGCGCGGCGGAATCTCGATCACGAAGATGAAATGCCCGCTGTCCATGCGCGGCGCGACCTCGCCGGGCGCGATATCCACCGGCGGCTGGAAATAGGGACGGCGTATCGCCTGCCGCAGCGCGCGCGACAGTTCTGACCGGTCATGATCGATAAAGGCGACAGAGGCGTTGGAGACTTCCGCCTTCACCCCGTGCGCCACCACCACGATGGCGGCCGAAAAGGCGAAGATGATCAGGAACATCATCACCTTGTCGCGCCGGAGGCTGTGCAGCTCCTTCACCACCAGCAGCCAGACGTTCAGCCACCAGCGCCTCATGTCTCCTGCTTCCTCAGCAGCAGCCGCGCCACCATGAAATAGCCGAAGCCGAACCCCGCCAATACCAGATAGGGCTTGAGGAAGCTCTCCACCCCCAGCCCCTTGGTGATGGTGCCAAGGCTGATGATCTGGAACCACGAGGACGGAAAGCCCAGCCCGATCAGATGGCTCGGCCCTTCCAGCGTGGAGACGGGGTAGAGGAAGCCGGAGAAGTTGATGGAGGGGATCAGGCTGATCAGCGCCGTGGCGAAGATCGCCGCCACCTGCGAATTGACGGCGGTGGAAATCAGCAGCCCCAGCCCGGTGGAGGCCAGCACGAACAGCAGCCCGCCCAGCAGCAGCGCCAAGGGCGAACCGGTGATCGGCACCCCCAGCACCAGCGTCGTCAGCAGCAACAGGATGAGGAAGCTCAGCATCGCCACCGCCACATAAGGCGCCTGCTTGCCCAGCAGGAACGCCCCCACCGCCGCGGGCGAGGCATAGAGATTGGTGATGGAGCCGATCTCCTTTTCGCGCACGATGCCCAGCGCCGTCAGCATGGAGGGGATCAGGATCAGGATCAGCATCAGCAGCCCCGGCACGATGGCGTAGATGCTGCGGAATTCCTGATTGTAGATGAAGCGCGGGTCCGCATTGACGGGCATGGCGGTGGCGGCCCCGGCCCCGGTATTGGCATTGGCGGCGATCGCCAGCGCATGCGCCTGCAAGATGCCCTGCGCATAGGCCCGCGCGCTGGAGGCGGGGAAGGGGCTGCTGCCGTCGATGAACAGCCCCACTTCGGGGTGGCGGCCTGCGGAGAGGTCGCGGCCGAAGCCGGGCGGGATGTCGATCAGCAATTGCAGGCTGCCGTCGCGCAGCCCTTCGAACCCGGCGTCCGCCGTATCCAGCGGCGGGCGGATATCGAAGGTGGCGGTGCCTTCGAAGGCGCGGACAAGGTCGCGGCTGGCCGCCGTGCCGTCATGGTCGAGGATGCCGGTGCGCAGATGCTGCACGTCGAATGAAATGGCGAGCGCGCAGACGCTGAGCAGCAGCACCGGCCCCAGCAGGGCAAAGGCGATGCGGGTGCGGTCGCGCATCAGCTCGGTCGCCTCGCGCCGGGCGAAGGCCCATGTGTGGCCAAGCCAGTTGCCGATACCGCCTGAGAGAGGGCGGGCGGCGGAGTCCGCCATGGCGGGCGCAGCGGCGGGCGGGGCGGTGTCGCTGTCGGTTTCGGCTTCCAGAACCTTGATGAACGCATCCTCCAGCGAGGCCGCGCCCTGCGCTTTCACGATGGCCGCGGGCGCGTCCATCGCCAACACCCGCCCCCGGTGCATCAGCGAAATACGGTCGCAGCGCTCCGCCTCGTTCATGAAGTGGGTGGAAACGAAAATCGTCACCTTCTCCTCGCGCGAGAGGCGGACGAGGTGCCGCCAGAACATGTCGCGCGCGGCCGGGTCCACGCCGGAGGTCGGCTCGTCCAGAATCAGGATTTCCGGCTTGTGCAGGCAGGCGGCGGCCAGTTGCAGCCGCTGGCGAATACCCAGCGGCAGATCATCCGGCATGGAATCGGCCTGCGGCGTCAGGCTGAATTCGGTCAGCGCCTGCTCCACCAGCGCGGGCGCATCGCGCGCGGGCACGCGATACAGCCGGGCGTGCAGCATCAGATTGTCGCGCACGCTGAGTTCGGAATAGAGCGAGAAGGCCTGCGACATATAACCCACGCGCATCCGCGTTTTCATGTCGCCGGGCGTCACCTGCTTGCCGAACAGCAGGGCGGTGCCGCTGCTGATATCCAGCAGCCCCGTCAGCATCTTCATCGTCGTGGTCTTGCCGCAGCCGTTGGAGCCGAGGAAGCCGAAAATCTCCCCCCGGCCGATGCGGAAGCTCACATGATCCACCGCCACGAACTCGCCGAAGCGGCGCACCAGATCATGCGCCTCCATCGCCGGTTCGCCGCCATCATCCACCCATGGCGCGATTTTCAGCCGCTCCGGCGGCGGACGGCGTTCCGGCGGCAGCAGGCGGATATAGGCATCTTCCAGCGTATCGGCCCCGGCGCTGGCCAGAATGTCGGCGGTGGTGCCGTCGGCGATGATGCGGCCATCGTCCATCGCCACCAGATGCTCGAAGCGCTCCGCCTCCTCCATATAAGCGGTGGAGACCAGCACCGTCATCGAAGGCCGCTCGGCGCGCATGCTGTCCACCAGATCCCAGAATTGCCGCCGCGACAGCGGATCGACCCCGGTGGTCGGCTCGTCCAGAATCAGCAGGTCCGGCTCATGCACGAGCGAGCAGCAGAGGCTGAGCTTCTGCTTCATCCCGCCGGACAGCTTACCGGCCGGGCGATCCGGGAAGGGGGCAAGGCCGGTTGCCTCCAGCAGGCGATGGATGCGGGCGGCGCGCTCGGCGGCGGAGAGGCCGAACAGGCGGCCGAAAAAGTCGATATTCTCGGTCACGCTAAGGGTTGGATAAAGGTTCCGCCCCAAGCCCTGCGGCATATAGGCGACGCGGGCGAGAAATTCGTTGCGCCCCTGCTTTCCGGCCAGATCATGGCCCAGAACCTGCAACTGGCCCGTCTGCAATTTCTTCACGCCGGAAATCAGCCCCAGCAGGCTGGATTTGCCCACGCCATCCGGCCCCACCAGCGCCACCGCGCCGCCGGCTGGCAGCGTCAGGCTGACATCGCGCAGGGCCGCCACCGCGCCATAATGGTGGGAAATGCCTGCCAGCCGGACAGCGAAATCCGGCATCTCAGCGCCCGGCGGGAAGCTTCGGCCAGCCCAGCGACGGATCGGTGCGGACATAGCCGTCCGCCGTCATCCCCGCCTTCAGCTGCCCCGCGAAACGCCGCGCGACCTCGGGCTGAACCGTCAGCCGCACCCGGAATGACAGCGTCTCCCGCTCTGACTGGGTTTCGACGAAGCGCGGCGTGAACTGCGCTTCGGGGGAGACGAAGCTGATTCGCGCCGGAACCGGCTCGGCAAAGCCTTGCGGCAGGATGCGCGCCTCGTCGCCGATCTTCAGCTTGCTGGCGACGGGGCCGGGCAGGAAGATATTCAGGAACACATCCTCCGGGTTGATCAGCGAAACGATGCGCCCACCGGCGGGCAGCACGGTGCCCGGCTCGACGATGCGATATTCGATCCGGCCCGGCGTCGGCGCGCGGATGATCAGGTCGTTCAGCGCGGCGTTCAGTTGCGCGATCTGCGCATTGGCCTGCGCGATGGTGGTTCGCGCCTCCGCCAGCCCGCCGGTCGCGGCGGCCACTCCACCGCGCGCGCCTTCCAGCGCCACCCGCCGCTGCTCGACCTCCACCGGCGACACCATTTTCTGGTCATACAGTTTCACCGTCTCGCGCAGGTCGATGGCGGCGGCCTTTTCCTGCGCGCTGCGCGCCAGTGCCTCGCCCTGCACCCGGCCCACGGCGGCAGAGGCGCGCTCCCGCGCGGCGTTCGCGCCTTGCAACTGCGCCCGCACATCGGTTTCATCCTGCACGGCGATGATGTCACCCGCGCGCACGGAATCGCCTTCGCGCACGCGGATCTCCAGCAGGCGGCCGGGATATTTCACCGCGATATCGGTGCGCGTCATCTCCATCCGGCCATTGCCCTGCGCGAAGCCCTGCGGCAGGCCGGGATCGCGGCCATAGCGCCACCAGACGGCCGCGCCCACGGCCAGCACGGCCAACAGCAGCAGGATCAGCAGGCCGGTCTTGCGGGTCATGCCGCCTCCCTTGTGAGCAATGCGTCGGTGTGCAGGGCGATCATCCGCTCCTCGTCGGTGGGGATTACCCGCACGGCGATGCGGCTGGCGGGGGTGCTGATGACCGCAGCGTTGGCGCGGTTCGCAGCCTCGTCCAGTTCGATGCCAAGGAAGGACAGCCGGGCGCAGATCAGGCTGCGGATCTCCGGGCTGTTCTCGCCGATGCCCGCGGTAAAGACGATGCCGTCCAGCCCGCCGAGCGAGGCGATCAGCGCGCCGCTTTCCCGCGCCACGCGATAGACGAACAATTCAATCGCCTCTTTCGCGGCGGGCGCATCGCTGTCGAACAGGGTGCGCATGTCGCTGGAGAGGCCGGAAACGCCAAGCAGCCCGGATTCGCGATAGAGCAGATTTTCGACGCGCGCCGCGTCCATGCCGTCCTGCTGGAACAGGTAGAGCAGCACGCCCGGATCGATATTGCCACAGCGGCTGCCCATCACCAGCCCGTCCAGCGCGGTGAAGCCCATGGTGGTGTCGATGCTGCGCCCGGCCTGCATTGCGCACAGGCTGGCCCCATTGCCCAGATGCGCGGCGATCACCCGCCCGCCCAGCAGGGCAGGGTCAAGGCCGCCCAATTGCTGCGCAACATATTCATAGGAAATGCCGTGGAAGCCATAGCGGCGCACGCCTTCGTCTATGATGTGGCGGGGCAGGGCGATGCGGGTCGCAACCGGCGGCTGCGTCTGGTGGAAGGCGGTGTCGAACACCGCCACCTGCGCGATGCCGGGTCGCAGCGCGGCCACCGCGTGAATGGCGGAAAGATTGTGCGGCTGGTGCAGTGGTGCCAGCGGATTGTAGCGCGCCAGTTCCGTCAGCAGCGCCTGCGTCACCCGCACCGGCTCGGCATGGTTCGCGCCGCCATGCACCACGCGATGCCCCACGCCCACCAGATCATGGCCGATGCGCGCCTCGATCCCCGCCAGCAATTCCGCCAGCAGGCTTTCATGGCTCATATCCTCCGCCTTGGCCCAGCGCCGCTCGGCGATCACCTCGCCATCCGCGCTTTTCGCCAGCAGATAAGGCTCAATGCCGATCTTCTCGATCTTGCCGCGCGCCCGCAGTGCCAGCCCGTCGTCGCGTTCATACAAGCCGAATTTCAGGCTGGAGGAACCGGAGTTCAGGCAGAGCAAGGTGTCCGCCATCAGTGCGGCAGCCCCGGCGCGGCCTTGGTCGCCGCGCGCGCCAGCAGCACCGCCAGCGCGGCGGAGGCGACGCGCGTCCGCTTGCTGTCGGCCCGGCTCGTCAGGATAATCGGCACCCGCGCGCCCAGCACCACGGCTGCTGCATCCGCCCCCGCCAGGAAAGTCAGCTGCTTCGCCACCATATTGCCCGCCTCAAGGTCCGGCACCAGCAGGATATCAGCCTTGCCCGCCACGGGGGAGTTGATGCCCTTTTCCGTCGCCGCTGCCTCGCTGATGGCATTGTCGAACGCCAGCGGGCCATCCAGCAGCGCGCCTGTGATCTGCCCGCGATCCGCCATCTTGCACAGCGCGGCCGCATCCAGCGTCGTCTGCATCTTCGAGTTCACCGTCTCCACCGCAGCAAGGATCGCCACGCGCGGCTCCGCCACGCCGATCACATGCGCCAGATCGATGGCGTTGCGCAGGATATCCGCCTTGTCGTCCAGCGTGGGGGCGATGTTGATCGCGCCATCGGTGATCACCAGCGGGCGCGGATAGCTGGGCACGTCCATCACATAACAATGGCTGATCCGGCGTTCGGTGCGCAGCCCGGTGTCGGCTTTCACCACGGCACCCATCAGCTCGTCGGTGTGCAGAGAGCCTTTCATCAGCAGCACCGCCTTGCCGCTGCGGATCATCTCCACCGCTGCCGAAGCAGCGGCATGGCTGTGCGCCGCATCGACAATCTCGAACCCGTCCAGATCAAGCCCGGCCTCCGCCGCCACCGACGCGATCTTCGCGGCGGGGCCGACAAGAATCGGCCGGATCAGCCCCTCGGCCGCCGCTTCCAGCGCGGCGGAGAGCGCATCGGCGCTGCACGGATGCACCACGGCGGTGGCAACCGGCGTGCCCTTCGCGGCCGCCTCGATCAGCTGGCCATAGCGATCACGGCGGTGGATCAGCACTTCGGGCGCTTCCACGCGCGGGCGGCAGATTTTCTGCACAGGCGCCTTCACTTCGGCTTGCCCGGAAATCACCGCTTCGCCATGCTGGTTGGCGCACAGGCAATCCAGCAGCAGCCGCTTGTGCACCGCATCCTTGCTGACGACGGTGACGGTGGCGGTGATCTGGTCGCCGATGCCCACCGGCCGGGTGAACTTCAGCGATTGCCCCAGATAGATCGCGCCGGGCCCCGGCAATTCCGTGCCCAGCACGGCGGAAATCAGCCCCGCGCCCCACATGCCATGCGCGATCACCCGGTGGAACATGCCGCTTTCGGCAAAGGCCGGGTCCATATGCGCCGGGTTCACATCGCCCGAAAGCGCGGCGAACAGCTGGATATCATCCGCCGTCAACGGGCGGGTGAGGCTGGCGCTGTCGCCGACGCTGATCTCGTCGAACGTGCGGTTTTCGATCATGTCCGGGTTTGTCATGGCTCAGCGCTGTAGCACATATTCGCCGGGTGCAGCCCCCAGCGATGGCGTGCCCATCGGCGGCGGCGCGGCGGGCGCGGAGGAATGCGCGGCAAGCCAGCGCCCCCATTCCGGCCACCAGCTGCCCTCCTGCCGGTCCGCCGCCGCCAGCCACTCGTCCGGCGTGGGGGCGGGCGCATCGGCGGCGCGGGTGGCAACGCTGTAATGGCGGTGCGGATGGCCGGGTTCCGATACGATCCCCGCATTGTGCCCGCCGCTCGCCAGCAGGAAGCGGATGTCCGCGCCGGTCAGCATGTGCAGCTTGTGAACCGAGCGCCATGGCGCGACATGGTCCCGCTCCGTCCCCACCATGAAGATCGGCATCCGCAGCGCAGACAGGCTGATCGGGTGGCCATCGGTGCAATAGCGGCCATCGGCCAGATCATTGTTCAGGAACAGCTGGCGCAGATATTGGCTGTGCATGGCATAGGGCATTCGCGTGCCGTCCGCGTTCCACGCCATCAGGTCGTTCATCGGCTCCCGCTCACCCATCAGGTAGGTGGAGAGGATGTGCGACCAGACGAGATCATTGGAGCGCAGCAACTGGAAGGCCCCGCCCATGTTGCTGCTGTCCAGATAGCCCTTTTTCCACATCATGCTGTCCAGCAGGTTCAGCTGCGCCTCGTCGATGAACAGGCCCAGTTCTCCCGGCTCGGTGAAATCCGTCTGCGCGGCGAACAGGGTGAGCGAAGCGAGCCGTTCGTCGCCGTCGCGCGCGAGGCTGGCGGCGGCGATTGCAAGCAGGGTTCCGCCGAGACAATAGCCCGCAGCATGGATTTTTGCTGCACCCGTGATCGCCGTCACCGCGTCCAGCGCGGCCTGTGGCCCCAGCTTGCGATAATCCTCCATGTCAAAGTCGCGGAAGGCCGCATCCGGGTTCCGCCACGAGATCATGAACACGGTGAAGCCCTGCCCCACCAGCCAGCGCACCAGCGAATTTTCCGGTGACAGATCAAGGATATAGTATTTCATGATCCATGCCGGGACGATCAGCACCGGCTCTGGGTGAACGTTCCCGCTGGCAGGCGCATATTGGATCAGTTCGATCAGCTCGTTGCGGAACACCACTTCGCCGGGCGTCACGGCGACGTCCTTGCCCACTTGATAGGCGTCCACTCCGGCGGGAGGCGCGCCGGAGACCAGCCGCCCCACATCCTCCAGCCAGTGGGCTGTGCCATCCAGCAGGCAGCGCCCGCCGGTTTCGACGATGCGCTGCTGCAGCACCGGGTTGCTGGCGATGAAATTGGTGGGGGCCGCCATGTCCAGCAATTGCCGGGTGGCGAATTCCGCCACCATCTCATGATGGCGGCTCACCCCCGCCATGCCCGTCGTCGCCACATGCCACCATTGTTGCTGCAGCAGGAACGCCTGAGAGATCAGGTCATAGGGATGCTGTTTCCACGCCGGATCGTCGAAGCGATGATCCTGCGGCAGCGGCTCGATGGCCGGGCCGGCCGCCGGGTCTGTGCTGCGCTCGGCGGCATAACGCACCAGCCGCGCCGTTTTGCGCGCGCCCTTGGCTGCCAGCTTCGCCTGCGTGCCCGGCGAACTGGCGAGGTGCAGCCCCCAATCGGTGAAGGATTGCGCGATGGTGAGGGGCGAAAGGCCGAAGAAAGCCTGTGCGATCAGTGCATGGGCGGATCTGTCAGCCGCTTCGGCGAAGCTGTCGAGCGGATCGGGTTCGGGGTTCGTCATGTTGCCGGCTGCCTGTCCATGCCCCCCTTCGCAACGCCTGTTACCATGCGTTGTGCGGTGCAGCAACCGCCCTAATCCTGCCCCGCCCGCACTGCCAGCAGGGCATAGGTCTGCAGCCAATGCTCGCCCATATAATCGCCCGTCACATGCGCCAGCGCGGATTGCAGATGGCGTTCGGCGGCGTCCATGGCGATGGCGCGGGCGGGGTGGTTCGCGGGCAAGGCCGCGGCGATGCTGCGCCAGCACCAGCCCCGGCTCAGGTTCAGCCCATCCAGATGGGCGATCTTGCCGTCGCTGCGGTCGCTGATGCGCGCGGGCGTGAGCAACGTGGCGGGCTCGCCCACGCCGATGCGCGGCAGGAAGGCGTCGAACCAGCCGGGGAATTCCGAAACGGGCAGGGCGCGGCGCATCAGTTCGGCGACCATCAGCGCGGGCGAGAGGAAATCATCCTGGCAAGGCTCCCACGCCTGACAATCCCGATCAGACGCATGCCAGCGCAGCGCGGCGTCGCGGCAGGCCCGCGCCAGATCGGCATCATGCGCGTCGGCATAGTCCAGAGTCTGCCGCAGCGCGAAGGCGGTGTTGAAATGGGTGCCCACGCGCACGGGATAATCCGCCAGCGGCAGGAAGGCTTTGAAGCGCGCGGCCAGAAATTCCGCCAGCGGTTGCACCATCGCGTGCAGATGGCGGCCTTCCGGCGTTTCATGCCGGGCCAGTTCGGCGGCCTGCATCAGCAGCCAGCTCCAGCCATAGGGCCGCTGATAGAGGCGCGCGGCGGGCCGCTCGAAATAGGCGATCTCGCCTGCGATTGCTTCCGGCGTGAACAGCTCCGTGGCCAGCGCATAGGTGCGTGTGGCTTCCAAGGTGCCGGGGAATAGCCGTGCCAGCGTGAACAAAGTCCACCAGCTGTGCACGCAGCTGTGCCAGTCATAGCTGCCGAAGAACAGGGGATGCAGTTCGCGCGGGGTGCGGGCGTCGTCCGGTCCGCCCAGCGCGTGCATGATATGGTTGGGATATTCGCGCGTCACATGGCCAAGGGCTGTCTCAGCAAAACGGGCGGCGAGTTCGGGGGTGAGGGCGGTCGTCATCGGAAGGCCAGCACGTACATCAGCACCATGTTGGCAACCAGCATGATGAGGGCGGTGGGAATTTGTGCGCGGATGACGCCGTTCAGCGGTGCGTCGCGATCCGGCAATTCCAGCAGGTTCGCGGGCACCACGTTGAAGTTGGCGGCCATCGGCGTCATCAGCGTGCCGCAGAAGCCCGCCAGCATGCCGATGGCGCAGACGATGGCCGGGTCTCCGCCGAACTTGTGCACCAGAAAGGGCAGGCCGATGGCGGCTGTCATCACCGGGAAGGCGGCAAAGGCATTGCCCATCACGATGGTGAACAAGGCCATGCCAAGGCAATAAGCGAACACCGCGAGGAAGGCGGACGTCATCGGGATCGCGCGGGCGATCAGATCGCCCACCACCTGCCCCACGTCGGCCGCCAGAAACACCGCGCCCAGCGAGGCGAGCATCTGCGGCAGCAGCGCCGCCCAGCCGATGGAATCCATCAGCCGCCGCCCTTCCTGTAACGGCGCGAGCGCGGGCGGGCGAAACCACAGCATCGCCGCCGTCAGCGCCGCAAGGCAGCCGATGCCCAGCGCGATCAGCGTCGTCTGCAAATCGGAAATCAGCCAGCGGCCCGCCGCCGTATGCTTCGCCAGCAGCGTGCCGCCCACCGCGAACAGCGGCACCATCAAAGCCGGCACGAACAGCCGGTTGCCGAAGTGCAGCGCACCCGCCCGCCGTTCCTCTGTGCTGGTGGTGGCGGGCTTGCCCACGCCAAGCCGCCCGAACGCGCCGATCCCCACCAGCGCGATCACCAGTAGCCCGTTGCCGAAATCGCCCAGATAGGAGCCGAACAGCAGCGAACACGCCACCAGCCCCCAGAACAGCGCGTTGCGGGCGCGTGCCGGGTTCTGCATGTCGCCAAGGCTGAGGATGGCGAAGGCCGCGAACATCAGGCCGGTCACCAGATAGGCATGGTCCAGCGTGATCATTGACCCGCCGCGTCCTTGGCGGCCATGTCCCGCTTCACCTGCCTGTCGAACAGCGCCAGCCGCGTGCCGTGAACCAGCAGCGCGGCGATGGCGGTGGGGATCGCCCAAAGCGAGACGTGCAGCGCCTCCACCCGGATTCCCGCCTGCTCCAGAAAGCCGACGATCAGCACGATGGAGCCGATGGCGATGAAGATATCCTCGCCGAAGAACATGCCGATATTGTCCGTCGCCGCCGCCATGGAACGGATGCGGAAACGCGCCTTGTCCGTCAGCGGACCATGTTCGGTTTCGGCCGCGCTTTCCGCCATCGGCGCGATCAGCGGCCGCACCATCTGCGGATGCCCGCCCAGCGAAATCAGCCCGAGCGCGGATGTCGCCTGCCGCACCATCAGATAGACCAGCAGCAGCCGCCCCGTGGTCGCCGCCTTTACCTGCGTGATCAGGATACGCGCGCGCTCTTGCAGGCCGGTGCGTTCCAGCAGGCCGATCACCGGCAGCACCAGCCATGTGATGTGGAAATAACGGTTGTCGTTGAAGGCCTTGCCAAAGCGGGCGATGGTGTCCACCCCCGCCGCTGCCAGCTCCGCAGGGCCAACGCCGGGGCCGATGGCGGCCATCACGCCGGTGGTGATCGCCGCCAGCAGGATCACCAGCAACGGGTTGATGCGGGCGACAAAGCCCACCACCACCACGACAACGCCCAGCAGCACCAGCATCCTATCAGTCGCCCCCTGTGCCATAGCCGCCGCCGCCGGGCGTCTCGATAATGAAGATGTCGCCGGGCTGCATCGCCGCTTCGGCTGTGGCCCCCAGCGGCTCAAGCTGCCCGTCCGCGCGCTGCACGGCATTCACCCCAACGGCACCCGGCGCGCCACCCGCCAGCCCGAATGGTGGCACCCGGCGATGGTTGGACAGGATCGCCGCTTCCATCGGTTCCAGAAAACGCACCCGCCGCACCGTGCCGTCACCGCCATGCCAGCGCCCGGCCCCGCCCGAGCCGCGGCGGATGGAAAATTCCTCCAGCAGCACCGGGAAGCGGCTTTCCAGCACCTCCGGGTCGGTCAGGCGGCTGTTGGTCATGTGCGTCTGCACCGCGCTGGCACCGTCAAACCCTGGCCCCGCGCCCGATCCACCGGCGATGGTTTCATAATATTGCCGCGTCTCGTCGCCGAAGGTGAAGTTGTTCATCGTCCCCTGTGCAGCCGCCAGCACCTCCAGCGCGCCATAGAGCGTGTCCACCACGGCCTGGCTGGTTTCCACATTGCCCGCCACCACGGCGGCCGGATAGCGCGGGTTCAGCATCGACCCCTCCGGCACGATCAGCTCAATGGGCTTCAAACAGCCTTCGTTCAGTGGGATGGCATCGTCCACCAGCGTGCGGAACACATAGAGCGTCGCGGCGCGAGTGATGGAGAGCGGGGCGTTGAAATTGTTGGGCCGCTGCGCGCTGGTGCCGCTGAAATCGACCACGGCGCTACGGGCTTTGCTGTCCACGTCGATTCGCACGCGGATGGTCGCGCCATCGTCCATCTCATAGGCGAAGCTGCCGGGTTTCAGCGCGGCGATGGCGCGGCGCACGGCCTCCTCGGCATTGTCCTGCACATGGCGCATATAGGCGGACACCACGTCGCGCCCGAACTCGCCCACCATGCGCGCCAGTTCGTCCGCGCCGCGCGCGCAAGCCGCCACCTGCGCCTTCAGATCGGCGAGATTCTGCTCCACGTTGCGCGCGGGCCAGCGGCCGGAGCCGAACAGCGCCCGCGTCTCCGCCTCGCGCAATTGCCCCGCTTCCACCAGCAGGAAATCGTCGATCAGCACCCCTTCCTCGTCCACCGTGCGGGAGGAGGCGGGCATGGAGCCGGGGGTGATCCCGCCCACATCAGCATGATGTCCGCGCGCGGCGACGAAGAAGGTCGGCACCGCATCGCCCGGCAGGAACACCGGCATGATCACGGTGATATCGGGCAGATGTGTGCCGCCATTGTAGGGCGCGTTCAGCATGTAAACATCGCCCGCCGCCATCGTCCCCGCGCGGGAGGCGAGCACGGTGCGGATGCTTTCCCCCATCGATCCCAGATGCACCGGGATGTGCGGCGCATTGGCGATCAGCGCCCCCGCGCCATCGAACAGCGCGCAGGAAAAATCCAGCCGCTCCTTGATGTTGACGGAATAGGCCGTCGCGCACAGCGCTTCGCCCATCTGCTCCGCACAGGCCATGAAGCGGCTGTTGAACAGCTCCAGCAGGATCGGATCGACAGCGGTGCCGATGGCCGCGCGGGCGGGCAGCGCCGTCACCCGTTCCAGCAGCAGATTGCCTGCCGCATCGGCCCGGGCCTGCCAGCCCGGTTCCACCACCGTGGTGCCGGTGGCTTCCAGCAGGATCGCCGGGCCGTCGATGGCGGCCTCCGGCCCCAGCGCCTCGCGGCGGAACAACGGGGTGTCGCGCAGCTCGCCCGCCATCCGCACCTGCAACCGGGCGACGGGCTCCAGCGGGCCGCTCGCCGCCGCCGCCACGGTCGCGGCCTGCGCGGATGCCCCGACGGCTTCCACCTCCAGCGCTTCCACCGTCAGCGCCTTGCCATGCGCGAAGAAGCCGAAGCGCTGGCGGTGCAGCGCCTCGAACGCGCGCGCCATCTCGGCTGCTGGCCCGAACGGCACCGGCAGCACCGTGTCAGACCCGGCGAATTTGATGTCCGCCCGCGCCAGCGTGGCGATGGCGGCATCGGCAAAGCCCTGCGCCGCCAGATCGGCCCGCGCTGCGGCATCCAGCGCCGCCACCTGCGTGGTCAGCGCCGCGTCCGCGCCCGGCTCCAACGGCCGCGCCACGGTCGCCTGCCGGATGCTGCGCACATCGGCCAGCCCCATGCCATAGGCACTGAGTACGCCCGCAAAGGGGTGCAGCAAAACCCGCGTCATCCCCAGCGCGTCCGCCACAAGGCAGGCGTGCTGCCCGCCCGCACCGCCGAAGCAGTTCAGCACATAGCGCGTCACATCATAGCCGCGCTGGATGGAGATG
The DNA here is from genome assembly GCF_006385875.1 of Sandaracinobacter neustonicus. GTDB lineage: Bacteria > Pseudomonadota > Alphaproteobacteria > Sphingomonadales > Sphingomonadaceae > Sandaracinobacteroides > Sandaracinobacteroides neustonicus. Next base: position 14,476 of record NZ_VFSU01000021.1, on the reverse strand, counting down.
GAGCGGATGGCAGCCGCCATATGCTGCACGGCGATGGTGACGAACCCCTCGGCCAGTGCGCCGGGCGTCATGGCAAGGCCGGTCGCGGCCTCAACATCGGCGGCCATCGCCTCGAACTTCGCGCGCACCGTGTCGGCATCCAGCGGCTGGTTCGCCTCCGGGCCGAACAGCGCCGGGAAGAAAGCCGGGCTTAGCTTGCCCAGCATCACATTGGAGTCCGTCACTGTCAGCGGCCCGCCGCGCCGATAGGCGGCAGGCCCCGGCACCGCGCCCGCGGATTCCGGCCCCACGCGCAGCCGCCCGCCATCGAAGCGGCAGACGGAGCCACCGCCCGCCGCCACGGTGTGGATGGACAGCATCGGCGCGCGCAGCCGCACGCCGGCCACCACCGAATCCGACGTACGCTCATACGCGCCCGCATAGTGGGACACATCGGTGGAGGTTCCGCCCATGTCGAAGCCGATGGCGCGGTCGAACCCGGCGGCTTTCGCGGTTTCCGCCATCGCCACCACCCCGCCCGCCGGGCCGGAGAGGATCGCGTCCTTGCCCCGGAACGCCCCCGCCGCCGTCAGCCCGCCGGAGGATTGCATGAACTGCAGCCGAGTCGCCGCCCCCAGTTCGCCCGCCACCCGATCCACATAGGCCTTCAGGATCGGCGACAGATAGGCGTCTGCCACCGTGGTGTCGCCGCGTCCCACCAACTTGATCAGCGCGCCGACTTCATGGCTGACGGACACCTGCGTGAAGCCCGCCTCCCGCGCCAGTTCGGCCAGCCGCAATTCGTGCGCGGGAAAGCGCCAGCCGTGCACCAGCACGATGGCGATGGCGCGCAAGCCTTTGGCATAGGCCGCCGCCAGCCCGGCGCGCGCGGCGGCTTCGTCCAGCGGCTGCACGATTTCGCCATCCGCCGTCACCCGCTCGCCGATCTCCAGCACGTCGGCATACAGCTGTCCGTTCAGCACGATATGCCGCACGAACAATTCGGGCCGGGCCTGCCAGCCGATCCGCAGCGCGTCGCCAAAGCCGCGCGTGATCGCCAGCAGGGTCGGCTCGCCCTTGCGCTCCAGCAAGGCATTGGTGGCAACGGTGGTGCCCATGCGCACTTCGTCCGCCGATCCGGCGGCCAACGGCCCTTTCGGAACCCCCAGCAGGCGACGAACGCCCTCCACCGCCGCATCGGCATATTGCTCGGGATTTTCAGACAGCAGCTTCAGCGTCTGCAAGCCGCCATCCGGCGCGCGGGCGACGATGTCGGTGAAGGTGCCGCCCCGGTCGATCCAGAATCGCCACCCCGTCATCTGCGCCCGACTGTCCTTGCTTTGCATTGTGCGGCGCAGCGTTACGCAGCGGGGCCGTCTCTGTCGAGGCACGGTGCCCGCATTTTCGCCCGCATTTTCGCAGCGCCGCACCCACATGGCGCGTTGCCGTGGCCCGCTGCAACCGCTAGGCGCGATTCGTGGCCCAATCCTCCCTCACCGCCCGTCTCGCAGAGCTTGCCGACACGGCAAAGATCTGGGGCGATTCTCCCGCCGGGAAAACCGCGCGCAAATGGTTCAACGCGGCGCTCTCCATCCTCATTATCGGCCTGCTGGTGCGCGCCATCGCGCAGGTGGGCTGGGATCAGGTGGTGGCGGTGCTGCCGCCTTCATGGCTGTTCTGGGCGCTGTTCATCGGCTCCTACCTGCTGCCGCCGCTGGTGGAATGGGTGATCTATCGTCGCTGGTGGCACTTCGGCTGGGAATCCATCGGCGTGTTCCTGAAGATGCGGGTGATGAACGAGGCGCTGTTCAGCTATTCCGGCCACACCTATTTGCTGGTGTGGGCCGCGAACCGGCTGGGGATCGAATATGATCCGAACGCCCCGCCGCCGCGCATATTGGGCCGGGGCGACGGGCCGGGGGTGGATCCGTCCACCAGCCCGGTTGCGGCCGTGAAGGATATGGCCATCACCTCGGGCCTTGCGGGCAATCTTGCCACGTTGGTGATGCTGCTGCTGGCGCTGTCTCTGGATGGGGCTTCGGTGCTGGGCGAGGCGCTGGACCTGCGAACCCGCAAGATCCTGTTGTGGAGCTTCGGCGCGATGATCCTGCTGAATATCGGCATCGTGCTGTTCCGGGGCAAGGTGATGAGCCTGCCGGTGAAAGAGAATATGTTCGCCTTCCGCTGGCACATGTTCCGCGTGCTGGCGACGCAGGCGCTGCTGGTGGGCAGCTGGGCCGCTGCCCTGCCGGCGATCGACGCGGAAACATGGTTCCTGCTGGGCGCACTGCGCATGGTGATCGGCCGCATGCCGGTGCCCAACAAGGACATATTGTTCGCCGCCATCGCCGTGAGCCTTGCCGGAGACGCGGCGATCGAGGTGGCGGCATTGATGGCGGCGCAAGGCGCGCTGACATTGGTGTTCCATGGCGTGGCATGGGCGGTAGCGGCCGCGCAGGAAGCGGTTGTGAAGCCCGCGCCTCAAGCCTGAACAGGGTGGGGCTTTCACTGCTGCTACAAATGTGGCATGCTACATCTGTAGCAGACGGAGCAGGCCGATGATTCCCGCCCTTCCGCGCCGGGAGCGCGAGATTTTCGAGATTCTATGCGGGGCAGACGGGGCGACCGTGGCCGACGTGCGGGAGCGCTTGTCAGACGCGCCCGGCTATTCCGCCGTGCGCACGCTGCTCTCCCGGCTGGAGGGGCGCGGGCTGGTGCGCCACCGCGAAGTCGATGGGGCCTATGTCTATGAACTGGTGCCGCAGGGGGCCGATGTGCGCGAATCGGCGCTGCGGCAGATGGTGCGGACCCTGTTCGACGGATCGGCCGTGTCCGCCGCCACCGCGCTGCTGGGCCTCAGCCGCGATCTCAGCCCGGCCGAGCTGGACAGGCTGCAATCCGCCATCGATTCCGCGCGGGAGACGCAGAAATGAGCCCCGATTTCCTGCTGGAGATGGCGTGGAAATCCGCGCTTCTGGTCCTCACCGGGCTGGCGCTGGTGCTGCTGATGCGGCACCGCCCGGCGTCGGAGCGCTCGCTGGTGCTGCGGCTGACGGTGCTGCTGCTGTTGCTGCTGCCGGTGGCGGCGCTGTTCGGCCCGCGCCTCGCGGTGGAGCAGCCGGGCATCATGGCCGATCTGGCACCCGCAGCTGCGCCCGCACCGATGCCCCGGCCCGCCGCCGCTGAACCCGCCACCGTCCTGCCCATTGCCCCTACCTCTCCGGCTCTGCCATGGCAGGCGCTTCTGATCGCCGCCTATGGCCTTGGTGTCGGCATCGTGCTGTCGCGCCTCGTGGCGGGCGTGCTGATCCTGCGCCGCTGGACACGGGCCGCGCGGCCGCTTGTGCATCCGCTGTGGGGCGCGGCCTATGATCGGGCGCTGCTGCGCGCCGGGGTCCGCCGCCGGAAGGTGGCGCTGCTGCTCTCCCGCCAGACGCCGTCGCCGCTGGGCTGGGGGCTGCGCCGCCCTGCGATCCTGATCGATCCGGCCACGGCCGCGCGCGACGAGCAGGCCGAAGCCGTGCTGGCGCATGAAATGGCGCATGTGGCGCGTGGCGACTGGCCGGCGCTGATTGCCTCTCGCTTGGCGCTGGCGCTGTTCTGGTTCAACCCGTTGGTCTGGCTGCTGGATCGCAGATTGTCGGAACAGGCCGAGGAAGCGGCTGACATGCACGCCATCCGCCGCATCGATCCGGCCGCCTATGCGCAGACGCTGCTGAACTGCGCCGCGCCGGGCGCATTGGCGCTGCCCGCCAACCCGATGGTCGCCAACAGCGACATCAGCCGCCGCATCATGGCGGTGCTGGATGAAGGCGCGCGGGATCGGGCGGCGCGAAGCCGCCCCGCTTCCATCGCCACGGCGCTGGCCTGCGCGGCGGTGCTGGCCTCTGCTGCGGCGATTGCTGCAGTGGAAGTGCGCCCGCGCGTCGCCGCGATCGTGCCGTCGCCGGTTTCACTGCCCACGTCCGTCGAGCCTGCCTCCGCCGTCAGCACGCCCACTGAGGTTGCGGCCGTCTCCACAGCTGACGCTGCCGCATGGCCCGCCCCGGCACCGGCCCCCGCGCCCGAACGCGCCGCCATGCCGGATCCGCTGGGGGCTGTGGTTGCTGAGGCTGTCGCCAACCCGCCTGCGCCCCCGGCTCCTCCGCCTGCGCCTGTCGCCCCGCTCAGCCCGCCCACCCCGCCCGGCCCGGCGTCGCCGGTCGCCGCCGCAGCGCCCATCGCGCCGGTTTCGCCCGTTCCGCCCGTGCATGTGCGTGTGGTGAAAATGCCGAAGATCACGCGGGAATCGCTTCTGCAGTCCATGGGCGTGACGGAGGCCTATGTGACAGCCATGGCCACCGCCTTCGGCATCCGCATCGACGAGGATGAGGTCGTGTCGCTGAAAGCGCTGGGTGTCACGCCGGAACAGGTGCGCGACTGGCGCGCTGCGGGTCTGCGCCGCCTCAGCGTGGACGATGCCACGCAGCTGGCCGTGCTGCGCATCAAGGCGGACTATGTCGCCGGGATGCGGCAGGCGGGCCTTGGCGACATCTCCGTGGACGATCTGTCAGAACTGCGCGCCATGGGCATCTCGCCCGAGTTCGCGGCCCGCGCCCGGCGGGAAGGCCGGGCCGAAAGCGTGGACGAACTGGTGGAATACAAGGCGCTCGGCTGGCGCTGAGCGAAACCCCTGCTGTGCCCTGAGGGCAACAACCCCTCCCTAACCGGATAGTCAGCGCGCAGTTGCGTTGCATGCTGCGCAAATTGTGCGCAATATTCCTCCAAAGGGCAAAAGCCCAATTGGGGAGGAAAATCGATGAACGGACTGCGTGCGTCCTGTGCACTCGGTGCACTGTTTGTATCGGCGATGATTCCGACAACCTGGGCGATGGCCCAATCAGGCGCGGGGGATGATCCCTACAACGCCGGCGACATCATCGTGACAGCCACGCGACGCGCACAAGCGCTGTCAGACGTGCCAATTGCCGTCAGCGCCATTTCCGCGCAACAGCTGGAGGCAAGCGGCGTCGGCGATATCCGCGCGCTGAACCAGTTGGCCCCGTCGTTGCTGGTCTCTGGCGCGACATCGGAAACCAACTTCTCCGCGCGGATTCGCGGTGTCGGCACTGTGGGGGAAAATCCCGGCATCGAAAGCTCGGTCGCGCTGTTCATCGATGGCGTCTATCGCAGCCGCACCGGCACCGGCCTGTCTGAACTGGGCGAGGTGGAGCGGATCGAAGTGCTGCGCGGGCCGCAGGGCACGCTGTTCGGCCGCAATGCGTCGGCCGGCCTTATCAATGTCGTCACCAAGAAACCCAGCTTCGACAATGGCGGCTATGCGGCCGCAAGCTACGGAAATTACAACAGCATCCGCCTTGAAGGCGGGGTGAATTATGTGCTGGCCGACAATGTCGCCGCCGCCAAGGTGGAAGGGCTGTGGTTCAAGCGCGACGGCTTCGTGGAAGACATCCGCTCGGATCGCGACTTCAACGATCGGGATCGCTGGATGCTGCGCGGCCAGTTTCTGCTGACCCCGAACGACAATCTGGAAATCCGCCTGATCGGCGATTACTCCCGCCGCCGCGAACAATGCTGCGTCGCCTCGTTCCTGGAATCGCGCTCGCTGGCGCGGGATGCGCAGGGCAATGTGATCATCCTGCCCAACACGCTGGAGCCGATCCTGCGCGGGCTGGGTGTCACCTCGCCGCGCGGCGAATTGTTCAAGGTGGCGATCTCGCCCAACCGCGATTACCGCTCGGACAGCGACGACTGGGGCGTGTCGGGCGAAGTGAACTGGGATCTTGGCGCCGCCAGCCTCACCTCCATCACCGCATGGCGCGATTACCGCGTGCGCACCGGGCAGGATTCGGATTTCACCGATATCGATTTCTGGGGCCGATCCAACCAGTTCCGCCACTTCAAGACGTTCAGCCAGGAATTGCGGCTGCAAGGCACCCTGTTTGAAGACCGACTCGATTGGCTCGTCGGCGCTTACTTCGCGGACGAAAAACTGTTCACCAGCGACAATATCGCCTTCGGGGCGGATTCCGAACGCTATGGGGATTGCCTGATCGTCGCCTCGCTCGCGCCCACCACGCTCAACCCGTCGCTGCCGCGCTGCACCACGCTTCCGGCCACGTCATGGCCCGGCTATGCGGGGCTTGCGGCGGCCACCGGCTCCGCGCGGATGCCCGGCACCGGCGCGGGCGGCTATTTCAACCATGAAAGCCGCAACTACGCTTTCTTCACCCACAACAGCTTCGACATCATCCCGGATAAGCTGATCCTGACGGTCGGCGCGCGCTACACCAACGAGCGCAAGACCATCGACGGCGTGTTCGCCAACAACAACACATTGTGCGCCGCGCTGCGCAACATCGCGTCGGCCGCGGCGTCCGTGCCCTGCGCCATCAACGGCACCGCGGGCGCGGGCATCCCCTCCGGCTCGGAAGGCGCGCGCGTCAGCGAAAGCCGATGGACTGGCACCGTGGTGCTCAGCTGGAAGCCGGTTGACGATCTGATGGTCTATGGAAGCTGGGCGCGCGGTTACAAGGCGGGCGGCTTCAACCTCGACACCTCCGCGCTGGATATCGTCTGCAACCCGAACGCGGGCACGGTGGCGCAGCGCGCGGCCTGCGCGGGCCAGCTGGCGCTGCCCGCCAACACGGTCGGCAACGCCCGCCCGGAAGCAGTTGACCTGCAGTTCGGCGCGGAAACGGTGGATTCCTGGGAACTGGGGGCGAAATTCTCGCGGCCCGGCTTCAGCGCCAACCTCGCGCTGTTCCAGCAGAAATTCTCCAACTTCCAGCTGAACACCTTCAACGGGGTGAATTTCGAAGTCACCAACATTCAGGGCTGCCGCGATGATCTGGGCAACACGGACAGCGACGGTTCCGCCATCACCGGTGCCTGCTCGCCGGACAGGCTGAAGCCGGGGCTGGTCTCCAAGGGGATCGAGCTGGAACTGAACGCCCAGCCCGCGCCCTATTTCAACGTGACGGCGGGCCTGACTTACACCGACACCCGCTATGCCAGGGATCTGGTGGGCACGGGTGGGCGGCCGCTGTCCCCGGTGCTGTTCCAGCTTCCGGGGCGGCTGCTCTCCAACGCGCCGGCCTATGTGATGTCCGGCTCAATCTCGTGGAATCCGCCCATCGGCGACAATCTGCGCGGCCTCGCCTATCTCGATTACCGCTTCACAGACAGTTACAACACTGGTTCGGACCTCGACATCGAAAAGGTGCAGGAGGCGTTCATCGTCTTCAACGGTCGGGTCGGCATTTCCAGCGCGGACCGCAAATGGTCGCTGGAACTGTGGGGCCAGAACATCTTCAACAAGCAATATTTCCAGATCAGCGCCGATGCGCCGCTGCAAGGCTCCGGCACCTTCCGCGGGGTGGCGCAGGGGATCAGCACAACGGCCAACCAGCTGTTCCTCACCTTCCCCGGAGAGCCGCGCACCTTCGGCGTAACGGGGCGCTTCCGCTTCTGATGTTATGCCCGCAGGGGGCAGCCATGCAACCTGCGGGCATCATCCATGACCTTAGTTCGGCTTGACGCACGGTGCTGAGGGCAGCATGGCGCATCGCCATGGACATCAGCCAGATTCCCGTCGGGGAAAATCCGCCCAAGGACCTTTACGCCATCATCGAGATTCCGATGGGCGGCGTGCCCGTGAAGTATGAGCTCGACAAAAAGTCGGGCGCGATGTTCGTGGACAGGTTCCTGCACACGGCGATGTATTATCCCGGCAATTATGGCTTTGTGCCGCATACCCTTTCGGAAGATGGCGATCCGATCGACGTGATCGTGGTTGGCCCGCACGCCGTGGTGCCCGGCGCGGTGATCCGCGTGCGCCCGGTGGGCGCGCTTTTGATGGAAGACGAAGCCGGCGGAGATGAGAAGATCCTCGCCGTGCCGGTGGACAAGCTCCACCCCTTCTATTCCAATGTGAAGAATTACACGGACCTGCCCACCGTGCTGATCGAGCAGATCGGCCACTTCTTCGAGCACTACAAGGATCTCGAAAAGGGCAAATGGGCGAAGTTCAGCCGCTTCGTGGACGTGGCCGGGGCGGAAGCGCTGGTTCTCGCCGCGCTGGCCCGTTATCAGGCGCACAAGGAAGAACTGGCAGCTGAAGCCGAAGCGCAAGAGGCTGACGCGGCAGCTTAAGGCGGCGGCCTGAGCGCCGCCCGCCGCTTTCGTCTGATCAGTCGAGATAGCCTGTGTAAGACTTCGCGATGCGCTCACGCTCGCGGGCAACGAAATCCGTGCGGCGGTTCCGCAGATAGGCGTCCCCCCGGTCGACAGCTTCCAGAAAATCCAGACGCATATGCTCCATCTGGAATTTCATGCGGTTGAGCCCGGTGGCGTCGCGATTCGCGAGTTGCCGATAGGCGTCCTTCATCTCGACGACGATTTTTTCGAGCAGGATCGGGAACTTCGGATTGCTGCCATAGGCCAATGACCGATAGTGGAGATTCTCGATCGACTGCTCCACGTGCCAGGTGCGCAGCAGCAGCTCGTTGGCGGAGATTTGCCCCTTACCGGGGTTCTGGCTTACGGGATCAAGTGCGGAGAGCGCCCGCAGCTCGACGAGATTGCGACTTGCTGTTTCGAATATATCGTCGATGAAGTTTTCTTCCCACTGCCCGATCGCGAGACCCGCCGAACGCTTCAGGAACAGCAACGCGCCGCCCAATATGGAAAGCAGTGTCAGCAGGTTGACGGTGAGTTCGACACTGTCCTTCATGATGCCCCCCAACAGAATGGCAAACCTGCCGCTCAGCCCTCGCCGAGTCCACAGGAATTCGGCTCCCCTCAGTTGCGATGCTCGCAACCCCCTTTCAACGGTCATCGCCATGGCCTAGGGCACATGCCCATGCAGCCAGTCACCACAATCGCCGGCCGCGCCGTGCCGTTCGGCGCCGCCAATGTCGACACCGATGTGATCATCCCCGCACGCTTCCTGAAGGCGATCACGCGGCACGGCCTTGGCAAGGGTGCGTTCGCCGCCATCCGGGAGAATCCGGATAACATCTTCGATCAGCCTGAGAATAAGGGCGCGCCGATCCTGATCGCGGGCGACAATTTCGGCTGCGGCTCCAGCCGCGAACATGCGCCATGGGCGCTGATGGACATGGGCTTCCGCGTGGTGATCGGCCCCACCTTCGCCGACATCTTTTCCGGCAACAGCTTCAAGAACGGCCTGCTGCTGGTGCAGCTGCCGCAGGCCGCGGTGGACCGGCTGATGCAGGTGGCGGCGGAAGGGCTGCCCATCACCGTCGATCTGGACAGCCAGACGGTGACGACCCCCTATCAGGACCGGTTCGAATTCCCGATCGACCCGTTCCGCAAGCATTGCCTGCTGAACGGGCTGGACGAAATCGGCCTGACGGAACAGGTGGCGCACGAAGTCGCCTCTTATGAAGACCGGCTGCTGATCGAGCGGCCCTGGATCGCCGGAGCCGCGCAACGATGAATAGCCTTCTCCTCCTCCCCGGCGACGGGATCGGCCCCGAAGTGACGGCGGAAAGCCGCCGCATTCTGGATGCGCTGGCGCTGCCGGGCCTCGCCATTTCCGAAGCCCCCTTCGGCGGCGCCTCCATCGACGCGCATGGCGTTCCGCTCACGGCCGAAGCAGAGGCGGCTGCGCTCGCCAGCACCGCCGTGCTGATGGGCGCGGTGGGCGGGCCGAAATGGGCCGGTGTCAGCTATGACATTCGCCCCGAAGCCGGGCTATTGCGGCTGCGCACGGCGATGAACGTGTTCGCCAATTTGCGCCCGGCGCGCTGCTTCGCGGCGCTCGCCTCCGCCTCCACGCTGAAGCCCGAGGTGATCGAAGGGCTGGACCTGCTGTTCGTGCGCGAACTGGTGGGCGGCGTCTATTTCGGCACCCCGCGGGGCATCGAAACCCTGCCGAACGGCGAACGGCGCGGCTTCAACACGCAAAGCTACACCAGCAGCGAAATCCGCCGCGTGGGCGTCACCGCCTTCGAACTGGCGAAGCTGCGCGCGGGCAGGGTCTGCTCGGTGGAGAAGGCCAATGTGATGGAATCCGGCGTGCTCTGGCGCGAGGAAGTCACCCGCCTGCACGCCGAACGCTATGCCGAGGTCGAACTCAGCCACATGTATGCGGACAATTGCGCCATGCAGCTGGTGAAGGCCCCGCGCCAGTTCGACGTGATCCTGACGGACAATCTGTTCGGCGATCTGCTGTCGGACCTTGCCGCCATGTCCACCGGCTCGCTGGGGATGCTGCCCTCGGCCGCGCTGGGGGAGGCGGGCAAGCCGGGCCTGTATGAGCCGATCCATGGCTCCGCGCCGGATATCGCAGGGCAGGGGCTGGCGAACCCCTGCGCCTCTATCCTCAGCCTCGCGATGGCGCTGCGCTATTCACTGGGCGCGCCCGAAGCGGCAGACCGGGTGGAAGCCGCCGTGGAAGCCGCGCTGAACGCAGGGGCGCGCACCCGCGATCTGGGCGGCACGCTGAGCACGCGCGGCATGGGCGACGCCATCCTCGCGAAACTGGGCGCATGAACGAACAGCCGGCGCGCAGCCGACTAAGCCCGATGCGGCTGGTCGGCGCGTTCCTCACCGGCCTCGCCTTCCTTGCGCCGCTGCTGCTCACGGCGATCGTGCTCAGCTGGGTGGCCGCGCAGATTGTGGCGTTCGTCGGGCCGGACAGTTTCGTGGGCCATATCCTGAGCGCGGGCGGCCGCCTGTTCGTGGACGATCCCGAAGGCGGCCTCATCAGCTTCGCCATCGGCTGGGCGCTGGTGCTCGGCTTCATCACCGCGCTGGGCCTGCTGGTGCGGGATCGCGCGAAAAAGGTGCTGGAAGATTGGGTGGACCGCAGCATCGGCAGCATCCCGCTGCTGGGCAATGTCTATCGCCCCGTCGCGCAACTGGTGCGCAGCGTGTCCGGGCAGAAGGCAGAGGAAATGTCGGCGATGGCGGTGTGCCGGGTGGAATTCGGCGGCGGGGTGGACACAATCGCCTTCCTCGCCTCGCCGGACCCGATCGACGTGGAGGGCGTGCCCTCGCTGCTGGTGCTGATCCCCACCGCGCCCGTCCCCATTGGCGGCGCGCTGCTGCTGGTGGCGGCCACGAAAGTGCATGTGCTGCCGGACATGAAGTTCGACGACATTGCCCGCCTCTATCTCACCATGGGCATGACTCCGCCACCGCAGCTGAAGGCCGCTCTGGCCCGCCGTTGACGGAACAGCAAGCGGGCTTGCCCTTTGCGCCTTGTATCGGTATTGGCCCGCTTCCCGAGTGGGCGCGTAGCTCAGTGGTAGAGCACTGTGTTGACATCGCAGTGGTCGCAAGTTCAATCCTTGCCGCGCCCACCATTTCACCCCCCGTCGCGAATTCCGATGCGCACCGCCTTGCGCAGGAACCAACTTCTCGTGCACGGCAGCGCCGACAGCACAGGAGCTTCCAATGAGCATCACCCGCATCGATCCCGGCCCCCGCATGAGTGAGGCGGTCATCCATGGCGACACCATCTATCTGGCCGGGCAGATCGGCGCGCCGGGCGAAAACGTCACCGCGCAGACAAAAGCCGTGCTTGCCGAGATTGACGAACTGCTGGCCCGCACCGGCAGCGACAAGCACCATATCCTGATGGCGACCATCTGGCTGGCCGATATTGCCGACTTTGCCGAGATGAACGCCGTGTGGGACGGCTGGGTCTCGCCCACCGCGCCGCCCGCGCGTGCCACCAGCGAAGGCAAGCTCGCCACGCCCGATTATCGCGTGGAAATCATCGTAGTGGCTGCCCGTAAGGCCCGATGACGCCCTGTTGAATTGGCCGATGGGCAGCGCCGCCGCGCCGCCCTAACGTCTGTCATAACCCCGCCCGCGCGGGATCGGCACAAGCAAGGAACTGGCAAGATGACGGAACGCATCCGGGTCAACATTCAGGGCGGCGTCGCCGATGTGCGGATGATCCGCACAGACAAAATGAACGCGCTGGACGACGCCATGTTCTCCGCCCTCATCGAAACCGGCGAGCAGCTGAAGCGCGAATCCGGGGTGCGCGCCGTGGTGCTCTCCGGCGAAGGTCGCGCCTTCTGCGCCGGGCTGGATACCTCCAATTTCGCCGGCATGGCAGGCGGCAACCGCGCCGATTCGCTGGTGGATACCCCACGCACGCCGGGCGGCGCGAACCGGGCGCAGCAGGCGGTGATGGTGTGGCGCGAAGTGCCGGTGCCCGTAATCGCCGCCGTGCAAGGCGTCGCCTTCGGCGGCGGCTTCCAGCTGGCGCTGGCGGCAGACCTCCGCTTCGCTACCCCAGACGCGCGCATGGCGGTGATGGAGATCAAATGGGGGCTGGTGCCCGACATGGCCGGGATCGTGCTGCTGCGCCCGCTGGTGCGCGACGACGTGTTCCGCGACCTCACCTACACCGGCCGCATCTTCGACGGAACCGAGGCGCTGGCGCTGGGAATCGCCACCCGCCTTAGCGCAGACCCACACGCCGAAGCCCTCGCCTATGCCGCCGACATCGCCGCCAAAAGCCCGGACGCAATCCGCGGCGCAAAACGGCTGCTGAACCTCCCCGCCTCTGCCACCGTGGCCGACGTGCTGATGGCCGAATCGGTGGAGCAAACCGCCCTCATCGGCTCGCCCAATCAGATCGAAGCGGTGATGGCGAACCTGCAGAAGCGGGCGGCGGTGTTTAAGGACTGAAGGGCGGTTTTTTTTGCCTCCGGCGGGCAGGGCTTTGCCCTGCACCCTCAAAATTGGCGGAGTGGCCCAACTCCAGCGTCGTGGACGTGATCGAATTCCATTGCCTGCGGCGCGACGCAGCTCTCTCCCCCTGCAAGGGGGAGAGTTGGAGAGGGGGTGTCAACGGTCGGCCTGACCAACTCCCATCACAACCCCCACAACCAAACCCCACTTGCACCAACCAACAGCCTTTGCTGTAGCCACAACCATGCCAAAACCCCCACGCCCCCGGCCGCAAACCCGGCGCAAGCTGCCCAAGGCGGACGTGGAAGCGATCTTCGACGCGCTGGGCACCGCCAACCCCTCGCCGAAAACCGAACTGAACTACTCCAACCCCTACACGCTGCTCGTTGCCGTCGTGCTCTCCGCGCAGGCCACCGATGTCGGTGTGAACCGCGCCACCGCGAAACTGTTCGAACAGGTGCAGACCCCGCAGCAGATGCTCGATCTGGGGCTGGACGGGTTGAAATCCCATATCCGCACCATCGGCCTGTTCAACAGCAAGGCGGCCAATGTCATCCGCCTGTCCGAACAGCTGATCGGCCTGCACGGCGGGCAGGTTCCCCGCACCGAAAAGGAACTGGTCGCGCTGGCAGGCGTGGGCCGCAAGACGGCGAACGTCGTGCTGAACGAGATTTTCGGCGAGGCGACGCTGGCTGTCGACACCCATGTGTTCCGCGTAAGCCACCGAATCGGCCTGTCCAGCGGCAAGACGCCCGATGCCGTGGAGCGCGACCTGCTGGCACAGGTGCCACAGCGCTGGGCAAAAGACGCGCACCACCTGCTGATCCTGCACGGCCGCTACCTGTGCAAGGCCCGCGCGCCGGAATGTTGGCGCTGCCCGATTGCACTCTGGTGCCGCTTCGCAGACAAGGCTTCAGAGCCGCCGGCAAAGGCAGGACGACCGACGGCCTAACCGCACAGGAGATCGTTATGCGTGCAGCAATCCTTTCAATTACCCACAAATGTTGCGGCTGACGTTAGCACCGATTTTGATGTCCATCAGGCGAGACCATCCTCTCCAGATGACGATGTTGCCAGGCGGCGGATCATGGGCTCGCGCAAGATAGCCTCCGAGCCGGGCGATTTGGGTTAGATAGTCGGAAAGGGTTCTGCCTGGCGGTTCATTCCTTCGGGAAGCTGCGAGGTGGTCGATCAGGGTAATTTCGACATCGGTCAGGATCAGCCGAGGCGATGCGTCAGGAGCAGCGCGATTGATCATGGTCATCCAAAACAGGCGCCATGACAGAATGCAGAATATGGCGATCAGATTGGCGAGGCGTTCGGCGGTCCGCAGCCGCGCATCTTCGGCTCGGCAGCCAGATTTGAGTATCTTGTGGAAGAGTTCGATCTTCCAACGCTGAGCATACCAGTCGAGCTTTTCGATGGCTTCGTCAGGCGTCGTTACCGGCAGATCGGTGATGAGCCGCCAGTCGATTGGGGGGCGCCCTTCAGGCGTTCCACTCTCACGGGCATGCAAGATGGTCAGGCTGAGTGAAGGATAGCGCTTTTGCTTTCCGATCGGCGGCAAAACTTGGATGCGCCTATAGCGCAGTTCGATGTCGGCATGATCGTCTTTGCCAATGGTGATCCGATGCGTGCCTTGCACGGTGGTTTCGCTCATTTCGTCGGCGATCGTATGGCCACCGTCGCCAGCCAGACGATCGACACAGGTGCGGACCAAGAAATGCGTGCCGAGCGCCTGTGTTTCGCAGAAGAACTCGTAAATGTCGTTCTCTCGATCGCCAATGTGAACCAGTCGCTCCGGATCGCCTAGCAG
>NZ_VFSU01000020.1 GCF_006385875.1 Sandaracinobacter neustonicus | reverse complement strand
GTCCTACCTGTTTCACCGGATCGAAGACCGGCTCGATGGCGCGCCCACCCTCATCATCATCGATGAAGGCTGGCTGGCGCTCGACGACGCCGCATTCGCCAGCCAGCTGCGCGAATGGCTAAAGACGCTGCGCAAGAAGAACGCCTCGGTCATCTTCGCCACCCAGTCGCTGTCCGACATCGATGCCTCGCCGCTGGCGCCGGTGCTGATCGAAAGCTGCCACACACGGCTATTGCTGCCCAACGAGCGCGCCATCGAGCCGCAGATCGGCGCGGTCTATCGGCGGTTCGGCCTGAACGACCGGCAGATCGACATCCTCGCCCGCGCCACGCCCAAGCGGGATTATTACTGCCAGTCCCGGCGCGGCAACCGGCTGTTCGAGCTGGGCCTCTCCGATGTCGCGCTCGCGCTGTGCGCAGCGTCAGCCAAGGCCGACCAGCCCACCATCACCGCCATCCATGCCGAACATGGGAGCGATGGCTTCCTGGCCGCCTGGCTTCGGCACCGCGGCCTTGGCTGGGCCGCAGACCTGATCCCCGACCTGACCCTTGAGGAGAATGACCAATGACCGGCAAATCCCGCGCTCTGCGGCTCGCGGCCGCAGGCCTGATGAGCGCCAGCATCCTC
The DNA here is from genome assembly GCF_006385875.1 of Sandaracinobacter neustonicus. GTDB lineage: Bacteria > Pseudomonadota > Alphaproteobacteria > Sphingomonadales > Sphingomonadaceae > Sandaracinobacteroides > Sandaracinobacteroides neustonicus. Next base: position 30,504 of record NZ_VFSU01000020.1, on the reverse strand, counting down.
CCCATGACACTGCCCGCACCGGCGCACGCCATCGTCGTGTTCGATCCCTCCAACTACACCCAGAATGTGCTGACCGCTGTGCGCTCGCTCAAGCAGGTGACCAATCAGATCACCTCGCTGCAGAACGAAGCACAGATGCTGATCAATCAGGGGAAAAACCTCGCCAGTCTGCCATACTCGGCGCTCAGCCAGTTGCAGCAATCCGTCCAGAAGACGCAACAGCTGCTCGCCCAGGCCCAGTCGATCGCCTATGATGTCCAACAGATCGATCAGGCGTTCCAGCAGCATTATGCCCATGTCGATCCCGCCGCCACCGACCAGCAGCTGATCGCCAATGCGAAGTCCCGCTGGCAAACCAGCGTGGCAGCGCTCCAGGATGCGATGCGGGTGCAGGCGGGCATCGTCCAGAATCTCGATGCCGGCAAAGGCGAGATGGCCGCGCTCGTCGGCCAGAGTCAGGGAGCGGCCGGTGCCCTGCAGGCGGCGCAGGCCGGCAACCAGATCCTCGCGCTTCAGGCGCAGCAACTGGCTGACCTGACTGCGGTGACCGCCGCCAATGGCCGTGCACAGGCGCTTCAGGCCGCCGAACAGGCCGCCGCAGCCGAACAGGGGCGCGAACTGCGCAAGCGGTTCCTGACGCCGGGCACCCAGTATCAGCCGGGTCAGGCCAAGATGTTCTACGAGTGAGGCGGCGATGGACAATCGCACCCTCGTGCGCATTGGCGCATTCGCGTTCATCGGCATCGCCGTCACGCTGACCGCCGTGCAATTCACCGACAGCGGACGCCGGGAAGAGCCGCCCGTGGTGGCGCCCGTGTCGCACAGGCCGGACGCACGTCGCGCGGCGCTGCGCGCCTGCCGCGACATGGGGGAAGCGGGGTCGCGCGATCCCGCCTGCCTCAGCCTCTGGTCTGAAAACCGGGACCGCTTCCTTGGGCAGAACGCCGAACGGCAAGAACCTGCCTTCCATCCCGAACCGGAGGGCTGAGCATGGCCGGCACCGGCATCATCGACCAGTTTCTGGAGGTGTTCACCTCCTATATCGACGCAGGCTTTGGCCTGTTGTCCGGCGAGGTGGCGTTCATCGCCACCACCCTCATCGTCATCGACGTAACGCTTGCCGCCCTGTTCTGGTCCTGGGGCGCCGACGACGACATCATGGCGCGCCTCATCAAGAAGACGCTGTTCGTCGGCGTATTCGCCTATCTCATCTCCAACTGGAACGCACTAGCGAAGATTATCTACGAGAGCTTTGCCGGCCTTGGCCTCCTGGCCAGCGGCTCCGGTCTTCCGCCCGAAGATCTGCTGCGTCCCGGCAAGGTGGCACAGATCGGGCTCGATGCCAGCCTGCCGCTGCTGGAATCTGTCTCAGACATGCTGGGCTGGGTGTCGTTCTTCGAGAATTTCATCCAGATCATCTGCCTGCTGTTTGCCTGGGCGCTGATCCTGCTCGCCTTCTTCCTGCTGGCGATCCAGCTGTTCGTGACGCTCATCGAGTTCAAGCTGACGACGCTCGCCGGGTTCGTGCTGATCCCGTTCGGCCTGTTCGGCAAATCCGCGTTCATGGCAGAGCGCGTACTGGGCAATGTCATTTCGTCCGGCATCAAGGTGCTGGTGCTCGCCGTCATCATCGGCATCGGCTCGACCCTGTTCTCCACCTTCACCCAAGGGTTCGGCGGCGAAATCCCTACCATCGACGAGGCCATGACCATCGTGTTGGCCGCTCTGTCGCTGCTGGCGCTGGGCATCTTCGCGCCCGGCATCGCCAATGGCATCGTGTCAGGCGGGCCGCAGTTGTCGGCAGGGGCTGCCGTCGGCACCACGATGGCAGCCGGCGGCATGGTCGCCGCAGGTGTCGCCACTGGCGGTATGGTGGCAGCCGGAGGATCTGCCGCTCTTCGCAGTACCGCAGCCGCTGCCCGTGGCGGCGTATCCATGGCAGCGGGGGCTGCCGAGGCCTATTCCGCGGGAACAGCCGGGCGCAGCGGCATGTCGACGGTTGCTGGCGGTATTGGCAATGTGGCCCGCACCGGCGCGCAAGCCGCCGTATCTCCCCTCCAGCGCTGGGCTTCCGGCGGCACGTCAGCAGGCAGTGCAGCATCTGCCGCGTCCGGCGAAGCTCCGGCCTGGGCCAATCGCATGCGTCGCTCCCAACGCCTCGCGCACGGCACCCAGGCCACCCTCCACGCCATTCGCTCCGGCGACAGCCATGGCGGCGGTGCCTCCATCTCCCTGTTTGAAGGAAATAGCTGATGTTCCGGCGATCCGCCGTCCACTATGGCAAAACCCCCGAGCCCGAAACGCCCTATCAGCGCGCAGCCCAAGTGTGGGACGACCGCATCGGTTCGGCCCGTGTGCAGGCGCGCAACTGGCGGATGATGGCATTCGCCTGCCTGGGGCTTGCCGGTGGCCTGTCTGCAGCGCTCGCCTGGCAAGCTACGCGCGGCACCATCGTCCCCTGGGTGGTGGAGGTCGACAAGCTCGGCCAGACCTCTGCCGTCGGGCCGGCGACCGAAGGGTTCCTGCCATCCGATCCGCAGATCGCCTATCAACTGTCGCGGTTCATCGAGCAGGTGCGCGGCATTGCCACCGACCCCATCATCGTGCGGCAGAATTGGCTGCGCGCCTATGACATGACAACAAGGCGCGGCGCGGTGGTGCTCAGCGACCTTGCCCGGGCCAATGACCCGTTCTCGCGCGTCGGCAAGGAGCAGGTGTCGGTCGAGGTCAACTCGGTCATCCGCGCCTCACCCTCGTCGTTCCGTATCGCCTGGACCGAACGAACCTATCGCGACGGTGCGCTCGCCGACACCGCCCGCTGGAGCGCCATCCTCACCGTTGCCGTGCAACTGCCCAGCGACCCCGAACGCCTGCGGGCAAACCCGCTGGGCATCTACGTCGACGCCATCAACTGGTCGAAGGAGCTTGGATCATGATCCCGCCATCATATGTCCTGTCGCTGCTGCTGTGTGCGTCCGCCATCACCGGGTGCGCCGCAACGGCACAGCCCGCACCGGCGTTGGAAGTACCATCGGTTGCATCGTCTGTGGCGGGTTCCCCGATAATCGATGTACTTACACCCCGAATTGTGGCGGTTCCTCTGCCGCTGCCGGGACAGCTCAAACCTCTCGGCGCATCAGCGCGGCCGGCGGAGCCGGCCTCGCCAGCCACTCGTATCCTGCAGGCCAACGCCGCCGCCCGCATGGAACCTGTCCGCGACGGGTTCATCAATGCCATGCAGGTTTGGCCCTTCGTCGATGGCGCGCTCTATCAGCTCTATACAGCGCCCGGCCATGTGACCGACATCGCGCTTGAACCGGGCGAACGACTGGTCGGGCCCGGCCCTGTCGCAGCCGGTGACACCGTGCGCTGGGTCATCGGCGACACCGAAAGCGGCACGGGTGCCCTGAAGCAGGTTCACATCCTCGTGAAGCCCACTCGCTCCGATATCGGAACCAATCTGGTGATCAACACCGATCGCCGCACCTATCATCTCGAACTGCGGGCGACCGAGCGGACATGGATGGCCTCCGCACGCTGGGATTACCCGCAGACGGCACTGCGGGCGCCGCCGCAGGGACAAGCGGAAGCGGAACGGCCAGTCCTGATCGGGTCAGACCCCACCAGCCTCGACTTCGGCTACCGCGTGACCGGAGACCGGCCGGCATGGCGACCGGTCCGTGCATTCAACGACGGCCAGCAGGTCTATATCGAGTTCGATCGCGGCATCGCCCAGGGCGCGATGCCGCCGCTGTTTCTGGTCGGCTCCGACGGGAAGTCGCTGGAACTCATCAACTACCGCGTTCGTGGAAACTATATGATTGTCGACCAGCTGTTTTCGGTGGCCGAACTGCGGATGGTGAGCGGCAGGAAGCAGACACGTGTCCGCATCCTGCGCGATGCTGGTCTTCGGCCATGAGCGACGATCCGCCGCCAGCTGATGCCCCGCGGGCCGCAGCCCCGGATGTTGCTTCGAGCGCGGGCGTTCCCACCGAACGCCCGCGCCTCAAGGAAGCTGCCGATGCCATGCGCCTGCGCCCGGCGCTGCCGCCGGTCACGCGACTGTCCCGCAAAGCCCTGCTGGCGATTGGCGTCGCCGTCAGCATTGGTGTGGGTGGAGCACTGATCTATGCCCTGAAGGGGCGAGAAGCCGCAGAACGACCAGCGGAACTGTTGCCCACCGACAACCGCAGCACAGCCGATGGCCTTGCCCAGCTCCCACGGGATTACAGCGGAATTCCGCGCCTGGGGCCGCCGCTGCCCGGCGACCTCGGTCGGCCGATCCTGCGGGCGCAGCAACAAGGCAAGGATGTCCCGGTGCCGGGCATCAATGCTCCCTCGTCGGGCTCCCAGCCAGTCAATCCGGAAGTCCAGCAGCGCCAACTGGAGAGGGAGACCGCGCGGACAGCCCGGCTGTTTGCGGCCGGCAACATCACCGCCGCCCCCGAAGCGGCTTCGGCAGCGATGGACGAACTACCTGCGGAAGTGGGTCAGCAGGCGGGCAGCGCCCAGACTGGAACGACGGTGGATCCTCGCGAAGCATTTCTAAATCGCCGAGCGGCACCCACCACCTCCGCCGAACGGATCACCGCGCCATCTTCGCGACAAGTCCTTCAGGCCGGCGCCATCATACCCATAGCCCTGCTCACCGGCATTCGCTCCGACCTGCCGGGGCAAGTGACCGCGCAGGTGACGAGCAACGTCTACGATAGCCCAACCGGTCGGATCGTCCTGATCCCGCAGGGAACGCGGGTGGTGGGCGACTATGATTCCGGCGTCACATTCGGACAAAGGCGGGTGCTGCTCGCCTGGAACCGTCTGATCTTGCCCGATGGCCGTTCCTTGGCGCTCGATCGCCAGCCCGGGACCGATGCGCAGGGGCAGGCCGGCATGCAGGACGGCGTTGACCGCCACTGGGGCCAGATGCTGCGCGCCAGCCTTCTGTCCACCATATTGGGCATCGGAACCGAACTGGGTTCAGGATCCGACGACAGCGACCTCGTTCGCGCATTGCGTCGGGGAGCCGCCGACAGCGTCACCGATATCGGCCGCCAGATCGTGGGCAGGCAACTCGACGTGGCACCCACGCTCACCATTCAGCCCGGATTTACGGCACGTATCCTCGTCACCCGCGACCTCGTGCTGGAACCCTATGGAGAGGGACGATGACAAAGTTGAAGCTCGGCGCAATCGCCGACGACAGGCCAGTCAAACTGACCATGGAACTCTCAGCCCACCTGCACCGCGACCTTGTCGCCTATGGCGAGCAGATGGCGCGGGAAGCTGGCGCTCCGGCGCCCGAACCGGCCAGGCTGATACCGGCCATGGTAGAGCGGTTCATTGCAACTGATCGGGCCTTCAGGAAGGCCAGACAACGGGGGCAATGACACACCACTATCTCCAGTGGCCGCTCGACTCAGCCAATTCGATCAAGCGCAAAAGGGCGGGGTTGTCGTTATCGCGCGACCAGATCGCACTGAACGGCAGTGTTTCGTTGGCAACCGGCACGAAAACAACGCCGCTGGGCTTCATGGGTGTCGTCGCCTCGCTCGTCAGCGTCAGTCCCATCCCCAAGGCGACCATATGGAGCAGATTGTCTCGGCCAACAGCCTGTCGGCGAATATCCGGATGGCGTCCCAGCCCCGCCAGGCGCTGCACGAGATAGTCGTGGATTTCTTCTCCCGGCGCAGCCTCGCTGACCAGAAAGCGCTCGTTCGCGAGAGCCCTTAGCTCAATGGTTTTTCGGTCCGCAGATGGATGCGTTTCAGGTAGAACCGCCATTACCCGCTCCACCCAGTACTGCCTGCTCTCGCAGCCTGTCCATTGTTCGGTGCCCGTCAGGAATGCAATGTCCAGATCATGCGTCCGGATAGCGGCGATAAGGTCGCCTGGCTTGCCTTCTACAATGTGCATAGCGACACCGCCGTGCCGCTCACGGTACTGCCGGAATAACTCGGGCAAGAAGCCGGACGCCAGCGACGAGAAGATGCCGATCCTGAGTTCGCCCGTGGATACTTCGGCGCGTTGATTGGCCGCATCCTTCGCGAGATCAAGTTGCAGGAGTGCATATTGCGCGCGGGCAACGAAGGCCTGGCCGGCTGACGTCAGTCGAATACCGCGAGAGCTTCTGACGAACAGTTGCACGCCGAGTGTCTGCTCGAGATCGCGGATATGGCGACTGATCGCAGACTCCTGCACCCGCAATGCCAACGCTGCCGCCCGGAAGCTTCCGTGATTGGCAGCAGTAATCATATATTTTATCTGCTTCAATAACATACGCATACAGACTTGAGTTCGTCGGCTTTCGTTCTTGATGGCAGTTGGCCCCACCCTCACGGATGGGGCCGATTGCGCCATGGCTCTCTATCAGAAGGCGATGGTGAGCCTTGCCATGCCGGAGTGGGAGGTGAAGTCCTTGCCCAGTTCCGGTGCATACTGGATCGAGAACGCCACGTTGGAGGAGCCGATGAGGTCGGCGCCGATGGCGAACCGGCCCAGTGTGCCCGGCCCGGCAGTGTTCAGGTCGAAGCTGTCGCCCTGCGGTTGCTCGGCGAACCGGGCCGTGGTCGTCCAGTTGCGGCTGTTGCCGAACTCCACCGCGCCGCTGGCGAAGGGCCGCAGCGACACCTTTTCGGACAGCGCGACTTTCGTGCCAACCTCCAGACCGGCCACCCCGATCAGCGCCGTGTCGGACTGCTTCTCGACAGCCAGCCGGAACGGAGAGGCGCCGTCCTCTGTGAACGCCTTGTTGGAGACGCGGATGGCATGGCCTTCCACGAACGGCCGCACGAACGTGCTGCCGCCATCCAGCAGGTTGTACGCCGCCCGCACATGTCCGCCGATCTGCGATTGCTCCGGCTTTGCGGTCGCCTCCTCCGAGATACCGCCCAGTTCGATCGTCCGGCGGGACTTGTACCAACCCCAGGCCATGTCGATCCCGGCCGATAGTTCAAACCGCTCAGGCGCATAGAGCAGGCCCAAGCCCGCCACCAGCGCGTCACCCTTGATGCGGGCATCGCCGTCGCGGAAGGTCGAGTTCTCGTAGGCCAGCGACCCGGTCAGCGCGAGCGTATCGGAGAACGGCACCTGTCCGCCCATCTGCATCGCCCAGGCATCCGCCTTGTAGCCCAGCATATCCGCACCGGCCTTCTGCGTGGTGGTGTTGCCCAGCACCCGCGCCCAGCCGCAGCGGTCGGCCGACTTGCCCTGGAACTGCAACTCGTTGCAGCCGCCGTACAGGTTGGCCGCAAACGTCCGGCTGCTGTTGAAGCGGAACGAACCGAACGACCCCAGCACCTTGCCGGAGATTGCCCCCAGCGCCGACTTGTAGCTGGCGTCATCCGCCACCGACAGCAGGCGGGTGAAAGCCTTGTCGGCGGTCGCTCCACCGTCGAACAGCGATTGCAGGCTACCGGCGACAGACTTCTCGTTGGCGCCGAACGAAGCCGCCTTCCGAGTAAACAGCGCCTTGGGCGTCACCGTCAGCACCTTACCGTCGGTCTGCAGATCATAATCATAGAGATGAGAGCTGGCCGCAGTCTTGATCATCGGGTCCAGCGTCAGCGTGCCGGTCGCGCTCACCAGGGTCAGCGGCGCCCTGCGCATGCTGCGGGCGGTCACGGTGATGGTGTCGCCAACCTGCGCATCGCCGTTCACCACCAGCTGGTCCCCGTTGCCGCCGACGAAGTCCGCGTCGAACACCAGCTTGCCGCCGCCGCCGTAGGGGCCGCCGATCGTCAGCGTGGAACCTACCACGCCGGTCTTGCCGACGTTGATTACGCCGGTGTTGGTGACGCCGCATGCTCCCACCAGCACGCTATTGCCGTCGTTGAACGTGCCGGCGTTGGTGAAGCAGCCCTGGCCGCCGTCGGCAGTCAGGAACACATCCCCGCTCAGTGTCGCACCGGCGTTGTTGAACACCTTGGTGTAGCCCGCGCTGCTGTAGATGGCGACGGCGTTGCGCACCGATCCATATGTCAGGATCTGCCCGTTGTTGGTCACCGTGTTCACGATCGGGGTGCTAGGGTCGCTCGACAGCGGCTGACCGGTGCCGCCATGGTTGATGTAGATGGCCGCGGTCTGCCCGAAATCCCCTGTTTCGTTGCTGTCGGTGCCCGCGGAGATCAAGCCCGTCGAGCCGACGGTGATGTTGATCGCCGCATTGGAGCTGTTGTCCCCCTGGCCCTGGGCCATGATGCCCGCCGAGCCCACGCCGGTCGCGGAAACGGCGCCATCGATGGTCACGTCGATCGTGCCCGCCTGGCCTCTGCCGCCGGCCGTGCCGATATAGGCGCCGGCATCGGTGGTGATGCGGCCGCCGCCGCCGCCGATGGATTGCAGGAACATCGCCGGCGCGTTCCGGCCTTTGGTGCCGACGGTTGCGCCCTGCGCCACCACGACCTGGACATTCCCTCCGTCGCCGGTGAAGCGGTCGGAAAGACCCGCGAAGCCGAGCAGCAGGTTCGAGGCGCTGGTGTGCCCGGCAAGCCCTCCGCCGCCGCCGATCGACTGGGCGACGATCCCGATCGCACCGTCGCCCTTGGTGGCGATGTCGTCGCCGACATTCACATACAATCCCGAATTGCCGCTGCCGTCATGGTTGGCGCTGCCGGTGCGGCTGCCCGATCCGAAGAAGTCGTCGACGGTTTGGCCGAGCGGCTTGCCGCCGAGCTGGACACCGCCGCCGCCGCCGATCGACTGGGCGAGGATGCCATAGCTGTTGTCGCCCGTGGTGGCGATGGCGCCGCCCTTCTGCGTGGTGACGTTCACCTGGCCGCCCAGCGCATTGGCGCCGCCGCTTGCGGCGCTTCCGCCGAAGGAGAAGGCGACGGTATAGTCGGTGCCCTTGGCGCTGGCGCTGCCGCCGGCCCCTTCCAGGTTGGTCGCCAGCGTCTTCAGGATGCCGCCGCCGCCGCCGATCGACTGGGCGACGATGCCGATCGAATCGTGCGCCGCCGTGTCGATGAGGCCGCTGCTCGTCACTTTCACCTGTTCGGCATTCTGGTCTCCGCCACCGTTGCCGCCCAGCGAAAGGGCCAGGCTGTTGAGCGCGCCGTCGTTGGTGTTCTCGCCTGAATTCTTGTTGGCGCTGCTGACGGTAGCGGCCGATGCACCGCCCACGCCGCCTCCGCCGGCGATCGATTCCGCGACGATGCCCGCGGAAAGAGCGCCCTTGGTGTAGATGGTCCCGGTGTGGACCACCGTCACCTGGCCTCCATAGCCGCTGGCGCCGCCCGATCCGCCGACGGAAACCGCGCCGGATGCCTTGCCGTCGTCGGTCGTGGCGGTGCTGGCGGCACCGCCCTTGCCGCCGCCGCCGCCGATCGCCTGCGCCAGGATTGCGTCGGCATGATGGCCAAGCGTCGCGATCTCGCCGTCGTTGTTGACGACGACCGCCCCGGCGCTGCCCCCGGCGCCGCCGGTGCCTCCGAGCGCTACGGACAAATGGATCTTCGTGGAATCATTGTCGTCGTCGGTCTCGCCCTTCGATTGGGAGAGGTCGTCGAGATCGTCCGCCGGATCGTCATCCGCCACCGCGCCGACGTTGCTGCCCGTGTTGAGCAGGCTGTGCAGGGCGTTCACCGCGCCGTTCAGCCCGGCATAGGCCGCCAGGCCGCCAATCCCGTTGCTGTCGAAGCCGCTGGCCATGATGGCGAAGCTGTTCTGCGTGCCCTGGGCGTCGCCGTTGCCGCCATCGCCGGTCGATTTCTTGGTGCCCAGGCTGGTGCCGGCCTTGCCGGCCGCGCCGCCGCCGCCGCCAATCGACTGCGCGATGATGCCGTTGGCATCGCCGCCGAAGGTGACGATCGAGGAACCGGCCTTGTTGTTCACCGTGGTGAACGTCTGCTGATTATGGTTGCTGTCATTGTGAGAGGTGCTGCCGCCTTCACCGCCGTTGCCGCCGATGGACAAGTCCATCGTGATGTCGCCCTGGGCCGATGCCGCGCCGCCGCCGGCCCGCCCGCCGCCGCCGCCGATCGACTGCGCGCCGATCCCGAAGGCCGAGTCCCCCAACGTAATGATCGAGCCGCTGTTGGTGGCCGTCGTCGAATAGCCGTCGCCGCCCTTGTCGCCGGGGCCCCCGGCGCCCATCGACAGGGTGAGCGAGAGCTGTTTGCCGTTTGCGCTGCCCTTGGCGTCGCCGGCGCCGCCGATGCCACCGCCGCCGCCGATCGACTGCACCAGCATGCCGTCCGCCGATTCCCCGGTGGTCAGTATCAGGCCCGTGTTGGTGATCTCGGCGGTGCCGCCGGCACCGCCGCCGCCGCCCCGGCCGCCGAACGCGGCAGTGGCCGAGAAGTTGAGCTGCCCCCCGGAGGCCGTGGCCGACGAACTGGCGTCGCCGCCCGCGCCGCCGCCGCCGCCGACCGACTGGCCGAGGATGCCGACCGAACCCGCGCCGATTGTCGAGATGAACCCGGAGTTGAGCAGCGTCACATCGCTGGCGGAACCGCCGGTTCCGCCCTTGCCGCCCATCGCCATGGAGAGCGAAAGGCCGCCATAATCGCTGGGCGCATAGGTTTTGGATGTGGCGGTCGAAGCACCGCCGATACCGCCGCCGCCGCCGACCGACTGGCCGATGATTCCATAGCTGTCCGCGCCCAGGGTGGTGATGCGGGCTTCGTTTGTGGCATTCGTTCCGTCCACGAGCCCGACGGTGGAGCCGTCGCCCCCGGCGCCGCCGTTCCCGCCGACTGCGATAGCGGCCCCATAGAAGGCATTGTAGGAGGTGCTGTAGGCGGCGCCCCCCATGCCGCCGCCGCCGCCTATGGACTGGATCAGGATGCCGTGGCTGTGAACGTTGTTGGTCTCGATCACCGAGCCGGCACGCAGGCGGGCCGCCGCCGCCCCGCCATCGCCGCCACCGCCGCCGGTGCCGCCGATGGTCATCTGCACTTCGGTACCGGTGCCCTTGGCGTCGCCGCCCTTGCCGCCGCCGCCGCCGATCGATTGCGCGGCGATGCCGTCGGAGTTGTAGCCGTAGGTGCGGATGTCGGCCAGCACGTCCACTTTCACGGCATCTCCGGCTACAGGGCCGCTGCTGCCGCCGTCGCCGCCGCTGCCGCCCACCGCGAACCAACCGTTTTCATCGGAACCGGCACCGCCGCCACCGCCGATCGACTGCGCCAGAATGGCGGGCGCTAGGTTGAAGTCGTCGTTGTTGACCGCGCCGTCGCCGGAATGGATCGTGGCTCGCGAAGCGCCATCCGCCATCTGCACGGAAACCGAACCGGCCGATCCGCCCTGTGCGCCCGAACCGCCGTTGGGACCGACGACGAAGTGGGAGGCGGAGCCGCCGTTGCCGCCGTTGCCGCCCAGGGACTGAACGAGCAGCCCCGGCGATAGATAGCCCGCGACATTCTCGATGGTGCCGCCATGCAGGACCACGACGACATCGTCGGCATTGCCGCCGATGCCACCCTTGCCGCCGGAGCCGCTGTGTTCGCCGCCGGTTCCACCATCGCCGCCCTGCGACAGCACGCGCAGGCCGGCATCGCCGCTCTGGAAGGTCTGCATCGTCGTGCCGTCCTCGACTTCGACATAGACGCTGTTGCCATTGCCCGCCTGGCCGCCGGCCCCGCCCTGCGAGCCGTCGCCGGCTTCGCCGCCGCCGCCCTTGCCGCCGTCGCCGCCCCTGCTGTAGATGACGACGCCGCCCGACATGCCGATGAACGTGCCGTTGAGGTGCAGGTTGATGTCGCCGGAATCGCCGCCCTTGCCGCCGTCGGGTCCGTTGGGGTCCTGGCCGGCGGACCAGCCGCGGCCGTCGCCCCCCGCTCCGCCTTGCGACTGGATGAGGATCGCGCGCGCATAGGGGGCGTCGGCCGGCTTGTCCTCCCAGGGGAAAGTTCCCGCGACGGTGCCGTGGATATGGCCGCTGTCGCCGCCCTGGCCGCTGGTGCCTGGCCCGGCATTGAAGCCATAGGCTCCGCCGCCGCCCTGCCCGCCCACGGTGATGAGCTGGAGGGCGGTGCTGGTGCCGGTCACCAGGCCCTGCACCTCTGTGCTCAGGTTGATGTCGATATTGCCGGCATTGCCGCCCCGGCCACCGTTGCCGCCGCTCTGGCCGCCGAAAATGCCCTGGTCGTGGCCGTCCGCGCCACGCGCGCCCTCGCCACCCCACAAGTGGATCAGGAACGGGCTGTTCACATCGGAATCCCACCACTGGATCGGGTTTAGATAGGTGAAGCCGAAATCGTTGATGTCCTCACCCGGCCCACCGGGTTGTCCCGAGCCTGGGGCATCCGAACCGGTGGCGCCGACGTAGATGTTCTGGCACGGGTTCTGGTTCAAGCAGTTGTTGATGGGCTCCGCCGACGCGGGCACGGCCTGCAAGGCGAGATGGATCGCCAAAGTGGCCATGCAGCTGCTGGACAGCAGCGCCCGGCGGATGCTGGTCTGGGACGATGTGGAATTGCTGGTCATCGAAAATCTCCTCATCGGGACAAAGTTCGGGCTTCGCCCGGAGCGGCCTGCTCCGGGCGTCGGACATGGTGAAAATCGGTTTGTCGAAAGGCCTCGGGACGGGGGCCGCCCGTCACCTCAAGGCCGTCAGTCCTGTCTGGTCTGGTCGTCGTTCATGCTGCACCCCTTCAGCGGACATGCCGACCCCTCGCCACGTCCAATCAAATTCAGACCATGTTTGCCAATAAACAGCAAACATAACGCCGCTCTTTGACTGGGATCAATCTGGCCTAACTTCTCTAAAGTGGTCGGTGGAGGCCTGTCATGGCCCACCTTTCCCCCTTTGCCATCTCGATCGCCAGTGGCGCTTGCGTTGTTTGTTGGCCCCATGTAGGTTCAACATCAAACAGAATCGCCCTTGCGTTTGATCGCAATGCATCGGATAGCCAAACAATGTCAACACAAATATCCAAACAAATTGGCGAGGCAAACTGGCTGCCCGAAATTTCGGGCTCGGGGCCGATCTATCTGCAGCTCGCCAACGCAATCGCCCGAGCAATCCGGCTGGGCCATCTGAAGCCCGGCGATCGGCTGCCAACCCAGCGGGAAATGGCCGAAGCGCTGGATATCGATCTGACAACCGTAAACCGCGCAGTCGCCGAGGCGCAGCGCATGGATCTCATCAGCAGCGAGGGGCGGCGCGGCAGCTTCGTGAAAGACGCTCCGACCGTACCGTCGACACTGTTGTTTCGGGACGATGAGGTGCGCGGCTTTAGTAGGGAGATGGATCCCGGGGAACTCGCCGGGATCGAGCTGTCCGGGCTGAGCGTACCCCCTTTGCCCGCCAATGCCATTCTTCGGTCCGCTGTGGCAGAAGGTCTCGCAAAGCTGTTCGCCGGCGACAATGGCGCTTCGCTTCAATATCAGCCGGTGGGCGGCGGGGCGCATGATCGCGCCGTCCGCGCCACGGTGATGAACCGGACAATGCCGACGCAGCCCGATCAGATCGTCATCACGCCCGGCGCGCAGAGCGCCATTCACGCGATCTGCCATTCCGTGCTGAAGCCCGGCGACGTCGTCGCCTGCGGCCGATACGCCTATACGGGCTTTCTTCGCGTGGCGCGCCAGATCGGCGTGCGCATCCTCCCTGTCGAGATCGACGAAGAGGGCTTGGTGCCGGATTCGATCGAACAGATCGCGCGCGCGCATCCGCTGAAGCTGCTGTTCTTGACCCCGTTCAACGACAATCCCACCACGGCGACCATGGGCATAACGCGCGTGGATGAGATTGCGCGCTTGGCAGAACTGCATGACTTTCAGATGCTGGAATCGGCTCCTTATGGTGGCCTCAATGGTTTCCGATCGCCGGCCGTTTCGGCGCGCGTGCCAACTCGCAGCTGGTATGTGCTGACCATCGCGAAGTCCTTCACACCAGCGCTTCGGGTGGGCTTTTTGCGCGCGCCCTCCGTGCAAGCGGCGTTCGGCGTTATCTCGGCCATGCAGCAGAACGCTGCGATGGCCTCACCCCTGGACGTGGCGTTGGATACGCAATGGTTGCTGGACGGCACTCTGATGCAGATGGGCGCCGCACTGGCGGCGGAATCCACCGAACGTCAGTTGATCGCGCGAGAGATTCTGGGCGACGGGATCTTTCGCTCCTGCCCTGCAGGCTATCATCTGTGGATTCCACGCCCGGATGCGGATTCGCAGAATGCAGCTTCACTCGCTCTTTTGGCCGGACTGCCGGTCGTGCCTGCCACGATCTTCGCCGTTGAACCAACAGGGCGCGAGCAATCCCTGAGGATATCACTGGGAGGCGCCAGATCGCGCGACAAGCTCGCCGCCGACCTCAGCCGGCTGAAGGCCTGGCTTATGCAAAGCCTTTGACCACGCCGGCAAATGTCCCTACTTGAATTATGTAGCTCCAAGAGCTATAGGAATGGAACATCGAATGTCAGTGCTTCTGACCAAGAGTTTCGCACGATTTGCCCGCAAAGCGGGCTTGACAGGCGAGGCGCTGGTCGAAGCGGCCTCTGCGGTAGAAGCTGGACGAGCCGATGCCGATCTGGGCAGCGGCGTGTTCAAACAGCGCGTCGCGCGAGAGGGTGGCGGGAAGTCCGGTGGGTATCGGACGATCATATTGTTCAAGGCTGGCGGGCATAGCTTCTTTGCCCATGGTTTTGCCAAGAATGAGAAGGCCAACATCAGCGTGAAGGAACTGAAAGCACTGAAGCAGTTGGCGGCGCTCTACCTAGGTTACTCCGCCAATGAAATCGGCGCTGCCATCAACGGAGGCGCACTAATAGAGGTAATGGACGATGGTCGCGAAAACGAGGAACAAGCGAGCCGCCAGCCCGATCCTGGCGTCGGTATATGAAGCAACTGCCGACCTCCACAAGCTCGGGCTCGTCGACAAGTCGACAATGCGCGAATTCGATGCACTTTGCCTGACGCCAGTCGAGCCGCTGTCTCCGGGCGAGATTCGTGCGTTGCGAGAACGTGAGCATGTGTCCCAACCGGTATTCGCGCATTATCTCAACGTGCGGAAGGATGCGGTAAGCAAGTGGGAACGCGGCGAAAAGAAGCCGGATGGCCCGTCGCTCAAGCTACTCAATCTTGTTCGCGCGAAGGGGCTGTTGGCCATCGCGTAAACAGGCCAAGCACGGAAGCGAAGACCGCCACATTTGTTCGCATTCAAGTAGGCGTGTGAGAGGCCAATTCGACTTTGGGGACTACTGACCGATGGACCTCGATCGCTACAACGACGCCGCTTCGACGGAGGTGCATTGGTACCTCGATCAGCTGTTGAAGGAAGGGGTCGATGGAGTGTGGCGTTCCGGGATCATGCTCGGCGCTGTCGGAATCAACAACATTCTTACCCAGCGAGGAAACGAGATCAGCGAGTTTATGTCTCTGCCACCCAGCCAGCGCACAAAACGGCTTGCGAAAATCACGGACAGTATCGATCGGCACGGCTTCCTGATCGCAGCCACCTATAACATTCGATGTGGGGTCGCCTGGCTCGATATCGCCTGCCGTTACGGAGTTTCGGCAGGCTACAATCCGCAACCCCGTTTTCTTCTCGGTCAAGCGTCTACCGCCGCACGCGAGTTGTTCGATGCTTTTCCGACATTATGGCCGTTCGACGACTATCCTGACCCTTTCGGGCCGGGCGAACCTTAATATTCGCCCGCCCGCCGTTCGTATGCCAAGAGGGACTCTGGGCAGCTTTCCTCAGTTTCAGTTCGCGAATGGGCACCAGCGGCGTAGCAAATCGGCTATGCAGCCGTCATCAATTGTCATCTATCGAGCCTTGCTGGCCCGATCAGCTTCTGCACTCTTTCCGCAGTCTGGTCAGCCGCCAGAACCAACGCTTGATCAAGGTGGACATATCTCTGGGTGACGCCTTGCCCCGCATGACCAAGCAATCCGCGGATCGTCAGCTCCGAGAAGTTCAGGTCGCCGGCCACGCTCGCGAACGTATGCCGGAGCGTGTGTGGCGTGATGTTGCTGAGACCAGCCCGCGCACAGACCCGTTCCAGCACGCGGACAACACCAATGAAGTGGCCTTCCCCGATATCGGCTGGAAACAGCCAATTGCCATGTGACTGCCGGGCCTGTTGGTCGATAGCTTCAGCGCGGCCTTCCCGATTGGCCGAACCTGCGGCCCCGTCTTGGTATCCGGAAACGTCACACTCGCAGGCTTGCGCGAGACCCAGTCCTTCTGCAGCCCAAGCACCTCCATGCGCCGGAATCCTGTCAGCAGCATCAACTCGATAGCCGCAAGACCAGTCGGGTTCTCACCATCGACCGCCGCCGCGCGCATCGCCTTCCCCAGTTTGCGGATCTCTCCCTCCGACAAGCGTTTTTTCATGGAGTTCGACGCAATCAGCCGTGCACCCGCCGCCGGATTGCGATCGATCAGTCCCAACCGATGGGCATGTCCGAAGATCGCCCGCAGTGTTGCCACCGATCGCGCCGCAACACCACTGCCGCCGGTCGTCTGACCACCGCGTCCCGCACGACGGCCCGGCTGTTGACCAGATGCGATCTTTGCCTGAAGGCCTTCGATGTCCTGCAGTGTCAGATGCTCAACCAGGCGGCGGCCCAGATGGGGCTTGATGTGCAGAGTGATCCGGCTTGCATCCATATCCAGGGTGGATGCCTTCAATGGTCGACGCCGTCGTCCTAGCAAACGACCCGCCCGTGCCTCTTCCAGGTACCAGTCACAGATCTGGGCCACTGACGGCGCCTCCCGGGCCGCGTGCCGATCCGCCGAGGGATCCACCCCGCGCGCGACTTCACCCAGCCGCTCGCGAGCCATGCTCCGCGCCTGCTCCGCCGTCAGCCTGCCATGCTGGCCGAGCACCAGTCGTCGGGTCCGGTACTCCTGATTGCGATACTGGACGATATAGCTCGCCACCCCCGACGGCTTTATCCGCACACCGAACCCGCGCAATTCGCTGTCCCAGAGGAATTTGTCAGAGACGGTATGCGGTTTAAGCGATTCCACGCTTCTTTTGGTGATCTTTCCCATATACATCAACTCCTTGACCTATTTCCCGCTTCCCCGGATCGGCAGGCGGAGGCCGGGGAAGCAGGGGGGAAGCAGCAGAATGCTTGCTGCGGGACAGGAGAAGCGTATGATGTCGCAGATTGAGTGCAAGAATAGTCGAACATTGATATAGACTTAGCGCGTTATGGCGTGCAAATAGATGCCTTGGCGTAAACCCGCAAATCGCGTTCGTAATGATGGGGTCAGGTGTTCGAGTCACCTAAGCGGCACCACAGCCTTGTGAGGGCGTCCAGTCTCAGCAACCAGAACGGAATTCCGCCCTTTGCCAGCCATCGTTGATCCCCGGCGGCATCTGGGTTGCCTGCTGCTCTCCATTGCCGCCCTCCACGCCCCCGCTGAGGCTGCCGATGCCTCCGGCGATATCGTCGTCACCGCGCAGCGGCGGGCGCAGAAACTGCAGGATGTGCCGATCTCCATGACGGCGCTGGACAGCATACGGCTGGCCGATCAGGCGATCCTCAATCTGGACCGGCTGGGGGCCAATGTGCCCAATTTGCACCTGTCGCGGAATTTCGGCACCTCGTCCGGCGCGCTGGTGTTCATGCGCGGGGTGGGCGAAGGCGATTCGATCTTCACCAACGATCCGCCCGTCGGCATCTATCTGGACGATGTGCTGCTGCCACGCTCCACCGGCGCGCTGCTGGACCTGATCGATATCGAGCGGATCGAGGTGCTGCGCGGGCCGCAGGGCACGCTCTATGGCCGCAACACCAGCGGCGGGGCGATCAAGCTGATCACGAAACGCCCCGAATTCGATGCCATCGGCGGCGCGGCGGACATTGCGCTGGGCAACTATGGCCGCTTCGATGCGCGCGCCACGCTGAACCTGCCGCTGGCTGAGACCGTGGCGCTGCGCGTCTCCGCCCTCTCGCGCGATCAGCGTGGGTGGGGGCACAACCTCACCAATGGCATGCGGGTGAACAATCAGGATGTGAAGGCGGGCCGCGCCGCGCTGCTGTGGGAACCGGATTCCCGCCTCAGCCTGTTCGCCACCGCAGACATCAGCCTCGATCGCTCCGGCCCGCGCTTCCCGCAGGGCTTCCGCGCCAACCCGGATGTGACCGGCCGCTATACCAATGAGTTCAACACGCCGGACGGCAGTATCGACAATTTCCGCTCCGCCGATACGAACCCGCTGAACCGTACTGAAACCGGGGGCGCATCGCTCAGGATCGATTACCGGCTGGAGGGGCTGACGCTGTCGTCGATCAGCGGCTATCGCGCGCTCACGTCGCGCATCGGCTTCGATCAGACGGCGAATGCGCCGGGTGTCGGGTCCAATGTGATCCTGCTGCAGGATCAGAAGCAGCACAGCCTCAGCCAGGAACTGCAGCTGACGGGCACGGCGCTGAACGGCCGCGCGGATTTTGTGGCCGGTCTGTTCTATTTCCAAGAGCGCAACGATCAGCTGACCGCCGTCAGTTTCGCCACCCCCATCGGCACAGCGGACGCGCGCTTCCGCAACAATGATTTCTTCAACGCCCCCTCCCGCGCGGCCAGCGGAGTGGGCACATGGTCCCCCTATCGCCCGCAACTGGCGACAGACAGCTGGTCCGCCTATGCCTCGGCCACGGTGAAAGCCGGGCCGCGCGCCTCGCTCACCGCCGGGCTGCGCGCCACCAGCGAGCGCAAGCGCTACGATGTTGAGTTCCTCTCCGCGCCGGACACGGTGCTGATCCTCAGCGACGGCAGCCGCGCCGAACGCAGCATCGCCCAAAGCTGGCAGGATCTGTCCCCCCGCTTCGCGGCGGACTATCGGCTGGATGGCAAAGGTTGGAGCGCGCTTGCCTATGCCTCCGTTTCGAAAGGCTTCCGAAGCGGCAGTTTCGATGGCCGCGCGCGCAACATCGATTTCGCGCTGAACCGGCAGCAGGCCATCGCGCCGGAAAGCGTCTGGTCATACGAGGCCGGAATCAAATCAGACTGGTTGGCGAACCGGCTGCGGCTGAACATCGATTATTTCATCAACGATTATAAAAATATCGCCTTCTCCGCCTCCCGCGTGGGGGAAGGGCCGCCGGAAATCTTCCGGCAGAATGTGGGCGATGCGCGCATTCAGGGCCTTGAAGCCGAACTGAACGCAGAGCCCCTGCCTGGCTTCATTCTGGGCGGCTGGATCGCCACCCTGAACGATCGCTTCACCCGGCTGAAATCCAGCCCCGGCTGCACCGCCTTCGTGGCGAACGAACGCGATCTGGACCTGCGCTTCACCCCGTCGTTCAGCTATCAGGCCCGCGCCAGCGTCGAGCAACGGCTGGGGCCGGGGCAATTGCGCATCGGCGGCGACTACAGCGCGGCTTCCTCTTACAACATCGCTCTGTGCAACGAGCCGCAGCATTTCGTGCCGAATTCCGGCATCGCCAACGCGCAAATCCGCTACGAATTCGGCGACTGGGCCGTCACGCTTTCGGCCACCAACCTGTTCGATCACCGTTACAATAGCGGCAGCGTGGGCAGCGTCGGCTATCCCACCGAGCCACGGCAGTTGCTGGTGCAGGGGCGGGTTCGATTTTAGCCGGGCGGGCGAGTGAACGAAGGGGCTCTGCCCCTTCACCCCGGCAGGGGCGTGACGCCCCTGCACCCCCGACGTTTTAGCCCCTCCTCCTTTAGGGGAGGGGTTGGGGTGGGGGCTAACCGCTTGGCGCGAGGGTGGGGGTTATAGCCTGCGGCGCTTTGAGGGCTGCCCACCCACCTCTCCACTCGTCGCCCCGGACTATCCGGGGTCCAGCTTTCCACTCACAACTTTGCCGAAGACCAGCTGGACCCCGGATCAAGTCCGGGGTGACGGTTGTGGTTCGGGGGAGGTTGGTGGGTTTCTCAGGGGCCTTCGACAAGCTCAGGCTGAGCGGGTGGAGAGGTCAGCGGATCAGGCCCGGCGTTGCTCCCCTCTCTCCAACTCTCTCCCCAGCGGGGAGGGAGAGCCACGTAGCGCCGCAGGCAATCGAATCTGATCACACACACGGCGCTGGAGTTGGGGCGCAACGCAAATGTAGAGGGTGCAGGGAAATCATTTCCCTGCCCGCCGGAGGCAAAAAAACCGCAGGCCGGGTTCCAAGGGCAGAGCCCATGGCAGCGCGGCGTGAAACTCCGGCAACCGCCCCCGCTACCGCCGCACAATCAACCGATGCGTCCCCGGCGCAAGCGGGATTTCGACTGCCCCGCCGGAGAGCGGCAGCGGTGTGCCGTTCAGCTCCGCGCCGGGGAGGGTGCCGCCGGTGGCGCGGCTGATTTGGATATCGATGTCTGCACCTTCCAGTTGCACGCGCAGCTTCACTTCGGGCCATTCGGGCGGCAGCACCGGGTTCAGTTGCAGCCGGTCTCCGCGCCGGGTCAGGCCCAGCAGGCCTTCCAGCCCGGCGCGGAACATCCAGCCTGCGGCACCGGTATACCATGTCCAGCCGCCGCGGCCGTCGTGCGGGGGCACGGAATAGACGTCTGCGGCGACAACATAGGGTTCCACGCGATAGTGGCTGGCCTGTTCGGGCGTGAGGGCGTGGTTTACCGGGTTCAGGATGCGGAACAGTTCGGCGGCTTTCGCGCCGTCTCCGGCGCGGGCGGCGGCCATGATCGTCCACATGGCGGCGTGGCTGTATTGCCCGCCGTTTTCGCGCAGGCCCGGCGGGTAGCTGCGGATATAGCCCGGATCATGGCCGGCATCTTCCGGGCCTTTTGAGAATGGCGGCGTGAACAGCTTCACGATGCCCGCGGCACGGTCCACCAGATGCCGGTCCACGGATCGCATCGCCTGCGCGGCGCGTGCCGGGTCTGCCGCGCCGGACAGCAGCGACCATGTCTGGGCGATGCTGTCGATCCGGCATTCCTCGCCTTGCGCGGTGCCCAGCCATGTGCCGTCGTCGTAGGTGGCGCGGCGATACCATTCGCCGTCCCATGCGTGGGTTTCGATCGCCGCACGGATGCTGTCTGCCTTCGCGCGCCAGTGGGCGGCGCGGGCGGGTTCGCGGGCGTCTGCATGGGGGGCGAAGCGGTTGATGGCGTGGATCAGGTGCCAGCCGAGCCACACGCTCATGCCTTTGCCATGCTCGCCCACGCGGTTCATGCCGTCGTTCCAGTCGCCGCCGCCGATGAGGGGGATGCCCAGATCGCCCAGCAATTCGCAGCTCTGATCCAGCGCGCGGGCGCAATGTTCGAACAGGCTGGCGGTGTCGGTGCTGGTGGTCGGCTGGTAGAAGGCGTCATGCTCGCCGGGTGCCAGTTCCCGGCCTTCGAGGAAGGGAATCTGCGTATCGAGGATGGCGGTGTCGCCGGTGGTGTCCACATAATCTGCGACGGAAAGCGCGAGCCAGCCGCGATCATCGGAGATGCGGGTGCGCACGCCGCGCCCGGATTCGGGCAGCCACCAATGCTGCACATCGCCTTCGCGGAACTGGCGGCCCGCCGCGCGCAGCAAATGCGGGCGGACGAGGTCCGGGCGGCTGAACAGCAAGGCCCCGCCGTCCTGCAACTGGTCGCGGAAGCCATAGGCGCCGCTCGCCTGATAGAAGCCAGCGCGGCCCCAGATCCGGCCGGAGAGAATCTGGTAGGGCAGCCAGCCGTTCAGCAGCAGATCGAAGGCGCGATCCGGCGTTTCCACCTGCACCGCGCCCAGCGTGCGCTGCCACCACGCGTGCGTGTCCGCCAGCGCGGCATCCAGATCGGCGTCGCGCCACTGGCGGATCAGCGCGCGGGCACCTTCCCTGTCGGCAGCCTGCCCGATGATCCAGACGATCTCGCGCGCTTCACCTGCGGCCAGCGTAAGTTCGGCCTGCAAGGCAGCGCAAGGGTCCAGCCCGGCCCCGCAGGCAGGGGCAGG
Organism: Sandaracinobacter neustonicus; assembly: GCF_006385875.1. Classification (GTDB taxonomy): domain Bacteria; phylum Pseudomonadota; class Alphaproteobacteria; order Sphingomonadales; family Sphingomonadaceae; genus Sandaracinobacteroides; species Sandaracinobacteroides neustonicus. The sequence goes on along the minus strand of NZ_VFSU01000020.1, from coordinate 8,713 downwards.
CCATTTGCCCGAAACGAGCGCGGCCGGGCGGGAGAGCGAGCCGCCCCGGCCAAGGAAGGCGGCACGGTCGCAGGTCCAGTGTTGCTGGCAACCGTCCATGTCGGCGAAGGCGATGCGGCTGCCGGTTTCCGGATCGAACGGGTTGCGCACGAACAGCGCGCCGGTTTCGCCGTCATGCTCCGTCACCAGCCGTGCGGCGGTCTTGGAGCGCGCCTGCCCCAGCACCCATTCGGCGTAGCCCGTCACGCTGAGCGTGCGCTGTGCTGCACCCATGTTGCGCAGCGTCAGCCGGGTGATGCGCACGGGCGAGTCCAGCGGCACATGCACCAGCAGGTCTGCCTCTATGCTGTGCGCGGCGGTGTGGATGCGGCTGGTGCCGAAGCCGTGGCGGACGATGCGGGTGCCATCCGCGCCTGCAGGCAGTGCGGTGGGGGTCCAGAACTGGCCGCTGTCCTCGTCGCGGATGTAGAGCGCGTCGCCCGGCGGGTCGGCGACGGTGTCGTTGGACCATGGCGTCAGCTGGTTCTCGCGCGCGTTGCCGGACCAGATCGCGCCCAGGCTGTCGGCCGAGACATGGCAGCCGAACTCCGGGTTGGCGATCACGTTGATCCATGGCGCGGGTGTGGTGCTGCCCGCTTCCAGCACCATCGCATATTCGCGGCCGCCCGCGTGGAAGCCGCCAAAGCCGTTCCAATAGTCCAGCGCGTCCGGCCGGGGCAGCGCGCCATCTGCGGCGCGGCCGGGGCGGGGCTGGCGCGGGGGCGTGGCCATCGGTTCCTGCGCGGCGGGAGGTGGCGTTTCCGTGCGGCGCAACTGGCGGCGCAGCGGCCCGCGCTGTGCCAGTATTTCCGCGCGGGAGAGCGCGCGCAGCGTGTCGATCTGCGGGGGCTGCATCAGGTCCGCGCGGAGCGTGAACACATCGCCGCGCACCCCGGCGGGTGCAGGCCGGTTGCGCACATTGCGCACGGCATCGTCGATGGCGACCTGCAAATCCTGAATATAAGAGGCGCTGCGGTCGTTCAGGATCACCAGATCGAATGCCAGCTGCCGCCCGCGCAGATATTCGAACGCCCGCAACAGCCCCTGCACCACGCCCAGATCGCGGGCATCGTCGATGCGCAGCAACAGGATCGGCAGATCGCCGGAGATGCCGTGCACCCACAGGCTGGATTGCGGGCCGGAGGCCGCCGCCACCAGCGCGGGCGGCGGGGCGAAGCGGCCGCCGGGCGAAATCAGGTGCGCCGCCAGCCGCTGGAAATCGGCGGCGTCGCCAGGATCGATGCCGAGGAAGCGCCGCTCGATCTGCGCCTGTGTCCAGCTGCCAATATGCGCGCGATCAAAGGCGGCGGCGTCGCGGTGGCGGTCGATCGCATCCAGCAGCGCCTCGCGAGAGGGTGCCGCGATGGTCCAGAAGGCGACGCGCGCGGTTTTTCCCGGCGGCACCTTCAAGGGGCAGCGCAGCGCGAACAGCGGATCGAGCACGGTGCCCGCATGGCCTTCCAGCGCGCGGGTCGCGCCCAGCGGATTTTCGCTGCTGTGGCCGCGCCCCATGAAGGCGGAGCGATCCGTCTCCCAGCTGAGCGGCCCGGCGGCCTCGCCTTCCAGCACCGCCAGATGCGCGGCCCAGATCGGCGCTTCATCGCTGCCGCGCGGGCGGCGGCGGGCGATCAGGATGCTGCCGTCCAACACCTCGGTTTCCACGAACATGCGCGCGAAGGCGGGATGGGCGAGATCGGTGGCGGGCGGGGCGAGCGCCAGCTCCACGCAACTCGTCACATCCACCTCGTGCGTTTCGCGGCCGGAATTGGCGATGGAGACGCGGCGCACCTCTGCGTCATCCTCTGGCGAGACCAGCACTTCCGTCGTGGTGGTCAGCATGCCGTCGCGGCGGTGGAATTCGGCGCGGCCTTCGGCGAACAGCGCGCCATACTCCTCGGGCGCGCCGCCGAACGGGGCCTGCGTGGCAGACCAGAGCGCTTTCGTCCGCCGGTCTGCCAGATAAATCCAGTGGCCGTATCCCGCCACCACCGGATCCTCGCGCCAGCGGTTGATCGCCATGCCGTTCCAGCGGCTGCTGCCCGCGCCATCCGCGCCCAGCATCACCGAATAGCGGCCATTGGAAAGGAGATGCACGGCAACCGGCGCTTCCGGCCGCGCGCCATAGCTGCGCATGGCCCCGGCATCCGCCACCCGGTCTGTCGCGGCGACGGCGACTTCCTCGGCGCGGGGGGTGAAGGTGCCCACGCCGCGCGGCGGGCGTTCGTGCAGCAGCAGTTCGGCGGCGCGGATCATCGGCTCGGCATGGAAGGCGTCGCGCAGGCGGCCGCCATCCAGCACATTGGCGATGGCCAGCAGCAGCATCGCCTGATGGTGCGCCATATAGGTGCGCACGATCACATGGCTGCGGCCATCCGGCACCCGCGCCGGGGTGAAATCCAGCGCTTCGTAAAAGCCGAATTCGCCGCGCGCGCCCATGCCTTCCAGCGTGGAGAGATTGGCGAGCGCGGCCTTCGCATCCACCATGGCGGCAAGACCGCTGGCATAAGGCGCGATCACCAGATTTTCCGAAAGCCCCCGCTTCAGCCCCAGCCCCGGCACGCCGAAATTGGTATATTGGTAGGTCATCTCCCGGTCGCGCGCATTGTAGGCGGATTCGGAAATGCCCCATGGCACGCCGGCCTCTGCCGCATAATCGCGCTGGCGGCGCACGGCGTAGCGGTTGGACACCTCCAGCAGGCTGCCGTCCGCCGCGCGCATCACCAGGCTGGGCATCAGATATTCGAACATCGAGCCGGACCAACTGATCAGCACAGCCGCCGGGCCGATGGGGGTGGCGCTGCGGCCCAGCCGCCCCCAATGTTTGGCGGGAAGGTCTCCCTTGGCGATGCAGAACAGGCTGGCCAGCCGCGCTTCGGAGGCGAGCAGATCGTAGCAGCCTTCGTCGCGGCGATTGTCATGTTCGGACCAGCCGATGGAGAGCAGCTGCCGCTCCGGATCAACGAGGAAGCGGAAATCCATCGCCATGGCGAAGCCGCGCGCCCGGTCCGCGATACGGCGCACCCGGCCGCGCGTTTCCGGCTCGCGCCAATGTTCCAGCAGATTGGCGAGCGCCAGCAGGTGCCCGGCCAGATTGCCGCTGTCGACAGCAGAGACATAGGGCGGATCGAGCACGCGCAGATCGCGCGTGTCATACCAGTTGTAGAAATGCCCACGCGTGCGGGACATGCGATCGAAGGTGTCCAGCGTCGCTTCCAGCCGGGCCAGCGCCTCGTGCAGGTCGCACCAGCCGAAGTTGCGCGCCGTCGCCACGCACAGCAAATACAGCCCCATGTTGGTGGGCGAGGTGCGCCCGGCGACCACCGGCTGCGGGTCTTCCTGAAAATTGTCGGGCGGCAGATTGTTGTGCTCTGTGGTCACATGCGTGCGGAAGAAATGCCATGTCTGGCGGGCGATAGCTTCCAGCGCGTCTTTCTGCTGGCGATCGAGATCGGGCGCGGTGGCGACGGCGCGCGGGCGGCTGATCATGGAGGCGATGGCGGGTGCCGCCAGCCACAGGATCGCGAAGGGCAGCAGCAGCGGCAGCACCTGCGGTTGCAGCCACAGCGCCAGCGCCCCGAAGCCCGCCACCAGCGCTAGCGACGGCCACATGAAGCGCACGAATTGCGGCACCGACGGGTGCGGTGAGGCGCTGGCCTGCGCCGCCGTCGTCCATTCCAGCAAATGGCGTTTGGTGATGAACAGCCGGATCAGCGTGCGCAGGATGGCATCCACCATGCGCCATGCCTGATCGGCCAGCGTGGTGAACTGCAGCCCCAGCGTGCCGAACGCGTTGGCGATATCCGTGAGCACCGCGCCCAGATGCGCCCTGAGCGAGACATTGCGGCCGCGCGGGGCCAGCAGCAAAGACGGGATGGGGATGAAGGGCGGGATCGCCACCACCAGCAGCACCGCCAGCGTGAACAATATGCCGCTGGGCCATGGCAGGAACCAGGCCGCCACCAGCGCCGCGAAGATGGCGGGCGCCACCAGAGAGCGGCGCAGATTGTCCAGCATCTTCACCCGCCCCGTCCACGGCAGTTCCTGCGCTTCAGAGAGGGGGGAGCTCAGAATCCACGGCAGCAGCTGCCAGTCTCCGCGCACCCAGCGGTGCTGCCGGCGCATGGCGGCGTCGTAGCGGACGGGGAAATCCTCCACCACTTCCACGTCGGAAATCAGCCCGGCGCGGGCGAAGGTGCCTTCGAACAGATCGTGGCTGAGCATGCGGTTTTCCGGCACCCGCCCCGCCAGAGAGGCCATGAAGGCGTCGATCTCGTAAATGCCCTTGCCGGTGAAGCTGCCCTCCCCGATCAGATCCTGATAGAGATCGGAAGCTGCCGCCGCATAAGGGTCGATCCCGGCCGGGCCGCCCGCCAGCGTTTCAAAGCGGGAGCGCCCGCGCCGCACCGGCAGGCCGATTGTCACGCGCGGCTGCATGATGCCATAGCCCGCCACCACCCGGCGGCGCGCGCCATCGAAGCGGGGGCGGTTCAGCGGATGCCCCATCTTGCCGATCATCCGCTTCACCGTGCCCATCGGCAGGCGGGTGTCGGCGTCCAGCGTGATGACAAACCGCACGTCCGGCGGCAGGCGGGGCAGCTGGCCGTTGGGGCCGGTGTAGCTGGTGTCGTTTGCGCCGCGCAGCAGCCGGTTCAGCTCGTGCAGCTTGCCGCGCTTGCGCTCCCACCCCATCCAGCAGCCTTCGGTGGCGTTCCACTGCCGCTCGCGATGGAGGAACAGGAAGCGGGGCGCGCCGCCCGGCACCGGGTGACGCATGTTCAGTTCCGCCACCCGCGCCCGCGCGCCGGAGAGGATATCCTCTTCGCCCGGCAGATGCTGGTCTGCCGCATCGGGGAAATCCGAGAGAAGCGCATAATGGACATTGGCTTCGCGGTTGGCGAGGTGATGCACTTCCAGATCGGAAATCGCCTCTGCCACGGCCGCTTCGCCGCCCAGCAGCACCGGCACGACCAGCAGGGTGCGCAACTCGTCCGGCACGCCCTCTTTCAGTTCCAGCGCCGGGATCAGCGCGGGCGGCAGCAGCCGCGCCAGCATCCGGTTCATCAGCGCCGTCGCTGTTTCCAGCGAGAGGATGATCGACACCCCCAGCAGGATCAGCCCCAGCCATTGCGGGAACTCCACATTCGTCAGCGTGGAGAGCGGCAGCAGGCTGATCAGCCCGCCCAGCAGCATCACCAGCCCCACATAGAGCGGCACGCCGCCCTGCCTGAGCCGCCGGGCGATGCGCGTGCCCACCGGCGGCACGAAGCCGATATCCGCCTCCAGCAGCGGCCGCCCTGCCCCCACCAGCAGCACGCCCGGATCCTGATCCACCCGGTTGTCGCTGGGCTGGCGGCGGGCAAGCGCCAGCGCGCGGGCGGCGATCACCTCCTCGGAATAGGCGGAGCCGCGCGACAGTTCCTCCAGATTGTTGCGGTAGAGGTTGCGCGAGGGGAAATCCATGTCCCCGAAATTGCTGCCCGCGCGCAGCACGGCGTCGGCCCGGCTCAGCGCCTCCACCATCTCGCCCCAGTCCACCTCGGCCAGATCGCGCATCGCCATGATCACGTTGCGGGTGGAGGCGGTGGAAGCGATGAGCGCCTGTTGCGCCTGCTGGTCCAGCATGGCGAGACTGTCTCCGCGCGCAGCCACGCGGGAGTCCAGCCAGCGCCGCGCCATCTCGCTGCGCGGGTCCACATCGCGGAGGCGAAAGGCGAGCTGGCTGATGAAGGCGGCTGACGCGCCCGGCGGAATCGCCGCCAGCAGCGCCAGCGCGTCGGAATCGCCCTCCGCAGACAGCAGCTTGTCCGCCAGTTCGTCCGCGCGCTGCCGATCCTCCTGATCATGGATCGAAAGGTCCGCCAGCCGGTGTAGATTTTCCACCAGCACCAGTTGCAGGCAGATGGCGAGCGCCCACAGCTCGCCGATGGTGAGCGCCTCCACCCGCTGATAGGCGGCGACGAAGCGGCGTAGCCGCTCCTCATGGAACAGGCTGTCGCTGTGGGCGATATAGGCCCATGCCACGCCGAACACGCGCGGCAGCCCGGCCAGCGGGCCATCGGCCAGCTTGGGCAATTGCAGGTAGAAATCCGCCGGCAGATCGTCGCGAATCTTGCGGATCTGCTTTTCGACGATGTGGTAATTGTCGATCAGCCATTCCGCCGCCGGGGCGATGGGCCGCTTGCGCTCCACCGCGAGCGCGGTTTCCACATAGATATGCTTCAGCGCAGCGGCATTTTCCTGCAACCGCACCAGCAACTGGCGGGAGCGGATCGCGCGCGGCAGCAATTGCTGCGCCACCGCCAATGATCGGCCATGCACCTCCAGCCGTTCATCGCTGAACAGTTCGGATCGGATCGGTGCCGGGTCGCTCCACACGGCTGCGAAACCGGCACCCGGCCGGGCCGGTTGAAGCCGTTCCACAAGCGGGAGAAGGCGATCAGAGAGCGACACCCCCTATTGCTACCGCAGATTCGCCCATTGTCACCCGCCTGATTGTTCGCAGGTGCAAAATAATCACGCGACATGGGCCATGCCGACAGTTCTGCTTTCAGCCTGCATAGCAGCCGCATCGCAAGCGGCACTTCCACTGGCGGACGATCCATCGCATAGGGCCCCTCGCGAAAATGCCAGCGGATTGCTTGCTTTTCTGCGAACGCTTCGCAATAGCTTATTCCTGACCCACAGACGCCGTGCACCTGCCCGCACGTAGAGACCGCCCGATGAAAGACATGTCATGAGTGACCGCGCCGCCACCTCCCTTGCCCCGTCCGCCGTGTGGACGCTGGAAGAGGTGCGCTCCGTCCGCCACTGGAACGAGCATCTGTTCAGCTTCTCGATCAGCCGCCCGGCCGCGCTGCGCTTCCGCTCCGGCGAGTTCGTGATGCTGGGCCTTGAAGTGGAAGGCCGCCCGCTGCTGCGCGCCTATTCCATCGCCAGCCCTTCCTATGCGGACGAACTGGAGTTCCTGTCGATCAAGGTGGCCGACGGCAAGCTGACCTCGCGTCTGCAACTGATCCAGCCCGGAGACCAGATCGTGCTGGGCCGCAAGCCCACCGGCACGCTGGTGGCCGACGCGCTGCTGCCGGGCAAGCGGCTGTTCATGCTCTCCACCGGCACCGGCCTCGCCCCGTTCCTCAGCCTCGCGCGCGATCCGGACATCTATCAGGCCTATGATCAGATTCTGCTGGTGCATTGCGTGCGCACCGTGTCCGACCTTGCCTTCCGCGACGAACTGGAAAGTCATTTCGCCGACGATCCGCTGGTGCGCGACGAGGCGCTGTTGCAATTCCGCTACCTGCCCACCGTCACGCGCGAACCGTTCCACACCAGCGGCCGCATCGGCGCGCTGATCGACAACGGCCGCCTGTTCCGCGACCTGACGGACAGTTCCACGCAGTTCGATCCCGAAAACGACCGCATCATGATGTGCGGCAGCATGTCGATGATCAAGGAACTGAAAGAGCGGTTCGAAGGGCTGGGCTTCATCGAAGGCTCCCGCAACGTGCCCGGCACCTATGTGATCGAGCGGGCGTTCGCCGAATAAGGGCTGTTGTTGAGGGGGCTATGGTCCGAGGCGCTTTGGTGTCTGCCCCCCCACCTCTCCTCACGTCACCCCGGACTTGATCCGGGGTCCAGCTTTCCACCCGGAACGTTGGAAAAGAACAAGCTGGACCCCGGATCAAGTCCGGGGTGACGGTTGTGGGTGTGGGGAGGTCGGTGGGTTTGCTCTGGGGCCTTCGACAAGCTCAGGCTGAGCGGGTGGAGAGGTTGGTGGATCAGGCCCGGCGGTGACACCCCCTCTGCAGCTCTCCCCCTTTCAGGGGGAGAGGGCTTCGTAGCGCCGCAGGCAATCGAATCTGATCACTCGCACGGTGCTGGAGTTTTGGCGCAACGCGAATTTCGAGGGTGCAGGGAAATCATTTCCCTGCCCGCGCGGCGCGCAAAAAACCCTACCCCCCCCGCTAAGGCCGCCGCAGCAGCGCCACCGTTCCGTGCCCGCCATCCGCGCACACTGACACGATGGCAAGCGAGCCGGACGGTTTCGCCCACAGTTCCTTCACCGCTTGGGAGAGGTCTCGGGCGCCGGTGGCAGCGAAGGGGTGGCCGATGGCGACTGACCCGCCGTTGGGGTTGACGCGGTCCCATGGGAAGGGGCCGAAATCGCTGCTCAACCCCACGCGGTCGCGGATCCAGTCCGGCTTTTCCAGTGCAGCGACGTTGGCGAGCACTTGCGCGGCGAAGGCTTCGTGGATTTCCCACAGGGCGATGTCGGCGTAGCGCAGTTTGTGGCGGCTGAGCAGGCGAGGGATGGCGAAGCTGGGGGCCATCAGCAGCCCGTCGACATGATGGTCCACGGCGGCGATTTCGAAATCCAGCAGTTCGGCGTGGGCGGTGTCCGCCGTCAGCACCAATGGCACAGATTTGAGGTTGTGATTTAAGGAGGGTTGGGGCTTCGTCGTAGTGACGAAGGAACGAAGATGAAGGCCCAACCCTCCTTGAAAAAATCGCCGACCAAGGCCCCTGCTGAGCGGGTGGTGAAGGACATTCGGCGGCAGACGCGTCGCCATTTCTCGGCGGAGGACAAGATCCGCATCGTGCTCGATGGGCTACGCGGCGAGGACAGCATTGCCGAGCTGTGCCGCAAGGAAGGCATCGCGCAGAGCCTGTACTACAC
>NZ_VFSU01000019.1 GCF_006385875.1 Sandaracinobacter neustonicus | reverse complement strand
CGCCACAATCCAGCGAGCGCAGCGGGCTGCCGGGAGCGGCCACAATTCCCAACCGTCCAGTGACCTCGCAGTCTGCTCTAGCTAGCGTCTGCTGTCAGCCGTCGCTACGCTGCCTGCCGAAGGGGTAGTCATGCGTCTCAGTTGGAACGAAGTCAGGGCACGCGCTGCGAAGTTCGCCCGCGAACATGCAGACGACAAGGACGAGCGGTCGCAGTCGCAGCGCTTCTGGATCGACTTCTTCGACATCTTCGGCTTGGATAGCCGCCGAGTCACCACGTTCGAGAAGCGCGTGCAGCAGCTCGACGCAACCAAGCGCGGCTTCATAGACCTGTATTGGCCCGGCACGCTTATCATCGAACACAAGTCGGCCGGGCGCGATCTGCTATCCGCCACCAAGCAAGCGCTGGACTACTTCGACTGGCTTTCCGAAAAGGAACGTCCGCGATACGTTCTGGTCTGTGACTTTCAGCGTTTCCAACTCACCGATCTGGCTGACGGGCGGGAATGGAAGTTCCACCTGTCGGACCTGCCCAGGCATGTGGAGGCTTTCGCTTTCATCCTGGGCGCGCAACCGCGCTTCTTCCGCAACCAGTCCAAGGCCAGCATCGCCGCCTCTGAACTTATGGGTAAGCTGCACGAGGCATTGGCCGAAAGCGGTTACACTGGGCAAGACCTGGAGAGGCTGCTGGTCCGCCTGTTGTTCTGCCTGTTCGCGGATGACACGGGCATCTTTGAGCCGAAAGACCTTCTTATCAACCTCATCGAGCAACACACGAGCGCAGACGGGCGCGATCTGGGTCGCGTACTGAACGACCTGTTCGATGTGCTCAACACGCCAGAAGAACAGCGTCAGAGCACCCTAGACCCGGAACTTACAGCCTTCCCCTACATCAACGGGGGATTGTTCGAGGGGCGTATCCGCACCCCCTCGTTCAACAATGCCATGCGCGACATGCTGCTGGATGCGTGTGCCTTCGATTGGGGCGAAGTGAGTCCGGCTATCTTCGGCTCGCTCTTCCAGTCGGTCATGGATGCCAAGGCCCGCCGTGCGAAGGGTGCGCACTACACGACCGAACAGAGCATCCTGAAGGTTATCGAACCGCTGTTCCTGGACGACTTGCGGGCTGAGTTGGACCGCGTGCTGGCGCGGAAAGACGGCGGGCGGCAGGTCGCCCTGAAGGCCTATCACGACAAGCTGGCCAGTCTCACCTTCTTCGATCCGGCCTGCGGCTGCGGCAACTTCCTTGTCATCGCCTATCGGGAGCTGAGGGAGCTGGAACGTAAGTTGTTGAAGGAAACGCTGGCGGGCACCCTGATTTCCGGTTCGGGCGTTAGCGCCGCCGCCTTCTCCCGCGTGAACGTCGATCAGTTCTTCGGCATCGAATATGAAGAGTTCCCCGCCCGCATTGCCGAAACAGCTATGTGGATGGCAGACCATCTAGCGAACCTGCTGCTGTCAGCAGACCTGGGGGAGTTGTTCGCCCGCATCCCGCTCACCAAGTCCGCGAAGATCGTGCAGGGTGACGCGCTCGATACAGATTGGGCAGAGGTGCTGTCGCCCGAACGGTGCAGTTATGTGCTGGGAAACCCGCCGTTCATCGGCGCGAAGTTCCAGAGCGAATATCAGCGGGCACAGGTGCGGCGGGTAGCCGGGCTAGGCGGTAGCGGCGGCACACTGGATTATGTGGCGGCTTGGTTCATCCGGGCGGCGGCGTTTGTGCAGAGGGGAGGCGGCAAGGGCCGCATCGGGTTCGTTTCCACCAACAGCATCACGCAGGGCGAACAAGTTGCGCAGCTATGGCCGATCCTGTTCGGCCGACACGCCATGGAAATCGCCTTCGCGCACCGGACATTCGCCTGGAGCAGCGAAGCGCGCGGCATGGCGCATGTGCATGTTGTCATCATAGGGCTGGCGGCCCGTGGTCATGAGCCAGCCGACAAGCGGCTGTTCGCTTATGCTGACTTGAAGGGCGAGCCATCCGAAAGCCGACACCGGGCAATCAGCCCGTACCTGTTCGACGCGGGCGGCCTAGCCAATCCGCATGTAGTGGTGGCGGAGGCAGGCAGGCCGATTAATGGCGCGCGCCAGTTGGTCTGTGGCTCCAAGCCGATCGACGGCGGGCACCTAATCTTTAGCTCGGGCGAGCGTGCGACTTTGGTATCAGCGGAGCCGCAAGCGGCGTCATTTCTTCGGCCCTTCGTCGGCGCGGAAGAGTTCATTAACGGAGGCCAGAGGTACATTCTTGCTTTGCAGAATGCCGCGCCGCAAGAGCTTCGGGCCATGCCGAAGGTCCGGGAACGACTGGAGCGAGTTCGAGAGTTTCGTGCAGCAAGCCCTAGCAAGCCAACTAAGGCGCTCGCAGCAACTCCTATGCTCTATCACCTCAACGTGCTTCCAGAGCGACCCTTTCTCGCCATTCCACAAGTCAGCAGCGAAAGGCGGCAATACATCCCAATCGGCTGGATAGAGCCACCTACTATCCCGAGCGATAAGCTTCGCATCCTGGCCGACGCTTCCTTGTGGGAGTTCGGCGTTCTGACAAGTGCGATGCACATGGCCTGGACGTCCTTCATCGGAGGAAGGCTCAAGAGTGATTTTCAGTATGGCATAGGCATCAACTACAACAACTTCCCCTGGCCGAAGGCGGACGAAGTGCAAATGCGGCGTGTTGAAGGCCTCGCGCAGACTGTCCTGGACGAACGCGCCAAGCACACGCTGGCCAGCCTTGCGGACCTGTACGACCCCGACACCATGCCGCCCGCCTTGCGCGCCGCCCACGCCAAGCTCGACGCCGCAGTGGACCGCCTCTATCGCCCAACAACTTTCCCGTCAGACCGCGCCCGTGCCGAGCATCTGCTGGGCTTGTACGAGGCGTCACTCGGCGCGCTGCCACTCAACGCCCTGAAAACAAAAACCCGCCGCAAGCGAGCAACGGAAACCGTGTGAATGTCGCGTAGCCAATGATGAAGCCAGACACCCAGCCTGACCAACAGGCTGGCGACAATCTCGAAAACGCTTTCCCGGTCGATTGGGGGCGCAGGCTCAGAGGCGAAGCGGGATTGCGTTTTCTGGACGCAACGCTGGCGGAATTGGCGCAGACCTTTCCGCGCGAACGAGCCCGCCGTACGCTGGACGAAGGCAACCATCGCGCGACTGTCAGTGGGATGCTGGCAAACTTGGTAGCCGCCTCATTCAACCGCTCAGATAGCTGCAAATACCTAGCCGTGCCTTTCAACAATCAGGCTTATGCCGGGCTGGAAATAAGCCTCCGGTCTGCCGTGGAGCTGCGCGATTGCCTGCACGAGCGGGGGTTGATTGAGTATTGGTCGGGCTATTTCGGGCGCGACCCGTGGGGCAACCCCCGCCACTCCCGCAACAGCCGCCTGCGCGCCATGCCCGCCATGCGCGCTGCCCTGGTAGAAGCCGGTGTCGGCCCTCACTCCATTACGATCGCCGATAACTGGCTGCTTAGGATGGGCAAGCGGCCTGCGACAGACTCGATACCCAATGATGTTGCAGCCAGCAGGGAGATGCTGCGCAAGGTTAACCAGCGCCTTGCAGAAGCGCAAATCTCCCTGCCGTCCGACAGGTGGGATTGCATTGCCGACCGTTGGCGGCGGGGCATGGAGAAGCAAAATTCCGCAGTTTCCAGCTCATTGAACTACAGTGGTGATGAATCCGCAGTGTCACTTTACCGCTCCTTCACCGACGCTTTCGAGAAGGGCGGCCGGTTCTACGGCGGTTGGTGGATAAATATCCCGAGCGAGGAACGGTTGAACATCACCATAGGGGGCGAACCCGTGGTGGAGTGCGACTACTCCCAACTGCATCCGGTGATGCTGTACAGCCGCGAGGGGGAGAAGCTGCGGTTCGATCCATACGAGGTTCCGGGCTTCGGGACGGCCAACCGAAAGCTGGCCAAGGCGACCTTTCAGCGGCTGCTGAACGGAGAGCCAGATGCCGACCTTGCGCCCCGCGTCCTTCGTGCAAGTGCGGATGATGACATCAGTCGTCTGCCGAAGGGGTCGACATTCCGGGATTTCGTTGCGGCCCTCATCGACCACAACAGGCCGATACGACACTGGTTCGGAAAGGGACAGGGCGTCCATTTGCAGCGCGAGGATAGCGACCTGGCCTGCGGTGTGCTGGCAGCTATGAAGCAAGTGCTTGCGGCCAAATATGATGCATTTCCGCTGCTGAAGCACAAAGCGAAGCGCAGCCAGCCACCAAACCCCAGCCCACCCCTTCCATCCATAACTAGAACGCGTAAGCGCCCAGCCCCGCGAAAGCCGGGGGCATGGGGCGAACTTTGAACCGAAAGCCTGCGATTTGACCGATAAGCCGACGCGCCAACCGCGCCACGATCCGCGCTTTGTCCTTCACGCCGCTCAGCCTCGGGCCAACAAGCTGGACGCTAGGCAACGCGCCATCTGCAAGGTAGACCCAGCCTTCGCAGACGCCCTGAGCGCCCGCGTGAATGATCCGCGAAGGTTCGCCGCGTTCGCAGTGGGCGCAACATCTTACATTCGCATGGCCGAACCCTGCCCACGTTGCGAAGGTTTCCGTCGCCGTGTCCGCGACCGATCCTGCTATGCTTGCCACCTGAACCGTGGCCGCGACAATTTCGAGCGGATGAGGGCCGGGCTATCGCCCCACAAGCTGCGTAGCCGGGACAGCCAACTCGACGTGCTGTCCCGCCAGCGGCGGGAGAAGGCAGGGGAGTTCCTGGAGCGGACCTTCGGCAGCGTGACGGTCAAGCTGTTCCCGAGCGGGCGGCTGGAGGTCCATTACCCGGACGGGTACGTGGAGCCCGACTTGGGCAAAGTGGATGGGCGTCGCGTGTGGGAGCTGATGGACATGCTGCCCGAACTGCGCGATGCCCTCATCTGGGCAAGATGGTTCTAGGACTCAAAGCCCATTGCGCTCGCCCAGTCCCCGCCGATCTTGCCTTGCCCGAACTCCAGAAACGCATCCTGGGCGATTCTTACGAGTACAAAGTCGGGATTTGCCATCTTGTATCGTGATTGGTTTCGCTCGATGTCGCGAAGCACCAGACCCATGGCCGTATAGCAAGCAGAGTGGCCGTCACTTTCTGCCGAAAAGGAACGGACGCCGAGGGCCAATGCTGCCGCTGCAACAGAAATTCCATGCGGCCGCCCGCCCTGTTTGCCGCCGAAGAGGGCAGGTGCTTGTTGCCACACATCGACAACCAACTTGCGAGAAATATGTTCTGCGTGCCGTGATATTGGTTCCCCCATAATCTCTATTTCCAGCGCCGCCTTAGCCATCTGTGTGGCCTCACTCATCTTGTACAAATCCACGTATTTCGAAAACACCTCGACACCTTCCGCCAGCAATTACCCTGCCATTAGTTCGTAGTTAGACAATGATGGGCCGTAAATACCGTGGCCGAAAAAACCTCATTTCGACACAAGCTTGCGGGTGGCAAGGGTATCGGGACAGCTAGACGAGCTTGGAATGCTAACAGCGCTTGGCGCTGCCATCCGATCCGCCCGGCAAGCAAAGGAACTTTCCCAGGAAGCCCTGGCCGACGCGGCGGGTATCGACCGTTCCCACATGGGAAAGATCGAGCGCGGCGAGCGAAACGTCACCATCCTGAACATCGCCCGCATAGCCAAGGCGCTGTCCAGCAGCCCCTCCACACTGTTGGCTGCGCCGAACTGGTAGGCAGCACGATCCTTCCCACGGACAACTGCATGACGCACACGGCACTCGCCAACTTGAGCGCTGGTTTTCGACACATGCCGATGCTGGAGTGGGGCTGGTAGGCGCTAGGAGGCTCACTGAGAGTCAAAGCGCCACTCAGAGGCGGAGGTAGCGCAAAGCGGCTAATGGGACTTCACGAGTTCCCTAGCTGGATTGCAGAGCCTTCACCTCGTAGCGGGGCAGCTTCTCAATTTCCGCCGACAGCCGCTCCACCGGCCAGCTTCCGTAATCCTGCCCCTCGGTTTCGGTGGCGTGCCCCTGCATGTGGTGCGCGGCTTCACTGTCCAGCCCCCAACGTCGGCTAAGGGTCTTGAACCTGTGCCGCCAAGCATGGTTCGGCTGTTCCACGTCCGCCGCGCTGATGCCGACTTCTCGCACCATGTCACGCACCTTCTGCCCGACCTTCTCGGCAAGGGACTTGCTGGCCTTATCCGTCCGCCGGGTTGCAGCTTCCGAGGCATAGAAGAGCGGGCCGTTGCCCTTGGCCTCCGCGACATCAAGGAAGCCCATATCTATCAGATGGGTGTGCAGCGGGACATGGCGATACTGCCCGGTCTTCACGCTCCCGGCTGCCGGTGTGATGTTCAGCACATGCACCCCGTCAACCTTCATCACGTCCTCAGCCCGAAGCTGCGCAATCTCCCCGACTCGCGCCCCGGTATAGGCCAGCAGCCAAGGCACCCAGCGGCAGGCAAGTTGATAGTGCGGCGAGAGATTATCTCGGGCAATAAGGTTGCTGCCAGCACCTTGTTGGCCTCGTCGTCAGTGAAGGCACGATCCCGAACCTTGGGCTTTGCCACAACGCGAACTTTGAAGCCCTGAACGGGGTTGGACTCAACCTTCCTGTTCATCGCGGCCCAAGCGAACAAGGCCCGCGTCGTTGCAAGGTATCCATCCCGCACGGTCTTTTGCGACAGGCCCTTGCCGCCGTCGGCAACGGGCCGCAGCAGATAGTCTTTCCAAGCGATCATGCGTGGCGGGGTTGCAAGGCGGGCAGGAATTCCCGCAAGCTCCGAATGTGTGTCTGGCTGCTGGCGAAGCCGCGCTTTGCCCTGCTCCCATGCTCGGCAGCATAGGCGTCTAACAGCGCCTCCAGCTTCACAGGTTCCCCGACCATGGGCGCGCCATCCATGGATGACGGTTGCCCGCCCGCGTCTGGCACCTGCCGTTCGAGTTTAGCCGCGTGGTATTTCGCGGCCATAGTCTGCATCCGGGCAATTTCCCGCTCAGAAACCGCGTCATGGATGCGTCGGCGGATTGCCCAGTCGCGGGAGTTCAGAGAAGTTGGGTCAGCGATCAACAGCGCGTCAATGGCGTCATCGTGCTTGTTGGCCCGATCATCCATGGCTTCTTCGGCGGCGGCAAGTTCATCCTCATGCGCGGCTTGGGCTTGCTCATGCTCCCGCTGCGCAACGTCGCGTGCCTGTTGCTCGGGTGTGAGGGGCGGCAGTGGCTGTGGCGCGGGCATGGCTAGTGCGGCCAGCTTCGCGCGGGCCGCGGCAATCAGCTTTTCCGTCTCGATCGTATGAAACGGGATAAGGCGCTTCGCCTCTCCCCTGTCCTTCGCCCCTAGCGAAATCAGCCATTCCCGCTTGCCGATGATCGGCCGCAGGTTGTCAGGCACGCGGCGGCGAAAATAGTAGATCGGGCTGCCGTGACGCTGGTGGAGATAACTGCACATAGGATGCCTTTCGACTACCACACGTGTAGCAGTCGCGTGTAGAAAATTCCTATGATTTCAACATGTTCTAAGCATTTCAGATGCTTAGCTACACATGGTGGCGGGGGCGGGACTTGAACCCGCGGCCTCAGGGTTATGAATCCTGTGCTCTAACCAGCTGAGCTACCCCGCCAGCGGTTCGCGAGGCCGGGCGGATAGCCGCCCGGGGGCGGCTGGTCAACCCGCTGTATGGCATTAGGGTGCGGATGCAATCCACGCCGCCACATCGGCTGCGATGAGGTTGGCCACGCCGTTCAGGGCTTCGGCCACCTGCGGGCCTTGAACGGCGCTCAGCTCTGCCTCCCGTTCGAAGCGGCGCTGCCGTATGCCGCCGGGGCCTGCCAGCGTGGCATCGTAGCGCACCGTCACCTTGTTCGATCCGCGCACGTCCACGCCGAACGCCTGCAACTGGCCCGTCAGACGCCGCCCGGCTGTCTGCCCGGATGAGCCAGGGTCGATCACGGCCCGGCCGGATTGCACCAGCAAATCGGCCAGCAGGCGCTGGAACAGCCGGTTGGGCTGCTCGCTCCACTGCGCGCCCTGCACATACTGGATCGCCGTGTCCGACACGATGACGGGGATGCGCAGTGTCTGCAGCGCGCCGGGCACGGTGGGGGTGTCCACCGAAACCGCCTTTGTAAGATCGATGGGCGTGAGGCCCGCGGGGACGGCGGTGGGCGGGGCGGCGGACAGGGTATAGACGGCGTCAGGGCGGGGGGTGTTGCCGCCGATTTCCACCAGAGGCCCGCAGGCTGAGAGCGGAATCAGGGGGAGCAGGATCAGCGGCAGCAGCGCCAGCGGCAGACGCGAAACAGGGCGGGTGGCGCGGGTCATTTCTTCTGGCCCTCCGGCTGGTAATCGGGAAGCGGGCGGCCGCCCGTCAGTGCGGACAGCGGATCTTCATCCAGCTTGGCGGCCAGCGCGCCAAGCTGCTGCGAAACGTCGCGCAGGTCGCTCACCAGCTGATTCACCTGCGGCACCGTCTGGGCAGAGAGGCTGTTGACGCCCGGTTCCGCGGCGGCGGCGAGTTTATCCACCCGTTGCAGCGTGGCTTCCGCCGTGACGATGGCACGCTGCAGATCCGCGATGGCGGGCTTGCCCTGATCGTTCAGCAGCGCATTGGCGGTGGCGCTGGTTTCGGCAAGGCTGTCTGCGGCGCGGGTGGCGGCCTTCAACGTCTGCTCAGCCTCCCTCACCGCAGCGCGAAGGGCCGGGCCTTCGGCGGAGACTTCACCCGAAATCTTGTCCAGATTTTCGATCAGGCCGGCGAATTTCGCCCGGTTCTCGTCCGAGAACACCTCGTTCAGCCGGGCGAGCAGGGTGGAGGCGCGCTCGATCACCTGCGGCGCGGATTCCAGCAGCTGCCCCAGCCCGCCCTGCGTGGCAGGAATCACCGGCACGCCATAGGGACCGGATTCCGTCAGCGGCTTCTGCCCGCTCATGCTGCCGGACAGCTGCACTTCCGTGACGCCGGTGAAGCCCACCGAGTTCAGGCTGGCGGTGGTGCCTTCCAGCACCGGGGTTGTCGGTTGCAGTTCCACCCGCACGCGGATGAACTGCGGCGTTTCCGGCATCAGCGCGATTTGCCGCACCTGCCCCACCGGCACGCCGGAGAAAGAGACGCTGGAGCCGACCGTCAGCCCCGCGACCGATTGCGCGAAGAAGATATCATACTCCGCCTTTTCATCGCGGGAAAAGCGGGCGAGCCAGAGCACGAAAGCGAACAGCGAGACCACCAGCAGGAAGGTGATCGCGCCCACCAGCACATGCGATTGCCGCCGTTCCATCAGCCGACCTCCAGCGGGGCGTGGTGCTGGGCGATGGCCGCCGCCCGGCCGCGCGGGCCCGAGAAATATTCTTGCACCCACGGATGATCGAAGCGCGACAGCTCCGCGACGGTGCCCGAGGCGATGATGCGTTTTTCGGCGATCACAGCCACCCGGTCGCAGATGGCGTGCAGCGTGTCGAGATCATGCGTGATCAAAAACACGGTCAGCCCCATGGTTTCCGCCAGCGTGCGGATCAGCGTGTCGAAGCCGTCGGCCGCGATCGGGTCCAGACCGGCGGTGGGTTCGTCCAGAAACAGCAGCTTCGGGTCCAGCGCCAGCGCGCGGGCCAGCGCCGCGCGCTTTTTCATGCCGCCAGACAGTTCGGAGGGGTATTTCGGCCCGGCTTCGGGCGGCAGGCCCACCATTGCGACCTTATAAGCGGCGATTTCATCCATCAACTGGCCTGTCAGCCGGAAATATTCGCGCAGCGGCACTTCGATATTTTCCGCCACAGTCAGCCCGGAAAACAGCGCGCCGCCCTGAAACAACACCCCCCATTGCCGGGTGAGTTCCTGATTCTGCGTGGTTTCGCCGCCAGTTACCGGCTGTCCCAGCACCGTGATATCCCCTTCGGCGGGGGTTTGCAGGCCGATGATGGAGCGCATCAGCACCGATTTGCCGGTGCCCGAGCCGCCCACCACGCCCAGAATCTCTCCAGGGCGGACATCCAGATCCAGCCCTTCATGCACCGTCTGATCGCCGAAGCGGTTCACCAGCCCGCGCACGCGGATCACTGGCGGTTCGTCTGCGTGCGTCGCCATCAGCTGAGCCCCAGCGCGGTGTAGAAAACGGCGAAGAAGGCATCCAGCACGATGACGATGAAGATCGCCTCCACCACGGCCTGCGTGGTGCGCTGGCCCACCGATTCGGCGTTGCCCGTCACCTGAAAGCCCTGATGGCAGCCGATGATGGCGATGATCGCGCCGAACACCGGGGCTTTGGACAGCCCGATCCAGAAATCGGACATCGGCACCACTTCGCGCAGGCGCTGCGCGAAGGTGGCGGGCGGGATGCCCAGTTCCGCCCAGCTGAACAGCCCGCCGCCCACCACGCCCAGCACAGAGGCGTAGAAGGCCAGCAGCGGCATCATCAGGATGAGGGCGATGGTGCGCGGCAGCACCAGCACCTCGATCGGGTCCAGCCCGATGGTGCGCATCGCATCCACTTCCTCTGCCAGCTTCATCGAGCCGATCTGCGCGGCGAAGGCGGAGGCCGAGCGGCCCGCGACCATGATCGCCGTGAGCAATATCCCCAGTTCGCGGAAGGTGGCGCGGCCGACGAGGTTGATCACGAACACTTCCGCGCCGAACTGGCGCAGCTGCACCGCGCCCTGTTGCGCCAGCACGATGCCGATCAGGAAGCTCATCAGGCCGATGATGCCCAGCGCGTTCACGCCCACCTGTTCCATCTGCACCCACACCGCGTTCCAGCGCACGCCGCGCCCGGCAGCGATGGCGCGCCACGCGGAAATGATGGTGAGGCCGATGAAATCGAGGGCCGAAACGGCGCTGTCCCGGAAGGCATAGACATATTCGCCCAACCGCCGGAGTTCGCGCAGGATAAAGGGCTCGGTAACGGGGCGGACTTCGCACGGACGATCCGCCGCGGAGACTTCGGCGAGCAGCCGTTCCGCATCGGCGGAGGCCCCGGTGATGCCGCTGCCGGGGCGGTCCCTGAGCAGCCGGTGCACGATCCATGCGCCGACGGTGTCGATCCGGGTGAGGCCGGAGAGATCGATCAGCAGCGGGCCCGGCGAACGGGCGAGCATATCCTCCAGCTGGCGTTCCGTTTCCGAAACGCGGGCGATGGTGAGGCGGCCGTCGAACGCCAGCACGCCATCCGCCAGCCGGATGGAGAGCACCGGCATATCCGGCACGGGCGCATCTGGGGGCGCGGGGTGGGACATGCGGCTTCAGACGGCTCCTGCTGGCGGGCAGGTTTTGCATATCGCGCCCGCCCGTTGCAAGGGAGGCGCCGATGTCGCGCCCCCTTCTTCTGCTGATCTGGCTGTTTCTGGCCATGCCGCTTGCCGCCGCCAGCTTCACGGGAGAAGTGGTGCGGGTGAAGGACGGGGATTCGATTCTGGTCTATCGCCCGGACGTGAAACGCATAAGCGAGGTGCGGCTGGCGGGAATCGACGCGCCGGAACTGGCGCAGCCGTGGGGCATTCAATCGCGCACGGCGATGCGGCGGCTGGTGCTGGGCAAGCAGGTAGAGGTGGAGGTGACGGACAAGGACCGTTACAACCGGCTGGTGGGCAAGGTGTGGCAGGGCCGCATTTATGTGAATGCGGCGATGACGGAGGGCGGCCACGCATGGGCCTATGACCGTTACATGAAAGACAGGCAGATCAGGGCCGGGCAGGACAAGGCGCGCCGCGAAAAGCGCGGGCTGTGGGCCTTGCCCCCCGAACAGCGCATCGTTCCCGCCGCCTGGCGGGACAGGCACCCGACCGGAGGGCAGTGATGCCGAAGCTTTCGATCTACGACATGGACAAGACGGTGATTGCCAAGGCCAGCTGGACGCACTGGCTGCTGCATTATGCCCGCACGGAGGCCCCGGCGCGGCTGTTGCTGCTGCCGCTGCTGGCGCTGCCTTTGCTGGGCTATGCGCTGGGCACGCATGACCGCAAGGCGTTGAAGCAGGCGACGCAGCGCATCCTGATGGGGCGGCGGGTGCCGCGCGCCAAGGTGGAGCGGGCGGCGGACAGTTTTGCCGCGACGTTCGGCGCGAAACAGGAATTGCCCGGCGCGCTGGCGGCCATTGCGGCGGATCGGGAGGCGGGCTGCGAATTGTGGCTGGCAACCGCCAGTTGCCGCTATTTCGTGGAGGCGCTGGCGCGGCGCTGGGGGTTTGACAAGGTGATCGCGACCGAGAATTTGTGGAACGGCGACGCGCTGACGCCGGAGATTCGCGGCGAGAATTGTTATGAGATGGGAAAGCTGCGGAAGATTCTGGCCGAGCTTCAGGCCCGGCCGGAGGCGGTGAGGTTCACCTCCGATCATATCAGCGACCTGCCGGTGTTCGACTGGGCGGATGTGGCGGTGGCCGCCAACCCGCATGAGCCGCTCAGGCAGTTGGCTGAGGTGCGCGGTTGGGCCGTTTGCGATTGGGCAAAAGGCGCGCGGCGAGCAGCAGGATGAGGAGCGCGGCGTAGAGATAGGGTTCCGGCTGGAAGCCCTTCACCCGCAGGATGAAATGGATGCTGGCGGCGATCCCGGCCACATAGACGAGGCGGTGCAGCGCCTGCCATCGGCGGCCGCCAAGCGCCTTGATGGCGCGCCGGGTGCTGGTGGCAGCGAGCGGCAGCAGGGAGAGGAAGGCGGCGAGGCCGAAGAAGATGAAGGGCTTTTTCAGCGCCTCGCGCCAGAGCGCGGACAGGCTGAAATCCAGCTCCATCGCCAGATAGAAGGCGAGGTGCAGCGCGGCATAGGCAAAGGCCCACAGGCCGAGCGGGCGGCGCAGCGACATGATCGGCGTCCAGCGCGACAGGCGGAACAGCGGGGTGACCGCCAGCGTGGCGATCAGCAGCCTGAGCGCCTGCAACCCCAGCGCATTGTGGGTGTGGGCGACCGGATCGGCCGAGAGCCGCAGCGAGGCGGGATCGAGCCAGAGCAATTCGGCCCAGCCCGCCAGCAGCCACAGCCCCGGCAGCGCCGCCAGCAGGTGCGCGGCGGGCTTCAGCCAGACGGGCGGGGCGTTCAGCCGGGCCATCTTCAGAAATATTTCGCCAGATCCATGCCGCGATAGAGCGAGGCCACCTGTTCGCCATAGCCGTTGAAGGGGAGGGTGGGGCGCTTGCGGAATTCGCCGATCCGCCGCTCGGTGGATTGGCTCCAGCGGGGGTGATCCACATCGGGGTTCACGTTGGAATAAAAGCCATATTCGGACGGCTGGCTCTGGTTCCAGCTGGTGAGCGGCTGGCGCTCCACCAGATCGATGGCGACGATGGATTTGGCGGATTTGAAGCCATATTTCCATGGCACCACCAGCCGGAGCGGCGCGCCATTCTGGTTGGGCAGGCGGCGGCCATAGAGGCCGACGGCAAGGATCGTCAGCGGGTGCATCGCTTCATCCAGCCGCAGCCCTTCGCGATAGGGCCAGTCCAGCGCGGGGAGGCGGAGGCCGGGCATCTGTTTGGGATCATTGAGCGTGGTGAAGCGCACATATTTGGCGCTGCCCAGCGGTTCCACCGCCTTCAGCAGCCCGGCCAGCGGGAAGCCGATCCATGGGATTGCCATCGACCAACCCTCCACACAGCGCATGCGATAGAGGCGTTCTTCCAGCGAGAGTTTGCCGATCCACTGGTCTACATCCAGCGTCAGCGGCTTGTGCACCAGCCCGCCCACCTTCACCGTCCATGGGCTGGGGCGCAGCGTTCCGGCGCGTTCGGACGGGTCTGATTTGTCCAGCCCGAATTCGTAGAAATTGTTGTAGCTCGTGACCGCCTTCAGCGGCGTGAGGTCTTCGCCCAACGAGATCGTGCGTTTCGCCTTCAGCGGCGCGAGCGCGGCCGGGTCCGTCTGCGCCAGCAGCGGGTGGGCGAGCCCCGCCAGCCCCATGGCAGCGGCCATCTGCCTGCGGTTCAGCCAGTGGGATTCGGGTGTCGCGTCCCGCTCAGGGATCAGCCAGCCGGGTTTGGGGTGGAAGCGCATGATTCCACCTTATAGAGCAGCAAACTGAATGAGGAATTACTAAACGAGTTGGGTGTATCTTAATGAAATACGTGATGAATTGATCATGGCCGGAACAATATGCGGGACATCCTCTCGTTTTCTCGAATTAAACTCCGCCTATGATCTGTCTGTCACCTCTATAGAAAGTCCGTTGCCGTTTCTTATGTATACAGATTCATATTGCCCGTATTCATGAATCATTTGAACGTAGGAAACAGTTTTCCATCGAAGCATTTGTGGCCACATTCCGGGTCTTTGAAGAAAGTCGATTTCAAGAATTAGTATTTTAGAATTAATGCCCTGAGGCTCTGTGTAATTCAGCGTAACATCGATGCCTGGATTTGAAACAAGGACGCTTCCGGTAACAGAAATGAAAAGTGTTTTTTGCGGAGGAACATCTTGAATTGCAACAAAATTTCTAAGTGAATCGCGTTCACCAGAAATATCTGCGCTCAGTCCTGCGCTCATTTCTCTAAATTCTACCGACATAGAAATTGCTCCCATCTATGCCGACCCTTTTATTCATTTGGCACATTATTCTGATTCGTGCAATATTCGCTGTATCGAATACATGGAAAGTCAAAATCTCAGGAAACTGCGGCGCAGGCCCGCTGGATGCGTTGGCAGGCATCCGTCAGCGCCTGGGTGGAGGTGGCGTAGCTGATGCGGAAGGCGGGGGAGAGGCCGAACGCCGCGCCATGCACCACCGCGACGCCTTCCGTGTTCAGGAAGTAGGCCGCCACATCTTCATCCGTTTCCAGCACAAGGCCTTGCGGAGTCGTCTTGCCGATCAACCCTGAGCAATCCGGATAGACATAGAAGGCGCCTTCCGGGCGCGGGCAGGAGAGGCCGGCAGCCTGATTCAGCATGGAGACGACGAGGTCGCGCCGATCCTGAAAGGCCTTGTTGCGCGGCTTCATGAAATCCAGCGAGCCCATCAGCGCCGCCGTTGCCGCCGCTTGCGCGATGGAGCAGGGGTTGGAGGTGGATTGCGACTGGATCTTCGCCATCGCCTTGATGATGGGCACCGGGCCGCCGGCAAAACCAATGCGCCAGCCCGTCATCGCATAGGCCTTGCTGGTGCCGTTCACCGTGAGAGTGCGCTCGTACAGGCGCGGCTCGATTTCGGCCAGCGTGCGGAATTTGAAATCATCGAAGACGATATGTTCATACATGTCATCGGTCAGCACATAGACATGCGGATGGCCCAGCAGCACGTCTGCCAGCGCCCGCAGTTCGGCTTCGCTATAGGCCGCGCCGGTGGGGTTGGAAGGCGAGTTCAGGATCAGCCATTTGGTGGCGGGGGTGATGGCGCGGTCCAGCTGTTCCGGCGTCAGCTTGAAGCCCTGTTCCAGCCCGCACTTCACGATCACCGGGGTCGCGCCGCAGAATTGCACGATGTCCGGATAGCTCACCCAGTAAGGCGCGGGAATCACCACTTCGTCGCCGGGATCGAGCGTGGCGACCATGGCGTTGAAGATGGTCTGCTTGCCGCCGACGTTCACGCTGATCTGGTCCAGCGCATACTCAAGGTTGTTGTCGCGCCTGAACTTGTGCTGGATCGCCTTCTTCAGCGCGGGCGTGCCATCCACGGCGGTGTATTTCGTCTGGCCCTGCCGAATCGCCTCGATCGCGGCCTCTTTCACGAAGTCCGGCGTGTCGAAATCCGGCTCGCCTGCGCCCAGCCCGATAATGTCGCGGCCTTCAGCCTTCAGTTCCGCCGCCTTGTTGGTGACGGCGATGGTGGGCGAGGGGGCGATGCGGTTGATGGCGGCAGAAAGCAGGGGCATGTCCGTCCACGAGTCCTTTTGGTGTCAAAGTCGCGCGGTTGCGTAGAGATTGCGGGCGCGCTTGTCATCCGGGAATAGGGGCCGGAGCAGGGGCCAGCGCAGCAGGCAGCAGCCCCCGGAGGCTATTGCCGATGAAGAAGCCATGGGCGAGGTCGTCGGCCGTAAGGTCGGCTTCCTCGGCCCGGCCCTCCGCCAGCAGTTCCGCCCGCAGCACGCCCGGCAGCAGGCCGCGGGCCAGCGGTGGTGTCAGCAGGCGTCCCCCGCGCGGGACAAACAGGCTGGTGTAGCTGCCTTCTGTCAGCAGGCTGTCCGGTCGGACGAACAGGCATTCGAACTGGCCGCTTGCGCGGCGGGCGGCGTCCAGCGCAGCGCGGTCGCCGCTTTTGTGCGCGAGCCGCCAGTCCGATGGTTGCAGCGGCAGCGGGGCGAGGGCAACTGCCACCGGCCCCTCCGGCGCGGGGGGCAGGGGCGAGAGTTGCAGCGCCACGGCACCGCTTTGCCCCAGCAGCAGCCGCAGGCGGCGCGGTTCGGCGGTTCTGAGCGCGGATAGCCGGGCTTCCAGCGAGGGGCGGTCGAACGGGAAACCAAAGCGCACGGCGGATTGTTGCAGCCGATCCAGATGGCGGGCGAGGCGGGGAATGCAGCCGGGTTCCAGCCGCATGGTTTCGATGAGGGTGACGGGCGCGGAGGGGCGCAAGAAACGCGCCTTGGCGAGGCATTCGTCCCATTCGGCTTGCGGATCGCTGTCTGCGACGATGCCTGCGCCCAGCCCCAGCCGGGCGGTGCGGCCTGCAACCTCCAGCGTGCGGATGGCGACTGCGAAGCGGGCCTGTGCCGCGCCCGGGCCGATCCAGCCGAGGCTGCCAGTGTAAAGCCCGCGCGCTGCGCTTTCGGTTTCGGCGATGATCTGCATGGCGCGGATTTTCGGCGCGCCGGTGATGGAGCCGCAGGGGTGGAGCGCCGCCAGCACGTCGATTGCGGTGTGGCCGGGGGCGAGCGTTGCCGTGACGGTGGAGGTCATCTGGTGCAGGCTGGGGTAGGTTTCCACCGCGAACAGGGCGGAGGTTCTGACAGTGCCGGGCACGGCCACTCGCGCCAGATCGTTGCGGATAAGATCGGTGATCATCAGGTTTTCGGCGCGGTTCTTGGGGTCTGTCGCCAGCACGGCGGCGGCTTCGCTGTCTGCCCACTCTGTCAGCCCGCGCGGGGCGGTGCCCTTCATCGGGCGGGCGGTGAGTTGCCCGTGTTCGGCTGCGAAGAACAGTTCCGGCGACAGGCAGAGCCACCAGCGCCCACCGCCCGCATAAACCACCCCGCCATGCGGCGCGGCGGTGGGGGTGAACAGCCGGGCGAACAGCGCGAGCGGGTGGCCGTGGATGGCGACGCGGGCGGGGAAGGTGAGGTTGGCCTGATAAATGTCGCCATCAGCGATATAACGCTTCACCTGTGTGACGGCCGCCAGCCAGTCTTCACGGGCGACCAGCGGCTCCGGGGCGCCTGCGGAGGCCGGGGTGGCGTAGGGCGCGAGCAGGTCTGCCAGCGCGGCGCAGTCCAGCGTGCGGCAATCGCGGTGGCGGGTGAAGCGCAGCCATGCCGACCCCTTTGGCAGCGCCGCCAGCCGGGGTTCGGCCATGTGCCCGGCCTCGTAAGACAGCGCGCCGACGGCCCAGTCCCCTTCGGCTGTCCAGCGGCGCAGGGTGGCGAATGCGGCGGCAGGGTCTTGGCTCTCCAGCGTTTCGGCCGCGTGGGTGAACAGCCGCGCGCAGGCGGACTCCGCGTCCCAGAGCAGGGCGAAGGGTAGGGCAGGATCGAACATGGCAGACATCTTCCGCGCGGGATTGCTCAATTTCGCAATATTCGCCAGTTGGAAATCGGCCATTCCGTGCCCGTCCCCCGCAGAGTCGCGGGGGCAGGGTCGAGTTGCGTGGCGTGCAACAGGGGAGCAACAATGGAAGCTGAAGTCATTTCGATGTGGGATCGGGCGATGCCCATCCTGACGGGGGCTGCGCTGAAGATCGCGGCGGCCTTCGCGCTGTATATGGTGGGCCGCTGGCTGATCAGCTTTGCCATCAACATGCTGTCCAAAATCCTGACGGCGCGGAACTTCGATGCGACGCTGCAACGCTATATCGCCAATATTCTGGGGGTTGTGCTGAACATCCTGCTGGTGGTGGCGATCCTTGGCTATTTCGGCCTGCAGACGACCAGTTTTGCGGCTCTCCTCGCCGGTGTCGGCCTTGCCGTTGGCGCGGCATGGTCCGGCTTGCTGGGCAATTTCGCCGCTGGCGCCTTCCTGATCATCTTCCGCCCTTACAAGGTGGGCGATTATGTCGTGGCGGGCGGCGTGGAAGGCACCGTGGTGGAAATCGGCATGTTCAACACCGTGCTGAACACGCCCGACAATGTGGTGAGCGTGGTTGGCAATGCGAAAGTGTCTGGCGACGTGATCCGCAACTTCAGCTCCAACCCCTATCGGCGGGTGGAGCGGCAGGCGCAGCTGGCCTTCGGGGTGAATCCGCTGGATGCCATCGCCAAGCTGACACCCGCCGTCGCGGCCATTCCCAATGTGCTGGCAGAGCCTGCGCCGACGGTGGAAATCCTCGATTTCAACGAGATGGGGACGCTGCTGTGCGTGCGGCCTTATTGCCATACGGACCATTATTGGCAGGTCTATTTCGACACCAACAAGGTGATTGCCGCCACCTTCGCGGCGGCCGGTTATCCGCCGCCGTTCGTGGTGGAGCGCGAGGAACTGGTGCCGCTGAAGAAGTAAGTCAGCCCAGCAGCAGCTTCGTGCCGATCAACGCCAGCACGGCGGCGACGACGAGGCTGTTGTTGGCCACCAGCCAGTCGCGCGCGCGGGCCAGCGGGCGCAAGGCCCGCTCGCCCGCCAGCGCATAGGCGATCAGCGGGGCGGCGACCGTGAGGGACGCCGCCGCCGCGAAGCCCGCCGCCGCCAGCACAAGGCCGGAGCCGAGGCCAAGCCCCGCCTCCAGCGCGGCGGCTCCTGCGGCCAGCGCCAGCAGCAGCACTTTCGGGTTCGCAAGCGAGAGCATCAGCCCCAGCCGTGCCGCGCCCGCCGGGCTGGCCGTTTCGATGCCGCGCATCCAGCCCGGCATCTCTGTTGGGCGGTTGCGCGTTAGCAGGTTGCGCAGCGCCAGCGCCAGCAGCAGCAGGCCCAGCCCGCGCTTCGCCCATGCCAGCGCGGGCCCCGGAGACCAGCCCTCCAGCCAGACGCCCAGCAGCATCGCCAGCAGAAAGCCCGCCGCGATTCCCAGCGCCCAGCCGCCCAGAAAGGCCGCTGCCCCCGCCTTGGGCCGGGGGGTGAACAGGAACAGGATCGCAGGCACGATTCCGAAGGGAGACGCCGCGATCGCCAGTGCCGCCGGGGCCATTGCCGCTGCCAATGTCATCGAAGCGGAGCCTATGGCATGGCGCGCGCCGCGACAATCGAGCGGCATCACATAAAGACTTAAAGAAAGTTGCATATGATTTGCCGAACGGCTATGGCCGCGCCAGTATTTTCCCCTTTTCAGGAGCCCGGACCGTGGCGAGCACCCCCGCATTCACCGATTATGTGATCGCAGACATCGGCCTTGCCGATTTCGGCCGCAAGGAAATCGCCATCGCCGAAACCGAAATGCCGGGCCTGATGGCGCTGCGCGCGGAATTCGGTGCCGCAAAGCCGCTGAAGGGCGCGCGCATCACCGGCTCGCTGCACATGACGATCCAGACGGCGGTGCTGATCGAGACGCTGGCCGAGCTGGGCGCGGACATCCGCTGGGCTTCGTGCAACATCTTCTCCACGCAGGATCATGCCGCCGCAGCCATCGCCGCACGCGGCATCCCGGTGTTCGCCGTGAAGGGCGAAACGCTTGAGGAATATTGGGATTATGTGATCCGCATCTTCGATTGGGGCGACACCCCCTGCAACATGATCCTGGATGACGGCGGCGACGCCACCATGTTCGCGCTGTGGGGCGCGCGGGTGGAAGCGGGGGAAACGCTGTTCACGCCCGGCAACGAGGAAGAGGAAATCTTCGTCGCCACGCTGAAGCGCTTCCTTGCCGAACGCCCCGGTTACCTCACCAAGACGGTGGCCGCCATCAAGGGCGTCTCCGAGGAAACCACCACCGGCGTGCACCGGCTGTATGAGCTGGCGAAGACGGGCAAGCTGCCCTTCCCGGCGATCAACGTGAACGATTCGGTGACGAAGTCGAAGTTCGACAATCTCTATGGCTGCAAGGAATCGCTGGTGGATGCGATCCGCCGCGCGACCGACGTGATGCTGGCGGGCAAGGTGGCCTGCGTGGCCGGGTTCGGCGATGTGGGCAAGGGCTCTGCCGCCAGCCTGCGCAACGGCGGCGCGCGGGTGCTGATCACCGAAATCGACCCGATCTGCGCACTGCAGGCGGCGATGGAAGGCTATGAAGTCGTGACGATGGAAGAGGCCGCGAGCCGCGCCGATATCTTCGTGACGGCGACCGGCAACGAGGCCGTCATCACCGTCGAGCATATGCGGGCGATGAAGGATATGGCCATCGTCTGCAACATCGGCCACTTCGACAGCGAGATCGAGATCGCGGGCCTCGCCAACCAGAAGTGGACGGAAGTGAAGCCGCAGGTGGATCTGGTGGAGTTCCCCGACGGCAAGCAGATCATCGTGCTGGCCAAGGGGCGGCTGGTGAACCTGGGCTGCGCCACCGGCCACCCCAGCTTCGTGATGTCGTCCAGCTTCACCAATCAGGTGCTGGCGCAGATCGAACTGTGGACCAAGGCGGGCGAATACAGCCTTGGCGTGCATGTGCTGCCCAAGCATCTGGATGAAAAGGTGGCGGCGTTGCATCTTGAAAAGCTGGGCGTGAAGCTGTCGAAGCTGACGCCGAAGCAGGCGGCCTATATCGGCGTGTCTGAAACCGGGCCGTTCAAGCCCGATCATTACCGCTATTAAAATGCTGACCGGCCTCGACGAAGCGGCGTTGCGCGACGTCGGGGCCGGGCTTGCCGCCGTTTTGTGCCCCGGTGACGTGATCGCCCTTTCCGGCGATCTGGGCGCGGGGAAAACCACGCTGGCGCGCGCGATACTTGAGGCTTTGGGGCATCCGGGCGAAGTGCCCAGCCCCAGCTTCACGCTGATGCAGACTTACCCTGACCTGCCGGTGCCGGTGGCGCACGCCGATCTCTATCGGCTGAATTCCGCCGCCGAGGCCGAAGCCCTGGGGCTGGACGACTGGCTGCTGGATGGCGCGCTGCTGCTGGAATGGCCCGAGCGGCTGGGCAACGCGATCTGGCCGGATCGCTTGTTGCTGCGGCTGGAGGGTGCGGGCGGGCCAGACAGGCGCTTGACTTGGGACGCGCCCCCGGCTTGGGAAGGGCGATGGCCCGCCATCTGACCCCGATGCCCAAACCCCCGCGCCGCGCATGAGCTTTCTGGGGGATCTGGCCTTGATGCTGCTGTGGATCTGCGGGGGAATCCTGTTGACCTTCGGCACTTATGTGCTGGTCCGCAAGCTGCTGCCGCCCCGGGACGGGCAGGATGGGCATCATTATCCGCAGGCCGTGCGCGACATGGCGACAACCACCGGGCTTCGCATCGCCGCCTTGTTCGGCATCCTGCTGGCGCTGGTCTATGCGCAGGAGTTGCGCCGCTATCAGGATATCCGCGACGGGCTGACGGATGAGGCGGTGGCGATCTCGCAGGTGTATTTCGACGCCGGACGGCTGGGCGGCGAGCCGGGGCGGACGATCCGCGCGGCGCTTTCCGATTATGTGCGGTTGCTGGTGCGGGTGGAGTGGCCCGAGCTGGGCAAGGATCATCGCCTGTCGGGCGAAACATGGGACGCTTTCAACAGTGCGCAGGATGAGGCGCGCGCGCTGTTGCCCGCAGACCCTCGTGAAACGGCGATCCGTGACTCCATGGTGAGCCGGCTGGCGAGCGTGTCGGAGCTTCGCAACCAGCGCGAGCGGCAGGCGGTGGATAGTATGCCATGGCTGTTCGCGATTCCCGCGATCATGGGGCTGCTGCTGGTGACAACGCCCTTCTTCATCTATCCGCCGGGGCGCGAGGTGTGGGTGATGCTGGGGGCCTATGGCGCGTTTGCGGGGCTGATCCTGTTCTTCATCCATGCATTCGCCAGCCCGTTCGGCCATCCGTTGAAGCTGGCGCCTGCCCCGTTCGAACGAATGCTGGCGGGCGGCTTTGGCCAAGATGTCGCGAAAATCCAACCCCGAAAGGCCCCGAATGATCGCCCGTGACGGCGCTGCCCAGTTTCTGAAGTCGGCCGGATGGGGCGATGCGGAGATATTGCCGCTGGCCGGAGACGCCAGTTTCCGCCGTTACTTCCGCGTGGTGGAGCCTGCGCGCCGCGCCGTGCTGATGGATGCGCCGCCGGAGCATGAGGATGTGAAGCCCTTTCTGGCGGTGGCGGACCTGCTGCTGGAGGCGGGCTTTTCCGCGCCCGCCATTCTGGCCCGCGATCTGGAGCGGGGGTTCCTGCTGATCGAGGATTTCGGCGACCGGCTGCTGGGGCCTGTGCTGAAGGCGGAACCGGCGCTGGAAGCGCATGTGTATGCGCAGGCTGTGGACCTGCTGACAGAGCTGCACCGGGCGACAAAGGCGGATGGCCTGCCCCCCTATGACCGCGCCGTGCTGGCGCGCGAAGTGATGCTGTTCCCGGACTGGTATGCGAACGCCGCCGGGATCGAGGTGGATACAGACGCCTATCTGGCGGCATGGGATGCCGTGTGGGCCGATGTGCTGGCGGAAACCGCGCAACATCCGATTGTCACCTTGCGCGATTACCACGCGGACAATCTGATGCTGCTGGAGCGGCCGGGGGTGAAGGGATTGGGGCTGCTGGATTTTCAGGACGCGCTGGCCGGTCACCCGGCCTATGATCTGGTGTCTCTGTTGCAGGATGCGCGCCGCGATGTCTCGCCGGAGCTGGAGGCGGCGATGCTGGCGCGGTTCGATGGTTCCGAGGCGTTTCGCGCGGCCTATGAAGTGCTGGGGGCGCAGCGCAACGTGAAGATATTGGGCATCTTCGTGCGGTTGCGTGACCGCGACGGGCGGCAGGGCTATGTGGAGCGGCTGCCGCGCGTGTGGGGCTATCTGGATCGCAATTTCGCGCATCCGGCGCTGGCCCCGGTGAAGCAATGGTTCGATGCGCATGTGCCCGCTGCGCTGCGGGCGGAGTGGTGCCGATGAGCGAAGTGCCCGCCTCTGCTATGGTGCTGGCCGCGGGGCTGGGCAAGCGCATGCGGCCGCTGACGGCGACGCGGCCGAAGCCGCTGGTGGAGGTGGCGGGCAAGACGTTGCTGGACCGCGCCATCGGCACGCTGAAGGCGGGTGGCGTCACACAGCTGGTGGTGAATGTGCATTATATGGCGGATCGGCTGGAGGCGCATCTGAATGCGCGCGAGAAGCAGCTGGACGTGCGCATTTCCGACGAGCGGGAGCTGTTGCTGGAAACCGGCGGCGGGCTGACGAAGGCGCTGCCGCTGATCGATGCGGACCCGTTCCTGTCCATCAACGCCGACAACATCTGGATCGACGGACCCGTCGGCGCGACGCAGTTGCTGGCGGATCGCTGGAACCCACAAGAGATGGACGCGCTGTTGCTGATGGTGCCGCTGGCGCGCGCCAATTGCCATGGCGGGCCGGGCGATTTTCACATGGACGCCGCTGGCCGCCTCTCCCGCCGGAAACCGGGGCGGGTTGCGCCGTTCGTCTATACCGGTTTCCAGATGCTGTCGAAGCGGCTGTTCGAGGGCGTTGCCGTCGAGCCTTTTTCCATGAATCGGTTGTGGGACAGGGCGGCTGCCGAGGGGCGGCTGTATGGCGTGGCGCATCAGGGGCTGTGGTTCGATGTGGGCACTGCCGCTGCCGTGAAAGAGACGGAGGCACTTCTTGGCGTCCTCTGACGCCGGGATTGCGTCGTCTCTGGCGCGGGGCAGTCTCTTCTCGATCCCTGCGCATCGGCCTTTCGCGGACGATCTGGCGGCCGGGTTGCTGGCGCAATATCCCGATCCGTTGGCGCTGGCGCATGTGCTGTTGCTGCTGCCCACCCGTCGCGCCATCCGGGCGCTGACGGAAGCCTTTGTGCGGGAGTCCGAGGGGCGGGCGCTGTTGCTGCCGCGCATGGTGCCGGCCGGTGATCTGGACCCGGAGGAGGCCGAAGGCTGGGAGGCCGGGCCGTTGCTGGCCGGGCTGGATGGCGCGGCCGAATTGCGCCCGGCGATCACCTCTGAAGCCCGGCGGGTGGCGCTGGCGAAGCTGTTGTCGGCCTCCCGCCCGGCGCCTGAGGCGCTGGCGCTGGGGGCGCAGCTGGCCGCCGTGCTGGACACGCTGGAGATCGAGGGTGTGCGCGCCGCCGACATTGCCGCCGCCGTGCCCGAAGGCGAGTTGCAGGCGCATTGGGCGGCGAACGCGAAGGTGCTGGAACTGGTGGCGGGTGGCTGGCCGGAGTTGCTGGCAGCACGCGGGCTGATGGATCCGTCGCGGCGGCGGAATTTGCAGATGGATGCGCTGACGGCGCGCTGGACGGTCACGCCGCCGCCGTTTCCAGTGCTGCTGGCGGGCTTTGCCAGCGCGCCGCCTGCTGTTGCCCGGCTGGCGCACACGGTGGCGCGCATGCCTGATGGGCGCATCGTGCTGCCGGGTCTGGATCTTTCGCTGGATGCCGATGGCTGGGCGCTGATCTGGGGCGAGGATGGCGGCGGGCTGGAGACCCATCCGCAATATGGCATGGCGCGGCTGCTGGCGGCGGCCGATCTGTCTCCGCTGGAGGCCGCGCCTTGGGTGGGGCGGAGCGAGCGGGCGGGCAGCCCGGCCGCGCGCGCCGAACTGGTGTCCCGCGCGCTCAGCCCGCCTGCGCTGGCGGGTGGGGCGGGAGCTTCCGCCGAAGCCCTGCACGGTTTGCGGATGGTGGAGGCCGCCAACCCGGCGGAGGAAGCGCTGGTGATTGCGCTGGCGCTGCGGCAGGTGGTGGAGAAACCCGGTGCCACCGCTGCGCTGGTGACGCCGGATCGCGCGCTGGCGCAGCGGGTGCAGGTGCAGCTGAAGCGCTTCGGCATCGAGATCGACGACAGCGCGGGCGTGCCGCTGGCCGCCACCCGGCCGGGCAGCCTGTTGCTGGCGCTGGCGGTGGCGGCCGGGGAGCGGTTTGCGCCGGTGTCGCTGTTGGCGGCGTTGCAGCATCCGCTGCTGCGGGCGGGCGAGGGGCGGCTGGACTGGCTGAACCATGTGCGCGCGCTGGACCGGCTGGCGCTGCGCGGCATCCGCCCCAGCCCCGGCCTTGGCGGTGTGGCGCTGCGGCTGCGCCGTTCCAAGCTGGCGAGCGACGATCTGAAGGATTGGTGGGCGGGCGAGGCGACCGCGTTGCTGGCCCCGCTGGAGCCGTTGCCGCAGACTGCCGACGCGCTGCTGGAACGGTTGCGCGCGGTGGCCGAGGCTGCTGCTGGCCCGGCGCTGTGGCAGGGCGATGCGGGAACCGCGCTGGCCCGGCTGTTCGACACGCTGGCGGAGAGCAAGGCCGACCTGGCGGCGATCCGAGTGATGCCGGAGGAGGCGGCCGCCTTCGTGGGCGGGCTGATGCAGGGCGTGTCCGTGCGGCCGCGCTTCAACCGGCATCCGCAACTGGCGATCTGGGGGCCGCTGGAAGCGCGGTTGCAGACCGCCGATCTGCTGGTGATGGCCGGGCTGAACGAGGGGACATGGCCTTCGATGCCGACGCCGGACCCGTTTCTGGCGCCCGCGATCCGCCGCGCGCTGGATCTGCCCGGGCTTGCCCGGCGCACCGGCTTTCAGGCGCATGATTTCGCCGCCGGGCTGGGCGCGCGGGAGGTGCTGTTGACGCGATCATTGCGCGAAGGCGGTGCGCCGTCTGTGGCGTCTCGCTTCTGGCAGCGGTTGCGCGCGGCGGCGGGGGTGTTGCCGGATTCCGGGGCGTGGACGGCGGAAGCTGCGACGTTGCTGGCGGTGGCTCGTTCGCTGGATGTGGGGCCAGCCGCCGAGCCTTATAAGCGGCCCGAACCTGCACCGCCTGCGGTGGAGCGGCCGCGCAAGCTGAGCGTGACCGAGGTGGCGACGCTGAAGGCCGACCCGTTCAGTTTTTATGCGCGGCACATGTTGGGGCTGAAGCCGCTGGACCCGCGCGATGCGGAGCCGACGGCGGGCGAGCGCGGGCAGGCGGTGCACCGGATTCTGGAGCGCTGGTCTGACGAGAAACCTGCCGACGAAGCCGGGCGGCTGGCCATCGTGGACGAGGAGCTGGCGAAGCTGGGCGAGCGGCCGGAGATCGCGGCGCTGTGGCGGCCGCGCGTGCTGCGGATGCTGGAGTTCGTGATGGAGCAGCAGGCGAAAGAGCCGGAGTGGGTGCCGGTGGCGTGGGAGGCGAAGGGCCAGCTGCTGCACCGGGGCGTGACGTTGAACGGCCGGGTAGACCGGATCGACAGCAATGGCAGCGGCTTGCGGATTCTGGATTACAAGACAGGCGCGGTGCCTGCGGTGCTGGACGTGAAGGAGCTGTGGCAGACGCAGCTGGCGCTGCTGGCGGCGATGGCGGTGAAGGGCGAATTTCACGTGGACGCCAGCTTGCCGGTGGAGCGGCTGGATTATCTGAAACTCTCCGGCGGGCGCGATCCGGGCAAGATGAGCGCGGCGTTGGGCAGCCGGGCGACGGCGGAGGATATGGAGGCGCATCTGTCTGCCGCGTTTGCGGATTTCACCGCGCTGGTGGAGGGCTGGTTGCTGGGCGACCGGCCGTTCCGGGCCAAGCAGCATATGGTCTATGGCCGCCGCTTTGCCGATTATGACCATCTGGCGCGGGTGGCGGAATGGCTGGGCCGGTGAAACCCGAAAGCAGAACGCCGCAGCCCCGAACCCCGCCGCAGCGGATCGCAGCCGATCCGGCACGCCATGTGTGGGTCGCGGCCTCGGCGGGCACCGGCAAGACGCATGTGCTGACGGACCGCATCCTGCGGCTGATGCTGGAGGGCAGCCCGCCCGACCGCATATTGGCGCTGACCTTCACCAAGGCGGCGGCGGCGGAAATGCAGAACCGCCTCGTGAAGCGGCTGGGCGAATGGCTGGGCCATGACGATGCGCGGCTGGATGCCGAGTTTGAAGCGATGGGGGTGGCGGCCACGGCTGAGCGTCGCCGCCGCGCCCGCGCCTTGTTCGCCGAGGCGCTGGATGTTCCCGGCGGGCTGAAGGTGCAGACGTTGCATGCCTTTTCGCAGGGCTTGCTGGCAGCCTTCCCGCTGGAGGCGGGGTTGCCGCCGGGCTTCCGCGCGCTGGACGAGCGCGATGCGCGGCAGATGAAGCAGCGGGCGCTGTCCGATTGCATCACCGAGGCGCAGCGCAGCGGCGACGCGCAGTTCCTGTCTGATCTGGCCGAACTCTCCATCCTGAAGGGGGAGGGCGGGCTGATGCAGGCGATTTCCGCCATGATCGCCCATTCGGACGCGTTGCTGGCGTTCAACGATGCGGCAGGTTTGCCGGTGGCCGTGCGGCGATGGCTGGGGGTGGGCGAGGGGGAAAAACTCGGCGAGCGGCTGGCCGAATTCCTGTCTCCGGACATGTTCGATGATGGCCGGGTGGAGGCGTTCGCGCTGGGGATGGAGGCGTGGGGTGCCAAGACCGGGCTGGATCTGGCGGAGCGCGCGCGGGGGTGGATGGCGCTGGATGCTGAAGGGCGGGTGCAGCAGCTTGGGACGCTGATGTCGTGCGTGCTGACGCAGAAGGAAGAGCCGCAGAAGCATGTGCATGCCGTGAAGAAGCAGCCTGAACTGCGCGGCATCATCGACGATCTGGCGGCTGACCTGTTGCAGTTGCTGGACTTCGACCGGCGTGTCGTCACCGCGGAACTGGCGGCGCTGGCGTTGCGGGCCGGGCATCGGATTGTGTCCCGTTACCGGCAGCTGAAGCGAGCGGCGGTGGCCATTGACTATGACGATATGATCGCCCGCACCGTCGATCTGCTCGGCCCGGCGGGGATGCCCGGTTATGTCGGCTGGAAGCTGGACAGCCGCTTCGATCATGTGCTGGTGGATGAGGCGCAGGATACCAATGATCGGCAGTGGGCGATCATTGGTCGGCTGATTGAGGATTATTTCGACGCAGGCGGCGAGCAGGCGCGGCGGCGGCGCAGCCTGTTCGTGGTGGGCGATCATAAGCAGGCGATTTACGGCTTTCAGGGCACCGATCCGCGCGTGTTCGAAGGGGTGCGGGCGCGGTTGTCGCCCGGTGCGGCGGCGGCGGGGCGGCCCATCGAGGGGGTCGATCTGGATTTGAGCTTCCGGTCCGGTCCGGCGGTGCTGGATGTTGTGAACGGGTTTTTGCAGGCGGCGGGGCCTGCGGCGTTGGGGATGGAAAGCGCGCCGCCCGATCATCGCCCGCACCGGGCCGAGGCTGCGAGCGAAGTGGTGCTGTGGCCGGTGATCGCGCCGGATGATGGTGTGGAGGACGCTGGCGACGAGGGCATCGAGGACGGTTCCGAAGCGGCTGAGCGGGCCATGGCGAAATGGCTGGCGGCTGAGGTCGCGGGCTGGCTGCTGCCGGGCGGACCTGATCGGCTGTGGCTGGCGGCGAAGGGGCGTTGGGCGCGGCCGGGCGATATCCTGATCCTGTTGCGCAAGCGCAGCTGGCTGATGGGCGCGCTGGTGGCCGAACTGCATGGCCAGCGGGTGGCGGTGGCCGGGGTGGACCGGCTGTTGCTGACGGAACCGCTGGCGGTGCTGGATTGTCTGGCGCTGGTGCGCTTCGCCGTGCAGCCGGAGGATGATCTGACGCTGGCCGCGCTGCTGGTGTCGCCGTTTGTGGGCTGGAGCCATGAGGAGATTCGCAAGCTGAACGGTGGTCGCCCCGGCCTGTGGGCGGCGCTGTGGCGGGCGGCGGGTGATGGTGGGCAGGCGGCAGAGGCGCGCAGCTGGCTGGGGGCGGTGCTGGCGCTAGCGGACACCGTTGGCCCGGCGCGCTTTCTGGACAGCATCCTCTCTGGCCCGTTGAAAGGGCGGCAGCGATTGCTGGCGCGACTTGGGGCGCAGGCCAATGACCCTATCGACGAGCTGGTGCAGCAGGCGCTGTTGTATGAGCAGGCCAATCCGCCGGCGCTCGCCGGGTTTCTGGCATGGGTGGAGGCGGACGGTTCCGACGTGAAGCGGGATGCGGAGGCTGCTGCCGATCAGGTGCGGCTGATGACTATTCATGGCTCGAAGGGGCTGGAAGCGCCGGTGGTGGTGCTGGCGGACAGCGCGCACCGGCCGAAGGCGCGGCGCGACGGCTTTGTGGCGGTTCCGGTGGACGGGCGGGTGCTGCCGCTGTTCCACCCGCCGAAAGCGGATATTCCAAAGGCCGTGGCCGACGTGCTGGCGGCGCAGGATGAGCGGGAGGCGCAGGAAGATCTGCGGCTGCTCTATGTGGGGCTGACGCGGGCGGCGGATCATCTGTTCATCGGCGGATCGGCCAGCCGCAAGACGTTGGAGAAGCTGGAGGCAGGCGAGCTGGATTGCTGGCACGCGCGGCTTCGCCCGGTGCTGGAGGCGCTGCCGGGGGTGGAGCGGATCGCGACGGACAGGGGCGAGGCGCTGCGGCACCGGGCGGGTGCGTGGAGCGAGCCGGGGCCGCATGAAACGCTGCTGCAGCCCGCCACAGCCGAGCAGCCGATGCACCAGATGTTGACCGGCGTGGCACCGCCACCGCCGCGCCCCTCGCGGCCGTTAACGCCCTCTGCTTTGGCGGATGCCCCTTCCGAAGGCCCGGCGGCTGAGGCGATGCGGGCGGCCGCGCGGCGGGGCAGTTGGATTCACACCCTGTTCGAGCGGTTGCCCGCCGTTCCCCCGGCGGATCGGGCGGCGCAGGCGCTGGCGTGGTTGCAGCGGCAAGGGGCGGGCGACGGGGCCGACGCCATTGTGGCCGAGGTGCTGGCGGTGATGGACGACCCTGCCCACGCCGCGCTGTTCGGCCCGGCTGCGCTGGCGGAAGCGCCTGTTGCCGGGCTGGTGAACGGGCTGGCCATCGCGGGCACGGTGGACCGGCTGCTGGTGGAAGAAGGCCGGGTGCTGGTGGTGGATTTCAAGACCGGCCTTCGCGTGCCCGCCAGCTTTGCCGACGCGCCGGTGCCGCATCAGCGGCAGATGGCGGCTTATCGGGCGGTGCTGGCGCAGGCCTTTCCCGGCCGCCGCATCGAGGTGGCGCTGCTGTATAGCAGTGGGCCAAAGTTCCTCTTGGGGGACGAGAAGGACATGGAGGGGCTGCTGCCGCTTGAATGACGCCGGGAGGGGGCTATGTCTGGCTGCAAAGGAGCAATGACCATGGCAAGTGTGAAGGTGACCGACGCCTCGTTCGAGGATGATGTGCTGAAAAGCGAGACACCCGTGCTGGTGGATTTCTGGGCGGAATGGTGCGGCCCCTGCCGCATGATCGGCCCGGCGCTGGAGGAAATCGCCGACGAGCTGAAGGGCAAGGTGACGATCGCCAAGGTGAACATCGACGACGAACCGGAATGGGCTTCGAAGTTCAACGTGCGCTCCATCCCGACGCTGCTGATCTTCAAGGGCGGCGAGAAGGTGGCCGAACAGCTGGGCGCGGCGCCGAAATCGGCGCTGAAGGGCTGGATCGAAAGCGCGATCTGAGCGTTGTGGGGGGCTATGCCCCCCGCACGATCTGCCCCAGCCGGGGGAAGTGCAGGGCGACCGGCCCTGTTTCGGGCGTGTCCCTGAGCAGGGTGATGCGCCTGTCTGTCAGCACCGCGAGACTGCCTTCCACGGCTGCGTCTGTGGAGCCTTCCTGAGACACAAGCACCGTCTGCCCCGCCTGAAAGCCCGAATCGGCGGCGACGATGCCGCGCACGCGTGGTTCTGACGAACTGGCGGCGGCGATGGCCTCTGCCGCGGTGATCGGCGTGGGGCGGCCATGGCCGATGTCTGCCACGCGCAGCGCCCATGCGCCCAGATGTGGCCTGTTTGCCAGCAGGGGGGAGAGGTCTCCGCCAAGGCGGGGCTTCTGGAACCAGAGCAGCTGATAATGGGCGAGGTCGCCATGGCCGGGCGTATCTCCGCCCAGAAAGGCCCGCCCGTCTGACAGGGCGGCTTCCAGATTGGCGAGATGAGCGGCGAATTGCGCGGCCAGATGCGGGGCCAAGGCGCGGAAGGCGTCCGGCTTCAGACCGAAGCGCCGTTCCCGGTCTGCCCAGAAGGCTTCAAGCCCTGTTGTCGGCAATTCCCCCATGGCAGCGCCTGCGGCTGCGACGAACACGCTGCCCTGCGCCAGTTCCGCCAGCAGCCGGTGGCCGTGCCGCAGCGGTTCCGGGAACAGGCTGGGGCTGGGGTGCAGCATTTCCAGCGCATC
This sequence comes from Sandaracinobacter neustonicus, assembly GCF_006385875.1. Taxonomy (GTDB): domain Bacteria; phylum Pseudomonadota; class Alphaproteobacteria; order Sphingomonadales; family Sphingomonadaceae; genus Sandaracinobacteroides; species Sandaracinobacteroides neustonicus. The sequence goes on along the minus strand of NZ_VFSU01000019.1, from coordinate 180,351 downwards.
AATGGCGGCGGCGGTGCCGCAGAAAATGTCCGCGCCGGATTGCAGCACGGGGGTGCGGACATAGCCGCCCGTCAGCAGTTCCAGTTCCGGCTTGGGCCGCAGCGAGGGAACCTCGACAGCGCCATAATCCAGCCCCTTCAGCCCCAGCGCCAGACGCAGCACTTCAGACCATGGCGAGGCGGGATAGTGGTGCAGGATCAACATGGCCGTGCCGCCCCCTGTTGCCGCCGCACTCAGCTGCGGTAATCGGCGTTGATGGAGATATAGCCGTGCGTGAGGTCGCTGGTCCACACCGTCGCGCGGCCGTCGCCGAGGCCCAGGTCGACCGTGATTTCCACCTCTTGCCCGGCCAGATGCGCGGCGACGGGGGCCTCGTCATAGCCATCCACCACCATGCCGCGCGCGGCCACTTCCACTCCGCCGAAACGGATGGAGAGCAGGTCCCGCTCCGCAGGCTCGCCGGCCTTGCCCACGGCCATCACCACCCGGCCCCAGTTGGCGTCTCCGCCTGCAATCGCGGTTTTCACCAGCGGTGAGTTGGCGATGGACAGGGCGATGCGGTGCGCGCTGTCGTCTGACACCGCGCCGCTCACGCGGATTTCCACGAAGCGGGTTGCGCCTTCGCCATCGCGCACCACCAGCTGGGCGAGTTCGCGGCACAGATCGTGAAGCGCGGCGGCGAAGGCGTCTGCGCCGGGCGAGTCCGGGCCTTCCAGCTCAGCATGCCCGGCCTTTCCGGTGGCGAAGGCCAGCACGGTGTCTGACGTGGAGGTGTCTCCGTCGACGGTTATGCAGGAGAAAGTGCGGCGATTGGCCGCGTCCAGCAGCTGCTGCAGGAAAGGCGCTGCGATGGCGGCGTCGGTGGCGATGAAGCCCAGCATGGTCGCCATGTCCGGCGCGATCATGCCAGAGCCTTTGATGAAGCCCACCAGCACCACTTTCACGCCGCCGATCATGGCTTCGCGAGCGGCGGCCTTGGGGAAGGTATCCGTGGTGCCGATGGCGGTGGTGACGTCCAGCCAGCTGGCGCTGCCCAGCGCGGCGTGGGCGGCGCGCACGCCCGCGATGGCCTTGGCCTGCGGCAGCGGCACGCCGATCACCCCGGTGGAGGCGGCGAACACCTCGGCGGGTTCGCAGCCGATCAGGTTGGCGGCCTCTGCGACCTGCTTCGCGCAGGCTTCCGCGCCGGTGATCCCGGTGAAGGCGTTGGAATTGCCCGCGTTCACCACCAGCCCGCGCGCCGTGCCCCATGCCAGATGGCGGCGGCACAGCTCCACTTCGGGAGAGGGGCATTTCGACCGCGTGGTGACACCCGCGACGCTGGTGCCTTCATCGAAGGCGAGCAGTGTGACGTCGGCGCGCGTCCATGGCTTATAGCCCGCTGTCGCGGTGCCGCGACGGACGCCTGCGACTTCGGGAAGCGTGGGGAAGGGGGTGGCGAGCGGCGAGATGGGCGTTGTCGTCATGGCCCGCGCATAACCCCGGCGCGGCCCCCGCGCGAGGATTTTGTGGGCACGGTCCCCGCGTGAGGCCTTTGTGCCACAGGAAAAATTTGCGTGGCGCGTGGGGCGCGCCGGTCATCCGAATGTCACGCCCCCTTCATCCAACTGACCCGGTTCGGGCCTAGGCGCAGCGCGCATTCCAGATGCAGCACATGTCAAAAGGGGTTTCGCGCATGTTCCGCCGTTCGTTTGTTCCGTTTCTTCTCGCCGCCGTTGCCATGCCCGCCTTCGCGCAGGAGGCCGCCCCGCAGAGCGATATGGACACCATCATCGTGACGGGCCGCGCGGCCGGGTCCGAAATGCGCAAGGCGGAAGCCAGCTTCGCCATCACCACCATTGATCAGCAATCGCTGAAGGTGGCGCCGCCGATTTCCACGGCTGACCTGTTCCGCCGCGTGCCCGGCTTCTGGGTGGAAGGTTCGGGCGGCGAAGGCTCGAACAACGTGCGTTCGCGCGGCATCCCGACCGATGGCTATTCCTCGGTCGGCCTGCATGAGAACGGCATTCCGGTGCAATATGATGGCGCGCTGGGCTATCTGAACCCGGATCAAAGCTTCCGCATCGATGACACCATCGCCCGGGTGGAAGCCGTTCGCGGCGGCCCGGCCTCCATCTTTGCCCCCAACGCGCCGGGCGGGGTGGTGAACTTCATCACCCGCAAGGGCACGGACACGCCGGACGGCGCGGGATCGGTGCGCTATACCTTCACCGACACCACCGCGCACCGGGTGGACGCATGGTATGGCCGGGAAATCGCCCCGAACGTGGGCCTGTTCGTGGGCGGCTTCTACCGGCAGGGCGACGGCATGCGCGACATGGGCTTCACGGCGGAAAAGGGCGGGCAGATCCGCGCCACGCTGAACTATGACGACGGCGTGAATTCGGCGACGCTGGACGTGCGCCACATGGACGACCGCACGCCCTTCTATCTGCCGGTGCCGCTGACCTTCGATGCCGATGGCGGCATCAAGCAGGTTTCAGGCTTCGACGCGCTGAACGACACGCTGGCGGGCAGCAACAACAAGCTGGTGAGCATCAAGAATGTCGGCGGGCCCTACGAGTTCGACCTGACCGAAGGCAGCCACACCAAGCTGACTGTGATCACCTTCGAAGCGAAGATGCGCATAATGGACGGCGTGCGCTTTGAAACGCGCAACCGCTATCGCACCAGCGACATTCTGCGCAACGCGCTGTTCCCCACCGGCAATGTGGATACCATCGCCAATTATCAGGCCAGCCTGCTGAGCCAGGCGAAGGCGGGCGGCTTCTCCACCGCCACCGGCATCCGGCTGACCTATGCCGACGATGGCACGGCAGTGCCTTCCAACGCCAACGGCAACGGCCTGCTGGTGCAGGGCAACCTGCTCTCCGTCTCGGTTCCGCTGGACGAGATGATCAGCGACAACCGCATCACCGCAGACATCGCCAACCATGCGCTGGCGGTGGGCGTGAGCTATGCCCATTCGCAATATCGCTTTGACCGGTACATGGGCACCACCCTGCTGGACGTGCGCGGCAATGCGCGGCGGGTGGACGCGACTGCAGTGAACGCGAGCGGCGTGGCCGTGGGTCGCGTGACCGACAACGGCTTCCTGCGTTACGGATCGCTGTTCGACAATGTGGGCATGAACACCGACAGCGTTGCGGTTTACGGCGGCGACGAATGGCAGATCACCCCGCAGATCCGGGTGGACGCCGCCGCCCGTTATGAGAAGCTGAGCTTCAATGGGCTGGTCGCGGGCAAGACGACGGTGAATCTGGGCGATCCGACGACGCTGGCCGACAACAGCGTCACCACTTTCAGTGGCGCGTTCACGAATGTGGACGAGAGCTTCTCCGGCTTTGGCTGGACGCTGGGGGCCAACTGGCAGTTCCAGCCGAACATGGGGGTGTTCGCGCGCTATACCGACACCTTCCGCCTGCCGTCTCCGGGCGAATGGAACGGCAACCCGACGCGCACCGACATGGCGAAGGTTCCGATCAAGATGGGCGAGGTCGGTTTCAAATATGGCAGCGAGATGCTGAGCCTGTTCGTAACCGGCTTCTGGACCAAGTTCGAGCGGCTGACGCTGACCGACTGGTATTTCGACAATGCGAGCAACAGCTACAAATCCCGCATCGCCATTGCCGGTTCGGAAACCTTCGGCGTGGAAGCCGAAGCGATGTTCCGCCCGTTCGAATGGGGCGATCTGGCCGTGGCGCTGACCTGGCAGGACCCGCAATATAAGAATTTCAAATACACCGACAGCGCGGGCAAGGTCTGGGACTTCAGCGGCAACCAGTTGATGCGTGTCCCGAAACTGGGGCTGCGGGTGACGCCGGGGGTGAATCTGTTCGACGATCGCCTTCGGGCCGAAGCGGTGATCGAGCATTACACCAAGCGCTACCCGGATATCGCCAACACGCAGGTGCTGCCGGCCTATACGCTGGTGGGGCTGAACCTGCGCGGGCAGGTGACGGAGAATATCGCGCTGGGCTTCAACGTGAGCAACCTGTTCAACAAGCTGGGGCTGACCGAAGGCAACCCGCGTGCGGGCAGCTTCATCTCGGGCGATCTGGGCGCGCAATATTTCCTTGCCCGGCCTGATTTCGGCCGAGTGATCCGCGCGTCCGCCACGGTGACCTTCTGATGCGGGGCTGGCTGGCGGCGCTGCTGCTTCTGTTCGCAGCGCCGCTGGCCGCCGCAGACCGGCCGGCTGATCTGGAACTGAACGGCCAGATCAGCCGCGCCGATCATCAGAGTTACAAAGAGGTGCCGTTCACGCTGCCGCCGGGGACGGATCGGCTGCTGGTGGAAATGAGCCTCGACCAGCTGGAGCAGCGCACTGTCATCGACGTGGGGCTGGCCGATCCGAATGGCTTTCGCGGCGCATCCGGCTCTAACAAGCGGCGGATTCTGATCGGCGAGACGGAGGCGACGCCCTCCTATCTGCCGGGCGCGATGACGCCGGGGGGGTGGAAGCTGATTCTGGCGGTGCCCAACATCCGCGAGGGTGTAACGGCGAACTGGCAGGCGAAGCTGTGGTTCCTGAAAGCGGGCGAGCCTGATGAAGCCCCGCCCACCGCCGGGCGCGGCCCTGCCTGGTATCGCGGTGACATGCACCTGCACAGCGCCCATTCGGATGGCAGTTGCGCGCCCGAAGGGGGCAGTGCGCGGGTGCCGTGCCCGCTGTTCCTGACGTTGCAGACGGCGGCGGCGCGGGGACTCGATTTCGTGTCGATCACCGAACATAACAGCGTCAGCCATCATTCAACGCTGCGCGAAGCCCAGCCATTCTTCCCGCGCATGCTGCTGATTCCGGGGCGGGAGATCACCACCTTCTTCGGCCATTTCAACATTCATGGCGTGACGCGCCCCATCGATTTTCGCATCGCGCCTGCGGCAAAAGGCGGCACCACCAGCTTCAACGCCATCGCGGACGAGGTGCACCGGCTGGGCGGTCTGCTGGTGATCAACCACCCGGGGATGCCGTCTGACGAGCGTTGCATGGGCTGCGGCTGGACCATGCTGGACGTCGATCCCACGAAGGTGGACGCCATCGAGGCGGTGAACGGCGCATCGGTGGCGGGCGTGGACAACAAGGTGGCGGGCCTTGTGGACGGCACGCCATTCTGGCTGGGCTGGCAGGCGCGGTCTGGCCGGGTTACGGCCATCGGTGCCTCTGACAATCATGACGGCAGCAGCCGGGCAGACCGGCTGGGCACAGTCGGCCGCCCCGCTACCGTGGTGCGAGCGGCGGACCTGACATGGCCCGCCATCCGCGAGGGGTTGCGGCAGGGCAGGGCCTTCATCGACATCGATGGCGTGCCGGGCCGCCTGCTCGATTTCAGCGTGACGTCCGGCAAGGCGGCTGCGGTGATGGGCGGGGCGCTGAAGGCCGCTTCCGGTTCGCTGCGGCTTTCGGTGGAGGTGGATGCCCCGGCAGGCACCCGCCTGCGCCTGTTCGATGGCGCGGTGTTGCTCGCCGAGCAGCCGCTGACGGGTGGGCGGCAGACGATTTCGCTGGCGCACAGCCTGCCAGCGGGCCGCCATATCCTGCGGCTGGATGTTGTTCGCGATGGCCAGCTCATCCTGCTGTCCAACGCGGTCGCGGTGGAGATCGGCCGCTGACGGGCCGCTTCTTTTGTAGCCAACGCAGGAAAGGCGGGCTGCTGCAATTGACGCTCCCCCGGCCCAACCCTATTTGGCGCTTTGATAAGCGGCGGCTGCCTGGCCGATCCGCGCCCCATTTGTGAAGGCTCCTCATGCTTGGCTTGAACAAGGTCGCCAAGGCCATCTTCGGATCGTCGAATGACCGCTATGTGAAGTCGCTCCAGCCCGCCGTTGGCCAGATCAACGCGCTGGAATCCAAGTTCGAAGCGATGAGCGACGCCGAACTGCAGGACCAGACCCGCATCTTCCGCGAGCGGCTGGCCAATGGCGAAAAGCTGGACAAGCTGCTGCCCGAAGCCTTCGCCACCGTGCGCGAAGCCTCCAAACGGGTGCTGGGCATGCGCCATTTCGACGTGCAGCTGGTGGGCGGCATGGTGCTGCACAAGGGCGAAATCGCCGAAATGCGCACGGGCGAAGGGAAAACGCTGGTCGCCACGCTTGCCACCTATCTGAACGCGCTGGGCGGCAAGGGCGTGCATGTCGTGACCGTGAACGACTATCTGGCCAAGCGCGATGCCGAGCATATGGGCCTGCTCTATAAATGGCTGGGCATGACGGTGGGCGTGATCGTGCCCAACATGCACGATGTGGAGCGGCGCGCCAGCTACGCCGCCGACATCACCTATGGCACGAACAACGAGTTCGGCTTCGATTATCTGCGCGACAATATGAAATATGAGCGTTCGCAGATGGTGCAGCGCCCGTTCAACCACGCCATCGTCGATGAAGTCGATTCGATCCTGATCGACGAAGCGCGCACGCCGCTGATCATTTCCGGCCCCACCGACGACAAGACAGACCTGTATCTGGCGGTGGACGCGGTGGTGAAGACCTTCCAGCCGGACCATTATGAGAAGGATGAAAAGGCGAAATCCATCATCCTGACGGAGGAAGGCACTGAGTTCGCCGAGCGCGCGCTGGAAGCCGCCGGGCATCTGGAGGGCGAAAACCTCTATGATTTCGAGAATACGCAGGTGGTGCACCACCTGAATCAGGCGCTGCGTGCGGTGCATATGTTCCGCCGCGACACCGATTACATCGTGCGCGACGGCAAGGTGATCATCATCGATGAATTCACCGGCCGGATGATGGACGGCCGCCGCTGGTCCGAAGGGCTGCATCAGGCGGTGGAAGCGAAGGAAGGGGTGGAGATCCAGCCCGAGAACCAGACGCTGGCGTCCATCACCTTCCAGAATTATTTCCGGCTTTACCCCAAGCTTTCCGGGATGACGGGCACCGCCCTGACCGAAGCGCCGGAATTCTTCGACATCTACAAGCTGAACGTGGTGGAAATCCCCACCAACCTGCCGGTGAAGCGGCAGGACGATCAGGACGAATTCTACAAGAACGAAGCCGACAAGTTCGCGGCCATCGTGAAGACGGTGAAGGAAAAGTCCGCCATCGGCCAGCCGGTGCTGGTGGGCACGGTTTCCATCGAGAAATCGGAAACGCTGTCGGAATTTCTGACCGCCGAGGGCGTGCGCCACTCGGTGCTGAACGCCCGTTATCACGAGCAGGAAGCGCATATCGTGGCGCAGGCCGGGCGACTGGGCCGCGTGACCATCGCCACCAACATGGCCGGGCGCGGCACCGACATCCAGCTGGGCGGCAATGTGGAATTCCGCACCGAGGACGAGCTTTCGCAACTGCCCGAAGGCCCTGAGCGCGAAGCAGGGATTGCCCGCATCAAGGCCGAAATTCAGGCCGAGCGCGAGAAGGTGCGCGAAGCCGGTGGCCTGTTCGTGCTGGGCACCGAGCGCCACGAAAGCCGCCGCATCGACAACCAGTTGCGTGGTCGTTCCGGCCGTCAGGGCGATCCGGGGCTTTCGCGCTTCTACCTGAGCCTCGACGATGATCTGCTGCGCATCTTCGGCCAGCAGAACATGCTGACGCGGGTGATGAATTCGGGGCTGGAGGATGGCGAGGCGATCGTCCACCCGTGGATTTCCAAGGCGATCGAGACCGCGCAGAAGAAGGTGGAAGCGCGCAACTACGACATCCGCAAGCAACTGCTGCAATATGATGACGTGATGAACGACCAGCGCAAGGTCGTCTATGAACAGCGCGCCGACATCATGGACGCCGACAAGGTGTCTGACATCGTGGAGGAATTCCGCCGCGACACCGTTGCCGACATCGTCGACCGCCACTGCCCTGAAGGCGTCTATCCCGAGCAATGGGATGTGGAAGGCCTGAAGACCGACGTGACGAACCAGCTGAATCTGGATGTCGATATCGACGGCTGGGTGAAGGAACAGTCTGTCGATCAGGAGCTGTTCATCGAGCGGCTGCAGACGCAGCTGGACGAGAAGATGGCCGGGAAGCAGGCAGGGATTCCCGAAGAAAACTGGATTCAGGTGGAAAAGCAGATCCTGCTGCAAAGCCTCGATCATTTCTGGAAAGAGCATCTGGCGACGCTGGATGCCCTCAGGCAAGTTGTGCACCTGCGCGCCTATGCACAGAAGCAGCCGTTGAACGAATATAAGGCCGAAGCCTTCGCCCTGTTCGAACGGATGCTGAAGAATGTGCGCGAAGACGTGACCCGCACGCTGGCCTTCGCCGAATTCCGCATGCCAGAAGCCATGCCCATGCCGGACCTGCCCGATTTCCTGAAGCTGGACGGTGGAGCGGAGCTCGCCGGGATCCTGCCCTCAGACGGCGGCACCTCCATGGGCTTCACCGGCTATGGCGACACCGGGGCCTTTGCCATGGGCGATGCGCTTTCCACTGACGAACAAGAGGCTGCCCACAGCGTCGCCCACCTGTTCGGGCCGGACTTCGTCGCGGAAGACCCGGAAAGCTGGCAGCGCACGGTGGCGCGCAACACGCTGTGCCCCTGCGGGAGTGGCAAGAAGTTCAAACATTGCCATGGGATTGCGGCTTAGGGGTTTTTGCGGGGAGGTTTTTTGCGTGCCGCGCGGGCAGGGAAATGATTTCCCTGCACCCTCTAAATTGGCGTCGCGCCCAAACTCCTGCGTCGCGGGTGTGATCAGATTTGATTGCCTGCGGCGCTTGGGAGAGTTGGGCCTCCCCCAAGCGCCGCAGGCAGTGAACCATTCCGCCAGCGCAACTTCGCCGTATGGCATTATAATGTGGGTGCAGGGAGCACGGCTCCCTGCCGGGGGTTGAGGGGGCAGCGCCCCCTCAAAAAACCTCACCGCCCGCGCAACGCCTGCACCAAAACCCACCCCCAGCCTGCGATCATCAGCGTGCCGCCCACCGGGGCCACCATGCCGAGCAGGCGCGGGCCGCCGAGCGCCAGCCCTTGCAGCGCGCCCGCGAAGATCAGCGCGCCCAGTGTGAGCAGCCATGGCGCGAGTTTCGCGCGGGGTTGCCATGCGAGCAGGGCGAAGGCTGCGGCTGCGTGGGGCAGCTGGAAGCGGGTGGCGGTGATGATCCACTCTTTCGCCTGCGGATCGGTGATCGCGTGCGCACCGAAGGCACCGATGGTGACGGCGAGAAGCCCGTTCAGGGCGGCGAGGGCGGGGAGGATGCGGGCCATGGGCTGCATCTGGCGTGGAAATCCGGGGAAGGGAAGGGGGCGGGGAGCCGCCCCCTTCGGACAGGTCAGCCCCTGATGTCAGCCCTTGATGACAGCGCAGCCGATGCGGTCGCCCGCGCCGCCGATGGGTTGGGAGATATGATCGTCTGCATTGGCGTGGATCACCAGTGCGGAGCCGTCGGCGTCTGTCAGGTCCGGCTGGGTGCCGCTTCCACCCATGCGCACAAGGCTGCTGAAGGCTTGCGCGTTCACGCTGCCGTCTGCCTGTGCGTAGATGTTGGGGAGGTCGCCGAAATCGGGGCCTTGCGGGTTCAGCAGGCCGTGCGGCGACTTGGTGGTGGCATGGTTGATGTGCGCGCCGGATTTCTTGAAGCCTTCATCCGAGCAATCGCCCACGGCGTGGAAGTGCATGGCGTGCCAGCCGGGCGTGAGGCCCGTGGCGCTCACTTGAATCAGCACGCCGGTGGGCGCTGGGGTGAGGGAGAGGGTGCCCAGTTGCTTGCCGCCCGCGCCGAGGATCGGGGTTGTCACGGCCTTGGGGGCAACCGGCGCGGGTGCCGCGGGTGTTTGCGCGGTGGCGGACATGCCGAGTGCGGCGATGCCGAGGGCGGACAGGGCTGCTGCGACTGCGAGTGCGGGCTTCATGCTTATCTCCTTGCTTGATTATCGGGGACTCAACCATGGGGCGGCTGAATGGGTCCATAATCTCTGAATGCGGATTTTCGGCGGGCAGGGCAACCTGCGGCCCTTGGCAGAGTGGATAGCTAGCCCCGGCTGCGGCCGGTGGCGCTAAGACAGGGCATAATCTGGAAGGAGCGGCGATGGCATATGTGGAAACGGAAATCGGCACAGACGGCGTGGCGGTGGTGACGCTGAACCGGCCGGAGGCGATGAACGCGCTGTCGAAGGCGCTGCGGGCCGAACTGGCCGCCGTGATGGTGGAGATGGACCGGCGCGACGATGTGCGGGTGGTGGTGCTGACGGGGGCAGGCGAGCGGGCGTTCACTGCCGGGCTGGACCTGAAGGAACTTGGTTCCGACGCGACGGCGATGAGCGACGCCACCGGAGAGACGCCGGAGGCCAATCCTGTGAAGGCGATCGAGCAGTGCAGGAAGCCGGTGATCGGCGCGATCAACGGGGTGGCGATCACGGGTGGTTTCGAGGTGGCGCTGGCCTGCGACGTGCTGATCGCCAGCGAGGCGGCGCGCTTTGCCGACACCCATGCGCGGGTGGGCATCATGCCGGGCTGGGGGCTGAGCCAGAAGCTGAGCCGTTTGATCGGCATTTATCGGGCGAAGGAACTCAGCCTGTCGGGCAATTTTCTGGATGCAACCACGGCGGAACGCTGGGGGCTGGTGAACCGGGTGGTGCCGGCGGCCGAGCTGCTGGCGGTGGCGAAGAAGCTGGCGGCCGATATGGCCGGGATCGAGCCGGGCTTTTCCGCTGCCTATAAGAAGCTGATCGACGATGGCTTCGCCGCTACGTTCGGCGAGGGGATGGCGCTGGAGCATGCGCGTTCCAGCGCGGTGAACGGGGCGGTGACGCCGGACGAGGTTGCGAAGCGGCGCGAAGCGGTGCAGGCGAGGGGGCGGCAGCAATAACAATGGGGGCACCGATGAAGGCGCGGGCGTTGAAGGCGATTCTGGTTGCGGGCGCGGCGCTGATAGTTGCCGCTCCGGCGGCGGCGGAAACGGTGTTGATCACGGCGGATCGGATGCTGGACGTGCTGACCGGCCGGATGGTGGAGAAGCCCGCGATTCTGGTGGAAGATGGCCGCATCCGGCAGATCGGCAGCCAGTTGACGCTGAAGATCGCCACCGACAAGCGCGTGGACTTTCCCGGCCTGACCTTGGTGCCCGGCTTTATCGACATGCATGTGCATCTGTCTGGCGATCCGCGCATCCCGCCGATGGAGGCGCAGCTGAAGACGGACGCCTATTGGCCGATTCTGGGCGCGGTGCAGGCGCGGCGGATGCTGGACACCGGCTTCACCACTGTGCGCAATGTCGGTTCGGGCGATTATGCCGATGTGGCGATCAAGCAGGTGATCGAGGATGGCTGGCTGCCCGGCCCGCGCATTGTGCCGGCCGGCTATGCGCTGGGGGCGACCGGCGGCCATTGCGACGAGACCTTTTATCCGCCCAGCTTCGCGCGGACGAGTCCGGGTGTCGCGGATGGGCCGGAGGCGTTGCGCCACAAGGTGCGCGAAGTGCGCAAATATGGCGCGGAAGTGATCAAGGTGTGCGCGACCGGCGGCGTGTTCAGCCGCAACACCGAGCCGGGGCAGCAGCAGCTGCGCGAGGAGGAACTGAAGGCCATCGCCGATGAGGCGCATATGTGGGGCGTGAAGGTGGCGGCGCATGCGCATGGCACGGCAGGCATCAAGGCGGCGATCCGCGCCGGGATCGACACCATCGAACATGCCAGCCTGATCGACGACGAGGGCATCAGGCTGGCGAAGGAGCGGGGCGCCTATCTGTCGATGGATATCTACAACACCGAATATACCCAGTCCGAAGGGGCGAAGAACGGGGTGCTGGAGGACAATCTGCGCAAGGACCGGGAGATTGCCGAGATCCAGCGCGAGGGCTTCCGCAAGGCCAATGCGGCGGGCGTGAAGATGGTGTTCGGATCGGACGCCGGGGTGATGCCGCACGATATGGCGGTGAACCAGTTCGCGGTGATGGCGCGCTATGGCATGAGCCCGCTGCAGGCGCTGCGCGCCGCCACCAGCACGGCGGCCGAAGCGCTGGGCCGCGAAAAGGATGTGGGCGCAATCGCGGTTGGCCGCTATGCCGACATGGTGGCGGTGGCGGGTGATCCGCTGGCGGATGTTCAGCCTCTGCTGCATGCCAAAGCGGTGGTGAAGGGCGGGGAACTGGTGACGGACCGTCGCTGACGGGCTGTTGACCTTTTGGGGCTGCGGGGATAAGGGCGGCGCTCGCTTTCCGGGGCGGCCTTTTGGCGGCCATTGATGGCGAGACAGAAAACGACAGGCCGAGCCGTGCGCGGGAGGCCCCTTTGGGGCTGCTCGCGCTTATGCCGTGGAGAGCATTGCGAACAGGCAATGCACCCTTCCATGGGCGGACCTGGCACTGGAGTAGGCGCGCTTCCATGGGGGAAGATCGCCGAACAGAGAAAGACGACTGAGCGAATGCCCACGATTAACCAGTTGATTCGCAAGGGCCGTACGCCCCAGCGTGTTCGCGAGACAGCGCCTGCCATGCAGTCCTGCCCGCAAAAGCGCGGCGTGTGCACCCGGGTCTACACCACGACGCCTAAGAAGCCGAACTCGGCTCTGCGGAAGGTCGCGAAGATCCGTCTCACCAACGGCTTCGAAGTCATCGGCTACATCCCCGGTGAAGGCCACAACCTTCAGGAACACTCTGTGGTTCTGATTCGCGGCGGCCGCGTGAAGGATTTGCCCGGCGTGCGTTACCACGTGCTCCGCGGCGTGCTCGACACGCAAGGCGTCAAGAACCGCAAGCAATCGCGCTCGAAGTACGGCGCGAAGCGTCCGAAGTAAGCTGGGGAGACCAAGCACATGTCACGTCGTCGTCGCCCAGAGAAGCGCGAAATCCTGCCTGATCCCCGTTTCGGCGATCAGGTTCTCACCAAATTCATGAACCTCGTGATGTACGAGGGGAAGAAGTCCGTTGCGGAAACCATCGTCTATTCGGCGCTGGACACCGTAGAGGCGCGCGCCAAGCGTGACCCGATCGGCGTGTTCCACGATGCGCTCGCCAATGTGCGTCCGCTCGTCGAAGTGCGCTCGCGCCGGGTCGGCGGTGCCACCTATCAGGTGCCCGTCGAAGTCCGTGCGGAACGTGCGCAGGCGCTGGCCATCCGCTGGCTGATCGCCTCGGCCCGGAACCGCCCGGAAAAGACCATGTCGGCGCGTCTGTCGGCTGAACTGATGGAAGCCGCCAACAACCGTGGCGCGGCCGTCAAGAAGCGCGAAGACACGCACAAGATGGCGGAAGCCAACCGCGCCTTCTCGCACTACCGCTGGTAACAGCGGCTGGTGCCAAGACTGGCGCTGGTCATCAAACTCTAAAGTTCCGGAGCAAATCATGCCTCGCTCTCACCCGCTTGAGAAGTATCGCAACATCGGCATCATGGCCCACATCGATGCCGGCAAGACGACCACGACCGAGCGGATTCTCTATTACACCGGAAAGTCCTATAAGATCGGGGAAGTGCATGAAGGCACGGCCACGATGGACTGGATGGAACAAGAGCAGGAGCGGGGCATCACCATCACGTCCGCCGCGACGACCTGCTTCTGGAACGACCACCGCATCAACATCATCGACACGCCCGGCCACGTGGACTTCACGATTGAAGTCGAGCGTTCGCTGCGCGTGCTGGATGGCGCGATCACCTGCTTCGACGGCGTGGCCGGCGTGGAGCCGCAATCGGAAACGGTGTGGCGTCAGGCCGACAAGTATCGCGTGCCGCGCATGTGCTTCGTGAACAAGCTGGACCGCACCGGCGCCAACTTCGATCGCTGCGTGCAGATGATCAAGGATCGTCTGGGCGCCCGCCCGGCGGTGCTTTATCTGCCCATCGGTCTGGAAGGCGATTTCAAGGGTCTCGTCGATCTCGTCGAGAACCGCGCCATCATCTGGCTGGAAGAATCGCTGGGCGCGAAGTTCGAATATCAGCCCATCCCGGCTGAATATGCCGATGCGGCTGCCGCTGCCCGTGCCGAGCTCATCGAAATCGCCGTCGAGCAGGACGACGCGGCGATGGAAGCCTATCTGGAAGGCACCGAGCCGGAGACGGCGCTGCTGAAGGCGCTGATCCGCAAGGGCACGCTGGCGTTCGATTTCGTGCCGGTGCTGTGCGGTTCGGCGTTCAAGAACAAGGGTGTGCAGCCCCTGCTCGACGCCGTGATCGACTATCTGCCGAGCCCGCTGGACATCCCGGCCGTGCAGGGCGTGAAGCCCGGCACGGAAGAGGAAGACACCCGCGACGCGAGCGACGACGCGCCGTTCAGCGCGCTGGCGTTCAAGATCATGAGCGATCCGTTCGTCGGTTCTCTGACCTTCGCGCGCATCTATTCCGGCAAGCTGGAGACCGGCACCTCGGTGCTGAACTCGGTGAAGGACAAGCGCGAGAAGATCGGCCGCATGCTGCTGATGCATGCCAACAACCGGGAAGACATCAAGGAAGCCTATGCCGGCGACATCGTCGCGCTGGTGGGCCTGAAGGAAACGACCACTGGCGACACGCTGTGCGCGCCGCTGAAGCCGATCATCCTTGAGCGCATGGAATTCCCCGAGCCGGTGATCGAAGTGGCCGTGGAACCCAAGACCAAGGCCGACCAGGAAAAGATGGGCATCGCGCTCAACCGGCTGGCACAGGAAGACCCGAGCTTCCGCGTGACGTCGGACATCGAATCCGGCCAGACGATCATCAAGGGGATGGGTGAACTTCACCTCGAAATCCTCGTCGACCGCATGAAGCGTGAATTCAAGGTGGAAGCCAATGTCGGTGCGCCGCAGGTGGCGTATCGGGAATCGCTGGCCCGCAAGGTCGATATCGATTTCACCCACAAGAAGCAGTCCGGCGGCACCGGCCAGTTCGGCCGTGTGAAGATGATCGTGGAGCCCGGCGAACGTGGCACCGGCATCCTCTTCGTCGACGAAGTGAAGGGCGGGAACGTTCCGAAGGAATATATCCCGGCGGTTGAAAAGGGCATCCGTGAAGTCGCGGCTTCGGGCGCGCTGATCGGCTTCCCGATCATCGACTTCAAGGTAACGCTGTATGACGGCGCCTACCACGACGTCGACTCGTCGGCGCTGGCGTTCGAAATCACCGGCCGCGGCGCGATGCGCGAAGCGGCCACCAAGTCCGGCATCAAGCTGCTTGAGCCGATGATGAAGGTGGAAGTGGTGACGCCCGAAGACTTCATGGGCGACTGCATCGGCGACCTGAACAGCCGCCGTGGCCAGATTCAGGGCACCGATACCCGGGGCAACGCCCAGGTGATCGAAGCCATGGTCCCGCTGGCGAACATGTTCGGTTATGTGAACCAGCTGCGTTCGATGACGCAGGGCCGTGCACAATATACGATGCAATTCAGCCATTACGAAGAAGTGCCTTCGAACGTGGCCGAAGAAGTGAAGGCAAAGCTGGGCTGAACCCGGCTGATCCACAAGCAACAGACAACAGATTAAAGCAAAGAGGAAACCCAAATGGCGAAGGCGAAGTTTGAGCGGAACAAGCCGCACTGCAACATCGGCACCATCGGTCACGTTGACCATGGCAAGACCTCGCTGACGGCTGCCATCACCAAGGTGCTGGCTGAAACCGGCGGCGCCACCTTCACGGCCTACGACATGATCGACAAGGCCCCGGAAGAGCGCGAGCGCGGCATCACCATTTCGACGGCGCACGTCGAATATGAAACGGCCGACCGGCACTATGCCCACGTCGACTGCCCCGGCCACGCCGACTATGTGAAGAACATGATCACCGGCGCGGCGCAGATGGACGGCGCGATCCTCGTCGTGTCCGCCACCGACGGCCCGATGCCGCAAACCCGCGAGCACATCCTGCTGGCGAAGCAGGTCGGCGTGCCGGCTCTGGTGGTGTTCATGAACAAGGTCGATCAGGTCGACGACGAGGAAATCCTCGAACTCGTCGAGCTGGAAATCCGCGAGCTGCTGTCCAAGTACGACTTCCCGGGCGACGATATTCCGATCATCAAGGGTTCGGCCCTGATGGCTCTGGAAGACAAGAAGCCGGAAATCGGCCGCGACGCCGTGCTGAAGCTGATGGCCGCTGTCGACAGCTACATCCCGCAGCCGGAACGTCCGCTGGACAAGCCGTTCCTGATGCCGATCGAAGACGTGTTCTCGATCTCCGGTCGCGGCACCGTGGTGACCGGCCGTGTCGAAACCGGCATCGTGAAGGTTGGCGAAGAAGTCGAAATCGTCGGCATCAAGGACACCGTGAAGACCACGGTGACCGGCGTCGAAATGTTCCGCAAGCTGCTGGATCAAGGTCAGGCCGGCGACAACATCGGCGCGCTGCTGCGCGGCACGAAGCGTGAAGACGTGGAGCGCGGCCAGGTTCTCTGCAAGCCCGGCTCCATCAAGCCGCACACCGAGTTCAAGGCCGAAGTTTACGTGCTGTCGAAGGATGAAGGTGGCCGTCACACGCCGTTCTTCGCCAACTATCGCCCGCAGTTCTACTTCCGCACGACCGACGTGACGGGCACTGTCGAACTGCCGGAAGGCACGGAAATGGTCATGCCCGGCGACAACATCACGCTCGGCGTGAAGCTGATCGCTCCGATCGCCATGGAGCAAGGCCTGCGCTTCGCCATTCGCGAAGGCGGCCGGACCGTCGGCGCAGGGGTTGTGGCGTCGATCATTAAGTAATATAGGGCTGCCTCCCGCCCGGCCGGTGATTCGTCGCTGGCTGGGCGGGATTGCTTTTGGTGTGATGCCGAAGCCCGCTTTCAGGGCTTGGCGGATCGCTGTGAAGCGAAGCTGTTTGGACTGTCGATCCTGGTTTGAATCGGTGAAGCTGACCCCCGTGAGCATGTCTTGCTGGGAACGCCTCGCCGGAACGAGAGAAGTTTGGGAATATGGAAACGCAGAATATCCGCATCCGACTGAAGGCCTTCGATCACCGCGTGCTTGACGCCGCGACCGGAGAGATTGCCGACACCGCCAAGCGCACGGGTGCCGATGTCCGCGGCCCGATCCCCCTTCCGACCCGGATCGAAAAGTTCACGGTGAACCGCTCGCCGCACGTCGACAAGAAGTCGCGCGAGCAGTTCGAAGTCCGCACCTACAAGCGGCTTCTCGATATCGTGAAGCCGACTCCGCAGACGGTCGATGCGCTGATGAAGCTGGATCTGGCCGCCGGTGTGGACGTGGAAATCAAACTGCAAGGTTGATTTCTGCTGTAGCCAAGCCCTCCGGCGTTTTTCGGCGGGCCTCTGAGTTTCAAGCCCCGATGGCATTTCGCCGGCAAGGGCCTCTGATGAAGGAATGGAAATGCGAACCGGCGTTATCGCCAGGAAGGTGGGGATGACCCGCCTGTTCCGTGAAGACGGGGTCCATGTGCCCGTCACGGTCCTGGCCCTCGAAACGAACCAGGTCGTCGCCCAGAAGACGGCGGACCGCGACGGCTATGTCGCGATCCAGCTCGGCGCGGGCTCGGCCAAGGCCAAGAATCTGACCAAGCCCGAGCGTGGCCACTTCGCCAAGGCGGAAGTGGAGCCGAAGGCTGTTCTCGCTGAATTCCCGGTGGCGGAAGACGCTCTGGTCGAAGTCGGCGCGACGATTTCCGCAGATCATTTTCTCGTCGGCCAGCTGGTCGATGTGACGGGCGCGACGCAGGGCAAGGGCTTTGCGGGCGCCATGAAGCGTTGGGGTTTCGGCGGTCTGCGCGCGACCCACGGCGTTTCGGTCTCGCACCGGTCGCACGGGTCTACGGGTAACCGTCAGGACCCCGGCAAGGTGTTCAAGAACAAGAAGATGGCCGGTCACATGGGTGACAAGAACCGCACCCAGCAGAACCTCGAAATCGTCCAGACGGACGTTGAGCGTGATCTGCTGTTCGTGCGCGGTTCCGTGCCGGGTTCCAAGGGCGGCTGGCTGCTGATCCGCGATTCCGTGAAGGTTTCGCGTCCGGCCGATGCGCCTTATCCGGCGTCGGTGAAGACGGCCGGTGCTCCGGCTGAAACCCCCGCGCAAGAAGCTCCGGCTGTCGAAGCGACTGTTGAGGAGCAAGCGTGATGAAGGTGCAAGTGCAAACGCTTGACGGCGGCAAGACCGGCGAGCTCGAGCTGAACCCGGAGATTTTCGGGCTGGAGCCGCGCGCCGACATCCTGCACCGCGTCGTGACCTGGCAGCTGGAAAAGCGCCGTGGCACCGCCCGTGGCTCGAAGCGTCGTTCGGACATCAGCCGCACCGGCAAGAAGTTCGGCAAGCAGAAGGGTGGCGGCACCGCTCGTCACGGCAACCGTGCGGCCCCGCAATTCATCGGCGGTGGCAAGGCGCACGGCCCGGTGGCCCGCGACTTCAACCCCGGCCTGAACAAGAAGGTTCGGGTTCTGGGCCTGAAGGTCGCGCTGTCTGCCAAGGCGCGCGAAGGCAAGCTGGTCGTCGTGGACAATCTGGTGCTGGACGCTGCCAAGACCAAGGCGCTGAAGGGCAATCTGGAAAAGCTCGGCGTCGCCAACGGCCTGTTCATCGACGGTTCCGCTGTCGACGTGAACTTCGCTCTGGCCAGCCGCAACCTGTACAAGGTTGATGTGCTCCCCGCGATCGGCGCCAATGTCTATGACATTCTGAACCACGATCATCTGGTGCTGACGCGCGCCGCGATCGAATCGCTGGAGGCGCGTTTCAATGGCTAAGCAATCCGAAACCATCGACCTGAAGCACTATGACGTGGTGGTGAAGCCCATCATCACGGAAAAGTCGACGCTGGTCGGAGAGCATAACCAACTGGTGTTCGAAGTCGCCAAGACGGCCTCCAAGCCGGAGATCAAGGCGGCGATCGAAGCGCTGTTCAGCGTGAAGGTCACGGCTGTGAACACGCTGATCCAGAAGGGTAAGTCGAAGACCTGGCGGGGCAAGCCCTACCGGCGCAACGACGTCAAGAAGGCAATCGTGACGCTGGCCGACGGCCAGTCGATCGATGTGACGACAGGTATCTGACGCCATGGCACTGAAGCAGTATAATCCGACGAGCCCGGCCCGCCGCGGCCTTGTGCTCGTCGATCGCTCGGCGCTCCACAAGGGCAAGCCGGTTAAGGCGCTGACGGTCGGCAAGACCAAGTCCGGCGGCCGCAACAACATGGGCCATGCAACGGCCCGTGGCATCGGTGGTGGCCACAAGCAGAGCTACCGGATCATTGATTTCAAGCGCCGCACGTGGGATGCCCCCGCGACTGTCGAGCGTCTGGAATATGACCCGAACCGCTCGGCGTTCATCGCGCTGGTGACCTATGCAGACGGCAAGCAGGCCTACATCCTCGCCCCGCAACGCCTCGCCCCCGGCGACAGCGTGGTGGCCGGCAAGAAGGTGGACGTGAAGCCCGGCAACGCGATGGAAATCGGCCAGATCCCGGTCGGCACCATCGTGCACAACGTGGAACTGAAGCCCGGCAAGGGCGGCCAGCTGGCCCGCGCCGCCGGCACCTTCATTCAGGTTGTCGGCCGTGACCGCGGCATGGTGATCATCCGCCTGAACTCGGGCGAGCAGCGCTATGTCCGCTCTGAGTGCATGGCGACGGTGGGTGCGGTTTCCAACCCGGACAACTCGAACCAGTATCTGGCCAAGGCTGGCCGCAAGCGCTGGCTGGGCGTTCGCCCGCTGACGCGCGGTGTCGCCAAGAACCCGGTCGACCACCCGCACGGCGGTGGTGAAGGCCGGACTTCGGGCGGCCGCCACCCGGTGACTCCGTGGGGCAAGCCGACCAAGGGTGCCAAGACTCGTTCGAACAAGGCGACGGACAAGATGATTATCCGTTCTCGCCACGCGAAGAAGAAGAGGTAAGCGATGGCACGTTCCGTTTGGAAGGGCCCGTTCGTCGAACTGAGCCTGCTGAAGAAGGTGGAATCGGGCGCTCGTGGCCCGATCAAGACTTGGTCGCGGCGCTCGACGATCCTGCCGCAGTTCGTTGGCCACACGTTCAGCGTGTACAACGGCAAGAAGTTCGTGCCGGTTTCGGTGTCGGAAGAAATGGTTGGCATGAAGCTGGGTGAGTTCGCGCCGACGCGGACCTTCCCGGGCCACGCCGCCGACAAAAAGTCGAAGAGGTAAGCTGAGATGTCGAAACCCCAAGCAGGTCGCAAGGTCGGCGAGCGCGAGGCGCTTGCTGTTGCGACCACCGTGCGCGGTTCGGCCCAGAAGCTGAACCTCGTCGCTGGCCTGATCCGCGGCAAGAAGGCGGAAGAGGCTGTCGTGGCGCTGACCTTCTCGTCCAAGGCGATGGCCGTGGACGTGAAGAAGTGCCTGCAGTCCGCGATTGCCAACGCCGAAAACAACCACAATCTGGATATCGACCGGCTGTGGGTGAAGGAAGCTTCGGTCGGCAAGTCGATCAGCATGAAGCGCTTCGCGACCCGTGCGCGTGGCCGCTCTTCGCGCATCGTCAAGCCGTTCTCGAAGATCCGCATCGTCGTGCAGGAGCGTGACGTGACCGAAGGGCAGGAGGCTTAATATGGGTCAGAAGACTTCCCCGATCGGCCTTCGCCTGCAGATCAACCGCACCTGGGACAGCCGTTGGTTCGCCACCGGTGACGACTATGGTCGGCTGCTGCTGGAAGACCTGAAGATCCGTCAGTTCATCCTGAAGACGCATCCGCAGGCCGCCATCTCCAAGGTGGTGATCGAACGCCCCGCCAAGCTGTGCCGGGTTTCGATCTTCGCGGCTCGTCCGGGCGTGATCATCGGCAAGAAGGGCGCCGACATCGAGAAGCTGCGCAAGCAGATCGGTGCGATGACCAAGAGCGAAGTGTCGCTCAACATCGTCGAAATCCGCAAGCCGGAAGTGGACGCCCGCCTGATCGCGCAAGGCATCGCAGACCAGCTGGAGCGCCGCGTGGCCTTCCGCCGGGCGATGAAGCGCGCGGTTCAGTCGGCTCAGCGCCTTGGTGCTGAAGGCATCAAGATCACCTGCGGCGGTCGTCTGGGCGGGGCGGAAATCGCCCGCACGGAAACCTATCGCGAAGGCAAGGTGCCGCTGCACACGCTGCGCGCCAATGTCGATTATGCCGAAGGCCAGGCGCACACCGCTTATGGCGTCTGCGGCATCAAGGTCTGGGTCTATAAGGGCGAAATCCTGGGTCACGACCCGATGGCGCAAGACCGGATCATGATGGAATCCCAAACTTCCGGAGTTCGCCCCGCACGATAAGCGACGCTTCAAAAGCGTCGCCTTATCGGGGGCAATTCCCTGTCTGAAGGCGAGACAAGATGCTGCAACCGAAACGGACAAAGTTCCGCAAGGCCTTCAAGGGCCGCATTCACGGTGACGCCAAGGGCGGCACGGCACTGAACTTCGGGTCGTTCGGCCTGAAGGCGATGGCGCCTGAGCGGATCACCGCGCGCCAGATCGAAAGCGCCCGCCGCGCGATCACCCGCCACATGAAGCGCCAGGGGCGCCTCTGGATCCGCATTTTCCCGGACGTTCCGGTTTCCTCCAAGCCTGCCGAAGTGCGGATGGGCTCGGGCAAGGGCAACCCGGAATATTGGGTTGCGCGCGTGAAGCCGGGCCGGATCATGTTCGAGATCGACGGCGTGAGCCACGAAATCGCTGCCGGTGCCTTCGAGCGCGCCGCCGCCAAGCTTCCCATCAAGGTGAAGATGGTCACCCGCCTGGGCGAGCAGAAGGACTGATCATGGCCAAGAACGACATCAAGGGCCGGTCGGACGCCGACCTCGCCAACGACCTGCAGGCGCTGAAGCGCGAGCAGCTCAACCTTCGCTTCCAGTCTGCCACCGCGCAGCTGGAGAAGCCGAGCCGGGTGAAGGAGGTGCGTCGCAGCATCGCCCGCATCCAGACCGAACAGACTGCCCGGGCCAAAACCCAGGCAGCCGCATCTTAAGGAGCCAACCATGCCCAAGCGTGTGCTTCAGGGGACGGTGGTCTCCGACAAGACGGATAAGACCGTTGTTGTGCTGGTGGAGCGGCAGGTGCCGCACCCCCTGTATGGCAAGATCATCCGCCGTTCGAAAAAATATCATGCCCATGACGAAGCCAATGCCATCAAGGCCGGTGACGTTGTGCGGATCGAGGAATGTGCGCCGGTTTCCAAGCTGAAGACCTGGCGCGTGCTGGAAAAGGTGGGCTGATCCATGATCCAGATGCAAACCAGGCTGGACGTTGCCGACAACTCCGGTGCCAAGGAAGTGATGTGCATCAAGGTGCTTGGCGGGTCCAAGCGCCGCTTCGCCGGTGTGGGCGACGTGATCGTCGTCTCGGTGAAGGAAGCCTCCCCCAAGGGCCGGGTGAAGAAGGGTGACGTGCATCGCGCGGTCGTCGTCCGCACCGCCAAGGACATCCGCCGGGCAGACGGTTCGGTGATCCGCTTCGATGGCAACGCCGCCGTGCTGATCAACAAGAACGAGGAGCCGATCGGCACCCGTATCTTTGGCCCGGTGGTCCGCGAGCTGCGCTCGACCGGCCATATGAAGATCATCTCGCTCGCGCCGGAGGTGCTGTGATGTCGATGGCGAAGATTAAAAAGGGCGACACCGTCGTGATCCTGTCCGGCAAGGACAAGGGCCGCGAAGGTCAGGTCGTCAAGTCGCTGCCGAAGGACGGCAAGGTTGTGGTGTCCGGCGTGAACATGATTTCGCGTCACACCAAGCCTTCGCAAGCCGATCCGGAAGGTGGCGTGAAGCGGCGTGAAGCGCCGATCCATGTGTCGAACGTGGCGATTAAGGATCCGAAGACGGGCAAGGCTGCCCGTGTCGGCTTCGAAGTGCGCGACGGCAAGAAGGTGCGGGTCCTGAAGGGCTCGGGCGAGGTGCTGAATGGCTGACCAAAAAGCAAAGCCGCGGATGCAGAAGCTCTATGACGAGAGCATCCGCAAGGCGATGACCGAGCAGTTCGGGTACACCAACCCGATGCAGGTCCCGAAGATCGAGAAGATCGTGATCAACATGGGTGTCGGTGAAGCCACCCAGGACAAGAAGAAGGTCGAAATCGCGGCTGCCGAAATGATGGCAATCGCCGGCCAGAAGCCTGTCGTCACGAAGGCCAAGAAGTCGATCGCGCAGTTCAAGCTGCGTGAAGGCATGCCGATCGGCTGCAAGGTGACCCTGCGCCGTGACAACATGTACGAGTTCCTGGATCGTCTGATCACCATCGCGCTGCCGCGCGTGAAGGACTTCCGGGGCGTGAACCCGAAGAGCTTCGACGGCCGTGGCAATTATGCGATGGGCCTGAAAGAACAGATCATCTTCCCGGAAGTGCCCTATGACCGGATCGACAAGATCCGGGGTATGGACATCATCATCACCACCACAGCCGGAACCGACGACGAGGCGCGCGCGCTTCTTCGCCTGTTCGGAATGCCTTTTGTTGGCGACGCCGAAGCGCGCCAGCAGGCAGCGGCTTGAGATAGAGAGAGCTTAAGTCCATGGCGAAACTGAGTTCGATCAACAAGAACGAGCGTCGCAAGCAGCTGGTGAAACAGTATGCGGCCAAGTTCGAGAAGCTGAAGGCGATCGCGGACGATGAAAGCCGCGACGAGGGTGAGCGTCTGGTGGCGCGGCTGAAAATGGCCGAGCTTCCCCGCAACGCGAACCCCACCCGCGTGCGCAACCGCTGTGAACTGACGGGGCGCAGCCGCGCTTACTACCGCAAGTTCAAGCTTTCCCGCGTGATGCTGCGTGAACTGGCCAACAAGGGCCTGATCCCCGGCGTCACGAAGTCGAGCTGGTAAGGGCCGACAGATGAACATGACCGATCCTCTGGGTGATATGCTCACCCGCATCCGCAACGGCCAGTCCGCCAAGAAGGACAGCGTGCTGACGCCCGCGTCCCGTCTTCGGGCCTCCGTTCTCGACGTGCTTCAGCGCGAAGGCTATATCCGTGGCTACTCCAACGAGGAAACCACCGGCCCGCAGCCGAACATCCGTATCGAGCTGAAGTATTTCGAAGGCCAGCCGGCGATCCAGCATCTGTCGCGCGTGTCCAAGCCCGGCCGCCGCGTTTACGCCGGCGCCACCGAGCTGCCGCGCGTGAAAAACGGCCTTGGAATCACCATCGTCTCCACGCCGAAGGGCGTTCTGTCTGACGCGGAAGCCCGCGCCGAGAACGTCGGCGGCGAAGTCCTCTGCCAGGTGTTCTGATCATGAGCCGCATTGGAAAGAAGCCCGTCGCGATTCCTGCCGGTGTGCAGGCCTCGATCGACGGCGGCATCATCGAGGTGAAGGGCCCGAAGGGCACCCTCTCCATGCCGATGGCCGACGACATCGCCTATGCGATTGAAGCGGGTGAGATCCGGGTGAACCCGGCGAACGCCACCAAGCGTGCGCGCGCCTTCTGGGGCATGCAGCGCACGCTGGTTTCCAACCTTGTGGTGGGCGTCTCCGACGGCTTCACCAAGGTGTTGGAAATCACCGGTGTCGGCTATCGTGCCAGCGTTCAGGGCAAGACCCTGAAGCTGCAACTGGGCTACAGCCACGACGTCAACTACGAGATTCCGGACGGGATCACGATCAAGACGCCGGATCAGACCACCGTCGAAATCTCCGGTTCCGACCGGCAGAAGGTCGGCCAGGTCGCCGCTGAAATCCGCCGCTGGCGGAAGCCGGAACCCTATAAGGGCAAGGGCATCAAGTATCGCGGCGAGTTCATCTTCCGCAAGGAAGGGAAGAAGAAGTAATGGTGAAGCATCTTTCCCAGTTCGAGGCCCGGCGTCGCCGCGTGCGCACCGCCCTCGTCGCCAAGGCCGGTGGCCGTCCTCGCCTGTCCGTGCATCGGTCGCAGCAGCATATCTATGCGCAGGTGATCGACGACGCGGCCGGCAAGACGCTGGCTGCCGCCTCGACGCTCGAAAAGGATTTCGCCGGCACCGGCGCGACGGTTGCGGCTGCTGCCAGCATCGGCAAGCTGCTGGCTGAACGCGCCAAGGCGGCGGGTGTCTCCAAGGTCGTGTTCGACCGTGGCGGCTTCATTTTCCACGGCCGGGTCAAGGCGCTGGCCGATGCCGCCCGCGAAGGCGGATTGGAGTTCTGATATGGCTGACGACGTGATCGATACCCAGGCGCCCGGCGCCGAAGCGGCTCCGCAGGAAGAGCGTCGCGGCCGTGGCCGTGGCGGCCCCGGCGGCGGTCAGGGCGGCCGTGGCCGTGGTGGCGAACGGGGTGGCCGTGATGGCGACCGTCGCCGTCGCGAACCGCGCGCGGCTGAGAGCGAAGGCGAAGAGCTGATCGAAAAGCTCGTGCACATCAACCGCGTCTCCAAGACGGTGAAGGGCGGCAAGCGCTTCGGCTTTGCGGCACTCGTCGTGGTGGGCGATGGCAAGGGTCGCGTGGGCTTTGGCCATGGCAAGGCGCGCGAAGTGCCGGAAGCCATTTCCAAGGCGACTGCGGCTGCCAAGAAGGCGATGATCCGCGTGCCGCTGCGCGAAGGCCGCACGCTGCACCATGATGGCTATGGCCATTTCGGTGCCGGCAAGGTGCATGTCCGCTCGGCGACCGCCGGGACGGGCATCATCGCCGGTGGCCCGATGCGCGCCGTGTTCGAATCGCTGGGCGTGGCCGACGTGGTCTCCAAGTCGACCGGTTCCAACAACCCCTACAACATGGTGCGTGCGACCTTCGCAGCGCTGGAAGAGCAAACCTCCCCCCGGACGGTTGCTCAACGGCGCGGCAAGAAGGTGGCGGACCTGCTGGCCCGTCGCGGCGACATCAGCCCGGCTCAGGCCGCGGCCGACGCCGACGCGGTTGTCGCCTGAGGAGAGTGACAATGGCTGACGCAAAGACGATTAAGGTGACGCAGACCGGTTCGCCGATCCGCCGCACCAAGGACCAGCGCGCGACCCTGATCGGCCTGGGCCTGAACAAGATGAACCGGACGCGTGAACTGCAGGACACCCCCGAGGTGCGCGGCATGATCGCCAAGGTGCAACATATGGTGAAGGTGGAGGGCTGAGCGCCTTTCCAGCGGCCTTCCGGCCGTAGCCTCCCACCGCCCCGCTCCCCCGCCCAACCGCCCCAAGCATGAGAATGTCGGGCGGTTGGGCGGGGGAGCGGGGCGGTGGGAGGCCCTTCTCAAGACAGCGCGAACCAAGCGAAAGCGAGTGCAATGACCAAGCTGAACGAAATCAACGACAACCCCGGCGCCCGCGTTGACCGCGTACGCGTTGGCCGCGGTATCGGCTCCGGCCTCGGCAAGACCAGCGGTCGTGGCCAGAAGGGCCAGAAGAGCCGTTCGGGCGTGGCCATCAAGGGCTTCGAAGGCGGCCAGATGCCGCTGCACATGCGTCTGCCGAAGCGCGGCTTCAACAAGCCGAACCGGGCTGAGTTCAGCGAAGTGAACATCGGCGCGCTGCAACGCGCAGTGGAAGCCGGTCGTCTCGACGCTTCGAAGCCGGTCGATCTGGCTGCGCTGCAAGCCGCCGGTCTCGTGAACCAGCCCAAGGACGGTGTGCGTCTGCTGGGCAAGGGTGAACTGAAGACCAAGCTGGACCTGCATGTGGCAGGTGTCACCGGCTCCGCCAAGGCGGCTGTGGAAGCTGCTGGCGGCAGCGTCACGCTGCCCGCGAAAAAGGTTGCGGCCGAAGCCTAAGCTTCGGCCTTCCCAAGACGCCTTTTCAAGACGTCTTTTCAAGAAGGGGGCCAGCGCCTACATCCCATCCCGATGTGGCGCTCCCCGTCTTCCGGGACAGCGATCACGGCGTGCCTCTTGCCGGCTCTGAGCAGGTAACGGCCCCAGACAGGATGAGACCATGGCGACAGCCGCCGACTCCCTTGCCCAGAATCTGAGTTTCGCCAACTTCTCGAAGGCGACCGACCTGAAGAAGCGCCTGTGGTTTACCGTGGGCGCTCTGATCGTTTTCCGGCTCTGCTCGTTCGTGCCGCTGCCCGGCATCGATCCGCAGTCGCTGTCCGATCTGTTCAGCCGGACCACCGGCGGCATGCTGGACTTCTTCAACATGTTCTCGGGCGGCGCGCTGCAGCGGATGTCGATCATCGCGCTGGGGATCATGCCCTATATCACCGCCTCCATCGTGGTGCAGCTGATGGGCTCCATCTACGAACCGTGGAAGGCGCTGAAGAAAGAGGGCGAGAGCGGCCGCAAGAAGCTGAACCAATATACCCGCTTCGGCACCGTGCTGCTCACCATATTCCAGGGCTATGGCATCGCCGTGGGCCTTGAAAGCTGGGGGGCGTCCTCGGGCATTTCCGCCGTGATCGATCCGGGCTGGTTCTTCCGCATTTCCACCATCATCACCCTGCTGGGCGGCACGCTGTTCCTGATGTGGCTGGGCGAGCAGATCACCAGCCGGGGCATCGGCAACGGCATTTCGCTGATCATCATGGCCGGGATCGTCGCGCAGGTGCCCGTGGCCATCGGCGGGCTGTTCGAACAGGGCCGCACCGGCGCCATTTCGGGCGGCTTCATCCTTGCCGTGCTGATCGTCGGCCTCGGCGTTGTCGCTTTCATCTGCCTGATGGAGCGGGCGCAGCGCCGGGTGCCGATCCAGTATCCGAAGCGTCAGGTGGGCAACCGCATGTTCCAGGGCGACAGCAGCCACCTGCCGCTGAAGCTGAACACGGCGGGCGTGATTCCGCCGATCTTCGCCTCGTCGCTGCTGCTGCTGCCGCTGACCATCGCGCAGTTCATGGGGCAGGAAGGCGGGCCGGACTGGCTGCTGACCGTGACCACCTCGCTGCAACATGGCGCACCGCTCTACATGGCGCTCTATGCGGGCGGCATCATCTTCTTCAGCTTCTTCTACACCGCCGTGGTGTTCAACCCGGACGAGACGGCGGAAAATCTGAAGAAGCAGGGTGGGTTCGTCCCCGGCATCCGCCCGGGTGAGAAAACCTCGCAATATCTCGACTTCGTGCTGACCCGCATCACCGTGATCGGCGCGGCTTACCTGACCTTGGTCTGTCTTCTCCCGGAATTCCTGATCAGTCAGATGGCAATTCCCTTTTATCTGGGGGGCACGTCGCTGCTGATTGTGGTGAACGTGACGATGGACACGGTCGCCCAGATTCAGGGCCATCTGCTGGCGCACCAGTATGAAGGCCTGATCAAGAAGGCGAAGCTGCGGACGGGGGGACGACGTTGACGATTACGGGGGGAACAGACGCCACCAACATCATCCTGCTCGGGCCTCCGGGTGCGGGCAAGGGCACGCAGGCCAGTCGGCTGGTGGAAAGCCGGGGCATGGTGCAGCTGTCCACAGGGGATATTCTGCGGGCGGCGGTGAAGGCCGGAACCGAGGTGGGCAAGCTCGCCGACGAGATCATGAAGGCCGGCAAGCTGTTCCCCGACGAACTGATGGCCGAGATCCTTGGCGAGCATCTGGACGGCATCCCACTGGACAAAGGCGTGATCTTCGACGGCTATCCGCGCACGGAGAAACAGGCGGAGCTGCTGGACAGCCTGCTGGGCACGCGCGGCCGCAAGCTGGGCTATGTGATCGAGCTGGTGGTGGATGAAGATGCGCTGGTGGATCGCATCACCGGCCGCTTCACCTGCGCGCAATGCGGCGAAGGCTATCACGACCGTTACAAGCCGACGAAGCTGACGGGCGTGTGCGACAAGTGCGGCAGCACCGAATTCAAGCGCCGCCCGGACGACAATGAGGAAACCGTGCGCACGCGCATGGCGGAATATCGGGCGAAGACCGCGCCGATCCTTCCCATCTATGCCGCGCGCGGGCTGGTTCGTCACGTGGACGGCATGGCGGAGATGGACGTGGTGACGGCCGCGATCGCCGCCATCCTCGATGGGGCGACAGCGGAGCCTGCGAAACAGGCTTGACAGTTGATGGATTTTCGGTTGCGCGCCCTTGACAGCAGCGCGCGTCCTCTATAGCGACGCCTCTTCCGATTCCCGCCAGCGTGCAGCCGTTGCCCCGATTCATGCCGGGCGGCCGGTTTCACATTTGCGGCGAAGGCGGCAACGCAACGAGATGGAGCGCCCAGCCCAAGGCGCGCCGTGGAGCAGGAGCAGTTTGTGGCACGTATCGCAGGGGTCAATATCCCCACCAACAAGCGCGTGGAAATCGCGCTGACCTACATTCACGGAATCGGCCGCACCAGCGCCAAGGAAATCACCGCCAAGCTCGGCTTCCCGCCTGAGCGTCGCGTGCAGGACCTGACGGACGCCGAAGTGCTGGCGATCCGCGAAACGATCGACCGCGATTACACGGTGGAAGGCGATCTTCGCCGCGACAACGCGATGGCGATCAAGCGCCTGATGGACCTGGCCTGCTATCGCGGCCTGCGTCACCGCAAGGGCCTGCCCGTTCGCGGCCAGCGCACCCACACCAACGCCCGCACCCGCAAGGGTAAGGCGAAGCCGATCGCAGGGAAGAAGAAGTAATGGCACGCGCACCCGAAAGGCTGAAGCGCCGCGAGCGCAAGAACATCACGGCCGGCGTCGCGCATGTGAACGCCAGCTTCAACAACACCATGATCACCATCACCGATGCGCAGGGCAATGCGATTGCCTGGTCCAGCGCCGGAACGATGGGCTTCAAGGGAAGCCGCAAGTCCACGCCGTACGCCGCTCAGGTGGCGGCGGAAGACGCGGGCAAGAAGGCCGCCGAACATGGCGTCCGCACGCTGGAAGTGGAAGTGAAGGGCCCGGGTTCGGGCCGCGAATCCGCTCTGCGCGCGCTGCAGGCCGTCGGCTTCCAGATCACGGCGATCCGCGACGTGACGTCGATCCCGCACAACGGGGTGCGTCCGCCGAAGCGTCGCCGGGTCTGACGATTTCGCAGTTTCGCGCGGGTGGTGCCCACCACCCGCGCGACAGCGGTTCTGCTAACCCCACGGGGACAGCCAGGAACCGCCTGAGGGGCACGAAACACAGTGCGCACGGCCGACGGGCCTTCGCGCCAAGGCAAAGGTGAGAACATCGTGTCAGCAGCCTATGCGAAGAACTGGCAGGAACTGAAGAAGCCGAACGCGCTGGACGTGAAGGCTGGCGGAACGGCAAGCAAGAAGCTGTTCGTGGCGGAACCGCTGGAGCGCGGCTTTGGCCTCACTCTGGGCAACGCGCTGCGGCGCGTGCTGCTGTCGAGCCTGCAAGGCGCGGCAGTGACGGCGATCAAGATCGACGGCGCTCTCCATGAATTTTCCTCGCTGCCCGGCGTGCGCGAGGACGTGACCGACATCGTGCTGAACGTGAAGCAGGTCGTCGTGAAGATGCAGGGTGAACAGGTGAAGCGCCTGTCCCTCTCCGCTTCCGGCCCCGGCGAAGTCACGGCCGGCCAGATCGCGGTGACGGGCGATATCGAGATTTCCAACCCGGATCTCGTGATCTGCACGCTGGACGACGGCGCGACCTTCAACATGGAACTGACGGTGCACACGGGGAAGGGCTATGTGCCCGCCGCGCAGAACCGTCCGGCAGATGCGCCGATCGGGCTGATCCCGGTGGACGCGCTCTATGCCCCGGTGCGGCAGGTCGCCTACAAGGTGGAACCGACCCGCGTCGGCCAGGACCTTGATTACGACAAGCTGACGCTGACGGTGGAAACCGATGGCTCGGTGGCCCCGGAAGATGCCGTGGGTTATGCCGCGCGCATCCTTCAGGATCAGTTGCAGTTGTTCATCAACTTCGAAGAGCCGGCCGCCCGCCCGGTCGCAGCCACCCCGGTGGCCGGCGGCGTTGCGGAAGAAGCTCCGACTGACGTGATGATGAATCGCAACCTTCTGAAGAAGGTGGACGAGCTGGAACTCAGCGTCCGTTCGGCCAACTGCCTGAAGAACGACAACATCATCTACATCGGCGATCTGGTGCAGAAGTCGGAACCGGAAATGCTCCGGACGCCGAACTTCGGCCGCAAGAGCCTGAACGAAATCAAGGAAGTTCTGGCTTCCATGGGTCTTCGCCTTGGCATGGACATCCCCGGATGGCCGCCCGAGAATATCGAAGATCTGGCGAAGAAGCTCGAGCAGTGGTTTTGATCGAACAATGCCCCGGGGCTTCAGGCCTCGGGGCAAAAGCCCGAAACGCTCAGGGCCAAATGAGCGGGGACTGGGGTACCTGAAACGGCCCCTTTACGAACGGAGACTGGATTATGCGTCATAAGGTTGCTCACCGGAAGCTTGGCCGGACCACCGAACATCGCATGGCGATGCTGAAGAACATGTCGGCTTCGCTGATCAAGCATGAGCAGATCACCACCACGTTGCCCAAGGCGAAGGAACTTCGCCCCTATATCGAAAAGCTGGTGACGCTCGCCAAGAAGGGCGGCCTTTCCAATCGCCGTCTGGCTGATGCCCGCCTGCAGGACGATGCGCAGCTGAAGAAGCTGTTCGACGTGCTGGCCCCGCGTTACGCTGGCCGCCCCGGCGGTTATGTGCGCGTGCTGAAGGCCGGTTTCCGCCCTTCCGATCAGGCCGCCATGGCCGTGATCGAGTTCGTCGACCGTGACGTCAGCGCCAAGGGTCTGGATTCGGGCCCGGTCGAAGCTTCGGAATAGCAGGCGATCTGATTCAGCTTGAATTTCTGACAGGGCGGGCTGGACATTGTTCAGCCCGCCCTTTTACTTGCGCACAAGGGCGGGGTATCGGAAATGAGGGGTGTCGGATGGCGGATACGAAAAGTGGGCACGGAAAATGGCTCGACGGAATGTCCTCCCGCTTCCGAGATGGGCGCAATCAGGATTTGCGGGCCTTCCTGTCGAAGGTGAAGGCTGCGCGCAGGCCTGATGGTCCCTTTCGAATAGCCGACCTTGGTGGAACCTTTGCCTATTGGAATCGCGTCGGCATCGATTTTCTGGAGCAGAACGATATCATCGTCACCTGCATCAACTATGTCGAAAGCGAGTTGGGGATCGATGCGGCAGACGGCGGCGGTCGGCTGCGGGCGGAAACCGGCAACGCCTGCGATCTGAATGGCTATGCCGACAATAGTTTCGACCTCGTCCACAGCAACTCCGTCATCGAGCATGTGGGGCGTTTTCCTGAAATGATGGCCTTCGCCGGCGAGGTCCGGCGGCTGGCGCCCGCCTATTATGTGCAGACGCCTTATGCCGGCTTTCCGATTGACCCGCATTCGCCTCGCCTTCCATTCTACCACTGGCTGCCCGAAAGCCTGCGTTTGAAGGCGCAGCGCAGCATGAAGGTCGGCTGGAGTTCGCCGCCGAAAGATGTCGCCCATGCGATGCGCCACGTCGACAATGTGGTGCTGCTGGAGCGGACACGTTTTCGGTATCTTTTCCCGGATGCCAGGCACCGATTCGAGCGTGTGCTGCTTCTCCCCAAGTCGATGATTGCGGAGCGAAGCTGACCGGAAAAATCGCCGGATGGCCGGATTGGCAGTGCCATTCGTTTGTCTGATGGGTTAACGAGTCCCGCTGGAACAGTAGCAGGGCAGGGGGATGCATGGCGGAACGGGCACAGCTTCGGAAGCGAGGGGAGTATCGCGCCTGGCGGGCCATCGCCACCCGCTGGATGGACAATGACGTTTATGGCCATGTGAACAACGTCGTCTATTACAGCTTCTTCGATACTGCGGTGAACGCCTGGCTGGTGGAGCATGGCCTGCTGGACATCGAGCGCGGACCGCTGATCGGGTTGGTGGTGGAAACCGGCTGCACCTATGCCCGCCCCGTGGCCTTTCCCGAGGAAGTGCAGGCGGGGATCGTTGCAACCAAGATCGGCAACAGCTCCGTGCGCTATGAAATCGGCCTGTTCGTGAAGGGCAGTCCTCAGCCGGCCGCGCAGGGTTTCTTCGTGCATGTGTATGTCGATCGCGCAACCCGCCGTCCTGCACCGCTGACGCCGGAGTGGAAGGCCGTACTGGGCAAGATCGCCGCTTCCACCGACTGATCTGCGATCAGGTGCCACCCGCGTGCCGGGCGCCGGCGGGGTTTTCGCCATGGCCTGCTGCTCCCAGCTTGTTGAAGCCCGTGGCCTGCTTTAAGGGCTCGCCATGTCAGTCTCTGCCGAAGCCGCCGCCAACACCATCCTGATTCTCGACTTCGGGAGCCAGGTGACCCAGTTGATCGCCCGCCGCGTGCGCGAAGCGCATGTCTATTGCGAGGTGGTGCCCTTTCATGCGGCGAAGGCCGCGCTGGAGCGGCTGCATCCGAAGGCCATCATCCTGTCGGGCGGCCCGGCCAGCGTGACGGAAGGCGGCTCGCCCGAATTGCCCGGCGACGTGCTGGAAGCGGGCGTGCCGGTGCTGGGCATCTGCTATGGCCAGCAAGCGATGGTGAAGGCGCTGGGCGGGCAGGTTTCGCCGGGCCGCACGCGTGAATTCGGCCGCGCCGAAGTGAAGGTCACTGCCCCCTGCCGCCTGTTCGACGGCGTCTGGACAGACGGCGCGCAACATCTGGTGTGGATGAGCCACGGCGACCGGGTGGACAGCCTGCCGGACGGGTTCGAAGTCGTCGCCCGTTCAGACGGTGCGCCCTTTGCCTTCATCGCCGACGAGGCGCGCGGCTTCTATGGTGTGCAGTTCCACCCCGAAGTCGTCCACACGCCGGACGGCCGGGCGCTGATCGAGAATTTCGTGCTGCGTGTGGCCGGGGCCAGCCCGGTGTGGAGCATGGCCAGCTTCCGCGAAACCAAGATCGCCGAAATCCGCGCGCAGGTGGGCACGGGCAAGGTGATCTGCGGCCTCTCCGGCGGTGTCGACTCCGCGGTCGCCGCCGTGCTGATCCACGAAGCCATCGGTGAACAACTCACCTGCGTGTTCGTCGATCATGGCCTGATGCGCCTGCACGAGGCCGAACAGGTCGTCACCCTGTTCCGCGACCATTACAACATCCCGCTGGTGCATGTGGATGCGGAAGCGATGTTCCTTTCGGGCCTCGCGGGCGTCACCGATCCGGAAGCCAAGCGCAAGTTTATCGGCAAGGCCTTCATCGACCTGTTCGAGGCCGAGGCAAAGAAGATCGGCGGCGCGAAATTCCTGGCGCAAGGCACGCTCTACCCGGATGTGATCGAAAGCGTCAGCTTCATCGGCGGCCCCAGCGTGACGATCAAGAGCCACCACAATGTCGGCGGCCTGCCCGAGCGTATGGATATGGCGCTGGTGGAACCCTTACGCGAATTGTTCAAGGATGAAGTGCGCGCACTGGGCCGCGAACTGGGCCTCCCCGAAGTATTCGTGGGCCGCCACCCCTTCCCGGGGCCGGGGCTGGGCATCCGCATCCCCGGCGAAGTCACCAAAGAGGCGTGCGACATCCTGCGGTTGGCCGACGCCATCTATCTGGAGGAAATCCGCGCGGCGGGCCTTTACGACGCGATCTGGCAGGCCTTCGCCGTGTTGCTGCCGGTGCGCACCGTGGGTGTAATGGGCGACGGCCGCACCTATGACCGCGTCTGCGCGCTGCGCGCCGTGACCAGCGTGGATGGCATGACGGCAGATATTTACCCGTTCGAACCCGCCTTCCTCAGCCGGGTCGCCACCCGCATCGTCAACGAGGTGCGCGGCATTAACCGCGTGGTGTACGACTACACCTCCAAGCCGCCCGGCACGATCGAGTGGGAGTAAGCCGCCGCGTTCAGGCGAGCGCGGCGATGCCCTGCCAGAACAGGCGGACGAGATCGGCCTGCCCGCGCGCGCCGGTCGCGGCGTAGAGGCGCTTGGAGTAATAGCGCGCCGTTTCAAGGCTCAGCCCCAGCCGGGCGGCGGCCTGTTCGATGGAATCGCCCAGTGCCAGCGCGACGGCCAGCCTTGCCTCGCTGGGGGGCACGCTGTGGCTGGCGGCGAAGGCGGGCACGGCATCATCCGGCACCCGGCCGGTGCGGAACAGCGCCAGCGCCGCGCCGCGCTGCTCGTCGGGCGGTGGGCGGACGGAGATCAGGCCGCCCGCCACCACGCCGTTTCGGCCCTCGGCGGTGTCTGCGAAGGCGGCGCGGGGCTGGCCGGTGGGCGGCGTGTCTCCGGCGATCACATGCCCGCCCCGGTCCATCAGCGCCCAGCCGACCCCGGCGCGCGCCAGCGCGATGCGGGCCAGCGCGAGGTCGGCGCGGGCCTCCTCCAGCCGGGCGGCGGTTTCGCAGGCGATGGCGATGTGCGGCGCGAGGTCTGACATCAGCGTGCCGTCGGCGGCGTCGAACCTGTCCTCCGCGTTGAGCGCGACCAGCCACTGATCTCCACTGCTGCTGCGGGAGCGGATGATCCGCCCGGCCCCCACTGCTTCGGGCGCGGCTTCGGCCAGCGTATAGAGCCGTTCCGGCCGCAGGTTCAGCAGCAGCCGATGCTCCGGTGCGGGGGCGGGCGGCAGATGCGCGGCATCCGCGCGCCGTTCCAGCCATTCGCCATGCGCCCGCCGCTCGATCAGCAGGGCAGAGGCTGCGCCCACCCGCCGCCGGACGCGTTCGAGGAAAGCGGAGATGCCCGCTGGCCCCTCGGTTGCGGCGGCGTGCAGCACGCCCAGCAACTCCCTCTGATCTGTGCGGGCCAAGGTCATCGCCGATTACCCTCCCATATGGGAGGCTCTGGTTGCAAGAGTTTTCGCTAGGGCAGGCCGAAGCAAGGAGTGACGCATCCATGGTCGACAAGCAGCCTCTAACTCATCTTGAGCGTTTGGAGTCTGAGAGTATTCATATTCTGCGCGAGGTGGTTGCTGAATGCGAAAAGCCGGTGATGCTTTATTCGGTGGGCAAGGATTCGGCGGTGATGCTGCATTTGGCGCGCAAGGCATTTTATCCTTCGCCTCCGCCGTTTCCGTTGCTGCATGTGGATACCACATGGAAGTTCCGTGACATGTATGCCTTGCGGGATCGGATGGCGGTGGAAAGCGGCATGGAGCTGCTGGTCTATCGCAACCCGGAGGCTGAGGCGCGCGGCATCAACCCCTTTGATCATGGTCCGCTGCACACGGACATGTGGAAGACGGAGGGGCTGAAGCAGGCGCTGGATCAATATGGCTTTGACGCGGCCTTTGGCGGGGCGCGGCGTGACGAGGAGAAGAGCCGCGCCAAGGAGCGCATCTTCTCCTTCCGCTCCGCCACCCACCGCTGGGATCCCAAGAACCAGCGGCCGGAGCTGTGGAACCTCTACAACGTCCATAAGGCGAAGGGGGAGAGCATCCGCGTCTTCCCCATCAGCAACTGGACGGAGCTGGACATCTGGCAATATATCCAGCTGAACGACATTCCCATCGTCCCGCTCTACTTCGCGGCGAAGCGCCCCACGGTGGAGCGCGACGGCATGCTGCTGATGGTGGATGATGATCGCTTCCCGCTGGCGCCGGGCGAAACCCCCATCCAGCGCTCCATCCGCTTCCGCACGCTGGGCTGCTATCCGCTGACCGGCGCGGTGGAAAGCGAGGCGGCGACGCTCAGCGACGTCATTCAGGAAATGCTGCTCACCACCACGAGCGAGCGGCAGGGCCGCGCCATCGACAAGGACGCGGGCGGTGCCGGCATGGAGAAGAAAAAGCAGGAGGGCTACTTCTGATGGCCGCCACACCAGCCACTGAAAGCCAGTACAAGGTCGACACCCTCATCGCCGAGGACATCGACGCCTATCTTGACCTCCACCAGCACAAGTCGATGCTGCGCTTCATCACCTGCGGATCGGTGGACGATGGCAAGTCCACGCTGATCGGGCGGCTGCTTTACGATTCGAAGATGATCTTCGAGGATCAGCTGGCCGCGCTGGAGGCGGACAGCAAGCGGGTGGGCACGCAAGGCGGCGAGATCGACTTCGCGCTGCTGGTGGACGGGCTTGCTGCCGAGCGGGAGCAGGGCATCACCATCGACGTCGCCTACCGCTACTTCTCCACGGAAAAGCGCAAGTTCATCGTCGCCGATACGCCGGGCCACGAACAATATACCCGCAACATGGTGACGGGTGCGTCGACCGCGGACCTTGCGGTGATCCTGATCGACGCGCGCAAGGGCGTGCTGACGCAGACGCGGCGGCACAGCTATCTGGCGCATCTGATCGGCATCCGCCACATCGTGCTGGCGGTGAACAAGATGGATCTGGTCGGTTATGATCAGGCGCGTTTTAACGAGATCGTGGCGGATTACCGCGCCTTTGCCACCAGCATCGGCATTGAGCAGTTCACCGCCATCCCCATCTCCGGCTTCAGGGGCGACAACATCACCGGCCCCAGCCCCAACACGCCATGGTACAGCGGCCCCAGTCTCATCCACCATCTCGAAACCGTCGAGGTCGATACCACCGACGATCAGGCCCGCCCGTTCCGCATGGCCGTGCAATGGGTCAACCGCCCCAATCTCGACTTCCGCGGCTTCTCCGGGCTGATCGCCTCGGGCAGCATAAAGCCGGGTGACCCTGTCCGCATCCTCCCCTCCGGCAAGGTCACAAAGGTCGCCCGCATCGTCGCCTTCGATGGCGATCTCCCGCAGGCGGTCGCCGGCCAGTCCATAACGCTCACCCTTGCCGACGAGGTGGACTGCTCGCGCGGCGACGTCATCGCTGTTGCCGACAATCCGCCGGAGGTCTCCGGCCAGTTCGAAGCCACCCTTGTCTGGATGGACGAACAGGAACTGGTCCCCGGCCGCTCCTACTGGCTGAAGCTCGGCACCCAGACGGTCTCCGCCACCGTCCAGCCCCCCAAATATCAGGTGAACGTCAACACGATGGAGCATCTGGCGGCGAAGACGCTGGATCTGAACGCCATCGGTGTGGTCACGCTGGCGACAGACCGCCCTATCGTCTTCGAACCCTATGCTGCAGCCCGCGACCTTGGCGGGTTCATCCTGATCGACAAGATGTCGAACGCCACGGTCGCGGCCGGCATGCTGCACTTCTCGCTTCGCCGCGCGCAGAATGTCCACTGGCAGGCCACCGACATCAGCCGCGACCACCACGCCACCCTCAAGAACCAGAGGCCGGCGGTCGTCTGGCTGACGGGTCTGTCCGGCGCGGGCAAATCCACCATCGCCAACTTGGTCGAGAAGAAGCTGGCGCGGATGAACCGCCACACCTTCCTGCTGGATGGGGACAATGTCCGCCACGGGCTGAACCGGGATCTCGGGTTTACGGAAGCCGACCGTATCGAAAACATCCGCCGCGTCGGCGAAGTGGCCCGGCTCATGACCGACGCCGGGCTGATCGTGATCACCGCGTTCATCTCCCCGTTCCGGGCAGAGCGCGACATGGTGCGGCAGATGATGGCACCGGGCGAGTTCGTGGAAGTGCATATCGACACGCCACTCAGCGTCGCCGAAGAACGCGACGTCAAAGGCCTCTATCGAAAGGCCCGCGAAGGCAAACTCAAAAACTTCACCGGAATAGACAGCCCCTACGAACCACCCATAAACCCAGACCTCCACATCGACACAACACAGGTTACACCAGACGAAGCCGCAGAGTTCATCGTGAAGCGGTTGATCCCGTGATTGCCCGGCGCGGCCACCTGCCCTAAACCCGGCAGCCACACGGGCAAGGACAGGCGGATGGCGCTGACGATCTACGGAATCCGCAACTGCGACACGATGAAGAAAGCCCGCGCATGGCTGGACGATGCGGGGATTTCCTATGCCTTTCATGACTATAAGGTTTCCCGCGTGGATCGTGCCGGCCTTGAACGCTGGTGCGCGGCGCTGGGCTGGGAGAAGCTGCTGAACCGCGCGGGCACCACCTTCCGCAAGCTGCCGGAGGCCGAACGGGAAAATCTGGACGAGGCGAAGGCCATCGCGCTGATGCTGGCGCATCCCTCCTGTATCAAGCGTCCGGTGCTGGAAGGGGAGGGCGTGCTGCTGGCGGGGTTCAAGCCGGACCTTTACGCCGATGTGCTGAAGCCGCGCGCATGAAACTGTTTCGCCGCGCTGGTTGGGGGTCTGCGCTGATCGAATATCAGCTGGCCGTCTATGGCCTGCCGTTCGAGCCGCTGGACGTGGAAGACCTGTTCCAGTCCCCGTCGGGGCGGGCGATAGTGGAGCGGCACAATCCGCTGGGCCAGATCCCGACCTTGCTGCTGGACGATGGCCGGGTGTTGACTGAAAGTGCCGCGATCACCCTGTGGCTGGCCGATCTTACGGGTTCGGACACGCTGGTTCCGGGGCCTGCCGCGCCCGAACGCGCCGACTTCCTGCGCTGGCTGATCTTCCTCGTCGCCAACATCTATCCCTGCTTCACCTATGCCGACGATCCCGCCCGCTTCGTCTCGACAGAGGGTGCGCAGAAGCCGTTCCGCGTCGCCGTGAACGCCTATGAAAAGCGGCTCTGGGCGCAGATGGAAGCGGCGGCGGGCGCGCCATGGTTCCTTGGGCCGCGCTTTTCCGCCATCGACATTTATCTGGCGGTGATGACGCGCTGGCGTCCGGGCCGGGCATGGTTCGGTGCCGAGGCTCCGCACCTGTCCGCCATCGCGGCGGATGTCGATGCGCTTCCGCAGTTGCAGGCGGTGGTGGCCGCGAATTACGATCCGCTGCTGGATTGATCCGCGACAAGGAGCCTGACCCATGAGCCTCGACCTGCTTGTCTTTTACGGTTCCTATCGCGAGGGGCGGCTGGGAATCCGGCTGGCGGATTATCTCGTCCGCAACCTCTCCGCGCGCGGGCATAAGGCGGAACTGGTGGATGCGAAGGCCGTGGGCCTGCCCATGCTGGACAAGCGCTTCAGCGATTACCCGCCCGGCGAGGCCCCGCCCGCCATGGCCGCGCTGGCGAAACGCATCACGGAAGCGGACGGCTTCGTCTTCGTGGCGGGCGAATATAATTCCGGCGTGCAGCCGGGGCTGAAGAATCTGGTCGATACCTTCGTCCTGCCTCAATGGGGCGGCCGCCCGGCGGCCATCGCCAGTTACTCCGCAGGCCGCTTCGGCGGGGCGAAATCCTATGCCGCATGGCACCCCACGCTCGCCACGCAGGGCATGCTGATCATGCCCACCGGCCTCAGCGTCGGGCAAATCTCCCTCGCGCTGGATGCGGGCGGCCAGCCGACAGGCGAGGGCGGGGCCGCGCTGGAGAAAGGCTTCCCCGCTTTCGCCGAAACGCTGGAGCGCTGGGCCGGTGCTGCGAAGGGCTGATATTTGCCTCCGGCGGGCCAAGGAAATGATTTCCTTGGCAATCTTCTAAGTTTGCGTCGCGCGCTGCTTTCAGCTTGCGCGTTCGGGATTTGATGCCTGCGGCGCTGGGGGTCACCCCTTGTCAGCCGATGGCCCCAGCAACTCCAGCAACTGATCCAGCGCTGCGTTCCATCCGGCTTCAAAGCCCATCTCCAGATGCGTCTGCCGCGTCTCTGCGGTGGCGTGATAGGCAACGGCCGTATAGCGGGTGCTGCCGCCGGGCAGAGGATCGAAGCCGATGGTGGCAGACATGAAGCTCTGCGCGTTCGGGCGGAAGCCCGGCCCCAGCGCGTCGGTCCAGCTGAGGCGGCTGTGCGGCACCACCTCCAGATAGCAGCCGGGTGGCCCTTCATGGCGCTCGCCGTTCGGGCCTTGCATTACGGAGTGAAAGATTCCGCCGGGCCGCAGGTCCAGCTCGGCATGGATCACCCGCCATGGCTTGGGACAGAACCATTGCTTCAGCAGGTCCACGTCCGTCCAGCCGCGCCACAGCGCCTCTGGCGAGGCTTCGACGTCGCGCACCAGTTTCAGATCCAACGCCGGATCGAAGGGAATTTCAGCCAAGCGTCACCTCCATCAGCGGCTCGAACGCGCCGAAGATCATGCGCTTGCCGTCGAATGGGATCTCGACCATCGCCGCCATGTCCGGGTCGCTGGTCATCTCCGCCCATGCCTTGTCGCGCGTGGCCTTGTCGGGCCAGATGATCCATGAAAACACCACGGTTTCGTCGGGCTTCAGCTTCACCGCCATGGGGAAGCTCGTCACTTCGCCATCGGGCACGTCCACGCCCCATGTCTCCACCATCTTCAGCGCGCCATAGCGGCGGAACAGGTCGATGGTGCCTTCGGCATGCGCCTTGTAAAGCGCCTTGTTCGCTGTCGGCACCGCCAGCACGAATCCGTCCACGTAAGTCATTCTCCGTCTCCCCTGCGTGCGGCTTCCATCGCCGCGATATCCAGCTTGATCATCGATTGCACTGCCTGCATCACCCGGCCGACGGCAACAGGGTCCGCCGGGTCCAGCAGGGCAGGCAGATTGTCGGGCACCACCTGCCATGCCACGCCATAGCGATCCGCCAGCCAGCCGCAGGCCTTGGTCGAGCCACCCGCCAGCAGCCCGTCCCACACATGATCCAGCTCGGCCTGCCCTTCGCAGCTGATCACCATGGAGCTGGCATCGACAAAACCCGGAGAGGGGTTGCCGTTCAGCGCCATCACCGGCTTTCCGGCCAGCGTGAAATTGACGAGTATTGCCGCGCCGTCGGGGCCGCGCATGATCCGGTCGATCCGGCTGCCGGGGATGGTGGCGACATAATGTTCCGCCGCCTCCAGCGCTTCGCCCGCGAACCACAGGCAGGGCATCAGATCGCGCGCCATCCTCAGCCCCCCATCTTGCTGACAGCTTCCTGCATCTCTTCGGGGGAGACGCTGCGAACCGGGGTCGCGAATGACCATTGGTGGCCGAACGGGTCTTCGATCAGGCCGTAACGGTCTCCCCAGAACATGTCCGCCACCGGCATCACCAGCCGCGCGCCCGCATCCACCGCGCGCGCCACGGCGGCGTCCACATCGGGCACATGCAGGTGCATCGTCACCGATGTGCCGCCGCGCGCCTTCGGCCCCAGCCCGCCCATTTCGGGATATTCATCGTTCAGCATCAGCATCGCCCCGTTCACCAGCAGCGAAGCGTGCATCAGCCGCCCGTCCGGCCCGGGCAGCCGGAACAACTCCGTGGCCCCCAGCGCGCGGGTGTAGAAATCGATGGCGTCCGATGCGCCCGCCACGCACAGGTGCGGCGTCAGCTTCGGCGTCGGCAGGTTTGCGGCGTCCGTCATGGAAATTCCTTCCTCTCCCCATGTCTCGCGGTGAACAATCCGGTTGATCGAAAGTTCCCGCGCGCGCACGAACAATGTCCGGAATTCGGGCAAAGGAAAGAGGCAGGCGATGATTTCGCGCGCAGGGTTGCTGCTGATCGCGCTGGCGCTGACCGCGTGCAGCCCAAAGCAGGTGGTGACGGCCCCGGTTCAGGCGGTGGGGCAGGTGGCGGGCAGCGCTGCGCGGGTGGCGGTTCCGGCTGCGGCGTCCGTCGCTGTCGGCGGCGTCACGGCAGTGCCTGCGGCCGGGGTTGCCGCCGGGCGGGCCGCGTCCGGCGTTGCCAGCCGGAGAGACGGGGACACGGTGGACGAACAAAGCGAGGAGGGGGCAGCGGCGGAAACTCCGCAGTGAGGCTGCGCCGATTCGAGGGAGGGACTGAGCCATGACGGAACTGACCGACAAACAACCGGACCGGCTGCCGTGGGGCGATCACGCCTCTCACCCGGAGGAACTGACTGCGGATTATGAATTCCGCCTTGGCGATCTGATCCACCTGCGGGCGCGGGCGCGCTGCACCCCGGCCGGGCTGGTCACGGCGGGAATCGCAGTGGCGCTAATCATTCTGGCGGTGGGCCGCGCGCGGCGCTAACAGCGGCGGCCATGATCGTTATCTTCCACAATCCGAAGTGCGGCACCTCGCGCAACACGCTCGCCGCCATCCGCGCCTCCGGCACGGAGCCGGTCGTCATCGAGTATCTGGCCACCGGCTGGACTCGCGGCCAGCTGTGGGGCCTGTTCGCCGCTGCCGGGCTTTCCCCCCGGCAGGCGCTGCGCACGAAGCAGGCCGAAGCCGCCGGGCTGGAAAACGCCGACGACGAGGCACTGATCGCGGCGATGATCGAACATCCGGTGCTGGTGGAACGGCCGTTCGTCTGCGCGGCGAAAGGGGTGCGCCTGTGCCGCCCGGCCGGGCTGGTGGCCGATCTGCTGGAACAGCCGCTGCCTGCCGGTTTCGTAAAGGAAGATGGCAAGCCGCTGTAATGCAGCACCCTGTGAAAACCCCGCAGCCTGACAGCGCTGCCGCAACCCGCTAAGGCAGCCCCATGTCCACGACCTTCACGCTCGACACCGCCACCTCCCGCGCGCATCCCGTGCCGGAGCCTGTCCGCCGCCTGACCGTGCCCGCGATTCAGGGCCGCAAGAAAGATGGCACCACGGCCGAACCGGTGGTGATGCTCACGGCCTATACCGCGCGCATGGCGCAGTTGCTGGATCCGCATTGCGACATGCTGCTGGTGGGGGATAGCCTTGGTCAGGTGATCTACGGGCTGGATACCACGGTGCGCGTCACGCTGGAGATGATGATCGCCCATGGCGCAGCGGTGGTGCGCGGCAGTTACCACAGCGTGGTGGTGATCGATCTGCCGTTCGGCACGTACGAGGCTTCCCCGGAACAGGCGTTTGCGACCGCGGCACGGGTGATGCGCGAAACCGGCGCGGCTGCGGTGAAGATGGAGGGCGGCGAAGTGCTGGCCCCGACAGTCGAATTTCTGGTGAAGCGCGGCATCCCGGTGGTGGGGCATGTGGGCCTGACGCCGCAGGCGGTGAACGCGCTGGGCGGCTATGGCGCGCGCGGCCGCAGTGC
The DNA here is from genome assembly GCF_006385875.1 of Sandaracinobacter neustonicus. Taxonomy (GTDB): domain Bacteria; phylum Pseudomonadota; class Alphaproteobacteria; order Sphingomonadales; family Sphingomonadaceae; genus Sandaracinobacteroides; species Sandaracinobacteroides neustonicus. The sequence goes on along the minus strand of NZ_VFSU01000019.1, from coordinate 137,044 downwards.
TGCCGAAGCGGAGAAGATTCAGGCAGACGCCCGCGCCATCGCCGAGGCAGGGGCCTTCGCGCTGGTGGTGGAAGGCGTGGTGGAGCCGGTGGCCCGCGCCATCACTGCCGCCATCAAATGCCCCACCATCGGCATCGGCGCGTCGCCCGCGTGTGACGGGCAGGTGCTGGTGGTCGATGATATGCTGGGCATGTTCGAACGCGTGCCGCGCTTCGTGCGCCGCTTCGACAATCTGGCGGATCATGTGACGACGGCGGCGGCGGCCTATGCGCAGGCGGTTCGCGACCGCAGCTTCCCCGGAGAGGCGGAGCTGTATCTGCCCAAGGTGCCGAAGGCCTGAACCGCTCCGTTCATCGGCGGGCAAAGATTGCGGCCCGATAGCCGCCCGTCAGGAACGCACCGGACGGGAGGGGGCTTTCGGTTTACCGAACCTCTCTCTAAAGGACAGGCGACGTCGATGACGCCGGGATCCCCGGCCGGACAAATTAGGGCCTGCCCGGCCCGGACATGCTTAGGGAACGAGATTTGGCCAGCACACCGCCCATGAAACCCTCCGACCCGAGGGATCAGGCCTTCATCCGGGAAGTTGATGAGGCCTATCGCGAAGACGAGCTGAAGAAGTTCATGTCCAGCTGGGGCCGGTGGATTCTGCTGGCCGTGGTGCTGGGCCTTGTCGCGCTGGGTGGCTGGTTCTGGTGGAAGGCGGAACAGACCCGCCGGATCGAGGCGATCTCCGAACAGTTCAGCGGCGCGCTGGAGAAGGCCGAAAGCGGCGGTTCCACCGAGGCGCTGAAGGAACTGGACTCGGTGACGCAATCCTCCAGCAGCGGCTATCGCGCGCTGGGCAATATGGCCAAGGCCGGAATCGCGCTGCAGGGCGGCGATGAAGCGAAAGCCATCGCCGATCTGAAGCAGGTGGTGGACGATGGCCGCGCCGCGCAGGCCTTCCGCGATGCCGCCGCGATGAAGCAGCTGCGGCTGGAGTTCGACAAGCTGCCCCCGGCAGAGGTGATCAAGCGCACCGCGCCGTTCCTCGCAGGCGACAGCCCGTGGTTCCCGATTGCCGGTGAAATGGCCGCGCTTGCGCATCTGAAGGCGGGCGAGGCCGACAAGGCCGGGCCGCTGTTTTACCGCATTGCTTCGGATGAACGTTCGCCGCAATCGCTGCGCGCCCGTGCCGAGCAGATGGCGGCGGCGCTGGGGCAGGATGTGACGAAGATCGAAGAGGAACGCACCCGCAAGGCCAAGGCTGAGGCGGATTCTGCAGCCAAGGCGGCAGGTGAGACTCCGGCGGAGACGGCGGCCAAATGATGCGGGTTTCACGATACAGAACGGCCGCCATCCTCGGGATGGTTTCGGTGGCGCTGGTGGCGATGCCCGGCTGCGCATCGTTCAAGGGCAAGGGCAAGAAGCCCGCGACCATGGGCGAGCGCATTTCCGTGCTCGATTACGAGCGTCAGGTGGAGGCAGAGGCCGAGCTTCAGGGCGTGGACGTGGTGCTGCCCGCCGCGCATGTGAACGCGGAATGGAATCAGCCCGCCGGCAATGCAGCGGGCAATCTGGGCCATGTCACGCTGGGTGCCGCGCCGCAGCGGCTCTGGTCTGTGAAGATCGGCAAGGGTTCGGATGCCACGCGCAAGCTTAACGGCACGCCCGTCATCGCCGAAAACCGGCTGTTCACCATCGACACCGAGGGGCTTGTCTCTGCGTTCGACGCAACGACGGGCCGCCCGCTGTGGCGCCAGACCATCGCGCTGAAAGGCGAGGGCACCCGCCCGGCCTTCGGCGGCGGCGTCAGCGTGATGGGCGGACGGGTGTTCGCCACCACCGGCTTCGGCATCATCGCCGCGCTGGACGCCGCCACCGGTGCCGAAGCATGGCGCGTCCGTCTGGCCACCCCGCTGCGCGCCGCTCCGGCGGTTGACGGCGGCCGGGTGTTCGTCACCAGCCAGGACGGCCAGCTCACCACGCTCAGCGCCGACAAGGGCGAGCAGCTGTGGGAAGCGAACGCCACGGTTGAACCGGCCGCCATCCTCGGGCCGGGTGCGCCGTCTATCGCGCTCGACACCGTTGTGGCCGGCTTCCCCTCTGGCGAACTGTTCGCGCTGCGCGTGGAAAACGGCCGCACCGCCTGGCAGGATCAGCTGGCCCGCACCGGCCGCACCACCGCGCTCGGCGCGCTCTCGGGCATCACCAGCTCCCCCGTGATCGATCGCGGACGGGTGTTCGCCATCGGCAACGGCGGCCGCATGGTGGCGCTGGAACTGGCCACCGGTCAGCGCGTGTGGGAACGGGAGTTCGCGGGCGTCAACACGCCATGGCCCTCTGGCGACTGGGTGTTCGCCGTCACCGTGGAAGGCCAGCTCGTCGCGCTGAGCCGCACCGACGGCAAGATCCGCTGGGTGTCCGATCTGGGCCGTTGGAAGAACCCCAAGTCGAAGAAGGGCGCGGTCGAATGGTTCGGCCCCGTGCTTGCGGGCGATCAGCTGATTCTGGTCTCGTCGCTGGGTCAGATGTCGTTCGTGTCGCCGCAAACGGGCGAAACCCGGTCCAGCCGCAAGCTGTCCTCCGCCGCTTACCTGCCGCCCGTCGTCGCCAACAACATCCTGTATGTGCTGACAGACGACGGCACGGTCACGGCCTATCGCTGACCCATGGCCGACACCCGCCTTCCCCGCGTCGTCATTCTGGGGCGGCCCAATGTCGGCAAGTCCACGCTGTTCAACCGGCTGGTCGGCAAGAAGCTGGCGCTGGTGGATGACCAGCCCGGCGTGACGCGCGACCGGCGCGAGGGGAAGGCGCGGCTGCTGGACCTGGAGTTCACCGTGATCGACACGGCGGGCCTTGAGGAAGCCGAGGCCGGCAGCCTGTCTGACCGGATGCGCGCGCAATCCCGCGCCGCGCTGGAAGGGGCGACCGCCGCGTTGTTCGTGGTGGATGCCCGCACCGGCCTGACAGAGGCGGATCGCCACTTCGCCCGCTGGCTGCGGCAGGAAGCGGGGCTGCCGATCATCGCGGTCGCCAACAAGTCCGAAGGCCGGGCCGCCGAATCCGGGCTGATGGAGGCGTTCGAACTGGGCCTGGGTGACCCGGTCGCGATGTCCGCCGAACATGGCGAGGGGCTGGCCGACCTGTTCGAAGCGCTCGCCCCGCTGATCCCCGAACCCTCCGACGAACCGGAGGACGAGGGCGACGAGGATCTGCCCGAAGACGCGCCGCTGAAGCTCGCCATCGTCGGCCGCCCGAACGCGGGCAAGTCCACGCTCATCAACAAGCTGCTGGGGCAGAACCGGCTGCTGACGGGGCCGGAAGCCGGAATCACCCGCGATTCCATCGCCATTCCGTGGGAGTGGCAGGGCCGACAGGTGCACCTGATCGACACCGCCGGGATGCGCCGCAAGGCCAAGGTGGTGGATAAGCTGGAAAAGCTCGCCGTGGCAGACGGCCGCCACGCGGTGGATTTCGCCGAAGTGGTGGTGCTGCTGCTGGATGCCACGCTGGGCCTCGAAGCACAGGACCTGCGCATCGCCGACATGGTGCTGCAGGAAGGCCGGGCGCTGATCGTCGCCATCAACAAATGGGATTCGGCAGAGGATCAGAGCCGCCTGTTCAACGGCATCAAAAAGGCGCTGGAAGATGGCCTTGCGCAGGTGAAGGGCGTGCCGGTGCTGACGGTCTCCGCGCTGACGGGCAAGGGGCTGGACGTGCTGATGGAAGTGGCCTTCGAAACCCGCGAGCGTTGGAGCCGCCGGGTGCCGACCGCCGCGCTCAATCGCTGGTTCGAACATGCCCAGGAACGCAACCCGCCGCCCGCGCCCGGCGGCCGCCGCATCAAGATGCGCTACATCACGCAGGCGCGCACAAGGCCGCCCACCTTCATCGTCTTCGGCAACCGGCTGGACGAACTGCCGGACAGCTACAACCGCTATCTGGTGAACAGCCTGCGCGACGATCTGGACCTGAAGGGCCTGCCGATCCGCATCAACATGCGATCGAGCCGCAACCCCTTCGGCAACTGACGGCCATGCAGCGCGCGGATGAACTGCTGCTGCGCGGCGCACCGGAGGCCCCGGCGCTGGCAGACCGCGACCGGCGGCTGAGCTACGCCGAACTGAACGCGCAGGTGTCCGCCGTGGCGGGCGCGCTCGCCGCGCGCCTGCCCGAGGGCGAGCGGGTGGCGGTGTGGCTGCCCAAGAGCCTTGAATGTGTGGTGCTGCTGTTCGCCTGCCTGCGCGCCGGGCTGGTGATGGTGCCGGTGAACCCGGTGCTACGTGCCCAGCAGGTGCGGCACATCCTCGGCGATTCCGGCGCGGCGCTGCTGATCACCCACCGCGCCCGTGCGGGCGGTCTCGCCGATCCGCCATGCCCGGTGCTGCTGCTGGAAACGGACTGGGCCGATCTCGCCGCTGGCTCGCCGCTCGAAGGCCGGGGGCAGGGCGGCGATACGCTGGCGGCGCTGCTTTACACGTCAGGCTCGACAGGCGCGCCCAAGGGCGTGATGGTTACGCATACCAATCTTCTGGTGGGGGCGCGCAGCGTCTCCTCCTATCTGGGCACCGCGCCCGATGATCATGTGCTGTCGGTGCTGCCGCTCAGCTTCGATTTCGGCTTTTCCCAGCTTACCACGGCCTTCCATGCCGGGGCATCGGTGGCGTTGCTGGATTATCTCACCCCGCGCGACGTGGTGCAGGCTTGCGCGCGCTATGGCATCACCCAATTGGGCGCGGTGCCGCCGCTGTGGGTGCAGCTGATCGCGCAGGACTGGCCGGCGGACGTGGTCGCGCGGCTGCGCACGCTCTCCAACACCGGGGGGCGGCTGCCGGTGCCCGCGGTGAAGGCGCTGCGGGCGTTGTTCCCGGCTGCACGGCTGCACCTGATGTATGGGCTGACGGAGGCGTTCCGCTCCACCACCCTGCCGCCCGACCTCGCAGACAGCCACCCCGCCAGCATCGGCCGGGCGATCCCCGAAGCCGAGATTCTGGTGGTGCGCGCCGATGGCCAGATCACCGCCGACGACGAGCCGGGCGAACTGGTGCATTGCGGCCCGCTGGTTACGCAGGGCTATTGGCACGACGCCGAACGCACGGCGATCCGCTTCAAACCCGCGCCGCCTGCCTCGCGCTACGGCGGTATGGCGGTCTGGTCCGGCGATACCGTGGTGCGCGACGCGCAGGGCCTGATCACCTTCGTCGGCCGCGCGGACGAAACGATCAAGACCATGGGTACCCGCGTCTCCCCCACGGAGATCGAGGAACTGGCCTATCTGAGCGGCGCGGTGGCGCAGGTGGTGGCTCTGGGGCTGGCGGATGAAGTGGCGGGGCAACGAATCCGGCTGGTGGCCTCTGCTGCGCCGGGTTTTGAACCGGCAGCGGCCGAAGCGAAGCTGATGGGTTTTTTCAAGCGGGAAGCGCCGCATTATATGCTGCCCGCCGGGATCGTCTGGCTGGATGCGCTGCCGGTGTCGGCCAATGGCAAGCTGGATCGCAGCGCGTTGCGCGCGAACTACAGCGCATGACAGATCGCCTGCCCGCGGGGTTCGGGCGCGACGAGGCCGGGCAGTTGCTTGTGGCGGGCCGCAGCGCCGGGGACTGGGTGAGGCAAGCCGGCGACACGCCGCTGTTCCTCTATGATGGTGCGCTGCTGACGGCGCGGGTGCAGGCGTTCCGCGCCACCCTGCCGCCCGAACTTGGGCTGCATTATGCCGTGAAGGCCAATCCCTATCCGCCGCTGCTGGCGCATATGGCGGGCCTTGTGGACGGCTTCGATGTCGCGTCTGCGGGGGAGATGGACAAGGCGCTGGCGGCGGGCATGACAGCGGCGCATGTCAGCTTCGCCGGGCCGGGTAAGCGGGACCGGGAACTGGAAGCCGCCGTGCGGACGGGCGTGACGCTGAACGTGGAATCGGCGGGCGAACTGGAACGGCTGGCGGCGATCGCCGGGCGGCTGGCGCGCCCGGCACGGGTGGCGTTGCGCGTGAATCCGCCCTTTGCGCTCAAAGGCTCGGGCATGAAGATGGGCGGCGCGGCCAGCCCGTTCGGCGTGGATGCGGCGGATGCCGGGCCGCTGCTGACGCGGATGGCAGAGGCCCCGTTCGAATTTCGCGGGCTGCACCTGTTCGCCGGATCGCAGAATCTCTCGGTGGAGGCGATCCTGCAATCGCAGCGCCAGTCCGTCGCCCTGTCGGCTCAGCTGCTGGCGGAGGCCGGGTTGCAGGCCCCGCTGATCAATCTGGGCGGCGGCTTCGGTGTGCCCTATTTCCCCGGAGATACGGAACTGGACCTCGGCGCGCTGGGGGCCGGGCTGGCGGAGATCCTTGCCGAACGCCCTCCGGTGCTGGCGGGCAGCCGGTTCGCGCTGGAACTGGGCCGCTGGCTGGTGGCGGAGGCGGGCGTTTACCTGTGCCGCATCACCGATATCAAGCAGTCTGGTGGAGAGATATTTCTGGTGACGGACGGCGGCCTGCACCATCAACTGGCCGCCACCGGCAATTTCGGCACGGTGATCCGCCGCAACTATCCGGTGGTGAACGCCAGCCGCGATAGCAGTGCACGCGGGCCGGTTTCGGTGGTGGGATGCCTGTGCACGCCGCTGGATCGGCTGGCCGAGAAGGCGCAATTCCCGGAAAGCCGGGTGGGCGATCTGGTGGCAGTTTTCATGGCCGGGGCCTATGGCCGCTCCGCCAGCCCGGAGGCGTTTCTGGGGCATCCCCCGCCGCTGGAGCGGCTGATCTGACACCGCCGCTGGAGCGGCTGATCTGACACCGCCGCTGGAGCGGCTGATCTGAGACTGCCGCTAGAGCGGCTGATCTGACGGGTCTCAACCGGCTTCGGCGTCAGCGGAATCGGTCGGCGATAGCGGATTGCAAGCTGTTGCGTGACCCGTTGGAAGGCATCAGCAGCATCGCCGTGGCAGCCCCTGCCGCAACCCCGAGCGTCAGCCCGACGATCCACACGAGGACGGCACCTCGAAATCCGGATTTGGGCCGTTCTTCCATACCATTCATGCTCGCGGTCTGCTTCAAATAGTTAACGCGACTTCCGCTATAGAATATGCAAGGAATATGCCAACCGCCGCCATTCATGATATCAAGGGGTTATGGAGTCTTTGGCCAAGATTATGTAAATTATTCCGACGGTTGCCTATATTCGGCCCGAACGAACCACAAACCGTCTGGCGGGGCGTTCAGTCGCAGGGCAGCCCGGTTCCGCGCCGCCAGCGCTTCGGCGACGTCCGAAGGCCGCCAGCGCCCCTCTCCCACCAGCACCAGAGAGCCGACCATCGAGCGCACCTGGTGGTGCAGGAAGGATCGCGCGGCGGCATGCACCGTCACGGCTTCGCCATCCTCCTCTACCCACAGCCGGTCCAGCGTTTTCACCGGGCTTTGTGCCTGGCAATGCACGTGGCGGAAGGTGGTGAAATCATGTTGCCCCAGCAGATGCCGCGCGGCTTCGTTCATGGCGTCGATGTCGAAGCGGTTGGGCCGCCGCCAGACCAGCCCGCTGTTCCATGTGAGCGGCGCGCGGCGGCAGAGCAGCCGATATTCATAAGCGCGACCGGTGCAGGAAAAGCGCGCATGGAAGTCCGGCCCGGCGTTCTCCGCTGCCAGCACCGCGACGGGCTGGCCCGCCAGTTTCAGCCGCGCGTTCACCCCCTCCATCAGCCGGAACGGGGCCAGCTCCGATTGCAGTTCCGCATGCGCCACCATGCCGCTGGCATGCACGCCCGTATCGGTGCGGCCTGCGGCATGCACCACGGCCTGCTCACCGGTGATCTCGGCCAGCGCCGTTTCCACAGCCTGCTGCACCGAAGGCCCGTGCGGCTGCCGCTGCCAGCCCATGTAGGGCCTGCCGTCCCATTCCAGCGTGAAGCGGATTCGGCGGCTCAAAGCGGCTCGCCGGGTTGCAGGCGGCGGCCGCGCAGCCAGTCGGCGGCGGCCATGCGCGGCTTGCCTTCGGGCTGAACGGTCAGCAGCCGCAGCGCGCCGTCGCCGGTGGCGGCCATGCCCCCGCCGCCGGTGGCGGCCACACTGTCGCCGATCAGCGTTCCGGGCGCGCCGCCGCCGGGTGCTGGTTCGGCGGCGATCAGCTTCACCCGGCTGCCGCCGCTGTCGAACCATGCGCCGGGGCTGGGCTGCATCGCCCGCACCAGCCGGTCGATCTGTCGCGCGGGCAGGCTCCAGTCGATCCGGCTTTCCGCCTTGTCGATCTTGTGGGCATAGGTAACACCCTGTTCCGGCTGCGGAACCGGCGGATGGCCGGGCAGGTCTGCCAACACCTCCAGCATCAGTCGCGCGCCCATTTCCGCCAGCGCAACGGTCAACTCTCCGGTGGTTTCGCGACCTATCGGCATCCGCCCCTCCAGCCGGACGGGGCCAGTATCCAGCCCGCGCTCCATCTGCATGATGGCGACTCCGGTTTCCGAATCCCCGGCCAGAATCGCCCGCTGGATCGGTGCGGCCCCGCGCCAGCGCGGCAGCAGCGAGGCGTGGATGTTCAGGCAGCCGTGGCGCGGCGCCTCCAGCACGGCCTTGGGCAGCAGCAGCCCATAGGCGGCGACCACCGCGTAATCGAGATCGAGCGCGGCGAACGCCGCCTGTTCCGCCTCCCCCTTCAAGCTGGCGGGCGTGCGCACGTTGAGCCCCAGCGCTTCGGCGCGCAACTGCACGGCAGAGGGCGTCAGCCGTCCGCGGTTCGCCGGGCGCGGCGGCTGGGTATAGACGGCGGCGACCTGATGCCCGGCCTGAACCAGAGCATTCAGCGCGGTGGCCGCGAAATCCGGGGTTCCCATGAAGGCAATTCGCATGGCACAGCCGATAGAATGGACGACGCTTTGCAGCAACTGATGGCACTGGTGGCGCGGCTTCCCGGTTTGGGGCCGCGATCGGCTCGGCGCGTGGTGCTGCAGCTGATGAAAAACCGGGAAACTCAGTTGCAGCCGCTGCTGGCTGCGCTGCAACGGGTGGATGCGGCGCTGTCTGCCTGCGATATTTGCGGCAATCTGGACACGCGCAACCCGTGCCGCATCTGCACCGATCCAAAGCGCGATCCCGCCCTGCTGTGTGTGGTGGCCGATGTGGCGGACCTGTGGGCGCTGGAACGCGGGCGCTTGTTTGCCGGGCGTTATCATGTGCTTGGCGGCATGCTCTCTGCGCTGGACGGGGTGGGGCCTGATGATCTCTCCATCGCCCAACTGCAGGCGCGGGTGGCGGGCGATCCGCCGATCACGGAGGTGGTGCTGGCGATGAACGCCACGCTGGAGGGGCAGACCACGGCGCATTTCGTGGCGGAAGCGCTGGAGGGGCTGGGGGCGAAGGTGACGCAGCTGGCGCATGGTGTGCCGGTGGGCGGTGAACTGGATTATCTGGATGAAGGCACGCTGGCGCAGGCATTGCGGTTGCGCAGACCTCTGGCTTGACCGGGCGGCCCCCCTTTCCTAGCTAGGGTGGATGGCCATTCTGCCCATTCTTGAAGTGCCCGATCCGCGCCTGCGGCGCATCTCCGAACCTGTGGTTGAAATCACGGAGGACATTCGCGCGCTGATCGTCGACATGTTCGAAACCATGTATGACGCCCCAGGCATCGGGCTGGCCGCCGCGCAGGTGGATGTGCCGATCCGGCTGCTGGTGATGGATCTGGGCGACGGGCCGGAGGATGAGGAGGGCAAGGGCACGCCCAATCCGCGCGTGTTCATCAACCCGGAACTGTTCGATCCAAGCGAGGATTATAGCGTCTACAACGAAGGCTGCCTGTCTGTTCCCGGCCAATATGCGGATGTGGAGCGGCCCGCGACGATCCGCGCCACATGGCTGGACGAGACCGGCGCGGCGCATGACGAGGTGCTGGACGAGCTGACGGCGACCTGTTTGCAGCATGAGATGGACCATCTGGAAGGCATTTTGTTCATCGACCATCTCTCCCGCCTGAAGCGGGACATGGTGTTGAAAAAGCTGGACAAGGCGCGGAAAGAGAAGCCCGCGAAGAAGGCAGCCGCCTGACATGGCGAAGGGGCGGCTGGACAAGGTTGAGCATCGGCGCAGCCCCGACGATTATGCGGAGATCGAGAAGAAACTTCAGCTGCGGCTGCTGGAAATCCTGATCGCCTATCACCGGCAGCAGCGGGCGGCGATCATCCTGCTGGAAGGCTGGGACGCGGCCGGGAAGGGCGGCCTGATCAAGCGGTTGACGGCGGAAATGGATCCGCGCTTCCTGAAGGTGGTGCCCGTTGCGGCCCCCGACGAGCATGAGCGCAAGCAGCATTATCTGACCCGCTTTTGGGCGCATCTGCCGGAAAAGGGCAATTGGACCGTGTTCGACCGCAGCTGGTATGGCCGGGTGGCGGTGGAGCGGGTGGAAGGCTTTGCTTCGGCCGAGGACTGGGGCCGGGCCTATGGCGAGATCAACGCCTTTGAATCGACGTTGGTGACCTATGGCACGCGGATCGTGAAGCTGTTCCTGCACATCAGCCAGGACGAGCAGGACGAGCGGCTGATCGACCGGCTGGAACGGCCTTGGAAGCGCTGGAAGGTGACGGCGGAGGATTTCCGCAACCGTGCGCAGCGCCGGGCCTATGTGGACGCCTATGAAGAGATGTTCGAGCGCACGGACACCGAACATGCGCGCTGGCACATCATTGGCGCCAACCACAAGAAGGCGGCGCGGATCGAGGGGCTGCGGATCATCGCGGACGCGCTGGCGGACGGCGTGGACCTGACCGACCCGCCGCTGACGGTGGAGATGAAGAAGCTGGCCGAACGGGAACTGGGCTGCACGCTGGAGCCGGCCGAAGGCGGCTGACGTCAGCGCGCAGCGCTGACCGGCAGACTCGCCGCAGGCCCGGACGGCGGGGCGTGGGCGACTGCCCACGAACCCGTCCGACGAGCGGGCTTTGCCCGCAATCCTTCTATCTCTTCCCCATTGGCAAAGCGGACTCGGCGGCTATGCCGCCGGCCGCTCCTCTCCGCTATAACCACATTGGTTGTTCCACGTGGAACATTGTCCTACACTTTGATTTCAACGCGTTGCGGGTAGGAGCTGTTGGATTTGTTGGACATGTTCCACGGAATTTCGCCGGGCGGGGAAGTCCCCCGCCCGGCAGGCGCCCGGCAACATCCGGGCATCGCGCCTGAACTGTTTAATTTCCGATGCTCATGATGCGCGCACGCCGGCGTGCGGATACACCCACCAGCCCGAAGCCGACGATCAGCATGGCCCAGGTGGCGGGTTCCGGAATGCCGCCCACGGGGGGCGGGGTGACGGCAGGGAGCACATAGCCCACGTCGCTTAATTTGAAGATGGAGCCGTAGAGATTTGATCCGTCCGAGCTGGAAGTCGATCCATAGAGATTGCCTTCCGCATCCGCCAACAAGCCGGCATAGGGGCTTCTGCCGTACCCCCCATAGGTCGCGAATTTATACAGCACCGAATAATCGCCGTCCGCGCTCAGCCGGAACACTGTGCCATTCTGGTTGATTCCGCCTGAGGTGGTTGTGCCATACAGGTTGCCGGCGGCATCCAGAAGCAGGTTGCCAACGGGGTAAGATCCGTTGGTTTCGCCGACGAAGGTATGGATCACGGAATATTCGCCGTCCGTTCCAATACGGAAAATGGTGCCGATACTGTTATATCCGCTCCCACCGCCCTGATTCGTCGTTCCGTACATATTGCCCGCAGCGTCTGCGATCATCTCCATTTGCGGGTATCTGCCGTCCCCGGAGATCCCGAAGCTGTGCAGCAGGGTGTAGTCGCTGCCATCGGTGGCCAGCTTGAAGATGGTTCCGGCCTGGACCGCAGGAATGCCGCCGCTCGCTGTGCCATAGAGATAGCCGTCCGCGCCCAACGTCAGGCCGGCTTGCGGATGGTATCCGGTTTGCAGCGCCGTGAAATTGTGCAGAACGGTGTAATCGCCGTCCGTGCTGATCTTGTAGATTGTTCCCCGGTTGGCTGCTCCGTAATTATATGCCGTTCCATAGAGGTTGCCCGACGAATCGAGGATGACCCCACCTCGAGGATTGCCTCCGCCAGCCGAGTCGAAATCGTGCAGCACAGAGTAACCATCCGTTCCAACCCGGAACACGGTGCCCAAGCCGTTGGCGCCGCCTGCAGAGGTCGTGCCATAGAGATTGCCGGCGGCGTCGATGGTCAGCCCGGCTTCGGCAACGCCTCCACTCGCGCTGCTGAAGTTGTGCAACACGGAATAGACGCCATCCGTTCCAAGGCGGAACAGGGTGCCAACTCCGTTCGCGCCGCCTGATCTCGTCGTGCCATAGAGGTTGCCGGCGGCATCGGCGACGAGTTCGCCACGCGAAGAGTAGCCACTGGCCGGGCTGAAGTTGAACAGGTTGGTGATGGTGACGGCCGCAGCCGGTGTGGCGATTGCGGCGCTGACGAATAGCGCCGCCATGATTGAATGACGCATGATGTTTTTTCCCCGCTGTTTCATCCACATGGATGCGCGGGAAAACTATCTGCCGCGATGCGGCATTCCATCACCCGTCCGGGTGATTTTCAGGGCGGTCAGCCCTGCCGCAGCAGGCGTTCGATGCCGCCCAGCAGGGTACTTTGGCGGTTGAAGCCGGTTTTCTGGAATATGGCCTTCAATTGCGTGCGCAGGGTTTCGATGGAGCGGTGGCGGCTGTCGGCGATGTCGGCCAGTGACCGGCCGGTGTGCAGTTCCTGCACGAGGGCGAGTTCGGTCGGTGTGAGGCCGAACATGCGGGCGACCATGGGCCAGTCGTTCGTGGTCGGGCGGGCCGGGTCCAGGATGGTGAGGATGCAGAGATCCTCGCCCTTCAGCCGCAGCGGGCTGAGGCGGAATTCGAACGCCGTGGCGGCGTCCCGGCGCGGCACCGCGAAGCTGGAGGGGGTTTCGGCCCGGCGGTTCAGGATGTCGTCCAGCGCGCGTTGCAATGCGGATTGGCTGGCCGCGCCGGCAAGAAGGAGGTGCCCGCCGCGCAGGCGCATGCCGTGGCCGCCGGAGAGGATATGTTCGGCGGCGGCGTTGCAGTAACGGACGCGCGCACCGGCGCCGAGCACCAGCATCGCGCGCTCCTCCTGATTCAGCAGGGATTCCAGCAGGCCGCCATGCCAGCGCAGGTTTGCCAGTTCGTCTCGGGTGGACAGTGCCCGGCGGACGTGGCGCAGCGCCATCTCCATCCGGGCGACGTCCGCATCGCCATAGGGACGGGCCCGAAGGGCACGGTGGGAGGCGATGATCAGCCGGCTGTCCCGCATGTGGAACTCACCGCCTATGCAGCGGCCGGTGTCGTCCCCGTTGGCGCGCATGAATTCATGGTAGAATTCACTTCGCATAATTTCCTGTTCGGGCACGAGATCGCATAGGGCAATCGCGCGGCCCGTTAGCCCAAGCGACTGGACGCGGCGGGCCCATGGATTGTCGAACGCGTATCGGTTCTCATAAAGATCGTGCTGGGCGGAGGTGAAATGACTATAGGCGGAGATGGTGCAGGCGCCGTCGTCGTTGCGGATACGGTAGATGAGCGTCGATCTGGAGCGCGCTAGTGCAGATATAGTGTCCGGAAGACGGGCAAAAGCTTCATCGTCGTCGATCGAACTGTAGATTTCTTCGATCAGGTCCATCGTCGACATTGCGCGCGCCCCCGTGCGGATATGTCTGATGATAGACGTTAACAATTTCACTGAAGAAATCGATGAATTGTTTAGATGCGGCAAAAATAATCCTCAATCAGCCCGGATAGTTGATCTCCCGCACTTCCAGATACCGCTCCCCGGCTGGGAGGCGGGCGGTTCGGGTTTCGCCGATGCGGGCGCCTTTCAGGGCTATGGCGACCGGGCTGTTCCAGGCGATGCGGCCGGCGCCCGCGTCGGCTTCGTCGCGGCCGACGAGGGTGAGGGTTTGTTCGCGGTCGTCTTCGTCCACCACCTTGATTGTCGCGCCGAAGAAGATGCGGGTCTTGTCCGGCTGGCGGGATGGGTCGACGACTTGCAGGTCTTTCATGCGTCGCGACAGGTGCCCCAGTTCGCGGTCGATCTCGCGCAGGCGCTTGCGGCCGTAGAGATAGTCTCCGTTTTCGGAGCGGTCTCCGTTGCCTGCCGCCCAGCTGACGACCTCCACCATTTGCGGGCGTTCGGTGGCGAACAGGTGATCGTAGCGGGCCTTCAGGGCGGCCATGCCTGCGGGGGTGATCGGGTCGCTCATGCGGTGCCAAGACAGGAAGCTGGACCCCGGATCAAGTCCGGGGTGACGGGTTGGGGGTGGGGCTGGCGGGGCCGGATCAGGGGTTTTTCAGCCATTGCGAGGCTCGGGGTTGTGCGCCCTGCCGCGTGGGCTCCAGCAGCGAATAGACGACGGCGTTTTCCGTGACGCGCTGCACATAGTTGCGGGTTTCGGTGATGGGGATCATCTCGACCCAGTCGATCAGGTCGTTGGTGGTGCCACCGCGCGGATCGCCGTTCATTGTCAGCCATTTGCGGACGTTGCCCGCGCCTGCGTTATAGGCGGCGATGGCCATGGCGGCGTTCGAGAAATTGTCCCGCCTGAGGCGGATGTAATCGCTGCCCAGCGTGACATTGTAGGCCGGATCGTCGAACAGGCGCTGGGCATTGTAGGGGAGGCCCAGCCTGCGGGCGACGTCCTGTGCGGTGGCGGGCATCAGCTGCATCAGCCCGCGCGCGCCTGCGGAGGACAGCGCGGTGCGATCGAAGCTCGATTCCTGCCGGGCGATGGCGTGGCTGATGATCCAGTCCTGCGAGGGCACGGGCGAACTGGCGGGCAGGCGCGGGTAGGCGAGATCGAAGGTGGCGAGGTCTCCGCGCGGGCGGGCGGCCTTCCATGTCCAGACGCCGAGATCGGGGCGGTTGATGCGCTGGCCATATTCGGCGGCCGCGCGGGCTTCGGCTGGGGTGGTCAGGCTGTCTGCCAGCGCGCGGGTGAACAGGGAGGCGCGCTCTGCCTCTCCGGCATCGATCAGCAGTTGCAGGGCGCGGCCGAGCGAGGAGCCTTCGGCTTTCTGCCGGTCTGCCGCGGTGGGGGTGATGCGCGGGACCATGGGGAGGGCGGGCGTGCGGCCCAGTTCCTCTGCCGCGAGCTGGCCGTAGTAATAATCGCTGTGGCGGGCGGCGCGTTCGAAGGCGGCCGTGGCGGCTGCCGGGTTGCCGGCGGCCTTTTCGGCGCGGCCCAGCCAGTAATCGCCGCGCGTCTGGCTGATGGGGGTGGTGACAGCGGCGTTGAAGCGGGTGAAATGCTCCCGCGCATGTTCGGGACGGCCCAGCTTCCTGAGTTCCAGCCAGCCCGCCAGCCAGTCCGTATCCGACAAGTCCACGCGGACGGAAAGGGGGAGGCTGGCCGGATTCACGCCGGGCGCGACGGCCTTGTGGTTGGCGAGGATGCGATAGGCGGTTTGGTGATCGCCCCGGCGCATGGCCGCACGGCCCAGCGTGAGGCGGCGTTCCAGCCATGTTTCCGGCGCGGTGGCGCCTGCGTCCGTATCTCCGGCGGCGAGCAGGGCTTCGGCTTCCGAGAGGCGGCCCTGCCGTTCAAGGAAGATGGAGCGATCATGCGTGAGGCCCGCGTTGCGGCGGTATTTGGCGGGGACGGACGCCGCGCGTGCCTCTGCGTCTGGCGCGCCCGTGCGCAGCGCGATGCGGGCCTGTGCCAGCGCGCGGGCTTCATCGTCAAGGAAGGGGATGAGGCGGGCGGCGGCGCTGGTTTGCCCGGCCCAGATCAGCTGATCGGCACGCGCGGCATGGTCTTCACGGGTGAAGTTGCTGCCGAAGCGGGCGAGGAGGGCGCTTTCCAGTTCCGGCGGGATGGACGGGCGTGCCCATGCGGCGCGGGCCTGTGCAACTGCCTCGGGGCCGGCGAGGAGGAGGGCGTAGCGCGCCTGCCCGGCCGAGGTGATGGGCGGCACGGCGCGGAAATAGGCCAGCGCTTCGGCGTCTGACGCTTTCGTCTGGTCTGCGGCCTGCGTTTCGGCGCGGCGGCGGATGGCGCTGTGGCCGGGCCAGCCGGGATGTGCGGCAAGCCATTGCGATTGCAGAGACAATGGATAGGTCACGCCCGCAGGCACCGGGCGGCGGAGCCATTCCCAAGTGGCGAGGCTGTTGGCGAGCGGGGTGGGCGCGCCTTGCGGGGCCATGCTGGAGCCGGCCCGGTAACTGGCGAACTGTTGGGCGAGCCATGCGCGCGAGGCGGGATCGGATTGTGCCAGCGCGGGGGCGGCGATTGCGGCCACGGCAACTATTGCGGCGGACAGGCGATATTGCAGGGTCATGGGGAAGTCTTTAGGCAGGCCGGACGATTGCGCCAAGGCCGGTGGGTGTCACCCTGCCGCACGCCAAGGCGAATTGCCGCATTCCAAGGACCTGATTTCATGCCGCTCATCACTGGCTCCATCCCTGCGCTTGTCACCCCGTTTCGCGATGGGCGGGTGGATGAAAAAGCGTTCGAAGCCTTTGTGGACTGGCAGGTTTCCGAAGGCTCGGGCGGGCTGGTGCCCTGCGGCACCACGGGCGAATCGGCGACGCTCTCCATCGAGGAGCATGACCATGTGGTCGGCCTGACGGTAAAGGCGGCGAAGGGGCGCGTGCCGGTGATCGCGGGCTGCGGTTCGAACGACACCGCCGTGGCGCTGCACCATATGCAATCGGCGGCGAAGGCCGGGGCCGATGTGGCGCTGGTGGTTTGCCCCTATTACAACAAGCCGGGGCAGCGTGGGCTGATCGCGCACTTCCGGCATCTGGCCGATCATGGGCCGCTGCCGATCCTGATCTACAACATCCCCGGCCGTTCCGGCATCGACATGGCGACGGAGACGATGGCGGAACTGGCCGATCATTCCAATATCATCGGCGTGAAAGAATCGACCGGCGATATCGAGCGGATCAGCCAGATCCGGCAGGAGTGCGGGCGGGATTTCCTGATCCTGTCCGGCAATGACTATATGAGTTTGGGGATCATCGCCCATGGCGGGCATGGGGCGATTTCGGTGACGGCCAATGTCGCGCCCGCGCTGAACGCGCAGCAGGTGCAGGCGGCGCTGGACGGCGATTTCGCGACCGCGCTGGCGTTGCAGGATCAGCTGTATCCGCTGCACCGGGCGCTGTTCACCGATGCCTCGCCGGGGCCGACCAAATATGCGCTTTCGCTGCTGGGGCGGATGGAAGCGACCACGCGGTTGCCGGTGGTGGAGCCGTCTGCGGTTTCGAAGGCGGCTGTGGATGCGGCGCTGGCGCACGCGGGTATTGCGCCCTGATGGCACGCCCCAGACATGAGACGGTGAAGGTAAAGACCGTCGCTGAAAACCGCCGCGCGCGCTATGAATATAGCTTCGAGGATGTGCTCGACGCCGGGATCGCCCTGACCGGCACAGAGGTGAAAAGCCTGCGCTTTGGCGAAGGCTCGATCGCGGAAAGCTATGCCGAGGTGAAGAATGGCGAGGTGTGGCTGGTGAACGCCAACATCCCCGAGTTCAGCCACGGCAACCGCCACAACCACGAGCCGAAGCGCCCGAGGAAGCTGCTGCTGCGCGCGCGAGAGATCGAGAAGCTGCACGGCGCGGTGGCCCGGCAGGGCATGACGCTGGTGCCCCTGAGCGTGTATTTCAACGAGCGCGGCCGGGCGAAGGTGGAACTGGCCGTCGCCAAGGGCCGCAAGCTGCACGACAAGCGCGCGCACGAGAAGGAAAAGGACTGGAAGCGCGAACAGGGCCGCCTGCTGCGCGAACGGGGCTGAACGCCCTTCCAGCTGCGACTTTCGTCGAATTCTCGTCTCATTCCGCCGGTTTCCGGGGCTGTTCGGTTGCGGTTCAGCCTTCGCAGACACATCTTTGCCGCAATGGCGGTTGAATGGCTGCCGCGCGCGAAAACTGCATCGCGCCGAATCCAAGGGGAGTTGTTCCGGTGCCGGGGTGGTTGAAGTTGCCGAAGCGGGAGGAGCTGGAAGCGAATCGCTACCTGCGTCCCTTTGCCCGGCACCTGTCATCGCCGCTGGTGTGGCGTTTCAACCGGCGCGGCGTGGCGCGCGGCACCGCGCTGGGGCTGTTCGCCGGATTCGCGGTGCCGATGGCACAGACTCCGTTCGCGGCCGTGTTCGCGGTGGCCGCGCGCGCCAATCTGCCGGTGGCTGCCGCTGCCACCTTCATCACCAACCCGCTGACCATGCCCTTTATCTGGGTGATGGCCTTCATCGTGGGGAAGCAGGCCATCGGTATGCAGAATGATACCTTGTTCCGCCTGGCACCGGGTGCGGGCAGGCTGGAGCAGGCGATCGGCTGGACGGTGAATCTGGCCGGGCCGACCTATGTGGGGCTGCTGATCTTCGCCGTGGTGGGGGCGGCCGCCGGCTGGATGAGCGTGCATCTGGGCTGGCGGCTGTGGGTGGGCCAGCGCTGGAACCGGCGCAAGCGGATAAGGGCCGCGCGGGACGGGCAGCCGGCCGGGCTGGGCGCGGGGCGCACTTAAGCCAGACGCGGTGCGGCCGTGGAACGGCAGGGGCTTTCCGGGAAGGTCTTGGCTGTCGCTATGTCTGGGGTTGCGGGTTCGAACGGGGTTGTGCGCACGCAGGCGGTGGGCTTGCTGGCGGCTGGATTGGCGCATGATCTGAACAATATGCTGGGTGGTATCGTCACCACGGCGGAGCTGCTGCACGCGCGGGCGGCGGGGGCCGAGGAGGTGCGCGATCTGTCCGCCATCGTCGATCAGGCGGTGAAGGCGAGCGAGCTGGTGCGGCAGATTCTGGCCTTTTCCCGGCAGGACATGCTGAACCCGGCAGTGGCCGATCTGGGCGAGTTGCTGGAGCAGATGGCCCCCGTGCTCTCTGCGCTGACGGGGCCGAAGGTGGCGCTGGCCGTGCGGCGCGGAGCCGCTGTGCGGGTGCGGGTGGATTCGACGGCGCTGGAGCGGGTGCTGGTGAATCTGGTGCTGAACGCGCGTGACGCCATCTTGGAAACGCGCGGGCGGGGGCGGATCGAACTGGCGGCGGCGCGGATCGGTGCGGGCGAGCGGCCGGAGGCCGGGCGGGCCTTCATGCCCGCCGTTTCCTATGGCGTGCTGAGCGTGAGCGATGACGGGCCGGGGGTGGACGGCGCGGTGGCGGCGCGGATTTTTGAGCCTTATTTCACCACCCGGCCGAAGGGGCAGGGGCTGGGGCTTTCCAGTGCCTTCGGGCTGGTGAAGCAATCGGGCGGTTTCCTGCTGCTGGAACCTTCGGCGAAGGGCGCGCGTTTCGCGGTTTATCTACCGGAAGTGTCGGAGGCGGTGGAGGCGGCTGCCGCGCCGGTGCAGCCCGCCGGGCGGCTGTTGCTGCTGGTGGAGGATGAGCTGATGCTGCGCATGTCCGTCGCGCGCGGGCTGGAGCGGCTGGGCTGGCGGGTGCGGCAGGCGGCGGACGGCGAGGCGGCGCTGAAGCGGCTGGCAGCCGAGCGGCCTGCGGTGATGGTGTCTGACATTCGCATGCCGGGGCTGGACGGGATCGGGTTGACGAGTGCCGCGCGCGAGCTGTGGCCGGGGCTGCCGGTGCTGCTGACATCGGGCTATGCGGATGAAGGCGCGCGGGCGGCCGTGCCGGGGCTGGGGGTGGGATATCTGCCCAAACCCTATACCGTGCGGACACTTGGCGAGCGGTTGCGCGAACTGGTTTGAAAAGCGGCGTGCAAGCTGCTTGCGGAGCAAGAACAAAACAGGTACGAAGCTTGCGCGGCGGCGCTTGCGCGGCTAGCAGGTGACGGGGTCTTTGCCCGCTGGGGCATTTGAGAACAAGGGATTCGCATGGACAGGGAAAAGGCGCTCGAAGCGGCACTGGCGCAGATCGACCGGGCCTTCGGCAAGGGCTCTGCCATGAAGCTGGGGCAGCGCGAGACGCTGGAGATCGAATCCATCTCCACAGGTTCGCTGGGGCTGGACATCGCGCTGGGCATCGGCGGGCTTCCCCGGGGCCGGGTGATCGAGATTTACGGACCTGAATCGAGCGGCAAGACGACGCTGGCGCTGCATGTGATCGCCGAAGCGCAAAAGGCGGGCGGCGTTGCGGCCTTTGTGGACGCCGAACATGCGCTGGACCCGATCTATGCCAAGAAGCTGGGGGTGGACACCGACAATCTGATCGTCTCCCAGCCGGACACCGGTGAGCAGGCGCTGGAGATCACCGACACGCTGGTGCGATCGAACGCGATCGACGTGCTGGTGGTGGATTCGGTGGCGGCGCTGGTGCCGCGCGCGGAAATCGAAGGCGAGATGGGCGACAGCCATGTGGGCTTGCAGGCGCGGCTGATGAGCCAGGCGCTCAGGAAGCTGACCGGCTCCATTTCCCGCAGCCGCTGCATCGTCATCTTCATCAACCAGGTACGGATGAAGATTGGCGTGATGTATGGCAATCCGGAGACGACGACGGGCGGCAATGCGCTGAAATTCTATGCCTCCGTGCGGCTGGATATCCGGCGGACGGGGCAGATCAAGGACCGCGAGGACATCATCGGCAACACCACGCGGGTGAAGGTGGTGAAGAACAAGGTGGCACCGCCGTTCCGGCAGGTCGAGTTCGACATCATGTATGGCAGCGGCATTTCCAAGGTGGGCGAAATCCTCGATCTGGGCGTGAAGGCCGGGCTGGTGGACAAGTCCGGCGCGTGGTTCAGCTATGACAGCACGCGGATCGGGCAGGGCCGGGAGAATGCGAAGAAGTTCTTAACGGAAAATCCAGAGATGGCCGCGCGGATCGACTCGGCGATCCGGGCGAACTCTGCGGGTGTTTCGGATGCGCTGATGGCCGGCCCGGACCCGGAAGATGACGTGTAATTGCGGAATTTTACCCCTGAACAGGCCTGATTTGACGTCAGGAGGGGCCTTCAGGGTAGAATTGATGTCATATTTCTGCTATGGCCTAGGGCCTCGGAAAGCTTGAAAGCCGGAGTCAGGCGCTGGCGCGCATTGTCCGCAGGACGACCAGAAGGGGTCGGCACCTGATGCGGAATAGACCCACTGCTTCAGCGATCCGAGTGTCGCCAACTGGCGAACGGGCCCGCCGGTCTTGCAGGGTTCGTCGCCACGATCATGATGATGTCGCGCGAGACCGGCTCTATTCCATGCCTGACCTGCCATCCGGCGAAGCTGTCTGCGAATCTTTCCTTTCGCGACTCGCCCGGCAGGTTTCCGTCGCATCCGCGGATGCCGGTGGCCGGGGTAATGGCTGGTTTCTCGCCGAGGAAAGGACAGTAGTCGATATGGCAGCCAAGGCACTCAGCTTCCAGGTGGGTGACAATGTCGTGTATCCCAAGCACGGCGTTGGTCGGGTGATTGAAATCGAGGCGAGCGAAATCGCCGGTGCGAGGCTGGAGCTTTACGTTCTCCGCTTCGACAAGGAGCGGATGACGCTGAAGGTTCCGACGAACAAGGCCGAAGGCGTTGGCATGCGCAAGCTGTCCAGCGAAGCGACGCTGAAAGACGCGCTGCTGACGCTGAAGGGCAAGCCGAAGATCAAGCGCATCATGTGGTCGCGCCGGGCGCAGGAATATGAAGCCAAGATCAACTCGGGCGATCTGGTGTCCATCGCCGAAGTGGTGCGCGATCTGCACCGCGCCGAAGATCAGCCGGAACAAAGCTATTCCGAGCGGCAGATTTTCGAAGCGGCGATCAGCCGTCTGGCGCGGGAAGTGGCGGCGATGAAGAACATCGACGAACCGGCCGCCCAGCGCGAGATCGAGGATGTGCTGAAGGCGGCGTAAGCCGTTCTGGCCTGACCGATTGCGGGATGAAAGCTGCGGGCTGGTGCCTTGGCACCGGCCCGCGGTTTTTTTGCGTTGTGGATTTGGCGGTCGGTTTGTCACCCCTCCGGCCCTTCGAGCCACCTCCCCTTTCAGGGGAGGATTTTGGGCGGTTGCGCCGCGCTTTCGGCTGGCCTAAAGGGCTGGCGAGAGAGGGACCACGCTTCCGGGGAGTTTTCCTTTGCGCACCTCTTTTGCCCTCATTCTTGCCCTTGCCGCATCTGCGCCCGCCTTTGCCGCTGAACGCAGTTTTCCCGTGACCGATTTCAGCGAGATCGTGCTGGCCGGCTCCACCGACGTCACGGTGACGACCGGCGGCCGGGCCTCTGTGGTGGCCACCGGCGCAGACGCCGATCTGGACCGGATGGACATCCGCGTGGACGGCAAGCGGCTGCTGATCGGCACCAAGCCCGGCAAATGGAACTGGAGCAGCCGCGACGGGGTGAAAGTCCGCGTTTCCGTGCCGGCGCTCAACGCAGCGACGATCAGCGGCTCCGGCGATATCGATGTGGACCGGGTGAACGGGCCGTTCGCGGGCCGGATCAGCGGATCGGGCGAGATGGATTTGCACACCGTCAACGCGCCGACCCTCTCGCTCTCCATCTCCGGCTCCGGGGACATCAGCGCGGCCGGGCGCTGCGGCACCGGTAGCCTCTCCGTGACCGGCTCCGGCGATATCGACGCCAGCCGCCTCACCTGCGAAACGCTGACCGCAACCACCACCGGCTCCGGCGACATCGACGCCCGCGCGACCGGAACGGCCGACCTGCGCGTGACCGGATCGGGCGACATCACCGTTGCGGGCGGCGCGCGCTGCACGTCCAAGGCAACCGGGTCCGGGACTACGCGTTGTAGTTGAGGGTGGATGGGTTTTGCCGGTGGTGGTTGGTTTTGCCTCCGGCGGCCAAGGGCTTTGCCCTTGGAACCCGTGCCAAGGAAATGATTTCCCTGCCCCCTCAACATTTGCGTCGCACCCGAACTCAAGCGTTGTGCGTGTGATCCGCTTTGATTGCCTGCGGCGCTACGGAGCGCTCTCCCCCTGCAAGGGGGAGAGATGGAGAGGGGGTGTCACCGCCGGGCCTGATCCGCTGACATCCCCACACCCACACCCGTCACCCCGGACTTGATCCGGGGGCCAGCTGTTCTCCGGCAACGTGGGAGACGAAAAGCGGGGCGCCGGATCAAGTCCGGGGCGGCGGGTGGAGAGGTGGGTGGGACACGCGCGAAAGCGCCGCTGGCAACAACCCCCAACCTCGCGCCAAGCGGTTAGCCCCCACCCCAACCCCTCCCCTGCAGGGGAGGGGCTAAAAGGGGCGCGCTGATCTGTGTGCTCCTGCGACTTGTGCGGCG
This sequence comes from Sandaracinobacter neustonicus, assembly GCF_006385875.1. Taxonomy (GTDB): domain Bacteria; phylum Pseudomonadota; class Alphaproteobacteria; order Sphingomonadales; family Sphingomonadaceae; genus Sandaracinobacteroides; species Sandaracinobacteroides neustonicus. Next base: position 113,961 of record NZ_VFSU01000019.1, on the reverse strand, counting down.
GCGCGCGCCGCCTGAACGCGGTGCCTACGCGGCGAGACCTGAGGCCGTGGCGAAGCCCAGGAACAGCAGGAAGCCCATGGAATCGGTGATCATGGTGACGAAGACCGAGGAGGCGACTGCCGGGTCTACGCCGAGGCGTTTGAGGCCGAGCGGGACCATCACGCCTGCGAGGCCCGCGATGATGAGGTTGAACACCGTGGCTGCCGCGATCACGCCGCCCAGTTGGGCGTTGGAGAACAGCAGTGCCACCCCCGTGCCCAGCAGCAGGGCGATGGTGACGCCGTTCAGGAAGGCAACTGCGGCTTCGCGCAGGATCGTGCGGCGGGTGTTGGCGTTGGTCATCTGCCCCGTTGCCAGCGCGCGAACGATGACGGCCATCGTCTGGTTGCCGGTGTTGCCGCCGATGGAGGCGACGATGGGGGAGAGGGCGGCGAGCACGACCATTTTCTCGATCGTCGCGCCGAAGCTGGCGATGATGCTGGCCGAGACGATACCCGTCAGCAGGTTGGCGATCAGCCAGCGGACGCGGGCCTTATAGCTGTCGACCACGGGCTCGAAGATGTCGCCGTCGCCCGCGCCGGACAGTTTCAGGATATCTTCGCCCGCTTCCTCGGCGATGATGTGGACGATGTCGTCCGCCGTGATCACGCCGGCCAGCCGGCCGTCGCGATCCACCACGGCAGCGGAAATCAGGGCGTATTTCTGGAAGCGCAGCGCCACTTCCTCCTGATCGAGATCGACCGGAATCAGCGTCTGCTGGCGCTGCATCACGTCTGACACGCCGAGCCAGCGCGGGGCCGTGAGCAGCCATGACAGCCGCATCGTGCCGAGCGGCTTATGTTCCGGCGACACCACGAAGATTTCCCAGAAATCGGTGACATCGTCGCGGGCGGTCTGCAGGAAATCCAGCACCTGCGCGATCGTCCAATGTTCCGGCACCGCGATCAGTTCGCGCTGCATCAACCGCCCGGCAGATTCCTCCGGGTAAGACAGCGCGGTTTCGATTGCCACGCGGTCGTCCGCCGAAAGCTCGTCGAGAACGGCTTCCTGTTCGGCGGGTTCCAGTTCCTCGATCAGGGCGACGGCGTCGTCCGTGTCCATTTCCGACACGGCTTCGGCGACATGTTCGGGGGCGAGTTCGCCCACCACTTCGTCGCGCACCCAATCGTTCATTTCCGCCAGCACATCGGCGTTCAGATCGCGGCCGAGCGCGGTGGTGAGCGCGGTTCGGTGATCGGCGTCCAGCTGCTCGAACAGGTCCGCGATATCGGCCGGGTGCAGCGGCTTCACCAGCGCGCGGACTTCGCCTTCATCCTCTGCGTTCAGCGCCGATTCGATGGCGCGCAGAAAGGCCGGTTGCAGCCGGTTATCGTCCATCGCGGCGTTCGGATCGGCGTCTGCTTCGCTCATGCAGCGCGAGGCTTGGCCCTGTGCAGGCCGGATTGCAACAGCGGCTTCAGCGCAGCGCCAGAAAGGCGGCACCCAGCGCCGTCGCCAGCGTGGTGGCCAGCAGCGGCAGGGCTGCTTTCAGGCCCCGGCGGTTGGGGGCGTTCACCAGCACCAGCCCGATCTTCACCGTCATATTGGCGATGACAGGCAGCGTGAGCAGCAGCCCCGCGCGATCCGGCGCGAGATTTTGCGGTGGCAGCGCCGCAAGCGTCAACACGGCCGCATCCACATCGGCAAGCCCGGTGAGCAGCAGCACGATGCCGATCCCCGCGCCACCGAAATGATCCAGCGCCCAGCGCGACAGCGCGGACAGCAGCGCGACGAATCCCGCGAGGCCGAACGCCGAGCCGAAGTTCAGCGGGTTGCCCAGCGCCAGTTCGCCTTCATGCACTTGCGGCTCCGCCCGGCGCGCGACGATCCATGCCGCCGCCACCGCGACAAGGCCCGCAGGCACGATGGCGATGGCGAGCGTGGGTGCGGCCGCCGTGGTGAGCAGCGCTGCCAGCAGCAGCAGGCGGCCGTAGGAAATTGCCGAGGCCAGTGCGATCCCGGCGATGAGGGCGGGGACGGCGGGCGAATCCTCTTTCAATTGCCGGGCATAGCTGGCGGTGACCGCCGTGGATGACACCAGCGCCCCCGCCGCCGCCGTGATCAGCAGCCCCTTCGACGGGCCGAGGCGGCGGGTGGCGACATAGCCTGCGAAGCTGAGCGCCAGCACCACCACCACCACCGTCCACAGCTGGCGCGGATTCCAGGCCTCGAACGGGCCATAGGCCTTGTCCGGCATCAGCGGCAGGATCACGAGCGCGACGATGGCGAAGCGGCTGGCGGCTTCGATCTCCGTCGCGGAGACGCCGCGCAGGAAATGGTGCAGCCGGTGTTTCAGCGCCAATAGCAGCATCATCACTGCCGCCGCCGCCATCGCCTCTGTTTCCCGACCCATCGCCGCAAACGCGCCCAGCCCCAGCGTGAGCACGCCGGCGATGGCGGTGGTGGCGCTGTATTCGGTGCTGCTGCTTTCCCGCACATAGCCGACGATGAGCATCGCCGCCGCCGCCGCCAGAATCACTGTGCCGAACGGCAATGGCAGTAACGCCGCCAGCCCGCCCGCCAGACCCAGCAACCCGAAGGTGCGGAAGCCCGCGACGCGGCGGCCCGTTGGTTCTGCACGGGCCTGCCAGCCACGTTGCAGGCCGATGATCAAGCCGATCGCGAGCGCGAAGGCGAGCGGGCGGAGCTGGGCGAGATCAAGCATAAGGCGAGATTAGGGGGTGCGGGTGGGAATGGGAATGTGTTGGGGGTGGGCATGCTCCATGGGGCTTCGACAGGCTCAGCCTGAGCGGGGGATAGGTTGGCATCCAGCGGGGGGGGGGGGGGGGGGGGCGGGCCTATGCGCCAACCTCCTCACACCCACACCGTCACCCCGGACTTGATCCGGGGTCCAGCTGTTCTTCGGCAACGTTGGAGGTGAAAGCGGGGCCCCGGATCAAGTCCGGGGCGACGTGTGGAGGAACGGGCGGGTGCACTCCAAAGCGCTGCTGTCTAAACCCCAACCTCGCGCCCGGCGGATGGCCCCCACCCCAACCCCTCCCCTAAAGGGGAGGGGCTGTTTTGTGGGGTTAGACTGCTGAGGAGAAGCGGCCTGCGCCCTGCGCGCGGTAGCTGTCGAAGCAGGCGGCGATGGCTCGGGAATAGGGGAGGCCGCCGGGCAAAATGGTGAGGCGGTCGTTTTCGAGCTGGCACAAGCCCGCTTCGAGGAAGGGTTTCAGGCGCAATTCGCAGTCGCCGTCTTCGGGGAGGCCGGAGAGGTCCGCGGAGCGGCCGCAGAGCAGGTCTTCGATGACGAGGCCGCGTTCCTGATCGTCTGCGCTGCGGCGGACGCCGAGTTCGGCGGCTGGTTGGCCGCCCAGCACGCGCATGCGGTAGCGGCCGGTGTTTTTCTCGTTCTGGACGATGAGATCCGGCGTGGCGCTGATAGCGGTGGCACCGATGCCGAGGAGCGCCGGGGCCTGATCATCCGTGAAGCCCTGAAAGTTGCGGCGCAGGCGGCCTTCGCGGGCGGCGACGGCGATTGGATCAGAGGGTTGGGCGAAATGATCGAAGCCGATCGGTTGCAACCCTGCTGAGACCAGCCGTTCATGGCCGAGCGCGGCCTGCTGGAAGCGTTGTTCGAGGCCGGGGAGTTCACTGGCTTCGATGCGGCGCTGGCGCGGAATCAGGTGCGGCACATGTGCATAGCCGAACAGGGCGATGCGATCCGGGGCCAGTTGCAGCGCGCCCTCCAGCGTGTCCATCAGGATCGCTTCGCTCTGGCCGGGGAGGCCGTACATCAAGTCGAAGTTGAGCGAGGTGACGCCGGATTTGCGCAGCAGATCGACGGAGCTGCGGATCATTTCCAGCGGTTGCACCCGTCCGATGCGGGCCTGAATTTCGGCGTCCAGAGTCTGCACGCCGAGGCTGGCGCGGGTGGCACCGATCTTGCCGAGCAGGCCGGCCCATTCGGCGTCCAGCGTGCGCGGGTCCAGCTCGACCGAGATCTCGGGAGTGGAGGCCTGAAAGGCGGTGACGATCTGGCTGACGAGGCGGACGAAGCTGAGCGGATCGAGCGCGTTGGGGCTGCCGCCGCCGAAGCTGATCCGGCTGAGCGACACCCGGCCCGATAGGTGGCTGGCGAGCCAGTTGATCTCTGCCTCCACCGCTTCGAGATAGGCGACGATCCTGTCTGTGCGGTTGGCGCGGTTGGTGTTGCAGCCGCAATACCAGCAGATGTCGCGGCAGAAGGGGATGTGCACATAGAGCGAGACGAAGGTGCCGTGCGGCAGCGAGCGCAGCGCCGCCAACTGATCCGCGCCGCCCACCGATGCGCCGAATTCGGCCGCCGTGGGATAGCTGGTGTAGCGCGGCACCGCGCGGGCCAGAAGCTCTGGGTGGAAGGGCCACATGCCGCGACGATTGCACGCGCGGCGGCTCGCTTGCGTTGATCGAGGTCAACCCGATTCTTGGGGTTCGTCAAGGACGGGGCTGCAGCGCGGGCGCACAAGCGGACCACCACAGGCGGCCTTCCATTCAGGGAGAAGGCGGCGGGCTTCGGAACAGCTTTCGAAGCCGCAGCCAGCGCCTGCATGACAAGGAGAGACTAAGATGCGAGCCATTGCAACCGTCGCGCTGGGTGCCGCCATGTTGGCGGGAAGCGCCCCGGCGTTCGCCGAAGCCGGAGATTTTCTGGTGCGCGGCCGGTTTCTGGTTGTCGCCCCGCAGGATAGCTCGGGCGATGTGTTGCCGGCCTTCCCGGGCGAGGGCGTGAATGTGGGCAAGGCCTACACGCCGGAACTCGACTTCACCTATATGATGACGAACAACCTTGGGATGGAGCTGATTCTGGCGACCACCAAGCATTCGGCTTACGGCGATAGCGGCACGCTGAAATCGGTGGGCAAGCTGCTGGACACCTGGGTGCTGCCGCCCACGCTGACACTGCAATATCATTTCATGCCTGAGGGCAGCATTCGCCCCTATGTCGGCGCAGGCGTGAACTATACCATTTTCTATAACACCCGCGCGTCCGGCAGCCTTGAGGCGGCCGTGGGCGACACCGATGTGAGCATGTCGAACAGCTTTGGCTGGGCGCTTCAGGCCGGGGCGGACATTCCGCTGAACAACAAGCTGTTCCTGAACTTCGACGTGAAATACATCGACATGAGCAGCCGCGCACGGCTGACGACGGCCGCCATCGGCCGGCAGAGCGTGCGGGTCGATATCAACCCGATCGTTGTCGGCTTCGGGATCGGCACCAAGTTCTAAGCGAGCAGGCGGGCATTCGGCCTTCTGGCCGGGTGCCCGCCTTAATCCCCGGCGAGCGCGGTGAGGCGGGCGCGATCGAGGATGTGCAGCGAGCGGCGGCCGGGCAGTTCGATGACGCCCGCCGCGCGCAGCGACGACATCTGGCGGCTGACGGTTTCGATGGTGAGGCCCAGCACATCCGCGATCTGCTGGCGATCCAGCGGCAGTTCGAAGCTGTCCAGCGCGACATCGCCCGCGCAGCCCGATTCGGCGAGCCGGTGCGACAGTTCCAGCAGGAAGCTCGCCACCCGTTCGGTTGCGGATTTGCGGCCCAGCAGCAGCATCCAGCGCCGGGCACGATCCAGTTCGTCCAGCGCGCGGTTCAGCAGCCGATGTTCCAGTTCCGGATGTTCGTGGGCGAAGCGATCGAAGGCGGCGCGCGGTAACAGGCAGACGCGGCTGTCCACCAGCGCGGTGACGCTGTGCTGGCTGCGTTCGCCGAACGGGCGGCCGATGAAATCCGAAGGGTAGACCACGCCGACGATCTGTTCGCGGCCATCGCTGGTGGAAGTGGAAAGTTTCAGCACGCCTTCGATCACATTGGCGACGAGCATGGCGTCTTCGCCTTCCCACACCAAAGTGCGGCCGCGCGGGACGGTCTGGATGCGGCCTTCGCGGCCCAGCGCGTGCCTGTCTTCCGGTTCCAGCGCGGCGCAGATGGCGCGGTTGCGCACGACGCAGGCATCGCAATGATGCGTGGCGGATGCGCGCTGATCCCTTGACGCGGGGGATGAGGATGAGAGTTCGGGCACGATTGAGCTTCCCCCGGATACGGATACGCAAGATGGCGAAGGGCCGCCTGCCTGTAAACCATTGATCGGCCAAGCGCCATGCGCGGAACGTCGCGCCTGCGCTGCACCTCCGTTTTTTATTGCGTTGCGGCAATGCTTGCGACGGCTGGCGTGGCTGCGGACTTTGCTGCACACGCGTTTCCGTCAACTTCTTATTCGCACTCGCACAAGACCCTTGGGCAGCTGCTGAACAGACTTCAGGGCAAGCGGAACAGACAAAAATGCCGCGCCATCGGGAGGTTCCCGCAACCCAGTTATCGGGGGAATCCATGTCTAACAAAAGCAAGTTTCTTCACACTGTCGCCACCAGCTTCTCGATCTGCTCGGCTGCCTTTGCCCTGATGCACGGCGTTGCCGCCGCTGCGGACGACAATGTGGCAACAGACAGCGGCGGTCTCGATGAGATCATCGTCACCGCCGAAAAGCGCGACATTGGCCTGCAGAATGCGCCGCTCTCTGTCAGCGTGATGACGGCGGAGACGCTGCGCGCGGCCAACATCACCGATATCACCGGCCTGAACGGCACCGTGCCCAGCCTGCTGGTCGCCCGCAGCGGCGGCGGCGAGCTGATGCTGGTGATCCGGGGTATCGGTTCGGAAACGCCGGAAAACACCAACACCCAGCCGGGCGTCTCCTATCACATCGACGGCGCCTACATCTTCAACTCGATCGCGGCCAAGGCGGCCTTCATCGACGTGGGGCAGGTGGAAGTGCTGCGCGGGCCGCAGGGCACGCTGTTCGGGCAGGGTTCCACCGGGGGCACCATCAACGTGGTGTCTGTCGAGCCATCCCTAACCGACCTGACGGGTTATCTGAACGCCGGGTTCGGCAATTATAAGTATCGCGAAGCCAAGGCCGCGGTGAACGTGCCGATCGGCGAAACCTTCGCCATTCGCGGCGCCTTCGATTTCCTGAAGCATGACGGCTATGCCAACGCCACCAAGGTGCCGGGTTACGACCTGTATCCGCTGGATGATGCGGACGAGTTCGGCGGCCGGATCGCGGCGAAATGGCAGCCGAAGGACAATTTCTCCATTACGCTGAACACCATCCAGTTCCGCAGCGACACCAACGGCCCGGCGCAGAAGAATATTCTGGACCCGGATCCCGATCCGCGCCGCCTGACGCAGGATTACACCGGCCGCGCCTATGTGCGCACGCAGCTGTACACCGGCGTGATCAAGTATGAGGCGGATTTTGCCACCTTCAAATCCATCACCAGCTATCAGAAGCTGCACAGCGAGCAGCAGTGGGACGCGGACGGGCTGGACAGCGTGCTGTTCTGGAACCTGAGTTACAGCCCGCTGACCTATTCGGGTTATACCCATGACCATGTGGCGTTGTGGCAGAGCGACACCGAATCCTGGACGCAGGAGCTGAACGTGTCCTCCAATGGCAGCGGGCCGTTTAGCTGGGTTGTGGGCGGGGTGTATCTCCACTCCAAGAACAGCCAGTATATCAACGAGTTCCGCTCTGCCGACGGAAATATCCTGCGCCCGGCGCTGCCGCAGGACACGCCGGCCGTCAGTCCACTGGTTTCCAACCTGACCTATGCCGAGCTTTCGTCGATCACGCGCAAGGCCTGGGCCGTGTTCGCGCAAGGAACTTATAATTTCACCGAGCAGCTGAGCCTGACAGCGGGCATCCGTTACAATGACGACCAGGCGTCCGGCGATTCCGACAGCATGTCGGGCGGCAACAGCGGCCATACTTCCGGCAATTTCCTGCAACCCGAGGTGCGGGAGCCCTTTTCCGGCAACGCGGTGACGGGCAAGGTGGCGCTGGATTACCGGATCACGCCCGCCAATCTGGTGTATGCAAGCTACACGCGCGGCTTCAAGCCCGGCGGCATCAACACCAGCTCCGGCGCCTATGAGTATCTGGGCTGGCAGGACGCGATCAAGCCGACCTACAAGCAGGAGACGGTGGATTCCTTCAAATCGGCAGCAAGAACCGCTTCGCCGACAACAAGGCCCAGCTGAACCTCAGCGCCTTCCTCTACAATTACAAGAATATGCAGTTCCTTGAGGAAGACCCTGTGCTGTTCGGCGAAGGTGTTGCCAATGCGCCTGCCGCGCGGATCTATGGGCTTGAGGCCGAAGGTTCGTGGATGGTGACGCCCAGCTTCCGTATCGACGCGTCGCTGTCGTGGCTGGAAGGGAAGTTCACCAAGGATTATTACGCGCTGGATTCCGCTGCAGCGATGGCGGCGCAGGTTGCCGCGGGCTTCCCCGGCTGGCTCTACTGGGTGAACTTCTATCCAGCGACGGTGGCCCGCGATTCCGCACGGGAAAACATCAACGGCAACCGGGTGCCGAAACTGCCGCGCTGGCAGGGCAACATCGCCGCCACCTACACCGGCGAAGTGGGCCCCGGCACCATGACGGCGCGGGCACAGCTGATCTATCGCGGCGAATATCAGTATCGCCTGTTCAACGACTCTGCCGTGGATACCACGCCGGATTATACGCAGGTGAACCTGATGCTGAAGTATCAGCCCGAAAACACCGGGTTCGATATCACGGCGCGGATCACCAACCTGTTCAACGTGGATGGCGTGAACTCGCGCTTCTCTGATCCCTATGGCAGCGCGCAGGTGATGGAGACGTTCATTCCGCCGCGGCAGTTCATCCTGTCTGCCGGATATCGCTTCTGACGCTCAACATCGCCGGTTTGGCAACCGGGAGGGCGCGTGGTGCAAACCGCGCGCCCTTTCCGTATCCGGCGCGAGGCGGGGGAAGATCAATTCTTAGGGCGCTTGTGCGCAAGAGCGGGGCGGGGGGCCGGTGCGACTGTGGCATGCTCGCGCCGGCATTGTATTTCGCGCCTGCCGGCATGATAAATGGAGTCGCCATGCCCCGCAGTCTCGCCGTGATGATCGCAGCCTCGCTTGGCTTCTTCTTCGTGACGGCCACGACCTTCACGTCGCTGGGCTATGTTCTGTACACCATGGTGGCGGAGCTGCACTGGTCGCAGACGGCGGCGGGGATGAGCTTCGCGCTGTTGGGGCTGGCCTGCGGGCTGTCCAGCCCGCTGCCGCCGCAACTGATGAAGGCGGTGGGCACGCGGTTGACGATGACGATCGGCGCGCTGGTGCTGGCTGCCGGATTCGCGCTGGCCGGGACTATCGACAGCCTCTACATGTTCTTCCTGGCGACGACGCTGATGGGGATCGGTTTCTCCCTCATTGCGCCTGCACCTGCGGTTTACCTGCTGGCGACATGGTTCCCCGAGAAATCCTCGCGGATGATCGGTTTCTACTTCATGTCTGGCGCGGCGGGCGGGATCGCCGGGCCGCTGATCGTGGGCAGCATCGTGGGGCTGACGGGCAGCTGGCGCACGCACTGGATGGTGATGGCGGGATGCTCGGTGGCGCTGGCGGTGATCTGTTTTGTGGCGATCCGCGATGCGGTGAAGGTGGAAAGCGCCGAGCAGGTGCGCCACGCCGGGGCGAAGGATGAAGGCCCGGTCGCCGCGTCTGCATGGACGGTGAAGCGGGCGATGATGACGCCGGCCTTCGCCGTGCTGGCGCTGGCCATGGCCGTTGTGCAGACGGTGGTGACGACCTGCCACGCCATGCTGGTCTCGCATGTGGCGAGCATGGGGCTGGGCGCTTCGGCCGGGGCCGTGGCGATGAGCCTGCTGGCGGCGGCGGGGACGCTTTCGAAGGGCGTGACGGGTGCCCTGTGTGAGAAATATCCGCCGGTGCGGCTGCTGGTGGGCGGGCTTGCGCTGCAATCGGTGGCGATGCTGGGCATGTGGTCTGGCGGGTCTGTGCTGATGGTTTACGCCTCTGCGCTGTTGTTCGGGATCGGCTGGGGGGTGACGTGGCTGTCTGCGCACATCCTGCTGGTGCGCTATTATGGCGCGGCGATTGCGGGCGACATGACGGCGATGGCGACGATGATGACGACGGTCGCCGTGCTGGGGCCGGTGATCGCCGGGCGGGTGGCCGATGTGACCGGCCATTACAACATCGTGTTCCTGGCCTTCGCCGGGATGCTGGGGCTGGCGACGATTGTGTCTGCGCTGTTCCTGCGCGCGCCTGAGGTTGTGGGGGCGGTGGTGCCGGAGGGTGAGGCTGCGTTGGCGGCTGAGTGAGTTGGGCCGTTTGATTTCATGTGGTTGCGCGTTGCCCCGGACTTGATCCGGGGCTTCGTTTTTGTGGGGATGTGGGTGGGTCAGGCCCGGCGGTGACACCCCCTCTCCAGCTCTCCCCCTTGCAGGGGGAGAGAGCTGCGGTGCGCCGCAGGCAATCGAATCTGATCACTCCTATGGCGTTGGAGTTGGGCCGCTCCGCCAATTTCGAGGGTGCAGGGAAATCATTTCCCTGCCGGGTGCAGGGCAGAGCCCTGCCCGCCGGAGGCACACAACCGCACCGCCCGCGCGACAACGCCAGTGGTCAAGCTTTCGGGCGCAGGGTGCCACGCGCGGGTGGGGGTGGGCGGGCATTGGCTGGGGCCTCAAATTTTGCAGGGAGCCTCCATGACCAACACGCTGATCTTCGTGGACCTGGCGTCTGACGATCCCGCTGCTGCCGGGGAGTTTTACGCGAAGGTGTTCGGGTGGGAGAATGATGCCCGGCCGCAGGGCATTTACCATCGCATGGTGCCGGGGGGCTTTTTCAAGCACAAGGATGGCAGCGACAGCCAGATCGGCAATTTGCATCTGGGCATTTTCGATGCGGCCAATGCGCGACCGCATCCAGATCCGGCGGGGGTGGAGCCTCGCGGGATTTCCACGGGCGGGCGCAAGGCGCGGGTGTGGGTGCTGATCAGCGACGATGACAGCGCGGATCGCATTCTTTCCACGGCTGAGGAACTGGGCGCGACGATCCTGTGGCGCAACCATTATTGGAAGGAATTCAACGGCTATAACCATGCCTTTGCCGACCCGTGGGGCAATGAAATCCTGCTGTGGGGCAAGGCCGGGGAGAATCCGCAGATTCCGGCCGATTATACGCGCGAATAGGATTGGTGGCAGTTCGCCGCACGGGAGCAAACTCTTGTGCGCGGGCTGCCAAGACCATGTTTGGACCTGCCCATAGCCTTTGCAGCATGAGCCGCCTTCCCATCATCTTCTTTGGCCATGGCAGCCCGATGGTCGCGCTGGAACAGAGCGCGGTGACGCGGAGCTGGGCCGGGATCGCCGCGCGGATCGGCAAGCCGCGCGCCATCCTGTGCATTTCCGCACACTGGCTGACGCGTGGGACGGCGGTGACGGCGATGCCGCAGCCGCGCACCATTCATGATTTCGGCGCGTTTCCGAAGGCGCTGTTCGATGTGCAATATCCCGCCGCCGGTGATCCGGGGCTGGCCGCGCGAGTGCGCGAACTGCTGGCGCCGATGCCGGTGCAGATGGATCAGGGCTGGGGGCTGGACCATGGGACATGGTCTGTGCTGGTGCATGCCTTTCCGCAGGCCGATGTGCCGGTGGTGCAACTGGGCATGGACGTGGCGAAATCGCCGCGCCAGCATTGGGAGATCGGCCGCCTGCTACGTCCGTTGCGCGATGAGGGCGTGCTGATCATCGGCACCGGCAACATCGTGCACAATCTGCCCGCGATGGACTGGGCGAACCCGAATGCGCCCGCCTATCCTTGGGCGGCGCAGTTCAACGAGACGATGTTGAGCGCTGTAGCCGCCGACAAGCCGGAGACGGTGATCGACTTTCAGGCGCTGGGCGATGCGGCCCGGCTGTCTGTGCCGACGCCGGATCATTTCTGGCCGCTGCTGTATGTGCTGGGCGCGCGGTATCCAGACGAACTCGCTGAATTCGAACCGAATTTCATCCACCACAAATCGCTGAGCATGACGAGCATCCTGATCGGTGCATCGCCGTCACCGGCGCCTTCCATTCCAGCCTGACAAAGGAAACCAGATGGCCCTCATCAGCTTGCGCCCGACCGACGACCCGCAGACGGTGAAGCCGTCGGCGCTGCACCATCTGCGGGCCACGCCCGAGACCATTCACTGGGGCTATTTCTCGCCCGAGATCAAACCGGCGCTGCGGGTGAAAAGTGGCGACCTGATTCAGGCGCAGGCAGTGACGCACCATGCGGGCGACGACCCGGACCTGATGTTCGACGACGATATCCGCCGCATCTTCACCGAAGTCGATCCCGCCACCCGCGCGCCGGGCTGCCATATCATGACCGGGCCGATCTATGTGGAAGGCGCGGAGCCGGGCGACATGTTGGAAGTGCGCTATTTCGAGATGGTGCCGCGCTTCAACTATGGATCGAACCTGCAGGCCAACTGGGGGCATCTGTACAAGGAGTTCGGTGAGACGGAGCGGGTGACCATCTACAAGCTGGACCCGCTGGCGAATACCGCGAGTGCGCTTTATGCCTATGATGTGGAAGAGAAATATGTGGTGCCGGGGCGGATCACCCACTGCCCCGAGTGCGACCGTTCGCCCGCGCTGAAGGGCATCACCGTGCCCGCCCGCCCGCACCTTGGCACGGCGGGCGTGGCCCCGGCGGTGAACGAACCCGTTTCCACCATTCCGCCCGGCCTGCACGGCGGCAATATCGACAACTGGCGCATCGGCGCGGGCTCGCGCATGTATTATCCGGTGCAGGTGAAGGGCGGGCTGTTCTCCATCGGCGATCCGCATGTGAGCCAGGGCGACGGCGAGATCAGCGGCACGGCGATCGAGGCTTCGCTGGACGTGCTGTTCCAGATCATCCTGCGCAAGGATTTCAAATTCCCCTCGCCGCTCTTGGAAACGCCGGATTGCTGGATCGTGCACGGCTTCGGTGGCGATCTGGACGAGGCGATGAAAAATGCCTCCATGGACATGCTGCACCTGTTGGAGGAACATCAGGGCCTGTCGAAGCAGGACGGCTATTCGCTGATGAGCGTGGCGGCCGATTTCGGCGTGACGCAGGTGGTGGACGGCACGCAGGGCATCCATTGCCGCATCGAACGGCGGATCTTCCCGCATAAGGGCACGGTGAAAGACCCGAAGTAAGGATTTCGGCCATGGGTTATGAACTGATTCAGGTGCGGCCGATGACGAAGCGGATCGGTGCCGAGGTATTCGGCATCGATCTGTCGCAGCCGTTGGGCAATCAGGCCTTCAGCGAATTGCATGACGCGCTGATGCAGCATCAGGTGCTGTTCTTCCGCGATCAGCAGCTGACGCATGAGAGCCACAAGGCGCTGGGGCGCAGCTTTGGCGAACTGGCGATGCACTCCGCCGTGGCCGGGCTGCCCGATCATCCGGAGATTGTGGCGATCCATGCGGATGAAAAAAGCACCTATGTCGCCGGCGAGGACTGGCATTCGGACCTGAGCGAAGACCCGGAGCCGCCGATGGGCAGCATCCTGTATATGCACACCCTGCCGGATGCCGGGGGCGATACGCTGTTTTCCAGCATGTATGCCGCCTATGACGCGCTCAGCCCGGCGATGAAGGCGTTTCTGGACCCGCTGACCGCCGTGCATGACAGCAACCACATCTATCGCGAGCTGTTCCCGGATGTGCAGAAAACCTACCCGCGCAACACCCATCCGGTGATCCGCACCCACCCGGTGACGAAGCGCAAATGCCTGTTCGTGAGCCAATCGAAAACGGTCAGGATCAACGAGCTTTCGAAGAAGGAAAGCGACGCGGTGCTGCGCTTCCTGTTCGATCATGTGAAAGACCCGAATTTTCAGGTGCGCTTCCGCTGGCAGCCGAATTCGGTGGCCTTCTGGGACAATCGCTGCACCCAGCATTTCGCCGTGTGGGATTATTTCCCCGATGTCCGCTCCGGCTTCCGCGTGACGGTGGCGGGGGACCGGCCGTTCTGATCCGCGCGGCGATCCGTGGCGGCCTGCTGTTGCTGGCTGCCTCGGTGCCGCTGCCGCTGTCGGCGGTGTTGGCCGCAAGCCCGGCCGTGCACGAGGCGGGGGTGGATCTGCAGGACGCGCTGTCTGGCATGATCGCCCGTGGCGAACTGCCGGGGGCGCATGCCGTGGTGATGCGCGGCGGGGCGAGGGACATCGAAATCCTGCTGGGCAAGGCGGATGTGGAGGCGGCGCGGCCGCTGGCGGCCGATGCGATCTATCGGCTCTATTCGATGAGCAAGCCTGTCACCAGCATAGCGGCGCTGATGCTGGTGGAGGAGGGGCGGATCGCGCTGGATGCGCCGATCAGCCGCTATCTGCCGGAAATGGCGCATCTCAAGGTTTATCAGGAGGGCGACGGGGCGGCGATGACGACACGCCCGCCCGCGCGCGATGTGACGGTTCGAGACCTGCTGATGCACACGGCGGGGTTCACCTATGTGTTCATGGGCGATGGCCCGGTGCAGCATTATTACCGCGACCATGGCGTGGCGCGCGTGACAGCGGTGGCGAGCGGCCCGGCGGGCGTGCCGCCTGCCGCCACTCTGGATGAACTGGTGGCGCGGCTTGGCGATGCGCCGCTGCTGCACGATCCGGGCGAACGTTTCAGCTATGGCTTTTCCACCACGGTGCTGGGGGCGCTGGTCGCCCGTGTCGCGGGCGAGCCGCTGCCGCTGTTTCTGAAGCGGCGCATCTTCGATCCGCTGGAGATGCCGGACACGCGCTTCGTTCTGAACGAGGCGCAGGCGGCGCGGCTGGTGACGAATTATGTGGCGACGGCTGGCGGGCTGCGCCCGCTGGAGCAGGGCCTGACGTCTGAGTATCGCGACCCGGCGCGGCTGATCGATGGCGGCGGGGCGCTGGCGGGCACGATGGAGGATTATCTGCACTTCGCGCAGATGCTGGCGGATGGCGGCATCTGGCGGGGCAAACGCCTGCTGGACGCGGGGCTTGTGGCTGAGATGTTCACGCCGCGCATCCACACCGGCGGAGACCCGCGCGAAGCAGCGATGTTCGGCTATGGGCTGGCGATCGGGGACGCGCGCACGCAGGCGGCGGGAGGTCTGCCTGTGGGGGCCGGCAGTTGGAGCGGGTCTGCCAACAGCTATTTCCTCGTGCAGCCCGAATCCGGAACGGTGGCCGTGGTGATGACCAATGTGCTGACGCCCGGCCCCTTTGCAGACCGCAGCTTCGCCTTGCGCGCGGCGGTGAATGCGGCTGCGCTTGCGGTGGCCGCAGACCCTGCCAAGGCCCCGCGTTAAGGCGTTTCAGCCGGTGAACAGCGATTTGCGGATGATGGCGTGCACGCCGAAATTGCCGTTCACCACTTGCGAGACGCCGAAATCGACGCCGACCGAGAGGAGGGAGATGGCCTCGTCCTCGCTCAATCGCTTGGCTGTCATCAGGAAGCGGCGGGCCTTGCGGAAGGCGTCTCGCATGGCGCTGTCGATGGAGGATTGTTTGTAGACTTCGCTTTGCGCGTCTTCGCCCAGTTCCTTCAGATAATCCGGGTGGCTGAAGCCCATGATGACCCATTCGGCATCGGTTTCGATCAGCGGATAATCCAGATCGCGGAAATAATCCGTCACGTTGGCGGCGCGGTGGTGGATCACCTGAATCAGCGCCGTCATCGAACATTCGATGGCGGTGCCGCACAGTTCGGAATCGCCCTGCGAGGCGTGCGGATCGCCCAATGAGAGCAGGCCGCCGGGCACCTGCACCGGCAGGAAGATGCGCGAGCCGGGGCCGGTGCGCCAATTGTCCAGATTGCCGCCGAAGTTGCTGGGCGGCACGGAATCGACAAAGCCATTGTGGGCGGGGGCCAGCGCGATCACGCCGAAATGCGGGCGGATCGGGATTTCGACGTTGCGCAGCACGTCGTAATTGCGCTCGATGGTGGCGGGATCGACGGGGACGCCGGGGTAATCATAGCGGGCGTGGCGGATGCCGGACGGGTCCACCTGTTCGGTCCAGCGGAAATTGTAGACGGCGTGGGCGACGGGCGGGCGGCCGCCGCCGGTTTCCACTTCGTAGATGGTGATGACTTCGCGCTGGCGCGGCTCCGTCAGCAGATCCTGAAAGTGGAAGCCCCAATAGGTGGCGGCGTTGCTGCCGAAGCTTTTCCCGGCGAAGCGTTCGCTGCCCGAGGGGCGGGCGTTGATATCAAGGATTCGGACTTCGATCAGGTCGCCGGGCTGTGCGCCCTCCACGGCGATGGGGCCGGTGCAGATGTGCACGCCGAAGCCCTCGCCGGGGCCGCGCCCGAAGGCCGACGCATCCATCGGGCCTGCGCCGCGCCTGTCGATGGCCTTGTAGTCGGCATCCCAGTGGAACACGGATTCCGCGCCGGGATCGCCTTCCACCATGCGTTCGGGGTCGTCATTGGCGTGGTGGGTGAGGGTTTCGATGGTGACGAAATCGCCCGACTGCACCTTCAGAACCGGCTTCAGGTTGCGGCTGAGATAGCCCCAGTGCACGGTGTCCGGGCTGACCGGCAGATGGTGGTGGCGCACGGGGTGGCGCAGCGGGCTTTCGGCTTCCGGGGTTTCTGACGGGGCGTCCTCGTCCGGCTCCGGTGGTTCATCCGCGGCGGTGCGGTCTGCGCGGGCCGGGCGGCCGCGCCGCATCTGTTGTGCTTCCTCATCCGCCAGCGTGGGCGCGCCCTTGCGATATTCGCGCGGCGAAATGCCATATTGTTCGCGGAAGGCCCGGCTGAAGGTGGCGCTATCGTTGAAGCCCCATTCGAACAGGATTTCGGAAATGGATTTCTGCGCGTGCAGCGGGCTGCGCAGATCGAGGCGGCAGCGTTCCAGACGCCTGAGCTTCACATAATGGCCGAAGCTGTCGTCGGTGGATTCGAACAGTTTCTGCAGATAGCGCGGCGAGATGCCATGTTCGGCCGCGACCTGCTGATAGTTCAGATCCGGGTCTGACAGGCGGATTTCGATCGTCTGGTAGATGCGCTCCAGCAGGGCCGCGCGCATGCCCGCCGCGCCGCCCAGCGTTTTGGCGGGCGCGTTGTCCATCAGGCTGGTGATCAGGAATTCGGGGAAGGCCAGCTCGATGGGGCGGGCGTCTTCCTCGGAAATTTCGCCGATGGTGTCTGCCAGTGCGCGGAGCATGCCGGAGAAGATGCGCCCCGCGCCGACGATGGCGCTGATCTTGCGCGGCGTATCGGAAATGGGGGTTTTCAGCCGCAGGTTGCTCAACCCCTGCGGCACATGGATGAGGAGGGTGCGATTGTCTCCGCTGAAGCTGAGGTGCGCACCGCTTTCGCTGCGGCCGCAGACCATTTCGCCATCGGCCAGCGGGATGCGATCTTCGCCGTCCACCAGCGTCGCGCCGCCATCCAGCACGATGGCCAGCCAATAAGAGCCGGGCTGTTCGCGCAGATCGATGGACCAGCTTTGCGCGGTGCCGGTGACGCGGACGAAGCTGAAGCCCGCGCGGCTGCGGAACTGGATCAGTTCGCCGTAGAGGAGGCTTTCATCCGCTTCATCCAGCAGCAGGGATACGCGCTTGAGCGCGAACCGCCAGGCCTCCCGGCGCTGTTCCTTGGGGTATGCGTTGGTAGTGAAGCGCACGAAGAATCACCTTGGAAGCTGGGGCCGACCAAACCCGCAACCAGTTTTGCAATGTTGTTAAGTTATGCTGCGGCGCAACAGGGATCAACCCCGGGAACTCAGAAAGGCGTTTCCGTTCCATAGACGCTGCTGCTGGTCGGGCCGCCCGGCGCGGGGCCGCGTCCGCAGACGGCCAGCATGGTGAGCGCATAGATCAGCGCGCTGTCCCGCATGGCGGCAGGCGTGGGCCGCCAGCGCGGCATGCCGGTGGTGACGGCCGGAACCCGGTGCATGTTGAATACATTATGGTCGCGCCACATGCTGCTGTAGACGGGGTGCGACACCTCCAGTGGGGCACCGCGCACGAGGCGTGTGGCGGCGTCCACCGCGCCGTTGAGCGGGGCGACCTTTGCAGCATCAGCCTCAAAGCCGTGGCGGACGACGACGGCTTCCACATCGAAGCCCTCCACATCGACGCTGCGCATCGCCTCCATAATGCCATGATAGGCTTCCGCCGCCGTCTGGCGCGGGTTCAGCGTGACATCGACGTAAAGCGCGCAGACTTCGGTGCCCGCGCCGAAATCGAAGGGGATGCCGCCGCGCACGCTGGCGATCTGCACCTTGGGGACAGCGGTGCCGCCGGGGGTTTCGAGGATGCTGCTCCGTTCGAATGACTGGCCCCATGCGTGCAGCGCGGCGATTACCGGGCCAAGGCGATAGATGGGGTTGGGATGTTGGTGGGGATCGGCGGGGGCATTGAGGATGGGGGTGAAGACGCCCTTGCCATAAAGGCGCACGCGGAACAGCGCATAGCCGCAACCCACGGAGTTCAGGCCGAAATCCGTGCCTTCGGCGGCGATGGCGTAATCGGGCGCGACGCCGCCATGGTGGAACAGATAATGCGCGCCGATATCCTTGCCGTTCCAGCCGATACCGGAAAATTCCTCAATCGGTTCGGGGCCGATTTCGCCGGGGCAGGCCGTCAGCCAGCATTTGCCGGCCAAGCCGATTCCGGCCTTTTTCAGGGCCTTGGCGGCGATCAGGAAGCAGGACATCGGCCCGCGATCATTGCTGATGGGGTAGCCGCGCAGCGCGCCATCCTCCAGCCAGCATTGCGTCCATTCCGGGTCTGCCAGCGTTTCCGGCTTGTAGCGGAAGGCGTTCTGGTGCGGCAGGCCGGAGGGGCTTTCGGTATCGAGATGGGCAGTGAACAGCAGGTTTGCGCCTTTTGCCCCACCGCCATATTCGCCGATCACATTGGGGCGTTCCGGTGTTGCGCCGACCTTGCGCGGGCTGAAGCCTTCGGCCTGCATCCAGTTGAACACATAATCTGCCGCCTGCGCCTCTTGCTGCGAGCGGCTGGGGATGTTGCCCAGCGTGAGGGCGAGGTTCACCAGCTCGTCTGTGTCGATGGCCGCAGCGATGGCGTTCCGGTCCGCCTCTGAAATGGCGTGGGGGGCGTGGGCCGGGTTAGCGAATTCGCTCATGACCATGCGGCTTCGACGTCTGCGGTGGTGACGAGCAGCACGCAATTCTTCTCCATGGCGTCGAGGCTGCTGTCGTGCAGGCCCGGCTCGTAAGCGGCGCAGGCATCGGAGACGACGAACACGTCGAAATCGAGGTGGAACGCATCGCGCGAGGTGGAATCGACGCAGCAATCGGTGCTCAGCCCGCAGATGACGAGCGTGTCGATGCCGCGCGCGCGCAACTGCGCTTCAAAATCGGTGCCGCGAAAGCCGCTGTAGAGCAGTTTGGAAATCTCGATGTCGCCCGGTTCGGGGAAGATGCGGTAATAATCCGCGCCGCCGTCATCGCTGCGGCAGATCGCCTGTTCGCCGGGGCGGCCGCGCCGGGCGTAGAGGGTGCGCAGCGCGCGCGAGTCCGTTTCCGGCGTGGTGACGACGCGCAGCAGCGCCACCGTGGCCCCCGCCTTGCGGGCGGCGGCCACCAGTTTCTCGCATTGGTCGATGGCGGCATGCGCTTCGGACAGGTCCACTCCCACCCGGCCCAGCAGCCCTTCGGGGGCAGCGAAATCCGTCTGGATGTCGATCACCACCAGCGCCGTGTGGCTGGCGGCGATCATGTCCGGGAAATCGGGGGATTTGAGGTGGGGGAGGGAGGCCATTTCAGGCCGCCGCGCTGGCGGGCGTGGTGGGGAAACGCTGGCGCAGTTTCGGCAGCACATGCTGGCCGAAGATCGGGATATCGCGCGGATAATCCGGGAAGATCAGCATCAGCCCATCCGTGTTGGAGCCTTCCAGCAGGTCGCCCACCTGCCGCGCGACGCTGTCGGGCGAGCCGACGATATGCGCGGACATGAAGGACGAACGGCTTTTCTTCACGAAATCATTTTCCTTGCCGATTTCCGCATCGAGGAAGCCATAGGCGCGCATCATGCCCTTCAGCGCCTCTTCGTCCAGCCCGTCTGCGAAATGTTTCGCGGTGGCCTGCGCCTCCTCGTCGGTTTCACCGAACACGATGGTGAGCATGGAATAGGTGCGGATGTTGCGGCCATATTCCGCCGAGATCGCCTTGGCGCGGCCGCTGGCCTTGGACAATTCCGCCGCCGTGCCGCCCGACAGGAAGATGGCGTCCATCTGCTCCGCCGTCATCCGCATGCCCTTTTCCGAGCTTCCCGCGCAGACGAGGAAGGGGCGCTTTTCCGGCTTGGGCCAGGATTCGCAATCCTCCATGGTGACATAGGTGCCGTTCATGGTGACGGAATCCTCAGACCAGAGCGCCTTCACCGCGCGGACCCATTCATCCGCCAGATCATAGCGCTGATCGTGATTCACATTTTCCGGCCACGCCCCCATTTGCGAAAATTCGCCCTTGTAGGAGCCGCTGACGACGTTGAGGCCCGCCCGGCCCTTGGAAATCTGATCCAGCGTGGCAATGGCCTTGGCGGCGACCGCCGGGTTCTGCAGCAGGGTGTGGATGGTAGCCCACACCTTCACGCGCGACGTGGCTTCGGACAGGCCCGCCATGGCGACGACGCTGTCGATGCTGCTGTTCCAATGCTTGGTTTCGCCGCCGTAGCCTCGGAATTTCGCCATCGCCATGATGAAATCGAAGCCCGCCGCTTCGGCCGCCAGTGCAGAGGCGCGGCAATAGGCGTAGGAACCGTCGATCTCCGGCTTGTTGCGGGAGAGAATCCAGCCGCCGTTGGCGATGGGGAGGAAGATGCCCAGATCCTTGCCGCCGAGGTCTGACGGAAGATCGAAGGCGGTGCGCTCAAGCTGGGTCATAATCTCTCCTTGAAGCGGGCAGCCTGATGCGAGGCGCGGCGGCGTTCTTGATTGTTAGCGCATATTATCTTGGGGCGCTTGCAATGAACGCATCCACCTCTGCGCGCGTAGGCATGGCGGGGGCGGCACCGGGCTTCAGCGTGCACAGCGCGGCGGCGGCGGCGGCCAGCGGCAGCGCCTGTTCAACCGGGGTGCCGGCATCCAGCAGGGCAGCGAGCGAGCCGCAGAAACAGTCGCCTGCGCCAATCGTGTCCTGCGCGTTCACCGGCCATGCGGGGACGAACAGCTCGCGATCCGGCCAGACGGCGAGCAGGCCCTTTGCCCCCAGCGTGACGATGCCGAACTGATCCGGGCGGGTGAGCAGGCTGCGCAACTGATCCGGCGCGGACGGGCCGGGGGCGAGGGCGGCCAGTTCATGTTCGTTGACGATGAGGATGTCGACATGCGGCAGCAGCGCGAGCGCGGCCGGGGTTGGCGGGGCGGCGTTCAGGATTCGGCGCGCCGAGGGGGAGGCGGCGAACAGGGTGGTCAGCATCTGCACCGGCACCTCCAGCTGCGCGAGCAGGATGCCGCCATCCACCGGTTCAGCCACCACATGGGCGTTGGCGCCGGGCAGGACGATGATCTGGTTTTCGCCTGCCGAATCCACGGCGATATGCGCGGCTCCGGTGGCGGCTTGCACTTGCGCAATGCCGCTAATTTCCACGCCGTAGCTGGCGATGATCTCGCGAATCCATCCGCCGCCCTCGTCTGCGCCGACTGCGCCCACCATGCGGCACGCCGCGCCCATGCGCGCGGCGGCCACCGCCTGATTGGCCCCCTTGCCCCCTGCCAGCCGCGTGGACTCCAGCGCCAGCACGGTTTCGCCGGGCTTGGGCAGCGCCGCCACGCGGGCGATGATGTCGATATTGATCGATCCGACGACATGGACGGTCATGGCGGCACTCCCTCGTTTGGGGGCCTCAGAACCATGGCGGGGGCGGGCGATCAAGCCGGTTCGGCGGCGGTGCGTGGGCGGCCAAGACTATCGGTGGCGGGCATCAAGAATCATCGGCAAGGGCGGGGCCATAGCGGGGCTTCAATTTTGAGCGAGGGATTTTCATGGCGGGCTGGTTCATCACGGGGATCGGAAGCGGGCTGGGCCGGGCGCTGGCGCAAGCCGCGCTGGATCGCGGAGACAAGGTGGTGGGCACCACGCGCAAGACGGCGGACATCGCCGCCTTCGAGGCGCTGAAGCCGGGGCTGGCCAAGGGGCTGGCGGTGGACCTGCGCGATGCCGACGCCGTGACTGCCGCCGTGGCAGAAGCGGAAAACTGGCTGGGAGGGATCGATTTCGCCGTGAACAACGCCGGGTTCGGCATGGTGGGCGCAATCGAGGAAGTGAGCCTGAGCGAGGTGCAGGCGCTGTTCGAAATCAATGTGTTCGCCGCGATCCGGGTGATTCAGGCGGTGCTGCCGGGGATGCGCGCGCGGCGCGCCGGGCATGTGGTGAACATCACCTCCGTTTCCGGGCTGGCGCCATGGGCGGGCACCGGCATTTACGGCGCGAGCAAATATGCGCTGGAGTGCATCGGCCAGACGCTGGCGCAGGAAGTGCGCCCGCTGGGGATCGGCGTGACCAATGTGGCCCCGGGCGGCTTCCGCACCGGCTTCGCGGCTGGCGGGCTGGCCGTGGCAGCGCGCAAGATCGCCGATTATGACGGCAGCGCCCATGTCGCCGAGCAGGTGCTGACGGGCAATGCCGGCAAGGAAAAGGGCGACCCGGTGCGCGGCGCGGCTGCGATTCTGGCGGCGCTGGATTCGCCGGAGCCGCCGCTGCACCTGCTGCTGGGCGAGGATGCGCTGCATTATGCCGAGGATCAGTTCGCCTTCATCGGGCTGGAAATGAAGCGCTGGCGGGCGCTGTCTCTCTCCACCGCGTTCGAGGCGGCGTGACGCATCATATCGATCTGCCGGACTGGGCCGTTCAGCGCGGGCGCGGGCTGAACGCGTTCGACCAGCTGCTGCCGGGGCGCACCGCACTGGTGGTGATCGACATGCAACTGGCGTTCCTTGGCGAGGGCGAGGTGTTCGGCAACGCCCATGCGCGCGACATCATCGGGCCGGTGAACGAACTGGCGCGGGCGGCTCGCAATGCGGACTGCCCGGTGATCTGGACGCGGCAGACGGTGAGCGATGAGCCGCCGCTGGCGATGCCGACGTGGCAATATGATCTGAGCGACAGCCATGTGGCGCGCGCGGTGGAAGCGTTGCGCGCCGGGACAGCGGCGCATGATCTGCACCCGGCGATGGAGGTGGGCGCGGACGATCTCGTGCTCGACAAATATCGTTATGGCGCGCTGATGTGCCCGGCGCGGGCTTTGCCGCTGGCGCTGGAGCGGCTGGGGGTGGAGATGCTGGTGCTGGCGGGGACGCTGACCAACGTGTGCGTGGAATCGACGGCGCGCGACGCGAACATGGCGGGCTGGCGGGTGATCGTGGCGAGCGATGCCTGCGCCACGGTGACGGACGCGGAGCATAATGCGGCGCTGCTGAACCTGCGGCTGAATTTCGCCGATGTGAAAGATGTGGCCGAACTGACGGCGATGTTCGCAGGCATCGGCTGATTGCGCTTGGGCGGGGGCTGGGGCAGGGTCTGCCCCGCGATGCGGTTGATCCTGAACGTTTTGCTGACGCTGTTGCTGTTGCCCGCCGCTGTGTGGGGCGGCGGGGCGGTCTGGTATCGGCTGCCGCTGGGCGCGGCCGGGCGCGGGGCGGTGGCGGGGCTGTTCGTGGCGGCGATGCTGCTGGCGATTGTGTTGCTGTGGCGGCGGCGGGCGCTGTTGGCCGGGGCGCTGATCGTGCCGCTGTGGGCGGTGCTGCTGGGCTGGTGGGGGACGATCCTGCCCTCCAATGATCGGGACTGGCAGCCCGAGGTGGCGCATGTGGCGCGCGCGGCAATCGACGGTGATGTGCTGACGGTGGAGAATGTCCGCAATTTCGACTGGCGCAGCGCCAGTGATTTCGACCAGCGCTGGGAAACGCGACGCTATAACCTCAACCAGCTGCGCGGTGCGGACCTGTTCCTTTCCTATTGGGCCGGGGAAAATGTGGCGCATGCCATCGTCAGCTTCGATTTCGCTGACAGCGTGCCGCTGGCCTTCTCCATCGAGATCCGCAAGGAAATGGGCGAAAGCTATTCCTCGACCACCGGATTTTTCAAAAGCTATGAACTGGCCGTCATCGCCGCCGACGAGCGCGATGTGGTGAAGGTGCGCAGCACCGTGCGCGGGGAGGATGTGCGGCTGTTCCGGCTGGACATGCAGCCCGAAACGGTGCGCGGGCTGCTGGGGCAATATGTGGAGCTGGCCAATGATGTGAGCGCCACGCCGCGCTGGTACAACACCATCACCGCCAATTGCACGACGATGATCTTCGGTATGGCGCGGCGGATGGACCCGCGCATTCGGATGGACTGGCGCATCCTGCTGCCGGGGCGCTTGCCGGCCTTCCTGCGCGAGCATGAGTTTGTGAGCCGCGACGTGCCGCTGGAGGAACTGGTGGCGCTGGGGCGGATTGGCCCGCGTGCGGCTGGGCCACCCCCCGATCCGGGCTTTTCAGCGCGGATCAGGGAAGGCGTGCCCGATCCGGCGGCTCAGGAAATCAGGCGCGGCACCGAGACGGAATAGACGTCGAAATGCGCCTCCGGATGCTCGGCGGCACCGTCGCGCGGGGCGGCGCGGTGCTGGACGACGCCGTTCTTGCCGAAATTTTCGACCACGGGGCGGCCCGCGTCGCGGCTGAGCCACAGGCGCAGCAGATGGCGGCGGCGTTGCGGTTCGGGGAAATCATAGAAGGTGGTGCGGGCGTGCAGGGCCGCATAGTTCGAAAGCCACTGGATGTCGCCGGGGCGGAAATCCATCTCGATGGCCATGCCCGGTTCGTAGGTGATGGTGTCGAACAGTTCGAGCACCTCGATCTGTTGCGGCGTAAGTTGCGGCACGCCCGGATATTCCTGCGCGGTGAGGATGTAGAGCGAACCCGCATACATGCTGAACACGCCATCCACGAGGCTGACGATGGGTGAGGTGTAGGTGTCTGCCGGGGCGTTGTGATCCTGCCGCCGCCAGTCCCAGTGGAAGGGTTCCAGCAGCAACGGGGCGAGATCGGGGCGGCGGCGCAGGATCTCGTTGTAGATTTCCGCGCCAGAGACGAGGCAGGAGGCACCGCCTTCCTTGGCCGGGCGCAGGCACATCAGCGCGACGATGTCGCTGCTGTCTGAGTGGTAAACCAGCTTGTCCCGCACGCGGGAGGAGTAAGCGGTGGGATCGTCCATCATCTTATCCGAGGTGGCGTAGATATGGTCGATCAGGTCGCCCATTTCGTTCTGGCGGATGGGATCGCCCATGTGCAGGCCAAGGATGTAGTAAATCGCAGCCGAAAGCGCGTCTGAGTAGAAGTGCGTGCGCAGGCCGCGCACCAGCACGAAGCCCCGGCCGTAATCGACATCCTTGCCCCACTCCGCCACCGCATCGGCGCAGGCGACCAGCGGATAGTCGCTGGCCTGCACGCTGCGCAGATCGGGGTTTTCGGTGAGGAAGCGCTGGCCCAGTGCTTCCAGCTCGGCCACCTGCGCGTCTGACAACAGATAGACCCACTCGGCCGATTTCGTCAGCTGATCCCCGCGCCATGCGGCTTCGGTTGTGACGGGGGGCAGGGCTTCGAGCGGGGCGGCGGGGGCGGTGGCGGGCATGGGCGGTTTCTTCCGTTCAGGTTCGGTTTGTGATGCAGCGGCGCGCGCGAACCGTCTTGTTCGGCGATGCCGTTTCATTTTGTGGCAGGCGAATCCTCATGCTGCGGCCTCCAGCTCGGCCTGACGGCCATAGCGGCGGGCGAGCACGGCGCAGACCATCAGCTGCAACTGGTGGAACAGCATCAGGGGCAGGATGATGGCCCCCACCTGTGCGGCGGGGAACAGCACGCCCGCCATGGGAACGCCCGAGGCGAGGCTTTTCTTCGAGCCGCAGAATTGCAGCACGATGATGTCTTCGCGGGCAAAGCCCATCCAGCGGCCGAGCGCCTGGCTGGCCCACAGCACGATGGCGAGCATCGCAGCGGCGACGGCCAGCACGATGAGGAAATCCTTCAGCGTGACCTGATCCCACAGCCCGGCGACCACCGCCGCACCGAAGGCCGAATAGACCACCAGCAGGATCGAGCCGCGATCCACATAGGTGAGCATCGCCTTGCGGGCGGCCACCCAGTCGCCGATCCACGGGCGCAGCAGATGCCCCGCGAGGAAGGGCAGCAGCAGCTGCACGACGATGGTGAGAACCGCATCCGACGAGAAGCCGCCATCCGCGCTGCTGTGCATCAGCGTGGCGGTGAGCAGCGGGGTGATGCCGATCCCGGCGAGGTTCGAGAATGAGGCGCTGCACACGGCGGCTGCGACATTGCCATGGGCGATTGCCGTGAAGGCGATGGAGGATTGCACGGTGGAGGGCAGCAGGGTGAGGAACAAAAGCCCACGCCCCAGCGTGGGATCGACACCGGGAATGAACTGCGACAGCACACCTAGCACGGGGAACAGCCCATAGGTCATCGCGGCGACGCAGAGGTGCAGCCGCCAGTGCTGCGCGCCCGCCACCACGGCTTCGCGCGAAAGGCGCGCGCCGTGCAGGAAGAACAGCAAAACGATGCCGATCTTGGAGGCGATGCCGACGATATCTGCCCAGATGCCGCGCGCGGGCAGCAGGGAGGCGAGCGCCACGGTTCCCAGCAACAGCAGGATGTAAGGGTCGATATTGAAACGGGCGAGCAAGGCTTTCATGGCGCGGCCCTACGCCGGTGCGATGCTGTTGTCACACTGCGACCTGCCAGATGTCCCGCGCGGTTTCGAACACGCCCTGATCGTAGGAAAATTCGATGGTGTTGCCGTCCGGGTCTTTCAGGAAGCAGATGTAGCCGATGTCCTTGGCCATCTGCACCGGGCCAAGCGCGAGGCAACCGGCGGCTTTGCCGCGCGCGGCGATCTCGTCGATGGCTTCGCGGCTGGGGAGTTCGATGCCGAAATGGGCGAACGGCCCGAGCGGGTGGTGCGGGGCGGGGGCGAAGGGATCGTGGCCGGGGTAGAATTCGCCCACCACCAGCACGAAGGGGCGGCTTTTCTCGTCCGGGTCTGCCAGCCATGCGTTGCGGCCGTCCACATCTTCGTGGCGGGCGAGGGTGCGCAGGTGGGTGAAGCTTTCATACCATTGGACGGTGGCGTCGACGTTGGAGACGGCCAGCGCCATGTGCGTCCATGTGGGGCGGCCCGGTCCTGTGTTGTGCAGGCGGCCGGTGCTGTGGGTGGCTTCGCTCATGCTGCTGTCCTTTGGTTGTCTGGTTGCCAGACCTTTGGTGCAGCGTAGCAAGCTGGCGTGCGTTGAAATTGATCAACCGCGCGCGATTTCCTGCGCGGGGTGTGGCGGAAGGACGCGGGTTTGGGGGATGGCGTGCGGGATTTTGGTTTTTTGCGTGTTGGGGCGCTGTGGGTTAGGCCCGGCGGTGACACCCCCTCTCCAGCTCTCCCCCTTTCAGGGGGAGAGGGCTTCGTAGCGCCGCAGGCAATCAAAGTGGATCACACGCGCGGCGTTGGAGGTTGGGCGCAACGCCAATTTTGAGGGTGCAGGGAAATCATTTCCTTGGCACGGGTTCCAAGGGCAAAGCCCTTGGCCGCCGGAGGCAGGCTCCCCCCGCGCTACAGCCTCTCCCCGCTCTACAGCACCGGCCATGGCGTGCGGATGGGCAGGCCGGTTCGGGCGACGATGGCCTGGCCTGCCTGCACCGCGTCTGCCAGCAGCTTTTCCTCGTCCAGCAGCAGGTTGCGGCCGGATTCCAGCACTTGTCTGCCGTCGATCCAGACGCTGTGGACGGCGGAGGGCGGGGCGCTGAGCGCCAGTTGGCCGACGCTGTCGAACAGGGGGCCGCCCCATTCGGGGGTGCGGGTGTCGTGCAGGATGAAATCGGCTTTGGCGCCGGGGATGAGGGCGCCGGTGACGCCTTCCCAGCCCATGACTTTTGCGCCGTCGACCGTCATCAGTTCGAGGAGTTTGGTGGCGGGGAGGAGGTCCTGATCGTCGCGGGCGTCGCGGTAGGCGGCGGCCATCAGGCGGGCGGAGGAGAGGATGTCGGCGGCCATGCCGTCTGTGCCGAGCATGAGGGGGATTCCGCGCGCCATCATTTCCGGGTGCAGGCCCTTTTTCGCCAGCCCGAAGCCGCCGAGGAAGGCTGCGTGCGGGCAGTGGATGGCCGAGGTGCCGGTTTCGGCGAGCAGTTCCACTTCGGCCATGTCGGTGTCGGCGAGGTGGGTGAGGCAGATGTTGGGGCCGAGCGCGCCGATGTGGGCGAGATGCTCGACGGGGCGACGGCCGGTGTTGGCGAGGAACCATTCCGGGTCGCTGGCGCGCGGGCTGATGTGGGCGGAGACTTTCAGGCCATTCGAATCGGCGAGGGATTTGGCGGCGAGCCAGACCTCATCCGAATTGGTGCTGTGGCCGACGAGCTGGGGCCATGCGGCGAGCAGGGTTTCGCCATCGTCCGGGTAGGCGGCGACTTCGGATTCGAGGAGGGCGATGGCCTCGTTGGTTCGGATGGCGGGATCGGCGGCGGGATCGTAGGTGCGGCCTTCCACCCAGCGGCCGACGCGGCCGCGGATGCCGCTGGCGGCGAGGCCCTCCATCACCGCGTCGAGATGGATGACGGTGCCGGCTTCCATGAAGCTGGTGGTGCCGTGGCGGATCATCGCGAGCGCGGAGAGCTGGGCGGCGAGTGCTTCGTCTGAGGGCGTCTGCGCCTTGAACAGCGGGATCACCCATTTGGAGAGATTATCCCCCCAATCCTGATCCGGCACGCGGCGGACGAGGCCGCGCGTGAGCGGGTCTCCGGTGATGTGGATATGGCCGTCGTGGAAGCCGGGGGTGAGGACGAAGCCGCGTGCATCGTGGGTGGCGCGGGCGCGGACGCTTTGTTCCAGCGCTTCGCGCTTGCCGACGGCGACGATGCGGTTGCCTTTGATCGCCAGCGCGCCATCGCGGAACACTTCGCGGGCGGGGTTCATGCTGATGATCTCCGCGCCGGAGATCAGCAGGTCTGCTTCGATGGGGGTGGTGGTCATGCGGGCTTTCTCGCGCGTTTTGGCCCTTCGAGTCTTGAGCGAGAGGGCAGAACAAATTGTCGCAGCGGTTGCGGCAGATGTCTGTGCGCCCTCTGCAAAGACTTGGGCGGCGGTTGCGAGGCACTGTCGGAGGGTATTCAGCCTTGCCCAGTTTCGACGGAGATGACCGATGACTTCCCCGATCCTGACCGACAGTTTTTTCGCGAGCCTTGAAAGCTCGACGCTGAATCTGGCCGATTCCGAGACGCTGCCGCCGGAATGCTACACCGATGCGGACTTCTATGAGTTCGAGAAGGAAGCGCTGTTCAACCATGAATGGTTGTGCGTGGGCCGGGTGGAGCAGGTTGCGAATCCGGGGGATTATTTCACCACCAAGATCATCGGTGAGCCGCTGGTGATCGCGAAGGACCGGGCCGGCGAGATTCGGGCGATGAGTTCGGTGTGCCAGCACCGCGCCATGCTGGTGGCGGAAGGGGCCGGGAACACGCGCGGGTTCGTCTGCCCCTATCACCACTGGACCTATGATCTGGACGGGCGGCTGGTGGGCGCGCCCGCCATGGACAAGACCTGCAACTTCGACCGGAAAAAGTTCAGCCTGCCCGCGCTGAAGGTGGAAATCTGGCAGGGTTTCATCTTCGTGAACTTCGATGCCGAAGCCGCGCCGCTGGCCCCGCGCCTGACGGTGGTGGAAGAGGCGATCGCCAATTACGACCTCGCCTCGGCCGAGCTGGCGGACACCATCACCGGCAGTTTCGCGTGGAACTGGAAGGTGATGTTCGAGAACAACAACGACGGCTACCACGCCTCAAAATTGCACCAGGGGCCGTTGCACGATTTCATCCCGTCGAACCTCGCGGTGTTTCCGGATGCGGCTGCGGAGGATGCCGGTTTCCTGCGGTTCAACGGGGCGCTGCACAAAGACCCGAGCTTCAACCCGACGCAGAAGGCGATCCTGCCAATTTTCCCGAAGCTGACGGACGAGGATCGCACGCGTGTGACGTTTGCCAACATGCCGCCGACGCTGTCTCTGGTGATGACGCCCGATCTGGTGATCTACCTGATCCTGCGCGCCGACGGGGCAGAGACGATGGAGCAGGACACCGGCGTGCTGGTGGCCCCCGGCGCGAAGAAGGACCCGGCCTTTTCCCACAAGCTGGAGGCTATCATGAACAGCGCGGCGAAGATCATCGCGCAGGACATGCATGTGGATGAGCTGGTGCAGGTGGGCCTGCGCTCGCGCTTTGCGGTGCGGGGGCGCTATTCCTGGCAGGAAGGCGCGCAGGGGCAGTTCAACCAGTGGCTCGTCGCGCGTTATCGCAAGGCGTGGGACAGGCTGAAAGGGCCGAAGAAGCCGGTGAAGCTTGCGGCGGCGAATGGCTGAGGGGTTGGCGGCAGACGGTCTGCCGCCGTTCCGCAAGGTTTCCGATATCGCGGCGTCAGGCGTCAGCGCATCGGCGGTGATGCGCGAGACGCTGCGCCGCGTGCGGGCCTATGAAGTGGTGCAGCCGGAGGTGTGGATCAGCCGCTTCAGCGATGCGGCGCTGATGGCGATGGCTGAAGCGGTGGAGGCGCGGGTGGCGGCGGGCGAAGTGCTGCCGCTGGCGGGCGTGCCGTTCGCGGTGAAAGACAATATCGACGTTGCGGGGCTGCAGACGACCGCCGGTTGCTCGGCCTTTGCCACTACGCCGGCGCAGTCCGCGCGGGTGGTGGCGCGACTGGTGGCGGCCGGGGCGATCCCTGTGGGTAAGACCAATCTGGACCAGTTCGCGACCGGGCTGGTGGGCACGCGCTCGCCCTATGGCGCGTGCCGGGCGGTGCACAACCGGGCGTGGATCAGCGGCGGGTCCAGTTCCGGCTCGGCGGTGGCGGTGGCGGCGGGGCTGGTGCCGTTTGCGCTGGGGACGGACACGGCTGGTTCCGGCCGGGTGCCTGCGGCGCTGAACGGGCTGTTCGGTTTCAAACCGACCAAGGGGCGCTGGAGCACTGCCGGGTTGGTGCCTGCCTGCCGCTCGCTCGATTGCATCAGTATTTTCACGCATGACGCAGCCGACGCAGCATTGCTGGATGGCTGCATCGCGGGGTTCGATGCGGCGGATGACTATTCGCGTGAAGGGGCGGATGTGCCTTTGCCGCAGGCTGCGCTGCGGCTGGCTATCCCCTTGCCGTCTCAACTGAATTTCCTGGGCGATGCCGGTTCCGCGCGGCTGTGGGCGGCGGCGCTGGAGCGGGTGCGGGCGCTGGGCGCGGTGCCGGTGGAGGTGGATATTGCCCCGCTGCTGGAGGCGGCGCGGCTGCTGTATGAAGGGCCTTGGGTGGCGGAGCGGACGGCGGCGGTGGAGCCGCTGCTGCGGTCGAAGCCGCAGGCGATCCACCCGGTCGTGCGCGGGATCGTGCAGGGCGGGCTGGCGATGAGCGCGATGGACGCGTTTCGCGGCGAATATGCGCTGAAGGCGCTGGCGCGGCGGGCGGCGGCGCTGTTCGGGCAGGTGGATGCGCTGTTGCTGCCCACTTGCCCCACCAGCTACCGCGTGCGCGAATTGCTGGCGGAGCCGCTGGCGCTGAACGCGAACATGGGCCTCTACACCAATTTCGTGAACCTGCTGGATATGGCGGCCATCGCTGTGCCCGCCGGGTTCCGCGCCAATGCAACCGGCTTTGGCGTGTCGTTCATTGCCCCCGCCTTCACGGACCGCGCGCTGCTGGCGCTGGCGGCTGCCTATCAGGAGATCGCCCCCATGCCCGACGTGCCGCCGCTGGATGTGAAGGGTGTGGCCGAAACCGTGGAGCTGGCGGTGGTCGGCGCGCATCTGGCCGGGATGCCGCTGCACTGGCAGTTGACCTCGCGCGGGGCGGAACTGGTGCGGCGCTGCCGCACCGCGCCTGCCTATCGGCTGTTCGCCATCGCCAATTCGGTGCCGCCCAAGCCTGCGCTGGTGCATGGCGGCAGTGCCGCCATCGAGGTGGAGGTGTATCGGCTGCCCGTCGCGGCGTTCGGCAGCTTCGTGGTGGAGGTGCCCGCCCCGCTCGCCATCGGCACAGTGGAACTGGAGGACGGCACTTCGGTGAAAGGCTTCGTCGCCGAGCCGCGCGCGCTGGACGGCGCGGCCGACATCACGGACTTCGGCGGCTGGCGCGGCTATATCCGCTCACTCGGTTGATTCTCGGCTGCATCAGGGGACATTGCACATGCTTGTGGACGGCAAATGGATGGCGGATTGGCAACCCGTGCAGGGGACGGACGCGAAGGGCGGCTTCGTGCGCATGTCGTCCGGCTTTCGCAACTGGGTGACGCCGGATGGCGCGGCCGGGCCGACGGGGGAGGGCGGCTTCAAGGCGGAGGCCGGGCGTTACCATCTGTATGTCGCCTATATCTGCCCATGGGCGTCCCGCACATTGATGGCGCGGCGGATGAAAGGGCTGCAGGATGTGGTCAGTGTTTCCGTCGTGGAGCCGACGCTGACGAAAGAGGGCTGGCGTTTCGGCGACTATCCCGGGGCCACGCGCGAACCGCTGCACGGCTTCCTATATATGCACGAACTCTACACGCTGGCGGACCCGCGCTACACCGGGCGGGCGACGGTGCCCGTGCTGTGGGACAAGGCGACCGACACGATCGTCAACAATGAGTCGTCGGACATCCTGCGCATCTTCGACAGCGGCTTTGGCGCGCTGGCGGATTCGTCCGTCAGCCTCTACCCCGCCGATCTCGCCGTCGAGATCGATGCGCTGAACGAGCCGCTGTACACCCAGCTGAACAATGGCGTGTATCGCGCCGGGTTCGCGACCACGCAGCTGGCCTATGAGGAAGCCTTCGCCGATGTGTTCGCCATGCTGGACAGGCTGGAGGCGCGGCTGGCGGACGGCGGGCCGTTCCTGTTCGCGGATCGCTTCACCGAAAGCGATATCCGCCTGTTTGTGACTTTGGTGCGCTTCGATGCGGCCTATCATGGCGTGTTCAAATGCAACCAGCGCCGGATCGCCGATTATCCGGCGCTGAGCGGCTGGCTGGCGCGGATGCTGGCGATGCCCGGCGTGCGGGAGACAGTGAACATCGACCATATCAAGCGCGGCTATTATTCCATCCTCGCGCTGAACCCGAACGGCATCGTGCCGGTGGGGCCTGATCTTTCCAGCCTCGGACTTTAGCGCCCGGATTGCCGCGCCGTAACAACGGGCCTTTTCGTCGCCGCCTGCTTTGGGTTAGGACTGTGGGCGAGGGATGAGGAGAGACATGATGACCATGGGCACGATGCAGGGCTGGCCCCTGCTGGTGTGGAAGCTGATCGACCATGCGGCGCTGAACCATGGCGACCGGGAGATCGTGAGCCTGACCTGCGAAGGCCATGAGGTTCGCACCACATGGCATCAGGTGCAGGGCCGCGCCCGGCAGGTGGCCGAAGCCCTGCGCGGGCTGGGCGTGAACGCGGGCGACCGGGTGGCGACGCTGGCGTGGAACACCCACCGGCATGTGGAAAGCTGGTATGGCATTTCCGGCATGGGCGGGGTGGCGCACACCATCAACCCGCGCCTGTTCGAAGACCAGATCGCCTATATCGCCAATCACGCCGAAGACCGGGTGCTCTTCTTCGACCTGACTTTCGTGAAGCTGGTGGAGAAGCTGGCCCCGCGCCTGACCACAGTGGAACATTATGTGCTGCTGACAGACCGCGAGCATATGCCCGCCGACAGCAGCCTGAACTTCATCTGCTACGAGGAGTTCATCGCCGGGCAGAATGCCGACGCGCCATGGACGGAGCTGCCGGAAACCGCGCCGTCCGGCCTCTGCTATACCTCCGGCACCACGGGGAACCCCAAGGGGGTGCAATATTCGCACCGTGCCAATGTGCTGCACGCCTATGGCGCCTGCATGGGCGACGTGCTGGATATCCGATCCGAAACGGTGATCCTGCCGGTGGTGCCCATGTATCACGCCAACGCATGGGGCGTGCCCTATGCGGCCGCCGCCGTCGGCGCGAAGCTGGTGATGTGCGGGCCGCATTTCGACGCGCCGACCATCGCCAACATGATCCGCAAGGAAGGCGTGACGCTGACTCTGGCCGTGCCGACGGTTTGGCTGGGGATGTTGCAGCATCTGGAATCGACGGCCACCAATCTCAATCCGCTGAAGCGGGTGGTGATCGGCGGCTCCGCCGCGCCGCGCGCCATGATCGAGGCCTTCGAAGAGAAATATGGTGTGGACGTCTGCCACGCATGGGGCATGACGGAGATGACCCCGCTGGGCACCATCGGCAGCCTTTCCGCCGACGCGAAAAAGCTGCCGCGCCCGCAGCAGATCGACCTGAAGTGCAAGCAGGGCCGCGCCATCTTCGGCGTGGATATGAAGCTGGTGGACGATGAAGGCCGTGAACTGCCGCGCGACGGCGTCGCCTTCGGGCGGCTGATGGTGCGCGGGCCGTGGATCGTCGGCAGCTATTTCAAAGGCGACGGCGGCAACATCCTGGACAAGGATGGCTGGTTCGACACCGGCGACGTCGCCACCATCGACCACAACGGCTATATGCAGATCACAGACCGCTCCAAGGACGTGATCAAATCCGGCGGCGAATGGATTTCCTCCATCGAAATCGAGAATCTGGCCATCGGCTGCCCCGGCGTGGCCGAAGCCGCCGTGATCGGCGTGCCCCACCCCAAATGGGACGAACGGCCGCTGCTGATCGTGATCCCCAAAGACGGCGCACAACTGACAGGCGCGGAGGTGCTGGGGTATCTGGAAGGCAAGATCGCCAAATGGTGGATGCCCGACGCGGTGGAATTCGTGGACTCGATCCCGCACACGGCAACGGGGAAGATCCAGAAAACCGCGCTGCGGGAACAGTTCGCGGGGTATCGGCTGGCGGCTTGAGGTTGGGGGCGTGTGTCTCCGGCGTTGGAGTGTTGCCTGCCGCGGCCGGGTTCTGCCCGGAGCCGGCCTGCGGTTTTTTGCCTCCGGCGGGCAGGGAAATGATTTCCCTGCACCCTCAAACTTCGCGTCGTACCCCAACCGCCACGTCGTGTGAGTGATCAGATTCGATTGCCTGCGGCGCTACGGAGCGCTCTCCCCCTGCAAGGGGGAGAGATGGAGAGGGGGTGTCACCGCCGGGCCTGATCCACAACATCCTCACAAACCCACCGCCACCCCAACCCACCCCCCAACCCGCTCAGGCTGAGCTTGTCGAAGCCCCCGAAGCAAAAGCGCAACAGCTGAGCCCGGGGGTTATGCCACATGGGGCTTCGACAAGCTCAGCCTGAGCGGGGGAGGGGTAATGGGACGCCACGCATAAGCGCCGCAGGCTATAACCCCCAACCTCACGCCAAGCGGATGGCCCCCACCCCAACCCCTCCCCTCGAAGCGAAGCTGACGCGAAGCGTCAACGGGAGGGGCTAAAAAGTTCGGGGGTGCGAGCGGCGTCACGCCCCTGCCGGGGTGAAGGGGCAGAGCCCCTTCGTTCCTCCCGGGCGTAACGCCGTAAACTAACCCCGCACCTTCGGCCGCGCAGGGTCCAGCGTTGTGATGATCGCACCCACACCGGCGGCGATTCCGCCCGGCATGTCGCCCTTCACAAAGCGCGGGGTGATTTGTGTCTGGATGATGCCCGCCGCCTTCTCATCGGTGAGCGTCTGTTCGAGGCCAGAGCCGACTTCGATGCGGACTTGCCGTTCGTTGGGGGCGACGAGCAGGATGACGCCGTCGTTGGCATCTTTGCGGCCGATGCCTTGGCTGTTGCCGAGGTCGCGCGTGAATGTTTCGATGGATTGTCCGCCGAGGCTGTTCACCGTGACGACGACGAACTGATGGCCCCTGGTGCGTTCCAGATCGACGAGGCGGGCGGTGATTGCAGCCTTTTGCTGGGTGCTGAGCAGATTGGCTTCATCTGTAACCCAGCCCTGTATCGACCGGGGAGGTTGTTGGCCGCAGGCGGCTGCCAGCAACAGCAGTGACAGGGCAAGGTTACGCAGCATCACATCCCCTTTTTCCCGGTTCCCCGCCGGGATTTTTATCGGATCGGCACCTGCACCGTCTTGCCGGAGGGGCCGGGGAAATCCTGGAACAGCGCGGATGCCAGAACGGGCGTCAGCGGGGTGCCGCGCTGGCCGCCCGGCTGCGTGTCCAGGCTGGAGCGGCCTTCCCATACGGCCTGATTGCCCAGTGCCTGCACCAGCGAAACCGAGAGGGTTGTGGTGGTGGCGACCTGTGGCGAGGGTTGCCCGCCCACCGGCACCTGCACGCTGGTGCCGACGCCGACATTGCCGCTGGAGAAGCCGCCGCCGATGCCGATGGAGACGCCGGACTGGCGTGGCGGGCCGACGCGTTCCGTTGTCTGCACGTCGATCACGGCGGTGAATTGGGCCACTTGCGGGCTGGAAACGGGTTCGAACCCCTGTTTGCGCAGTTCCGCGCCCACGGCGTTGGCCTGCGCCTGAAATTCAAGGCTGCCTGCCAGCGCCGGATTGGCGGGTTTCAGATAGACGGTGCCCCGGCTGACCGGCTGGTTCTGGTGGAAGCGCAGCACATTGGCGCTGGGCGTGGTGCTGCACGCACCAAGCGCCAGCGCGGCGGCGATCACCAGTGCCGAACCGAGATGAGCCGGGGCCATACGCATGATCAGATGCGGACCTGTTGCGTGACGCCCGGCGTGCCGGGGAAGTCCGTGAACAGGGCGCCGGCGAGCGCGGGCACCGCCCATGTGAGGGTGGCTTGTTGCGAACCGGCCGTGGCGGTTTTCGAGGCGCGGCCTTCCCACACCTTCTGGCCGTCGGACTGGCGCTGAATCTGCACGGCAACAGTGGTGGTGCGCTCCGAGCTGTTGCGCGGGCCGCGGCCAACCGGCGTGGCGATGATGGTGGGGCCGACCGGCACCCCGACCGTGGTGCCCGGGCGGGTGACGGTGGTGCCGTCCGTCTGCGTGATGTCCAGCGTGGCGACATATTGCGCCTGACCGGCGTCCGGCACGGTCTGGAAGCCTTGGCGGCGCATTTCCACCGCGACTGATTCCGCATGGGTACGGAATTCCAGGCTGTTGGCGATGGCCGGGTCTGCAGGCTGGATGAACAGCGTGCCGCGGTTGATTGGCTGGTTGGTGTGGAAGCGGGCGACATCGGCATAGGTGCCGCCGCGTCCGCAGGCGCTGAGCGCGACCATCAGGGCGATGGAGGTGGCGGCGAAAATCTTACGCTTCATATCGGGTTCCCCTGGCTCGTTTCCTGTCCGCTCTACTGCCAATTTTGGCGGAATTCCAGCGCGGTTCGTCGCATCAATCCAGATCGCCGCTGCCGATCGGCATGCCGGGCGGAACCGGCGGCGCGCTCTCTGGCCGGGCGAGGAAGGCTTCGATCGCATCCCGGTCTGCCAGCAGCTTCGACAAGCCGGTTTTCCAGGCCTGCCGGGCTGGCGTGCCGGCGGGCGCAGCGGCCAGCCGGGTGCGGAACTGCTCCAGCGCGCCTTGCAACTGCACCGCCACCACCGGAGACAGACCGGGCTGCCGCTGCGCCTGCAACAGCGCGGCGATGATGCGGGTGCCCAGCCGCAGGCTGACATCTTCCGACACGTTAGAGGGCGGAGGGGCGAGCGCCAGCGTCGTCAGCCGGTCTGCCAGTTGCAGCGGCGACGGCACCTGCGGGTTGCGATCATGCTGGGTGGCCAGCCGGTTCAGCCGGGCCGGGTGCAGCAGTGCATCCAGCGTGACGGTGGCGGCGGCATCCGTGGCGGCGAGCGGTTCGAACATGGTGCCGCCATTGGTGGGGAATATCTCGATTTCGAACTGGCGGTCGCGTTCGCCGGACCATCCGGCCGAGAGGGTGGGCACAAGGCCGGGCGGCACCTGCAACGCGGACGGGGCCAGTGTTTCCATCAGCGCGTCCAGCGCGGCGCGCTGTTCGGCGGGCGGAACGGGCGCGGAGATCGGGCCGGTGCCCCCGGCCACGGCATAGCGGCTGTCCAGCCCGCCCAGCAGCTTGGCGGCGGCTTCCACCTGATAGCGGTGCAGCAGCCAGATCGGCACGAACTTGCGGCGGAGGTTGCTGGCGGGTTCATCCGGGGTGAGCGCCTGCGGGCCGAAATGGCTGACCGCCGCGCGGCGCACGGCCATCACCCGCGCCAGTTCGGCCACCGGATCGGCCCCATCGTCCCACAGGCTGCCGTGCGGGTGGGCGCTGCCGACGTCGCGGGCCTGTTCGTCGGAGACAAAGCGCAGGCCTTGCGCGGCGGCGGCGTCTGCCTTGGCGCGGGCCTGTGCGTCGTCGTTGGTGCCATAGAGCCAGTCGATGGCGTAAGCGTCCCAGCGGCCGGTGCCGACGCCATAGGCATCCGTCAGGTCGGGCAGGCCGTTCACCAACCCCACGCGCGGGGCGGGATAATCCATCACCGAGGCGCGGTCCTGCGTGCTGCCCGCGAAATTGTGCAGCAGCCCCAGCGCATGCCCGACTTCATGCGCGGAGAGCTGGCGGATGCGGGCGAGCGAGGCCTGCACCGGATCATTGGGGCCGCCGGTGCCGATCTTGTCTGCACCCACAAGTCCTTCGAAAATAAGCATATCCTGCCGCACCCTGAGAGAGCCGAGCAGCACCGTGCCCTTCAGGATTTCGCCGGTGCGCGGATCGGTCACGGCATAGCCATAGGACCAGCCGCGCGTGGCGCGGTTCACCCAGTTCACCACATTCACCCTTATATCCAGCGGATCGACATTTTCGGGCAGGATTTCCACCTTGTAGGCGTCGATATAGCCTGCGGCTTCGAACGCCTTTTCCCACCAGCGCGCACCTTCCAGCAGCGCGGTGCGGATGGGTTCGGGGGCGGCGTTGTCGATGTAGAAGATGATGGGTTTCTTCACGCGGGAGCGGGCGGCGGTCGGGTCCGTCTTTTCCAGCCGGAAGCGGTTGGCGAGTTCATAGACCACCGGGCTGCCCAGCGGGGCGGCGAAATCCACCACTTGCGTGGCGAAGCTGCCGCCGCGCGGATCGAAGCGGCGCGGGGCATAGCCCGCTTCGGGCAGGCGGACGAAGCTGTGCCGCACCGTAAGGCTGATCTGGCGGGGATCGGGGGCGATGTTGCGGATTTCCGGGCCTGCGGAATCCGAAACGAAGGTCTGCCGGGCTTCGAATTCCAGATTGTCCGGAAAGGCTTTCACCGCGTTCGGGTCTGCCGCCGTCAGCTCGGGGGCCAGCCGCCAATTCTTTTCGCCCGCGCCTTTCAGGTCGCTCGTCACGTCCTGCGCATCGCGGGCGAGGAAGGGGGCGATGTCGACGAGGAGGCTGCCGCCCGGGCCGGGGATGGCGTCCCCCAGCCAGAGGGTGGAGGCGGCGAAGGCGTCGCGCGCGGCGGCCTGTTCCGGGGCGGGGGCATTGGTGGCGCGGAAGCGGGGGTTTTCCAACTCGAACGCGACCTTTTTGCCCATGCGGCGGATGCTGAGGATTTGCGCCGGGCCGGGGCGGGAGCGATCCAGCCCCAGCGGCGCGGAGCCGATTCCGGTGCGCAGCTGCGCCATGTAGAGCAGGCGGGTGGAGACGCCGTCCGGCCCCGGCGGCGGCAGTTGCAGCAGGATGCGGCCGCCCGCCTTGTCCACATAAACGGGGAGAAGCCCCTCTTGCCGCACGGTGCCCGCCAGCGGGTCCGCCGGTTTCGCGGCAAGCGCCGGGCTGGTGGCGAGGAGGAGGGCGATGACGGCGGCGGCCGCGCGGGATCGGGCTTGCATCCGCAATGGCTATCGGGGCCGGGCCTGCACGGCAAGCCGGTTCAGCGTTCCACTGTGCAACTGCCCTTCATGGCCGCGATCCACGAGGAGATCAGCGCGATCCCCTGCGCGTGCGCGGTGGTGCGGCCGATTTCCGGCATCATCTCGTTCGGCTTCAGGCTTTGCATGCGGAAGATAAGGATGGAGCGTTCGGGCTGGCCCGGCACGATGTCGAACTGCCTGTCCCCCGTGCCTTGCCCGGCGGCGACCGGCGGCTTGCACAGGCCCAGATCGTGCGAAAGCGGGGTGGCGGCATCCAGATGCAGGCCGGAGGTGCGGGCCGGGCCGGTGGCGCTGTGGCAATGGCCGCAGTTCACATCCAGATAGGCGCGGGCGCGGGCCTCCAGCGGCTGAGCGCTTTTCGTCCAGACGGCGTTGGCGGGCGGGCTGGCGGGCAGGCCGGAGAGCTGGCCGCCATCCGCCAGCAGGTGCAACTGGTTGGGGTGGCCGCTGATGAAGGGGGAGGGGATGTTCAGGCTGCGCGCGGTGGGGCCGATGGGGGCGAGCGCCTTGGTCGCGGCATCCGGCACATGGCAGGCCCCGCATTGGGTGGAACTGGGGATCACATAGGCGAAGTCGCCGCCCGGCCCGGCCACGCCGGGGGCGAGCGTGAGTTTCTCCACCCCGCCGATGCGCTTCAGCCGGGCGGCGGTGCCGTCTGGGTTCCACACATAGGGCAGCGCCACCCAGCCGGTTTCGCGGCGGACCAGCAGGCGGGTTTCGATCAGCCGGACATGGCGGACATCCAGCGCGTTCCCACGCAGCTCGGCGGGGCCATGGGTGGCGATGGCGCGGCCCTGTTCATCCAGCGGGTAATAGAAGGTCTTGCTGAGGATGGTGCCGACCGGGAACTCCAGAGCGGTGGCGGGATTGTAGGCCGCTGCCTTGCCCGGCGGCATCCAGATGGTGCGCAGCTTCGAGGCATGATCGGTGAACAGCGGCGTCGCCAGTTCATAGGGGATCACCCCTTCGGCCAGTTGCAGTTGCGTGCCGTCGCGGTGGAGCACGCCCCATTCCGCCAGATCGGCGGGATCGGTATTTTCGTGGAAGCGCACGCCTTGCGGCTGGCCACAGGCGGCCAGCAGCAGGATCAGCAGCGCCATTGGCCAGCGCGTCATTTCGCGGGCGTGTCGGCCCAGCTGGTGTTCACCACCGCGGCGGGCAGCGGCGGCAGGCTGCAATCATGCGTGGTGGAGAGGGCAGGGTTCTTGAACTTGTTGGGGCCATCCGCGTTCAGCACCTGCGCGGGCGGGTTGTTCACGCACAGCACCGGCGGGGTGCCCGCCGGCGGCTTGGGGTTGGCGAAACCGTCCCACAAAATGTCCGGCAGGCGGCCGTTCAGCCCGAATTTCAGCGTTTTCAGCGCCTTCAGCTCTACCGTGCCGGGGGAATCGCCGCCGCCCGTGAAGCGGTTGCCATGCACATGGATGCCCTGCGGCCATGGATCGAAGCTGGTGGCGACGCCCTCTTTCGTCATGTAGCCGGTGGAGAAATAGCTGGAGACGATGACGTTGGCGGTGGCATTGTCGCTGATGTCATTGTCGAAGATTTCCACCAGATCGTTGGAGTTGATGACGACCCCGCTGCCCGCCGGAACCGAGGCGACGGCGGTGCCCTTCGCGCCGAAGTTGCGCGTGTTGTTGGCGAAGATGCGGTTGCGGAACACCCGCGTGCTGTGCCCCGCCATCGGCAGGTTGGGCATGTTGAACACCAGAATGCCGCCGGTGTTGTTGGTGGCGACATTGTCGAACACGTCGGCGTTCACGGTGTTCTCGATCTCGATTCCCGCCACGTTGAATTCGGCGCGGCTGTTCTTCACCACCACATCGCGGGACTGGCCGACATAGATGCCCGCATCCGATGCGCCGATGGCGACGGAGCCGTCGATCAGCACATTCTTCGCCTGCACCGGGTAGATGCCATAGGCGCCGTTGGCGGTATCCGGCCCGTTCGTCCATTCGGTGCGGACGCGGCGAATGATCACATTTTCCACGCCGTTCACCTTCAGCGCGTCGCCCTTGGAATCTTCGATGGCGAGGTCTTCGATCAGGAAATTGCCGCCGGTTACCAGCAGCCCTTCCGCCCCGGCGATCTGGCCTTTGAAGCTGAGAATGGTTTGATCCATCCCCGCGCCACGGATGGTGACTCCGGGGCTGGACAGGCTGAGCGAGCGATCGAGGCTGTAGATGCCCGCCGGGATGCGGATCACATCGCCGGGCTTTGCCGCCACAAGCTGTTCCAGCAGGGTTTCCACGGCCTGTTCGCTGGCAGCGACCGGGCGTTCGCCTTTGGTGGCCTGTGGTTGCTGCTGGCCGCAGGCAGCCAACAGCGCGGCCAGAAGCACGGGCATCAGGCCCGGATGACGATTGTTCATGCTGCTCCTCCCCGAGCGATGACCTGAATCAATGTCTGTGTTTGTGTCTTTGAGACACATCGTTTGGTTCGTTGTTGTTATTTGAACATTGCGTGTTCCGGACATCCCTGTCCAGAGCCATGCCATCGCAGGGGATATTTGACGGAATGATGCCGAACCAGACGCGTGCGCAGGCCGCCCGCCGGAAGATTTTGAACGCGACCTATGCGCTTCTGGGCGAACGGGCGCCTGCGGAGATCGACATGGCTGCGATCGCCGGGCGGGCGGGCATGACTGCCGTGGAGATTCATCGGCATTTCGCGGGCAGCATGGAGATTTTCCGCGCGCTGGCGGAGCAGGCGATGGAAACGGTGGACGGGCCGCTGGAGGATATGCTGCTGAGCGGGGCTTCGCTGCAGTGGCTGACGGAGCATGCGGTGGGGCTGCTGATCGCCAACAACACCGTGGCGGACCGGCGGTTGCTGGAACTGGTGCGCTCCTCTCAGGATCTGGTGGATATCTGGACGCTTTCCAGAGCACGGGTGGTGGGGGCGCTGACGGTGGCTGTTCAGGCGCGCAATCCCCGGTTGCCAGAGCCGGTGCGGCAGGCCGCAGTGCTGGTGCTGGCGCAGGCGATGATCAGTGGGGCGGATGCGATCCTGTCGTGCGAGGATGGCGAGCAGCGGCTGTTCATGCAGCGCGAACTGGTGGCGATGGGCGTCGCCTATCTGGAGAAGCTGATGGTGCGAACTTAACGGCAGCCCGCCGAGGCGAGGAGGAGGCGGGCTTCGTAACGATCCAGCATGCGATCAAGGAACAGTCGGACCGCCTTGGCGGCGATGAGGGCTGTGCCGACCATGGTGGTGGTGCGATCCCAGCCGCGCAGGGCGAAATCGGATGGCGCGCCGGTGAACAGGATGAGGGCGAAGCCGCCGAGGATCGCCAGCTGCATGGCGAGGCGGTTGCTGGTGCGGGTGGCGACGGAGACGGACGCACCGACCATCAGCGCGAGCACCACCATGCGGGCGACGCGCTCGCCGGTAAGGATCGGCAGTTCCGCCAGCGTGATGCCCAGCGTGACGGCGGAGAGGCCGCCGAGG
The DNA here is from genome assembly GCF_006385875.1 of Sandaracinobacter neustonicus. Classification (GTDB taxonomy): domain Bacteria; phylum Pseudomonadota; class Alphaproteobacteria; order Sphingomonadales; family Sphingomonadaceae; genus Sandaracinobacteroides; species Sandaracinobacteroides neustonicus. The sequence continues at coordinate 70,921 of NZ_VFSU01000019.1, read as the reverse complement.
AAGGCGATAAGGAAGGCGCAGTTGGAGATGAATTCCCGATCATGGCGGACAGCGGCGTGGCGGGTGCGGAATTCGCGATCCACCTGCGCGGCCTTGCTGAGCACATTGCGCGGCGCACCCTTGCCGTGCCAGCGATCCAGCAGCTGATCCACCAGCTGTTCCAGCGGCTGCGGCTGCACATCGCCGACGAGCGCGGGCAGCTGTGCGGCGCGGAGGGAGTCAGGCCCGGAGGCGTTGCTTGGCATGGCTGCGCTTTCGACCCGTGTGATTCTTGTGTTGGCTGGCCGTTTGCGGCCTTGCAGCATGGGTATGGGGCGGGGGGGGGCGGGGGGCAAGGATGGGATTGTAAAGGATGTTGCCGACCTCGGTGTCTGCGTGCAACGCGGACTACCTAACTGGTCGCGCACATTACGTTTTTTCAGACGACCGAAGTGGGCGGGGAGTGGGGTTGAGGCGTTGGTCGTCAAGTGCCGCCAAAGCCGGCCATCATCTATCTCATGCCCGGAAATCGGGAAGGTTTGAATAGTATTGCATTGTCGTATTTTTGATGTATTTCATAAATTATTTAATATAAAGAATTTAAGATGGATGGAACATGAGATCATTTTTTTCATTTTTATTAAATTTTGTTGAGTCTATATTTGGAAAATATATAAATACAATATTTAATATTTCTGCAAATATTTTTGATTTTGGTGAGTTGAAGGTTGGAGTTTTTGTGTCTCGGCCCGACAAACGGTCGGTCGACGAGAGGATTAGCAAACTCGAAGTTGCGCGTGAAGCGCTCTCGGAGAGTCTGACGGCCATCGATCAGTTGAAAGAGAGTGCGCAGAAGGTAAAGGCAGAATACGAAAATAGTCGAAAAGAATTGAATAAGATCCTCGAAAGTAAGCAGGACACGGACGGCAAGCTTAAGAGCATTCGCGATGCAATGCAACAAGACATCACTACATTTCGGGAATTGGCTGGTGTGCCGAATGTAAATCGAGAACGATGGATCGCATTTCTTGCAGGAATTCTTGCTTCTATCATATCTGCAGGAATCGTTGCAATAATTGTCTGGGGATGGAGCTGGATATTCTGATACTTAGATAATTGGCGCTCTGTCTGGAGTATTTCTGCTAACTGAAAGTCTGCTATTGTGATGGATGGTGATTTGTATTCGCATTTTTGCGACGACTGGTGGAAAAGTGTGCGGTGGTCTTGAGAGTGGCAGAATCGGTGGAAATTAGAGTGTGTGGTGAATTCCAGTTTTCACGTCAGCAAGGCACCATTCATGTCCGACCCCGCCCCTCCGCGCACGAAGGCCGAGGAGGCGTTCGGTCCAACAGGGTGGTCAGCCCTTCGCGCCCTCGCGCCTTGCCATGAACGCCAGTCGCTCGAACAGCATCACGTCCTGCTCGTTCTTCAGCAGCGCGCCGTGCAGTGGCGGGATCAGCTTTTTCGGGTCGCGGCTTTGCAGGATGTCCAGCGGCAGGTCTTCGTGGAGGAGGAGTTTCAGCCAATCCAGCAGTTCGGACGTGCTGGGCTTTTTCTTCAGGCCCGGCACTTCGCGGATGTCGTAGAAGATCGTCAGCGCTTCGCGGACGAGGGCTTTCTGGATGCCGGGGAAGTGGACTTCGATGATGGCCTTCATCGTGTCGGCATCGGGGAAGCGGATGTAGTGGAAGAAGCAGCGGCGCAGGAATGCGTCCGGCAGGTCTTTCTCGTTGTTCGACGTGATGACGACGATGGGGCGTTGGTGGGCCTTCACCGTCTCGCCGGTTTCGTAGACGTTGAATTCCATCCGATCGAGTTCCTGCAGCAGATCGTTCGGGAATTCGATGTCGGCCTTGTCGATCTCGTCGATGAGGAGGACGGGGAGGGTGGGGGCGGTGAAGGCTTCCCACAGTTTGCCGCGGCGGATGTAGTTGGCGATATCGGCCACGCGCGGATCGCCGAGCTGGCTGTCGCGCAGGCGGGCGACTGCGTCATATTCATACAGGCCCTGTTGCGCCTTGGTGGTGGATTTGATGTGCCATTCCAGCAGCGGGGCGTTCAGCGCCTTGGAAATCTCGTGCGCAAGCACGGTTTTGCCCGTTCCGGGTTCGCCCTTCACCAGCAGCGGGCGGCGCAGCGTGGCGGCGGCGTTGACGGCGACCTTCAGATCGTCTGTGGCGACATACGCTTCGGTGCCTTCGAAACGGGTGGGGTTGCTCATACGGGGAATCCTTTCGCGGCCCCTTGTGCGGCGCGGGCGGGGGTTTTGCCAATGGAGATATTGGGAGGGGCAGTGAAAGCCGGGTTTGCAGTTGATCGCGTTGGGGGTTGCGCTTGCGGGCGGGGGGCCGCATCAAGCTGCTATAAGTGGAGCCCGCGACAGACGGGCTCGCATCTGGGAGACTGAGTTTGTCGCAAACGACTGTTGAAGTCGCTGGCGAGAGGGGGCGGCCGACATGGCTGGGCCATCCGCGCGGGCTGTTCGTGCTGTTCTTCGCCGAGATGTGGGAGCGCTTTTCCTATTACGGGATGCGGGCGCTGCTGATCTTCTACCTTGTTCAGCACTGGATGTTCTCGGACGGGCAGGCAAGCGTGATTTATGGGGCCTATACGGCCTTGGTGTATATCACGCCGGTGATCGGCGGTTATCTGGCGGATCGCTGGCTGGGGCAGCGCAAGGCGGTGCTGTATGGCGCGATCCTGCTGACCTTTGGGCATTTGCTGATGGCGGCCGAGGGCGACGGCGGGCAGGGCGACCCGGCGATGAACATCTTCTGGCTGGCGCTGAGCTTCATCATCGTCGGCTCGGGTTTTTTGAAGGCCAATATCTCCGTGATCGTGGGGCAGCTTTACAGCCGCACCGATCCGCGGCGCGATCCGGCCTACACCATCTTCTATATGGGGATTAACCTTGGCGCGGCCTTGGGGGCGATCTTTGCCGGTTATCTGGGGCAGACCTATGGCTGGGCCTATGGCTTTGGCGCGGCTGGCGTGGGGATGCTGCTGGGGCTGATCGTGTTCGTGATCGGCAAGCCCTGGCTGGAGGGCCGGGGCGAAGCGCCCGATCCGCAGGCGCTGCTGGCGCGCAAGGCGGGGCTGCCGCTGGAGTGGTGGCTGTATCTTTCCGGCATCGCGGCGGTGGGCGTGAGCTGGTGGCTGATCCAGAATCAGGCGCTGGTGGGGACGCTGCTGGGCGCGGCCGGGGCCGTGCTGGTGGGCTATGTGATCTGGGTGGCGGTGGTGAAGCTGCCGCGCGAGGACCGGGACCGGATTTTCGCGGCGATGTTCCTGATCCTTGGCTCCATCCTGTTCTGGGCACTGTTCGAACAGGCCGGGTCTTCGCTGAACCTGTTCACGGACCGTTCGGTGGATCGGAACATTCTGGGGTGGGATGTGCCTGCTTCGATGTTCCAGTCCATCAACTCCATCTATATCGTGACGCTGGCGCCTTTGTTCGCGATCCTGTGGCTGGCGCTGGCGAAGCGGGGGCTGGAGCCGAGTGCGCCTGCGAAGTTCGGGCTGGCGATGCTGCAGCTGGGGCTGGGCTTTCTGGTGCTGGTGTGGGGATCGGCGGGCGGCGGGCTGACGCCGGTGATCTTCATCTTCCTGATCTATCTGCTGCACACGACCGGGGAGCTTTGCCTGTCTCCGGTGGGCTTGTCCGCCATGAACCGGCTGGCACCGGCGCATATGGCGAGCCTGATCATGGGGACATGGTTCTTTGCCTCTGCCACCGGCAATTTCGCGGCCGGGCTGATTGCGAGCGCGACTGGCGGGCATGACGGGGCGGCGACTGCGGAATCGACGCTGGCGGTTTATTCGCAGGTGGGCTGGATGGCGATCGGGGCCGGGGTGCTGGTGCTGGCGATCAGCCCGCTGATCAAGCGGTTGATGCATCTGGATACGTTGAAGGACGATGAAATTGCCGGTGCTTCCGAGATTGGCGAAGCGCAGGCGGCGGGTGTGCACCCGGGAAAGGCTGATTGATGCGGATAGTGGCTGTGGGCCTGCTGGCGGGGTTGCTGGCGGGATGTGCGACGACGAGCGGGCCGAAGCCGGTGGCGGCGTCTGCGCCGCCGCCTGCGGCGTTGCAGGGCGGCAGCCCGGAGGCCGAAGGGGAGGTGAAATCCACCTATCACGCATGGCCGGGCGTGCCGACGGTGGTTTCCAACGTGACCATCTATGATGGCAAGGGTGGCCGGATCGACGGCGGTGCGGTGCGCTTTGAAAAGGGCAAGGTGACGGCGATCGGCGCGAGCGTCCCGACGGACGGGGCGACCGTGATCGACGGGACGGGCAAATGGGTGACGCCCGGCATCATCGATATCCACAGCCATCTGGGGGACTATCCCGCGCCGGGCGTGCCTGCGCATTCGGATGGCAATGAAGTGACGTCTCCGGTGCGGCCGGAGGTTTGGGCGATCCATTCGGTTTGGCCGCAGGACCCGAATTTCTCCCGCGCGCTGGCGGGCGGGGTGACGGTGCTGCACGTGCTGCCCGGCTCTGCCAACCTGTTCGGCGGGCGGGGCGTGACGCTGAAAAATGTCTATGGGCGGACGGCGCAGGACATGATGATGCCCGACGCGCCATGGACGCTGAAAATGGCCTGCGGGGAGAACCCCAAGCGGGTTTATGGCAGCCGCAACCAGATGCCCGGCACGCGCATGGGCAATGTGGCGATGATGCGCCAGACATGGGCCAATGCGCGCGATTACCAGCAGCGGATGAAGGCGGCGAAGGGGCCGCAGAAGCGCGACTTGCAGATGGAAACGCTGGCAGGCGTGCTGGACGGCAAGATTCTGGTGCAGAACCATTGCTATCGCGCGGACGAGATGGCGAACGTGATCCAGCTGTCGAAGGAGTTCGGATATAAGGTGACGGCCTTCCATCACGCGGTGGAGGGTTACAAGATCGCCGACCTGCTGCGCGACAATGGCATTTGCGCCGCCATGTGGGCGGATTGGTGGGGCTTCAAGCTGGAAAGCTATGACGGGATCGAGGAGAATCTGCCCTTCTTCCATGCCTCTGGCGGCTGCGCGATCACCCATTCGGACGATGCCGACGGCATTCAGCGGCTGAATCAGGAAACCGCCAAGGCGCTGTCTGACGGTCGGAAATGGGGCTTGCAGATCAGGGACGAGGAAGCCTGGACGTGGATTGCCATCAACCCGGCCAAGGCGCTGGGCATCGCCGACAAGGTGGGCAGCCTGGAGCCGGGCAAGCAGGCGGATGTGGTGCTGTGGAACGGCAATCCGCTGAGCGTTTATTCCCGGCCCGAGAAGGTGTGGATCGACGGGGCGCTGATGTATGACAGCAATGATCCGAAGCGACGGCCGGTGAGCGATTTCGAACTGGGCCAGCCGGGTGAAGGAGACCGCAAATGAGGAAGATCCTGTTTGCGCTTCTGATGGCGACTTCGGTTCCGGCGCTTGCGCAAGAGCGCATTGCGATCACCGGGGGTAAGATCATCACGAATAACGGCGCGCCCATCGAGGGCGGGACCGTGTTGTTGAATGACGGCGTCGTGATCGGCGTCTCGCCCGGTGTGTCCGTGCCTGCCGGGTTCACGCAGGTGGATGCGACCGGCAAATGGGTGACGCCCGGCGTGATCGCCGGGCTCAGCCAGATCGGAACCGCCGAGATTGCGGGCAACAGCAGCACCAATGACCTGTCCGCCCGCCGCTCCCCGGGGACCGCCGCGCTGGATCTGGACGTGGCGCTGAACCCGGCTGAAACCTCCATTCCCGTCACCCGGCAGGAAGGGGTGACGGCGGCGATCGTCGGCCCGGCACCGGGGCGCACGCTGTTCGCGGGGCAGGGCTTTGTGCTGAGCCTTGGCGAAGGGGTGACGGCACCGCTGCGGTCCCGGGCGTTCCAATATGTGAGCTATGGTGAGCGCGGATCGGAACTGGCGGGCGGTTCGCGCCCGGCGGCTTGGAACGAGCTGACCAACGCGCTGGAAGAAGCGCAACGCTCCATGCGGGGGCGGAAGGGCGAGCGCGACTTGTCGCAGGACCCGCGGCTGACGCCAGAGGATGCGGAGGCGCTGACGCTGGTGCTGCGAAGCGCGCAGCCGCTGCTGGTGCGGGTGGATCGGGCTTCCGACATCCGGCAGGTGCTGAAGCTGCCGCGCATGTATCCGGGGCTGCGGCTGGTGCTGGTGTCTGCCAACGAGGGCTGGCTGGTGGCTGACGAGATCGCCCGCGCGGGTGTGCCGGTGATCACGCTGGGGATGCAGAACCGGCCGGAGAATTTCGAGTATCTGGGCGCGACCATGTCCAACGTGGGGCGCATGGCGGCGGCGGGCGTGAAGGTGGCGCTGGGCACGCCTGATCTGGATGCCTCGTTCCAGCCGCGCAACCTGCCGCATTATGCCGGGAACATGGTGGCGCAGGCGCGGCTGCCGGGCGGCGTGGGGCTGACATGGGATCAGGCCTTTGCCAGCATCACCAAGACCCCGGCCGAAATCTTCGGGCTGGCAGGGCAGGGCGTGCTGAAGCAGGGCGCGCGGGCCGATGTGGTGATCTGGTCCGGCGATCCGCTGGAGCTTTCCACACAGACGGAGAAGGTGTTCATCCGGGGCGTGCCGCAGAATCTGGAAAGCCGGCAGACAAGGCTGGCGCGGCGATACCTGCCGGGACGGGACCGGACGCAGCTGCCGGAAGCCTATACGCGCTGACGGCTGCGCCATGCTTGTTCTGGCTGGTATCCTTGCGTTCCTGATGCGGAATGCGGAGGTTGCCATGCTGTTCATCGGGCTGTTGCTGGCGTTCGTGTTGACACATATCGGGCTGGCCGCCCGGCCGGTTCGCAGCGCGCTGGTGGCGCGGTTGGGCGAGAAGGGGTTTCAGGCGGTTTATTCGCTGATCTCCATCCTGCTGCTGGGCGGGGCGATCTTCGCCTATCGCGGGATGGAGCCTTACCCGCTGTGGGTGGCACCGGCATGGGCGTGGCCGCTGTGTTCGGCGCTGATGCTGATCGCCTGCATTCTGTTCGCCGGGTCTTTAACGCCCGCGAACAAGGGGCTGGCAGGCGTGCCGGTGACGGAGCGACCCGCGAGCGGGACGATGCGGATCACCCGGCATCCGATGATGTGGGCCTTTGCCATCTGGGCCTTTGTGCACGGCTGGCTTTCGGGCAGCCTGCCCACGCTGTTGCTGGTGCTGGGGATCGGCGGGCTGGCGCTGCTGGGGGCGGCGCATCAGGACCATAAGAAGCGGCAGCTGCTGGGTGCGACATGGGCGCGTTATGAGAAGGAAACCAGCTTCTGGCCGCTGGGCGCGCAGATGAAGGGTGTGCAGCCGTGGAGCGCGCTGTGGCCGGGGGTGGTGCCGGTGCTGGCGGGCGGGGCCTTGTGGGCGCTGCTGACGTTTGTGCATCCGGCAATCATGAAGGCACCGATGGTGCCACCTTGGGGAGTGTTGGCATGAATTATCAGGGACAGCGGATCTGGATCACCGGGGCGTCCTCCGGCATCGGCGCGGGGCTGGCGCGGGCGTTTGGCGTGGCGGGGGCGACCGTCATCCTCTCCGGCCGGAACCGCGAGGCGCTGGCGGCGGTGGCGGCCGACGTTCCGAACAATGTGATCCTGCCGTTCGAGGCGACCGACCATGATCTGCTGCCCGCCGTGGTGGACCATGCCGGGCCGGTAGACATGCTGATCAACAACGCCGGGATTTCGCAGCGGAGTCTGGCGGAGGACACCGAGTTCGATGTCTATCGCACGATCATGGAAGTGGATTTCTTCGCGCCGGTGCATCTGACCAAGCTGGTGCTGCCGCAGATGCTGGCGCGCGGCAGCGGCCATGTGGCTGCCGTTGCCAGCGTGGCGGGCAAGGTGGGATCGCCGCAGCGCACCGGCTATTGCGCGGCCAAGCATGCGGTGATGGGCTTTTTCGACGCGTTGCGCACCGAAGTTTCCGGGCGCGGCGTGAAGGTGACGACCATCGTGCCGGGCTTTGTGCGCACCGAGATCGGCGCGCGGGCGCTGACCGCCGACGGAACGGCAAAGGGGGCGGGCGAAGATGATGTGGACGCCGGAATCTCCGCCGACGAAGCCGCGGCGATCATCCTGAACGGCTTCGCGAGCGGTCTGCGCGAAATCCCGGTTGGCGGGGGCGGGCCGGAAATGGCGCTGCTGGAGCTGAAACGGCAGAACCCGGACGCGCTGTTCGACCTGATGGCGCAGATGGGGCAAGGGGTGGTGACGAAGCTGAAGGCTGGGAGTTAGCGGCGGCTTGGTTTTGCGCGCCGCGCGGCCAAGGGCTTCGCCCTTGGAACCCAGCAGGGACATGATGTCCCTGCACCCTCGAAATTGGCGCAACGGCGCAACTCCAGCGCCGTGCGGGTGATCCGATTCCATTGCCTGCGGCGCAACGAGGCTCTCTCTCCCCGCCGGGGAGAGAGATGGAGAGAGGGGAGTAACGCCGGGCCAAGCCCACTAACCTCTCCACCCGCTCAGCCTGAGCCCTGAGATTGTCGAAGGGTCGAAGGCCCCTGAGACGCCCACCACCCTCGCAACCCCCACAACGTCACCCCGGACCTGATCCGGGGTCCAGCTTTTCACCCACACGTTGCCGAAGAACGGCTGGCCCCCGGATCAAGTCCGGGGTGAGGAGGAAAAGCACAACGAAAAGCGCCAGATAAAACAAATGTGGGTGCAGGGAGCACGGCTCCCTGCTGGGGGAGTTTGAGGGGGCGAAGCCTCCTCAATGCAGCACCCACCCCCACAAGGCGCGTGTATTTTCGCGCGGGCTGTGGCAGCAGCGGCGGATGGGCTCTCTTCGGCTGATCCTGTTGGGTGCGGTGGTGGCGCTGGGCTTGCTGGGCGCGGCGCTGGCGGACGATGCGGGAATTTCGCCGCTGCTGTTCGTGCCCGTTATCGGACTTGTCATTTTCCTTGTTTATCGTTCGCTGGAGAGCAGCCCGCGCAAGGAAGAGAGTTTGCCCCTGAAACCATGGGCCGGGACGACGGCCAGCCCGGATAGCGGAGACCGGATCAGCATTGCCGCTTTGGCGGACCCTGCGCTGATCGTGTCATCCGGGTGGCGGGTGTTGGCGGCGAATGATGGCGCGCTGGAATTGTTCGGCGGGCGCATCGTGGGCGGCGACCTCAGGCAGACGGTGCGGCATCCGGTGGTGGTGGAGGCAGTGCGCAGCGGGCTGGCGGGCGAAGCGCCGCTGGTGCGCGATGTGACGACGCTGGGCTCGCAGGACGGGGCCTTTCGCGTGCGGGTGGTGCGGCTGGATGGGGAACGGCTGCTGCTGAACTTCACCGATGTGACTCAGGCGCGGCTGACGGAGCGGATGCGGGTGGATTTCGTGGCGAATGCGAGCCACGAGCTGCGCACGCCGCTGGCGAATATTTCCGGCTTTATCGAGACGTTGCTGGGGCCTGCGGCCGAGGATGAACCGGCGCGGCGGCGGTTTCTGGACATCATGAGCCGCGAGGCCGGGCGGATGAGCCGGTTGATCGACGACCTTCTGTCCTTGTCGCGGATCGAGCTGGACAAATATGTGCGGCCGCAGACCATGCTGGAGCTGCCGCCGTTGCTGGTGGATGTGAGCAAGACGCTGGCGATGCGGCTGGAATCCGATGGCCGCAAGCTGCTGATGAGCGTGGAGCCGGATTTGCCGCAGGTGGTGGCGGATCGCGACCAGATTCTGCAAGTGTTGCACAACCTGATCTCCAACGCTTTGAAATATGGGCATTCTGGCTCTCCGATTAGCGTGACGGCAGCGCGGGACCATTCGGCGCGGGGCGAGGAGATGGTGCGTGTGGCGGTGACCGATCAGGGCGACGGCATCGCGCCCGAGCATCTGCCGCGGCTGACCGAGCGCTTCTACCGGGTGGATACCGGGCGCTCCCGCTCGATGGGCGGCACGGGGCTGGGGCTGGCGATTGTGAAGCATATCGTGGAGCGGCACCGGGGGCGGCTGGAGATCAGCAGCCGACAGGGGGAGGGCACGACGGTGGCCTTTCTGCTGCCGGTGACGATGCCCGGACGGGCCGGGGAGGGTGATGCGGCGGGCGAAGCCGGGGCAGCGTCACAAAACCGCAATATGACTGTCACATAAGCCCCATCGACCGGCTCTAGAGAGGCGGCACTGCCCCCGGTTCGCTGCCGGGGCGTGAATGGGTAACTGATTTGAAAATGGCGGGAATTTCCGTGAATCGCGCGAATCTGATCCGAACGATCGGCCTGGGGGCTGCGGCGGTTGCGCTGCTGGCGTCCTGCACTGATTCGCGTACGCAGATCCGCATCGTAGGATCGTCCACCGTGTTTCCCTTCACCACCGTGGTGGCGGAGAATTTCAGCCGCAACAATCCGGAGTATCTGGCCCCCATCGTGGAGGCGACCGGCACCGGCGGCGGGATCAAGCTGTTCTGCGACGGGGTGGGTTCGCGTTTCCCCGATGTCGCCAATGCCTCGCGGCGGATGAAGCCCGGGGAACTGGCGGATTGCCAGAAGAATGGCGCGAAGGACATCGTCGAGATCAAGATCGGCATCGATGGTGTCGTGCTGGTGCAGGGGAAGAAGGGCGCGCCCTTCAACCTGACGCTGCGCGACGTGTATGCGGCGCTGGCGGCTGAGCCGTTCGGGAAGAAGCAGACGGCGAAAACGTGGAAGGATGTGAATCCCGCGCTGCCCGCCACCCGCATCGAAGTGATCGGGCCGCCGCCGACATCCGGCACCCGCGACGCCTTCAACGAGCTGTATATGGTGGGCGGTTGCGACACCGACCCGGCGATGAAGGCGCTGAAAAAGACCGACGAGAGCCGCCACAAGGAAATCTGCAACAAGATCCGCGAGGACGGTGCCTATGTGGAGGCGGGCGAGAACGACAATCTGATCGTGCAGAAGCTGGGCACCAACCCCACGGCGATCGGCGTGCTGGGGTTCAGCTTCCTTGAGCGGAATATGGACACCATCCGCGACGTGCCGATTGATGGCGTGCCCGCGACCTACCAGACGATTTCGGACTTCAGCTATCCGGCTTCCCGGCCGCTGTTCATCTATGTGAAGGCGCAGCATGTGCACGCCATTCGCGGCCTGCGCGAGTTTCTGGACGAATATACCAGCGAGCGCGCATGGGGGCCGGGCGGCTACCTGCAGCGGCGCGGGCTGGTGCCTGCGCCCGATGATGTGCGGGCCGAGAACCGGGCGCGCGCCGAAGCGCTGACGCCGCTGACGAAAGGCGATCTCGAATGACGATTGGGGTCGGCTTTCTGCTGGTGCTGGCGCTTGGTTTGCTGGCAGGCTGGCTGGGCTATCGGCGCGGGCTGGGGTTCGTGGCGACGCACAGCACCGAAGTGGGCGCGGTGCATTCGCGCCCCGGCTATCATGCGGCCTATGTGGCGGTGCTGGCGCTGCTGCCTGCGCTGCTGCTGCTGACCATTGGCGCGGTGATGGGGCCGGGGCTGGTTTCGCGCGAGGTGCTGGCGAGCGTGCCGGCCGGTGCGGTGGGGCCGAGCGACCTTGAGCAGGCGGCCTTCCTGTCGGAGGTGCGCGGGCTGGTGAGCGGCAGCTATGCGGCGGCCTTCAATCCGCAGGCTGAAAGCGCGGCTGCCGTGTGGAAGGCGGCTTCGCTGCGCTATGGGCTGATCTTCGGGCTGGGCGCGCTGGCGCTGGGGGGCGTGGGCGCCTTCTGGGGCTGGACCCGGCTGCGCCCGGATTTCCGCGCGCGGACGCGGGTGGAAAAGCTGACGATGGGGCTGCTGGTGCTGGCCTCTCTGGTGGCGATTCTGACGACCTTCGGCATCGTCGCCAGTCTTGTGTTCGAAAGTTTCCGCTTCTTCCAGATGGTCAGCCCGGCCGAATTCCTGTTCGGAACCAAATGGTCCCCGCAGACGGCGATGCGGGCGGATCAGGTGGGATCGTCCGGCGCGTTCGGGGCGGTGCCGCTGTTCTGGGGCACGGTGTTCATCGGCGCGATCATCGCCATGGTGGTGGCGATTCCGCTGGGGCTGATGACGGCGATTTACCTCACGCAATATGCCGCTCCGGGCTTCCGGCGCTGGGCCAAGCCAATGCTGGAGGTGCTCGCCGGAGTGCCGACGGTGGTTTACGGTTTCTTCGCGGCCTTGGTGGTGGCGCCTGCGGTGCGCAACTTCGCGGTTTCCATCGGCATTTCGGACGCGAGTTCCGAAAGCGCGCTGGCGGCGGGCCTTGTGATGGGGGTGATGATCATCCCGTTCGTCTCCTCCATGGCGGATGATGCCCTGACGGCGGTGCCGCGTGCCATGCGTGACGGCAGCCTTGCGATGGGGGCGACGCCATCCGAAACTATCCGCAAGGTGCTGATCCCCGCCGCGCTGCCGGGGATCGTGGGCGGCGTGCTGCTGGCCGTTTCCCGCGCCATCGGCGAAACCATGATCGTGGTGATGGCCGCAGGCCTTGCCGCCAACCTGACCGCCAACCCGTTCAACAGCGTGACGACCGTGACCGCGCAGATCGTCGCCCTGCTGACGGGCGATCAGGAGTTCGACAGCGCCAAGACGCTCTCTGCCTTTGCGCTGGGGCTGGTGCTGTTCCTGGTGACGCTGGCGCTGAACATCTACGCCTTGGCCGTGGTGAAAAAGTATCGGGAAGCCTATGACTGATCGTCTTTCCACCCTGGATGCCGTGACGCCGACTGTGTGGTCTTCCCCGCAGATGCAGGCGCGCATCCGCCGCCGCTATCGGCAGGAGCGTCTGTTCAAATACACCGGCATCGCCGCGCTGGCGCTGGCGGCGGGCTTCCTGCTGTTCCTGATGACCAGCGTGATTTCCGACGGCTGGACCAGCTTCAAACAGACCGAGATTTCCGTGCCGGTGGTGTTCGACCCCGTGCGGCTGGGCGTGACGGCGGAGCAGGCGAAGGCCGACCCGACGCTGCTCAGGCGGGCGAACTTCCCCGGCGTGCTGGCCGACAGTGTGGCAAAAGCGCATGGCGACGAGGTGGAGATCGTCTCCGACGGCGGCTGGCTGGCGCTGCGCGAGGCGGTGGAGGCGGACCCGGCGCTGATCGGCAAGACGGTGCCGATGTGGGTGATCGCGACCTCCAACATCGACCAGTTGGCGAAGGGCCGCATCGATCTGGACGCCGACGAAGGCGACCGGCCGGTGAACGACGCCGAAGTGGCGGCGTGGAAGCGGCTGGAGGCGAAGGGCGATATCCGCACCGTGCTGAACACCACCTTCCTGACGTCGGCGGATTCGGTGGACCCGGAACTGGCGGGCATCTGGGGGGCGCTGAAGGGCAGTTTCCTGACGGCAATCATCACCTTGCTGATCAGCTTCCCGGTGGGGGTGCTGGCCGCCATCTATCTGGAGGAATTCGCCCCGAAGAACCGCTGGACCGACCTGATCGAGGTTTCGATCAACAATCTGGCGGCGGTGCCTTCGATCATCTTCGGTCTGCTGGGCCTCGCGGTGTTCCTGAACACGATGAACATGCCGCGATCCGCGCCGGTGGTGGGCGGGTTGACGCTGGCGCTGATGACGCTGCCGGTGATCGTGATCGCCAGCCGCGCCGCGATCAAGGCGGTGCCGCCCTCCATCCGCGATGCGGCGTTGGGCATTGGCGCATCGCCGGTGCAGGTGGTGACGCACCATGTGCTGCCGCTGGCGCTGCCGGGGATGCTGACGGGCACGATCCTGGGCATGGCGCGGGCGCTGGGGGAAACCGCGCCGCTGCTGATGATCGGCATGCGCGCCTTCCTGACATCGGTGCCGCAGGGCTTTACCCAGCCCGCGACCGCGCTGCCGGTGCAGATTTTCATCTGGTCTGACAATGTAAGCCGGGGCTTTGTAGAGAAGACCAGCGGTGCGATAATCGTGCTGCTGCTGTTCCTGCTGATGATCAACAGCCTCGCGATCTATCTGAGAAACCGTTTCGAGGTGCGCTGGTGAACGATTTGAGCCCGACAGCAACGGCGGCCCCGCCCGCCGCCCATAGTTCGCTGAAAATGACGGCGCGCAACGTGCGCGTCTTCTATGGCGAGTTCGAGGCGATCACGGGCGTCTCCATCGACGTCACGCGCGAGGATGTGACGGCTTTCATCGGCCCGTCCGGCTGCGGCAAATCCACCTTTCTGCGCTGCCTGAACCGCATGAACGACACGGTGGCGGGTGCGCGCGTGGTGGGCGATATCCAGCTGGACGGCGAGGATATCTATTCCCCGGCGATGGACGTGGTGCAGCTGCGCGCGCGGGTGGGGATGGTGTTCCAGAAGCCGAACCCCTTCCCCAAGAGCATCTATGAAAATGTGGCCTATGGGCCGCGCATTCACGGGCTGGCGCGCACCAAGGCCGACATGGACGGCATCGTGGAACAATCGCTGCGCCGCGCCGGTTTGTGGGACGAGGTGAAAGACCGGCTTGCCGATTCCGGCACCGCGCTTTCGGGCGGGCAGCAGCAGCGGCTGTGCATCGCCCGCGCCATTGCGGTGAACCCGGAAGTAATCCTGATGGACGAGCCGGCCTCTGCGCTGGACCCGATCGCCACGGCGAAGATCGAGGAGCTGATCGACGATTTGCGCGGGCGCTATGCCATCGTGATCGTGACGCACAACATGCAGCAGGCCGCACGGGTCAGCCAGAAGACCGCCTTTTTCCACCTGGGCACCGTGGTGGAATATGGCGACACGCGGGAAATCTTCACCAACCCGAAGGAAACCCGCACCAAGGACTATATTACCGGCCGCTACGGCTGAGGAGACGGATTATGGATCGCGCACATACGGTGAAATCTTTCGACGAGGAGATTCATCAGCTTCGCTCGTTGATCGGGCAGATGGGCGGGCTTGCCGAAGCGCAGACGACTGATGCGGTGGACGCGCTGCTGCGCCGCGATGCCGACGCGGCGATGGAGGTGGTCGCGCGTGACGGGCAGATCGACGCGCTGGAAACCGAAGCCGAGCAGCTGGCGATTTCCATGATCGCGCTGCGGGCTCCCATGGCAGACGACCTGCGCGAGATTGTGGCGGCGCTGAAGATTTCCGCCATGCTGGAGCGGATCGGCGATTACGCCAAGAATATCGCCAAGCGGGTGCCGGTGCTGACGCAGGCCGCGCCCATCGGCCCGGCGGTGATCATCCCGGAAATGGCGCGCGCCGCCGCGACCATGATCCGCGACGCGCTGGACTGTTATGTGGACCGCGACGCCGAACTGGCGCGTGCGGTGGCCGATCGCGATCAGCAGGTGGACGATTTCTACAACTCGCTGTTCCGATCCCTGCTGACCTATATGATGGAAAACCCCCATCATATCACGCCGGCCACGCATTTGCTGTTCATCGCCAAGAACCTTGAGCGGATCGGCGACCATGCGACCAATCTGGCCGAAATGGTGTTCTTTTCCGTGACGGGTCAGCAGCTGGGCGACCGGCCGAAAACCGACAACACGGCCACCATCGCGCCCGAAAACGACTGAGCCGACAACCGACTGAGAAGCCCGCGCCGGGCGGGCGAATGGAGTGTCTGAGATGCGCCCGAAGATCCTGCTGGTCGAGGACGACGTCAATCTGGTGGAACTGATCCGCTACAACCTCGACAAGGAGGGGTTCGATGTCGTGTCGACCCCCGATGGCGAGGAAGCGCTGGTGCTGGCCGAGGAAGAGCGGCCGGACGTGGTGGTGCTGGATTGGATGATCGCCAATCTGTCTGGCATCGAAGTGTGCCGCCGGTTGCGCCGCGCGCCGGAAACCACATCGCTGCCCATCATCATGCTGACGGCGCGCGCCGAGGAAAGCGACCGGGTGCGCGGGCTGGAAACCGGGGCCGACGATTATGTGACCAAGCCGTTCAGCCCGCGCGAACTGGTGGCGCGGGTGCGCGCGCTGCTGAGGCGGCTGCGTCCGGCGCTGTCTGGCGGGCATCTGGAGTATTCGGGTATCGTGATGGACACCAGCGCGCACAAGGTGACGCGCGATGGCCAATCCGTGCAGCTGGGGCCGACGGAATTCCGCCTGCTGCGCCATTTCCTTGAGCATCCGGGCCGGGTGTTCAGCCGCGAGCAGCTGCTGGATGCGGTGTGGGGCCGCGACGTCTATGTGGAGCAGCGCACGGTGGACGTGCATATCCGCCGCCTGAGGAAGGCGATCAACGGTGACGGCTTGCCAGATCTGGTCCGCACCGTGCGCTCTGCCGGTTACGCGCTGGATTCCGACGCATCCCTCAAAATGGCGAGCTAGGGCGGGGCTTCCAAGCGGGTTGCCGGGCTTCTAGAGAGCCGCTGAGCACTTGCAGCAAGGGAGTCCACAAATGAGCATTCGCTTCGATAACCGTGTCGCCATCGTGACGGGCGCGGGCAACGGCCTTGGCCGCCGCTATGCGCTGGATCTGGCCGCGCGCGGGGCGAAGGTAGTGGTGAACGATCTGGGCGGCGCGCGCGACGGATCGGGCAGCAGCGTGACCGCAGCGCAGGCCGTGGTGGACGAGATCGTCGCTGCCGGTGGCGAAGCGATGGCGAGCGGCGCGAGCGTGACCGACGCTGACGCCATCTTCGCCATGGTGGACGAGGTGAAGGCGAAGTGGGGCCGGATCGACATCCTGATCAACAACGCCGGTATCCTGCGCGACAAGACCTTCACCAAGATGACGCTGGACGATTTCCGGCTGGTGCTGGACGTGCATCTGATGGGCGGGGTGATCTGCACCAAGGCGGTGTGGGACCTGATGCGCGAGCAGGCCTATGGCCGCATCCTGATGACGACATCTTCCACCGGGCTGTACGGCAATTTCGGCCAGGCCAATTATGGCGCGGCCAAGCTGGGGCTGGTGGGGCTGATGAAGACGCTGGCGCTGGAAGGCGCGAAATATAATGTGAAGGTGAACACGGTCGCCCCGCTGGCGGCGACGCGAATGACAGAAGATCTGATGCCGCCGGAACTGCTGGCGAAGATGGGGCCGGAAACGGTTTCGCCCGCGTCGCTGTATCTCGTCAGCGAGGATGCGCCGACCAACGTGATCCTGAACGCGGGCGGCGGCGGCTTCGAAGCGGCGCATGTGACGCTGACGAAGGGCGTGCATGTGGCCGCCGATGCCATGACGCCGGAAACGGTGGCGGCGAAGATCGCAGACATCCGCGACCGCGACGGAGAGATCGTGCCCGATACCGGTGCGGCACAGGCGCAGGCGGCGCTGTCCGGCGGCAACTAATCTGTGGCTATTGGGCCGGGGTCTGCAGAAAGTCGGCTCCGGTCCTGAGCAACTCACGTCGAGCCTGATTGTCGTTCAGATAGTCGTCGAGTTTTACCCAGCGGAGGACCTGATAGGGCTTGCCAGCCTTCTTCAGACTGGCTTCCATCAGTCGAATCTGCTCGCTGATGTTTTCTTCGTCGAGCCCGCTCTGAACGAGCAGGAGCGGTGCTTTCAGGCGATCAGCATTGTTGACGGGCGACGCGTCGCTTTCCAACGTTGTCGCGCCTATCGCCGTTCGCTGGATGCTGCGGAAGGGGCTGCCTGCCACGCTGCTACGCAGTCTTTTCAGATCGGTGATAGGGTCGATTGCTATCACCTTTCCAATCAGTTCAGGGTGTAATGCAGCCGTTTGCAAAGCCACATAGCCGCCATGACCACGGCCAAGGATGGCGATATTGGCCGGATCTGCGACCCCTTGGGCGACCAGCATGTTAGCGGCCGAGGTTGCGATCTCGACGGCCTCCCGCCAAGCGGCGAAGCCCTTTTGGTTGAACCAGAGTTCGCCATATCCGTCGGGTTGCTGAAAGGCGATCTTCAGGACTGCAAAGCCTTTTGACACGAAATACTGGACTTCCGGGTCGAATCCCCAAGGGGAGTTCCGCTCGGTGGTATCGATCCACAGCAGTAGCGGGACAGGCTTTTTCAGGGATCCAGCGGGCACTGTGAGCATGCCCCAATCAGATTTGCCAGTGGAGAGCGGGATGTCGACGCGCCGGGCGGCCGGCAAGGGGACGCCAGCAAGATTGGGACGCTGTTCTGCAAGCGGTTGCAGTCGGCGCGACTTCCGATCAAGCACATACCATATGCCGGGGCGATTGTCGGATGTTGCCAGCACGAGCAAGACTTGTTCGTCACGCGTAGCATCCGCGATCCAGATTTCCTGGAAGCCGGGCAGCGCCTTTTGGAGCATGGCGTCCAACTTCGCGATTTCCGGATCGAAATAGTATCTGTGGCTGCCATCGCTGGTATAGGAGGCGCCGACGGCACGTCGATGCGGACCTATGGTGATGATCGAGTCAATGCTGAAGTCCTTCGGTGCATAGACGAATTCCTGTGCGAGCGAGCCATCGAGCATGTAGCGCGAGACGGCTTTACGCCCATTCAGCAGCTCGGTGCCATAAACCGCGTTCTCAGACTTGCTCACGGTTACGGGGATGAAGCCCTCTCTTGTGAACCAGTTATATTGTTGCAGCCGTTTCCAGCTTTTATCCTGTGATAGTGTGTAATAAACATCTGCGACTGGCAGAATTTGGTCGTCGCCCTGTCCCTGCCAGACATAGCGTAAGCGAATTTCTCCTTCACCGTCAGTCATGTATCCGAACGTGCGGGGTTGCGGGCTAATGGCCGGCATACGTTTGCCAGAACGTGTGTCCACGCGGTCGACGCCGTTCGTTTCGAAGAGCACCTTGTCCTGTTCTGCGGGGAGCCAATCGAGAACGTCGCCGCCCTGCAACGTGGATGATCCCGAATTTCCGATAAGCTTTGCGTTGGAGCCATCGCTGTCGACTGCAAAGCTTCGGGTGAAGCTGGCTGCAATCTGGCCTCCTCCCACACGGCCTACAATCTGACAGAGCAGCCTCTTCGTCGAAACCCACCCACATTTGCGGGCTCGTTCCGGCTGTCCGTCAAATACGGCGATGCGGCGGGTCGGCGCATTCGGTTCGGTGGCCTGCACCAGAATCGCCGTTTCCCTGTCGCCCTCGGCCATGACGAAGGCTACTTCCTTTCCATCCGGTGAAAGGCTGGCGAAGAGTACCGCGGCGCGGTTTCCGAACAGTTGCAGCTTGTCGGCAGGGGCAATGGCTGCCTGTGCCGCAACTGGCTGATTCGGAAGAGTTGCGAGTGCGGAGCCACACAATGCCACAAGGATCGGGAAACGCACCAAAACGAACCTCCCTCTACGCAAACGTAGGGAGCATGGCGGGGCTGGCGGAAATGGCAAGGGGGAATTGCGGGCGGAATCGGCTGCCGACATGGAAATTTCACGCTTGTCGCACCCTTGACCCGGTGCGGGGGCGACCATATCTGGCCCTGTGTTAGCACTCTGCGATTGCGAGTGCTAAACGCGGAAGGGGGGTGCCCGAGGGGGCCGTTCTTTCGAGTTTAAACCGAAGCGACTTCGTTCTGAAGTGACAAGCAAAGAGGGACCGACATGGTGGAATTCACCCCGCTGCACGATCGCGTGCTGGTTCGCCGCATCGAGGCCGAAGAAAAGACGGCCGGCGGCATCATCATCCCGGATACGGCCAAGGAAAAGCCGCAGGAAGGCGAAGTGATCGCCGTGGGCCTTGGCACCAAGGACGACGATGGCGACCGCATCCCGCTGGACGTGAAGGCCGGCGACAAGATCCTGTTCGGCAAATGGTCCGGCACGGAAGTGAAGCTGGACGGCAAGGACCTGATCATCATGAAGGAAAGCGACATCCTCGGCATCATCGGCTGAGGCGCTTTCATTCGGTTTGAGCCCGGCGCTGGCCGGGACACAAGATTTGGGAAGGATTTGAGATTATGGCAGCCAAGGACGTGAAGTTCGGGCGGGACGCCCGTGAACGCATCCTGCAGGGCGTGGACATCCTCGCCGACGCAGTGAAGGTGACGCTGGGGCCGAAGGGCCGCAACGTGGTGATCGAAAAAAGCTTCGGCGCGCCGCGCATCACCAAGGACGGCGTCACCGTCGCCAAGGAAATCGAACTCAAGGACAAGTATCAGAACATCGGCGCGCAGATGGTGCGCGAAGTCGCTTCGAAGACGAACGACCTTGCCGGTGACGGCACCACCACGGCCACCGTTCTGACGCAGGCGATCGTGCGCGAAGGCCTGAAGTCGGTTGCGGCCGGCATGAACCCGATGGACCTGAAGCGCGGCATCGACCTCGCGGTCGTAAAGATCGTGGAAGATCTGAAGTCCCGCTCCAAGCCGGTGGCGAACTCGGCGGAAATCGCCCAGGTCGGCATCATTTCGGCCAATGGCGACAAGGAAGTCGGCGAGAAGATCGCCGAAGCCATGGAAAAGGTCGGCAAGGAAGGCGTGATCACCGTGGAAGAGGCCAAGGGCCTCGACTTCGAGCTGGACGTCGTGGAAGGCATGCAGTTCGACCGCGGCTACCTCTCCCCCTACTTCATCACCAACGCGGAAAAGATGCAGGTGGAGCTTGAGAACCCCTACATCCTGATCCACGAAAAGAAGCTGTCCAACCTGCAGGCGCTGCTGCCGGTTCTGGAAGCTGTGGTGCAGTCGGGCCGTCCGCTGCTGATCATCGCCGAAGACGTGGAGGGCGAAGCGCTGGCCACCCTCGTGGTGAACAAGCTGCGCGGTGGCCTGAAGGTCGCGGCTGTGAAGGCACCGGGCTTCGGCGATCGCCGCAAGGCGATGCTGGAAGACATCGCCACGCTGACCGCTGGTGAGCTGATCTCTGAAGATCTGGGCATCAAGCTGGAAAACGTCTCCCTGCCGATGCTGGGTCAGGCGAAGAAGGTGACGATCGACAAGGACAACACCACCATCGTCGATGGGGCCGGTTCGGCCGACGCGATCAAGGGCCGTGTGGAGCAGATCCGCGCGCAGATCGAAGTCACCTCGTCCGATTATGACCGTGAAAAGCTGCAGGAACGTCTGGCGAAGCTCGCCGGCGGTGTTGCCGTGATCAAGGTTGGCGGCGCGACGGAAGTGGAAGTGAAGGAGCGCAAGGATCGGGTTGACGATGCCCTGCACGCCACCCGCGCGGCCGTGGAAGAAGGCATTGTCCCCGGCGGCGGCACGGCGCTGCTCTATGCCACCCGTTCGCTGGACGGCCTGAAGGGCGTGAACGACGACCAGACCCGCGGTGTGGACATCGTCCGCCGCGCGCTGCAGGCGCCGGTTCGCCAGATCGCGGCCAACGCCGGCCATGACGGCGCGGTGGTTGCGGGCAAGCTGCTGGAGCAGACGGAAACCACCTTCGGCTTCAACGCTGCGACCGACGTGTATGAAAACCTCGTCGCCGCCGGTGTTGTGGACCCGACCAAGGTTGTCCGCACGGCGCTGCAGGATGCCGCTTCGGTGGCTGGCCTGCTGATCACGACCGAAGCCACTATCGCTGAACTGCCGGACGACAAGCCTGCCGCCGGCGGCATGCCGGGTGGCATGGGCGGTATGGGCGGCATGGACTTCTAAGTTCAGTCAACCTGACGTGAAGAGGGGCGGGACTGCAAGGTTCCGCCCCTTTTTCTTTGCGCGATGTTTCTGTTTCGTCGCTTATTTGGTTAACGGCATCGACTTCTTGGCGTGGCCTCTTGACACTATTCTGACAAAATCTGCAAAAAGATGACAATTGAACTGCCGAAACGGGGGCGTTTCCGGCTTTTGCAGGGGGAAATTGCGATGTTGAAACTTGTCTCGTTTGCGGTAGCAGGATTTTCGCTGGCGCTGGCAGCGCCTTCTGCGGCTGCTACCTATCTGTTCGAACTGACCGGTGACTATACGGCGAGTTGGGAGATGGATTCCAATCCATACGATCCATTTGCCACGGGAGGATATTTTGAGATTCAGCCTGTGCTCGGGTCCTTTCCGGGCTCTGCCTTCAACGTTGTGATCTTGCGGTTCTGGACGGAGTTTGAAGGCGGGGGCCTCACCATTACCAGTCGCCTTGGCGAAGTTCCGAGCGGTATTGTTCTGCTCGAGACGGTGGGGGCGCAACTCTTCACGGGGGATCCTCAGGTGGCGCCCGTCTTTGCGCCCGGCGTGTTCGAGCTCAAGGATTTTTATTTATCTCAAACCGGCAAGTACACGCTCACCATCTCTGACCCGGATGCGGGCACTCCGGCAATTCCCGAACCGGCGAGCTGGGCGATGATGATCGCGGGCTTCGGGCTGGTTGGCGGGGTGTTGCGGCGCCGGCGGCCCGCCATCGCCTGACGGCTGCAGGATAGGGTGGGCCTGTTCCTGTCCTTTTCCTGCCTGTGCTTCGGCCGCACATTTCGACAAACCGGCATCTCCGCTCGACGAAGCGGATGGACAAATACCCGCATGCGTTCCACCCCGAAACATAGGTTCAAACATACGGGACGCAAATGAAATCCATGATCGTCGCGGCGCTGGCCGCTGTTTCGCTGACTGCCGTGGCCCATGCGCAGACGAAGCCGACCTTCGGCAGCTATGGCTTTGACACACCGGGCATGGACAAGGCTGTAAAGCCGGGGGACGATTTCTATGGCTTTGCCAACGGCACATGGGCGAAGGACACGCCGATCCCGGCGGATCGGTCCAACTATGGTATGTTCACCCTGCTGGACGATCTCTCCAAAGAGCGGACCAAGGCCATTCTGGACGAGTTGAAGGGCAAGCCGGACAGCATTTCGGGCCGGGCCTATGCCTCTTATCTGGATCAGGCGGCGGTTGAGGCGAAGGGGCTGGCCCCCATTCAGCCCTGGCTGGCGCAGGTCCGCAAGACGGACAAGGCAGGCTATGCCGCGATGGTGGCGGAAGCCGGGCGGGCGGGCATCCGCACGCCGTTCCCCAATTATGTGAATCAGGACGACAAGGACCCGGAAACCTACATCATCAACCTGTCTCAGGGCGGGATCGGCTTGCCGGACCGCGACTATTACCTGCTGGACACGGAGAAGATGCAGAAGACGCGCGCGGCCTATCTGGCGCATCTGACGCGGATGCTGGAATTCGCGGGCGAGAAAGATGCCGCCACGCGGGCGCAGGCGGTTCTGGCGTTCGAAACCGGCATCGCCAAGGCGCACTGGACGCGGGTGGACAGCCGCGATGCCGACAAGACCTATAACAAGCGCACGCTGACGCAATTGCAGGCGGAAGCGGCGGGGTTCGATTTCGCCCCGCTGCTGACGAACGCGGGCAAGACGGCGGACGTGCTGCTGGTGGCGCAGCCCAGTGCGGTTGCGGCGACGGCGAAGGCCATTCAGGCCGCGCCCATCGGGGTTTTGCGTGACCAGATGATCGTGCGCAGCCTTGAGGCCTTTGCCAATTATCTGCCCGACAGCGTGGCGGACGCGAATTTCGCTTTCTATGGCACCGAACTGAATGGCACGCCCGCGCGGCAGGCGCGCTGGAAGCGGGCGGTGGACTTCACCGTGGGCAGCGTGCCGGACGATGTGAGCCAGGTGTATGTGGCGCGTTACTTCCCGCCCGAGACCAAGGCGGCGATGGATCTGCTGGTGAAGAATGTGCTGACGGCGATGGGGCATCGCATCGACGGGCTGGCGTGGATGCAGCCGGAAACCAAGGCGAAGGCGCGCGAGAAGCTGGCGAGCTTCACCACCAAGATCGGCTACCCGGATCGCTGGAAGGATTATGCCGGGCTGGACATCCGCGCCGACGATCTGTTCGGCAATGCGTGGCGGTCGAACCAGTTCGACATGGCCTATGATCGCGGCAAGCTGGGCACCCCGGTTCGCCGCTGGGAATGGTTCATGACGCCGATGACGATCAACGCCTATGCCAACCCCGGCATGAACGAGATCGTGTTCCCGGCCGCCATCCTGCAGCCGCCCTTCTTCGATCCGAAGGCCGATCCGGCGGTGAACTATGGCGCAATCGGCGCTGTGATCGGGCATGAGATCAGCCACCATTTCGACGATCAGGGTTCGAAATATGACGCCACCGGCAAGCTGGCGAACTGGTGGACGGAGCAGGATATGGCCCGCTTCAAGGCGCTGGGCGAGAAGCTGGTGACGCAATACAACGCCTATGAGCCGCGACCGGGCGAGCGGGTGAACGGCGCGCTGACGCTGGGCGAGAATATCGGCGATCTGGCGGGGCTGGCCATCGCCTATGACGCGTGGAAGGCGAGCCTTGGCGGCAAGCCCGCGCCGGTGATCGACGGGATGACGGGCGAGCAGCGCTTCTTCCTGGGCTGGGCGCAGATCTGGCGGCGCAACATGCGCGAGGCGGCAGCGCGGCAGCGGCTGCTGACGGATACCCACGCGCCGGACCCGTATCGCGTGGATATCGTGCGCAACTTCGATCAATGGTATGAGGCGTTCAAGCCCGCGCCCGACGGCAAGCTGGTGCTGAAGCCGGAGGAGCGGGTGAAAATCTGGTAGGGGCGGATCGCCGTGGCGGACAGCATCATTTCCCATGTCTCTGTGCCGGTGGCGGACATTGCGGCGGCCCGGCGCTTTTATGACGCAGTGCTGGGCGCGCTGGGCTATGGCGTGGTGATGGATGCCGGGCCGCATGGCGTGGCCTATGGCAGCGCCTTCCCGGAATTCTGGATCGGCCATGCGCTGGAAGGGCAGGGCGCGCCCGGCAACGGCGTGCATGTGGCCTTTCTGGCGCCGGACCGGGCGGCGGTGGATGCGTTTCACGCCGCCGCGCTGGCGGCGGGCGGCACCGATGAAGGCGCGCCGGGGCTGCGCCCGCATTATGACGCCAATTACTACGGGGCTTTCGTGCGCGACCCTGACGGCAACAAGATCGAGGCGATGCTGATCGGCTGACTTGCCGGGGGCGAAGTTGCTGTTAAACTCCTGCCCATCGCCAGCCGGGGCTGAGGGGAACCGGCCTGCTGCCATGACAGGAGATGGACTGATGACCACCGCCATTCGGGTTGGGCTTGCCGCGCTGCTGTGCGCCTCTGCGGCCCCCGTTCTTGCACAGGGAAACATGATGACCGAGACGCCCCTTATCGAGCGCGCGAAGCTGTTCGGAAACCCGGAGAAGGCGCAGGGGCGGATCAGCCCGGATGGCAAGTGGATCAGCTGGCTCGCCCCTTCCAACGGGGTGATGAACATCTGGGTTGCTCCGGCCGCCGACCCTTCGAAGGCCAAGCTGCTGACGAGCGAGGCCGGGCGGCCCATCCGCCAGCATTTCTGGGCGCCGGACAGTTCGATGATCCTGTTCATCAACGATAAGGGCGGGGACGAGAATTTCCTGTTGCATGGCGTTTCGCCCACCGGCGGCGCGGCGCGGGTGCTGACGCCCTTCGACAAGACGCGGGTGCAGATCGTGGGCACCTCTGACAAGGTGAGCGACCGCATCCTTGTGGGGCTGAACAACCGTGACCCGAAGTGGCACGATGTGCACAGCCTTGATCTGAAGACGGGCAAGCTGACGGAAGTGTTTCGCAATGAAGGCTTCGGCGGCTTCACGGCGGACGAGGATCTGAACCTGCGGATCGCGTCGCGCCCGAACGCGGGCGGCGGCGAGGATTTGTTCCGCATCGTGAACGGCAAGGTGGAGGGGAAGCCCTTCACAAGCTGGGGGCTGGACGACAGCCAGACGACGCAGCCGATCGGCTTTTCAGCGGACGGCAAGACGCTCTACTGGATCGACGCGCGCGGGCGCGACACAGCGGCGGCTTACGCGATGGACTATGCCACCGGCAAAACGACCTTGCTGAAGGAAGACCCGCGCGCCGATGTCTCCGGGCTGATGGTGAATCCGGTTTCCGGCAAGGTGGAAGCGGTGCAGGTGGATTATCTGAAGCCGGACTGGACCGTGCTGGACCCGGGCGTGAAGGCGGATATCGCCTTCCTGAACGAGAAGCTGGGCGAATGGGCGGTGGGCAGCCGGACGCACGCCGACGACAAATGGACAGTGGCGACACTGAATTCGGACAAGGCATCCTCGACCTATCTGTATGATCGCAAGGCGAAAACGCTGACGAAGATGTTCGATACGCGCCCGGTGCTGGAAGGCGCGGCGCTGTCGCCGATGCAGCCGGTGGAGATCAAAACGCGCGACGGCAAGACGATGGTGTCTTACCTGACTCTGCCCGCGGGCACGGCGGCGAAGCCTGCCAAGCCATTGCCGATGGTGCTGCTGGTGCATGGCGGGCCGTGGGCACGCGACGGCTATGGCTTTGATACCGAGGCGCAATTCCTTGCGAACCGGGGTTATGCCGTGTTGCAGCCGAACTTCCGCGGCTCCACCGGGTTCGGCAAGGCCTTCACCAACGCCGGGAACGGCGAATGGGGCGCGAAGATGCACGATGACCTGCTGGATGCCGTGAAATGGGCGGTGGAGGGCGGCTTTGCCGATCCGAAGCGGGTGGCGATCATGGGCGGGAGCTATGGTGGTTATGCGACGCTGGCCGGGCTGACCTTCACGCCGGAGACCTTTGCCTGCGGGGTGGATATCGTGGGGCCTTCGAACCTGAACACGCTGCTCTCCACTGTGCCGCCTTATTGGGAGAGTTTCCGCAAGCAGCTGATTGCGCGGATGGGCGACCCGGATACGGCCGAGGGGCAGAAGTGGCTGAAAGAGCGCTCTCCGCTGACCTATGCGGATCGGATCGTGAAGCCGCTGCTGATCGGGCAGGGGGCGAATGACCCGCGCGTGAAGCAGGCCGAAAGCGACCAGATCGTGGCGGCGATGGAAGCGAAGGGTATCCCCGTGACCTATGTGCTGTTCCCGGATGAAGGCCATGGCTTCGCCCGGCCGGTGAACAACATCGCCTTCATGGCGGTGGCCGAGAATTTCCTGGAAAAGTGCATCGGCGGCCGGGCGGAACCGATCGGCGGCACGGTGAAAGCCTCCACCGCGCAGGTGCCGCACGGGGCGGATTATGCGCCGGGGTTGAAAGAGGCGCTGGGCAGCAAATGAGGCCCGCAAGGATATCGCAGGCCCGGCTCGCCGGGCTTGCCTATCTGGCGGTGGTGCTGACGGGGATGTTCGCGCTTGCCTATGTTCCCTCTGCGCTGGGGCTGGGGGTGGACAATGGCGCGAACAGCCTGCTGATCGCCGGACGGCCGGGCTTTTACCGGCTGGGGTTGCTGGGGCTGCTGGCGAACCAGGTCGCCTTTGTGCTGCTGCCGCTGCTGTTGTGGCGGCTGCTGGCGCGCCATGGCGCAACGCTGGCTGCATTGATGGTGGCGTTCGCGCTGACAGGGGTGCCGGTGGTGTTGTCTGCGCTGGGGTTCCGGCTGGATGCGCTGGCACTGCTGCCGGACCATGCCGCTGCCGCGTTGGCGTTGGATGCGGCGCGCAACCGGATGCTGATCGGCATGACCTTCTGGGGGCTGTGGCTGCTGCCGTTGGGGGTGCTGGTGTGGCGATCCGGCGTTGCCCCGCGCTGGCTGGCCGGGCTGCTGATGCTGGGCTGCTTCGGTTATCTGCTGCAGGTGGCCTATGACATGCTGGCGCTGGATATGCCGGGCCCGCTGAATTCCGTTGTCCGCCTGCCGGCCATGCTGGGGGAGATCGGCTTCTGCCTGTGGCTGCTGCTGTTCGGCGGGCGGGTGCGAATCTAACCCACCGGCGGTTCCAGCCACCAGTCCTGTCGCCAGCCTGCGACGCTGGCGATGGGGTTTCCTGCGCTGTCTTTCGCGGGGGTGTAGCGGAAGCGTTGTTCGATCAGGCGGCAGGTGAGTTGATCGAGCGCGGGGAGGCCGGATGACCGGGTGATGCGGCAATCCGTGGCGCGGCCTTCGGGCGTGATGGCGAGGTGGACGCTGACGCTGCCGGTGACGCCGGTGCGGCGCAGGTCTGCGGGAAGGTCTTTGCGGGTGAGGCTGCCGGATTTCCAGCGGGCGCGGGTGCCGCCTCCGCCGCCCTGACCGGTGCCTGCGCCGCCTGCGCCTGCACCGAATCCCGCGCCGGATGCCCCTGTGCCGGGGCCTGCGGTGGCGGCCCCGGATTGGGATTCCATGCCCGTGGAGGGGGCGGGGGCGACGGGGGAGGGTTTGGGTTCCGGTTTGACGATGGGCGGCGGCGCAGCGACGGGTTTGGGCTTTGCGCGCGGCGCTGGCGGGGCGGCGGCGGCTTCCGGTTCCGGGGTGCCGGGTTTCTCGGCTTCGGGCTCGGGCGGTGGTGGCGGCGGGTTGGGGATGTCCAGCAGGATGAGCGCGGATTCGGGGGGCGCGATCTGCACCAGAATCGGCCGCAGCAGCAGCGCGAACAGGGCAATGTGCAGCAGGATGACGGCGGTGAGCGCGATCGCCTTGCGGTCTGACGGGTGGAGGCGCATCGCGACGGGGGCGCTCAGGCTGGCTCCAGCTCGACCATCAGGTCTCCGGAGAGTTGTTCCAGCGCCTCTTGCAGGGCGGCGTGGGTGAGGCCTGCGGGCAAAGTGAGGCGGGCGGTGGCGCGGAAAATGGGGTTGCCCTGCCATGCGCCGTCTTCGGCGCTGGTTTCCAGTTCCACGATGTTCGCGCCGAGGCGGGCGAGGACGAGGCTGAGTTCGTGGACGATGCCGGGTCGGTCTGCGCTGGTGAGGGAGAGGGTGACGGCTTCGGCAGTAGTCTTGTCTTCGCCGACGGGGTGGATTTCCACCTGTAACCCGGCGCTGTCTGCCGCGAGGCGGGCGCGCAGATCGGCGCTGCGCTCTGCCGGTAGATCGACGAGAATCGCGCCGACGAACTTGCCGCCAAGGCGGGAGAGATTGCCTTCCAGCCAGTTGCCGCCGGATTCGAAGATCGCGGCGGACAAGGCGCGGGTGAGGCCGGGGCGATCATCGCCGACGACGGTGAGGAGGACTCGGGTGTGAAGGATCAAGGGCCGCGCTCCGTTCTGGTTGGGCGCAGGATAGGCCCTGAAGCGGGTGGCGGGAAGGGCGGTTGGTTGGGGCGGCTTTTATGGGCTGCCCCCGCGGAGGCTACGCCGTGAGCAAACAAAAGCCGGGCGACAGCCCGCAAGCGCGACTGCGCGCCGGGCCAAGTGGCCCGCCCGTTGCGGAGGCTACGCCGTGAGCAAACAAAAGCCGGGCGACAGCCCGCAAGCGCGACTGCGCGCCGGCCCTTATTGGGCCGCCCCTTGCGGAGGGCTTCGCCCGTGAGCAAACAAGAAAAGGATGGTGGGCGCGACAGGGATTGAACCTGTGACCCCTGCCGTGTGAAAGCAGTGCTCTACCGCTGAGCTACGCGCCCATCCGTTGCGGTTGGAGGGCGGCGGGTAAGGGATCGCCCGCCGCCTGTCAACAGCTAGTGAGTGGTCGGTGCTGCCGGGGTGGTCGGGGCAGCCGGGGGAACCGGGGCTGCGGCCTTTTCGTCGGCCTCGTTCCACTCGATCGGTTCGATCGGGCGGCTGAAGGCCACCTTCAGCACTTCGTCCACATGGCTGACGGGGATGATGGTGAGGCCCTCGCGCACATTGGCGGGAACGTCCTCCAGATCCTTTTCATTTTCCGCCGGAATCAGCACGGTGGTGATGCCGCCGCGCAGCGCTGCCAGCAGCTTTTCCTTCAGGCCGCCGATGGGCAGCACCCGGCCGCGGAGCGTGACCTCGCCTGTCATCGCGACATCCTTCTTCACCGGGATGCCGGTGAGGGTTGAGACGATGGAGGTGACCATGGCGATGCCCGCCGAGGGGCCGTCCTTGGGCGTCGCGCCTTCCGGCACATGGACGTGCACATCCTTCTTCGTGAAGGTGGTAGGGTGGATGCCATAGGCGGCCGAGCGGGCCTTCACGAAGCTGAAGGCGGCGGTGATGGATTCCTTCATCACGTCGCCCAGCTTGCCGGTCGTCTGGATGACGCCTTTGCCCGGCACCGTGACCGATTCGATGGTGAGCAAGTCCCCGCCGACAGACGTCCACGCAAGGCCCGTCACCATGCCGATCTGGTCTTCCGCTTCGGACATGCCGAAACGGTATTTCTGCACGCCCGCGAAATCCTTCAGGTTTTCCGGCGTGACGGTGACTGATTCCGCCTTCTTCTCAAGAATCTGGCGCAGCGCCTTGCGGGCAAGCTTCGCCAGTTCGCGCTCCAGCGTGCGGACGCCAGCTTCGCGGGTGTAGTAGCGGATCAGGTCGCGCAGCGCCTCGTCGGTGACGGCGAACTCCTCCGCCTTCAGGCCGTGCGCCTCATATTGTTTCGGGATCAGGTGGCGCTTGGCGATCTCCACCTTTTCGTCTTCCGTGTAGCCGGACAGCTGGATGATCTCCATCCGGTCCAGCAGGGCAGACGGCATGTTGTAGCTGTTGGCCGTGGTGACGAACATGATGTTGGACAGGTCGAAATCGACTTCCAGATAATGATCGTTGAACTTGTTGTTCTGTTCCGGGTCCAGCACCTCCAGCAGGGCGGATGCCGGGTCGCCGCGGAAATCCTGGCCCAGCTTGTCGATTTCATCCAGCAGGAACAGCGGGTTGTTGGTGCCCGCCTTGCGCAGATTCTGCACGATCTTGCCCGGCATGGAGCCGATGTAGGTGCGGCGGTGGCCGCGGATTTCGGCTTCATCGCGCACGCCGCCCAAAGACTGGCGGATGAATTCGCGGCCCGTCGCCTTGGCGATGGAACGGCCGAGCGAGGTTTTCCCCACGCCGGGCGGGCCGACGAGGCAGAGGATCGGCCCCTTCAGCTTGTTGGTGCGGGCCTGAACCGCCAGATATTCGACGATCCGGTCCTTCACCTTTTCAAGGCCATAATGGTCCGCGTCGAGCACCTTCTGCGCTTCGACGATGTCGCGCTTCACCTTGGAGGCCTTGCCCCACGGCAGCGACAGCAGCACGTCCAGCCAGTTGCGCACCACGGTGGCTTCGGCTGACATCGGGCTCATCGCCTTCAGCTTTTTCACTTCGGCCAGCGCCTTTTCGCGCGCTTCCTTCGTCAGCTTCGCCTTGCGGATGCGGGCTTCATATTCGGCCGCCTCATCCGTTTCCTCGTCGCCGTCACCCAGCTCGCGCTGGATCGCCTTCAACTGCTCGTTGAGGTAATATTCGCGCTGGGTCTTTTCCATCTGCCGCTTGACCCGGCTTTTGATCTTCTTCTCCACCTGCAGCAGGCCGATTTCGCCTTCCATGAAGCCGAACACCATTTCCAGCCGCTTGGCGACATCGGTTTCGGCCAGCAGCGATTGCTTGTCGGCGATCTTCAGCGTCAGATTGGCGGCGACCGAGTCGGCGAAGCGGCCCGGTTCCTCAATCTGGCCGACTTGCAGCGCGACTTCCGGGGAAATGCGCTTGGCGGATTTCACATAGGATTCGAACTGCTTGTTGGCAGAGCGGGCCAGCGCTTCCACCTCGGTGGAGTCGACATTGGTGTCGCTCAGCAACTCGATCTCGGCGGTGAGAAACTCGCCGCTTTCGTCCAGTTGCAGGCGGCGCGCGCGCTGCTGGCCTTCCACCAGCACCTTCACGGTGCCGTCCGGCAGCTTCAGCAGTTGCAGCACGGTGGCGAGCGTGCCGACATCATACAGGGCATCCGCAGCCGGATCCTCATCGGCCGGATTCTTCTGGCTGAGCAGGAAGATGGATTTATCCCCCTGCATCACGGCTTCCAGCGCCTTCACCGATTTGTCGCGGCCGACGAACAGCGGCACGATCATCTGCGGGAACACCACGATGTCGCGCAAGGGGAGGACGGGGCGGGAGAGTTGCTCTGTGCTTGCCATAGAAAGGCAATATGGGTGCGGTTGCTGCGATGCGCAATCGGGATGGCGGGGGTTCACCTTTTTCCTTGGATGGCACCCCCGGCGTTAACGCTTAATCAGGCGGTTATGTCGCGATCCTTGGTTTCCGGCAGCCAGATCGCGCTCACGACAAAGGCCATGGCGACCACGCCGATGGTGTACCACAGGCCGGAGAAGGGGTTGCCGGTGTTCACCACGATTAGCTGCTGAATGAAGGGCAGGAAGCCGCCGAAATAGCCGGTGCCGATGTGATAGGGCACCGACATGCTGGTGTAGCGCACCCGCGCAGGGAACAGTTCCACCAGAATAGCCGCGACCTGCCCGTAGGTCATGGCGGAGAGCGCGACCATTGCGAACACGGCGAGGATGATCTTCCAGCGCTGCTTTTCCGCCGGATCGGCCTTTTCCGGATAGCCTGCGGCTTTCAGCGCGGCGGCAAATTTGGCTTCGTCGAAGCCCTCCACGCGGGTGTCGCCCACCACAAGGGCGACGGCGGGGGCCTCTTGCTTGGTGTAGGCGATGCCGCGTTTCGTCAGGAAACCCAGCGCCTTGGCGCATTCCTCTGTCTGGGTGCGGGCGAAGATGCGGAACTCGCAATCCGGCAGCTCCAGCGTGACGGGGTTGGCCGCCGTGGCGCGGGCCAGCGCCGGGTTCGCGCCATTCGCCATCAGGTGGAACAGCGGGAACAGCAGCAGCATCGAAAGCGCATAGCCGATCAGCAGCAGCTTTTTGCGGCCGATGCGATCACTCAGCATACCGAAGCCGACATAGAAGGGCGCGGCCACCAGTGCGCCGATGGCGAGGTAGATCAGCGCCTCCCGCTCCCCCACGCCCGCCGTGCCGGTGAGAAAGTAGAGCGTGCCGAACTGGCTGGTGTAATAGATGACCGTGAGGCCCGCCGCGACGCCGAACAGGGCGACGAGGACGTTGCCGATATTCGTCTTGTCTGAAAACGCCTCTTTCAGCGGGTTTTTCGCGGTTTTGCCCGCCGCCTTCATCTGCTGGAACACCGGGCTTTCGGACAGCTGCATGCGGATATAGATGGAAATCGCCAGCATCAACAGGCTGAGCAGGAAGGGGATGCGCCAGCCCCATGCGTCGAACTGTTCCGGCGTCATCGCGGCGCGGGTGGCGAGCACGACGATCAGGCACAGCAGGAAGCCGCCGACGACAGAGATCTGGATCCAGCTGGTGTATTCGCCGCGCCGATGCTTGGGGGCATGTTCGCCGACATAGATGGCCGCGCCGCCATATTCGCCGCCCAGCGCGAGGCCCTGCAACAGCCGGAGGCCGACGAGGAGGGCAGGGGCCCACAGCCCGGCTGAGGCATAGGTGGGCAGCAGGCCGATCAGCGCGGTGGCCCCGCCCATCAGCGTGATGGTGACGAGGAAGGTGTATTTGCGGCCGATCCTGTCTCCGTAATGGCCAAACAGCATGGCGCCCAGCGGCCGCACGCCAAAGCCCGCGCCAAAGGTGGCAAGGCTGGCCAGCGTGGCGGCAGTGGGATTGTCGATGGGGAAGAACAGGCGGCCAATCAGCGCGGCGAGGATGCCGTAAAGGAAGAAATCATACCATTCGAACACGGTGCCCAGTGACGATGCGACGATGACGAGGCGGTCGCGCTTCAAGTCGCTCGGCTGAGCGCCAGTCTGTTCGGTCATATTTTATGTCTCTCCCTGAGGCCGTTGGTAGCTTGGCGGCTTTCGGGGGACAAGCTGGCTTAAGCTAGGACTCGCTGGCGCCCTGAATGATAGCGACGGCACGGCGGTGCAGCTCCGGGTCGCCCTCGTGCATCACCGCCAGTTGCGCGGCCATTTCCGCCAGATAGACGCGGGCGAAGCCCCGGCCATGGGGGATGATCGTCCGGCTGTTGGAGATAAGGTCCGCCAGCTTCACCGTCTGCGCGGCGGCGCTGGCGTTTGCCATATGGGCATGATCCAGCGCCTTGCGCGCGGCACGGTTGCCGTCCGCCGGGGTGGAGACATCGGTGAGCCAGTAAACCAGCTCCGCCACCTCTGCGCCGAATTCGGCGAGGATGGTTTCGGGCAAGACGCCGCAATCCTCCACCACATCATGCAGCAGGGCGGCGCAGATCATGGCGGAGTCGCCGCCCGCTTCGGCAACGATGCGGGCGACCTCTTCCGGGTGGTTGATGTAGGGCTCGCCGGTGTATTTGCGCTGCTGGCCCGCGTGCGCGGCGGTGGCGAAGGCGCGGGCCTTTTCGATCAGCGCGGGCGCTGTCATCGGCGGTTTATCCGGCAATCAACTGCCAGATCACCACGCCGAGCGCGCCGAACAGCAGGACTGCGGTGGAAAGGATGGCGATCAGGAAGCCCGGCGCGCGCTTCGGCGCGGCGAGGGTGTAGCCGCGGACGTAGAGGATGCGGCCCAGCGCCCAGACGAGGCCCAGCACAGCCGCCCAGCAATCGGAGACGATGGTGGCGAACAGCCAGAGCGAGGGGAGGAACACCACCAGCTGCTCCAGCGTGTTCTGGTGCGCGCGCCAGACGCGGTTGAAATCGTCTGAGCCGTGGGTGTTGGGGTAATCGACGCCATGCACTTTGCGCGCCTTGCCGACGACGATGCCCGTCCAGATGTAGATCAGGATGGCGAGGCCGGTGACGAGGGCGGTGTATGGGTAGGCGAAGTGCATTTTGGTCTCCCCTCTTGGTTTTTTCTGTTCGGATGTTGTGTTTGCGGCGTGCCCCCACCCCAACCCCTCCCCTGAAGGGGAGGGGCTTATTTTCACGCGGCTTTTGCGCCGGGGAGGCTGTCTCTCGCGGCGATGAAGCGGCTGATGATGGTGTCGACGTCGTCCAGCGTGTGGGCAGCCGACAGGGAGCAGCGGAGCAGGAAGATACCCGCCGGCGTCGCGGGCGGGCGGCTCATGTTGCAGTAGATGCCATGTTCCAGCAGCTGGTGCCACATGGCCACCGTGCTCTCCTGATCGGGCAGCAGCACCGCGATGATGGCGGATTCGGGGGTGTCCGTCGCCATGCGGAACCCGGCGGCTTTCAGGCCCGCGTGCAGCTTCCTTGAGACCGCCCACAGATTGTCGCGCTTGGCCTCAGCGCCCATCAGCTTGCGGATGGAGGCTTCCGCCGTGGCGGCGACTGCTGGCGGCAAAGAGGCGGTGAAGCGGTAGGGGTTGCACACCAGCCGCAGGATTTCGAACTTCGGATGGTTGGACACGGCAAAGCCGCCCACCGTGCCGACCGACTTGGAGAAGGTGCCGACGACGAAGTCGATCTGATCCTCCAGCCCCAGTTCCTCATACACGCCGCGCCCGTGCTTGCCGAAGAAACCCATGGCATGGGCTTCGTCCACCAGCGTCATGGCGTTGTGCTTTTTCGCCACCGCCACCAGTTCCCGCAACGGGGCGATATCGCCCAGCATGGAATAGACGCCTTCCAGGATCACCAGTTTCCCGGCTTCGGCGGGCAGGCGGCCGAGGCGCTTGTCCAGATCCTCGACATTGTTGTGGCGGAAGCGCACGACTTCGGCGTTGCCCAGCTTGCAGCCATCATAGATGGAGGCGTGGCTGTCGGCATCGAGGATGATGTAATCGCCCTTGCCCGCCAGCGTGGAGACCATGCCGAGATTGGCTTGATAGCCCGTGCTGAACACGATGGCAGAGCGGGTGCCGTAGAAATCCTTCAGCGCCTGTTCCACCGCGATATGCGGGGCGAAGGTGCCGTTCAGCACCCGGCTGCCGGTGGAGCCTGCACCGAAATTGTCCAGCGCGGCCTTGCCTGCGGCGATCACGTCCGGATCGAACGTCATGCCCATATAATTGTAGGTGCCGACGAGGATGGTTTCGCGCCCGTTGATGATGGCGCGGGTGGGCGACATCACACGCTCCATCACCACGCCGAAGGGATCGTGCACGCCGGTTTCCAGCAGGCCCTTGTGCTCGGCGATATAGGGATCGAATTTCGAGAGCAGGTCCGTCATCGCGCTCAGCCCTTCAGCTTGACGACAGCGTCTGCCAGCTGGCCGACGGTTTCCAGATCGGGCAGGATGTTCAGCGGCATGTTGATGTCCCACTCGTCCTCGATATTGGCGACGAGGTCCATCACCGTCAGGCTGTCCAGCTCCAGATCGTCTGCGAAGCTGGTGCTCTCAGCGAGCGCGATGCCCTTTTTGTTGAACGGCTCGATCAGCTCGATCAGGCGGGCGTAGGTTGCGGGACGATCCATCATAAGCTCCGGGACATCAGGTTTGGCGCTCTTTTAACGCAGATTGTGGCGGAAAACGGCACGGAAATGGGATGATCAGGGCAGAAGCCCCTGCGCGCGATAGCTGCGGGCGGTTTCGGCCATGCCTGCCATCAGGCCGGTGCGGGGCTGCCAGATGTTCAGCGCGAGGAGGGCGGCGCTGTTCGAGGACCAGTCCGGGTGGGCCATGTAACCGGCGCGATCACGGGTGAGGCGGGGTTGCGTGCCCTTCAGCTTCGCCCATGCGGTGTCCCCCATGGCGGCGAGGCGCAGGGTTGCGGCAGAGACGGGGACGGCGCGGACGCGGCGGCCGATGGCGGCACCGATGGCGTCTGCGACCTGTGCGGGGGTGTAGCCATGGTTGCCGTCGTTGATTTCATAAATCTGGCCTTCGCTGCGGGCTGGGCCGCTCAGCTCTTCCGCCAGCGCGACGAGGGCTTCGCCAAGGTCTGCGCCATAGACCATGGAGGTGAGCGAGCCGCGCGGCATCGGGATGAAGCCGCTGCGGGCGGTGCGCATCAGTTCCAGAAACTCCCGGTCTCCGGGGCCATAGACGGCGGGCGGGCGCAGGGTGGCGACCGGACCTGCCGCGCCGCGCGCGATCTGTTCGCCCATCAGCTTCGACCAGCCATAGGTGGACAGCTGCGGTTCGCGGGCGGACAGCGAGGAGACATGCACCAGCGGGCGGCCCTGCGCCGCGCGGCGGACGTAGGCGGTGCCGAGGATATTGCCCTGTTCGAACCCGGCGCGGTCGGGCGCGTTGGTGACGCCCGCGATGTGGATCACGGCGTCGGCGCGGGCCGTCAGCAGGTCCAGCGCGGCTTCATCGGCGAGATGGCCCGGCACCCAGCCGACACCCTCCCTTGGCGGCTGCGGCTTACGGGCCAGCGCCAGCACCTTGTGGCCGCGCGCCAGCGCCGCGTGAATGGTGTGGCCGCCGACGAAGCCGGTGCCGCCGGTGATTGCAAGCATCAGCGCCATGGAACCGCCTTAGCTTGCGTGCTAGCGCCACGCCATGCGGCAGATTCCAAGATTGTTCGTGGAGACCCGGCTGGACACGGGGGCGGAGTTCGAGCTGGAAGGCACGCAGGTGCATTATCTGGCCACCGTGCTGCGGCTGGATCGCGGCGCGGAGTTGCGGCTGCTGGACGATGCGACCGGCGAATGGGCGGCTGAAGTCTCCGATGTGGGGCGGCGGCGGGTGCTGGTGCGGGTGGGGGCGATGATCCGCGGGCGGGAGCAGACGCCGGACCTGTGGTTGCTGACGGCGCCGATCAAGCCGGATCGCTTCGAATGGATCGTGGAGAAGGCGACCGAACTGGGTGTGCGGCGGATCGTGCCGGTGCTGACGGAGCGCACCAATCACGCCCGGCTGAAACCCGAACGCCTGCGCGCGCACATGGTGGAGGCCGCCGAACAATGCGGGCGGACGGCGCTGCCGGAACTGGCCGAGGCGGTGAAGTTGCCCGCGCTGCTGGCCGGGTGGGATGCGGGGCGGGCATTGCTGTTTGCGGACGAGGAGGGCGGGGCGGATATGGCGGCGCTGAAGCCTGCGACACCCGCGGCGATCCTGATCGGGCCGGAAGGCGGTTTTTCGCCTGCGGAGCGCGCGGCGCTGCTGGCGCTTTCGGCCACGAAGCGGCTGGCGCTGGGGCCGCGCATCCTGCGCGCAGACACCGCGGTGGTGGCAGCCATCGCGCAATTCCAGTTGTTTGGTGGACATTGAGCGATACTCGAATCCGGCTGGCGCGGGGGCAAACCACTCGCTAAGGCGCGGGCCTATGAGCAACAAGCAGGAAGCGGCCGGGGACGCGGCCCCCATCGAGAGCAAGGCCGACCTGATCCGGCTGTTCGAAGCGGGGGAGAAGCCGAAAGCCGATTGGCGGATCGGCACCGAGCATGAGAAATTCGTGTTCCGCCTGCGCGATCATGCGCAGCCCTCGTGGGAAGAGCCGAACGGCATCCGCGACCTGCTGACGGCGTTCGGCCGCTATGGCTGGGCGCCTGTGCTGGAAGGCGGCAAGATCATCGCCGCGACCGGCGCGGACGGCAGCCTGAGCCTTGAGCCTGCCGGGCAGTTCGAGTTGTCCGGCGCGGCGCTGGAAAATCTGCACCAGACCTGCGCCGAAACCGGGCGGCACCGCGAGCAATGTCTGGCGATCGGCGAAGAACTGGGGCTGGGCTTTCTGGGGCTGGGGTTCAATCCCGTCGCCACGCGCGAAGCGCTGCCGTGGATGCCCAAGGGGCGCTACGCCATCATGCGCCGCCACATGCCGCGCGTGGGCACGCTGGGGCTGGACATGATGCAGCGCACCTGCACCGTGCAGACCAATCTGGACTATGGCTCTGAAGCGGACATGGTGAAAAAGTTCCGCGTTTCTCTGGCGTTGCAGCCGCTGGGCACCGCGCTGTTCGCCAATTCGCCCTTCACCGAGGGCAAGCCGAACGGATACCTCAGCTATCGCAGCCATATCTGGACCGACACCGATCCGGCCCGCACCGGGATGCTGCCCTTCGTGTTCGACGAGGGCTTCGGTTATGAATCCTATGCCGATTATGCGCTGCGGGTGCCGATGTATTTCGCCTATCGCGACGGCGAGTATCTGGATGCGGCGGGCAAGAGCTTCGGCGATTTCATCGCGGGGCGGCTGGATATCCTGCCGGGCGAACGGGCGACCTATGGCGACTGGAAGGACCATCTGTCCACGGCGTTCCCCGAAGTGCGGCTGAAGGGCTATCTGGAGATGCGCGGCAGCGATTCCGGGCCGCAAAGCCGCATCTGCGCGCTGCCCGCGCTGTGGGTGGGGCTGCTGTATGACGGCACGGCGCTGGATGCGGCATGGGATCTGGTGAAGGGCTGGAGCATCGAGGGCCAGCAGCGCATGCGCGACGAGGTGCCAAGGCTGGCGCTGAAGGCGACCGCGCCCGATGGCAAGAGCCTGCAGGCGCTGGCGAAGGAAGTGCTGGCCATCGCGGCGGGCGGGCTGGAACGGCGCGCCCGCGACAATGGCAGCGGCGACAGCGAAGCCGGTTTCCTGACCCCGCTGTGGGAAATCGCGACCAGCGGCAAGACGCTGGCCGAGCATTGGCTGGAACGCTTCCACGGCGAATGGGGCGGCAAAATCGACCCCATCTGGGATGAAGCGCGCTTCTAGCCCGGCTTGACGAACGGGCCTGTTTCATGACCTGTTGGCGCTTATGAGCGCAGACAGGATCAAAGGCCCGGCCTCCTACTTTCCCTCCATAGAGAAGACCTATGGTCGGCCGATTGCCGACTGGCAGGCGCTCGTCCGCGCGGCGATGCCTGCGAAGCATATGGAACTTGTCGCCATGCTGAAGGCGCAGCATGGGATGGGGCACGGCCATGCCAATGCGATTGTGGGTTACACACTGGCCGAGGATGCCGGGCGGCAAGGATAAGGCGCGGGCGGGCTGCCGAGGGATCAGCTCCGGCTGGCCACGGCGTAAAGGGCGATGGCCGCCGCGTTGGAGACGTTCAGGCTTTCCACTGCGCGGGTGATGGGCAGCTTGGCCAGCACGTCCACATGCTCGCGGGTGTTGTGGCGCATGCCTTCGCCTTCCGCGCCCAGCACGATGGCCTGCGGCTGCGGCGTCAGCGCTTCGGACAGTGTTACTTGCGCGTCTCCGGCGAGGCCGATGCGCCAATATCCCGCCTCGGCGATCTCCTCCAGCGCGCGGGCGAGGTTGACCACGCGCACCCATGGCACAGCCTCCAGCGCGCCGGAGGCGGCGCGGGCCAGCGCGCCGGATTCGGGCGGGCTGTGGCGATCCTGCGTGATGATCGCGCGGGCGCCGAACGCGGCGGCCGAGCGGATGATCGCGCCGACATTGTGCGGGTCAGTCACCTGATCCAGCAGCACCAGCGGCGCGGCCGGGTCGGGATCCGTCAGCACTTCGTCCAGCCAGGGGGTTTCCAGCGGCTCCACCTCCAGCACGAGGCCCTGATGCGGGGCATCTGCGGGAACCAGCCGCGCGAGATCGTGGCCGTCGCCGAACTGCACCTGCAGCCCTTCCGGGATCACGATCTTGGCCAGTTCCTCATGCGTGCCATACAGCTTGCGCAGCGTGCGCGCGGGATTGTCCAGCGCGGCATAAACCGCGTGCCGTCCATAGAGGCGCGGGCGGTTCGGATCGGTGCGGTTGGCAGTGCCGTGGCGTTTGGCTGGTCTTCGTCCCATATCTCTCTCTTTCAGGGCCCTGCCACTAGCATGGGTGGCGCGGTTGCACAGCCCGGACGAGCATGGACAGCGAAGGAGCTTTCATGGCGACATTTGATTCGGTGCTGGCGGGCATGCAGGCAGACGGCGACGGCTGGACCGCGCATGGCCCGGAGGATTGGTTGCAGGGGCGGACGCTCTATGGCGGCATGTCGGCGGCGCTGGCGCTGAAGGCGTGCGAACTGTCCGTGCCCGATCTGCCGCCGCTGAGGGCCGGGCAGATCGCCTATGTGGGGCCGGCGGCGCAGGATGTGCGGCTGGTGCCAGGCGTGCTGCGCCGGGGCCGGTCGGTCACGACGATGGCGTGCGACCTGATTTCGGATGGGGCGGTGGCGCTGCGGGCACTGTTCGTGTTCGGGGCCGAACGGGAGAGCGCCTATGCCGCGACTCCGCCGCCGCCGCCTGCCTGCGCCCGGCCAGACGAGGTGGAGCCGCTGTGGGGGAAGGGGCGGCCGGGGTTCACCGCCAACATCGATCAGCGGCTGGCTGGCGGCAATGGGCTGCTGAGCGGGGCGGACAAGGGCGAACTGCTGGCGTGGGTGCGGCATTCGCGGCCCGTGGCACCGGGGATGCCTGCACTGGTGGCGCTGGGCGATGCGCTGCCGCCCGCCAGCTATCCGCGATTCACCGCGCCCGCGCCGATCAGCACCATCACATGGGGGTTCGAACTGTTCGATCCGGGGCATGCGCAAGGGGCTGGCTGGTATCTGCTGCAAGCGAAAGACGATGGTGTGGGGCAGGGCTATTCCATGCAATCCATGGCGATGTGGGATGAAGCTGGCCGCCCGGTGCTGCTGGCGCGGCAGTCTGTCGCGATCTTTGGCTGAGGTGGTTATTGGCGACCTTCGGTTGGTTTCCGTACGCTTCTGCATTGACAAGCGCCGGTCCATTGGCCATTTGCCCGCCTCCCGCACCGAAGGGTTCGGAGGGGTGGCCGAGCGGTCAATGGCAGCAGACTGTAAATCTGCCGGGTTTTCCCTACGTTGGTTCAAATCCAACCCCCTCCACCATCCTGCCCAAGGCAGGATGGAGTCCTTGTAAGGGGCCGGGCTTCGCCCGGTTCCGCGCATTGGCGCGGGCGCGCAGTCGCGCTCGCGGCGGCTTTGCCGCCGGACAAGGGCGCTTCGTTGGCGAGTGGGCGGGTATAGCACAATGGTAGTGCAGCAGCCTTCCAAGCTGAATACGCGGGTTCGATTCCCGCTACCCGCTCCAATACTTAGCTGAAATCGCCGCCTGCCCCCGCTTGCCGCCTACCGGTTGGTTGGGGCCTTCCACGGCAAGCGGCAGCCCGGGGTTTCGCACGGCACATGCGGGCGCTTGCCGGAACCGGCCAGCGCCCATTCCATCCCGGCGCGGATGGCGTCCGGGTAGACGGAGCCATGATCCTCGCCGGGGAAGATGCGGGATTGCACCTTCAGGGATGGATAATGCCTTGATTTCAGCATCTTCACCATCTCGTCCATGTCTTCCACCATGGCCATACGGCTGCTGCTGAACGGTTCGGTATCGGGATCGTCCACGGTTTCCTCGCCGCCGATCATGAAATAGACTTCGGCCGGCAAATCCTTATGGCCTGCCGCATAGCCGCGTTCCTGCCCCAGCAACTGGCGGCGGCCATACCAGAGCGACGGGCTCATCAGGATATATTTCTGGAACATCGCCGGGTCTGCGAACAGCACATAGCTGCCGAACAGCCCGCCATAACTGTGGCCCGCGTAAATGCGGCGTGAC
This sequence comes from Sandaracinobacter neustonicus, assembly GCF_006385875.1. GTDB lineage: Bacteria > Pseudomonadota > Alphaproteobacteria > Sphingomonadales > Sphingomonadaceae > Sandaracinobacteroides > Sandaracinobacteroides neustonicus. Next base: position 29,276 of record NZ_VFSU01000019.1, on the reverse strand, counting down.
GGATCGATGCGGAAGCGCGATTCGAGGAAGGGAAACACCTCCTCTTTCAGGTGCAGGCGATATTGCTCCGCCTCGCCATATTTTACCGGGCGGCCGGGCATGTCGGAGCGGGCGTCGATGTCGCCGAAGATGGAGGGGGTGTAATCGCGGCGGCGGCTATATTCGCCGGTGTCGCCCACGGCATAGCCCAGCCCGACGATGATCGCATCCTGCATGCCGCGTTCCGACGCACGCAGGCGGCGGTGCAGGTTGGTGATCATCGGGAAGCTCTGCGGGGCATCGGTGGTGAACAGCACCGGATATTTGCGGTCCGGCTGCGAGCCATAGCTGGGCGGCAGCCAGACATAGAGTTCATAATCGCGCCCCAGCCGCTCGCTGTGCAGGGTCAGCACCTGCGTGTTGGGCAGTTCATAGCGCTTGGGCGGTGCGGTGTCCGCCTGTTGTCCGGGTGCCTGTGCGAGGGCAGGGGAGGCGAGCAGGGCAAGCGACAGCAGCAGGCTTCTCATTGGGCAGGTGCGCCTTTGTAAATCTTGCCGTCTTTCATGATGACGGCGAAGTTGCGATCGGGGTCTGCGATCAAGTTCAGGTTGGCGATCGGATCGCCGTTCACCAGAATCAGGTCTGCAAGCGCGCCCTGTTCCACCACGCCCAGCTTGCCCTGATAGGGGCTGCGCGGGCCGGAGAGGGCGAGCAATTGCGCATTGTCGTGCGTGGCGAGTTTCAGGATTTCGGCGGGCGTGAACCATTGCCGCAGTTCCAGCAGATTCGCGTTCTGCGTGGGGTTCAGCGCGGGTTCGAACAGGAAATCCGTGCCCCATGCCAGCTTCACGCCCAATTTTTTGGCGTTTTCCCACACACGCGGCTGGCCTTCGATCACGCCTTTGCGCTTTTCCGCGCGCTGGGGCGTCATATCCGGCGTGCTGGCCCTGAGAACCTGCAACGACAGCCAGACACCCTTGTCCCGTATCAGTTTCAGCGTCTCTTCGGACATCATCTGCCCATGTTCGACGCATTTTACGCCCGCCTCGATCGCGCGGCGGACGGCTTTATCCGTGTAGGCGTGGAGGGTGACATAGGTGTTCCAGTCATCCGCGGCTTCTACGGCGGCTTTCATTTCATCCAGCGTATATTGCGTTACGTCCACCGGATCATATTCAGACGAGGTGCCGCCGCCCGCCATCAGCTTGATCTGGCTGGCCCCGAAGCGGAGGTTTTCCCGCGTGGCCGCCAGCACATCGTCGCGGCCGTCTGCGATGAAGGTGGCCCCCAGTTCCTCCGCACGGGAGGCTTTGCCGAAATAGCGGCGGGAGCGTTCGGCAGGCGTGCGGAAATCGCCGTGGCCGGCTGTCTGGCTGATGGTCGCGCCCGATGGCCAGACGCGCGGGCCCTGATATTTGCCTGCGTCGATCCCGGCTTTCAGGCTGAAGATGGGGCCGCCGACGTCTCGCACGGCGGTGAAGCCGCGCAGCAGCATCGCGTTCGCTTCCGCGGCTGCGGCTGCCTCTGCCTTGGCGGGGGTGAGATCGGGCGACATCAGTTGCGGCATGGTGAGCGCGGAGAAGGTGAGGTGGACGTGCACATCGATCAGGCCCGGCATCAGCGTGCGGCCCCGGCCTTCCACCACGGGCACGCCGGGGGCTGACAGCTTCGCGCCGATGGCGGCGATCTGGTTGCCGCGCACCAGAACATCCGTGGGGGCGGAGAGCGTGGGGGACTGGCCGTCGAACACGCGGACATTGCGGAAGAGCGTGTCGGCCTGCGCGGGCGTTGCGAGCACGAGGGCGGTGGCGATGAGGAGTTGGGTGCGCATCATTTGGCCTCCAGACTGTTCTTATAGATTTTGCCGTCTTTCATGATGATCCGGAAGTTGCGCTCCGGATCGGCGACGAGGTTGATGTCGGCGAGCGGGTCGCCTTCCACCAGCAGCAGGTCTGCCAGCGCGCCTTCCTCCACCACGCCCAACCGGCCCTTATAGGGCGCGCGCTTGCCGGAGAAGGCCAGCAGTTCGCCGTTGGTGGAGGTGGCCTGCCGCAGCACTTCGGCGGGGGTGAACCAGCGGCTCATCCCCGCCAGCATCGCGCCTTGCCGCCCGGCCATCGCCGGGGAGAATAGGATATCGGTGCCGAAACTCATCTTCAGCCGGTATTTCTTCACCAGTTTGAACAGATTGTCCGTGCCGGCGAACACTTCGTGGATTTTGTCATACTGATCGGTGCCGGGTGGGAAGACGCCGCCGAACTCAGCTTCGGTGATGGGCTGGGAGGAGAGCCAGATGCCCTTCTCCGCCATATATTTTGCAGTGGCGTCGTCGATCAGATGCGCATGTTCGATCACCTTCACGCCGGAATCGATGGCGCGGCGCACGGCGGCGGGGGTGTAGGCGTGCACCATCACATAGGTGCCCCAATTGTCCGCCGCCTCCACAGCGGCTTTCAGTTCGTCTGGCGTAAAGGTGGACACATCCAAAGGGCTGTGCGGGGAGGCGACGCCGCCGCCTGCCGTCAGCTTGATCTGGCTGGCCCCCTGCATCAGTTGTTCGCGCACGCGCTGGCGGACGAGATCGGGGCCGTCTGCCACCAGCGCGCCGCCCAGCACTTCCATGCGGGACAGCGGCTTTGAACTGTCCCTCGGCAAATCGGACGTCGGGCGGAAATCGCCATGGCCGCTGGTGATGGTGATCATCGCGCCGGACGGCCAGATGCGCGGGCCGGGCAACACATTGCGATCGATCGCCTGCTTCAGCCCGAACGACGGGCCGCCGACGTCGCGCACGGTGGTGAAGCCGCGCATCAGCGTGGCAGTGGCCTCTGCGCCTGCCTGCAGATTGACGAAGCCGATGTCCCCGAACAGCATCTGCTCGGGCGTGGAGCGCACGAACATGCTGTGCCAGTGGGCATCGATCAGGCCGGGCATCAGCGTGCGGCCCCCGCCTTCGATCACGGTGGCCCCGGAGGCTGCCGCGGCGGCCGGGCCGATGGCGGCGATCTGGTTGCCGCGCACCAGCACCGAGGTGGGGGCGGATAGCTGGCTGGCCTTGCCGTCATAGATGCGGACATTCCGGAACAGCGTGTCTGCAAAGGCGGTGCCGGGCAGCAAGGCCAGAATGGAGCCTGCGAGAATTCGGCCGAACGCGCGCATCTGGTTACCCCCCATGGTGGTTCTGATCAGAAGCGGATGCTCATTCCGGCGGCCGGGCCGTGCATCCGCGTTTTAAGCTGCAATCCGCCGTCGCGATAATCCGCATCCAGATGGCGATAGCCCAGCAGCAGCGATGTGGAGGAACCCAGCCCGAAGCCAAGTGCCAGCATCGCATCGGAACTGAAGCGCGACCCGCCCGCGCCCAGCATGCCATGGGCGTTCATGCTGATCCGGCGCGAAAGATGGACGACAGCCTTGGCCCCCACCATGCCATCGACCCACTGCGCCTTTTCCGAATGATCATAGGCATGGGGCACGCCCGGCGGCAGGGGCACGGCGGCGGGCAGATCATAGCTGATCCGCGTATCCATGGACCAGTAACGCGCGCCGGCCAGCAGATCGAGCGAGCCGATCCCATCCTCCACGATGCGATATTGCCCGGCGGCCATTCCCGTGAAGGTGGTGGCCCCCAGCGAAACCGGCAGGCCCAGCTGCGGGATGGTCGCGTCGTTCGACGTCTTCACATACAGCCCGTCCAGCAGCAGGCCGACGCGGCCCTTGCGCGCTTCGAAGGCGACCATGCCGCCGATATCGAGGTTCTTCCAGATGTCGCTGAAGGGAACCTCCACGCTGACATCTTGCGGAAGCGCGGGATGGGCGAGACGGCCATCGATCCCGGCCCCCCACAAATAGGGCGCGACGTTGAATTCCCAGCCGCCATCCGAGGCGGCGGCGGGCGCTGAGATCAGGCCCAGAATCAGGCTGGCAACGCATGCAGTTCGCATCTGAACCTCCCCGGATCGTCGTTGTGGCCGCAGACGGCGACCTTACTGGAACTTATTGTCTTTCGGGAAGCCCTGCGGAGGCAGGCGGCCTGCGGCGGCGCGATTGCCCAGCCATGGGGTGAGATCGGTTTCGGTGCGGGTGCGCGCCGATTCGCCCTGCAGTTTCCAGCTGAGGCCGTCCGCCGGGTTCAGGGTGATGAGGTCAGACAGGCCGCCGTCCTTGTATTTCTGCAGCGCCACGCCTTGCCCGCGCGTCATTTCCGGCAGGCCATCCAGCGGGAAGACCAGCAGTTTGCGGTTTTCCCCGATGATGGCAACATGGGTGTGGCCTTCGCCCACAGGGCGGATATGGGTGAATTTCGCCTGATCTTTCAGGTTCATCACCTGTCGGCCTTTTCGGGTTTCGGCCAGCAGCTCCTCGGCGTTGGCGAGGAAGCCGCGCCCGTCTGAGGCTGCGAGCAGTAGCTTCAGGCCGGGTTTGGCGGGGAAGGCGGCGATCACATCTTCGCCGCTGGGGAAATCCACCATCAGCGTGATGGGTTCGCCAAAGCCGCGCCCGCCCGGCAGATCATTGGCGAGCAGGGTGAAGAAGCGCCCGCCCGAGGCAGCGATCAGGATCTTGTCCGTCGTTTCGGCGTGGAAGGCGCGGGCGAGGCCGTCGCCTTCCTTGAACTTCAGCCCGTCCAGCGCATTCAGATCGGCATGGCCTTTCTGCGCCCGCACCCAGTTGCGCTGCGAGATGATGATGGTGACAGGCTCGCGCTCGATCATCGCTTCGCGGCTGAGCGCCACGGCTTGCGGCGCGTTGGCGAAGATGGAACGGCGATGGCCCAGCGGCGTGTCGCGGCCATAATCCTTCATCAGCTGCGCCAGTTGCTTCTTCAGCACGGTTCGCTGGCGGGCGGCGGAATTCACCAGTGCATCGAGTTCGGCCTGCTCGGCGCTGAGCTTGTCCTGTTCGCGGCGGAGTTCCATTTCCTCCAGCCGCCGCAAGGATCGCAGCCGCATGTTGAGGATGGCCTCGGCCTGCCGGTCCGTCAGCTGGAAGCGGGCGATCAGCACCGGTTTCGGCTCATCCTCTGTGCGGATGATGCGGATCACTTCATCCAGATCGAGATAGGCGATGATATAGCCCGCCAGCAGTTCCAGCCGGTCTGCGATTTCCGCCAGACGGTGGCGGCTGGCCTTCACCAGCACATCCTGCCGGTGATCCAGCCATGCCTGCAGCAGCGCGCGCAGCCCCAGCACGCGCGGCGTGCGATCCGGCAACAGCACGTTCAGGTTGATGGAGACGCGGGTTTCCAGATCGGTCAGCCGGAACAGGCTTTCCATCAGCTGCACCGGATCGACGTTGCGCGATTTCGGTTCCAGCACGAGGCGGATGTGCGCGTCGGATTCGTCGCGGACATCTTCAAGGATGGGTAGCTTCTTGTCTGCGATCAGCTGGGCGATCTGCTCGATCAGCTTGGATTTCTGCACGCCCCACGGGATTTCGCTGATGACGATGGCCCATGTGCCGCGCCCCAGTTCCTCCTGAGTCCAGCGGGCGCGCAGGCGGACGCCGCCCCGGCCGGTGGCATAGGCTTCGATCAGGCTTTCGCGCGGCTCCACGATGACGCCGCCGGTGGGGAAATCCGGGCCGGGCATCTGCGTCATCAGGTCGGCCAAGTTGGTGGCCGGATCGTCGATCAGCAGGGTGGCGGCAGCGGCGATTTCCGCCACATTGTGCGGCGGGATGCTGGTGGCCATGCCCACCGCGATCCCCGTCGCCCCGTTCGCCAGCAGGTGCGGGAAGGCGGCCGGGAACACCTCCGGCTCTTCCTCTTCGCCGTTGTAGGTGGGGCGGAAGGGCACGGTTTCATCGTCCACGCCTTCCATCAACAGGATGGCGGCGCGCGTCAGCCGGGCCTCGGTATAGCGCATGGCGGCGGCGTTATCGCCGTCGATATTGCCGAAATTCCCCTGACCTTCGACCAGCGGATAGCGCAGCGCGAAATCCTGCGCGAGACGGACCAGCGCATCATAAACGGCAGTGTCGCCGTGCGGGTGATATTTGCCGATCACATCGCCCACCACGCGGGCGCATTTCTTCGGCGCAGAGGCCGGATCGAGCTTCAGCAGCCGCATCGCCCACAGCAGGCGGCGGTGGACGGGCTTCAGCCCGTCGCGCACATCGGGCAGCGAGCGCGCCGTGATGGTGGACAGGGCATAGACGAGATAGCGTTCGGAGAGAGCCGCATCGAATGGCGCTTCGATGATTCCGGGCTCGATGGTTTCGGTCATGAGGGCGGTTTAGGGGGTCGGGCGGGCGCTGCCAATGGCCCGGTTGCGGGTGGCCTCGCGCAAATCGTTGTTCAGCCAGTGCGCGCGCAGGAAATGGGCGGAGAGGGTGAGCGCCTGCGCGACGTCCGCCGGGGTGGCGGGGCCGCCGTCCAGCAGGAAGCGGGGGAGGGGGAGCAGTTGCGCTTCCCATGGCTGGCCGCTGGATTTTTCCCGGCTGACGGCGCGGCCACTGCGCGGGCTGACGAAGGCGAGATCGGATGCGGGGCCGCCCAGTGCGCAAGCGGTGAGATCGAGGCCGAAGCCTTCCTCCGCCAGCAGCAGCAGTTCATAGCGAGCGAGCGCGGCTTGCGCGGCCGTGGCATCCATCCCCGCGCCAAGGCCCGTCAGCAGCGCATCGAGCGCGGCGGCGAGCCTTGGGTGCGGCACGGCCTCTGCCGTTGCCGTGGCGGTAAGTTCGGCCAGCCAAGCCAGCATGGCGGCGGCGCGCGGTTCGAAGGCGAGCAGCGCGCGGCTTTCCAGCAGCTCCAGCGTCGCGCCCGGCAACTGGCCTTCGGCGCGGGCGGAAAGGTGCAGCGCCACCCGGTTGCCGGGGTGGATCAGCGCCCGCTTCGCCTTGCCGCGCGCGCCCGGAACATAGCCCGCGCGCAGGCCGCCGGTCAGGGAAAGGAAGCGCACCACTGCGCCATTTTCGCCGTGCGGCAGGGTGGTGAGAACCAGCGCTTCGTCGTCGAAGCTCAGCATGGCGTTTGCCTGGTCAGTCCACCCAGTCCATGCCGAGGTCGCGCCAGGTGTGGCGGTCATCCGCCCAGCCGGGTTTCACCTTCACATGCAGGAACAAATGCGTCTTGCGGCCCAGCAGTTCGGCCGCCTGTGCGCGCGCCGCTTCGCCGATCTGCTTGATGCGGCTGCCGCGCGCGCCGACAACGATGGCCTTCTGGCTGTCCCGCTCCACCAATATCTGCGCGTGGATGGCGGTGGAGCCGTCGGGCTGTTCCTCGAACTGCTCGATCACGACGGCGGTGGAATAGGGCAGCTCCTGCCCCAGTTGCAGGAACAATTGTTCGCGCACCAGTTCGGCCGCCATCATCCGCGCGGGCGCGTCCGACAGCTGATCTTCCGGGAACAGCCATGGGCCTTGCGGCACGGCCGCCGCCAGCGCGCGCTTCAGGTCGGCCACGCCATCGCCCGTCAGCGCGGAGATCATGAAGGTTTCGGCGAAGGGGGCGATGGCGTTACTTTCCGCCACCAACGCCAGCAGCTTGCCCTTATCCGCCTGATCCACCTTGTTCAGCACCAGCCAGCGCGGCTCCCGGCGCTGGGCCACGGTTTCCAGCACATGGCGCACCTCTTCGCGCAGGCCCGCCTTGGCATCGACGATGGCGAGTAGCACGTCGGCGTCGGCCGCGCCCTCCCACGCGTTCTGCACCATGGCGCGATCCAGCCGGCGGCGCGGCTGGAACACGCCCGGCGTATCCACCAGCAGCAGTTGCGCATCGCCTTCCAGCGCGACGCCCGTCAGGCGGACGCGGGTGGTCTGCACCTTGGGGCTGACGATGGCGACCTTCTGGCCGACCAGCGCGTTCACAAGGGTGGATTTCCCGGCGTTGGGCGCGCCGATCAGCGCGACGACGCCGCAGCGGGTGGAGTCGGCAGGGGGGATGTCAGCGGGCATGGGTTTCCAGAAAGACTTTCGCAGCCGCCGTTTCGGCGTCCTGCTTGCTGTTGCCCTCGGCCTCCACCGGGGGGCGTCCGGCGATGGCCAGTTCCACCCGGAAGCGCGGGGAATGATGCGGGCCGGAACGGCCCAGCAGGGTGTAGACCGGCACCTTCAGATTTTGCGCAGCCGCCCATTCCTGCAGCTGCATTTTCGGGTGCTTGGGGGCTTCGGCGGCGGAACTGACCTCGGCCGCCCAAAGCGCGCGGATCATGCTGCGCGCGGCGTCCACGCCGCGATCCAGATAGACGGCACCGATCAGCGCCTCCATCACATCCCCCAATATATTGTCGCTGTTGGAGCCGCCGTCTGCCCGGGCCTGCTGGCCCAGCCGCACCACCGTCGGCACGCCCACGCTGCGCGCGACGCGGGCGCAGACCTCCCGGCTGACGAGCTGGTGGAAGCGGCGCGTCAGCTTGCCCTCAGGCTCTCCGGGGAAATCCTGATAGAGCCAGTCTGCGACGACGGCGCCGAGGATGCGGTCCCCCAGAAACTCCAGCCGCTCGTAATTGTCTGCCCCGACGCTCTTGTGGGTGAGCGCGGCGTGCAACAGCTTCGGATTCTGGAACGCGGCACCCAGTTCGGCGTCTGCCCATGCGGCGAGCGGATCAGTCAACGGGGGTTCCGATCCGGTTCCAGCGCACGCCCCGATCATAGGCGAAGAAGATGCGGGCGGCGCGGCCGATCACCTTGTCTTCCGGCACGAAGCCGATGCCGCCTTCGGCGGCAGGCACCCGGCTGTCTGCCGAATGGCCGCGGTTATCCCCCAGCACGAACAGATGCCCGGCGGGCACGGTGACGGGGCCGAAACTGGCGCGCGGACCTTGCGCGTGATCGCGCGACAGATGCGTGCGGCCGGAGGGAATGGCTTCGCGGCAGAGTTGCCCGTCTGCTGCGGCATTTTGGGGCACACATGGAAGGGGAACGCCGTTCAGCAGCACCAGCCCGTTGCGCAACTCCACCGTTTCCCCCCCTCGCGCGATCATGCGCTTTACATAGTCCCGTCCGTCCGGCCCGACAAAGGCTATCACATCGCCGTGCGGAATGGCGCTGGCGAACAGGCGGCCGCCGCCATCGCCCGCCATGCCCGAATCCGCCGCCAGCGGAAGCGAGGCGCGCGCCCAGCCATAGGCCTTTTTATCCACCAGCACGAAATCGCCCGCCTGAAGCGTGGGGGCCATCGAGCTGGAGGGAATGGCGAAGGGCTGCACGATCAGCACCCGCAGCAACAGGGCCGCCGTCAGCGCCAGCAACAGCAGCCGGGTGAACGGCCACAGCCACTGCGCCAGCCGCTCGCTGCCGGCCAGATGACGGGCGCGGGCCGCTTCAATGGCTTCGCTGCTTTCCATTGGCATTATCGCTGGGCCGGGGGCGGGGGAGTGTCAACCCCGGCGAAGGCCGGGCGGGCCTGTGCGGGGTGGCGTTTCGCTGGGGAGTCGCGTGCGGCTTCGCTTTGCGTTAGGGGTGGTGCCATGCTGCCACATCAGACAGACGCCTGGGCCAGCCTCGCCGAACTGGCGGCCGCCCCCACCCCCTCCATCGCCAGCCTGTTCGCACAGGAGCCTGAGCGCATCGCGGCTCTGGTGCCCGAAGTGGGCGGCATCCGCTTCGATTTTTCCAAGCTGCCGGTGACGGCGGCGCAATTGCAGGCGCTGGCGGCGCTGGCGGCTGCAGCCGACCTGCCGGGATGGCGGGCGAAAATGGCTGCCGGGGAGGTTGTGAACGGCAGCGAGGGGCGGGCGGCGACGCATATGGCGCTGCGCGATCCGGCGAAGCGCGGCGAACAGGCGGCGCTGCTGGAGACGGCGGCGCGCATCCGTGCCGGGGCGCTGGGAACGGTGCGGCACGTGATCCACATCGGCATCGGCGGCTCCGCGTTGGGGCCGCAGCTGCTGGTAGACGCGCTGGGCACCGGGGCGGACGGGCCGGAGGTGCATGTGGCGGCCAACATTGACGGCGCGGCGCTGGCCCGCGCGTTCGACGCCTGCGACCCGGCGGAAACGCTGCTGATCGCCGTTTCCAAGACCTTCACCACGCAGGAAACGCTGACCAATCTGACATCCGCGCTGGATTGGCTGACGGCCAATGGCGTGGCCAACCCGATCAGCCGGGTGGTGGCGGTGACGGCCGCGCCCGACAAGGCGCGGGCGCACGGCATTTCGGAAATCCTGCCCTTCGCCGAATCCGTGGGCGGGCGCTATTCGCTCTGGTCTGCGGTGGGGTTGCCGCTGGCGATCCGCTGCGGCCCGGCGGCGTTCGAGGCGTTGCTGGATGGCGCGGCGGCGATGGACGCGCATTTCCTGAGCACGCCGCTGCTGCTGAACGCGCCCGTGCTGGCCGCCATGGCCGACGTGTGGCAGGCCTGTTTCCTGAACAAGCCCACCCGCGCCATCTTCGCCTATGACGAGCGGCTGCGGCTGCTGCCGCCCTATCTGCAACAGCTGGAGATGGAATCGAACGGCAAATCCGTGGCGCGCGATGGCACGCCCCTGCCGTTCCCCACCGCCGCGATCAGTTGGGGCGGCACCGGCACCGACGCGCAACATGCGGTGTTCCAGCTGCTGCACCAAGGCACGCACACCGATCCGATCGAGTTCGTGGCGGTGGCCACGCCGGGGCATGATCTGGCCCCCATCCACCACAAGCTGCTGCTGGCCAATTGCTTCGCGCAAGGGGCCGCGCTGCTGAAAGGGCGCACCCATGCCGAGGCGCTGGCCGAAGCCAAGGGCGACGAAGCGCTGGCGCGGGCCAAGAGCTTCCCCGGCAACCGGGGATCGGCGACGATCCTTGTGGACCGGCTGACGCCCGATCGGCTGGGCGCGCTGCTGGCGTTCTACGAAGCGCGGACATTCACCGCCGCCGTGCTGATGGGGGTGAACCCGTTCGACCAGTGGGGAGTGGAACTGGGCAAGCAGGTGGCAAACAAACTGTCCGCCGGGGAGACGGGCGGGTTCGATCCTTCGACCGAGGCTTTGATGGCGGCGGCCGGGTTGTAGTTCAGCCTCCCGCCGGTTTTTGCCTCCGGCGGGGCGGGCTCTGCCCGCCACCCGGCAGGGGCGTGACGCCCCTGCACCCCCGACGTTTTTTTTAGCCCCTCCTCCTTTAGGGGAGGGGTTGGGGTGGGGGCCATCCGCCGGGCGCGAGGTTGGGATTTATAGCCTGCGGCGCTTTGGAGCATGCCCCACCCACCTCTCCACCCGTCACCCCGGACTTGATCCGGGTGACGGTTGGGGGTGTGGCAAGGTTGGTGGGTTAGTTCCGGGGCCTTCGACAAGCTCAGGCTGAGCGGGTGGATGGGTTGGTGGGTTTGTTGTGATGTCAGTGGATCAGGCCAACCGCTGACACCCCCTCTCCAACTCTCTCCCTTGCAGGGGAGAGAGTAAGGTAGCGCCGCAGGCAATCGAATCTGATCACTCACACAGCATCGAAGGTTCGGCACAACGCCAATGTCGAGGGTGCAGGGAAATCATTTCCCTGCCGGGTGCAGGGCAGAGCCCTGCCCGCCGGAGGCAATACCCCCGCTAAACGGCAAACCCCAGCGCCGACAACTCCGCCTTCAGCCGCTCGGCACCGGCAAAATGGTGGGCGAGCCAGCCGGCGTTGCGGGCGGCTTCGACGTTGGCGGGATTGTCGTCGATGAAGATGGCTTCGCCGTCGCCCAGCGCGAAGCGTTGGCGGGCGAGCGCGTAGATGGCCGGGTCTGGCTTCACTAGGCGTTCGTGGCCGGAGACGACAATGTCTGTGAAGTGATCGAAGATGGGGGCGGTGGGGCGGAAGCGGTCCCAGAATTCGCCGGAGAAATTGGTGATTCCGAACTGCGGAACCCCGGCGGCGGCGAGCGCAACGATCAGCGCGTGGGTGCCGGGAATCGGGGCCGGGATGGTTTCCAGCCAGCGCGGGCCGTAGGCGGCGATCAGCTCTGCCTCGGCCGGGTATTCGGCGATCAGTTCGGCCGAGGTTTCCGCGAAGGGGCGCCCGGCGTCATGCTGGAAGTGCCATGCGCGCGTGACGACGTTCGACAGGAACCAGTCCAGTCGATCCGTATCGGGGATCAGCTTCGCGTAGAGGAAGCGGGGATCCCAATCATAGAGGACGTGGCCGACATCCCAGATGACGGCCTTAGGTCCCCGCACGTTCAGCCCTGGCGGGCCTTGAAGCGGCGGTTCGTCTTGTTGATGACATAGGTGCGGCCGCGGCGGCGGATCACACGATTGTCACGGTGCCGCCCCTTGAGCGACTTCAGGCTGTTGCGGATCTTCATTGTTGTTCCCCGGGGGATTCGAAATTGAGCGGCGCGCATAAGGGGAGGGCCGGGGAAAGTCAATCTTGCACGGCGCGCGGTTGGCAATCCCGCCGCCGCGCTGCTAGGCGGCTTGGCCCATGACGATCAGCATTTCCAGTGCCTTCGATTCGGGCAATATCCGCGTGCTGGGGCAGACCGGCCCGCACCATTTCGCGTTGGCGATCAACATTGATGCGGGCGGGGAATTTTTCCAGTGGTTCCACTTCCGGGTGGCGGGCGCGAAAGGCGTGCCGCTGACGCTGGATATCACCGGCTTGCAGAAATCCGCCTATCCGGGCGGCTGGCCGGATTATCAGGCGCGGGTGTCGGCAGACCGGCAGAATTGGGTGCAGGCCGAAACCAGCTATAACGCAGGCGAGGCGGACGGCACGCTGACCATCCGGGTGACGCCCGAAAGCGATTATCTGTGGGTCGCCTATTTCGCGCCCTATTCGAACGAGCGGCATCTGGACCTGATCGCGCGCATGGCGTTGCAGCCGGGCGTGGAGGCGCGGGTGCTGGGCCATTCGCTGGACGGGCGGCCGATGGATTGCCTCGAACTGGGCGAGGGCGAGAAGCAGGTCTGGCTCTATGCGCGCCAGCATCCGGGCGAGACGATGGCCGAATGGTGGATGGAAGGCGCGCTGGAGGAATTGACCGATCCGGCCTCTCCGCTGGCGCGGACGTTGCGGGCGAAGGCGCGTTTTCACATCGTGCCGAACATGAACCCCGATGGGGCGTTTCGTGGGTTTCTGCGCACCAATGCGGCGGGCGCGAACCTGAACCGCGAATGGGCCGAGCCGACGGCCGAGCGGTCGCCCGAAGTGCTGTGCGTGCTGAACCGTATGGACGAGACGGGGGTGGATTTCGCGCTGGACGTGCATGGCGACGAAGCGCTGCCGCACAATTTCATTGCCGGATTCGAGGGCGCGCCCGGCGTGACCAACCGGCAGCTGGATCTGCTGGAGCGTTACAAGGCCTCTCTGGCGGGGCATAATCCGGAGTTCCAGACGAAGATCGGCTATCCCGTCACGCCGCCGGGCAAGGCCAATCTGGCGATGTCCACCAACCAGCTGGCGTATCGCTTCGGCTGTGTGTCTGCGACGCTGGAAATGCCGTTCAAGGATGTGCTGGAACTGCCGGACGCGTCTGTCGGCTGGTCTCCGGCGCGGAGCCGACATCTGGGGCGTGCCTGTCTGGCCGCGCTGGCCGATATTATCGACGATCTTGGTTAAGGGATTTTAATGGCTCAGCTGGTTCTTATTCGCCACGGACAATCCGCCTGGAATCTGGAAAACCGCTTCACCGGCTGGTGGGACGTGAACCTGACGGAGAAGGGCGTGGCCGAAGCGAAGGCAGCGGGCGCGGCGCTGGCGGCGCAGGGCTATGATTTCGATGTCGCCTTCACCAGCCTGCAGACGCGCGCCATCAAGACGCTGAACCTTGTGCTGGAAGAAATGGGGCGGCTGTGGCTGCCGGTGACGAAGGACTGGCGTTTCAATGAGCGCCATTATGGCGGGCTGACGGGGCTGGACAAGGCCGAGACGGCGGCGAAGCACGGCGACGATCAGGTGAAGATCTGGCGGCGCAGCTTTGATATTCCGCCACCGGTGCAGGAAAAGGGCAGCGAGTTCGATGTCTCCTCGGATCGCCGCTATGCCGGGATTCCGATCCCGCAGACGGAGAGCCTGAAAGACACCATCGCCCGCGCGCTGCCCGCGTTCGACGAGCTGGTGGTGCCGCAGCTGAAGGCGGGCAGGCGGGTGGTGATCGCCGCCCATGGCAATTCGCTGCGGGCGCTGGTGAAGCACCTTTCCGGCATTTCCGACACTGATATCGTGGAGTTCGAAATCCCCACGGGCGTGCCGATTCTCTATACGCTGGATGCCGATCTGAAGGCGACGGACCGGCGGTTCCTTCAGTTCTAAACCTTGCATTGGGTGCGAAGCATCCTTAGTCCGCGCTTTTTGCCGGGGATGGGCTGATGACTGCAGTGGTCGGGATCATCATGGGAAGCGTTTCCGATTGGGAAACGATGCGCCACGCCGCCGACGTGCTGGAGGCGCTGAACGTGCCGCACGAGGTGAAGGTGGTGTCTGCCCACCGCACGCCGCGCCGGATGGTGGCCTATGCCGAAAGCGCGGCGGATCGTGGGTTGAAGGTGATCGTGGCGGGGGCGGGTGGTGCTGCGCATCTGCCGGGCATGGTGGCGAGCCTGACCTTGCTGCCGGTGCTGGGCGTGCCGGTGCAATCGGCGGCGCTGTCGGGCAAGGATTCGCTGCTCTCCATCGTGCAGATGCCGGCTGGAATCCCCGTGGGCACGCTGGCGATCGGCAAGGCCGGGGCGACCAATGCCGGGCTGCTGGCGGCGGCGATTCTGGCGACGACGGACAGCGATCTGGCCGGGCGCTTGCAGGCGTGGCGGCAGGCGCAGACCGATGCGGTTGCGGATTCGCCGCTGTAATGCCGATCCTGCCGGGCGCGACCATCGGAATACTGGGCGGCGGCCAGCTGGGCCGGATGCTGGCGCTGGCGGCTGCGCCGCTGGGGTATAAGGTGCATGTGTTCGCGCCCGAGGGCGAGGCGGTGGCGCTGGACGTGGCGGCCGGGGCGACGCGGGCGGAATATACCGACGAGGCAGCGCTGGCGGCTTTCGCGGCCGCGTGCGACGTGATCACCTACGAATTCGAGAATGTGCCCTCTGCCAGCGTGGCTTTTCTTGAGGGGCTGAAGCCGGTGCGGCCGGGGCATCGGGCGCTGGATGTGGCGCAGGACAGGCTTTCGGAAAAGCAGTTCGTGACGGAGCTGGGTGGCCGCCCGGCGCCGTTCCGCGCGGTGGAGACTCTGGCGGAGCTGGAAGCGGCGCTGGCCGAACTGGGGGCGCCTGCGATCCTGAAAACCCGGCGCTTCGGCTATGACGGCAAGGGGCAGGTTCGTATCGGCTCTGTGGGCGAAGCGGCGGAAGCCTTTGCGGCGCTGGGCAGCAAGGGGCTGATTCTGGAAGGTTTTGTGCGCTTTTCCGCCGAATTCTCCATTTTGGTGGCACGCTGCCCGCGCGGGCGGGAGGTGCATTATCCGGCCTGCCTGAACGTGCATGAGGACGGGATATTGGCGCTGACCAGCGTGCCCGCCGGGATCGATCCGGCGCATGTGGATGCCGCCACCGCGCTGGTGGTGCGGATCGCCGATGCGCTGGACTATGTCGGCGTGCTCGCCTGCGAATTTTTCGCCACGCCGGACGGCCCTGTGTTCAATGAAATGGCCCCGCGCGTGCACAACAGCGGCCATTGGAGCATCGAGGGGGCGGAGACATCCCAGTTCGAGCAGCATGTGCGCGCGATCTGCGGCCTGCCGCTGGGGCCGGTGGGGCTGAAAGCGCCGCTGGTGGAGATGCGCAACCTGCTGGGCGACACATCGGCGGAATGGCCGCGCATTCTGGCCGATCCGACGGCGCATCTGCACCTCTATGGCAAGGCGGACGCCGCGCCGGGGCGCAAGATGGGGCATGTGACGAGGCTGTTACGGGAACGGCCCTAGCGGGCTTTTCCAGTTGTGATATCCTCACCGGTGGGAGGATCGAGCCATGACCATTTCGCCAATGTGCGGTCTGTTGGGCAAATTGCTTCTGGGCGCGGCCTGTGTGGCCGCAGTGCCCGCCAGCGCTGCGGTGTCCATCGTCGGCGGCAGTTCCGCCGGGCGGGACTGTTATCTGGCGGCGGAGTTCAAGCGCGAAACCCGCGCCAGCCTGGACGTGTGCAACCGGGCGCTGGACGTCGGTTCGATCACCCGGCGCGATCGGGCAGCGACGCTGGTGAACCGGGGCATCATCCACATGCAGTCCCGCGATCTGGAGAATGCCGTGGCCGATTACAAGGCGGCCATCGAGCTGTCGCCGGGGCTGGCCGAGGCGCACATCAATCTGGGCATCGCCCTGCTGCACCGGGGCGGGCAGGATCAGGCGGCCATCGACGCATTGACCCGCGCGCTGGACATGAAGCCGGAGCGGCCGGAGGTGGCGCTGTACACGCGCGCGGTTGCCTATGAGATGATCGGCAACACCCGCGCCGCCTATGACGATTACGCCGCCGCCGCCGCGCTGGCCCCGGAGTGGAAGGAGCCGGCGGAGCAGCTGAAGCGGTTCTCGGTGGAGCGGAAATCGACTGCGCGGGGGTAGGGGGGCGATATTTTCTGGCGACCTTATCTTTGCAAACCCATCGGCTTTTCGGCCTTTGCCGCGCTCAATTCGCTCCGCTCAGACTCACCTATCCCCCCGCTCAGGCTGAGCTTGTCGAAGCCCATGGAACATGCCCCCCCGGCTCAGCCGTTGAGCTTTTACGTCCGGGGCTTCGACAAGCTCAGCCTGAGCGGGGGAGGGCGGTGTTGGTCAGGGTTTCCACACCAGCCCGATATTCGGCGGCAGCTTGTTGCTCAGCAGGCGGTTGAAGCTGTCCATATAGCCTTTGGGGCCGCTGTGGGTTTCCACCGTCAGCCAGTGCGGGGTGGTGGCGAGGAAGGCGGCCATACTGCTGTTCAGTTCATGATCAAAGGCTTGCTGGCCGATCTCGCGGATGCGGTCTGCCCAGTGGGTGGGGGCGAAGAACAGGGTTGGGGGCGGGCCTTCCAGTGGCTCGTCTGAGGGGGCGGCCCAGTCTGTGTCGCCGACGATGTGGCTGGCGGACAGCGATTTCAGATGGCGGTGGATGCGGGCCTTCAGTGCGCCGTTGCCAGCAAAATCGACGAGGACGGATGGGGTGGCGGGATCGAGCGATTCCAGTTCCTCGTAGGTGAGGACCTGCGCGTAGAAGCCGGTGTTTTCGACAAAGGCGCGGTTGGCAGCGGAGGTGAGGCCGATGGCCATGCCGCCCGCGCGTTGCAGGTTGAAGGCCGTGGCCAGCGCCGTTTTCGCCGATGCGCTGGTGAGAAGGATGCTGCGGCCTGCGGCGATGTCGCTGCCAAGGCTCTGCGCAAGCACGAAGCCGGTGCCGTAGAGCGGCTGGAACAGGGCGATCAGCGGCTCGGTTTCCGGGGTGATGCCCGGCGTGGGGCGGTAGCTGTTGTAGACGGGGGCGAGGCCCTGCCGGTGCGGGGCGAGATCGGTGAAGCCGCCGCTCTTTGCCGGGCCGGGCAGCAGCTTCAGATGCGTAGCGGACGGCCAATAGCCGAACAGGCGGCTGCCTTCGGCGACATGCGGGCTGCGGCTTTCGCTGATGGTGGCATAGCCCCAAAGCGGCACGATCCCGCGCGCGGGATCAGATGCGGGGAAGAAATTCCAATAGTTGAACGGCTCTCCACCCATGACGGCATAGGTGATATTGTTGGAGGTGATCGACGCGAGTTCGATTTCGGCGATGATTTCGCCTTCACCTGCTGTCAGGTTGAGTGACACTTTTTCTTGACGGGACAAGTCCGCGCGGTCGATTTCAATGGCGTATCTGGTCATTTTCATGAACTTTCCTGTCTCCCCACTTGAGAGAATAGCGGAAATGCGAGAGACTGCACCCCCGGAATGCAGCAGGGGCATTCCGGGTCAAGGCTTGTTGCAGGAGCGGGGCGATGGGCAGGGGTGCAAGAGCAGCCGATGTGCGGACGATTGCTGCTGATTATGCGGCGTTGTTGGCGGCCGGGCGGATGGACGAGGCCGCGATGAAATATTGGCACGACGATGTGGCGACCTTCGAGGCAGTGCCTGGCGAGCATGGCGAAACGCATGGCAAGGCCGAAACGCTGGCAAAGGCGGAATGGTGGTTCGCCAATCACGAGGTGCACGGCTTCCGATCGGAAGGGCCGTTCGTGAACGGGGACAGTTTTCTGATCGTGATAGATCTGGACGTGACGCCCGCAGGCGGTGTGCGCACTCATATGCGCGAAATCGTCGGCTACCGGGTGGCGGGCGACAAGGTTGTGGAAGAACGTTATTATTATTGAAGAAGGGGCCGGTTGCCCGGCCCCTTCGATTGGCTTTTACGCCGCTTGCGTTGCGGCTTACGCCGCTTGCGTTGCGGCTTACGCCGCTTCACCGTCGATCAGCGGGGTGTCGTTGGCGCCGATCTCGACCTTGCGCGGCTTCTTGTGCTCGGGCACTTCGCGCTGCAGGTCGATGTTCAGCAGGCCGTTTTCGAAGCTGGCGCCCGTCACCTTGATCACGTCGGCCAGTTGGAAGCGGCGCTCGAACGCGCGCTTGGCGATGCCGCGATGCAGGAAGCTGCGCTCGGCCGGCTGGGCTTCGTCAGCCGCCTTGCCGGTGACGACGAGGGTGTTTTCCTGCACGGTGATGTCCAGTTCCGAGCGCTCGAACCCGGCGACGGCCATGGTGATGCGATAGGCGTCGGAGCCGAGCTTCTCGATGTTGTAGGGCGGGAAGCTGGTGTCGGTTTCGGCGGCGCGGGCCACGCTGTCGATCAGGCGGTTGAGATTCTCAAAGCCGATGGACGAGCGGAGCAGGGGGGCGAAATCGAAGTTGGAACGCATGGGATAGCCATCCTTTCAAAGCAATGGTCTGTGTGTGTGGCCCGCCTTTCGGCCGGGCCGGTGTGGGGCGCGGCCCCCGAAGGCTGCCGCTGTCCACAACGCTGAATCTGGGATAGGGAATAGGCGTTTCAAGGGGGCTGAATCTGGCGCGGTGCGGCGGGGCTGCACTTGCGCGCGCGCCATACGGCCCCCTAATGGAGCGTGTGGCCCCGCGCGGGCAGAGTATTCAGAATAGCGAGACCCATGACTTCGACCGCCGACATCCGCGCCTCTTTTCTGGACCATTTCGCACAAGCGGGCCATGCGCTGGTGCCGTCTGCGCCGCTGGTGCCGCAGAACGATCCGACGCTGATGTTCGTGAACGCCGGGATGGTGCCGTTCAAAAATGTGTTCACCGGCCTTGAAAAGCGGCCCTACAGCACGGCGACCTCCAGCCAGAAATGCGTGCGCGCCGGTGGCAAGCACAATGATCTGGACAATGTGGGCTATACTGCCCGCCACCATACCTTCTTTGAAATGTTGGGGAATTTTTCCTTTGGCGATTATTTCAAGGAACAGGCGATCACCCTGGCCTGGGATCTGCTGACGGGCACATGGGGCCTGCCGAAAGACAAGCTGACCGTCACCGTTTATCACACGGACGATGAGGCGTTCGCCCTGTGGAAGACGATCGCAGGGCTGCCGGATGAGCGCATCATCCGCATCGCCACCAGCGACAATTTCTGGTCCATGGGCGACACCGGGCCTTGCGGGCCGTGCTCCGAAATCTTCTACGATCATGGGGATCACATCCCCGGCGGCCCGCCCGGTTCGCCGGACGAGGATGGCGACCGCTTCGTGGAAGTGTGGAACCTTGTGTTCATGCAGTTCGATCAGCAGCCGGACGGCACAAGGCTGAACCTGCCGCGCCCTTCCATCGACACCGGCATGGGGCTGGAGCGGATCGCCGCCGTGCTGCAAGGCACGCATGACAATTTCGAGATCGACATCTTCAAGCAGCTGATCGGCGAATCCGCCGCGCTGACGAAGACGCCGACGGACGCGATCACCACCCGCGCCTCGCACCGGGTGATTGCGGACCATCTGCGTTCTGCCGGGTTCCTTGTGGCCGACGGGGTGCTGCCCGCCAACGAAGGGCGAGGTTATGTGCTGCGGCGGATCATGCGCCGCGCCATGCGCCACGCGCATCTGCTGGGCGCGAGCGAGCCGCTGATGCACCGGCTGGTGCCCGCGCTGGTGAGCACGATGGGCGGGGCCTTCCCGGAACTGGTGCGGGCGCAGCCGCTGATCGCGGAAACGCTGAAGCTGGAGGAAACCCGTTTCCGCCAGACGTTGCAGAACGGGCTGAAGCTGCTGGACGATGCGACCGCCGGGTTGAAGCCGGGGGCGGTGCTGCCGGGCGATGTCGCCTTCCGCCTGTATGACACCTATGGCTTCCCCTATGACCTGACGGAGGATGCGCTGAAGGCGCAGGGGCTGGGCGTGGACCGCACCGGGTTCGATGCCAGCATGGCCGAGCAGAAGGCGCGCGCGCGTGCCGCCTGGGCGGGATCGGGCGCGAACGCCACCGACAGCCTGTGGTTCGACCTTGTCGAGAAGCTGGGGGCGACGGATTTCATCGGTTATTCCACCATGGGCGCGGAAGGCGCGATCGTGGCGCTGGTGAAGGATGGCGTGGAGGTTGCCGGGGCCAAAGCCGGTGACGAGCTGGTGATCCTGACCAACCAGACGCCTTTCTATGCCGAAAGCGGCGGACAGGTGGGCGATACCGGCACGATTGCGCTGGGCGACGCGCTGTTCGAGGTGACGGACACGCAAAAGCCGCTTGGCAAGCTGCACGCCCATTCGGGCAAGCTGGTGTCCGGCACGCTGAAGGTTGGCGACGCGGTGCAGCTGAAGGTGGATGCCGAGCGGCGTGCGCAGGTGAAGGCCAACCATTCGGCCACGCACCTGATGCATGCGGCGCTGCGCCGGGTGCTGGGCGGGCATGTGAGCCAGAAGGGTTCGCTGGTCGCCCCGGACAAGCTGCGCTTCGACTTTTCGCACCAGAAGCCGATGACGGCCGAGGAAATCGCCGCGGTGGAGGCGGAAGTGAATGCGGAAATCCGCGCCAACCTGCCGGTGGGCACGCGGCTGATGACGCCGGATGCCGCCATCGAGGCGGGCGCGCTGGCGCTGTTCGGCGAGAAATATGGCGACGAGGTTCGCGTGCTGTCCATGGGCCGCGCCGCCGACACGGGCCGCAGCTATTCGGTGGAACTGTGCGGCGGCACCCATGTGAACGCCACCGGCGATATCGCCCTGTTCCGCATCGTCTCTGAAAGCGCGGTGTCGTCCGGCGTGCGGCGGATCGAGGCGCTGACCGGGGTGGAGGCACTGAAGCATCTGGTGGCGCAGGAAAATCTGTTGAAGGCAGCTGCCGCCAGCGTGAAGGCGCGGGTGGAGGATGTGCCCGAACGGGTGGCCGCGCTGGCCGACACGGTGAAGAAGCTGGAGCGCGAACTGGCGGATACCAAGAAGGCGCTGGCGCTGGCCGGGCCGGGGCAGGCGGCCGAGGTGGCGCTGGAGCAGCTGGGCGACGTGCCCTTCCTTGGCCGGGTGATCGACGATCTGGACCCGAAGGAGTTGCGCGGTCTGCTGGACGAGGAAAAGCAGCGCCATGGCTCGGGCGTGTTCGCCATCGTCGCGACGCGCGACGGGCGGGCCTCTATCGCGGTTTCCGTGACGGCTGATCTGGGTGCTCGCGCCAATGCCGTGGAGCTGGTGCGCGCAGGCGTTGCGGCGCTGGGCGGTCAGGGCGGCGGCGGGCGGCCGGATATGGCGCAGGGCGGCGGGCCGGATGCGGCGAAGGCAGCCGACGCGATTCAGGCGGTGAAGGCCGCCATCAACCAGACTGTTGCGGCCTGAGCGTGGCGACGGTCGCGGTGCCGCAGGCGGATGTGCAGCTGTTGAACCATGCCAGCCCGCGCATCGCGATTGTTGATATCGGGTCCAACTCCGTGCGTCTGGTGGTGTACAAGGGGCTGACGCGGACGCCTGCCGTTCTGTTCAACGAGAAGGTGATGGCCGGGCTGGGCAAGGGTTTGTCGCCGGGCGGGATGCTGTCTGAAGAGGCGATGGACGTGACGCTGGCGGCGTTGGCGCGCTTCGCGCTGCTGGCGGACTCCATGGGCGTGGACAGTTTGCGCGCGGTGGCGACGGCGGCGGTGCGCGATGCCGCCAACGGCCCGGCGTTCGTGGCGCGGATCGAGCAGTTCACCGGCCTGCAGGTGGAGATCATCGACGGCGAGACCGAGGCGCGCGGCGCGGCCTATGGGGTGATCGCCGGAATTCCGCAGGCCGATGGCGTTGTGGGCGATCTGGGCGGCGGATCGCTGGAACTGGTGCGGATTTCGAAGGGCGAGGTGCATGAGCGCTTGTCCCTGCCGCTCGGCTCGCTGCGACTGGACGCCTTTCGGAAAAAGGGGCGGCGCGAGCTGACGCAGAAGATCAGTCAGGGCCTGAAAGGGCTGGACTGGGCCGCGCTGGGCAAGGGCAAGCCCTTCTATGCGGTGGGCGGCAGCTGGCGGGCGCTGACACAGCTGTACATGCACCAGACGGACTGGCCGCTGCCGGTGACGCATCATCATGTGATGCCCGCCGACGCGCCGGACAGGCTGGTGCGCACGCTGGCGCATATCTCTGTGAAATCCTTGAAAGATGTGCCCAACATCTCGTCGTCGCGGGCACCGCAACTGCCGGGCGCGGCGGCGATGCTGAGCGCGGTGACGAAGAAGCTGGGCAGCAGCTGCATCATCAGCTCTGCCTATGGGCTGCGCGAGGGGCTGCTGTATCAGGCGCTGTCTCCGGCGGCGCGGCGGCAGGACCCGCTGTTGACGGCCGCGCGCGAGGCGGCCGACCGGATGGGGCGCTTTTCCGACGGCAGCGACGCCGATGTGGGCGAGGCGCTGCTGGAGTTCAGCGACACGCTGTTCCCGGACGAAGCGCCTGCCCTGCGCCGGATTCGCCACGCCGCCTGTCTGCTGGCGGACAGCGCCTGGCGCGCCCACCCGGACATGCGGGCGGAAGATGCGCTGGACACCGCGCTGCACGGAAACTGGGTGAGCGTGGATGCATCCGAACGGGCGATGATGGCGGCCGCCTTGTGGACGCTGAACGGCGGCGCGATGCCCGGCGGGGATTCCGATCGACTCTATCTGTTGGCGTCGATCGAGCAGCTGGCGCTGGCGCGGCTGTGGGGCCTGACGCTGCGGCTGGGGCAGCGGCTGGGCGGCGGCGCGGCTGACGGATTGCGCGGCAGCGCGCTGGTGCGCGAGCCGGGCTGGCTGGCGCTCAGCCTGCCGCGCGCCGCCGAGGCGCTCTACGCCGAGCCGGTGCAGCGGCGGCATCGGCTTCTGGCGCAGGCGCTGGGGCTGGAGCCGAAGCTTCGTCTGAACTGAACGGCTCAGGATCGAACGACTCTTCCGGCTGCGGCTGATCGGGTTGGGGCGACCCGGCCAGTTGCCGCATCCGCATCTTCCCGCCCGACACGGAGAAGCCCAGCCGGCCTTCCACCAGCGCCAGCGCATCCTCGCCAAACAGGCCGCGCCGCCAGCCCTGCAGGATCGGCAGGCCGTCGCGCACGCCGGCGGCCAGCGCCTCCATTTCATCCGAGCGCGCGATCAGGCGCGGGGCCACGCCCGATTCCTTCGCGCGAACTTTCAGCAGCAATTTCAACAGGTCCGCGATCAGCGAGGCATCGGTGGAGAGGCCCGGGCGGTTTTCCTTCGCGGGCATTTCGGCCTCCGGCAGAGGCTCCGCCCCGGCAATGGCCGCCAGCAGCCGCTGGCCGATGGCGTTGCCCGCCCATGTGGGGGACAGCCCGCGCACCCGCGCCAGATCGGCCTGCGTCGGCGGCGGGGCGGCGGCCAGATCGGCCAGCGTTTCATCCTTCACGATGCGGCCGCGTGGCACATTCTTGTCTTGCGCTTCCAGTTCGCGCCAGCGCGCCAGCGCCTTCAGGCGGCCCAGCACATCCGGCTTGCGGTTGGGCAGCTTCAGGCGCAGCCATGCGGTATCCGGGTTCACCGCATAGTTGGACGGGTCTGACAGCCGGGCCATTTCCTCGTCCAGCCATTCGCCACGCCCGGTTTTGCGCAGCTTGTTCAGCATCTTGGGGAACAGTTGCGAGAGATAGGTGACGTCGCCGATGGCGTAGTGAATCTGCCG
The DNA here is from genome assembly GCF_006385875.1 of Sandaracinobacter neustonicus. Taxonomy (GTDB): domain Bacteria; phylum Pseudomonadota; class Alphaproteobacteria; order Sphingomonadales; family Sphingomonadaceae; genus Sandaracinobacteroides; species Sandaracinobacteroides neustonicus. The sequence goes on along the minus strand of NZ_VFSU01000019.1, from coordinate 5,398 downwards.
GTCCGACAGCGGGCGGCGCGCCCAGTCCGTGAAGCGGGCACCCTTGTCGATCTGCTGGCCGGTAAAATGCGCGACGAGGTTGGCGTAGCTTACCTGCTCCCCCATCCCCATCGCCATGGCAGCGATCTGCGTATCGAACAGCGGGAAGGGCACTTTTCCGGTGAGATTCATGAAGATTTCGATGTCCTGACCGCCCGCGTGCAGCACTTTCAGGATCGAGTCGTCGCCCAGAAGTTCCAGAAATGGCGCGAGATCAAGGCCGTCTGCCAGCGGATCGATGGCGAAGGCATCTTCCGAAGATGCCAACTGGATCAGGCAAAGCTCTGGATAATAAGTGTTTTCCCGCATGAACTCGGTATCGACGCAGACGATGTCATGCGCCTTCAGGCGGCCGATCATCCGGGCGAGGGTGTCTGTATCTGTGACGAGCGGGTGAATCTTCATGGGCAACCCGATAGCGTGAGGATGCGCGCTTGACAAAAGGGGCCGCTTTGCCCTTGACCCCCGCCCCATGAGCACCAACACCACACATGCGTATCGCACCCATCATTGCGCCGAGCTGACGGCCGGCAACGTCGGCGAAACCGTTCGCCTGTCCGGCTGGATTCACCGCAAGCGCGACCATGGCGGTGTGCTGTTCATCGATTTGCGCGACCATCATGGCCTGACCCAGCTGGTGGCGGCCACCGGCTCGCCCTTCCTTGAAACGCTGGACAAGCTGCGGCTGGAATCGGTGGTGACCATCGATGGCGAAGTGGTGGCGCGCAGCGAAGGCACGGTGAACCCGAACTTGCCGACCGGGGCCATCGAAGTGCGGGTGCGCGGCGTGACGGTGCAATCCGAAGCCGCCGAGCTGCCGCTGCCGGTGGCTGGCGAAGCGGAATACCCAGAAGATATCCGCCTGCGCTATCGCTTCCTCGACCTGCGCCGGGAACGGCTGCACAAGAATATCGTGCTGCGTTCGAAGGTGATTTCCAGCCTGCGCCAGCGGATGCAGGCACAGGGCTTCACCGAGTATCAGACGCCGATCCTGACAGCCTCCAGCCCGGAAGGCGCGCGGGACTTTCTGGTGCCTTCGCGGCTGCATCCGGGCAAATTCTATGCGCTTCCGCAAGCACCGCAGATGTTCAAGCAGCTGCTGATGGTGGCGGGCTTTGATCGCTATTTCCAGATTGCGCCCTGCTTCCGCGACGAGGATGCGCGGGCGGATCGTTCCCCGGGCGAATTCTACCAGCTCGATTTCGAGATGAGCTTCGTGACGCAGGAAGATGTGTTTCAGGCCATTGAACCCGTGCTGGCGGGCGTGTTCGCGGAGTTCGCGGGCTGGAATCGCGAGACGCCATGGGCGGTGACGCAAGGCGCGTTCCCGCGCATTCCCTACCGCGAATCCATGCTGAAATATGGCAATGACAAGCCCGATCTGCGCAACCCGCTGCTGATTTCCGACGTGTCTGAGCATTTCCGGCAATCGGGTTTTGGCCTGTTCGAGAAGATCGTGGCGTCCGGCGGCGTGGTGCGGGCGATCCCTGCGCCGAACACCGCAGACAAGAGCCGCAAATTCTTCGACGATATGAACGAATGGGCGCGCAGCGAAGGCCATGCGGGGCTTGGCTATGTGACGCGCAAGGGCGGCGAATTCGGTGGGCCGATCGCCAAGAACCATGGCACGGAGGGCATGGAGGCGCTCTATGCGGCGCTGGGGCTGGGGCCAGACGATGGCTGTTTCTTCGCCGCCGGCAAGGAATTGCCCGCCGCCAAGCTGGCCGGGTTCGCCCGCACCCGCGTGGGCGAGCAGCTGGGGCTGATCGAGCAGGGCGCTTATAAATTCTGCTGGATCGTCGATTTCCCGATGTTCGAGGCGGACGAGGAAACGGGGAAGATTGACTTCTCGCACAACCCCTTCTCCATGCCGCAGGGCGAGATGGGCGCGCTGGAAACGATGGACCCGCTGGATATTCTGGCGTTCCAATATGACATCGTCTGCAACGGGGTGGAGTTGTCGTCCGGCGCGATCCGCAACCACAAGCCTGAGATCATGTACAAGGCGTTCGAAATCGCCGGTTACACGCAGGATCAGGTCGACACGAATTTCCCCGGCATGATCAACGCCTTCAAATATGGCGCACCGCCGCACGGCGGCTCTGCGCCGGGGGTGGACCGGATCGTGATGCTGATCGCGGATGAACCGAACATCCGCGAAGTGACGCTGTTCCCGCTGAACCAGAAGGCCGAGGATCTGATGATGAACGCGCCGTCAGCCGTGAGCGAGAAGCAGTTGCGGGAGTTGCATATTCAGCCGCGGAAGGTGGGGTAACGCGGGGGTTCCCCACCCTTCGCCCCGGAGTTGATCCGGGGCCGCGCTTTTGTGCTCCGGCGTTGCCGAAGAACAGCTGGACCCCGGATCAAGTCCGGAGTGACGGTTGTGGGTGTGGGGAGGTTGGTGGATCAGGCCAACCGCTGACACCCCCTCTCCATCTCTCCCCCTTGCAGGGGGAGAGAGTCTCGTAGCGCCGCAGGCAATCGAAGCTGATCACACGCGCGCCGTTCCAGTTTGCGCGCAACGCCAATGTTGAGGGTGCAGGGAAATCATTTCCCTGCCGGGTTCCAAGGGCAGAGCCCTTGGTCTTCCCTGTCGCTAACCCGACCTCAGTATTTCACCGAGCAGCCATAAGGCTTGCTGGTCGGCGTGCCCACTGGCTTGCCCGCCTTCACGTCTGCCAGTGCCAGCGTCACCAGCGGTTCGGCGCGGGCGATGTCGGCCGGGTTGGCGCTGGGGATGCTGTCGATGCCGCCGGTGTAGGCCAGTGTGCCGTCGGGGGCGATCACGAACATGTGCGGCGTGGTGCGCGCGCCATAGGCGCGGCCGATGGTGCCGTCCGTATCCAGCAGGTAGGCGGTGGATTGGAAGCCCTGCTGGCGCATCCGGCTGTTGGCCTGTGCGCCGGTGACATGGCCTTGATTGCCTTCGGCGCCGGAGTTGATGGTGAGCCAGACGGCACCGCCCTTGCGGGCGTCTGCCTGCAGCTTCTGCATGTCTCCGCCGGAATAATATTTCTGCACGAAGGGGCATTCGGCGTTGGTCCATTCCAGCACCACCGGCTTGCCCTTGAAATCGCTGAGGCTGACGGTGCGGCCGTTGGAATCCGTCGCGGTGAAGGCGGGGGCGGGCTGGCCGACAACGGCGGCTGCGAGCGCCGGGGCGGCGATGATTAGGGCGGCTGCTGCGAGCAGGGGCTTCATCATGGTCGTCTCCTTCTGTGGCAGGTTGTTTATCAGCTTGCGGATGAACCTGCGCTTGCAAGCCCGGTGAGGGTTTTCACCGTGAGGATTTGCGGCAGTTCGGTGATGCTGCCGTTCGAATCATAGAAGAGGTAGAGCGGGATGCCCGCGCGGCCGCGCTGTTCCAGAAAGCGGGCGATGGCCGGGTCCGGGCGGGTCCAGTCGCCCACCATGACTTGTATGCCCGCCTGCTGGAATGCGACGGCGACGGCCGGGTCTGACAGCGCGCCCTTTTCGTTCACCTTGCAGGTGAGGCACCAGTCCGCGGTGAAATAGAGGAAGGTGGGTTTGCGATCCGCCTGCGCGCGGGCGATGGCTTCCGGCGTGAAGGGGACGGCGGACAGGTCTTCGGGGCCGGGGTCTGCGGTGAGGCCGCCATCGTCTGTGGAGACGGCGCTGAGCGCCAGCGGCGAGAGCAGCGCCAAAAGCGCTGCCAGCGAGATGGTGATGACGACGGAGGCCTGCTTTTGCTGGCGCAGGCCCAATATCCACAACAGGATGGTGAGCATCAGCGCCAGCGAAAGGCCGGTGGTGAGCGCGTTCAGGCCCGCTTGCCGCCCCAGCACCCACGCCAGTGCCAGCGCGGTGAGGAACATCGGCACGGCGAGGATGCGGCGGAAATTCGCCATCCACGGGCCGGGTTTGGGCAGGCGGCGGCGCAGCGCGGGGATAAAGCCGATGGCGAGGAAGGGCAGCGCGAGGCCGAGGCCCAGCCCGGCGAACACCGCGACGCCTGCGGCGGGCGGCAGCACCAGCGCTGCGCCCAATGCCCCCGCCATGAAGGGGCCGGTGCAGGGCGTGGCGACGAAGGCCGCCAGCGCGCCGGTGAAGAAGGCCCCCTTCGCGCCGGGTTTCGAGGCGAGGCCGGAGCCGACATTGGCGGTGCCGAGATTCACTTCATAGAGGCCAGAGAAGTTCAGCCCGATCGCCAGCGTGAGCAGCATCAGGAACAGGATCACGCGCGGATCCTGCAACTGGAAGGCCCAGCCCGCACCCGCGCCCGCCGCCGCGATGGCGATTGCCGCGATGCCCAGCAAGGTGGTGACCAGCATGACGCCACCGGTGTAGGCCAGCCCCTCTGCGCGGGCATGCGCCTCTGATTCCCCGGATTTCGCAAGACTGAGCGCCTTCAGGCTGAGAATGGGAAACACGCAGGGCATCAGGTTCAGCAGCAGCCCGCCGAGGATGGCGAGGCCGAGCGCGGGCCAGAAGGCGGCCATCGAGCCTTTGCCCGCCTGTGCGCTGAGCGGCTCCCCGGTGGGGACGGTGCCGGGGTTGGCGCTGAAGGCCAGCCCCATCACATCCGCGCCGCGTTCGATGCGCAGCACGCCGGGAAGCGCGGTGGGGTTGCTGCCGGGGACGGCGTCTGTTTCGATCACCAGCGAATTGGCGGTGCGGCTGACCGTCTGCGGGCTGGCGAACAGCACGCCGTCATCGCGGCTGGCGAAGAAATGCGCGGCGGTGACGCTCTCCGGATCGGCCAGCGGCACGTTCAGGCGGATGCGCTGGCCGACTGTCTGGAAGCTGGCCCCCGCTGCCAGTTCGCGGGGGAGGGCGGCGCGGGCGGCATCGAAATTCGCCCGTTGCGCCGGGTCTGCCGCGCCATCGCCGATGGGCAAAGTAAGGTCCAGATCGGCACCCTCGGGGATACAGATCTTGTCGTTGCAGACCAGCCAGTCGATCCTTGCCTTCAGCGGCAATTCTCCGCTGGCCCCCTGCGGCACCGTGACATCGGCGAGGAGAATGTTCTTCTCACCATAAACATGGTTCATCAGCCCGGCGACGACATAGGTTTTCGGCACGGGATAGCGGAAGGTGGAGACGCTGACGCCGTTCGGCAGCTGCCATTGGGCACGGGTGGCCATGCCGCTGTCGCCGGGGTTTTCCCAATAGGTATGCCAGCCGGGCTTCGGCGTCATCATCAGGCCGATGGTGAAGCGCTGGCCCGGGGCGGGGGCCTTCGCCTCGCTGATGAGCGCGACTTCCGTGTTGGGGAGTTTCGCGCTGCTGGCGGCGAGCGCCGGGCCGGCGAGGATCAGGGCGGAGAGCGCGAGGAACAGGCGAGTGAGCATCCGGGCCTGTTTAGGGGAGGGGGCGCGGTGGGGGAAGGGTGTTGCGG
>NZ_VFSU01000018.1 GCF_006385875.1 Sandaracinobacter neustonicus | reverse complement strand
GCCTAGCAGGGTGGTCGATTGACGCATATTCTCGAGCCAGCGGTAGCTCTCCTTCTCCTCGATCGGCACGCGCGTGGGATTGATCCGCCGCTTCAACGCGTTGGCGCCCTTGAACTTGGTGCGGGTCCAGAATTTCGCCGCTGTCAGACCCAGTGGCAATCCCTCAGTCGTGATCGCAAGGCTGGAGTGCATGAGCAGGCCGCAGACCGTATGAAGCCGAAGCCGACCATTCTCATCACGCCGGCTCGGCGCAAGCCCGATGGCGCCAATCGTTTCAGGATTGCGCCTTTGATAGGAGAATTCGGTGGTGTCCTGTAAAACCAGGATGAACCCCTCAAGCGCCGCCGCGCGTGTCCGTGTCGCCTGAAAATGCCCGGCAAGTATGTCTCCCTCGTTCACCGAGCCATTAGACAAAAAACGGTAGGCCGCCTTTGTATTGGCCCAGTCTTGACACGCCATCGGTATCGGTGCGCCAATCGCTCCTGCCATCTGCTTAAGCATCGTTCGAAGCCGTTCGCCCAGTCGCTTATCACGAAAGGCGGCGGGATCGACTTCCCCGTCAGCCCATCCTGCCGCATCGAAAACGGACGTCTCCACGTTGCACCCCGCCAACCGATTCAGGTGCCAGGGAATGAATCATGCTTGATTCCAGACGGGCAATGCTCATGCGGCCAACGGAATCACGCTCGCGACCACTTGTGGGTAATTGAAAGAGCTGCAGCACGGCTATAAGGAAGCCGAGGCGACTGCTGGAACTGGTCGGGAAAGGGCTGATGGATGCCGAGGACGCTTCGATGCGCCAGAAGCTGGAGCTGCCCCTGCGCGCCACAAGCTGCGCCACGGCCCGTCTGATCTGCGTCAGGCCTATATCAGGCTGCTGCTCAACGAGGTCTGCGTCGGCGGCTCCAAAGCCGCACTGGCCGGAAGTGCCGCAACAGGCGTGGCCAAAACCACGTCCATGGTTCTCTCTTGTGTTCGAAAATGGCGCGCCCGGCAGGACTCGAACCTGCGACATTCCGCTTAGAAGGCGGATGCTCTATCCAGCTGAGCTACAGGCGCTGCGCGCATCTCCCTAGCGGATTGCGGGGCGGTTCGGAAAGCCCGCTGCGCCTCCGTTGCTCAAAGCCGGATTTGAATAAGTGGCGGCGGCGTCTATGGCTTCCGGGGTTCGCAACCGTCGGCCGCCTTGGCCCGGAACCGCTGGGGCTGCCCGTCATGATCGATGCCATCGCATTGCTGTTCGTCTGCCAGTTGCTTGGCGAAGCCCTGCACCGGCTGACCGGCCTGCCGCTGCCGGGGCCGGTGATCGGCTTGCTGCTGCTGCTGGGCTGGCTGGCGCTGGTTCGGCGGGAACGGCCGGGGCTGGAGGCCGTGACGGGCTGGCTGACGGCGCATCTGGCGATCCTGTTCGTGCCCGCCGCCGTAGGGGTGATGGAAGAAGGGCAGATCCTCTCCCGCCACGGGCTGGCGCTGGTGCTGGCGACCGTGGTTTCCACCATCCTGACGATGATGGTGACGGTGCTGGTGTTTCGCTGGGCGCTGAAGCGCAGCGGCGCGGACATGCCGCAATGACGGAGCTGCTCGCCACGCCGATCCTGTGGCTTGCGGCCACCCTGCTGTTGTTCGAACTGGCAGACCGGATTTCCCGGCGCAGCAACCGCCATCCCCTGTGCCACCCCGTGCTGCTGGCGACCCCTGTGCTGATCGGCCTGCTGCTGCTCAGCGGCACACCTTACCCCGTTTATCATGAGGCGACGGCGATGTTGACCTTCCTGCTCGGCCCCGCCGTGGTGGGGCTTGCGGTGCCGATCTGGCGGCTGCGCGGACTGATCCGGCGCATGGCCGTGCCGGTTGCGCTGGCGCTGACGGCGGGCGCAGTCACGGCGATCACCAGCGCGGTCGGCATATTGATACTGTTCGGCGCGCCGCGCGAAATCCTCGCCTCCATGGCTCCGCGCGCCACCACCACGCCTGTCGCCATGGCCATGGCGGAGCAGTTGGGCGGAATCCCCGCGCTGGCGGCTGTGATCGTGCTGTTCGCGGGGATCGTCGGCGCGATGACGGCGACCCCGCTGCTCAACCGGATGGGCATCGCCGATTACCGCGCGCGCGGCTTTGCAGTGGGCGTGTCGGCGCATGGCGTCGGCGCGGCGCGGGCGTTTCAGGTGGATGCAACGGCCGGGGCGTTCGCCAGCCTTGGCATGGCGCTGAACGCCATCGCCACCTCCGCCTTGCTGTCAGTTTTCGCGCTGCTGCGCTGAGACTTCAGCGGAAATTATCCGCGTAGCTTTGCAGGATCAGCCGTTTCGCCGGGGCCTGTTCCACCTCCGGCTCGAAGCCTTCGCGCGCGGCATAGGCCAGCGCCGTTTCCAGCGAGGGGAACACCAGCCGCAGCTGGGTTTCGGTGTCACCGCTGCCCACCCAGCCCATCAGCGGATCGGGGCGCTTTTTCTCGACAGGTTCCGGTTCCAGAATCCAGCTGTCTGCCCGGGCCTTGCCGGATTGGGTGGCGGGCGCGCCGCGCTGATAGATTCGGGCCTTTCGCATGGGTGAAGCCCTAGGCGCGGATGGGGGCGGAAATCAACTGCCGCCTTCGTCGCGCGCTGTATCCGGGGTCGACGGATGCGCCGCTTTCCACTCCATCGCCGTGCGCACACGCCGTTCCACCGAAGGGTGATCATAGAACAGGATTTCCTCCAGACGGCCAGGCCGGGGGTAACGATACTCCGCCGTTTTCACCAGCGCGGAAGACAGCGCATCCGGCAGGTTCACCGTTTCCAGGCTGTAACGGTCCGCATCGGCCTCGCTCCAGCGCGAAAAGCTGCTGCTGATCGGCTGGGCCAGCAGCCCGGCAAGGCTGGCGAAGAACAGCAGGATCGGCAGGCCCGCCGGATCGCCGATGCTGGCCTTGCTGCCGAACAGCCGGGCAAGGCGTGGGAACAGCCGATCTGCCAGAAAGAAGAACAGCATCGCCAGCGCACTGAACAGCGCCACGCCGCGCCAAATATGGCCGCTGACGTAATGGCCGATTTCATGGCCCGTCACCGCCTTCACTTCATTCAGATTGGCCCCGTGCAGCGCGACATCGGAAATGGCGATCCGCGCCGAGCCGAACACGCCCGACACATTGGCGGTGAAATTGTTCGATTGGCGCGAGCCATCATAGACGAAAATGCGGTCCGCCGGGATGCCCGCCTTCGCGGCCTGAACCTCCAGCGCGGTGCGAACCTCGCCCGCGGGCAGCGGCTTATACTCGTTGAACAGCGGCTCGATCAGCACCGGGCCTGCCAGCAGCATCAGGGCAATCACCGCCGCCACGAGGCCGCCTGACCAGACCCACCAGCTTTTCCCGGCCTTGCGGATCAGCGTGTAGAGGCCAAGAAAAAACAGCGCCCCGAGCACGATAGAGATGGCGGTGGAAAGCGCCATCTGCCCCAGCCAATCCCCCAGCGGCTGGCTGGTGCGGCCATAGGCCTTCATGCGGAAATAATCGGTGTAAAGCGTCCACGGCAGCGTCAGCAGGCTGCTGAGCGCCAGCACCAGCGCGCTGACAAGGAAGGCTGCCCTCACAGGCTTTCCGCGCAGCCGCAGTTGCAGTCTGTCCGGCAGGCCGGATCGCACGATCAGCCATGTGACCAGCGCGCCGACCAGCACGCCCCACAACAGGATCCAATGCCCGCCCACAGTATAGGCTTCAGCCTTCGCCAGCGCCTCAGGGCCAAGCGAGTCGATGTAGGCGGCCGTCGCCGCTGCCGGATCAAATGACATGGGTTGAGACGCTAGGCCCGATTCGGGGCGTTGGCCAGTGCGGTGGCACGCCATGCGCCAACATCAGGGACCGAGCCGACAGGCGTGATCCGGCGCTGCAACCGGCAGGCCCCGCCCGCAGCCCTCAGCCGCAGGCGCGCATCCCCCCAACCGGCACTGAAACAGACTCCCCGGCGGGTGCGCCCTTGGCATCCACCTGTTCGATCCGCATCGAGCCGGAGGTGATCAGTTGCCCGTTCCGGATCTGGCCACTGCTGGCATATTCCACGTGCAGCGCCACGCGATAGCCATGGCCGCCATATTCGCCCGGCGCGAACTGGGCGATGTCGAACATCTGCTTGCCGCGCCGCATGCGGAGCGTCTGGCTGCTTTCGTCCAGCATGGCGATGCGGAAGGGGGTTTCGGTTTTCGTCCACAGGAAGGTGCGGCAGCGGCCCGGCGCTGCCGCTTGTGGCGGCAGTTCCGTCAGCCCCATCAGCGATGCGGCGGCGGCGGCCAGCACCAGCATCATGGCTTCACCTCCAGCGTGGCCGACAGTGTCTGGTCGGCGTTGCGGGTGATTTCGGCGGCGGAGAAGCGCGCGCCTTTCAGCTCAAGATCGGCGATCAGCGGCAGCAGCGTGGTGGATCGGGCGGCCGGGATAGCGATGCGTCCGCTGGCGGCAGCAGCCGGATCGGCCAGCCCCGCCGTCACCAGCGCCGCGCTCACGTCGGCGGGTTTCATCGCCGGGCCGCGCGCCTTGGCGGATGCCGCCAGCGCGGCGTCCTGCCGGGCGGCGACCAGCCGCAGCATGGCGTGGGACAGGGCCGTGTCGTTGCTGGGACGGCCCGCCACCCGGTCTCCCATCGTCACGATGGTGCCGGCTGCCTCGCTGTGGAACGGCCCGCCCGCCATGCGTGTGGCGGTGATGTTGATGGCGTCGGCCGGGCCGCCCAGCGCGATTCTTAGCGCGCCATCGGGCAGCAGCTTCACACTGTCGAAGCGCGCGCCGGGGATGGATTCAAGGGTGCGCGCGGCGAAGCTCAGCCGCGCGCCCAGCGCGCCGCCTTCGGCTGCCCGGCGGGCTGCGGCCAGCGCTTCGGCCCCGGCTTCGGCGCTGGCGGGGCGCTGCCCCAGCGTCTGCGCGGCCAGTTCGATCACCGCCTGATCATAGGCCGCAACCGCAGCCGCCGCACGGCCCCGGTCGATCAGCACAGGCGCAATCGCCAGCAGCAGCGCCAGCAGAGAGAGCACGCCCGCCCACAGCAGGAAGCGGCGGCTTTTCCACCAGCGCTGCTTCGGCCCGAAATCGCCTTGCATCAGGTCCAGCGGCAGTGTCTCCGGCACGGCGGCGGGCGCGAATTCAGAGAGTTGCACGAACCGCCCCAGCAGGCTGCGCCCGCTGAGCGCAGAGGCAAGCGCCGGTTCCACCAGCCCGGCCAGTTCGTCGGTGCGCAGCAACACGCGGTCGCCAAAGCGGGCCATGCTGGGGCCGGACTCCGGCTCGGCCAGCAGCAGGGCGGCGGGCACGATATGCGCCGGTTCGGCCCCTGCGGCCTTCAGATGCGCGAGATGGTCCGCCATGCGCTGCCGGTCGATCAGCGCGACCCAGCTGTGGCCCGCATCATCCGCCGGGCCGATGGCGATGTGCAGATCCTCCACCGGCTGCGCGGCCAGATCGGTGATGCGCATCACCGCTTCCTCGTGCCGGGCGCGGGCGTCGCCCTCGGCCAGTTGCAGGCGGTGCAACGCGATGTCGTCGCCCGGAAGCACGGCGATCAGCGGGCCGTCCGCATCGGCGTCGGCTGCTTCCGCGCTCAACTGGCGCACGCCGTCCTCGGTTTCCAGCAACAGGGTCATAATGCTCCTTCTACCGGAGCTTCTACGGCACGCCAGCGGGAAGATACCACTGCCGCCGGTTGTTCAAGGGTGTCGATCAACAGCTCGCGCGCCACCCGCGCCCGCGGCGTCTCCGCCACGATGCTCAGCCGCATCCAGCGGGTGGAAGTGCCCATTCGCTCCGCCGCTTCGCCATTCTGATCAAGGTTGCTGCCAGACGAATTCATGAAGTCAGAGGCAGAGCCCCATCCGGCGGCAGGGCGGGCGGCGATGGCGCGGCGCGCTTCGTCCGCGCCCAGCCCCATCCCCGTCAGCAGCGGGGCCTGCGCGGCGGTCAGGCTGTTGATATTCACCGCGCTGTTTTCGCGGCTGGGCAGCGCACACAGCAGCGGCCCGGCCAGCGCCCAATGCTTCGCCGTCACGCCGGGGATGGCGGCCCATTCGCTGGCGTCAGCCCACAACTGCCCAGTCTGCGCCAGCCGCGCGGCGGTGGCCTGCGCGATCGTGTTGGCCTCCAAGGTCGGGATGCCCGTCGCCACCAGCAGCCGGGCGAAATCCTGCGGGCGGGAGGCGGCGGGCACCTCGCCGGTGCTGGTGCGCGCGGGCGGGCGAGCGAGGCTGTTCAGGTTGAAACAATTGCCGCCATCGGCAAAACGCGCCTCCACCGTGCCGCCCTGCAGCTCCAGCTTCAGCGGCTCCGTCAGCAGTTCGGGGTTCGTGCGCGCCCGCGCCTTCAACTGGCCGATCACCGAAACCGCCGCCGTGCCGCCCGCGCCCGCCAGCAACTGCGCCTCCGCCTGCGTCTGCGCCTCGCTGATCCGGTCCCCGGCGGCCTTCAACCGGGATAGCCCCATGGTCGCGAAGCCCGCCAGCAACACCACCATCGCCAGCACAGCCAGCAACGCCGCACCGCGTTCGGATGCGGGGGCCTTCATGCCGCCACCAGAAATTTCAGCGTGACCGGCACACCGCCCGCGCGGATCAGCGTCATCTCCACCGCGCGCGGCAATTCCTCGGGTTGGCGCGGAGCCCAGTCGTCGCGCCAGCCGTTGCGGTCTGCCACGCGGATGCGCACGGCGGATATGCCCTCCAGCATCGCCAGCGGCTCGCCGGGCGGCGCGCCGTCGATGGCAGGGAAGGGCTGGCGCAGCAGTTGCCCGTCCACCACCCCCCACGCCACCTTCTCAATCCCCGGCAGCACATCGCCCGCGCGGTATCGCACCAATACAAAACCATCGGGTGTCAGGGTGAAGGCGGGCATCGGGCTGCCGTCTGCGGCAAGGCTGGGCCGCTCAGCCGCCTGCCCCAGATCGGCGGCCAGCACGGAGCGGGTGCGGTCCAGATCGGAAAGGGCGGCCAGCGCCGTGCTGGAGGCGGCGAAGCTGCGCGTCGCCCCCACCGTCATTGCCGTCGCGATACTGGCGATGATGCTGAAGATCAGCAGCGACACCAGCATCTCCACCAGCGTGAAGCCGTTCGGGCGAGCACTGCGCCTCATCGCTGGCTCACCACGGGCGGGGTGCCGCGCGGGCGCAGCAGGCTGCGGGTGGCGATGGGTTCTCCCCCCTCCGTCGCGCTGACGGCCACATCCAGCCGCACAAGGTCCGGCATCAGCACCGGGTCCGGCGCGGGTTGCGGCGTCACCTGCCAATACCATGGCCGCCCGGCCACTTCCGTCACGCCGGTTGTGGCGGCGGCGGGCGCGGCCGGGGCCACCAGCAGGTCGATCGCCAGATTGTCCGCCGCCAGCCGCCCGGCTGCGCCCACCGCCAGAGAGGCGGTGCTGCGCATCTGGAAACTCTGAAACCGCGCCAGCGTCAGCCCGACAAGGCTGAGGATCAGCATGGCGACCAGCATTTCAACGAGTGTGAATCCGGCCTCCGCCGACTTCACACGCGTGAAACGCCTATTTCGTGTCAGAGCGCAGGTCCGCATTCTCACCGTCGCCGCCTTCCGCGCCATCGGCGCCCAGCGAATAGACGACATAGGGCTGCCCGTTCGCCCCCGGCACGGCATAGCCATAGGGCTTGCCCCACGGATCGTTCGGCAGATTCTTCAGCTTCGCCCCCATCGGCCCGGGCGCGGCCAGCACCGCCAACCCTTCCTCGGGCGTGGGATAGCGGCCCGCATCAATGCGCCAGAACTCCAGCCCCTGCTCGATCAGCGCGATATCGGCCTGCGCCTTCTGCACCTGCGCCCGGCCCTGCATCGGCAGCACGTTGATCACCACCACGGTCGTCAGCAGGCCGATGATCGCCAGCACGACCAGCAGTTCCACAAGCGTGAAGCCCTGCTCCGATTGCGGGCGGCGGCGGATGGCGGGGGCAGACATGTCAATGGGCTCCAAGCGGTGCACCGGCTAGGGTGTTGAGTTCAAGGATGGGCAGCAGCACGGCAAGGATGATCACACCCACCATGCCGCCCAGTATCACGATGATGGCCGGTTCCGCCAGCGCCAGAAGCGTCCGGCTGCGGTCGGACAATTGCCGGTCGAGGCTGGTCGCCGCCGAATCGAGCAGCGGGGCCAGCCGCCCGGAACTTTCGCCCGATTGCACCAGAGACACCAGCAGCCCCGGCGGGTTCGGCAACAGCGGCAGCGTGGCGGAAAGGGAGGTGCCCGCCCGCACCTGCGCCACCATCTTCGTCGTCGCCTCGCGCCATGCGCTGTTGCCCAGCGTCGGCGCGGTGATCTGCAACGCCTCCGCCAGCGGCAGCCCCGCCCCCAGCATGGTGGCGAGCAGGCGCGACCAGCGCACCGCCTCCAGCGCGGACAGCCAGCCGCCCACGCCGGGCAGGCCCAGCAGCCAGCGGTCCATCTTCAGCCGGTTGTCCGGCTGCTTGCGCCACTGCCAGAGCGCCGCCGCCGCCAGCAGCGGGATCGCCAGCATCAGCCACCACCATCGCTGCACGAAGCCGGAAATGGCAAGGATGATGCGCGTCAGCAGCGGCAGCGGCTGGCCCGATCCCGTCAGCTGCTCGGCGATGGCCGGCACCACGAACAGCAGCATGGCCACGATCACCCCCAGCGCCACCAGCATCAGCAGCGCCGGATAGGCGAGCGAGGCGATCAGCCGCGAGCGCAGCGCCACCTGCGCTTCCAGCGTATCCGCCAGCCGGTTCAGCAGCAGCGGCAACCGGCCGGATGCCTCGCCCGCCGCCACGGTGGATTTCACTTCCGGCGGGAAGGCGGAGGCGGGCAGGGCGGCGGCCAGCGAACTGCCCGCCTGCAACGCCCGGTTCGTGCGTTGCAGCACCAGCCGCTCATTCTCTTTCCCCGGCTGGCGCGCCAGCGTGGCGACCGCGTCGGAAATGGGCATCACGGCGGCGAGCGTCGCCATCTGCCGGATCAATGTCGCCCGCGCCTGCGCCCCCAGCTTCGGTGCGGTGGGATCGGCTTTCTGGCCGCCGATCTGGATTGGCCGCTTCCAGAAGGGCAGCTGCTCAGCGCCCTTCGCGGCCTTCAGCGGCGCGTTCACGGCCTGTCAGACCGGATCGCCGCCGGGTCGATCCCGCCCGCCACGCCCGCATGGCTCAGGTCCCGCGCGGGTTCGCCCTGAAATAGCGGCAGCACTTCGGTGGGGGTGGTGCGACGCGCCCGCACGGCCTCGCGCGCGGATTCCTTCAGGCTGCGGTGCAGGCCCGCCGCTTCCAGCCGCCCTTCGCCCGCGCCTTCGTTGATCAGATTGCGCACCGGCCCATCCGCCGTGATCAGCTCGAACAGCCCGCGCCGCTTCAGATAGCCGGTCTGGCGGCAGCTGGGGCAGCCGTTCGCCTTCGCCACCGGAATGCCCGCCGGAAGCCCCAGCCGCCCGGCCAGCGGTGCCGCGAGCGGCTCCTCGCCCACGCACACCGGGCACACCTGCCGGGCGAGCCGCTGCGCCACCACCGCGCGCAGCGTGGCGGCGATCAGGAAGGTCTCCACCCCGAAATCGCGCAGCCGGGTGATGGCCCCGGCCGCTGAATTGGCGTGCACGGTGGACAGCACGAGGTGCCCCGTCAGCGCCGCCTGCACGGCGATCTCCGCCGTCTCGCGGTCGCGGATTTCCCCCACCATCACCACGTCCGGGTCTTGCCGCAGGATGGCGCGCAACCCCTGCGCGAAGGTCAGGCCCACGCGGGTGTCCACCTGCGTCTGCCCCACGCCGGGCACGGCATATTCCACCGGGTCTTCCACGGTCAGGATGTTGCGCTTGCCGTCGTTCAGCAGCTTCAGCGCGGCGTACAGCGTGGTGGTTTTCCCAGCCCCCGTCGGCCCCGTCACCAGCACGATTCCGTTCGGCGCGCCCAGCGCCTCGGTCAGCGCGCCCAGCGTCGTCGGGTCCAGCCCAAGGTCAGTCAGCTCCAGCCCCACCGAGGACTGGTCGAGAATCCGCATCACCACCCGCTCACCGCCGCGCGCGGGCAGGGTGGAAACCCGCACGTCCAGCGCGCGCGCGCCCAGCGTCAGCGAAATCCGCCCGTCCTGCGGCAGGCGTTTCTCCGCGATATCCAGCCGCGCCATCACCTTCACCCGGCTGACGAGCATCGGCGCCACCTGCGCGGGGAGGCGCAGCACTTCCTCCATCACCCCGTCTCGCCGCAGCCGAACAGCCATGCCATCTTCTTGGGGTTCAAGGTGAATATCGGAGGCACCCTGCTGCACCGCCTGCGCCACCAGCGCGTTGATCAGCCGGATCACCGGCGCGGCGTCGTCATTGTCCAGCAAGTCGGCGGTGTCGCGCGCCAGCGTGGCGAGGTTGGACGAAGCCGCCGCATCGGCCGCCGCCGAAAGCCCGTCGGTTGCATAGGTTTCAGACAGCAGCCGGTCGAACGCCTCGTCGCTGAGCGTGTCGATCTGGATCGGCTGCCCCGCCACCCGCCGCGCTTCCAGCAGGGCGGCGGGCTTCGCCCCGCGCCGCACCGCCAGCCGCCCGCTGCCGGGCGCGATCAGCACGCCCTGCGCGCGGGCAAAGGCATAGGGCAGCAGCAGCAGAGGCCCCATCCTCGGCCCGCCTGCCGTGGGGGGCGTTTCCGCCATGCTCAGCGCTTCTTCTGAACGGGCGCGGGGGCCGGCTGTGCTGTCGCTGCGGGCGGCGGGAACGGCGCGGGCTTGTAGGGCGGCGCCACCCGTAGATAATCCCACGCCATCGCATCGAGCGAACTGAAGCCCAGCATCGCCTCCTGCGATTCGCGGATGCTGTCCCAGCGGTTCGCCGTCACCGCGTCGCCATCCGCCTGCGAGCGGATGATGGTGGGGCGGATGAAGATCATCAGATTGGTTTTCACCCGGCTTTTGCCGGTGGAACGGAAGAACACGCCCAGCCCCGGAATATCCCCCAACAGGGGAATTTTCTGCAGCGATTTCCGTTCATTGTCGTCCAGCAGGCCGCCCAGCGCCAAGATCTGCCCGTCGCCCACCGTCACGGCGGTTTCCAGCTCGCGCTTGTTCAGGATGAAATCCGTGTCCGCCACCGTCGCGGCGATGGAGGAGACGATCTGGTTGATCGTCAGCGTCACCGTGCCGCCCGCGTTGATCTGCGGCTTCACCGCCAGCTGGATGCCCACATCCTGCCGCGACACCGTGCGGAAGCTGTTGTCCAGATTGTTGCCCAGCGCTTCGCCGGTGGTCACCGGGATTTCCTGCCCCACCAGAATCCGCGCGGGCTGATTGTCCAGCGTCAGGATCGAAGGGGTGGAGAGCACGTTGGAATTCACGTCGCTTTTCACGGCGTTGATGACGAAGCCGAAAATCGTGTTGCCCGCAAGACTGGCGATGCCGGAAGTGAGGCCCGTGGTGCCCAGCAAAGAGGTGACGGCGGCCTCCTTGAACTGGTCCGCCGCGTCGCCGGTGATCACGCCCTTTTCCGCCGCCACCGCGCCCGCAATCGCCAGCAGATTGGGGGCCGCGTTGGAGAAGTTGGAGGAGATCAGCGGCACGGTGCCGTCTTTCCCGGCCAGCATGAACTGCACGCCCAGCTGCCGCGCCGCCGTGTCGGAAATCTCCACGATGATCGCTTCCACCTGCACCTGCGCGCGGCGGGTATCCAGCTGGCGGATCACCTCACCCAACTCGCGCTGGATTTCCGGCGGGGCCGCGATGATCAGCGCGTTCGCGCCTTCATAACGGGTGATGATAGCGCGGCGGCGGCTGTTCCCGGCGGCCACCCCCACATTGGCGGCCGTGGCGGCAACCGGCGCGGCGGCGGCCTGTTGCTGCGCCTGCTGCTGGCGGTTGCCGAACGGCGTGCCCGCCAGCCCCTGAATCCCCGTGCTGCTCTGCACCGGCGTCGGCGTCTGCCCCATCAGCTGTTGCAGCACCGGCATCACCGCGCTGGCATCGGCATGCTGCAGGAAGATCACCCGCGATTCCGACCCGCCCGCCGCCTTCTGATCCAGATCGCGGGCGATCTTCGCCACCCGCGCCACCTGCGTCTGCTCGCCCCGGATGGCGATCGCGTTGGAGGCATCCACCGGCACCACGGACACCGCCGTCGCCGTGGCGCCATCGGTGCCGCCCGGCTGCCGCACCAATTGCTGCAACGACGTGGCGAGATCGCGCGCCCCGGCGTTGCGCAACTGCACCACCTGCGTGGTGGAGCGGTCGCGGTCCACGTCGCGCAGCACCTGCCGCGCGCGGCTGATATTGTCGGCGAAGTCCGTGACGATCACGGCATTGCCCGCGCGGTTGGCCGAAGCTGAGCCATTGCGGCTGAGCACCGGGCGCAGCGAATCGACCGCCTGCTGTGCGTCGATATTGGTCAGCTGGATCACCGCCGTGGAAAAGCGCGCGCCGCCCACACCGGCCCCGGCCTCGGCCGGCTGGACGCGATATTGCCCCGTGCCGGACGGCACCGCGACATAGCCATTGGCCCTCAGCGTCGCCAGAAACAGCTCGAAATACTGGCTGCGCCCCAACGGCTTTTCGGACACCACCGAAACCTTGCCCTGCACGCGCGGGTCGATCACGAAGGTCGCGCCCGTCACCCGCGCCACATCGTCGATGAAGGCGCGGATATCGGCTTCGCGCAGGTTCACCGTCGTCTGCGCGGGCGAGGGCATCGCCGCCATCAGCGCGATTGCGGCCACGGCATGCCGCCACAGAGGGATGCCGCGCCTCATGGCTGCGGCTCGTCCGCCTGTTGCGCCTGCTGCCGAACGGCGCGCGCGGGGGCGGGTTGCTCATCCTCGTCTCCGGGCATCACCGAAGGCGGCGCGTTTTCCGGGGTCAGCCCTTCACCGCTTCCATTGCCTGCCCCAGCCTGCTGCCGCGACATACCGGGCGGCGGCGGGGGCGGGCCGGGATCGAAGCGCTGCACCGCTTCCCCGCCGCCCGAATCCAGCCACAGGGCCTCGCGCGTGCCGCCACGTTCCAGCACCACATGATCCGCAGCGATAGCCGCCAGCGACACGCCGTCGGCAAGGGTTTCGCCCACGGCATAGACCTTCTGCATCCCGTCTCCGCCCGCGATGATCGCGCTGCCCCGGCCCGTCGCCGAATCGGCGCGCACGCCGTGCAGGGTGAAGGGCAGGGCGGTTACCGGCAGGCCCTCCCCGCTGTCTGCGCGGGCGGGGAAGAAGGGATCGAATCGCGCCAGCAGCGCCCGGTCTGCCAGCCATGGGGCCTGAAACGGCGGCGCCGAGGGGAAGGGTTTCGTGGCCAGCGCCACCGCGCGCCAGCCCAGCGCCAGCACAACCAGCAGCAGCAGGCCCAGAAGCAAATGGCCCGGATTGAATCGCGATGCCGTCACGCCGAAAACCCGGAATCGGTTACGCCGGAACCCGCCCGGAGAGATACGCCCAACAGGCCGGAATGGTTGCACGGAAACAGAGTCAAACTGGCCTCAAGGCTCGATTTTCGGGATGCCGAAGCCCATGGCGTAAGGCTGTTACCGATTCGTTTCAAGCGCTTGTCCCCCACCCTCTGCTCCGCTTATCCGATTCCTAACCGATTCAAACGACTGCATTTGCCGCCACTCAGACAGCCGCCGTCGCGGCAAACTAAACAGCCGCCGTCGCGGCCAGCCAGATCGGAAACCCGGCCAGAGCCAGACAGGCCCCGAACGGCACCCGCAACGGCCCATCCGCGCTGCTCTCTCCGCGCCAGCGGGAAACGCCCGCGAACAACAGCCCCGCCACAGAGGCCAGCAACAGCAACGGCCCGATCCAAATGAAGCTTAACCATGCGCCCAGCGCCGCCATCAGCTTCACATCGCCCATCCCCAGCCCTTCTCGCCCACGAATGGCGCGATAGCCCAGCGCCAGCGCCCACAGCGCCCCACCGCCAATGGCCGCTCCCAGCAGCCGATCCGGGAAACTGCCCACACCGCCCGCCAGCCCCAGCGCCAGCAGCGGCAGCGTCAGCCTGTCGGGCAGCCAGTAATGCTCAAGGTCCAGCGCCAGCAGCGCCAGCAGCCCCCAGCCCAGCAACGCCCCCCACAGCCCCTGCGGCCCCGGCACCGCCACGAACGCCAGCGCCCCGATCAGCGCGGCGGCCGCCTCGAACGCCGGATGCGTGCGGTCGATTGCGCCGCCACAGGCCCGGCAGCGCCCGCGCAGCCAGAGGAATCCGAAAAGCGGAACCAGATCGAACCAGTTCACCACCGCGCCGCAATGATCGCAGCGGGACCGCCCCGACAGCGGCTCGCCGCGCGGCCAGCGCAGCACCAAGGTCGCCAGAAAAGACCCGGCGATCAGCCCCAGCAGGGCGCCCAGACTCGGCCAGATCAGCATCGCCATCCGGCACGCGTCCGGTAGGGCGCGGCAAATGTAAAGGCCGGGAAAGGTCCGGCCCGACTTGCAACACTGTTAATATCCGTCAATAAACCGGCCGGGGTCAGATCGGGGGGATAGCAACGTGTCGAACGTCGCCGGCAAGGCCTATGCGATGAACGTGGTCACACCCATGCGCCCGGGGCTGGGCAGCCGGGTGAACCATTTCCTGTTCTACGCGGCGCGCGCGCTGCCGGAACGGCTGATGGGCCTGCTGGGGCTGTCCATCATCCATTTCGCCCGATGGGTGATCGTGAAGCAGGATGAATGGCCCGATCTCGGCCAGCCGAAAGAGGAATTGCTGAACGATTACACGATCTTCATTTCCAACTTCAACGGCACCTGGGATCAGTATATCGATGCCTTCGCCGATGGCCTGCCGTCGGGGCTGGACCTTTTCTGGTATGCCGCCACCAAATATCCGAAGTCGATTCCGGTCAGCCCGTTCAAGGCCTATATCCGCGCCAACCAGATCGACACCGATCATTATTACAACGCCACCCCGGGCGCGGCGCAACGCGACATCAAGGCGGCGCTGAGGGTCAGGCGCGCGGTGCTGCGGCTGGAACAGGCGCATGCCGCCGGGCCGGATGCGTTCAAGGCCGCATGGGCGAAGGAATTGCGCACAATCCAGAACGATCTCGGCTCGCCCGGCTTCGCCCCCGTCGCCTCCAACGACACCGCCCGCGCCGATCTGAATCGCCAGCCCCTCGTGCTGGCGCGCTGGGCCCCGCGCGGCGGCGCGAAAACGGGAGACAAATAATGCCCAACATAGACGGCGGCCATTATTTCCTCACCCTGCTTGCCCCGGTGAAAACCGGCGAGCCGGTGACGGACGGCGGCGTGGTGACGACGCACGGCAATCTGCTGCGCGAGGAACTGGCAAATCTGCCCACCGCGATGCAAAGCCCGGTCTCCATCGACACCGGGCTGATCAGCCCGTTCGCCCGCTGCCGCCGCACGCATTTCCTGCGGCTGTTCGTGATCGATCAGCCGATGTTCAACGGCCGCGATTCGATTGATCCGCTGTGGAACATCATCAAGAAACGCGATCAACTGGTGCATCAGCCGTTCGACACGCTGTCCCGGCCATGGCTGGTGCTCTCCGCCGATTTCGACCTTCGCCCCAACGAGCCGGACCAAGGCCTGCGCAGCTGGGCCGAAGCGCTATGGACCCGCACGGAAGCGGAAATGCGCGCCATCTTCACCCACTGCCACGGCTTTGAAGATGTGAACTCCGCCAGCCAGTTCGCCGATTATGTCGCGCGCTGTCAGGTGGAAACCACCATGAGCTTCAACGATTACTGGCCCGAACGCCCGCCGCTGAAGGGGCCGTCGCTGAACGGCCTGCTGGCGCGCGCGCTGGCCCCGGCGGTGGTGCTGGCGGCTCTCGCGCTGCTGCTCGGCTGGGGCTGGTGGGCGCTGCCCGTCGCGCTGATCGGCCTTGTGCTCGGCATCGGGCTCGTGCTGCGGATGCTGTGGACGAAGGGCAAGGCTCCGTTCCCGCCTGCGCCAGACAGCGATCTGCCCAGCGTGCTGAAGGCGCTGCACGTGCAACAGCGCTTCGCCTTCTTCGCCGAAGCCGTGCAGGGGATGGAGGCGGATGCGCTGCACAACAGCTTCGGCCAGTGGCTGGCGGGCGTCCGCCCCGCAGATGTCGAAAGCCCCACACAGGCCCCCGGCGTGATCCGCTCTGACGGGGTGCAGCTGGAACGCCCTGAACTGGTGACAGACAAACAGGTGGACGCGCAAGGAAAGGCCATGACGCTGTGAGTGCTCCGCTTCCCGTCGAGCTGGAACTGGGCGACCTGCAGGGCGGAATCCTCTCCGCCTATGGCAAGCTGGGGTTCCCCAAGGCGCGTTACATCCTGTTCCATGTGGAAACCCCCAAGGGCGGCCGCGCCTTCGTAGAGGCGCTGCGCCCGAAGATCACCACCGCCCGGCGCTGGCCCAGCAGCAAGGGCATTTCCACCGGCAGCAGCCCCGTCAGCCGCCCGGATTGCACGCTGAACATCGCCTTCACCTTCTGGGGCCTGTTCGCGCTGGATGTGCCCACCCGCACCCTGCGCGGCCTGCCGGACGAGTTCATCGACGGCATGGGCGTGCGCGCGCCGATTTTGGGCGATGATGTGCAGGACAATGGCGCAGACCATTGGGACGACGTGTGGAAACCCGGCCTGCCCAAGCCGCACATCCTGATCATGCTGAACGCCCGGGCCGATGCAGACGGCAACCCGCTGCCTGCGCTGGCGGACATGACGGACTTCGTTCTGAAGGCCGCCGCCGCCAATGGCGTCACCCTGCTGCAAGGCCATAAGGGCGACGATCCGCGTTGGCAGGACCTCTCCGCCATCTATGCGCTGGGCGCAGACGGCAAGCCGCAGCCGCAACCCACCGAACATTTCGGCTTCGTCGACGCCATCGGAGACCCGGTGTTCGAAGGCCAATATCCCGGCGGCGAGGAAAAGCTGCGCTGCGTGGGGCAGGGCGCGGTGGACGGAAAGGGCAATTGGCGGCCGCTGGCGCCGGGCGAATTCATCCTGGGCTGGACAGACGAGGCGCAAGAGGTCGCGGGCGGGGCGATGCCGCTGGATTTCAGCCGCAACGGCAGCTTCTTCGCCTATCGCAAGCTGCACCAGCATCTGGACGCGTGGGACGATTGGGTCGCCGCGCGCGCGAAGGATCTGGCCGCCACATGGGAGATCGCAGACCTGCCCACGGCCATCGCCCTGTTGAAGGCGAAGATGGCCGGGCGCTGGCCCGATGGCGTGCCGCTGCTGCTGGCCCCTACGCCCGCAGCCCATGCGGCGTTCAACCAACGCCTTGCACCCGGCAGCAAGGAATGGCTGGCAGCCATCACCCATTTCGGCTTTCTGGACGATCTGGACGGCGCGAAATGCCCCGTCACCTCGCACATCCGCCGCGCCAACACGCGGGACATGCTGGACCCGTTGTGGGATCAGGGCGCAGACAGGCGAATGGGCTCCGCACTGAACAACCGCCGCCGCATCCTGCGCCGCGGCCTGCCCTATGGCGAGGCGGGGCGGGCGGATTCCGAACATGGAATCGTGCTGCTCGCGCATTGCGCCAGCCTGTTCCGCCAGTTCGAATTCGTGCAGCAGCAGTGGATGAACTACGGCCTCGATTTCAACGCCGGGAACGATAGCTGCCCCATCGTCGGCACCCACCCGCCCGGCGCGCGCTTCGTGATCGCCGCCCCGGACGACAGCAAGCCGCCCTTCATCGCCTCGGGCATCCCGCAGTTCGTCAGCACGCGCGGCGGGGAGTATTTCTTCGCCCCTTCGATGACGGCGCTCAGGATGATCGGCACTGGTGTCGTCGACCCGACTTGACGGGGCGCGCAGAAAGGGGCGTCGACCCGACTTGACGGGGCGCGCAAGGAAAGGATTCGGACCCGACATGAGCTGGTTTTCGCGCTTCCAGGCCGCCATCGACGGCGTCGCGGGCATCGGCGGCGGGGTGATCGCCGCGCAAGGCGGGCTGAAATCCCGCATCGCCGCCGTGCTCGCCAGTCCCGCCGGGCAGCGCGACGCCATGGCGGTGCTGCGCTTCGCCAAGCCCCGGCTGCACCTGAAGCAAGACCTCATCAAATCCTATGACGGCAACGGCACGCTGCTGCTGACCCACGCCGCCGATTTCCACGCCGTGATCGAGCGGCAGGCGGAATTCGAAGTCGTCTATGGCCCGCGTATGCGCCTGCTGACGGGCGGGCGCGATTTCTTCCTCGGGATGCAGGACGGCACCGCTTACCGGCGCGACACCGATGCGATGCGCTCCATCGTGAAGGCGGATGATCTGAAGCCGGTGATGGCGATGGCGCGCAGCGAAGCAGCCGCCGCGCTGGCGGGGGCAGAGGTGGACCTGCCGCCGATGCTCTCCGCCCGGATTCCAGCGCTGATGGTGCAGCAATATTTCGGTGTGCAGATGGAGACGGACCAGCTGATCGCAGACGCGACGGTGATGTTCCACTTCCTGTTCGCCGATCTTCAGGCCGACCCGAAGGTGATGGCAGCCGCCATGGCCGCGAAAGACCGGGTGAACGCCGCGATAGACGCCAGCGCCCCCACCGCAGGCCCGGATACGCTGCTGGGCCGGGCAGTGGCCTCGGGCAAAGCGGGCACCGCCGCCTTCGATGCGGACGGCATCCGCGCCAACATCATCGGCATTGTCATCGGCGCGATCCCCACGCTGTCGAAGGCCAGCTGCCTCGCGGTGGAGGAATTGCTGCGCCGCCCGGCCGAACTGGCAAAGGCGCAGGCGCTGGCGGCTGCGGGGGATGAAGCGGGCGTGGCCGATTATCTGTGGGAAGCCCTGCGCTTCTCGCCGGTGAACCCCATCCTTTATCGCCGCGCCGCGCAGGCCACGCATATCGGCGACACCGAAGTGGCGGCGGGCACGATGGTGCTGCCCGCCAACCTGTCCGCCATGTTCGACGAAGCAGCCGTGCCCACCCCCAACCGCTTCATCGCGGGCCGCCCATGGAACGTCTATGCGCTCTGGGGCGAAGGCCTGCACCTCTGCTGGGGGGACCGCATCAACAAGGCGATCCTGCCCGCCATGCTCACCCCGCTGCTGGCGAAACCGGGCCTGAAACAATTCGCCAAGCCAGACGGGGAGGGCACGCCCTTCCCCCGGCATTATCGGCTGGGCTGGGGCTAAGCCCCGAGCCGCTTCAACGCTTCGTCCCGTCCAATCAGCGGCAGCATCGCGGCCATGTCGGGGCCGTGCGGCTGGCCCGTCAGCGCCAGGCGCAGCGGCATGAACAGCGCCTTGCCCTTGCGGCCGGTGGTGGCCTTCAGCGCCTCCGTCAGCGCCCCCCACACGCCATCGTCGAACGGCAGGGCAGCCAGCATGGTCGCGGCTTCGTTCACAAAGGTCTTGTCTTCCGCCTCCAGCGCCGGGGCGGGCAGCGGGCCGTCGATCACGGCGGCCCATTGATTGGCTTCGGCGATGCTGTGGATATTGCCGCGCACCGCGTTCCAGCCCGTTTCCGACAGCGACACGCGATCCGCCACCGCTGCATAAGGCGTCTGGTGCAGGATGCTGGCGTTCAGCCGCTCCAGTTCGGCTTCATCGAAGCGGGCGGTGGCGCGGCCCAGATGGCCGATGTCGAACGCGTCCAGCAGCGGCGCGTCAGACGTCACCGGCTCCACCGACAAAGAGGTGCCCAGCCGCGCCAGCAGCGCCTTCACCGCGATCGGCTCGATCCCGCGATCGCGGAATTCCGAAACGCCGATCGAGCCAAGCCGCTTCGACAACGCCCCGTCCGCGCCCGTCAGCAGCGCGGCATGGCCAAAGTGCGGGAACGCAGCCCCCATGGCGGCAAACATCTGCAACTGGATGCCGGTGTTGGTCACATGGTCCTCGCCGCGCACCACATCGGTCACGCCCATGTCCACATCGTCGATCACAGAGGGCAGCATATACAGCCAGCTGCCGTCCGCGCGGCGGATCACCGGGTCGGACAAAGAGGCCGGGTCGATCTTCGACGGCCCGCGGATCAGGTCGGTCCATTCATGCGGCAAAGCCGGGTCCAGCCTGAAGCGCCAGTGCGGCTTGCGGCCCTCTGCCTCGAACCGGGCATGGTCCGCCTCCGTCAACGCCAGCGCGGCGCGGTCATACACGGGCGGCAGCCCGCGCCCCAGCAGCACCTTGCGCTTCAGATCCAGCTCGTCCGGCGTTTCATAAGCGCGATAGACATGGCCGGCGGCAGCCAGCTGCCCCAACACCTCCTCATAACGCGCCAGCCGCGCCGATTGCTTCTCCTCGGCATCGGCCGACATCCCCAACCAAACGAGATCGTCGCGGATGGACTGGGCATATTCCTCTGTCGAGCGCGCGACGTCCGTATCATCCAGACGCAAGAGGAATTTCCCACCAGCCTTGCGAGCCAGCAGCCAGTTCAAAAGGGCGGTGCGGACGTTGCCGACATGCAGCCGGCCCGTCGGCGACGGGGCGAAACGGGTAACGATCATGCGCGCCCCCCTAATCCCCCGCGCGCTCGCAGGCAAACGGGCATTGTGCGGGTGGGGGGGAGCGCCATCCTCACCACACGTCACCCCGGAGCTGATCCGGGGTCCAGTTGTTCTGCGGAGAGGGCAGAGTTGAGGAGGCTCTGCCCCCTCAAACTCCCCCGGCAGGGGCGTGACGCCCCTGCACCCCCGAACTTTTTCTTAGCCCCTCCTCCTTTAGGGGAGGGGTTGGGGTGGGCGCCATCCGCTTGGCGCGAGGTCGGGGGCTTACTGCCTGCGGCGCTTTGGGGGAGTGCCCCACCCATCTCTCCACACGTCGCCCCGGATCAAGTCCGGGGTGACGGTTGGAGGTACGGGGGGCATCGATTATAGCCTGCGGCGGCTTTTGGCTCGCGTCCCGTCATTCTCTCCCGCTCAGGCTGAGCTTGTCGAAGCCCCGTGTGGAATAAGTCCGGGCTTAGCCATTGCGCGTTCTCGTCCCGGGCTTCGACAAGCTCAGCCTGAGCGGGTTGGAGGGGTGCAGCCTGAGCGGGTTGGGGAGACTGTGTGTTTGTGGCGAGGTCAGTGGATCAGGCCCGGCGTTGCTCCCCTCTCTCCACCTCTCTCCCCAACGGGGAGAGAGAGCCACGTAGCGCCGCAGGCAATCGAATCCGATCACTCACACAGCATCGGAGTGGGCCACAACGCAAATGTTGAGGGTGCAGGGAAATCATTTCCCTGCTGGGTTCCAAGGGCAAAGCCCTTGGCCGCCGGAGGCAAAACCCGCCGCCGCCCGCTAAAACGCCGCCCGCCAGCTAACCGCCGCGCCGTTATCCACCACCCACGGCAGATTCCCGGCATTGCGGCGATGGAAGGCCGCGAGGGAGAGCGGCCCGCTCGACCAGCCCAGTTCGGCGGCGGTTTCGCGGGCGGTGACGGCTGCGGAGAGTGGAGTGCCGTTGGCGAGGCGCAACCGCCCGGCGGTGACGGCGATGGGCTGCGCCAGCGTGAGGGAGAGGCGGCCTGCGCGGCCGGGCAGCAGGGCGAGCGGGGCGTGGGCGGTGGCGGACCAGCTTTGCACGCTGAGCGCACCATCGGCCTGCAACAGGCTGCCACCGTGGAAGCGCGGGGTGGAGAGGCCCTGCGTGCCCGCCAGTCTCAGGCCCCAGCCCTGATGCGAAAGGTCCAGCGCGGCGGCGAGGGAGCGGCTGTGCCCGCCCAGCAGCCCGAAGGTGGAGGAGAGGCGGGTGCCGAGGAAGGCGCCGCTTTCCTGCGTGTCGGCGGCGTGCAGGGTGAGGGCGAGCGGCCCGCGCGCCCAGTTGGCGGCGAGCAGCAGCTGGCTCTGCCGGTTGTCTGTGGTGAGGCCGTCCAGCCGGGGCAGGGTGAGGCGGCGGTTGCTGGCGGCGACGGCGAGGGTGAGGTCTTTGCCGCGCCAGTCCGCCATCAGCAGCTGGCGGTTTTGCGTGCCGGTGGCGTCGTCCGGGGTCAGGCCGTCGTCTGCGGCGAACCCGGCGGGCGCGCTGCCGGGCAGCGCTTCGCGAGCGAGCCGGCCGCTGGCGAGGCTGAGGCCCAGATCGCCCTGCCGCAGCGTCAGGCGGGTTTCGCGCAACGGGTTGCGGCTGGCGGCGCGGCTGTCCACGCCGCGCTGGGCGAAGCCCAGATGCGCGGTCTGGCTGTCGTCGTCGCGGAACCAGTCCTGCCCGGGGCGGTCCCGCGACGGCGCGGCGCGCAGCGTCAACGCGGCCTTGAAGGGGCCGGTGGCAAGTTCGGTGTCCGCGCTTTCCAGCCCGGCGGCAGAGAGCCGCCCGGCAAGGCGGCCGGGGGAGGCAGCGCGGAAGCGGCTGTTCAGCGCGAAGCTGTAAAGCCGGTCGAACGCATCGGTAACGGGCACGTCAGCAAGGCCGGAGGCGGTGGACAGCCCGCTTCCGAAGGCGCTGCCCAGCGCGCCGCTGCTGGTGGCGGAAACGGGGATGGCGGTGCCCGCAAGGCTCGTCTGCCCCAGCGGGGCCATGGCGCGGCTGATGTTCAGCCGCCCGCGCCCATAGATGGCGTCTGTTCCGGGATCGCCCAGATCATCGGCGGAGGTGAGCAGGATTTCGGTGATGCGCGCGCCCGTCAGCGTGGGGAAGGCCTGCGCCAGCAGCGCCACGGCGGCGGTGACGGTGGGGGTGGAGAAGCTGGTGCCGGTGTAGAGATAGGCGGTGCCGCTGTTGTCGAAGCTGCGCACGCCTTCGCCCAGCGCGACGAGAAAGTTATTGGCGGCGCTGCCCGCGCGGTTGGAAAAGTCGCTGATGACGCCGTCTGCCTCCACCGATCCGACGATGATGACGGCGGATGGCCCGGCCGCCGTCAGCGCGCCCAGCGGCAGCGGATCGGGGTTGGCAAGCCCCTCATTCCCGGCCGCGATCACCAGCACGACGCCCTGGCTGGTGGCGCGCACGAAGGCGGAGCGGAGCGGCGCGTTGGCAGAGGAACCGCCCAGCGAAATGTTGATGGCGCGTGCCCCGGCGCTCACGGCGGCATCCACCCCGGCGGCGATGGACGAATCGGTGTAGCGGCAGCCATCGGTGCAATTGCCATTGTCCGCGCGGAAGACAGCAATGGTCGAATCGAAGGCGACACCCATGATCTGCGAATCGTTGCGCGCAGCCGCCGCGACGGCGGCGACGGCCGTGCCATGGCCGGAGCCATCGACCACGCCGCGCCCCAGCCCGGAGACGTCGCGACTGGCGGCGGAAATGCGGCCCGCGAATTCGGCGCTGGCGCTGTCGATCCCGCTGTCGATGAAGGCGATGGTGACGCCTTGCCCGGTGGCCCCGGATTGCCATGCGGTGATCGCCCCCGAAGCGGTGGCCGCGCCGGAGCGGCGATATTCCGCGGTGTCATAATTCACCGGGGTGGGCGTTGGTGTTGGCGTGGGTGTGGGCGTGACAGTGGCCGGGGTGGAGGACACCGGCGTGACGCCGCCGCCAGCGCCGCCGCAAGCCGCCAGCGCCAGCCCGGCGCTGCTCAGCAGCAGCCCGCGCAGCCGCGTGCTTTGCCCGTGAACCCGGCAAAATGGCGCGGCCCGCCAACGTGGAACTGGCCTCATCCGTTCGTCCTCGTCTATGGGCGGCCGATGCCAAGCCCCGCGACACCCCGAGGAACCGCCCCTTTGCAGGGCTTCTCGTTGCAGCGCAGCCTGCCGGGGCGTCTTGCGGGCGTCAACTGCTGGCTGTTCGACATGGACAATAGTTTATACCAGGCCAGCGCCAATTTGTTCGCGCAGATCGACAGGAAGATGGAAGCCTATGTCGGCGAACTGCTGGGGCTGGGCCGGGAGGAGGCGCGGCTGCTGCAGAAGCGCTACTTCCACGAGCATGGAACCACGCTGAAAGGGCTGATGCTGAGCCATGGCGTCGATCCCTATCATTTCCTTGCCGCCGTTCATGACATCGATACATCCGTGCTGGATGTGAATCCGCGCCTGCACGCCAGCCTGATGCGGCTGCCGGGCCGCCGCATCGTTTTCACCAACGGCGACCGGCCCTATGCCGAACGGGTGCTGACGGCGCTGGGCATCCTCGATTGCTTCGAGGATATCCATGATATCCACGCCATGGATTACCACCCGAAGCCCGATCCGCGCGCCTATTCCGGGCTGTGCGCGGCGCATGGGGTCGATCCGGCGCGGGCCTTTTTCGTGGATGATATGGCGCATAACCTGAAGCCCGCGCACGCACTGGGGATGGTGACGGGCTGGGTGAACAATGGCTCCGAACGGGGCGACCATGGGCATTCGCCCGACTTCATCGATCATGAGATCGCCGACCTGACGGACTGGCTTGAGGAGTTGACTGCATGACGGACTGGACTGCCACGCAAAGTGCCATCGAAGCCGCATGGGACGCGCGCGACACGCTGACGCCGGGCGACAGCGGCGTGGCCGCCGCCGTGGAAGCGGCGCTGGCGGGCCTCGATTCGGGCGCGGTGCGCGTGGCCGAGCGCAAGACCGACGGCCAGTGGGTGGTGAACCAGTGGCTGAAAAAGGCGGTGCTGCTGAGCTTCCGGCTGTCTGCCAACGCCCCGGCCGATGGTGTCGGCGCGCCTGCCTATGACAAGGTGCCGCTGAAAACGCTGGGCTGGGGCGACAATCGCTTCGCCGAAGCCGGGTTCCGCATGGTGCCGGGCGCGGTGGTCAGGCGCGGGGCCTATGTGGCGCCGGGCGTGGTGCTGATGCCCAGCTTCGTGAACATCGGCGCGCATGTGGGCAAGGGCAGCATGGTGGACACATGGGCCACCGTGGGCAGCTGCGCGCAGATCGGCGCGAATGTGCACATCTCCGGCGGCGCAGGCATCGGCGGCGTGCTGGAGCCGCTGCAGGCCGGGCCGGTGATCATCGAGGACGGGGCCTTCATCGGCGCGCGATCCGAAGTGGCCGAAGGCGTGATCGTGCGCGAAGGCGCGGTGCTCTCCATGGGCGTGTTTCTGGGGGCCTCCACCAAGATCGTGGACCGGCAGACCGGCGAAATCTTCATCGGCGAAGTGCCGCCCTATGCCGTGGTGGTGCCGGGCGCGCTGCCGGGCAAGCCGCTGCCGGATGGCACGCCGGGGCCGAGCCTTGCCTGCGCGGTGATCGTGAAGCGGGTGGATGCGCAGACGCGGGCGAAAACCGGCATCAACGAGCTGCTGCGCGACTGATCCGGCAATCGCCACCTTGCGGGGCGGCGGGCTTCAGCGCACAGCGGCATCGTCGTGCGACTCGACGAAAGGTGCCAATGATGCGCGTGCCCGTAACTCTGCTGCTGTCCCTGCTGGTTGCAACCCCGGTGCTGGCGCAAAAGCCGGTGACACCGACGGGCGTGTGGCAAAGCCCCGGCGGCAACACCCGCATCCGCATTTCCAAATGCGGGCAGAATATCTGCGGCAAAGTGGCATGGGCCAGCGAGCGGGCGAAGGCGGATGCCGCGCGCGGCGGCCACCCGAACCTGATCGGCATGAATTTGTTCGAGGATTTCAGCCGCACCGGCCCCAACCAGTTTCAGGGCCGGGTGTTCGTGCCAGACATCAATCGCCGCTTCAACGGCACGCTGACGGTGGACAATCCGAAGACGATCACGGTGCGCGGCTGTCTGGTGCGCAACACGGGCTGCCGCTCTGAAACATGGACCCGCGTGGGCAACTGACCTCTTCACACCTGTTAGCCCGAACTTGCCACCACACCCGTCACCCCGGACTTGATCCGGGGTCCAGCTGTTCTTCGGCAATGTTGCAGTTGAGGAGGCTCTGCCCCCTCAAACTCCCCCGTCCCCACCCCCATGAACAAGTTCATGGGGACCCCGGGCAGGGGAATGATTCCCCTGCACCCCCGAACTTTTTGGTGATTCTTTCCTCTGCAATTGGGCATCGCTTGCCCGTCCTCTCCCCCGCTCAGGCTGAGCTTGTCGAAGCCCCAAACGCGAAAGCACAACGGCTGAGGCTGGCGGGACATGCCCTATGGGCTTCGACAAGCTCAGCCTGAGCGGGCGGAGGGCAGTGGTGGCAAAGGACGAAAAGCCTATGGATTTGCAAGGAACAGGATTTCCATGCAGCTAGCCCCTCCCCTGCAGGGGAGGGGTTGGGGTGGGGGGCATCCGCCTGGCGCGAGGTCGCGGTTTATGGCCTGCAACGCCCCGCGCAGCCCCCATCGCGTGGAACAGTTCCAACAAACCCAACAATCCCTACACGCAAGCCGTTGATTTCAAATTGTAGGGCAATATTCCACGCGGAATAACCAATGTGGTTGAGCGCGCAAAGGCAGCGGCTGGCGGAGAACATCCCCGCCAGCCCCGCGCCTCAACCCAACCCGACATCCGCAAAAAACGCCTGCATCGCCGCCCAAGACCGCCGGTCTGTCCGCTCATGGAAGATGATGGTGGACATCAGCTGCCCCTTCGCCTCCGGGTTGGTGAAGGCATGCTTCGCGCCCGTATAGGCGATGGTCTGGCAATCCACCTCTGCCGCCGCCATCTCGTCCAGAAAGGCGTTCAGATGCGCGTGCGGCACCAGTTCGTCTTCCGCGCCGTGGCAGACCAGCACGCTGGCCATCACCTTGCCCTTTTCGGCCGGCGCAGGCGTGTCCAGCGCGCCGTGGAAGCTCACCACCGCCCGCACGTCCGGATTGCCGGAGCGGGCCAGTTCCAGCACCGTGCGGCCGCCGAAGCAGTAACCGATGGCGGCGATCCGGCCGTCGCACTGCGGCACCGCTTTCAGCGCGGCGACTGCCGCCGCCACGCGGGCGCGCAGCTTCGGCGCATCCGCGGCCAGATCGCCGATGATCTTGAACGCTTCCGGCGGGTCCAGCGGGATGTAGCGATCACCGAAGATATCGGCGGCGAGCGCCACATAGCCCAGATCGGCCAGCATCTTCGCCCGCCGCCTCACCTGATCGCCAAGGCCCCATGCCTCGTGCACGGCGACGACCGCGGGGCGCGGCCCCGGGAATTTCGCCGGATCGGGCAGCTCCAGCACGCCGAGGCAGCGCTGGTCGCCGTCGAAATACTCAAGATCCATGGCTCCGTTCCCTTACAGCTGCGCCAACAGATGTTCGGCAGACGAAACCTTGAACGCGCCCGGCTCTTCCACGTTCAGTTCGGTCACCTTGCCGTCTTTCACCAGCATGGAGAAACGCTGCGCGCGCAGCCCCATGCCAAAGCGGGAGCCGTCCATCGTCAGGCCCAGCGCCTTGGCGAAATCGCCATTGCCGTCTGCCAGCATGGTGATCTTGCCTTCCGCGCCGGAGGATTTCGCCCATGCGCCCATCACGAAGGCATCGTTGACGGACAGGCAGACGATCTCGTCCACGCCCTTCGCACCGATCTCGCCGGACTTTTCGATGAAGCCGGGCAGATGCTTGGCGGAGCAGGTGGGGGTGAAGGCGCCCGGAACCGCGAACAGAGCAACGGTGCGCCCCTTGAACAGCTCGTCGGTGTCCACGGGCGACGGCCCGGCCTCGGTCATCTTGGTGAGCGTGGCATGCGGAACGGCATCGCCGACCTTGATCGTCATGGCTTTTCTCCCTCTGCTATCGGTTCGTCGAAAATCGGCGTTAATGCGGGCGGTTCACCACGTCTAGCGCCTGTTCATGACAGGCTGCGCGGCGTAGGGATTTTGACATGACTGACGCGCCCTACCTTCCCGGCCAGTTTCTGCTGGCCATGCCGGGAATTGGCGATCCGCGATTCGAGCGGAGCGTGGTGGCGATGTGCGCGCATGACGCGGGCGGCGCGATGGGTATCTGCCTGCACGAGCCGCTGGCCGACATGACGGTGCCCGATCTGATGCGGCAGCTGGATATCGATCCGGGCGAAACCCCGGCGCTGCCGGTGCTGATGGGCGGCCCGGTGGATGCGCAGCGCGGATTCGTGCTGCACTCGCCGGATTGGGGCGGGCAGGATACCCGCCATGTCGCCGGGCGCTGGGCGCTGACGGGATCGCGCGATGTGCTGGCCGCCATCGCGGCCGGGCGCGGCCCGCGCCAGTGGGTGGCGGCGCTGGGCTATGCCGGATGGTCGGCCGGGCAGCTGGAAATGGAACTGGGAATGCACGGCTGGTTCAGCACCCCGGCCACGGTGGGGCTGATCTGGGACGTGCGGACGGCACAGCGCTGGCTGGACGGCTTCCGCGCGGCAGGGATCGACGCCCGGCTGCTCTCGCCGGAAATGGGCCACGCCTGAGGCGTCCCGACCGCTGCATGGCTGTCATGCCGCAGCCGCACCTCATCAATGGATTAGGCGCCATGGCTTGACGCTGGGCGATGGCTCGTCTTTGACCGGGGCCTGCATTCGTATGTGCCGACTTTGATGGGGGTGGCCTTGGCCAAGCTGTTCGACAAGATCCTGATTGCCAACCGTGGCGAGATCGCCTGCCGGGTGATCCGCACCGCGCGAAAGCTGGGGATCCAGACTGTGGCCGTCTATTCCGACGCAGATGCGGCCGCCGTGCATGTGGAAATGGCGGATGAGGCGATCCACCTCGGCCCGCCGCCCGCCGCCCAATCCTATCTGCTGGGCGAAAAGATCATCGAAGCCTGCAAGGCGACCGGCGCGCAGGCCGTGCACCCCGGCTATGGCTTCCTCTCTGAACGGGAATGGTTCGCCAAGGCGCTGGATGAGGCGAACATCGCCTTCATCGGCCCGCCGGCCAGCGCAATTGCCGCCATGGGCGACAAGATCGAATCGAAGAAGCTGGCGAAGGCTGCCGGGGTTTCCGTGGTGCCGGGCTTCGTGGGCGAAATCGCCGACACCGCGCACGCCGTCGAGATCGCCAACGGCATCGGCTATCCGGTGATGATGAAGGCCTCGGCCGGCGGCGGCGGCAAGGGCATGCGGCTGGCCTTTTCAGAGGCGGACGTGCGCGAAGGCTTCGAATCGGTGAAGCGCGAGGGGCTGTCCAGCTTCGGCGATGACCGGGTGTTCATCGAGAAGTTCATCACCGAGCCACGCCACATCGAAATCCAGCTGCTGGGCGACAAGCATGGCAATGTCGTTTACCTGAACGAGCGGGACTGTTCGATCCAGCGCCGCCACCAGAAGGTGGTGGAAGAAGCGCCGTCGCCGTTCGTCACGCCCGAAATGCGCAAGGCCATGGGCGAACAGGCGGTCGAGCTGGCGAAGAAGGTCGGCTATTATTCGGCAGGCACGGTGGAGTTCATCGCGGGCGCGGATCGCGGCTTCTACTTCCTTGAAATGAACACCCGGCTTCAGGTGGAGCATCCGGTGACGGAAGCGATCACCGGCCTTGATCTTGTGGAGCAGATGATCCGCGTGGCGGCCGGGGAAAAGCTGGCGTTCGCCCAATCGGACGTGGGCATCAACGGCCATTCGATCGAAACCCGCTTCTACGCGGAAGACCCGTATCGCGGCTTCCTGCCCTCCATCGGGCGGCTTTCTGACTATCGCGAGCCGGCCTCGGGCAACGGCGTGCGGGTGGATACCGGGGTGATCGAGGGCAGCGAAATCTCGATGTTCTACGATCCGATGATCGCCAAGCTGATCACCCATGCGCCCACGCGCACGGAAGCCGCCGATCTGCAGATCGCCGCGCTGGATCGTTATTATGTGCGCGGAATCAGCCACAATGCCGATTTCCTCTCCGCCCTGATGCAGCACCCGCGATTCCGCGCAGGGGAGACGGTGACCACCGCCTTCATCGCCGAGGAATATCCCGAAGGCTTCCACGGTGCCGCGCCGGACGAAGCCGGGCTGCCCGCGCTGCTGGCAATCGCCGCCGTGGTGGGCCGCGCCGCCGCCAACCGCGCCGCCCATGTGGACGGACGGCTGGGCGGAGACGCTGACGCCGCCGCCGAATGGGTGGTGGAACTGGACGGCGAGCAGCATCGTGTGATGGTGGCCGGAAACGGCAATGGCGGCACCCGCGTGACCGTGGACGGCGTGGTGCAGTTCGTGGAAACGGCGGGGCGGATTCCGCCGTTCGGGGTGGTGGAAGCGCAGGTGAATGGTGCGGCCATCGCCGTGCAGGTGGACCGCAAGGGCAGCGGTTTCAGGCTGACGCACAAGGGACGCCAGCATGCCATGCGGCTGCTGACACCGCGCGCGGCCGAACTGCAGGGCTTCATGCTGCCCAAGGTCGCGCCGGACCTCTCGCGCTTCCTGCTGTGCCCGATGCCGGGCCTTGTCGTCTCCATCTCCGTGGCGGAAGGCGACAAGGTAGAAGCCGGGCAGGCGCTGGCCGTGGTGGAGGCGATGAAGATGGAGAACATCCTGCGCGCCGAGAAGTCGGCCACGATCGGCAAGCTGCACGCCAAACAGGGCGACAGCCTCGCGGTTGACGCCATTATTCTTGAATTCGAATAAGTTATCCTGAAAATTCGGGCTGCGGAACGGCGTTGGTGAAGCGCCGTTAACCGTTGCATTCCTTCACAATAGCGCCGTTGCATCCCGGCGGGCGAATGCGCAATATGCTGACAACGGCAAAGGTCGCTGCCGAAAAAACGAAATCACTCGGAGCCCAAATAAAGGGCAACAAAAACGAAGCCGGGAGAATGAAAATGTCGATGGTCGCAAAATATAGTGTCGCCTTTGCCGCTTCCGTGATGCTGACGGCAATTTCCATGGCAGCCCTTTCGGGCCTCTCTTTCGAGACTCTGGTCTCACCCCACTTCTGGGTGATCAGCGTTTCACTGGCCGGCATCTTCAGCCTTGCCATCGGCAACGGCATCGGAACCGCCCCCAATCGCCGCGCCCCGAGCCTGCCCGCCACCGGGCTGCTGCCGGCCTGATCGCGCACAGGGAAATCCCGGCGTTCTGATGGGGCTGGTGCGGCGCACCGGCCCTTTTCGTTTGTGGGGGCTTTCTGCCTCCGGCGGGCAGGGCTCTGCCCTGCACCCTCAACATTTGTGTCGTGCCCAATCTCCAGCGCCGTGCGGGTGATCAGATTCGATTGCCTGCGGCGCTACGAAGCTCTCTCCCCCTGCAAGGGGGAGAGTTGGAGAGGGGGTGTCACCGGTTGGCCTGATCCACCACCTTCCCCACAAACTCACCCCAAAACCCGCCGTTTACCTCAACCCGCTCAGGCTGAGCTTGTCGAAGGCCCCAACGTGAAAGCGCAACGGCTGAGGCCGGGGATACGCCACATGGGGCTTCGACAGGCTCAGCCTGAGCGGGGGGAGGGGTGACGGGACACTGCCCAGAAGCGCCGCAGGCAATAAACACCCAGCCTTGCGCCCGGCGGATGGCCCCCACCCCAACCCCTCCCCTGGAAGCGAAGCTGACGCGAAGCGTCAACGGGAGGGGCTAAGTAAAAAGTTCGGGGGTGCAGGGGCGTCACGCCCCTGCCGGGGGAGTTTGAGGGGGCAGAGCCTCCTCAACTCCGAGGTTGCCGCACTCAACTCCGACGTTGCGGCAGAACAAGCCGGACCCCGGGTCAAGCCCGGGGTGACGGCGTGGATGAGGAGAGGGTAGGCGCGATCAAGCCGCCGGGCGGCAGCCGAAATTCCCCGGCGCCTGGAACAGGCATTCCACGCGTTGGCCGCCCCGGTTCAGGCCGAACAGGGTTCGGTTGGGGTTGGCGGTGAGCGCGCCCTGCACGTCGGACACGCTGGCGACGCGGTTGCCGTTCACGCTTTCCACGATGTCGCCGGGGCGGGGGAAGCCGGTTCGGGCGGCTGGGGCCTGCGGCGGCACCTGCACCACGACGACTCCGCGTTCGGGCAGGCCCGCGCCCAGTTCCTGCGCGAGCGCGGGAGAGAGGTTGGCGATGGAGACTCCGGCGAGGATGTTGCCATTGGGAATTTGCGTCAGCTGCCGGGCCGGGGATTCGGGCGGGGCGACCAGCTTCATCTGCAGGTTGCTGGCCGCGCCGCCGCGCAGGATGGTGAGGGTGACGCTGTCGCCCACCGGTTGGGTGGCGATGCGGTAGCGCAGGTTGGAGGGGTCGATCACATCCTTGCCGTCGACGGCGTAGACGATGTCGCCGGGGCGCAGGCCAGCGGCGGCGGCGGGGGAGCCGGGGGAGACTCCGGTGACGAGCATGCCGGTGGGACGATCCAGCCCGGCCTTGGCGGCGGAATCGGTGGTGAGCGGTTCGCCTTCCACGCCGATCCATGCCGTGACGAAGCGGCCACTGCTGGCCCCGCGCAGGAAGGTTTTTACCATGTTGGAGGGGATGGCGAAGCCGAGGCCGATGTTGCCGCCGTCTCGCCCGCCCGAGAGGATGACGGAGTTGATGCCGATCACCTCGCCGTTCATGGCCGCCAGCGCGCCGCCCGAATTGCCCTGATTGATGGCGGCGTCTGTCTGGATGAAGAATTGCGCATCGGACACGCCGATGCCGGTGCGGGCGGTGGCGGAGACGATGCCCTGCGTAACCGTCTGCCCCACGCCGAAGGGGTTGCCGACGGCGAGCACGAGATCGCCGACCTGCGCGCGATCGCTGTCCCCCAGTTTCGCAACGGGGAGGGCGGCGCCCGCCGGTTCGATCTTCAGCAGCGCAAGGTCCAGCCGGGGTTCGGCGAAGATCAGCTTGGCGGGATATTCGCGCCGGTCCGCCAGCGCGACGAGGATCTGGTCTGCGCCCTGCACGACATGGTTGTTGGTGATGACGAGGCCGCCCGCATCGACGATCACGCCAGAGCCCAGCGCGTTTTCCACGCGCGGCTGGCTGTCGAACATGGCGAAGAAGCCGCCCATCTGCTGGCGCTGGCGCACCACGCGGGCAGTGAAGATGTTGACGACCGCCGGTTGCACCTGCCGGGCGACGGGCGCGAAGGACAGGTTCACCTGCGCCGCCGATTGCGGGACGGCGCGATCCGGCTCTCCACCGGCCTGCCGGGCCAGCGTGGCGGCTTCCTGCGCGGACAGCGTGCCGCTGCCGTTCCAGCTGTTGAAGGAGAGCGCGAGGGCAACTCCCCCTGCAAGGCCTGCGGCAAGCAGGGCGATTGAACGTGCCTTCATGGGCGGGGGCTGCTCCTTCCCGTTGATGTCGCCTGCCAGATCGGGGTTTGGCGGGCCTGTTGCAAGGGCGGCTATCGGGTGCGCGTTGAAGCGATGCTGAACGGGCGGCGCGGCCTTTGACAAACGCGGCGACCGCTTCCAGCATGTGATGGCCCCGCAAAGAGGGCGAGCGAGGGGGACGGTAGCGTGCTGGATCGCAGGCGGTTCGTGGAGATGGCGGCGCTGGCCGCGCTTTCGGCTGGAGGTTCAGCAACGGCGGCTGCCGCGTTCGAGGGCGGCACGGCGGATGCCGCGGCCATGGCGCTGGCGCTGAAGCAGGGGCGGGTGACGTCGGCGGCGCTGGTGGAGCAGGCGCTGGCGCGGCTGGAGAAGGTGAACGGCGCGCTGAACGGCTGCCGCTTCCTCTATGCCGATGCCGCGCGGGCGTTGGCAGCGGCGAAAAGGGCCGGGCCGGTGGCGGGAATTCCCACCTTTACCAAGGATTTAACCGAGGAGGCAGGCCGGGCCTACACCGAGGGGTGCCGCGCCTATGCCGCGCGGCTGGGCAAGGCGGATGGCGGCACGGCGAAGGCGCTGGCGGCGGCGGGATTGATTTCGCTGGGGCGGAGCACGACGCCCGAATTCGGGCTGTTGCCGACGACGGAGCCGCTGCTGGGCGGGCCGACGCGCAACCCGTGGAACGTGGCGCACAGCGGCGGCGGATCGTCTGGCGGTGCGGCGGTGTTGGTGGCGGCGGGCGTTGTGCCCTTCGCCCATGCCTCTGACGGGGGCGGCTCCATCCGCATTCCGGCCAGTTGTAACGGGCTGGTGGGGCTGAAGCCCTCTCGCGGGCGGATGTCTGGCGAGG
The DNA here is from genome assembly GCF_006385875.1 of Sandaracinobacter neustonicus. GTDB lineage: Bacteria > Pseudomonadota > Alphaproteobacteria > Sphingomonadales > Sphingomonadaceae > Sandaracinobacteroides > Sandaracinobacteroides neustonicus. Next base: position 27,903 of record NZ_VFSU01000018.1, on the reverse strand, counting down.
AGGGCCGCACAGGGGTGACGGCGGTGAGCGTGAACGGCTGCGTGAGCCGCAGCGTGCGCGACAGCGCCGCATGGCTGGCGGCGATGGAGGCGAAGGCCGGGCCGCATAAGCCCGTGGGGCTGGTGACGGGGCCGTCGCGGCGACCGCTGCGCATCGGCCTGCGCGCGGTGGGGCCGGGCATGGCCCCGCATGCCGATGTGCTGGCGGTGTTCGACAGCGCGACCGATCTGTTGAAGCGGCTGGGGCATCGGCCGGTGGAGGCCCCCACGCCCTATGACGCGCCGCGCGCGACCGAGGCGTTTCTGGCGATCTGGAGCCTTGGCGCGGCAGGCGCGGTGCGCGATGTGGGCGAGTTTCTGGGCCGGGCAGCAGGGCCGGAGGATGTGGAGCCGGTGACTTTGGCCTTTGCGGCGCGCGGCGCGGCGCTGTCCAAGGAGCAGCGCGGGGCGGCTTTGGCGGCGCTGGAGGCTTCGGTGGCGGCCTATCTGGACCAGTTCGATTCGTTCGACCTGCTGATGACCCCGGTGCTGGCGCAGCCGCCCGCCGAAATCGGCTGGTTTGGCCCCGGCTTGCCGTTCGAGACGGTGCTGGAGCGGGTGCTGGCCTATGTGGCCTATACGCCGCTGGAGAATGTGGCGGGCGCGCCGGCCATCTCGCTGCCGCTGGGCATGTCTGCCGCCGGGCTGCCGATCGGCCTGCAATTCACCGCGCGGCCGGGGCAGGAACGGCTGTTGCTGGAGCTGGCCTATGCCATCGAGCGGGTGCGGCCATGGGCGCGGCTGAAGCCCGCGATCTGGGCCGGCGGCTGACTTGGGGACGCGGACCAGACGGCCCGGCACGGGGCAGCCGCAGCGGCTGGAAACCGCGCTGCTGCTGCGCGCCTATTCCGCCGGGCTGTTCCCCATGGCCGACACGCGGGAGGCCGTCGACGTGTTCTGGGTGGAGCCGAGGCGGCGCGGGCTGTTGCCGCTGGAGAAGTTCCACTTGCCGAAATCTCTGGCCAAAGTGCTGAAGCAGGGGCGGTTTTTTCACACGCAGGACATGGCGTTTGCGCAGGTGATCCGCGCCTGCGCCGAAGCTGCGCCGGGGCGGGAGCAAAGCTGGATCAACGCCAGCATCCTGGACGGCTATTCCCGGCTGCACGCGGAAGGTCATGCGCACAGCATCGAGACATGGGATGCTGACGGGCGGCTGGTGGGCGGGCTGTATGGCGTGCGGCTGGGCTCGGCCTTTTTCGGGGAGAGCATGTTCAGCCGGGCGACCGACGCCAGCAAGGCAGCGCTGGCGCATCTGGTGGCGCGGCTGCGGCTGGGCGGGTTCGAGCTGCTGGATACCCAGTTCCTGACGGCGCATCTGGCGCAGTTCGGGGCGATGGAGGTGAAGCGGACGCAGTATCTGGCGCTGCTGGATGCGGCGCTGGGCAAATCCGGCGACTGGGGGCGGATCGACCGCGAGGCTCAGGTGCCCGGTGTCGGCTCCGGCGTTGCGGGGGCCGGTGCGGCTGCGGGCGCTGCCGTTGCGGGCTTCGGCGCAGCGGGCCGCGATCTGGTGGCCTTGCCCGCGCTGCCTGTCGCGCTGCTGGCGGCCTTGGGGCCATCCGGGAAGCGCATCGTGCAGCTTTTAAGCCAGACATCATAGACCGGGTGCACGAACGGGTTCAGCGACGGCGATTCGGCGAACAGCCAGCCTGAAAACACCCGTTTCACCGGCTCCTGCGGCTTACCCTGCAGCCGCGCCGGGGTTTCAGACACCTGCACGAAGGCGGCGGATTGCGGCCGTTCGAACGGCTGGGTTTTCTCGCAGCCTTGCAGCACGCCTGCGATGCGGCCGAAGCTGAAGCGCTCGCCGGGTTTCAGGGTGAATTCGCCCGTTGTGCCCAGCCGTTTGTCCAGCACGCCGATCACGGCGGTGCGTTCGGACATGGGCGTGGGCTGCGGGGTGGCGCGGGTGGTTGCGGCGGGGCGCTGGACGGGCGCTGCCTTCGCCGGAGCTGCCTTGGCCGGGGCGGCCTTCGCAGCTTCGGGTGTGGCGGGCTGGGCGTGCAGCGCGGCCGGAAGCAGCAGCGCCGCTGCGAGCGGGGCGATGGGCCGTCGCGTCATTCGGCGGCGCCGACGGCCCCGCCTGCTGCAGGTTCGGATTTGGCTGGTTCAGACTTTGCTGCCGCATCCCCGCCGCTGCGATTGATGACGGAGCCGATCAGGCCCATCAGGTCTGTCGCGCCCTGCGTGTCGGTGATTTCCTCGCCCGGGGCGAGCATCTCAGGGTCTCCGCCGGGGATGAGCGCGACGAAGCTGCCGCCCAGCAGGCCTTCGGAGGTGATGGCCGCCGAACTGTCGAGCGGGAGCTTCACATCGCTGGCGACGGAAAGCGTGACCTGCGCCTGATAGGTGGCCGGATCGAGCCGTTGCGCCGTGACGCTGCCCACCTTCATGCCCGACACGCGGACATCGGAACCGACGGCAATTCCGGCGGCGTTGGGGAAGCTGGCTTTCAGTTCATAGCTGCCGCCGCCCGCGCTGCCGGTGCGGCCCAGCGTGAAAGCGAGAAACCACGCCGCGATCAGCAGCACAGCGAGCCCCGCGAGCGCTTCGACCACATGTTCCTTGAAAATCTGGGGCATGCGATCCGCCTTAGCTGCCCGGTGTCCAGGCGTTGTAATCGGCGGGCGAGGCCGCGCGGGCCTTGCCTGCGCTGAGCGCGCCCGGCGGAAGCTCGGCCGCAGCCGAGCCGGTGGGGTTGGGACGCCATGGCTTTTCCCATGCCTTCACCGGCAGCGGCACCTGGCTGGGCGCTTCGGCGCGGGTTTTGTGCAGCCACAGATGCCATTCGGGCGGCACCCGGCTGGAATCATTGTCGGTTGCGTAGATCACCCAGCGCTTGCCGCCACCTTCATAATAGATGTTGCCGTCGCCATCGCGGCCGACTTCCTGCCCCGTGCGGAGCGTCTGCAGCCATGTGCCGAAGGTCTTGCCGGACCACCAGGTGAAGAGATTGAAGCCCATGGCTTGCCCCTAGCTTGTGGGAGGGGGGATGCGCAAGGTTGCAAGCTGGCGTTGCGCGCCTGAAACAGCCCTTACCAGCTGACCTTATCGCCCGGCTTCGCGCCGATGCGGTCCGCTTCGCCGCCCGCCAGTTCCAGCACGGCGGCGACCGGCCCTGCCGAATTCAGCGAGGCGCGCGATTTCGGCACCGCGTTGGAGACGATGTTGCGAATCCGTCCGTCTGCGCCGATGAACAGAAGGTCCAGCGGAATCAGCGTGTTCTCCATCCAGAAGCCTGCCGGGCGGGGCGGGTCCATCGGGAAGATCATGCCTGTGTTCGGCGCCATCTTCGTGCGGAACATCATGCCATGGGCCTGTTGCGCGTCTGTCCGGGCGACTTCCACCTTATAGGCATGGCGCTTGCCCCCCGCCTCTATGGTGAGGGGGACGATTTTCAGGCCGGTCTGCGGCCGCCCGGCGGCGATCGAACCCGTGGCGTATGCGGGCGCGGCGGCAGGCAATGCCGCCAGCGCAAGCGCCAGTGCGGCGGTTTCAGCCCAGCGGCGCAAGCTGGACGCAGAGCGCGCCGCGCGGCCCGTCATGGATTCGGGCGCGGACGGCCTGACCGGGCAGCAATGCCTCGAAGCCGCCACGGCGAACGGTTTCCATATGAACGAAGACCTGGGTGACACCATCATCCCTCAGCAGGAAGCCATAGCCCTTGGAGCGGTTGAACCAGCGAACCTCCACCTGCTCGAAATCGCCGGCATCTTCCAGATAGGCCAGCGGATCGACGCGGTTGGAACTGCGTTCTTCCATCTTGTCCTGATCGGGGCCGGTGGCGGTGCTGAGATCGAGTTCGATGATGGTGACGGCCTGCCGACCCCGCGGGCCCTTGCGCGCCACCACGGTGACGGCCGTGCCTTCCGGCAGGGATTTGCGGCCGATCTGGCCCAGCAGATTATAATGCAGCAGGATGTCGCCGCCGCCATCGTCGGGCGTAACGAATCCGTAACCTTTGACCATGTCGAACCATTTGACGCGCCCGGAAATCGGCTCGCCAACCTCGTCGCCCCCCGTCCGGGATGCGGATTCGACCGCCCCCTCGCTGTCGGAGACTTCCTTTATCAATGCCCTGTTCCCTTCCATGAAGGCTCTGCGACTCCTTCGACGGCCAAACCGCCTGACGAGGTTATAGCCAAACTTGCCTGCGGCTGGCGACACGCTAACACAGCTTTGGGATGACGCAAGCTTGGGTTTTTTACACCATGGTTATGAAAGTCCAGTCATAATGCGTGTGAGCGGAGACGTGCGGATCGACGCGCCAAGGCCGGAATTATGGGCTGCGCTGGCCAGAATGGGGGGAGAATCGCGCGGAATCGAGGGCGTGGAGCGGTTGGAAACGGCAGGCGAAGACCATTTGGCAGCCGTTGTGGCGAGCGGCGGGCGGCTGACCCGGCTGGATATTCGGTTGCTGAATGCGACGAACGGAGGCACGCAACTGGCCTATGAGGCCGACCTGCGCGACGCGGCGGGGGCAGCCGAGGTGGATGCGGAGATCCGGGTGTTTTTGGCGGAGCTGGCCCGTGCCGTGCACCGCCCCGGCCTCCCGGGCTGGGCATGGATCGGCGGTCTGGTGCTGATGGTGCTGGCCACGCTGCTGGCGCTGATGCGGTGACGGACGAGATCGGCGTGCTGCTCGCCACCGCGCGGCGCTGGCGCGCGGATGGGCATGGGCTGGCGCTGGCGACGGTGGTGAAAACATGGGGGTCCGCGCCGCGCCGACCGGGGGCAATGTTGCTGGTGCGCGACGACGGGCTGTTCGAAGGCAGCGTGTCCGGCGGCTGTGTGGAAGGGGCGGTGATCGCGGCCGCGCAGCTGCGCATCGGCAAAGGCGGCGGCGAGTTGCTGCGCTTTGGCGTGGCGAGCGAACTGGCATGGGAAGTGGGGCTGGCCTGCGGCGGCGAGATCGAGGTGCTGGTGCAGGCGCTGGATGGCAGCGGCTTTCCGCCCGAATTGCTGGAGCGGCTGGAGGCGGCGCGCGGCGCGGGCGAGGCGTTGAGCATTGGTTACAATTTTCAGGACGGGCGGGCGACGGAAGGCGCGGCTGGCGATTTCGTGCATCGTTTCGATCCGCCGCTCAGGCTGATGATCGTGGGGGCGGTGCATATCGCGCAGGCGCTGGCGCCGATGGCGGCGGCGCTGGGGCACAAGGTGCTGATCGTGGACCCGCGCGGGGCGTTTGCCGCTGGTCCGCGCTTTACCGGGTTGGAGGTGGACGCGCGCTGGCCCGACGAGGCGTTGGCGGCGTGGCGGCCGGATTCGGCGAGCGCAGTGGTGGTGCTGAGCCATGATCCGAAGCTGGATGACGGGGCGCTGGCGGCGGCTTTGCGGTCTGATGCTTTCTATGTCGCGGCGCTGGGCAGCCGGAAATCCCATGCGGCGCGGCTGGAGCGGCTGCGGGCGATGGGGTTCGCGGACGAGGCGCTGGCGCGGATCGAGGGGCCTGCCGGGTTGCCCATCGGCGCGGCGAACCCGGCGGAAATCGCGCTGAGCATTGCCGCTGGGATGGTGCGGGCGTGGCGGACGCGGGGTTGACAGCACCGCAGGAGCAGGTCGGCGCCATCGTGCTGGCGGCCGGGCAGAGCCGCCGCATGGGCTCCGCGAAGCTGGCGCTGAACGTGGAGGGCGTGCCGATGCTGGCCCGCACGCTGGCGGCGGTGCGGGAGGCGGGTTTGCCGCTGCTGCTGGTGACGGGCGGGCATGAAGCGACGGTGCGGGCCGTGGCGGGCGATGCGCCGTTCGTGCGGGCTGAGGCCTATGCGCAGGGGCTGGCGGAAAGCCTGAAGGCGGGGTTGCGCGCCGCGCCGGGCGATTGGGGCGCGGCGCTCGTGGTGCTGGGCGATATGCCGTTCGTGCAGGCGGAGACGTTGCGCGCGCTGGCGCAGGCGCTGGCGAGCGGAGCTATGGCCGTGGTGCCGGTGCAGGGCGGCCGACGCGGCAATCCGGCGGGGTTCGCGCGGAGTGTATGGCCGCAGTTGATGGTTTTGGAGGGGGGCAAGGGCGCGCGCGGATTGCTGGATGCGCTGGGCGTGGTGGAGGTGGCAGTGGCCGATGCGGGTGTGCACCGGGATTTGGATTCGCCGGGGGATTTGCGGTGAGTTGTTTGGTCGGGAGCCTCCGGCGGGCAGGGAAATGATTTCCCTGCACCCTCAACATTGGTTTTGCGCTCTAACTCCAACGTCGTGGACGTGATCAGATTCGATTGCCCGCGGCGCTACGCACACTCTCTCTCCCCTCACGGGGAGAGAGTTGGAGAGAGGGGTCTCAGCGTCGGGCCAAACCCACCACCCTCTCCACAACAACAACCTTCACCCCGGACTTGATCCGGGGTGACGAAGCAAGGCATGCCGAGGCGGCACGGTGGGGCGCTGCCGCCTGCCCTCAGGCCTCCACTTCGATCAGCTTGCGGTCCTGCGAAATCCGCAGCATTTCCTTTTGCAGCTTTTCGAACGCCCGCACTTCGATCTGCCGCACCCGTTCGCGGCTGATGTCATATTCCTGGGACAGGTCTTCCAGCGTCTGCGGTTCGTCGATCAGGCGGCGTTGCGTCAGGATGTGGCGCTCGCGGTCGTTCAGGGTCATCAGCGCTTCGCGCAGCAGGTCGTGGCGGATGTCCGCCTCCTGCTTGTCGGCGACTGTCACGTCCTGCGTGGGGCCGTCATCCGCCAGCCAGTCCTGCCATTCGCCTTCGCCGTCTTCGCGCAGCGGGGCGTTCAGGCTGGTGTCTCCGCCCTTGGCCATGCGGCGGTTCATGGAGACGACGTCATCCTCTGACACACCCAGATCGGTGGCGATCTTCTTCACATCATCCGGGTGCAGGTCGCCATCCTCGATGGCTTCCAGCTTGCTCTTCATCCGGCGCAGGTTGAAGAACAGCTTCTTCTGCGCCGCGGTGGTGCCGATCTTCACGAGGGACCAGCTGCGCAGGATATATTCCTGAATAGAGGCCTTGATCCACCACATCGCATAGGTGGCCAGCCGGAAGCCGCGCTCCGGCTCGAACTTCTTCACGCCCTGCATCAGGCCGATATTGCCCTCTGCGATCAGTTCGGACACCGGCAGGCCATAGCCGCGATAGCCCATGGCGATCTTCGCCACGAGGCGCAGGTGCGAGGTGACGAGCTTCGTCGCCGCCTGCGGGTCCTCATGTTCCTGCCAGCGCTTGGCCAGCATATATTCCTCTTCCGGTTTCAGCAGCGGGAATTTGCGAATTTCCGACAGATATCGGTTCAGGCTGGCGTCTGGCCCCAGCGCGGGAATGGTGGCGGGCAGGTTGCTCTTGGTCATCCGGGTCTCCTCGCGCTTGCGGTTTCGTCAGGCTTCACGCAGCGCGGTTAGCAGTTGCTGAATATCAGCAGGCGCGGGGCTTTCGAAACTGAGAATATCTTTGCTGATGGGATGTTCGAATTTCAGCTGCGCGGCATGCAGGGCCTGCCGGTGGAAGCCCAGCCGCTTGCAGACCTCTGCCAGACGGCCCTGCCCATAGACGGGGTCGCCCACCAGCGGGTGGCCGATGTGCGCCATGTGCACCCGCACCTGATGCGTGCGGCCGGTTTCCAGCCTGCATTCCACCAGAGACGCTTTCACCAGCGGTTCCAGCAGCTTGTAATGGGTGATGGCGTGCTTGCCCCTGGGCGGATGCACCACCGCGATCTTCTGCCGGTTCTGCTCGGAGCGGGCGAGATTGGTTTCGATGCGGCCCGCAGGCGGCACCGGCAGGCCCGACACCACCGCCAGATAGCGGCGGCCGATGCTGTGCTTCGCGAATTGCGCGGCAAGGCCCGTATGGGCACGATCCGTCTTGGCGACCACCAGCAGGCCTGAGGTGTCTTTATCGATGCGGTGGACGATGCCCGGCCGCGCGACTCCGCCGATTCCGGAGAGCCGCCCGGCGCAATGGTGCAGCAGCGCGTTCACCAGCGTGCCGTCCAGATTGCCCGCCGCCGGATGCACCACCAGCCCGGCGGGCTTATCGACCACCAGCAGATGATCGTCCTCGAAACGGATTTCCAGCGGGATATCCTGCGAAACCGCCTCGGCCGGGCGGGCGGGCGGGATGGCGACGGAGACCGCCTCTCCGCCCTTCATCTTGCGCGCGGGATCGCGTTCCATGCGCCCATCCACCTCCACCGCGCCCGCCGACACCAGTGCCTTCAGCCGCTCACGAGACAAGGTGGGGATGGCGGCGGCCAGCGCGCGGTCCAGCCGCCAGCCCGCGGCTTCGGGCGCGAGCGCGGCGCTACGCACATCGGCAGCTTCTTCTTGTGCGGTGTGGATAACGCCCCCATTCATTGGCCATGGACTTGGGGTGCAATTCGCGCGGTTCAAGCCCGCTTCTGCTCGATCACCGGGCGGCGGCGGCAATCCGTGCCGCCGTGCGGCAATCGGGCCACAATGAGGCCTGCGGCCTGCTGCTGGGCACGCCGGGCCACATTACAGAGGCAACGGTGGCGCGCAACATCTCCCCCGAACCGGCGCGCCGGTTCGAAATCGACCCGGCGCACCTGTTCGACATCCATCGCCGCGCCCGCGCCGGGCCGCTGGCGATCCTCGGCTGCTGGCACAGCCACCCGAACGGCAACCCCCGCCCCAGCCGCCATGATCGGGACGGCGTTGCGGACGAAAGCTGGCTGTGGCTGATCGCCGCCGGGGAGGATTTATCCCTCTGGCGGCCCATCGAAGGCGGATTCGCGCCCGTTGCCTTCGCTGTCGCGGCTTTGTAACAGATGTGACACTATGGCGCATGGCTCCATCCTCTGGTTCGATTCTGCGCGCGGCTTCGGCTTCATCCGCCCGGACATGGGGCCGAAAGACGTCTTCATGCACGCATCCGCACTGGTGGACGGCGAAGCCGACCCGTTGGAGCCGGGCGTGAAAGTGGAATTCGAACTGGTGCAGGCCGGAGACGGCCGGCTGACCGCCCAGCACGTGCTGCTGCTGGAAAAGCCGCAGGGGCGGAAACGGGCGGCGCGGCGGTAGGTTGGGGGCTTTGGCGAGGGGTCTCTTGCCTCCGGCGGGCAGGGAAATGATTTCCCTGCACCCTCAAAATTCACGTCGCGCCTCAACTCCAGCTTCGTGCGTGTGATCAGATTCGATTGCCTGCGGCGCAACGAGGCTCTCTCTCCCCGTTGGGGAGAGAGGTGGAGAGAGGGGAGCAACGCCGGGCCTGATCCACTACGACCCATCACACCCACACCCGTCACCCCGGATCAAGTCCGGGTGACGGGGGAAGACGGCGGGCGGCGGCGGGCAAACCCTCTCGCTTGATTCCCGCCCGCTACCCGAAGCACAGGGATAGTCCCGCGCCCGCTCTCACGCTAAGGCTGGTGCGTCATGACGATCTGGGCTCTGCTGATGGGAAGCGCCGTGGGGCTGGCGCTGGGCGGCCCGCTGGGGGCGCTGGCCGGGGCTGCCGTGGGCGTCGCGGTGGAACGGGTGCGCGCGGTGCGGGCGCAAAATCCGCGGCGGCGGCAGGTGGCCTTCACCATTGCCGCGATCGCGCTGGCGGCGAAGATGGCGCAGGCGGATGGCCATGCTTCGCACAAAGAGGCCGAGGCGTTCGAGCGGCTGTTCCATGTACCTGCGGGCGAACAGGAAAATATGCGGCGTTTTTACCGGCTGGCCAGCCAGTCCGCCGACGGCGCGGAGGCTTATGCCCGGCAGGCGGCGGACCTGCTGGGCAGCGGATCGCCGGTGCTGGAGGATCTGCTGGAGGCGTTGCTGATGATTGCCACGGTGGATGGCGTGCATCCGGCCGAACTGCAATTTCTGGAACGGATGGCCGGGCTGATGGGCTTCACCCCGCGCCAGTGGGCGGCGATTCAGGCGCGTTACGTGCCGCTGAGCGCGGATGATCCATGGGCGGTGCTGGGGGTGGCACCGGGTTCGCCGGATGCGGATATCCGCGCAGCCTATCGGCGGCTGGTGCGGCAGCATCACCCGGACAAACACATCGCCGCCGGAACTCCGCCCGAATTCATCCGCGTAGCCGAAGCGCGGATGGCGACCATCAACGAAGCCTATGCCCGGCTGATGAAGCAGACGGCCTGAACCATGCGCCCGATCCACATTTTGTTCATCCTGATCATCGACCTGCTCTGGGCGTTCAACATCGTCGCCATCAAGGAGGCGGTGCTGGCGATGCCGCCGCTGCTGGCGGTGGCGCTGCGTTATTTCGTGGTGTTCGCCGTCTGCGCCTCGTCCGTGCGGATCGTGCCGGGGCGGATGCGGCTGCTGTTGCTGACGGGGCTGGTGACGGGCGCACTGCAATTCGGGCTGGGCGGTTACAGCTATCAGGTGACGACGAACCTCTCCGCGCTGGCGATTGCCGGGCAGCTGGGGGTGCCGTTGTCTCTGTTGCTGGCGATCCTGATCGATGGCGAACGCATCGCCTGGCGACGGACGCTGGGGATCGTGCTGGCGATTGCAGGCGTCATGCTGCTGGTGTTCGATCCGCGCATCGTCGATGAACGGCTGGGCATCCTGCTGACCTTTGGCGCGTCGCTGTGCTGGGCGGCAGGCAATCTGATGTTCAAGCGGCTGACCGGCATTCCCATCTTCAACATCTATGGCTGGCAGGCGATTGTCTCCATCCCCTTCCTGCTGGCGGCGAGCTGGTTCTTCGAGCCGGGCGGCATCGCCGGGCTTCGTGACGTGCCGCTGCCTGCGTTCGGCTGGATCGTCTATTCCGCCGTGGGCGCGTCGCTGATCGGCCATGCCGGGATGAGCTGGCTGGTGCAGCGCTACCCCGTCACGCTGATTACGCCATTCACCTTGCCGACGCCGCTGCTGGCGGTGGTGTTCGCCACGCTGGTCTATGGAACGCCGGTGACGCCGATGATGTGGGTGGGCGGCGCGCTGACGCTGCTGGGGGTGGCCATTATCACCCTGAGGACTGCAAAGAAGGCAGTGGAGCCGGAGGCACAATGAGCCTTGCCGACGAAATCGAATGGCGGCCCTCGCCCAACTACAACGCCCGGGTGGTGCCCGAAGGCGAGCGGCCGATCCGCCACATCATCCTGCACTATACCGGCATGGAGGATGGCGAAGCGGCGGTGGACTGGCTGTGCAACCCTGAGTCCGGCGTTTCCTCCCACTATCTGGTGCATGAGGATGGCCGCATCATCCAGATGGTGGAGGAGCTGGACCGCGCATGGCACGCGGGCAACAGCCGCTGGCGCGGGCAGACGGACCTGAACAGCAGTTCCATCGGCATCGAAATCCAGAATCCCGGGCATGAATGGGGGTATCGCCCCTTCCCGGACGTGCAGATGCGGCAGGTGCTGCGACTGGTGGCCACGCTGTGCGTGCGCCACCGGGTGGACCGCGCCGACGTGACCGGCCACGCCGACATCGCCCCCACCCGCAAGCAGGACCCGGGCGAATTGTTCGACTGGCCCCGCCTCGCCCGCCACCGCATCGCGCTGGCCCGGCCGGAAAAACTGCTGGCCGATCCCGGCTGGACAGACGCCGCCTTCGGACTGGCACTGGAACGCTTCGGCTACGACATCACCAACCCCGAAGCCGCCACCCGCGCCTTCCAGCAACATTTCCGCCAAAACAACCCGGACGGCGTGGTGGACGGCGAAACCCGCGCGGTGCTGTTCACGCTGCAGGTGTTGGAGGAGCAAAGGTTGCAGGCGATTGGGGCTTCGACAAGCTCAGCCTGAGCGGGTTCAGAGGAGCGGCGGGGCGGGCCGCAACCCACACAAAGGCTCTACCAATGCCGCGCTCCATCAAACTCAGGCTACCCCCAACCCGCTCAGCCTGAGCTTGTCGAAGGCCCCGGGGATCGCGCAGCAACCTCACCGCCTCGCGCGAGGGCACTGACGAGTTCCCAATCCCCGGCCATCATCGCTTCCTTCTTCGCCCGGCTCCATCCCTTCAACTGGCGTTCTGCCGCGAACGCATCGTCGCGGGTCTGGAAGCTTTGCGCCCATAGCAATGTAACGGGGCGTCGCTGCGCGGTGTAGCCGCCAAACGTGCCCGCCTGATGCTCGGCCAAGCGTTGTTCGAGGTTGTCGGTATGGCCGACGTAGTAGGAATTATCCGCGCAGCGCAGGATGTAGGTGTGGAAGGCCATTGAGAGCGAAAGGTGCCACGGCGTCCGGGGCTTCGACAAGCTCAGCCTGAGCGGGTGGAGAGGGGAATTATAGAGAAAGGCGGCCGGTGCCTCTGCCTCGTTGCGATCCTGCGATCCCAAGCCGCTCAGGCTGCGAGCCACAAAACCGCTCAGGCTGAGCTTGTCGAAGCCCCGGACGATAGCTTGCCGCGCTAGCCACAGATGCGGAAAGCATCTCCGCCTCAGCTATTCTGTGGTGTAGGGGCCCGCTGTCCCACCCGGGAGTTTGAGGGGGCCGCGCCCCCTCAGCCCCAACCCCTCAACGCGTCAGCTTTGAGGCCATGCCGAGGATGTCGTCCAGCGGATTCCCGTCGCCGTCGAGGTCCAGCATGGAGGCGAGGCCGCCGAGGCCGCCTGCCGCTGCGGGCTGGCCGCCGCCGAGGCCGCCCAGCACTTGTCCCAGCAGGCCGCCGAGGCCGCCCTGCGCGGGGGCCGCCGCCGTTCCGGCGCTGGCGGATTTCGCCATCATGCCCGCCGCCGCCATGGCGACGATGGGGAGCAGCTTCTTCAACAAATCCGGGCTGATGCCGGTGCTGCCCGCTGCCTGCCCGGCGACGGTGCGGCTGACATCCGGCGTGCCGAAAATCTGCCCCAGCACCTGATTCCCCTGATCCACCGGCGTCGCCTGTGGAGACAGCACCGCATCCAGCAGGCCGCCGCCGCCAAGGCCGCCCAGCGAACCGAGCAGGCCATCAAGACCCGTGGGTTGCGCCTGCGCCTGCTTTTTGAAGCCGCCCAGCACGGCGGGCAGCAGCGCCGCCGCCCCGGTGGCGACCGTTTGCTGATCCACGCCCAGTTCGCTTGCGATCTGCTGCAGGCCACCAAGGCCGCCGAGCGCTTCGATCAGATTGTTGCTCATCTTCGTTGATTCCCCTGTTGAATGGTGATGGCTGATATCCACTGCCGCGCGCCCGGCTGCAAGGACGGGATACGTGCAATTGTCAGCTTTCGACCGTAAAGCCATGGGACCTGAACGACCGATGGCCCGTTGGAGATGAATTGCATGCGATACCTGCTTGCCGCCCTGTTGCTGACCGCGGCTGCCCCCGCCCTTGCCTGGGGGCAGAACGGCCACCGCATCACCGGGGCCATCGCAGACCGGCATCTTTCCCCCAAGGCGCGCGCGGGGCTGATGGAGATTCTGGGCACGGAGGGGCTGGCCGAAGCCTCCACATGGGCGGATTTCATGCGATCCGCGCCGGGGGATTTCTGGCAGAAGGACTCCACGCCCTTCCATTATGTGACGATCCCCATCGGCAAGGGCTATTCCGGCGCGCCGCCGCAGGGCGATGCCGTTACGGCGCTGGCGAAATATTCCGCCGTGCTGCGCGATCCGCGCGCCAGCCTTGCGGATCGGCAGCAGGCGCTGCGCTTCGTGATCCATATCGTCGGCGATCTCTCCCAGCCGCTGCATGTGGGGCGCGAGGGGGACCGGGGCGGCAATGATGTGAAAGTGAGCTTTTTCGGCAGCCCCAGCAATCTGCACACGGTGTGGGATACGCTGCTGCTGGAAAACCAGAACCTCTCTTACAGCGAGTTCACGCCATGGCTGCTGGCGGCGGCCAGCCCTGCGCAGATGCGGGACTGGTCCAGTGCCGATCCGATGCAGTGGATCGCCGACAGCATCGTCGTGCGCGAGACGATCTATCCGGCCAATCCCGATCTTGGCTATGCCTATGTCTATGAGCAGAATGACAATCTGCGCCGCCAGTTGACCAAGGGCGGACTGCGGCTGGCGAGTTATCTGAACGCGCTGTTCGACGCGCCGGTGGCGAAATAGGATGGGCGGCATGAAGCTTGGAATCATCGGCGGCAGCGGGCTTTATGGCCTCTCCCAATTGCAGGGCGCGCATCGGCACGCGCAGGAAACGCCGTGGGGCTGGCCGTCCGACGTGTTGCTGGAGGGCGAGATCGAGGGGCTGCCGGTGGTGTTCCTGCCCCGGCACGGCCCGAGGCACGCCATCGCCCCGCACGAGATCAACTACCGCGCCAATGTCGCCGCGCTGAAGGCGATGGGCTGCACGGCGGTGGTCTCCATCGCGGCTTGCGGCAGCTTCACCGACGATCTGCCGCCCGGCGCGCTGGCGGTGCCGCACCAGATCGTGGATCGCACGCAAGGCCGGGCTGGCAGCTTCTTCGGCGACGGGCTGGTGGCGCATGTGAGCCTTGCCGATCCGATCGCCACCGAACTGGCCGATGCGATCATGGCGGCCGCCACCGGCATCGGCGCGCCCGCGAAGGCGGGCGGCACCTATCTGGCGGTGCAGGGGTTGCGCTTTGCCACGCGGGCGGAAAGCCGGTTGGCCAAGGCCGAAGGCATGGACATCGTGGGGATGACGGCGATGCCCGAAGCCGCGCTGTGCCGCGAGGCGGAGATGGCCTATGCGGTGGCCGCCTTCGTGACCGATTTCGACAGCTGGAAAGACGAGGCCGTGACCAGCGCTGCCGTGCTGGAGGTGATGGCCGCCAACCGCACGCGATCGCAGATGCTGGTGGCGGCGCTGTGCGCGCGGCTGGCAAAAACGCCGCTGCCGATCCCTAGCCGCGAAGGCTGGGAACAGGCGCTGGATCATGCCATCGTCACCCCGCGCGCGGCCTGGCCGACGCAGGCCGCCGCCCATCTGCGCGCCATCGCGCCGCGTTTGTTTGCCTGAGGAGCGCATGTTGGACACGATTTCCGCCCATATCCGCGTGGTGCCCGATTTCCCGAAGCCCGGAATCCAGTTCCGCGATCTGACGCCGCTGCTGGCCGATGGCCCGGCCTTTCAGGCGACCACGGCGGCGCTGGCAGAGCGCGCGGGCGAATTCGACATGATCGCCGGGGTGGAGGCGCGCGGCTTCCTGTTCGGCGCGGCGCTGGCGCAGCTGACGGGGCGGGGGCTGGTGATCGTGCGCAAGCCGGGCAAGCTGCCCGCCGCCACCATCGGCCATGATTATGATCTGGAATATGGCACGGATCGGCTGGAGCTGCACGCCGATGCCTTCGCGCCGGGCACGCGCGTGCTGCTGGTGGATGATGTGCTGGCGACCGGCGGCACGGCGGAAGCGGCCGTCACCCTGTTGCGCAAGGCGGGTGGCATGGTGGAGCGGGCGATGTTCGTGATGGAGCTGGACGGCCTGCCCGGCGCGGCGCGGCTGCGGGCGATGGGTGTGGAGCCGGTGAGCCTGCTGCACTATCCGGCCTGATCCCATGAGCGCCGCCATCCCCCGCATCATGGGGATATTGAACGTCACGCCCGACAGTTTTTCCGACGGCGGCCGTCATGCCGACCCGGTGGCGGCCGGGCTGGCGCTGCACGAAGCCGGGGCGGACATGGTGGACGTGGGCGGCGAAAGCACGCGGCCCGGTGCCGCTCCGGTGCCGCTGGACGAGGAACTGCGGCGCACCATTCCCGTGGTTGCGGCGCTGGCGAAGGCGGGCGTGCCGGTGTCCATCGACACCATGAAGGCCGAGGTGATGCGCCGCGCGGTGGAGGCGGGCGCGGTGATGCTGAACGACGTCTCCGCCTTGCAGGCCGACGCCGCGAGCAGGGGCGTTGCAGCCGCCTGTTCAGCGGACGTGGTGCTGATGCACATGCCGGGCAATCCGCAAACGATGCAGCAACTGGCGCAGTATGACGATCCGGTGGCCGAGGTGCTGGCGCATCTCAGCGACCGCATCGCCGCGGCGGAAGCAGCGGGGATCGCGCGCGGGCGGCTGATCGCCGATCCCGGCATCGGCTTTGGCAAGGGCGCGGAGCACAATCTGGCGATCCTGCGGCAGCTGGAGGATTTCCACGCGCTGGGGGTGCCGCTGTTGCTGGGGGCCAGCCGCAAATCGGTGATCCCCGCCATCGTCGGCCCGACGCCAGCTGCCGAGCGCCTGCCCGGCAGCCTCGCGCTGGCGCTGCGCGGCGCGGAGGCCGGGGTGGCATGGCTGCGCGTGCATGACGTGGCCGCAACCCGGCAGGCGCTGCGCGTGTGGGCGGCGATCCGGCGCTGATCACTTGCGCCGGGCAGGCAGGCAGCGCAAAGACACGGGATTGTCCGTCAAACAAGGAACATGATGCATGTCGATCAATCGCAAGGCCGAAAAGGCACTGCTCGACCATGAGGAATGGACTCTGGTGCAAGGCACGCACCAGCCGGAGATCAAGGCCCTGTCCGACAAGGAGTTGTCGGCCGCGCGCACCCGCCTTCGTGGCCTGCACGACAAGCAGCGCGACCTGAGCCACGCCAAGCGCCGCATTTCGCAAGGCAAAGCCGATCCGCGCGGCGGCAGCTTCCCCGGCACCTACGAACGACCGGGCCGACGCAAGCAGGTGTTCGCGCAGGCGATCCGTCGCATCAATTCCGAAAAGGAACGCCGCGAAATCGCCGCCGCACGCAGCACCATCGTGGAATCGCAACACCGCGCGTTGGCGAAAAAGCGCCGCGCCACCTCCACCCGCCCCACCAACACACCCACGGCTTCGGCTGGCAAATCCAGCATCACCAACCCCAAGCGCGCAACCAAGGTGCCGGGCGCGAAGGTGGGCTCCGTGTCTCAGCAGACGAAGAAGGCGCAGGCGAAGAAGGATCGGTGAGGGTTGGCCGAGGGGTGCTTGCCTCCGGCGGGGCGGGCTCTGCCCGCCACCCGGCAGGGACATGATGTCCCTGCACCCTCTAGATTGGCGTCGCGGACCAACTCCAACGCCGTTTGAGTGATCAGATTCGATTGCCTGCGGCGCTACGGAGGCTCTCTCTCCCGGCCGGGGAGAGAGGTGGAGACAGGGGGGGACGCCGGGTCTGATCCAACACCATCCTCACAAACCCTCCGTTACCCCAACCCGCTCTCCATCCCGCTCAGGCTGAGCTTGTCGAAGCCCCTGAAGGGAAAGCGCAATGGCTGAGCCCGGTGGGTCAGCCACATGGGGCTTCGACAAGCTCAGCCTGAGCGGGGAAAGGAGAACGGGAGACTCCCCCCAAAGCGCCGCAGGCCATAAACCCCAGCCTCGCGCCAGGCGGATGGCCCCCACCCCAACCCCTCCCCTCGAAGCGAAGCTGACGCGAAGCGTCAACGGGAGGGGCTAAGTAAAAAGTCCGGGGGTGCAGGGGAAACATTCCCCTGCCGGGGGAGTTTGAGGGGGCAGAGCCTCCTCAACTGCAACGTCGCCGAAGAACAGCTGGACCCCGGATCAAGTCCGGGGTGACGTGTTGAGGAGCGCGCGCGCCCTCAAACAATCGTCGCGCCGCCGTCGATCACCATCGCCTGCCCGGTGGTGAAGGCCCCCGCCTTGGAGGCCAGAAACACCGCCATGCCGGCGATTTCATCCGGTTCGCCGATGCGCTTCAGGCTGCTGCCGGCGGTGGCCTGCTTCAGGATGTCCGGGTTTTCCCACAGGGCCTTGGCGAAGTCCGTCTTGATCAGGCCGGGGCAGATGCAGTTCACCCGCACGCCTTGCGGGCCATATTCGGCCGACAGGTTGCGCGCCAGTTGCAGGTCTGCCGCCTTGGAGATGTTGTAGGCTCCGATCATGGTGGAGGCCTTCAGCCCGCCGATCGAGCTGACGATGGTGACGGAGCCTTCGCCGCGCGCCAGCATTTGCGGAGCCAGAGCCTGAATCAGCCAGTGGTTGGAGACGACATTGTTCATCAGGATCTTCACGAATTGCTCGTCCGCGATGCCCGCCATCGGCCCGAAATAGGGGTTGGAAGCGGCGTTGCAGACCAGCGCTGTGACCTTGCCGAACCGGCCCAGCGCGAAGGCGGCCAGCTCCTGCAAGGCCTCTTTCGAGCTGATGTTGGCGGCCTTTGCCACGCAGGCGTCGCGGCCGACGGCGGCGTTCAGTTCGGCGGCGACTTCCTCGCAGGCGTCCTGCTTGCGGCTGGAAATCACCACGCTGGCACCATGTTCGGCCATGCGGTGGGCGATGGCCTTGCCGATGCCGCGTGAAGACCCGGTAACAACGGCGACCTGGCCGGTGAGATCGAACAAACTGCCCATATTCCTCCCTTTCGTTGCAATAGCCTGATGGCCCGCTTGCGGCTCGCGCACAAGCATGCTTCACGTCAGGTCCATGGCCACACTCAATGTCCGCGCCTCTCGCAAGCTCAACATACGCGCGTCCCGCGCGATGCTCGCCGCCTGTCTGTTCTACGCTGCTTTCGGCGGCCTGATTCAGTGGTTTCCCATCTGGCTGATCGAGGAACGGGGCTTCACCGGCGAACAGCTAGGGCTGGTGATCTCGCTCGCGGGGATCGGGCGAATCGTCGCCGGGCCGTTGACAAGCGCATGGGCCGATGGCCGCAGCGACCGGCGCGCGCCGATCAAGCTGCTGGCGGCGATTTCGCTGCTGGCGCTGGGTGCCTTGTGGTTTTCCAGCGCGTTCGGGGTGTCGTTCGCCTTCGCCTTCGTGATCGAAGTGACCTTCTGGGCGATGATCGCCTTCCTTGAGGCGGCGCTGCTGCGGCTGTGCCGGCCGGACCAGTTCCCGAACTATGGGCTGGCGCGTGGGCTGGCGAGCCTTGCCTTCGTTGTGGGCAATGTGGCGACCGGCATGCTGGTGGACTGGATGGGCAATGTGGGCATCTGGTGGTGGCTGGCGCTGACGACGGCCGGGCTGCTGGCCGCCAGCATGATGATGGCGGCGGAGCCGGTGAACCGGGTGGTGCAGCCGCCCTTCGCGCAACGGCTGGCGGACGGGCTGGCGATGGTGAAGCGGCCGGAATTCGCGCTGCTGATGTTCGGCTGCGGGCTGATTCAGGCCGGGCACCAGTTCTACTACATCTTCGGCACCAAGCTGTGGATCGACGAGCTGGGGATTTCCGCCACGCTGGCGGGCTGGATTTTCGCTTTCGGGGTGATCATGGAGGCGTTGTTCCTGATGCTGATCGCGCCGCGCATCGAGCATGTGCGCCCGGCCACGCTGATGGTGATCGGCGGTTTTGGCGCGCTGCTGCGCTGGGGGCTGATGGCGACGGGGCCGGGCCTGCCGCTGCTGGTGCTGGTGCAGGCGCTGCACGCGCTGAGCTTCGCCTGCACCTTCCTGGGGGCGATGCGCGGCATCCAGCATCTGTGGGGCGATGATCGCACGCCCACCGCGCAGATGATGTTCATGGCGCTGGCGACCGCGCCGGCGCAGGCGCTGTCCAGCTGGATCGCGGGCCGGGTGTTCGACACCGGGGTGGGCAGCGCGGGCTATGCGGCGATGCTGGCCCCGGTGGCCGTGGGCACGCTGCTGGTTCTGCTGCTGTGGCGGCGGCCGGAGCCGGTGGCTGCCGCCGCCGCCTGACGGGCGCTCAGCGCGGTTCCGGCGGATGGCCCTTGGGTTTCGCGGAACTGTCGCCCATCCGCAGTTGCGCGGGCGTCTGCGGCAGGGTTTCCAGCGTGAGATAGCCGCGCTGCTCCGTATCCAGCATGGTAAACCGGTCTGACAGGGTGCGCGTCCATTCCTCGCGGGTGACGCGGCTGTTCATGTCGCGGTCTGCCGCCTTCACGGGGTGGGGGCTGTTGATGAGGCCATACATGCCTGCGCCGCTGGGCATTTCCGCGCGGGGGCGGGATTTGCGGCCCATCGGGCCCGCGCCTGCAGGGGGGGCTTTCGTGCCCTGATCACCTCCGGGGCCGCCGCCCGGAGCACTGCCGCCGGGCGCGCCGCCACCCGGATTGCCGCCGCGCCGCTGGTTCAGCGGAGCGAGCACGCCTGCCTCGTAAGCATCCACCTCTGCGGCGTCGATCTGGCCGTTTTTGTTGCTATCCAGAAGGTCGAAATAGCGGTTGGCGTCTGCCAGAAACTCGGCGCTGGTCAGGCGGCCGTCATGATTGCTGTCTGCGGCGGCGAACCATGCCGCCACGGGGTAGGGCTGGCCCGGTTCCGCGCGGAACGGCTCGCCGGAAGGGGCGATGAACTGCACGCGACCCTGCTGGGGCGGGGTGGGTCCCTGTGGGGCCTGTGGCGATCTGGGCGCGGTTCCCGGCGGGGGCGGTGCGCCGCCCGGCGATTGCGCGGCGGCGGGGGTGCCGGCCAACAGCGTGAGAAGCAACAGGCAGGTCGGGCGCTGGATCATGAAAGGCTCCGCAAAGGGCGGGATGGCGATGGGCGGGGGCGGCTGAACGCAGCATTGCGAACCGAGGGAACGGGAACAATGCGGCGGGCCGCTGGTTGAATACGCACCCGCGCGGTGAAATCCCGCGCTGCGATTGAAGGAGCGAACCGATGGGCGAACTGAAAGACCGGACCAAGGGCCTTGCCAATGAAGCGGTCGGCAATGTGAAGCAGGGCATCGGCAAGATGACCGGCAATGACAAGCTGAAGGCTGAAGGCATTGCGCAGGAGCGCAAGGGCGAGGCGCAGCAGGTCGCCGGAAAGATCAAGGGCGCGCTGGGCGACAAGGTTTAACGCGCGCAGTCAGGGTCGGTGAACATCGAAGTCGGCAGGTCCTGACTCCCTGCCCGACCGGAAGGCGGTGCCCCCACGGGAGGGCACCGCTTTCTTGGGTTTCGGGGGTTAGTTCCGGGCTTTATCCACCAGCTTGTTCTTGGCGATCCACGGCATCATTGCGCGCAGTTCGCTGCCGACCTTTTCGATCTGGTGCGCTTCGGCCTGCTTGCGGGCGGCCTTCAGTTCCGGCTGACCCGCGCGGTTGTCCAGAATGAAGTTCTTCACGAAGCGCCCGGCCTGAATGTCGGCCAGCACCCGCTTCATTTCCGCCTTGGTTTCGGGCGTGATGATGCGCGGGCCGGTGGTGATGTCACCATATTCGGCGGTGTTGCTGATGGAATAGCGCATGTTGGCGATGCCGCCTTCATACAGCAAGTCCACGATCAGCTTGGTTTCGTGCAGGCATTCGAAATAGGCCATTTCCGGCGCGTAACCGGCTTCCACCAGCGTTTCGAACCCGGCCTGAATCAGGTGGGTGATGCCGCCGCACAGAACTGCCTGCTCACCGAACAGATCGGTTTCGCATTCCTCGCGGAAGTTGGTTTCGATGATGCCCGAACGGCCGCCGCCCACGGCGGAGGCGTAGGACAGCGCGAGGTCCATCGCATTGCCGCTGGCATCCTGCGCGATGGCGACGAGGCAGGGCACGCCGCCGCCCTTCACATATTCGCTGCGCACCGTGTGGCCGGGGCCTTTGGGGGCGATCATGATCACGTCCAGATCGGCGCGCGGTTCGATCAGCCCGAAATGCACGTTCAGGCCGTGCGCGAAGGCGAGCGCAGCGCCCGGCTTCAGGTTGGCGGCGAGATCGTCGGCATAGATGGCGGCCTGATGTTCATCGGGCGCGAGGATCATGACGATATCGGCCCATTTGGCGGCCTCGGCGTTGCTGAGCACCTTGAAGCCCGCGGCTTCGGCCTTGGCCGCCGTGGCGGACCCGGGGCGTAGCGCGATGGCGACTTCGGAGACGCCGGAGTCGCGCAGATTCTGGGCGTGGGCGTGGCCTTGCGAGCCATAGCCGACGATGGCGACCTTCTTGGCCTTCACCAGCGCCAGATCGGCATCGGCATCATAATAAACGCGCATGTGCAATGGTCCTTCGGTTGATGGCCCCCCGGTCCCTGTGGCCGGAGGTGATGATGAGAATGGGGGAGGCGGGCTATTGCGCCGTCGCGCCCCTTGAAAGGGCGACGACGCCGCCGCGCGCGACTTCGACGAGGCCGACTTCGCGCATCAGTTCGATGAACTGGTCCACCTTGGTGGTGGAACCGCTGATTTCGAACACGAAGCTTTGCGTGCTGGTATCCACCGGGCGGGCGCGGAAGATGTCGGCCAGCCGCAGCGCCTCCACCCGCTTTTCGCCGGTGCCTGCCACCTTCACCAGCGCCAGTTCGCGCTCCACGAAGGGGCCGAGTTCGGAGAGGTCGGTGACAGAATGCACCGGCACCAGCCGATCCAGCTGGGCGCGGATCTGGTCGATCACCCGGCGCGGGCCGGAGGTGACGATGGTGATGCGGCTGACGGCTTCGTCCTCGGTGATATCGGCCACCGTCAGGCTTTCGATATTGTAGCCACGCGAGGAGAACAGGCCGGTGATGCGACCGAGCACGCCCGCTTCATTGTCGACGAGGATCGACAGCGTGTGGCGTTCCACCACTTCCTGCACCAGCAGAGGTTTGATCTTGGCAGCCATCAGACCAGCGCCTCCGCAGATTTATCGACCTTGCCGGCGACCTGATCCGGCCCCAGCAGCATTTCCGTGTGGGTGGCCCCGGACGGGATCATCGGGAAGCAGTTGGCGTGGCGTTCCACCATGCAATCCACGAACACCGGGCCATCATGCGCCAGCATGTCGGCGATGCCCTGCTCCAACTGGTCTAGCGTTTCGATGCGGATGCCCTTCCAGCCATAAGCCTCTGCCAGTTTTACGAAATCGGGCAGGCTGTCGGAATAGCTGTGCGAATGGCGGCCTTCATAGGTCAGGTCCTGCCACTGGCGGACCATGCCCATATATTCGTTGTTCAGCACGAACACTTTCACCGGCAGATCATATTGCGTGGCGGTGCCCAGTTCCTGAATATTCATCTGGATGGAGGCTTCGCCCGCGATATCGATCACGAGGCTTTTGGGATTGCCCAGTTGCGCGCCGATGGCGGCGGGCAGGCCATAGCCCATGGTGCCCAGCCCGCCGCTCGTCAGCCATTTGTTGGGCTGTTCGAAATCGAAATGCTGGGCGGCCCACATCTGGTGCTGGCCGACTTCGGTGGTGATGATCGGGTTCTTCTTGTGCGTCGCCTCCCACAGCGCGCGGATGGCGTGCTGTGGCTGAATTTTCTCACCTTCCTGTGTGAAGGCGAGGCTTTGCTTGGCGCGCCAGCCCTTGATACGGCTCCACCAATCGTCCTGCGGCTGCGCCTGATGCCCGCGTGCGCGCCACAGCTTCACCATATCTTCCAGCACATGGCCGACATCGCCTTCGATGGCGAGGTCCACCCGCACCGTCTTGTTGAAGCTGGACGGATCGATATCGACATGGATCTTGCGGCTGTGCGGGCTGAAGCCGTCCAGCTTACCCGTCACCCGGTCATCGAAGCGCGCGCCCAGGCACAGCATCAGGTCGCACTGGTTCATCGCCAGATTGGCTTCGTAGGTGCCGTGCATCCCCAGCATGCCGAGGAACTGCGGATCGGAAGCCGGGAAGGCGCCCAGCCCCATCAGCGTGGACGTGACGGGGGCCTTCGTCAGCCGGGCCAGATCGCGCAGCAGTTGCGACGCGCCGGGGCCGGAATTGATGACGCCGCCGCCCACATAGAGGATCGGGCGCTCGGCCACCGCCAGCATTTCCACCGCCGCTTCGATGGCGGCGAGATCGCCCTTCACCTTGGGACGATAGGTTTTATGTTCGAAGCGGGCAGGGCGCTCGTAACGGGCGGTCGCCACCTGCACATCCTTCGGGATATCCACCACCACGGGGCCGGGGCGGCCGGTGGTGGCGATATGGAAGGCCTCATGGATGGTGCCGCCCAGACGCGACGTCTCTTTCACAAGGTAATTGTGCTTGGAACAGTGGCGGGTGATGCCCACCGTGTCGCACTCTTGAAACGCATCAGAGCCGATCAGATGCGTGGCGACCTGCCCCGTCAGCACGACGATGGGGATCGAATCCAGCAGCGCGTCGGCGATGCCGGTGACGGCGTTGGTCGCGCCGGGGCCGGAGGTGACGAGTACCACGCCGGGCTTGCCGGTGGAGCGGGCATAGCCTTCCGCCGCATGCACCGCGCCCGCTTCATGGCGGACGAGGATGTGGCGAATCTGCTTCTGCCGGAACAGCGCATCGTAAATCGGCAGCACCGCGCCGCCGGGATAGCCGAAAATGGTGTCGACGCCGAGATCGACGAGCGCGCGGACGATGATGTCCGCCCCGCTCATCTCCCTGCTGCCACCATCCCGGCCCATCGTCTCCCGGCCTTGCATGCGTTTATCCTTCGTGCTCGAATTCAGTTGGAGGGCGCGGCATAGGGAGGCCGCCCCGGGCTGTCAACGGCGAAATTGTCAGAAGATTGCCGTTTTCGAACTTTCTTTGTTCATTTATGTCTTTTGGGGCGCAATCATGATGCGATTCATGCAAGTTCTGGCCGGACTGGTCGGGGCGCTGTTGCTGGCGGGAGAAGTGGCGCGGCGCGGCGACTCGGTTTTGGCGCAGCCGAAGGCGTGGGACGATCTGCTGGCCGGGGCGGTGCTGCTGGGGCTGGCGCTGGCTGGCGCGCGGGCCACGCCCGCGCTGCACGCGGCGGGCTGGGGGCTGTTCTCAGGGGTGATGCTGGCGACTTTGGGCGTCAATCTGGATGCGTGGATCGCAGATGCGCAAAAGCCGCGCGCCGGGCTGTATTCCGGCGCGCTGGCGCTGATGTTGGGGATTGGTGCCGCCGCAGCCCTGTGGTGGGCGCGGCGGCGCTGAACGGTCAGGCTGTGGTGATCAGGCTGCGGCGGAAATCCGGCGGCGGCGGCGCGCTGCGGCCCCCACTAGGCCGAAACCGGCGATCATCATCGCCCAGGTGGCGGGTTCCGGAACCACGTCGCCAAAGCCCAGATTGCCATCATCTGTGCCCAGATGCACTTCGCCGTTCATGTTGAACGACTTCGCGACCACCGTGCCTTCCAGCGCGGTGTTGTTGGCGATCTGCGCGAAGGGCGCGAGAATGGAGCCGTGCACCATGCGCTGGAAATCGATGTTGGTGGCTTCGTAGAAGTTCCAGATGATCGACTGGTTCAGGCTGCCGTTGTAATTGCCCACCGGGTTGGACAGCCATGTGATGTTGGTGCCGCCGACGTTGATGACGATGGTCGCATCCCCGGCCGAGAAATCCAGCAGGTTGAAGTTGATCTCGTTGCCAAGCTGCGAGGCGTTGATGTTGAACAGCGCATAATCATTGCCGCCCAGCGCCGCGTTGAAGATCGCACCCTGGCTGCCTGCGACAACAGTGGAGGGGTTGGAGGTGAAGCTGAGACCATAGAGCGCATTGGACAGCGCCTTCAGATCGGCTTCCAGCGAGGTCGCCGCCGCAGCCGTGACGTCGCTGGTGCTGGCCGCGTTCCAGCCGGTGCCAAGGCCTTGCACGAAGGTCGCGCCATTCTGGTTGCCGCTGATCGTGCCGCCAGCCTTCACGGTCGCGCCGCCTGTGCCGTTCACGCCCGACGCATTGCCGCCGATGTTGTAGGTCTGCCCCGGGCCGACATTGCTGTTGCCGGTCAGATTGCCGCCGACATCGAAGCCGGACCCCGCCCAGTTGAAGTTCATGCTGGTGGAGTTGCCGCCGATCAGCGCGCCGGGGTTGGTGGAAACCTGCCCCACACCGCCGTTCGAGCCGTTGTTCACCTACCCCGAATTGCTGTTGTTGCCGTTGACGGTGAGGGTGCGCCAATCCGACACGGCCGCGCCCTGGCTGCCGTTGCCGATGCCCCAGTTGGTGCCGCCGCCAGTGAGGTCGCCGCCGATGAAGCTCTTGCCTTCGACTTCCTGACCGTTCGCGTGCACGTTGCCGAACACGATCAGGTTCAGCTCGCGCATGGCCTGCAGGCCAGCACTCGCGTCACCGGCCGCCAGTGCCGGAGAAGTCGCAACGCCAACAGCCGCCGCGCACAGCGCAGCCCGAATATAAGTCTTCACGGGTCCGACCCCTATATGCACAAGATGTGTCAGTAGTTGACAATGTGTTGCACATAAACAGTTCGAACGCCAGTTTCCAGTCCCACCTTTTGGTTAATCGTGGCGGAGGGCCATGCCGCAGAGTTATGGCTGCGACAGATCAGTTGCTGCTGTGCGCGATCCGCCCGCGGCGTTCGCGGCGACGAAGCGCTGCGCCCACCAGCCCGAAGCCCGCGATCATCATCGCCCAGGTCGCCGGTTCCGGGGCCGGGTCGGCAAGGCCGATATCCGTGCCGTCGAACGCGGCCATCTTCACGCCGCTGCTCGCCTGCAGGTCTTTGGCGACCACCGTGCCGCGGATCGCCGAATTGGCACGCAGATCGGCGAAGGGCGACAGCAGCGAGCCATAAACCGTCTGGTTGATGTTCAGCGACGTCGCGTCGGAGAAGTTCCAGATGATCTGGTCCGCAAAGGCCGAGAAGGCACCCGCGAGGTTGCTGTTCCACAAATAGCTGCCATCGCCGGTGACGTTGAACACGATCGTGAGTGTCGGGTCGGCTGCGTTCAGCGTCCACTGCCAGCCGCTGAAGGCGGCTTCCGTCAGGTTGAACACGCTCTTGCCGGTGCCGTCGCTGACAGCGGTGAACACCATCGCGCCATAGCTGTTGGTGATGCTGTTGCCGTCGGTGGTCTCCAGCCCGGCGAGCGAGGTGGAGAGCGCCGTCAGATCGGCTTCCAGCTTCGCGGCTTCGCTGCTGATGCTGCTGGTGACGCCGGAGGTGAAGCCTGCGCCTTTGCCAGTGGCGAAGCTGCCGCCATTGTCGCCCAGCCAGCCCGAACCGGTGCCGCCGGATTCCACCGTGCTGCCCGACGAGGCCGAGCTTTGCGCGACGGTGCCGCCGATCTTCACCGCGACATTGTTCGTGCCCAGCGCGAGGTTGGAAACATTGCCGCCCACGTCCACGGTCGCAGGCGAGCCCACGCTGCCGCTGCCGCCGTTGGAGCCGTTCAGGATGCGGGTGTAGGAATTGCTGTTGCCGCCGACCGTCAGGATCGCGCGGCTGGACGCCGCCTCGGACTTGCTGGCGTTGCCGCCGCCGAACTCGCCGCCATTCTGCACGGTGCCGCCGACGAAGGTCTTACCCTCCACGCTCAGCCAGCCGTGCGTATCACCGAACACGATTGCGTTCAGTTCGCGCATGGCTTGCAGGCCGCCCAGCGGATCGCCCACCGGCGCGGTGGCCAGTGCGGGTTGCGCGGCAAGCACAAGGCTGCCTGCGGCGAGGGTGGCGAAAAGGCGGATGTTCATGGGTGTCTCGCGTCCGTTTGTTCCCACATTCCCCAAGTAAATCGCTGATTTTGCTGTCAGGATCTCAATATTTCCGATATAAATCATGGTGTTGATGGCCGTGAGGGGCGCGTTTGATGGATCACCCAGAGGGTGCGGGTTCGAAGCGGGCAGATCGGGTCGAGTTCGACCGCCGGGTGCATGTGGAGTTCCGAGGTGCGCAGCTCAGTTCCGACGGCGGCCTGCTGGTGATGCGCGAGCTGGATGACGCGCTCGGGCTGTCCGATCTGGCGGCAAAAGCATTGCGCGACACCCGGCGCGGCAAGAACACGGTCCACCGGCTTGACGGGTTGTTCCGGCAATCGGTGTTCGGGCGACTGGCCGGATACGAGGATGTGAACGACGCCGACCGCCTGGCCCTCGATCCGGTGATGCGCCAGGTCGTGGGTGGAAGGGCTGTCGATGCGCAAGCGGCCTCGGCCTCGCAGATGGGACGGTTCGAGACCGAGACACTGGCACAGCCCGAGAACCGTGCCGCGCTGGCCGACCTGAATGGCCAATGGATCGACCGGTTCCATGACCGTAACGGGCTGAAGTACATCGTTCTGGACATGGACAGTTCGGTCAGCCCCACCCATGGCGATCAGGAGGGCGCGGCCTGGAACGGGCATTTCGACTGCACCTGCTATCACCCGAACTTTTTGTTCAACCAGTTCGGCATGCTGGAGCGCTGCGCCTTGCGCCATGGCAACGTCCACAGCGCCGATGGCTGGCGGGACGTTCTCGACCCCGTCATCGCCCGCTACGCGGAGCGCGACCTTTGCGGCCGGTTCTTCCGGGCTGACGCCGCCTACGCGATCCCCGCGATCTATGAGCGGCTGGAAGAAGCCCGATTCTTCTAC